>CALXPL010000001.1 GCA_944390275.1 uncultured Alphaproteobacteria bacterium
TAAATGATTGCTCATCCTGTCTGTCTTACTTTCTTCAAAAGAATTTTCTTGGTTCCTTTAGAAATATCACAGACTTCTTATCTTCTTAATATACCGTCTGCGTATCCCCTCTCCTTATTCACTACTTCTTTATAACTATCAGCCGTTATCATCGGCCGGTGAGCAGGTTTATAGAACACTAATCACTTCTTGTCAACATAAAAAATCAAAAAATTTAAACTTTTTTTTCTTTTTTTTATAACCTTCTGATTCTTATGTAAAAAATTTCTTTAAAATATTTTCACTTTTTTAACCTTACTCGTTCTATATTGTTTTAAATTGTTATAATATTTTTGAGGTTTATGATGCCTAAGTACTTTTTATTTATTTTGTGTTGCCTTTTTTGTTTGTCTTCTTGCTCTAAAGAAAAGACTCCTATTACCGGAATTGACGGTTCTGCCATTCCTCCTGCCTTCGCTAATTTCCCTGATATTCCTTTTCCAACTCAGGCTTATATTGACCTTGATGACACTAAAGCTCTGGGAAGTGGTGAAAATTGGATCGGAAGTTTAGTATTTACGGCTCCTTATACTCCCAGCGAAGTCTTTGATTTTTATATGTCTGAAATGCCTAAGCTCAACTGGGTCGAAGTAGCTACTGTCCGCGCTCGAGTCAGTCATATGACTTATATTCGCGGAGCTCGCGCTGTGCAAATCCTTATTGAAATGGATTCCTCCGATTCTTCTTTAGTTACTTTAACTGCTATTCCAAATATGAATGTTGAAAAAAGGATAAAATAATGTCATTTAATTTTTTTACTTTTGGTGGCGGACAATTTTGGGAAGATGTTTTCTTTTATCAAAAGTGGCGAATCCAAAGACACTATAAAACTCAAGAATTTCGTCTTCTCGACCCTTGGGATATTTGCCGTTACCGTGGTAGTTTTGGTGAATGCCGACAAGCCTTTGTTTCTTATATTGAAATGTATCAACTTGCTCGGCAAAAAGGACATATGATTATTATGCTCCATGGATTGTCCGAAACTAAAAATATTTTTAAACCTTTATGGCGAGAAGCTCTGAAAAGGGGATTCTTAGCCGCGGCTATTAATTATCCTTCTACTCGCAAAAGCGTTGATTCTCATACAAAACAATTAAATTTCTTTTTAAATCATCTTGAAGATGTTCATGAAATCTCTTTCATTACTAATGGAATGGGAGGCTTTATTTTAAAAAATTTACTTGAACAAAATCCTTCCGAACCTTGGAAAAAAAATTTAAAATGCCGTCGTGCTGTTTTAATTAATCCTCCTTTTCAAGGAAACTCTTTTGCAAAAATGCTTTATAAATATCGCGTTTTTCGTTGGTTATTCGGCCCTATGTTAAGAGAAGCTTGTTGTGTTTCTTCTTTAAAAAATAATCCTATTTTTCCTAAAATGGAAATTGGAGTTATTACTACTCATGACAATGATGATTGGGGAATGCTTCGTTTATTCCCTAATTTTATAAAAAATTATTTTAATACATCTGATTCTTCCTTATGGAATAAAGTAAAAGAAACTGTATTTATTCTCAATAATCATTGGAATCCGTTGAAAAATAAAAAAATTGTTAACGCAAGTCTTAATTTTATAAAAAATGGAAAGTTTCGCTAAAAAAATCAAAAAACTGTAACATAATTTTATGCAATTTTATGATATTATATATTGGAGAGTTTTATGAAATCTGTATTGATAAATTTTTTATTAATCTTTATCTTAATTATTTTATATGCTCTTGGTTTTTTTGATTTTTTTACAAGTAAAACTGTTTTATGGACTGCTTGTGGAACTATTATTATTCTTTTTATTTTAGCTATTAAAATTTTGGGTAATCCATGGAATGGAAAATAACGATGAAAAAATTAATTAAAATTTGCAACTCTCTTGCCCTGCTTTTCCTTATTGCGGGGATATTTTTCATTTCTGATTCTTTTGCTCAGACAACTAACACCTCAGGACCTATCAGCCCTTATGAAGTTAAAGGTTTTATTGCTACAGAAACCGCAAGCGCTGCTGATATTAATGCAAGCAAGCAAAAATACCAAGACGAATATGATCAATGGAATGACAAATATGAAACTGCAAGAGATAAATTGGAAAACGCCTTAAAAGTTGCTCATATCGGCGGTAATGTTCATAAATATATCGAATCCGGTGCAATAGACGGTAATAATTGGAAAGCTATCAGCGGTGCTGTTACGGACGGTGTTCCTTCTGCCGTAAAAACATTGTGGAAGACATTAACTAATTGGGATAGTCTTACCGAACAGCTTGGTGAGGCTTTTAACTCTATGCTTGCCGGAATCCTAGAGTTTGGAAATGATAAAGTTGGAGCTATCGAACGATATAAAAATATTATTGAAAGCGGTGGCGAAAATTATCAAAAATATAAAGATGATTTACTAAAACTTGCTGAAGAAGCTATGGAACCGGCTAAACATGTTACAGAAGCTCTAAAAGGTTTGGCTATGTACGATACTGTCTCCGATGAAGACACGGTTTATAAATATATTGATGAAAATGGAAATACGACTTATTTTATAAAAAAAGATCAATCTTATCTTTCTCAAGGAATGCAAGCTATTGGAATTGGTTCAAACGACCAATATCAAACTGTGGGCGGCGTTACAAAAGGGTGTATTCCTTTACCTGCAAAACTTGCTGAAACAAAAAGTTGTATTTTCTGTCCTCTCTTTTTAACAATCTTTAATGCCGCTCAGACTATGGCAACTAATTCTTTTCAAATACTCGCAAATTCTTTGTCCTATGTTATGGTTCTGGGCTTTGCTATTTTTATTGCTTTTTTAGTTCTCAAATATGTTAGTGCTTTTACAAAACAAGATGCTCCTAAATTTACTAATGAAATCTTTATTCAAGCATTTAAAGTTATTGTGGCCTTTATTTTACTTTCTAACGGCGTTTACATTTACAATTTGGTTGTTGGTCCTGTTTTATCCGCAGGATTAGAATTCGGTTCGGCTCTTTTGTTTGAAAAAGGAAGCGGATATACGGAATGGTGTGCTATTCAAGCAAATATTCAAGCACAAGTTAAAGAAATGAATATTGCTTCCGGTCTTATCCCTCAATATTTGTATGTTAAACTGGATTGTTTTATTCGTTCTGTACAAGCTGAAATTGCACAAGCTCAAAGTATTGGCTCTTCATTAATGTGTGTTGCTCGAAATGCTGGTGCCGCATCATTGGGTAGTGTTACTATTTTGGAAAATGCTATCTGGGATTTTGGCATGTTCTTTCAAGGACTTATTATCTGGGGGTTTGCTATTTTAATTTCTCTGGCCTTTGCCTTTTATTTAATTGATGCTACGGTTCGATTAGGTATCATTGGTGCTCTTATGCCTTTTCTTATTGCTTGTTGGCCATTTAAAGTTACTTCCGGTTATACAAAACAAGGTTGGACTATGTTTTTAAATACCTTTTTTACCTATGTTATGATGGGATTGGTTGTCAGCATTAATATTCAGCTTATTATGATGTCTTTAACCGGTGGTAAAGGAGGAATGGATCAAATTAAAAGTGCTATATCAGGCGATAATATTACTTATTTACAAGAACTTCTTGACATTGGCTTTTCTGGCTTCTTAGTCTTGTTAGCTTGTTGTCTTTTCGGTTTTAAAATTTCATCTCAGGCTACAGATCTCGCTGCTACATTTGCCGGTGGCGGAGGTGATGGCAAAATTGGTGCTAGTATTGGTACTTTAGCTGCAAGTGGTGCGAAAGGACTAGCTGTCGGAACTAAAGGTGAAGGAATTGGCGGGGTCACAGGCTTAGGTCTTGGAGCTATGAAAACTGCTTCTCGCGTCGTTGGGGCTACTGCTTTATATAATAAAGGAAAAGATAAACTTTTCGGCTCTGTTGGTCGCATGTTCCGTCTTGGTAAATTCGGTGGGAAAGCCGCTAAAAAAACTACAAATTCACCGCAAACTTCCTCTTCCGCTGTTCTCAATACCCTTACCTCCCCTCTTGGTGTTATTACTCCTCCGGGTGGCAATCCTCCTCCAGGCGGTAATCCTCCTCCGGGTGGCAATCCTCCTCCGGGCGGTAATCCTCCTCCGGGTGGCAATCCTCCTCCGGGCGGTAATCCTCCCGATAGCACAACAAATTCTCGTCAACCTAATACTCCTAACACCCCTCAAGGAGCTCAGCAAGAAGCTGAACAAAATTTACGAAGCTATGCTACTCATCTTCGAGAATTGGAGGACGCAAAAAATAAAACATCGCAAGCTCTTGCTGCCTTACAACAAGCTCAAGCCGAAGCCTCTCAGGCCCGACAACGGGCAACCAATGCCGCTGGAACTCCTCAAGCTGCTGCTTTACAACAAATTGCACAAGCAGCTGAAGCAAAAGTTATAGCTCTTGGACAAGCTCACCTCCAAGCCAGTAAAAATGAAAATTTGCTTCAGCAGTCGGTAAATAATGATGCCGTTAATACTTATGTTGCGCAACAACGTTATTTATCCTTAAAAGGTGGGCAACAATTTAATGAAACGAACGCAAGAACTGTTGCTTTAGGAAGAATTAATGAAATAAAAAATAACCTTGACAACATTTTGCGTATTGACCCTCGTTTTAACAATAACTCTTAGGAAAGATAATGAAGCGGTCTGGGAACATACTTAACTTTTTAAAAATACTGATGATTTTATTTTCAGTATGTTTCTTGTTGACTGCTTGCAATGGTACGGAATCTTCTTCTAATTCTGGAACAGGAAGCGAAACTCTTTCCGTAACTCCTATGAATTCTGATGGTGCCGGTTCAAAATCTCCTTCCGAATTAGCTCAAGAGCAACGACAATGTTGGCAAAGCGGAATTTTAGAAATCATGTATGAACAAATGGGGGCGATTTCTTTAGGACTTTACAAAGAAATGACAACCGGAGCTTTGACACTTATGATGGTTGCCTTTTCCGTATGGTTTTCTTTTCGCTTGTTGAAACACCTTGGTTCTTTTCAAGAAGAAAATGTTGCCGAAGTCTGGAAAGAAGTTTTAAAACAACTGTTTCTTTGTTTTGTGTGCGGAATCTTAGCTAGTTCTGATAGTGGTTTAATTTTTATTCTTAATAAAGTTATTTTTCCTATTTACTATGCTTTTTTGGAATTTGCCGGCGAAATGCTTAATGCTGCCGGAGCAAGCGAAGAAAGCGGCGTTACAAATTTTCCTTTCTTAGGAGAAATTCTTAAATATGGCGAACCGGTGCGTTGTGTTCCTGAACAACTTGTAACTAGTGATGCTCTTGATTCTTTTCCTCAAGCCCCCATTGATATGATGAAGTGTATTGCTTGTGCTATTAATGAACGCTTGAGCATTGGATTTTCTTTGTCTTTTAAGACTTTATTTGACAATGGGATTTTTGCTTTTCTCTTAGGGTTAGGAATCTTTCTTATTTTTACATTTATAAAAATCAGCTTTGTCTTCTATCTCGTTGATACGCTCTTTCGTTTTACTATTGTTGTTACTATTCTTCCGGCTTTAATTCTGGCCTATGCCTTTAAACAAACTCGATCTTGGGCTAACTTTGGTTTTGTTACCATGTTAAACTCTGCTGCTTATATGATGTTTGTTGCCATTATGATTGCCGTTGCTTTGTTAGCTATGGAAGAAATAATGAAATCTCCTGCCTTAGGTTTGACTAGTAGTGATATAAATGAAGTCAGTCAAAGTTTTAAAGAATTGAGTATTCCATTCCTTTGTCTGTTACTTTTGGCCTTTTTAATTGTATCAACAATGACTATTGCTGCTGAACTAACAGATACCTTTGTCGGCGGGGATTCTAGTGCTAACTTCCAAAAACGAGCCGGAAAAGCCGGTGCAATGCTCTTAAAGTTCTTTGCCGTGCGTTTCTTTAAATCAGGAGTAAAAGTTGCGGGAAAAGTAGCTGGGAAAGTAACTAAAAAAACTTAAATAAATTATTATAAGTAAAAAGGGGATGTTTTTTAATATTGGTTGAGGATTAAATATGATGACTATAAATAACATATTTTCTCAAACTGCAAGAATAATTTATATTATTCTTTCCCTTCTTTGCGTCTTGTGCCTAAATGCGAATTTTTCTTATGCAAACACTCCTGCTTTTAACGGTGTTTCTTGTGGTTATAATTCAAATAAAATTGATACAACATTTGAAATTTTCGATTATGACACCGATTATCAAAAAGAAAGCAAACAAAAGGCAAAACAAGCCTTAACTAATATTAATAATTATTGTAAACAACTAAAAAAACAATTTCCTCAAAATGAAGACAGTATTGAAAGAGATACGGGATTTATTTTTGGTTGGGGCGGAGATTCTGAACAAGAATTTAAAAAGAAATTTGACAGTTTTATGAATGCTCATCCTGATGTCAAAGAAAAATATAATCAACTTCTTGATGAATTTAATCAGGCTAAAAAAGAATATGACGAATCCGAACAAAAGAATCGTGATGATATCAATGAAGGTATAGCCTCCGGTAAATATATTCCTTGTGGTGAGAAACATCCTCGTGGATGTGCTCAAGGACAAAGTTGTTATCGCTCTGATACAACACAAGCGTCCGTAAGTTCTACCGGATCAACCCCTGGACAAGTTCACCTCATTACAAAGTACGAATGTTTTGTTCCGGGGAAAGAAGGATCTGATTGGTATTTAGCAAAAGACGGAAGCGGAACTTCCGGAATGCAACACACAATGATTACTACCGGGTATAAGCAAACAACTACTTACAATACTGATGGAACAACAGAATTTTCTGAATCTGTTTTGGGGCAAAAAGTTCCTCAAAATTCTTATGATAAAATTTCTAATGAGGCTTGTCGTGTTGCTGACATGGAAAAAAAATACAAATCTTCATGTTATTCATGCATCGTCATCAAAACATTACTTGAAAAATTTATTGAGGCTTGTTCAAAGGTTAATGATTTGTGTCGTGAAGCGGCTGTTCAAGTTTTATTAATTGCAACGTTGATTTGGTTAGCATTTTGGGGGCTGAGAACCTTATCTTCTTTTTCAAGTCTTGAACCTGCAAGTTTAGTAAATACACTTCTTGTTCAAGCCTTCAAAATTATGGTCGCTTATGTTATTATTCAATCCGGTGTTGATGTCTTTATTATTTATGTAATTACCCCTATCTTAACTGCCGGTGCTGATTTTGGGACTGCTTTGCTAAATTCTATTAATGACATAATAAGTATGACACCTTCTCCAGACTATACTTATTCCGGTGTCGAATATTTTTCTGCTGATATGCTTAACAAAATCATGGGATTTACGGAAAGTCTTGACAGAGTTGCTTCCGACAATTTGGTTATCGGTCATGCTCTTACTTGTCATTCAACACATGCCGGAGCTTGGACAAATATTACTATTTTAGGTTATCACATCGTATTACCTAATTTTTGGATTTGGTTGTGTGGCGCAGCTATTTGGTTTGCCGGTTTTATGCTCGTTTTATCTGTCGGTTATTATTTACTTGATATTTCTTTCAAAATAGGCTTGGCGATTCTTGCCTTTCCTATTGTCATGGCTTTATGGCCCTTTTCCGTAACATCGGGAAAAGTCAAAGTATGTATTAAAACCATGCTTACTTCAGCTGCTACTTTTGCTTTTTTAGCTATTACCACTTCATACGGTATGCTTATGATTAGTACAGCATTACGTGATGTCACACTTCTCAAAGAAAAAATAGAACAAGGAGATACTCAATGGGTATCAGATACTTTTGATATAACAGGACCTTATTTTTTCTTGATTCTATTTGCTTATTTGTATTCGTTAAAATTAATTTCATCCACTATTTCTAATTATGTTAATAAATTCTTCGGTGGTGGTTTATTAGCTAGTGCTTCTCCTATGCATAGCGAAATGACGCGAATGACAGATATCGCAAAAAAAATTACTGTAGGCGGGGCTAAAACAGTTGGAGGAGCGGTTACAAATGTTGCGGGTAAAGCTATTAACAAAACTGCCGATGCCACTTTAGGGAGAGCTGTACGTTTTGTTACAAGCAAATTTCATAAAAATAAATAACAATTTTTAAGGAAAAATTATTCGAGGAAACACGATGCGATTATTAAATAAAATATTTATCAAAAAATTAATTACTGGAACTTGTTTCAGTATATTGGTTTTCTTGTCTGTTTCTTCAGTTTCAGCGCAAGTAGATTGGGAAAATAATATTCCTCAGTATCAACCATCAGCTCCAACATCAACAACAACATCTGCATCAACAACAAATAATTATAATAATTGCACACCGGACTATACAACAAAAGCTAATGGGAAACAGGGAATTTCTATTGATTGTCCTAATAGAAACGAAAAACGTAATGATATTTCCGTTCAATGCGTTCAAAACCAAAACGCAAAAACTTGTATTAACACGATACCTGTTGATGGAAATGTAGATAGAATTTCAGAAGATTTATGTTACCGCGATAAAGGATATTCAAATAAAAGAAATCATAACGCTATTGATTATGCCGTAACTGTCGGAACTCCGGTTACAGCTGCTGCTGATGGTATTGCTTATGGAATTAATTGTCTTTCTGGTGGTGGACGTGCGGTAAAAATTGTTCATCAAAAATCAGAATCTGGAAAATCATTATCTTCTTCAGGAGCCAATGAATATACCTCTATTTATATGCATTTGTCTAAAATTAATGTTGATTACGGAACTCCCGTAAAAAAAGGTGACATTATAGGTTACTCTGGAGGTTCTGATTGTAAAAATGGGAAAATTATCGAAAATGGCTATCCGGCTCACCTGCATTTTGAAATGAGAGATGGAAATGCACTAAATTCAAATTCTAATCCGGTCTTAAATCCTCTCTGTAATGAAATTCAAAGTTTATGTGAGCAAAAAAGCTCTAATGTTTTCTATCAAAATCAAAACCAAATCAATTATGATGCTGAACAATGTAGAAATTGTGATGAGAATCCACAATCCTGTCAAAAACCTGAAGAAAATGCCCCTGAAGAAAAATCTGAAGAAGAAACAAAATATGACCAAGCAATGGCTTCCGATGATTGTGTTGATATGTATCCCGAAGATAATCTTTTACTCTTGGCAGCGACAGGAGAATCGGGTAGAGATGCCGGTAAAACAAACTGGTATTCTAAATATAATGGCTGCTATGGTAATGGTGTTACAGAAGGAAAAGATAACGGTGGCTGCTCCTATGGCTTTGTACAAATGGCTTGTGGTTCCACCGCAGGAGGTAAAGTATCTGATGGTAGTTTTGGTAGCTTTCGAACTTTTATGACTCGCCTACAATCTGAATACCCTGATTTGTTTGCAAAACTTTCTCAAGGAAATGATTTAGATACAACAATTAAATATGCCTGTAATGACCAAGCATACCCTAATGAGAATGCCGCTTTCCGTTCTGCTTGGGAAAGTTTGGGCTCTAATAAAGATTTCTTTAATTTACAATACGATGTTAACTATAAAGCATATGTCGAAGACTACGCAATGCGTTATGCTCAACAGGCAAATGTTAATTGGGAAACCCTTTCTCCGGAACTCAAAATGACATTCGCTTCGGCCGCAGTTGCTTCACCGACTTTATGTAAAAATATGATTAATTCTCTTGTCCAGAAATATACAACTGATTTAAATAGCCATCGCGACGATGTCATCAAAGAAGCTGCGATTATTCGAACCATGGGCTATAAAAATTATTTGAACAGCGGAAATGACTCAACATATAACGCTGCAAAGAATAGAGCAGAACAAGATGTAGAACGGACTTTATTATCTGCTCACTTGCGTGATGCTATTAAACAATCAGAAATTCCGGGGTCAAAATATTATGGCATGACTCCCGATGAAATTGCTATTGATTTAACAGGAATGCGTTTGTGTTCTTCTGAAGAAATGGGAACTACTCCTAAAAAACAGCAAAATAATAAACCTACTGTCGTTAACTCCAGCGCTCAAGATGCTGCAAATGCTATTGCAGCTTCTGCATCGAATCGTGATTGTTCTGTCAGCAATTATCGAAACTCTTTTAAATCCTGTATCTTTTGTGATGTTTTCAAAGTTCTCTTTAATACAGCCAGTATTATGGTTAAAGGGGCTTATGATGTTTTAGTCAATGGTATTGTTAGCTTGGTAATCATCGGAACTGCTTTGTGGATTGCCATGACAATTTTGTCTTATATCTCTTCTTTCGAATCTAAAGATCCTCGAAATTTAGTAAAATTATTAGCAAACCAAATCTTTGTTGTTATTGTTGTTTTGGTTCTTTTAAAAACAGATAGCAACTATTTTCTCAGTATTGTTCTTGAGCCGATTTTTAATACCGGAATGGAATTAGGAAAACTTGTTATGACTAGTGCTAATGGAGAAACTTGTAATCCCGAAAGTCTTAATGGTATTTTGACGGCTGAAAATGGCGGCGGACTTCCTGAAAGTATGGGAACAAACATTATTTGCATTATTGATGCCATTCAAGGAAAAATTTTAGACCTTATGGCTGTTGGCTCGTCATCTATTTGTGTTGGCTTATATATTAAAAAAGTCGCCTTTATCTTTCCTCATCTCGGCTATGTTATTACCGGCGTTTTACTTTGGATCTCTGCTTGGTTATTTATGCTTATTTATCCTTGGTTACTTGTTGATGCCGTTTTGCAAATGTGTATCGCATCCGCCTTGCTTCCTGTTGCAATCGGTGCTTATGCCTTTAAATACACAAAACAAATGTTTGTTGGCAAAGTGTGGAACACTTTTATGAATGCAATGTTTACTTTTGTCTTTCTTTCCATTGTCATAGCTATTTTGCTCAAAGCTCTTGATTCAATTACCGCGGATGCATTCAATCAATCTCTTGTAAATGCAGGTTCGGGATTAGATTTTAATGTTATTCTGTCCTCTTTGGCTTGGTGGAGTATCAACTTACTCAAAATTATATTTATTCTTCTCTTAGGCTGGGCCGTACTCGGCGAAGCTCAAAAATTAGCCGGTAAATTTGCTAGCGGTATTAAGGTGTCTTCTATTGGTTCTTCTGTCGGTACTTTAGCTGCAAGCGGAGTTCGTGCCGTTGCGAATAAAACTGCTAGTGTTGGATTAAAAACCGTTTCTAAAGGTGCCGGTGCTATTAAAGAAACGGTTAGTGAAAAGTATAATGATATTAAGCAAGCTACTCAAACTCGAAATATGCGGAATCGTGTGAAAAATGCGACACAAAAAGGAACACTTAATGCCGATGGTACTTTATCTTATCGTAATTCTTTCGGGCGTAAATTTACCGTTAATAAAGATGGCAGCAGTTATTCTTATAAAGATATTTTTGGCAATGTTATTACCAAAACAACTACCAAAAATGCAAAAGGGCATTCTGTTCTTAATATTACTAAAACCAAAAAAGACGGTTCTTCGGTAATGACTTCTAACGATGGATGGATTAAATCGACCATTAAACGAAATAAAAATGGTGAAATTATTAACCAACAAACCGAAATGATGACTGCAGCCGGAAAACATTTGATTAATCAAGACGGTTCTATTAACCAAATCGCTTTCAATAACATTATGCAAAATTCCGGCTTCGATGATGATACATTGAATTTGGCTTTAATAAATCAACTCGTTAAGGAAAGATTTGAAAACATCCCTGATCTTACAAAAGATTTTGCTTCTCGCTCTTTATCTACTTCTATTGATCAAAAAGGAAGAAAAGTCTTTACTCTCATTCAGAAAAATAATGATGGCTCTTCTACAAATATGTCTATGACATTCGGTGATAATAATCAGAGAATCTTAACAGAACTCGAAACAATATCTGCCTTTAATCAAAATGCCGTTAAGTATTCTTCAGATGGAATTTTAAATAAGGTATCACGTTACCAATATGAAAATGGGCAAGTCAACCAAAATTCTATTAGAAATGACTTCTCTTTTTCAAAATTTTATCATAATCGCTATGGACGAGGATTGAATAGTCTGGGACAATTTGCAAGAGGAATTCCTGATAGCCAAATTTTGTTCTCTGATGAGGATATTAACGCTTTTACGAGTCAGATAGCTAATTATGGTGATTCTTCTCCTTTACAAAATTTTAGATAAATTTTTAATTTGTACACAAATTGTCTTTTTTGGACTATATTTTCTTGATTTCTTAAAACGGCTGATTATTATAAAGGTAATTACTGTTTGAAGTAATCTTATTATCTTTAATAATGTGAGGTTAGTATCATGGAAGAAATCATTTTCCCAAACCAAATTAGAATGTATCGAAGACTTCGCGGACGTTCAATGCAAGAATTAGCTGATCATTTGGCTGTCAGCTTGTCTGCTATTTCTAAAATAGAAAAAGGTTACAGAAGAGTTGACCAAGAACAGTTGGTGCGTGTTGCCGAATTTTTGGACTGCCCTCTACAAGATCTGTTCGTTAACGAACAAAATTCTCAGTTGGAAGTCGTTCAATCTTGGCGTAGAGAGCAAGAACGTCGTAACAAAATTAATGAAAAAAGCGGTTTAAAAACTCTTGGTGCTGGTTTAAGACAAATCAGAAACGAAAAAAATCTTACTCTTATTGAAGTTGCAGAAAGTTCGGATATGACTTTGTCTGTTTATCACCGTATTGAAATGGGACAAAGAGAAGTTTCCGATAAAGAATTTAAAAATATTGCAAAAGCTCTCAGTATGACTCCTGAGGATTTAAAAGAAGAAATTAAAAGTCTTGATGATAAAGGTATGTTGGAAGAAATTATTCAACGTAATGATGCTAAATATAAATTACTCTCAACACCTCGTGGCGCAATCGCTTCGTTTGCTGTTACGACTCCTGAATATTCTAAGATATCTGTTTATGGAACTGCCGGCAAAGATGGTGATGTTATTATTGATACTGAAAACGAATCTAAAAAAATTGATTGTCCTCCTCAATTAAGCAACAAAAAAGACGTTTATGCCGTTAATCTTTGCACAAGACGTTTAGGAAGTTTGCTACCTACACGCTCTATTCTTTTTGTTGATCCTACTGATGTTGTTAGTGTTGGAGATATTGCTGTTTATTATTCTGCTCCTAACGAAGCAAAGATTTTAAGTATTCGTGAGGATGAAGAAGGAAAACTCTATGGATTGCGTTGGAATCCGGATGAACGAATTGAGATTGGAAATGACGACTTAAATAAAATTCATAAAGTTGTTGCTATTTATCTTTAATTAATCTTAATTCAAAAAAACTCTGCTTTGCAGAGTTTTTTTTATTTCTTTCTATTTGTTAACTTGAAATTTACAACATTTTTGTAATATAACCTTTATCTAGATATCAATGTATCCATTTTGTTTGAAGCAGGCTAAAAGTGGCTGAAAGTGATTTAGAGAAAAACGCTGAATTTACTCAGATTTTTAATAAGCATGGCGGGGAAGAAGATCCTGTTATTGCCGCTCAGCGTTTTTTAAATATTTTCAGACAACTCCATATTTTTACTCCTGCAAAAAGAAAAGAATTTGATGAACTTTTGCTAAATCAATCATCCGCGGTTAAAGGTACTTTTGCTTCTTTGCCGGGAGGTTCTGTTTTACAAGAATATGTTAATAACCTTGAACAAAATGCCGGTATGAAAAAAACTCAGGCGAAGATTATTGCTACTTCCCCTGAAATTAATGATGAAATTTCAAAAGCTAAAATTTTGGCTAGTGCTCTGGCTGAAGCTCAAGCTCAAATACAACAATCCAGCTCAATTTCTGATGTTAATAGTCAAGAATTTGATGCGATTACAACACAACTCCGAAAAGAAATGAATCGCTTAAAAAAAGATTTTCAGGAAATTAAAGAAAATCAGACGACCATTGACATATCCCAATTACCTACAGAAACTTTAAATGAAATTCAAAAATCTATTGAAAGAAAAATATCAAACAATACTTTTTCTGGAACAGATACTCTCAAAATTGTTGCTGATGAATCACTAAAAGATGATTTGGTTCAAATTATAACGAAAGCTATTAAAGAAAATGCTGATGCACGCTATCTTGAAAATCGTGAATTTGCTGAAACCCTTAGCGAATCTCATTTAAAAATGGCAGAGTTATTTGCAGACGCTAATATTCGCACCGCCGAACTTATTTCTCATGCAAGCATGCGTCCTTATGAGGGAAACGAGAATCCTAGCTATGAAGGGAATAGCGATACATTTAACGAAAGTGTTGCTCATTATGCTCCCTCTATGACGGCTGATAATCTTGGAAATATTTTAGCTACTGTTTTAAAAGAAAGTAATATTAATTCGACACAGATGCTTGTTGATACATTAAAATCTTTTCAACAAGAAAATTTGAAAATCCTTGAAATGCAAACAGAATTGCAAAAAGCAATGCTTGATGTGTCTCGAAGTATTCAAATTTCACGAACCGATGTCGTTAATGATGAATTAAATCTTGAAAGTTTAGATTCTGATTTAGAAAATGGTGTTCCTGCTCCTGTTTATCTCCCTGAAGACAAACCAACATCTTCCGAACAGGAAGCAGTTGTTAACTCTGTAAAGCAAAGTGCTACTCAACCACAACAAACTGCAACTTCTGTTTCGTCTTCTCAAAAACAAACAAATAATTTAGTTCAAGAAAAAGTCGTTGATGAAACTCCTGATGAAGAGGATGATGGTATTTTAACCGCAGATGACCTCTTTGCAGATATTGACGGAGAACAGAAAGCTGAAACTGATTCTACCTCTTCTAACAAAAAGAAAAAAAAGAAGAAAAAAAAGAACAAAAACAAAACTGAACAAGAGGTTTCAGCGACCACCCAACCGCAAAATAAACCTCAAGTTTCTTCTATATCGCGTCAAAATCCTTTTTATCAGCAGAATCCTTTATTGAATAATTCACCTGCTAATCCTTTATTTGTAAATCACTTTATGAATATTCCTTCTGAGGCGGTGCAAGATAAAGAAGAGGATTCAAGTTGGGGATTTACACCAACAGAATCATCTCTAAAATCACCTCAAGTTGATACTTTTCATGACGTTTCTCATGGTGCTGATTCTAATACATTCTTATCCGGAAGTCCTTCTTCTGTTGCCGATACCGACAATCAAGTTTTCGATAACTCTTCTGAGTGGGAATATGTCGAAGAACCAAACAATGTTTCTGCTTCTCAAGAGACTGAGCAGGATTGGGAATATGTCGAGCAAGAAGTTCCCGAGAATAGTTTTCACGAAGAGAATCCTGTGCAAGTGGACTCTTCTCCTAATACAGCAGATGAAGGCGAGTGGGAATGGGAATATGTCGAGGAAACTGATGATAATTCTTCTCATGAAGCCGAGCAAGAATGGGAATACGTCGATGAAAACGCTCCCAATGATAATTCACAAGAGTGGACATATACTCAAGATGATGTTTCCAATAATTCAGAAGAAAATGAAGGTGAATGGGAATGGGAATATGTCGAAGAATCTGATGATACTTCTTCTCATGAAACGGAACAAGAATGGGAATACGTTGATGAAAATTCTGAAGGAAATGAAGAGACTCTTTCAGAAACCTACGACGACAGTCCAGTCATTTCTTCCGAAGGTGAAACGGCAACAAAAGATGATAATAGAACACAAGATTCTACATCTTTTGATAGCGAATCACTTTCTAATACCAAATCGTCCCCATCTGAACTAGAAGATGAGAATATTCAAAACGAATCAGATGCTGATTCTTTATATCAAAATAATGAAAGTGTTGAGACAAATAATTCTGATGAAGTAGATGCAAACTTATCTTCACACATTGACGAAAAAACTTTTGTTTCCGATGCTAAACCTTCTTCTGGTCAAACGGCATCTTCTGAAATACTTACAAAAGATGAAATTCCAGAATTCCAAATTTCCGGAATAAGCACTTCTGATGATACAGATCCCTTTGCTCAATAGTTGTTATTTTTAACAATACTGTGTACAATCCTAAACAAAAGAATTTACAAACAGTTATGCCTCCTTTACATTAAAATTATAAGTCAAGGAGTTGTTGAATGGAACAAAATAATAATTTGCCTCCTATTACTCAGGAGGCTTTGTGGAATTTAAATAATTATATTTTACTGAAAGATTATTATGATCGCACGATTTCAAGAATTGCCGCACGTTGCGTTCGTATGGGCAATATTGCCATTGAAGAATACCCTTATTATGGCTATATTTTAGATGTTCTGGAAGAAATTTGTCAGGTTGGCGATTATATCATTCAACATAAAGAACTCTACCCCTATGTTGAGCAAAAAATAAAAGGTGGCATGGCTGGCTTTCATAAAAATCTTAGTGAATTTCAACAAGAATTACGTAGTAATTCTTCTCCAGATATGATTAAGGAAGATGCTTCTGAAATACAAAAGATGAAAGAAGCTCTTGGTGCTACTCCAACCAAAGCTCAAGATCCTACCGTAGGAGCCGGTATGAATATGGATCAATTAATGGATAAATTAATGGCCGAAAATCAGAATACTTCAGATGCTAACAACATTTCTGCTACAGTAACCGAAGGTGTACGCAAATAATGAAAAAATTTTCTTCTCAGATTCTTACTGTTTTTGTTTTATGTAGTATTTTTTTGTGCTGCTCTTGTCATTCCGAATTCGGAACTGTGGATTCATTGCCTAATTATCAAGAAAGTACCGTTATGGATGAAAATCTTGATCTTATTATGCAGCATGACCCTGATATTATCAAAACAACGAAAGGTGCCAGAGAACTTGATCTGGAAACTCCTTTACGCTGTCAAGTAAATTGGAATACTCAAGAACTTATTGCTGCTATTCCTTATAATATGAACGCTTTTAACCTCGTCCGAAACGGCGTTAATGATATGCTTCCCCGTTACGAAGTAAATGGATTTTCTTTTAAATCTATGCCGGCTGAAAAGGCTCTTTTAAAACTTGATAAAGAAGCTGATATTCATTTAATTGCTAAGGACGCCCCCTATGCTAGCATTTCCGGAGAAAATTTAAGAGGTGAATTTTCTGAAGTTGTTAAGATGATTACAGATGCCGCTGAAATCTTTTATTCTTACGATGCTGAACGTAAAGTAATGCGCATCTCCCGCAGAGCTAACTTCACTTTATATGTTCCAAAATCTCGTCCAATTATGTTAGGACTTCTTGATGTTATTCGCGGTTCCGGTATTACTGATATTACTGCTGATTGGGGGGATTATTCTATTACATTTACTTCTGATTTTGAAACTCGAAACAAAATCATCGATTTAATTAATTATTTTAAAGACAATCCAACATTAATTGCCTATGATGTTAATGTATTTCGCATTTATCCAACATCTCCCGAGGGCGATGTTAATTGGCAATCCATTCTTGACACATTCCATTTCAGCACTGTAAATACTGCTCAAGCAGGCGTAATAGGTCGTGTTTTAACATCAACAAATGATTTAAATATTGCAAGTCTTAGAAAATTTCTTGGAAGTCAAGCGACTATTATTCCGGTGTCTGAGGGGCGTTTTGTTGTCCCTAATCTTTGGTTCTCACGCTTTGATGTCGGTAAATGCGGCAATAAACAAGCCATTGAAGCTGATTTATCTATTACAGCAAAAGCATCTTTAGAAAAAAATAATTGGATTTTCTCAAATATTGCTTTAGATACAACTCAAGGTGAAATTTCTCAATTTCAAATAAGAAGTAAACTTGGTGAGAACTTTATGATTATCGGTTTACCTAACGAAGTGTTTGGAATTAAAAAACCAAGATCAGAAACTATTGTTTTTGTTGTTCCGCGTCTTATAAGAACAGCAAAAACTACTCAGCATATTCAAAATCAATTATAAAGGATTTTTAGCTATGGTTGATAATAATATTAATTCTCCATCTCCTCAACAACCTCAAAGCGCGAATGGTAGGCCTTTATTAAAAAAAGTAAAACGCCCGATTAAAAAGTTAGTTAAAAGACCTTTATCTCCTGCAAATCCTCATATTTCTGATGATTTGCGTAAAGCGCAGAATTCTTTTCCTATTCGTCCTGAAAATAATTCTTCAAACCAGCAAACTCGGCCTATTGTTCATAATATACCGGAAACAGAAACTTCATCTTCATTAAATTTAAATAACGATATTAATTTTAATGATATGGATGACATAAAAAGCATTATTGCGGATATGTCTGTATCAGAAAAACAAGAAATGAATGAAGAAAAACAAGCGAATCTTCCTGAAACAATTAATTCTCTTAAAAACATTGATAACGAGCCTCCACAATTTGTTAGTGAAAATGATTTGATTGATACGGAAAAAAAATCTTTTCTTCCTGCTCAATTTTTTTCGAATCGGCTTGTACAAATTGTTGGGGTCGTTGCCTTCCTTTTTGGTTTCCTGTTAGCTAAGTTATTTTTTACAGAAAGTACCATTGTCAATCAGGGTTTGCAAGGTGTTGTTGCGAATCCTGAAGTTCCAAGAGGAAGAGCTAGATGTGGCATTGCGGAAAGGACACAAGGTTGTGTTTTGTATATAATGAATCCACAAAGACAAGATTTAAATGCTCGTGATTTTTATGACTTGGCAGCTCAATTAACTGGTAGGCAACGCTTTGTTATTGAAACTGGAAATATGCGTTATTCTAACGTTAAAATCAGTCCCGGTGAAATTGCACAATTTAATATTCCACCTCTTCAGTAAAATTCACCTTTCCACTAACTTAAGCCCGTTTTCGGGCTTTTTCTTTTTTTATATTTTTTTGTTATTCGAATCGATTTTCTTATTTTTTTATAAAATCAAGTTTTTTTTTATTCTTTAAAATACATGGGGATAATGCTGTTAACAAGTATTACTTTAGTTGCGAATCTTTATTTGCTTTTTTACAGTTTAGTTATATTAAATGTTAATAAAAGGTTTACACCATGATTATTGAAGATAATTTTGTTTCTTCTGCTACGGATGATATCGTTATTTCTGCAGGAACGGTTGAATTAGATGAAAGTGATAGAGAAACCGTTAAAACTGCAAAATATGTGTATGGTTATTATTTGTGCATTGAAAATAATTCTTCTGAAAAAATACAGCTTATTGGTAAAAATTGGAATATTACCGACAGCAAAGGTCATATCTTTTGTGATAATTCTCAAGGTTTTAAAGGTGAAATTCCTACTTTAGAGCCTGGAGAATACTTTGAATTTACAAGTGTTGCTCCATTAAATACTCCAAGTGCCGTCTTTTATGGAAGTTGTAAGGTTCTTAAAGAAAGCGCAAGCAAAAGTAAAGATATTAAAATTCCAACTTTTATTATTGGAAGCAATAAAAAGAATACTTTTCTTAACTTCAATTAATTTTTCTTTTTAAAACTTTCGAGATTTTATGAGTTTTATTGTAAATAATGCATAAAAAAGGTCTGTTATTTCAGACCTTTTTGTTTTTTCTTATTTGATACTTTTCTCGACCGCCTTTACAATATGCTCCACGTCAATTCCAAAGTGAGAATATAATTGTTCTGCGGGACCCGATTCTCCAAAATCCTTCATAGAAATAATTTGTCCGTTATCTCCGACATACTTTTCCCATCCGAATCCAGAAGCTGCCTCTACGGCAATTCTAGGAACGCAACCCAATACCTGTTTACGATAACATTCATCTTGTTTATCAAATAGTTCCCAACATGGAATCGAGACAACGGCTGTATGTATTCCTTTCTTTTCTAGTTCTTTTTGCGCAACGACTGCTAAAGATACTTCAGAGCCGCTTGCTAAAATTGTTGCTTGGCGTTGTTCTGCGCTTTCAGATATAATATAACCGCCTTTTTGTGTTTCATTATTCTTTGCTTCTTTTCTTAACAGCGGTAAAGATTGACGGCTTAACGCTAAAATGCTTGGTTCATGTTCGCTTTGCAAAGCAATTTGCCATGCTTCTGCCGTTTCAATAACATCACAGGGACGAAATACCAATATATTCGGCATAGCACGAAACGACGCCAAATGCTCTATCGGTTGATGTGTCGGTCCATCTTCTCCGACTCCTATTGAATCGTGAGTTAAAACATATATGACTCTTAAGCCCATTAATGCTGAAAGACGCATTGATGGACGCATATAATCTGAAAAAACAAAGAATGTTCCACCGTAAGGAATAACGCCTCCGTGTAGAGCCATACCATTCATAATAGCTCCCATTGCGTGTTCTCTTATTCCATACATCACATTATTTCCACCATAGTTTGTTTTGGTTATCGTTTCCATGCCTTTAACATACGTTAAATTAGATGCTGCTAAATCGGCTGAACCTCCGATAATTTTCGGTATATTGGGAACTATTCTTTCTAAACACTGTTCCGATGCTTTGCGGGTCGCTATTTTTGTTTGTTCTTGCAAACATTGCTCTTTGAACTTTTCTAAATCTTTATCCCAGTTTTTGGGTAATTCATTTTTTATTTCAGATTGAAAATCTTTTGATTTTTTAGCTACTTCTTGCCATTTTTGATATTCTGAAAGATTTTTCTTTCCTGCTTCTAACCATGCTTTTCTTATTGCTTCGGGAATCTCAAAAGGTTCATAGTGCCAATTTAATTGTTGACGCATTGCTTGTGCTTCTTCGGCTCCTAACGGAGAACCATGACATTTTGATGTTCCGCTTTTCGTCGGTGCTCCGTACCCTATAATTGTTTTACATGAAATTAATGTCGGATATTCTGACTTTTGTGCTTCTTTTATGGCTTGTTCTATTTCTTGCGGATTATGCCCGTCAATCTCTATTGTATTCCACCCACATGCTTCAAAACGTTTTCTCTGATTCGTCGAATTTGAATCTGTTACTTTTCCATCTATGGTAATGTTATTATTATCCCAAAAAACAATTAATTTATTTAATTTCAAATGTCCTGCCAAAGCTATTGCTTCTTCCGAAATTCCTTCCATTAAACAACCATCGCCACATATTACGTAGGTATAGTGATTACAAAGTTCATCTCCATATTTTGCATTTATGTGCCTTTCTGCTACTGCCATACCTACTGCCGTACTCAATCCCTGTCCTAAAGGTCCTGTTGTTGTATCAATCCCTGATATTTTTCCATATTCAGGATGCCCTGCCGTTTTTGAACCTAATTGCCTAAAATTTTTTATATCTTCTATTGTAATCTCCGGATTGCCTAGTAAATAGAGTATTGAATATAAAAGCATTGAACCATGACCGGCTGATAATACAAAACGATCTCTATCAAACCATTTCATGTCTTGAGGATTTGTTTTTAAAAATTTTGTAAACAAAACTGTTGCAACATCGGCCATGCCTAACGGCATTCCCGGGTGCCCTGACTTTGATTTCTCTATGGCATCTACTGTTAAGAAACGTATTGCATTTGCCATTAATTTTTCTTTATTCCCTTCTATCTTGTCTTTTTCCATATTATTTCTCCTCTGCCGGGTCAAAATTTTTGTCAAAGTATTGGTTATTATATATTTGTGCTCGAGGATTAACAATTAATCCTATATTTATCGCCGTGTCATAGCGCAATTTGTAAGGAATCGCTATTTTAACCGGTTGACTCGTATATAAAATTTCTTTTTTAAACTCCGGCATTGTTGCTACTATGCGCTCTTTTCTTGTACCATACGCTGTTTGAATGTAATACTCAAAAGGAACATTGACTTTTTTTCCTGTTTCCAAGCGTCTAATACGAAATACCGGCTGGACTACCGCCATTGTATCTTGAACGGCATTTACATTTATACAATCACTATGATATCCGTCTATTGTAATTTGATAAGCTCCCATGTGTTGAACTATTTTTGCATAAGAACCATCTTCTGCAATAAAGATTTTCGGGCATCTTTGAATATTTTCCTCATGTTGTACCGTACAGGACATACTTAACAAAAACATGCCCAAATATATCGTTCGTTTTAATAAGTTCATATGCTCTGCTCCTCAAACAGGGCTACCAGTTCCATATGCGGAGAATAAATAAACTGGTCAACCATCGTTATTTCTTTCATTTCATATCCATTTTGTACCAATAAATTTGCGTCGGTAACAAATGTTTGCGGATTGCATGAAATGCCTATAATCTTTTTAGGACGTTCTTCCGTTTGCAGTTGAACTATATTTTTGATTTGAGCATGAGCTCCTGCTCTCGGAGGATCAAATATTATAATATCAAAACTTTTTATTTCTTCCGGACTTAGGGGATACTTAAATAAATTTTTATTTTTAATTTCAATATTGTGCAACATGTTCTTCTTTACGTTTTTAAGAAATGTTTGTAACGCGTTTTCCGACGAATCTATTGCTGTTATTTGATTATTTTTATCTTTTGCCAACGGATATGAAAAAGTTCCTATTCCACAGAACAAATCAGCAATTTTTCCATTTGATGTTCCGACATATTTTAATACCATTTCTCTTAATGCTTTTTCCGACTTCTTTGATGCTTGCATAAAGCCTCCTGCCGGTATTTCTATGTTTACTTCAGATATTTTAATGTAAGGAGCTTGTTTTTCTATTATTGTTTCTGTTGTATTCGCTTGGTTGGAATAACGATGTGAAATTCTTAAAATATCATTTTTCTTTTGTGCATATTCACTAATTATCATTCGATGTGCCAAATCTAGCTCTTTATCAAATTCTAAAACAATGTCTATGCCATTCTCCGCTTCACAAATCAGTACATCCCCTTGGGTCAATATTTCTTTATTTCTTTTTTTCTTTTTACTTTTAATCGTAAATGGAATCGTGCATAACTCTTCTAACAAATTTCGAATCCATGAAATACAATTATTTAAATTTTCTGTTATTAACAGACACTTTTGTATATCAACAATTTCTTTGCTTTTCTTTTGGTTAAAACCTAGTATTACTTTTCCTCGCTGATATTGGAAAGCTAATGATGCTCGTCTTCTTTCCCCATCCCCTATGAAAATCGGAGAACCATAAGTTATTTTTTCTTGCTGTATTCCAGATATAATGTTCATGAATTTTTTTATTTTTTCTTTTTGGTATGTTTCTTCAACATCTTCTCTGTTTGAACATCCTCCGCAAAAGTTGGTATATGGACATTGAGTCATCCTTATAAATCCTCTATATCTACTCCCGGAACATTTATATTGGGTTTGTTATTTTGTTCAATACTATTTGTTCCTTCTGTTATGTGATTACTTTCTATTCCATCTAGTAAAGAAACTTCTTGTGATTGTTCCTTCTCAAATATCGGGTGCCGATTAGAGGCCTCATCTTTATGCATGGTATTCGTTTCTGGATTGAAATTCTTTAAATCTGAAGGATGAAATACTTCTACCCTATTACGCCCATTTTGTTTTGCTTTATAAAGAGCTTCATCTGCTGTCTTTATTAATGTATCTATGTTATCTGATACCTTTGAAGATGAAATTCCTATACTTATCGTAAATGTTACTATTCTTCCATCATCTGATGGAACTTTTAAATTGGCTATTGTTTCTCTTAAACGTTCTGCAACATTTTTAGCCTTTTCTATTGTTACATCATCCAAATATATAACAAATTCTTCACCGCCGTAACGTGCTACAATATCATTATCTCGTAATGCTCTTTCACAGGCTCCGGCTAATTCGATCAAAACTTTATCTCCTGTTTTATGACCATAGGTATCGTTTACTTTCTTGAATAAATCCACATCAGTCATTAATACACAGTACATTCCGTTATTTAAACGTGCATTTGCTATTCGTTTATTCACTTCATCTTCAAAATATCGTCTGTTATATAATGATGTTAATGGATCTCTTGTTGCTTGATTCTTGAGTAATACTTCTCTATTCTTTCGTGATGTAATATCTTGGAATGCGGCATACAAAACAACATCATAATTGTAATCGATGGTTGTTGCTGACGTTAAAAGCCAGAATGGCGTATCTCCCGAATAACTCTTTACCAAAATTTCAAAATCTTGCACTTCTTTTTCTTGTTCCAAACGTTCATTTAAAAGTGTACGATTGTCAATATCAGCGAAAAAATCTTTTAATTTGTAGCGATCTAATTCCGTAGGATCTATTCCAAATAATTTTACGGCATTGTTATTGGCCAGTATAATTTTATCATCACTTAATCGGGCTATAATAATTGGAAACGGCGAAGATTTTATAATCTCTTCTATTCGTCTGTTATATTTATCTAATTCTAAATTTGCCGTATCTAATTTTCTTGATATCGAATCGGCATATATCAGTGCAATTGCGACTCCCAAACCGCTGTAATATAATGCAGAAACATACCAACTATTTAACATATTCAAACTAACTCCCGTCAAACGAATAACAAGAATTAAGGTTACCACAGATGACAGGATACTTGCTATCATATATCCGGATTTATATTTTCTATGTGATTGAGACCAGAAACTTACCGTTATGCAAATGAACCCCGTGATAATAAATATTTGTTGCATATTCATTACCATTTCATTATTCGGAGATATAAAAACAAAATAAATAATTGAAATTAACCCAATGCCTCCCAACAAACTGGCTATGGAAAAACTGGGAATATTATTTATCAGTATTTGAGTGGCTGCTACTGCCATTAAAAGCATCGCTATCAATAACAAAAGCAATTCTAAAAAGACAAGTGTATTTATTGATTCAACAATACCTTGTTCATAAAATTTATTAATTTTATATATGATACCCGTTGTTAATAATTCAAGTGCTAAACCTGAATATAACAACCACAGACCCTTTTTTATTGTTATTTTTTGTTGACTTACCATATAAATTGATAAACCTAAAATAAGTAATGAGCCTATTGTAATTGATAAGTTGGAAATATTTGCAAAAATTTCAATGCTTCCCATAGCGCATCCTTTGATTGTTTCGTTATCTTTATCTTGTACCTTATCAGAACTTTATTAATATAACATAAAAACATTTTCTATAAAATAATAAGTGATTTTAAATTAAAAATATTATACCATATGTTTAGCTTTCAATTGTAAGGATGTAAAATATGAAAACGGCACAACATTATAGTCATAGTTTTGAGTTAAAATTAAATCATTTGCCTTGTAAAGCTTCTGACAGAATTACTCTGAAAATATTATTACCTGGAATTTTTTGTGGTTTAGCTTTAATGTTCTTGGCGTTTTACGATTTTAGCAATGGTTTTCTTTTAAGTGGTAAATTTGATGTCGTTTTTACTGACACTACCGGTGAAAAATATGATACATTCCTTAGCCCCTCTGTATTTGATACTCTTATTTTTCTTGTCGGAGCTTGGATAACGGCTTCTTTATTTTTTTCATACATCCGCTATCGTAAAATATGTTTCAATGGAGAAATTGTTCAAATCATTGATAGAAAACTTGGCGGAAGAAAAATTGTTTATTCTGAAAATATTAAAAATTATGAAGGAGTTCAAATGCGAATCGAATTTTTTCAATTCGGTTTTATCAATAAGAATAAATATATAATTGAACTAAAACATCGCAATCTTCATAAAGTTGCTCCTTTATATATTTCAACAAGCTCTAAAAATATTCGTTCTAAATGGAAATATTACGCAAAATCTCTTAACCTTCCCGCCTTAATTTTAACGGATAATGGACTGGTAAAAAGAAATGTTGAAGACTTGGATAAATCTATCTTAACTCTGTTTCAAGAGAAAAAATTTAAAAATGAATATGTTTCCGATGAACGCTTGCCTGATTCCGTTATCGTCGTCAGAAAAAAAGATAAAACAATTATTAAAATGGCTAAAATCTTATGGGATGTCTATAATAAAATTTCATGGGGTATCATTGTTATATTAGCAATTATTGTCTTAGCTACAATGACCTTTGCCGATGATGGAAGTCTATCGAGTAAACTCTTTTCTTACTTGAGCATTCTTATCCTTATGGTCGCTACCTATCTTTTATTTAAAAGAGATAAAATTGCTATTAAAAAACATAAGTTTGTTATCGTTCACAAATTTCCTTTGAAAAACTTTAAAAAAGACGAAATTAATAAAAACGAAATTGAAGCAATTGTTGTTACTCAAAATCCTGCAACCGGTCGCTTTTTCCTTTCCATTACTTCGCAGAATAAAACTGTTGTCTTTGGAAAAAAAATGCCTGCTGCTGATTTAAATTGGGTTCGAAAATTCCTTATCAATAATATCATCAAAGGATAAAATTGGTAATCAATCGCAAATACTACTTGGATAAATAAATAATTTTAGCTATAAATATTTATTATAGTTTAATTTAAAGGGTTGGCATATGGTTAAAAATATAAAAAACGATACTTCTTCTGACGATATTTTATTTCAAGAAATCAATGAAGAGCTTAAACAAGAAAAATTGCGTTCCTTTTGGAAAAAATATGGAATATTTGTAATTATTGCCGTCATTGCTATTTTGACTTTTGCCGTCAGCTTTGAGAGCATTAAATTATGGCAAACAAAAAAGGCTCAAACGTGGTCAGATGCTTATGCTTACGCTTATAACCTTCAAATGCAAGGAAAATATGATGAGAGTATTGATATCTTCAAAAAAATTGAAAATCAAAACGGCGGAATGTATAAAGACCTTGCTCAAATGCAAATCGCCAACATTCTCTTGGAACAAGAAAAATATGATGAAGCATTTACTGTTTTAAATACTTTAATTGAAGATTCTAATACAAATAATTCTCTTAGAAATATTGCTATTTTTAAACTTGCTTCTTATAAACTTGATAATGCTCCTAAAGAAGAAGTTGAATTTTTATTGAATAAATTAATTGATGGCGATAACAGCTGGAAAAACATTGCTAAAGAAATGAAAGCAATGCTCGCTATTCGTGAAGGAAATATTTCTAATGCTTTAGAAATATATAATGATATTCTTAATAATAATGAATTATCAGAATCTTTACGTACTCGTGTTCAAGATATGGTTTCAGTTCTTACTGAAGCTCAAGCTAATAATTAATTCTATGGGGACTTCTATGCTAATTAATAAAAAAATTGTATTGAGCTTCTTGTGCCTTTCCGTGGCCGCTTGCGGTATGTTCTCCTCTGACAAAATTGTTTTGGAAGGTGAACGTATTTCTGTTCTTGATGGTGAAACAATATTACAACCAGATTATTTACCCAATCAAGTTTCTATTGATCTTCCCGAGCCCGAAACAAATATTGCATGGGAACAAAATGGCGGAAATTCCTTACATTTCCTCGGACACCCTAATAGTGCTGATATGATTACAAAATTGTGGAGTACCGATTTTGGTGTCGGAGGCTCTCAGAGAGATTTTATTATTGCTTTACCTATTGTGAAACATAAAGTTGCCTTTACAATAGATGCCGATGCCGTTGTAAGAGCCTTCCGTATGGATAATGGTCAAAATATTTGGGAAAGTAAATTAAAACCTTTTAATAAAAATGATAGTGGCGTTGCCATGAAAGGAGCTGGTTTAGCTGCCAATAATAAAATTATCTATGCTACAACCGGTTTTGGCGGCGTTGCTGCCTTAGATATGATGACAGGAAATAAACTTTGGGTTTATAATGCCGGTTTACCTATCCGAATTGCTCCAACCGTTTCTGACAGATATGTCTTTGTGCAAACGATTGATAATACATTAACGGCTTTAAATGCGCAAACCGGTACAGAACTTTGGAAATATCGTTCGACTAAAGAAGCGACAACACTTGTCGGCGGTGCAAATCCTGCTTTTGATGAAAGTAATGATGTTGTCGTTGCGGCTTTTTCCAGTGGCGAATTAAGAGCTATTAAGGCAAGTACAGGCACTCCTTTGTGGTCTGTTTTACTTGTATCTCGGAAAAGAGTAAACTCTTTGGCTTCTATTAATACAATTAAAGCAAATCCTGTCATTGATAATAACGTTGTTTATGCTGTTGGAAATAATAATGTTTTAATGGCTATTGATTTGCGTACAGGTATTCCTATTTGGGAAAGAGAAGTTAGCAGTGTTAATCAACCATGGGTTGTCGGAAATTATTTGTACGTTTTATCTAATGATGCTGATTTAGCTGCCTTTGATAAAAAATCTGGAAAAATTATTTGGGCAACACGAATTCCTCTTGGCGAAGATGTATCGGCAAAAAGCGGTGTTTATTTATCAGGCCCTGTGTTAACCGGATATCGTTTAATTGTGGCTTCTTCTAATGGTCAGGCTTTTGCCATTTCTCCTTTCAGCGGACAAATATTGGGTTACATTGAATTGGACGATGGCGTTGTTGTTCCTCCTGTCGTGGCTTATGATACCGTTTTATTCGCCACAAATAATGCTGAATTAGTTGCTTATAAGTAGTAAGGGTTTGCTATGACATTAAAAATTGCTATTATCGGACGTCCTAATGTCGGAAAATCTACCTTATTCAATCGTTTAGCGGGAAGAAAGGTTGCTCTTGTTCATGACAAACCCGGTGTTACCCGAGATAGGAGAGAACTTTCTGTTAAATTACGTGATATTGACCTTATCATTATTGATACCGCAGGTTATGAATTTTCTAAAACGGATAATCTTGAATATCGTATGTGGTTGCAAACACAAAAAGCAATCCAAGATGCTGATATATGCTTATTTTTGTTTGATGCACGCGAAGGGTTACATCCTTATGATGAACATTTAGCTTCTCTTGTCAGAGAGAGTCATAAACCTGTTATCTTATTAGCAAATAAATGCGAGGGGAAAGTACAAGAAGATGGAATTTATGAGGCTTATAAACTCGGTTTAGGACAACCTATCCCTTTTTCTGCCGAGCACGGTTTGGGACTCGATGATTTGTATGATAGTATTGTTGAGTTTCAGTCATCAAGTTTAATGACTCATTTGAATACAAAAGAAATTCAAAATACAGATGACTTATCTCAAGAATTGTCATCTTCTCCAATTCAGTTAGCTATTGTCGGAAGACCCAATGTTGGTAAATCGACTTTAGTTAATGCGTTACTCAATGAAGATAGAATGCTTACAGGAGATGAAGCCGGAGTTACCCGAGATGCAATTACTTCCCTATTGCAATGGAAAGGACATAAAATAAATATCGTTGATACTGCTGGACTAAGACGTCAATCGCGCATATCTGATTCCTTAGAAAAAATGTCTGCTGCCAGTACAAAACATGCTGCTTTTATGGCTCAAGTCGTTATTCTTGTTCTTGATTCTGACGCTGTTCTTGATAAACAAGATTTAACAATTGCTCGTCAAGTCCTTGATGAAGGAAGAGCTTTAATTATTGCTATTAATAAATGGGACATTGCGAATCGAAAAGAAACTTTGGATAGACTTAATTATAAATTACAAACGTCGTTAACCCAAGCTGATGGTATTCCTACCGTAACAATTTCTGCTTTGAAAAAAGAAGGGTTAGATAAATTAATGAACGCTGTCTTTAAAGTTTATCAACGTTGGAATACTCGTATTCCTACGGCTCCCTTAAATAATTGGTTTCAAGATATTTTAACTAACAACCCTCCTCCCTTGGGAAAAAATAAGAGAAGAATTAAATTGCGTTACATTACACAAGCAAAAATAAGACCCCCTTCTTTTTACGTTTTTTCAAGTAATCCTGAGGGACTTCCTGATGCTTATTTACGTTATTTAACAAATAGCATGCGTGAAGTCTTTGATTTAAAAGGGATTCCTTTACGAATTACCGTTCGAAAAACAGATAATCCTTATGCAAATAAAAGAAAATCCTAAACAGCATATAAATTTGTTTTTGGAATTTACAAGTTTATCTTGACACTCTTGATGTTTAAGATTAACTAAGTGCTAATTTAATATTATTTTATTTTCTAAAATTTACTATTATGGATAAAAATTTATTTATTAAATCTCAAAAAAATGCACTGCATCTCTTGATGACTGGAAATTGCGTTTCTCAATTTATACCAGATAATTTACCTCAAATTTATGTGATAGAGGATGTTTTATTTCCTTTTAAAAAAAGGAACAAGACATTAATTGTATGGGCGATTAAAACAAGTAAAATAAATTATGCTGGTATTTTGGTTAATTCCGGTATGAGAGAAAAAGGATGTTCTCATTTTGATAATGCCGTGCGTGTTAGCTTTTGCGAACAAGAAATTATAACACAAAAATATCCGGGAGATTTTATTAATGCCTTTCTTCGCTTGGAACAAACATCAAAAGGAACTTTAGTTCTTGTTCCTACATTAAATATAACTTATTCGGAACAGGCCAAACATATTCTTTCTCGTCTTTATCCTTATCTTGATGTTCAAAATTCTGAAGTGTTTTTAATTTCTTATTCTCAAGTCTGCGATTTTAAAGATTTAACCTCTTTCTATTGGGGAATCAAGGTGGAGAATGTTTTTAAATCGGTTAATGCAAAAACTGTGAAGCCACGAATTTTACAAAGCAAAGACGTTACAATTCTAAAGCATTATGATAGACTAGATGAAAATTATATTGTTATTAAACGCAGAAAAGGTTTCAAAATTTATTTTTCTAAAAGATAAAAAAACAGGGGCTTACCCCTGTTTTTTTATTTAATTTGTTCCTATTTTTCATACTCATGCTTCGCCCGTAAGAAGAATAATATCCCAATAGGAATTGATACCGCATAAAGCGCAATCATTGTTCCTAATGTTAACCATGGATTACTAATCATAAAAGTTACAAATAATGCAACAATCAACATCAAAGGAACAAACATAAACGAAGGGACGCGCCATTTTTTTGTTGAAATAGTCGGAATTCTGCTAACCATCAATAATGATACAATACACATGACGCCAGCGCAAAAATAATTATCGTTCAACCAACTTAATTCAGGATAATCAAACGATATCAGAATCGGAGTAATTCCTAATGCAGCCGCTGCAGGTGCCGGTACCCCTACAAAAAAGTTATGCCAATAGTCTGGCTGCGGTTCATCGTCAAGCATTGTATTAAAACGCGCTAATCTCATTGCCATTCCGATAGAAAAGAGCAAGCAGAAAAACCAACCAAATCTTGGAAAATCAAATAATGTCCATTGATACATTAATATCGCAGGAGCTACGCCAAAACTTACAAAATCCGAAAGAGAATCGAGTTCGGCTCCAAACTTTGTTGAACCTTTTAACATTCGAGCTACACGGCCATCCAGACCATCGAATAAAGCCGCTAAAAAAATACATATAACTGCTTTTACCCAATCTTCTTGTACAGAATAACGAATCGAGGTTACACCAGAACACAGCGCAAGCATTGTTACAATGTTGGGAGCAATTTTACGGAAAGGCAACCCACTCAGTTGATATTTCGGCTGAGAAGGTATTGTTTTGTTTTTGTGAGGATTCATTATCTTACAACTCCTTTAATTTCAGGAGTTGTATTTCCTAAATTTGCAAGAATTGTTTCTCCAGCAACCATTGTCTGCCCTAATATTACTTGAGGATTTGTCCCCAAAGGTAAATAAACATCCAAACGAGAACCGAATCTTATCATGCCAAAACGTTCACCTGTTTTGTATTCCTGCCCAGCAGCTGCATCGCAAACAATACGTCTTGCAATTAATCCAGCTATTTGTACAAAAGCAATTTCCTGACCATTTTTACTTTTCATTGCCAAAAGTTGTCTTTCATTGTCCTTGCTTGCCTTATCTAATGTTGCATTCAAGAATTTACCCGGGACATAAACCGCCTTTGTAATTTTCCCTTCTGTCGGAGCTCGGTTAACATGGACATTAAATACACTCATAAAAATACTGATACGTGTATATTTCTGCTTATCCATTCCTAATTCTTCCGGTCCTTCAACATCTGCAATCATCTGAACGATTCCATCGGCCGGAGAAACAACGGCATTTTCTATTTCCGGAACTATGCGTTCAGGATCTCTAAAAAAATAAAAGCACCACACGGTTAAAATCAATCCTATCCAACCTAACGGCGACCAAAGCATTGCTAACACAGCAGAGGCAACAGCAAATATGCCTACAAACTTCCAACCTTCATTGTGAATATTTGGCAAGAGGTATCTACGCCAAGAAATATCAAACGTTTTTGTCATGAACTTAATCCTTTTCAAAACCTTGAGCTCTTTTCTGTACCGTGACGCTGTCAACTGCCGCAACAGATGAAACTCTCAAGAAAAATTATGCATCAACATCTTAAAATTAATATAATTTGTAAAAAAAACAAGTTTTATGTTGCATTTATAAAAATTTCTATGTATATATTTCTTTGTTATTGATGATAACAGATGCGCTTGTGGCGGAACAGGTAGACGCTGCAGACTTAAAATCTGTTGGCCGCAAGGCCGTGCCGGTTCGATTCCGGCCTAGCGCACCATTTTGAAAACAAAGGCTTTCAGCAATTTTGCTAAAAGCCTTGTTTTTTATTTCAAGATATAAAATTAAAAATTTATCCCACTATAGTCCCACTTTTTTAGAGTATTTTAGGTGTCTTTGTTGTATGTTTTATAGTGATTTTAGCTTATTTGGTATGGATAATTACTCAAGATAACCAATTCTGTATCAGCTTTTCTTTTATGTTTTGTCTGCCTACAGCATTAATAGAACTGTATAACACACCTTTTTCGAACAAAAAACCGATAAACTCATCACTTAAATGTAATTTAGCTCTGACTTCTTTATGCTCTGCTTCTTCCGCATTCCAAGCATAAAGTGTCTTACCATCAGTTAAAATACGAACCAGTCTATGATGTTCACATAGCCTCTTAAATTGATTGTTGGTTATCATTAAATATGTTTTATCCATCTACACTTCTAAAATAAAATATTTCCAATTCTCTAATATATCTTGCCACTCAATTTTATATATTCCATCAAGCTGTATTTCTTTTTGTACCTCAGTAAAAAACTCAGGAAACTGGATTTTACCTGTAAGATTTTCTTGTTTTCGAAAATATTGATACAAATTATCTTGTTCTCTACCGCTCCAAAAGCCGGAATTATTAGTCATCATGATAAAAAAGCATTTGGAATAACTATGACTTTTTTTCAAGTTTTCTAGAAATGCAATATCTATAATTGCTTGGCTCATTCGTCTAGGATAAGCACTCTTTAGAGGCATTTTTAATTCTATAGCACTTTTTTGGTGCGTTGTTATGTTTTCAATTACTATATCTATTTCTTTTTTTATGTCTTTTTGAGCCAAAGGCATCTCAGGTAATACCCTATAATCTGTTCCTAATTTTTGTCGCAGCCAAATTATTAATTCTATTTGCCAAGCAATTTCTAAATTAACATCATTATAATTTATATTCTTTACAGCTTCATTTATAAAATCTAAATTTATATTATTCATACCAATTCTCCGGTTTAATGACTTTTACATGATTGCCCCATGTGTAGAGATGCCAATCCATTTCTAATCTGCCACCGGCTCTGAATTTAACGGTTAATGTTCCGTCCGGATTTTTAATCATGGCTTGCGTAGGGTGAAAAATATAGTGAGAAGCCTCTTCCGATACTTCTTTATCAAACAACCATTCAACCTCAATTGGCTCTTCGTGATAAGCACCAAATGACTCTTCGGCATATTTCTGCAAGTTAAAATCTGGCAAGTTTTCAATTACACTGTTTAATATTTCCACTTCTCTAATATTACTCAAAATAAAATTGTGAACTTCGTTTCCATAATATCCGTCAGCATGATGGGCAACCAAGTAGTGATTACGCTCACCATAAAGAAAACCATAAGGGTTAAGTGTATTAGTACTGATTTTACCTGTATTCTTGTTATAATACTTAATTCTAATTTGATGACATTCTAAAATAGCTTGGCGAATCGTAGCGATAATCTTTTCATCTATCACAAGTCTTGGCCCAGGGCGACAAATAAAGCCTTCAGCTTCAAGCAAGGCTTCGGCATCAGGTTCAATTTTGCGGATTATATCCGGTTTTATACAAGCTTTAATTTTTGCTATAACTTTATCAAGAACAAGGCTCTTTTCAACCATTTGCTTATTTTCAAACAACTCTTTAGCTGTTTCTAGCACCGATAATTCTTCGGCGGAAAAATTTATCAAATCCTTTAATGTTCCTTGCGGAATGTACCAGCGTTTTTGATTGTTTTCGCAAATAATTTCTTCGGCTTGCGGAAATCGAGTGATAATCATGTCTCGCATACGTTCCGCCGTACGGCGCGAAACGTGATATTTCTCAGCAATATCATTTAAACTGACGCCTTCACGGTTTGACTGCATCCATATTGCCAAATCAAGTAAATCGTATGTCTTTTCGTATGCCATGATTACTTCTCCTTCTATTAAGGTAAAGTAATTGTACGACAATTTGTGACATATGCAAATTATTTCTTTTTTAAATCAAATGAATCTAAAAATTTTAGAAGGTCTTGTTGAGAAGCTTCATCTAATAAAGATATTTTATTAATCAGATTCTCATTGGTATTTACAATGGCTTCTGCTTTTTCAGATATAAGTTGTAAGAGATCAATATCCAATGCATAAAGGATTTTATATAAGGTATAAGCTCTTGGGTTTTGTTTGCGATTTTCAATCAGATTAACAGAAGAATAGTCAGCATTGCTTAATTCTGCTAATTTTTCACAGGAAAGCTTTTTGTTATTGCGCTGTTTTCTTATAATTTTGCCAATTGCATTAAGAAAATCTTCTTCATTTAACATTGTGTAAATCCCATAAAATTTATATGAGATTATACAATTGCTGTTTTTCTTATCTATTGTGCGAAGCCAATAAAATATTGTTGACTACTATCTTGTTTTAGCTACTCTGAATATACAGCAGATTTTGATGCGACATATTTTGTCACACACAAAGTTTATTATTTTGAATGAACTACCAAAATAAGGAGATTATCATGCGTAGAGATTTAACATTATATAATTTAGAGTTTCCTGATCAGGATAAGTTAGAAGAATATTGGAATAAAAGATATTCAAGCGACTTTCACACCGAGGTTTTGGGAAGAATTAACAATCGCTCAGATAGTTTAAAATCTAAATGGGGTAAAATTGCAGAGATTAATGATGAAATTCTTAAAGATATTTTTGGAAGCCACAAAAATAATAATGAAAGATGCCTTGGTTGGACATACTTTAAGGTTAAACTGTTAAATGATTTTTATAGCACAAGAATCCAAGATATTTATACGGTTGTTGAAGATATGATTAAAATTAAAAATCTTGATGAAAATATTAAGAATGGCGATTTTCAAGCCGTAAACGAAATAAGAGATATTTTTAAGAAGAACAAAGAAAACAAAAACAGTCGTGATATTTATTCTTTTGCCACTAAATTCTGTCATTTTTCAAATCCGGATAAGTTTTCTATTTATGATCGTTATGTCGCTGATTTATTAAAAGACTATATGATAAAGTGGAAAGAGAACTTTATCTCTGCTTTCATCAAATACAATGAAACAGCTAACGGAAATAAAATTAATATTAATAAACCGACTGCAAGTTCACTTTTAACCGCTATGAGAGATTATACATTCTTTATGAATGTGATTGAGTTGTTTATGAATAATTGTAAAATTTCCAAACGCAATTCAAGAGCTAAAGTAGATAACTACCTTTGGTTAGCGGGAATGATGAAATATTGTGAAGGAAGTAAAGTTGCACAAGATTATAAAAATTAAATTACAGAGAGTCGTATAGAGGTTTAAATTAAGACACTCTATATAAATCTCTAATATTTTCAATGCTTTTAGAGGGATAGAGGTTTAATCAAGGATTATATATACCGAGGTATCAATAACAAATATTATTAATTCTAAATAAAAAAATATATAGGATTATAGATAGAATATTAAAATATATATTATATATACTTTGGGTTGTTTTTTATTTAGACATTTTATTTGTTATGATATATATATTGTAACCAGTTTTAACTCTCTATCTCTCTAAAACATACAGTTTCCTTGATTTTTTATAGAGAGACTGAAATTTTAACTCTCTAACCTTGTTAAAAACACTCTATATCAATATTAGGTAGTGAAAGGACATGATATGACAACGTCGATAAGTGTAAACAAAGTAAGTGTTCAAGATTTATTAAAAAGCGGTAAAGAACACAAATTTATCATTCCAGAATATCAACGTCCTTATGCTTGGGGAGTAGAAGAAGCTGAAACACTTTTTAATGATTTATGGGATTTTACAGAAAAACAAGAATCTACATATTTCTTGGGTAGTATTGTTTCTTATTTGAACGAACAAGGCGAACAGGAAATAATTGATGGACAACAAAGAATAACATCATTATTTCTGCTTCTTCGTGCTATTTATACAAACTTGCAGCAGCCTGAAGAAAAAACAAAGGAAGCAATGAATTTTATACAAAAAATTGAGCCAACTATTTGGATAGAAGATAGTATTAGCGGGGATATCGATTACAGCAAAATTTTAATAGAATCCAAGGTCATCAACAATGCGGGGAATGAAATTTTAAGAAGGATCTTAGAAACAGGTAAGGCTGATGAAAATGCTACTGATAACTATTCCGTAAATTACAGAAAGTTTCAAGAGCTATATAACAATAAAGCTCAACAAAACCCAATGCAAATATATTATTTTATTTTAGCTGTACTATCGAAAGCGATTTTACTTCCAATTACGGCAGATACTCAAGATACAGCATTAACGATATTCTCCACGTTAAATGATAGGGGGTTGCCTTTGTCTGACGCTGATATCTTTAAGGCAAAGATATACAATCACTTAAATAGTGAAGAAAAAAATAAATTTATTGAAGAATGGAAGGAATTAGATGAAAATGCTCAATATGCAGGGGAAACTATTCAATCTCTGTTTTACTATTATATGTTTTATCTAAGAGCCAAATCAGAAGATGATAAGTCTACTACACCAGGTATTAGGAAATATTTTTCTGATAATAAATATGCAAGATTATTTGCTCCTGAACTTTTATCTGATTTATCAAAGATATTAAATATATGGAAGGTTGTTAACAAACGTGATACTATCAATAATGAAGAATGGAGCCAAAATACAAAAATTTTGCAAGCTCTAGACATATTATCGGCTTATCCTAATGAGTTTTGGAAATATCCTGTGTTAACATATTATTTATCTCATAATCAAGAAGCTGGTTTTACAAATAATTTTTTAGCGTTTTTGCATAAACTGATTGTTGAATTGTTAACAAAATATTTAATAACCCCTACAATAAATGCTGTTAAAACAGATATAATGAAATTGAACGTAGAGATTATTAAAACAGCAAAACCTAAATTCATATTTAAAGATATTGATAGAGGTTTACTTGAAACAAACATAAAAGCACCTAACGGAAAAACAGTTCGTATGCTTTTAAAATTAATTGCTTATAAGTATCAAGACACATTATTACCAGAAAAATGGGAAATTGAACATATTTTCCCACAAAAATGGCATAACAATTATTTTTCAAATATTAGTGATGATATAATCAAAGAAAAAATAGAGTATTTGGGAAATAAAGTTCCATTTGAAAAGAAATTAAATATACAAGCTGGGAATGGATATTTTTCTAAAAAGCAGCAAGAATATGCACAGTCATCTATTAAAATAGTTAAAGAGTTAGCAGACAAAAGCAAATATCATACTGATTGGAATTTAGATAATATAACCGAAAGAGGCGTGAAAGTTTGTGAAGATGTTTTAAGTACTATTGATGAATGGAATACTGAGTATATGGGAATGACAGCAGAAAATATACCAACACCTGAAGACTTAGCTACAATCGAAAAATATAAATTAAAAGGCTGGATTTAGAATGAGTGAAGCTACTGAAAATCATACAATCACAAATATTGGTGCTGGTATCGCTAAAGCAGTTATGCACTCAAACCCCATAACGGGTTTTGTTCAAACGATATATGATGAATACGCATCACAGCAGTGGCAGCAAAGAAGAGAAAAATGGGAAGAAGTTTTTGAAGAAAAACTTAAAGATATTCAAAATGATGTTGATTTTCAAAAGATTATGTCTATTCCAAATTTTGCTCAAATATTAGCAAATGCAGCGCAAGGAGCAATGTCGGATATAGAAGAAGATAAAGTTGATTTATATGTTAATACAGTTATTAATACCATTAAAAATGAAGATATAAATAATACCAAAACTCATATATTTTTGAATATGTTAAGAGATTGTACTTTGTTACATATAGAAATTTTAACAGAAATTTCAAAAGCAAAACCACCTGCACCTTATAATAATTCTGCTTCAAATTTATTGATGGATTTGAGAATGAAATATAAAGACAATGAAATTTTAGAGGCTATATTAAAAAATTTATCTGAAAATCATTTAATTTATACTGCTCTAAAAACAATAGGTCCGACTGCACCTACCATTTTAACTGATTTAGGAAAAGAATTCCTGCAATTTATTTCGAAACAAGATAAAAAATAAATAAACATGCGGAATTAATAAATTTTATGTATTATTCTTTGTTTTCTTTGCATATAAAAGAACTTTGCTTATTTCTATATCATTTATCAAAATCATTTAAAATCTCGTTATATGCAAAGAAAACACAAGCTATTTTAGACTATTAATAAAATATTTTATTTTTAATGGTATTGCTTTATCATAAAGGGGCAAAGGAGCATCCTATGGAAAAGCAAATAATTGAAGTTTCGAACGATGGATTTTCTTTATTTTTACATAGAGGTTTTATAGTTATCGAGAATAAAAATATTCCGATAGAAACAAAAATTCCATTGGATAATATTTTATCATTAGTGATTAGTGCAAATGATTTGATACTTTCTAAAAATGTAATAAATGCTATAACAGAACAAGGTGCAAATATTATTTGTTGTGGTAAAAATTATGTGCCTTGTTCAATTGTAATTCCTTGCGAGGGGCATTGGTTAGTTGCATCAAGAATCCAAAGGCAAATAGAATGTTCTAAGCCTTTACAGAAAAATTTATGGAAGAGTATTATTCAAAATAAAATTTATAATCAATCTAAAACTTTAGAGTTCTTTTTTCCTAATCATAGTAATATTGCAAGACTTAAGCAATTAGCTAAGGATACTCTTAGTAATGATGTACGAAATAATGAAGGTGTAGCGGCTTCAATTTATTTCAAATCGTTATTTGGTAAAAACTTTGTGCGGGATAGATTAAGCGGAGATGTTAATATTTTATTGAATTATGCTTACATAGTTCTTAGAGCCATGGTAATAAGAGCGATTTATGGTAATGGATTGTTGCCTTTTTTAGGATTAAAGCATTGTGCTAAAACTAATACATTTCCTTTGGCTGATGATTTAATGGAACCGTTTAGACCGTGGGCTGACAAATTAGTATTTGAGGAAATAAATAGACTTGTTAATATTCAAGATATTGAATTGACCCCGGAAATAAAACGAAGATTAACAGGACTGATTTCTATTCCCGTCAAGACCAGCAAGGGTTGTGTTTCGTTAAATGATGCCGTGTTTGATTTTGTAGGAAGTTTGGTTGCTAGTTTTGAAGATAAGAAAGTTAAATTAAAATATTCAGAATTTGAAGATAGTTGACTGTCTAATTAATCTCTGATATGCTGAGGTTGTTGTGGATAACTCTTCACAATCAGTTATAGTTGACCGTCTAATTAATCTCTGATATGCTCAAAGTTAATACTTTACGCTGTTCTTCAGAGTTATAGTTGACCGTCTAATTAATCTCTGATATGCTCCAGCGTTCCGCTAGGCATAGGGTTGCCTTGTTATAGTTGACCGTCTAATTAATCTCTGATATGCTCAGAAACAATAACTAACTCTTTTACTCTATGTTATAGTTGACCGTCTAATTAATCTCTGATATGCTAAACGGCGCAAGGAAATGCAAACAATGAGAGTTATAGTTGACCGTCTAATTAATCTCTGATATGCTCGTGTTTCGTAGCAATATATCATGTGCTTTGTTATAGTTGACCGTCTAATTAATCTCTGATATGCTCGTTTGGTCAAAGAGTATCCTTTTCATATAGTTATAGTTGACCGTCTAATTAATCTCTGATATGCTCAGAAACAATAACTAACTCTTTTACTCTATGTTATAGTTGACCGTCTAATTAATCTCTGATATGCTAAACGGCGCAAGGAAATGCAAACAATGAGAGTTATAGTTGACCGTCTAATTAATCTCTGATATGCTACAAAAACAGGTTGAAAATGGTACTCCATTGTTATAGTTGACCGTCTAATTAATCTCTGATATGCTGTTGTATGTATAATAGTACCGCTAGGATCTGTTATAGTTGACCGTCTAATTAATCTCTGATATGCTCATCTGCTTCACCGGTCACGGCCATGCCGGGTTATAGTTGACCGTCTAATTAATCTCTGATATGCTAACATCACCACCTAAATACTCACTACGCTGGTTATAGTTGACCGTCTAATTAATCTCTGATATGCTACGCAGTTGTTCATTGCTCATATCCATAGCGTTATAGTTGACCGTCTAATTAATCTCTGATATGCTGTTAACTGCTTTAGGTATGCAATCGCCGTTGTTATAGTTGACCGTCTAATTAATCTCTGATATGCTTCAAACGATCAGATGGAGTTACTTATACTTGTTATAGTTGACCGTCTAATTAATCTCTGATATGCTAAACGCTTTGTACGTTCAATTAAAGTTTGTGTTATAGTTGACCGTCTAATTAATCTCTGATATGCTTTAGGCAAGGGTTGTTTTATGTAACCTCTAGTTATAGTTGACCGTCTAATTAATCTCTGATATGCTGAGCCTACCGTAGTAGTATAACTATCACTAGTTATAGTTGACCGTCTAATTAATCTCTGATATGCTCATCATTGAGCATAGGAGGTGCAGATTTATGTTATAGTTGACCGTCTAATTAATCTCTGATATGCTCCAGCGTTCCGCTAGGCATAGGGTTGCCTTGTTATAGTTGACCGTCTAATTAATCTCTGATATGCTCCAGCGTTCCGCTAGGCAGAGGCTCGTTTTGTTATAGTTGACCGTCTAATTAATCTCTGATATGCTGCATAGGGGGATTAGATTTATCAAACTCACGTTATAGTTGACCGTCTAATTAATCTCTGATATGCTAATATTCTTCTTGTTTTAATGGGGTTATGCGTTATAGTTGACCGTCTAATTAATCTCTGATATGCTACGATTGTTTCTGGGAATGTTGCCGCAATGGTTATAGTTGACCGTCTAATTAATCTCTGATATGCTAGTATCGCGCCAAGGCCGAGCGCCAGCTCGGTTATAGTTGACCGTCTAATTAATCTCTGATATGCTTTATCTGCCATAAGAGCTTGTAACGCATCAGTTATAGTTGACCGTCTAATTAATCTCTGATATGCTTAATATACAGCAAGCAATTCCGCTTGATTCGTTATAGTTGACCGTCTAATTAATCTCTGATATGCTTCCATCAATGAGCCAGCTTTATAACCATCAGTTATAGTTGACCGTCTAATTAATCTCTGATATGCTTGGAAGTAAAGAGCGTGAAGGTTATGTATAGTTATAGTTGACCGTCTAATTAATCTCTGATATGCTCCATCAAGGGTTTTGTCAGTGAGCACTTTAGTTATAGTTGACCGTCTAATTAATCTCTGATATGCTAAATCATTTTTAGGTAACGGTTGCTTAATAGTTATAGTTGACCGTCTAATTAATCTCTGATATGCTTAAAATAATTTTGCATCCAAAATTGAGTCAGTTATAGTTGACCGTCTAATTAATCTCTGATATGCTCATAGCGCATAGTGATTATAGAGGATATATGTTATAGTTGACCGTCTAATTAATCTCTGATATGCTGTCAATCTCTTTGGCATATTTATTGATTTCGTTATAGTTGACCGTCTAATTAATCTCTGATATGCTATGTAATAGCACAAAGCCTTGAAATAACTATATTTCAAGGCTTTGTTTTAATAAAAAAATGCACGCTATTTACCTTTAAAACAGCAATAGTTGCCCATTTTTTTCGCGAATCTCTTCTTCATTATCTTCAAAATTCTTGCCTAAATAGTTCTCAGTCATCAGATATTGTTTATCGGTGATATAAATAAATGATATCGAAGAATTATCCGGAATGAATTTTGATAACTTTTTAGTTAAGGTTTGCCCTACAGACAAACTCTTGACCGGTTTAATGTAAACCGAAAACTGTTTCATCATAAAACCTTCATCCAGAAGCAGATTGCGAAAACGGGTGGCTTTACGCATCTCGTTTCGAGTTCTGACCGGTATGTCAAACATACAGATTATCCACATCATTGACCATCCGGTTAAGGTTTCAAGCCGTTTTTGCCGAGCCATTACTCAATACCTTATGTTTTTTCTTTACCTTGCCGAATGGGGTTAATTCTACCTTGCGGGTATGGTGTAATATATAATAAGATAGTCCTTTGCGTAATGTTTTTACAAACATATAGTCTAATTCTTTGTTTTGAGGAGAAGTCATTCTGGCATCAGAAATATAATCAATATTGAACTCACCTTCGCTAAATTTCTTGACTTTTGCTAAACATCTCGGCTTATCAGTATAAGTTTGCCATTCCTCGGGCGTGTCTAGCTCAAGCAAATCCCCTTGCTGAATCGACCAGATAATTTTTCCTCCCTGCTGTTGCCATTGGGGGATAAAATCTTTTTGATTGACGTCAAAACATCTGATAACTTCCCAACCGATTTTGTCATCTTTTTGGTAAAAATCAACGCAATAATTATTTCGCCCTTCATACGCCACACCGTGCTTGGGAATATAAACCAATGAAGAATTGTTTTCATAACTCTTAAATTTATCGCCCTTCCATAACTTTTTCTCTTGGATAATGCCAAAAGCTTTATTCAAAATTCTTCCTTCAGTTATAGCTATTTCTTTTTTGCCTTCAGATACGGCTTTTTCGTTTTCAGCAATCAGAATTTGCTCGGCTGTATTTGCATAAAGTTCAAAGGCTTTGACTAATTGAGCTTGCTTTGTTTTATCTTCGGCAATATGTTCATTCCACTCATCTTTGATAGAATCGGGAATGAGCAATTTATTTAAGTCTTTCATCGACTTGACGACTTGTAATATCTTGCGTGAATAAACCGTGATTAAGGATTTGTCATCATCTGGATTTATGCATAAAACCGTTCTACCGGTTTCTTTATGGAGTTTTCCGGCTTTGCTGTGTTCGGGTTTGTGCGAAACGTTAACCTTTTTTAAAATATCAATAACTTGACGGCGAAACTCTCCGACTGACTCAATGCTTGTTAACGGCAGGGATACACGCTGGTGCGGCAAATCGATTTCATTAGCCATATGCTGGATCAGGGAACGATTCATACAAGCAACGGTTATGGCGTCCATGGCGTGGTGCCGGTGGTCAATTCGAGGTTTTGATACCCATTCTTTGTTCTTAGTTTTATCAATAAATCTCCATTTGCCGTCAATATTAGGTTGTTCTGTTCCTTCAATAACTTCTCCGGTATCTTGTTCGACCCAATAAGGAGAACAATTTACATATCTTGGAATATCCAATCCCATGAGATCATATTCCAAACCTTGCAAATTCCAACAACGGCGCATTTGAGCAGTTTGAGCTCCTTTAACCGGAAGAATCCGATTATGAATCACTTCTTCACTATCAGGACTATCAACAATTGCTCTTAAATATCGTGCTGCCATTTTAGAGACATAACGCGTATCTGTTAAATAGCGTGTAGTTTCATCTGCATCCCCTTCTTCTTCGAATTTTTCGCGGGCATCGGCCTCAAACCTCCATGCTTTGGCCGGTGTTCTCTCTCGGGCATTCTTCAGAATTTCTCTTACCATTTCCGGAGATTTGGATTTTAGAAAATATTCATAAGCAAAGTCATTACCTTTGGCATTATTATCATTGCGGTTTACCAGGCAAAGGTTGTTAGAGGTATCCGTTCCGCCTTTGGCTTGCGGGATGATATGCTCAATTTCAAAACCTGAAAAATTACGGGGAATGCTAACCGTTGGGTTGTAGGCATCTTTCCATCCTTGTTCTTTGGCGAGTTTGTATTTTAAGATATTTTGATAATTGATGAAAAGTTTATGATCTTTTAAGTATTTTTTTGCCTCTTCGTTAAGTTTTTCATTGTTTTTTTGTTTTTGTTCTTCTTGTTTTTTCTTCTTAGTTGACATACCAACATCTCGACCAAGCTCAATATTGATGTCATAAGGTTTGCCGTAAATGCGGATTATATCATTAATCACCAAGCGAAGTTGATTTAGAATCATATGGACTGCCGGATTTGCAATTTTTCCCCATTTGATTTCATCAGAATTAAGATTTTTGTTGTTTTTGACCGTTAATGGTGGAAGCGGTTGTGTATCAGCCTGTAAAATCTCGCCATAATAAGGAAGTTCATGACATTTGCCTTGGTTTTGGCGGGCAATCTCTTCCGAGGCAATAAAGCGGGCATCATTCTTGGCTAAATTATCGGTTATTTCTCGATGCGTAATGACTTGTTCTTTTAATTTTTTTAAAATAATTTTTGAGGCACTTTCACCTAACATTCCGCGACCCTTGGGAAGTTTGGTCAGTAGCTTGCCAATTTCTTTGTCATCATCAATTTTTAGAATTGGTTTTAAGCGTGTTATTAGCTCATCCTCACTATATAAGCGACCATTCTTATCATTGGGGTTGACCGGATTAGCTAAAAAGTTAACAAATTTTGCCAATTCTTCATCGGAGAGCTTTTGTATATATTCTATTTCTGAAAATTCGGGACGTGAGTATAAATAAGCCTTGATGTTTTTATCATCAAGTAAAGATATTTTTTGTTGAGCTGAAAGACCTAATAATTTTTTGATAGCTGATTTTCCAGCATTCTTGCCTTGCAATAAAAGCTCGTTGATAATTTTATCTCTTTCTTCTAAAGTTAGCTTGCGTTTATTGGTGTCGCTTAATACACGGATATTATTTACTTCTTCATAAATACGTCTTAATTCTGATAATGGATGTGCTTTCAGCAGTCTGTCTTCATCTTTGAAATAAATACATTTTCCGGTAGCATAAGGAGCTGGTGGACGCTCATAAAATAAGATATTATAAATTTCTTTTTTCAAACCTTCTTTTTGCATTTGAGTAAAATATTGAGCCTGCGTATCCCAAATTCGATTAAATTCATCTTTTACCAGATAGCGGGGAATTGCATAATCAACAATATGTTGTTTTAAGGCGTGTTCTTTTTGTCGTATTATTCTTTTGTTAGCGTTTGTTTTTACTCCATTTTTATCTTTTTCGTATCCTTCGCAAATTCGTTTGTAAAAAAACTCACCGATTGTTTTAGAATTTGTTTCTTTTAAATGCTCGGACATCATGTCGTAGGCTGATTTTTTAGCTTTGGATTTTTCACCTTCTTCTAAAATTTCTTCTTGTAACTCTTCTGAGGCAGTTACAAATCCGGCACCGCGGTGCTTGGCTATATGCAGAATGGCTCGTCCTATATAATTAGGGTTAGACAACCTACCATTTAATGCGTCATTGCGAATCTTATAAGGAGATTTTGCGCGTAAATGCTCAGTTCCTTCTGGAGTTTCATTTACCCAAAGGTGGTTTTCAAAAAGTTTTTGCGCTAATAATTCTAATCTTTGGCGGGTACGAACCTGATTTTTGCGCATTGTTCGTTTGAGGCGACGTTCTTCAGCTCCTTCCGAGACATTAAAAATACGAACTCCGGCATCGATAATCTTTTGAGGATTGTTATAATCATCTAACTCAATAATTGCGCTACCGATGGAGCCAACCCCTAAATCTAAACCCAAACGATACTTCATAAACATCTCCTTGTCTTATTGTTGTGCAACCATATATAAAACAACTTATAATATTGTACTTGACTTTTCAATCAAAATATTCTTATATTATAAGTAATATATGTTTTGATTTTTTCAGAGATTAATTAGACGGTCAATACATATATAATAAGGCTTTATGTCGCAAAATGAGGGGGTGAGTAATTGCCCCCATTATTTTTATATGTTATCAAAAATAATCGGGTATTTCCTAAGGATTTTTTGGAAAAGCTTGGTTGCTTTTTTGTTATCTAAAGTTTGGGGAAGTTTGAGGGTAATGCTATTGGTATTAATCTGTTTACCGGAAGTATCAATAATGCAATATTTGTTGTTTACGGCAACAAAAGCTTGTCCATTATAAAATTGTCCGACCTTATCAAAAATTATCGGAATGATGATTTTTCCGGTATTATCTATATATCCCCAGTGATTATGAAGAGAAACAGCAGCTATATCTTCTCTTGCTAAATAACCCATATCAAAACCTGATTTAGATAAGTTTTTTGTCATATTACTAATGTGACGATAATTGTATACATTTCCATTGAATTTTACTCTCCACATACTGTTATGCGGACAACCATCATATTTTATAAATTTGTTATTAAATGCTTCTATTATCTTGCCTGTTGTTTTTACTATCGCTTGCGAGTGATTAATATAGACAACTGCCATATCATTATAAAAATACCCAATCCTATTATATCGAGCAGGTAATATTTGTTTTCCAGTTATTAAAGAATATGTTCCCCAGAGTTTCCCTTGTTTTACGTTAACGAAAAGAGAAGTTGGCTCCTTTAAGCATCCCATTACAGCACCGTATCTTTTGGTACCTTGTATATCTATAGCATATTCATACCCTAATGGGATATCCTGTATATCATTTATATTAATATCGGCTTCTTTAAAAATAAATCCTGTTATTGGATTGTTTTTAATATCAATAATTCCCCATTTATGCTTATGTTTAGCTATTCCAAACTTTTTATAAAAATATAATGCATCGTATTGCGGAGATATAATTTCATGGTTGTTATATGTATATAAGCCCCATTTATTTGACATTTGAGCCATAAAATAATCTGGACTCAGTATATAAATATTCCTATATTTAAAAGGAACCAGAATTTGTTCCTTTATATCAATAATTCCGTACTTTTTCCCAATTTTTGCAATGCATAAGCTATTTTTTGATTTGATTTCGTTTAATTCATCATATTTGCAACTTATATAAATATTTGCAAATTCATCTATTATTCCATATTTGCCTTTATTATAAATTTTAAATAATTCTTTATTATCGTCAATAACCTGATGCAATACCCTTTCTATTAATCGGTATTTAGCTGGAATTATAATTTTACCATCTAGGTCTATAACTCCGTATTTATCATCTTCATCTCTGAATATGACTTTTCCGTTGGGAGTTATGTCTTCAACCGACTTATTGGCAAAATTGATTATTTCATTGCCTTGATAGTCAATAATTGTCTGCCAAGAATAGGCTTTGCCTAAATATTCAAAACTCCTTTTTATGCACCAATATTTACCGTTTGACCAATAATCATCAATATTTTCCAGATTAAAGTTATATTGGCTTTGTAAGTGTTTTATTCGACATTCTCTTAAATTTAACAGTTTGTTTTTGGCATAATCGGCAATATTGGAGTTATCGGTTGTTAAATTTGCCCAATTTTCTATCTTTGCATCGCTTCTGATTATGGCATTATAGAAGTTATCAAACAGCTTTTTATTAAATGTATGTTTCAGGCAAAATTCTTCAAAACCATGCTGATTTACATATTCTTTCATATCTTCCGGAACAAATTCCGCAAGATTATACATATAATTCAATAAGTCGCTTTTTTTATGTTTAAGCAGAACGGAGATATATTCAGGAGAGTGAGGCTTGTTTCTGGGTAAAAGTTTCAAAATTAGTGAAATAGCAGCTTTGGACAGCAGGTTACTTTCACGTTCTAATTTGTTTTTACCAAGAGTTATACGCATTGGCTTTGCAAGGGTAATTTTTACATAATAAAAAAAGGGCAAAGCAAATTCCAGACAACAACAGTAATCGCTGTTTGCTTGTATTTGACGGTAAACTTTTATCCATTTGCGGGTATATAAATCCTTATATAAATGTTTTTTAGTCATCGGTGCCTCTTAGGTTTTTTATTTAATATAGCAACACTCCACGACAAAATATGACGCATTTAAGTTCATATCATTTCAATTATTTTTTTATGGGCTTCAGTATTATACTCAATATATCGTTGTGTTGTGGCTAGGCTTGAGTGTCCGGCAAGTTGTCTGACATCGTTTATTGTACCTCCGGCTTGGCTAATCATTTTTGCAGCTTGGGTAATAAAAGTTCTTCTGCCGCTATGAGATGAGCATCCATTCATATTCAGCCCTTTATACAGTAAATAAAAGAAATTAACGATTGCTTGAGCCGACATTTTCTTATCTCTTTCGGTAGTGATTATATATGAAGACAGGTTTGTGTTTTCTTGTTTTAAGTCTGTCAGCAACTTTTTTAAGTCTTTATGCATCGGTATAATCCGACCGGAATATTTACCTTTAGAAGCATTATTCGGTAAATTAATGCTGTCTGATATATAGCCTTCGCTATCACATACCATCGACCATGTAAGTTGGGATATTTCCTTGGCTCTTAAACCGGCTTTGAAACTCAGTAAAAACATTATTTTATTTCTGAGCGAATATCTTGTATTTTCCAAATAAGCTAAGACCATGGTTTGTTGTTTTGAGTTTAATATTTTTGCTTGTTTTCCTATACCCACAATGTTCTCCAAGTTATTATAATTACACAATATTTTATATAAATTATAATGACTTTATTTTAACCATCAACGGATTTGTTGTTAAAAGCCTTGAAAAATAATGACTTATTATAAAATATAAAATTTATAATAAGTATGTGTGTTTAATAGTTAATAATTCCCATTAGTTGCATCTGCATGATTTATTCCCTATATAAGATAAAGGTAATATTTGTAAGGAGAGAGTTAATGCCTCAAAATCACAGCCTTTGGGAAGAATATATTTTAAATACCGGTAACAAAATTGCCTTTTTCCGCAAGTTTAAGAAGATGTCGTTAGAAACTCTGGCGGCAAAGACTAAAATTCCTATTAAAACCTTGGAGACGATGTAGAATTCATCTTTGGAACTGATAACACCGGAGATTTCTAAACTTGCAGCTTATTTTAAGGTTGAGCCGGAATTACTCTTATCGGCAAGCAGCGTTATTGAAATAGATAAGTTACGTAAGCTTGATTTTTCACCGGCAGTTTCATATTGAGGCAGGATAGAAGCGATATTTTCAATCAGGTAAGCAAGTGTAAATTCTTCTTTCCGGCAAAGTCTTTCAATCCGTCCCATATAGTCAAAAGCGGTAGAAGGTTTATAATTTTGTTCCAACAGCCAGTTTTCAAAATTTTTCAACATCTTAAAATCTCCTTTATCAAAAACTTAGTCAACAAATACCGGCTCAGAAAACACAGCCACCATAACCCGCTGCAATCTTTTACACTCAGCTAGGCAATCGCTAAAATATTGATAAGGTGTTGGAAGAATTGTATTGTTAAGTTTTACATACACCATTGTTTTTCCTTTCATAAATAGTTGTCTTGCTCATTAACTATTTATATTATGCGGTATATTTTCCCATCCGCGAGCCCCTAAAACTCACGTTCTTGGTAACATTTTGGTACGATTTGAGAATTTAAAACAAAAACAAGGATTTAACTTGATGACAGTTGTGACAATAAGTCGTTGGTAAATATAATTTTCTTCTTGGCTTAAGTATACGACATTTTTTGTCGTTATCATATTTTATACTTCAAAAACAAACAAGTTAAGAGGTATGAAAATGTTAGAACGATATGAAGAACAAATAATGTTGAGATATATCATTAATGCTTTATCTAGCACGGTATATGTCAGAGATAATTTTGATAGTATTTGCAAGTGGATTTTTAGTGAACGGCAAAATTATCTTAAATATCAATGGAGGCAAAATCAAGAATTTTCCAACGAAATGGATTTTATGAATTTTGCCTATAAAAATAAACATAAAGCTATTGCCCAAATTAAAGATTTTGCTAAATCTCTGCAAAAACTTCCTTTAGCAAGAAATAGATATGCTCCCAGTATTTTAGAAAAGAATCTTGAATATTTGCAAAAAATTTTCAAACTAAAAAATTATGAAAAGGAATTTCTCGGATTAGCTATTAGAGAAAGTTGTTGTCCTGATTTTGAAGATATTTTTTCAGATATAAAAAAACATTCCAGAAATACCAATACGACAGATAGAGGAATTTTATTAAAGATTAATCTTGATGAAACATATTCTATCGTTAGGAAAAATAGTTTATTGGTACAGTTAGGATTGATAGATTATGAGTATGACGGCAATATTGAGGCTTCATCGTTGAGTAAGCATTTATATTTTCAAAAATTTCAAAATATTGATGATCTCAAAGAATATCTATTAGGAAAACCTGTAAAAGCTAATCTGGATTGGGATGATTTTAAACATATAAAGCAAACTAAAATTTTAAAACAGATATTGCAAATGGCTCTAATTCAAAAGGAGAAAGGCATTAATATCCTGCTTTATGGAGAGCCCGGAACCGGAAAAACCGAGTTTTCTAAAACATTAGCAAAAGAAATTTCCGCTAAATTATATTCTATTGGAGATTGTACAAATTCGTATATAGAAGATGAGGAAAGCAACCGTTATGAACAGCTTCTGCGGGCGCATATTATTTTAGAAAAAGATTTTAATACACTCCTTATGATTGATGAGGCCGATGATATATTGAGTGGAAGAGAGTGTTCTTTTGTATCCAGAAAAAGAGATGACTTAATTCTTTCAAAGATAAAAGTTAATCGTTTGCTGGAAAATAACAGCCAGCCAACAATTTGGATTACAAACAACATCTGTGATATGGACAAGGCATATTTACGTCGTTTTACCTATGCTATCAATTTTACGCGTCCCAAGAAACCGGTTCAGGAAGAAATATGGCGAAAAAACCTTAAAGCTAACAGTTTACCTTTTGACAACCAAACAACAAAGAAATTTGCAGATAAATATTCGATTTCTCCGTCATTTATTTCTTCTGCCGTAAAATCTGCAAAACTCATCAATGGCGGATTGCAAGAAATTGAAGAAACTTTAGACGTTTTGCAGGAAGCTTATAACAATGGAAAGAAAAAAGCTCTGAAAAAAACTATGGAACCTACTGCTTTTAATCTTCAGCTGTTGAATACGGATACGGATTTAACAAATTTGGCAGAACAAATTCTGAAGCTAAATAAACTAAACTTCTCTATGTGCTTATACGGAATATCCGGAACAGGAAAATCAGCATTTGCTCAGTATCTGGGAGAAAAGTTAAAAATTCCGATTATAAAGAAAAAATGTTCTGATTTATTGAGCAAATATGTCGGAGAAACAGAACAAAATATTGCAAGCGCCTTTAGTGAAGCAGAGGAACAAGGTGCATTGCTTATTTTTGACGAAGCCGACAGTTTTTTGCAAGATAGAAGCAATGCGCTTCGTTCGTGGGAGGTAACCCAAGTAAATGAAATGCTGACGCAAATGGAAAGTTATCCTTATCCGTTTGTTTGCACGACAAATTTAATGGATAGCTTGGACAAAGCCAGCCTGAGGCGGTTTACGTTTAAGGTGGCTTATAACTATATGACTCCAGAACAGTCAAACCTTGCCTTTAAGCATTTCTTTAACTTTTCCAATATAGACTTATCGCATCTGAATTCGTTAGCTCCCGGCGATTTTGTGGTTGTTAAACAGAAAGCAGAAATTTTAGGTGCTCTGGATAAAAAAGACGAATTAATAAAGATGCTTGAGCAGGAACAGTTAAACAAGTGTCCGATACAACGCAAAATCGGATTTTTATAGAAGGATAATAGTTATGAGTGATAAAATAGACTTAACAAAAAATCGTGATTTAGAATATATTGCTAATGAAGTAAGACAATGGCTGCAAAAGGATAACAGCTGGGTAAAAAGATTTAGTGATTATGCAGATAAAATCTGTAATATGGAAACTACTATAAAAGAAATAAAAAAAAGCTTCCATAAATCCCCCAACCTAAATCTTTACACCTGTATCAGTGATATTAAAAACAAGGGCATAAATATTCGTTACAAAGGGGAAAGTGTTGGATACATAAAAAAAGACGACAAGCTAAAATTACTGACGGTCAAAAAAGAATGTTTTAATTGGAATAAAGAACTTAATTGCGATTGGGACTCTCCTGAAGCTACTGAGTTCAGAAAATATTTTAGCCAAAATATAGAATGCAACAGACAAACTGAACACAATTTTGAAAGTATGCTGATAGAAGAATTTGCTAAAAGAAACTCAAAAGATAAGGAGCTTTGCTATATTCAGCCGGTCAGAATATATAATGAGCTTGCTTTTCAGATGACAACCGCGCTAAAAGCCTCAGATAAAGAAATCCGTATGGCTACAAATGCACGAGCTGGAGGGATTGATATTTTGGCTCGTGTCAAACATGGAACAGAAACAAACCTTTGTGTTATTGAGCTGAAAAAAGATGTCTTAAAAGATGATAAAGGCGCCGATATAGTGCGGGCACAATGTTTGGCTTATGCTGTGTTTTTAAGAGAATTGCTCCGCTCTTCTTGTGGAGAAGAATGGTATAAAATATTTGGATATTCAGGAAAGATTCCGGAGAAGCTGATAATTAATGTCTGTATTGCCATGCCTGAGGGGGAATATAAGCCCAAAGTTGAGCCTAAGGACATTAAAATTGGCAATGATATTTTGAGTTTCAAATCATTATTTTTTGAAACTAAGGAAACAATAACCTCCATCAAAACAAACTTATTTTCTAAAGAGTGATTACCTCGCCATCATCTGCGCAGAAAACATTGTCAAACAGGTTTTTAAATTCTTGCGGATGAAATGTGTGCATGGGTAGGATAAGTTTAGGATTTAAGCTTTTGACTAAGCGTTTTAACGTATGGATGTCTGCATGTCCTGAGGTGTGAATATCTGTCATGGGTACGTTTTTGTCTGTCAAATATGCCAGCCAATTTTGGTATTTTTCCTTATATCCGTTCCACATTGAGTAAACATAGGAAGTATCGCTATTGATAACGTTGTTGATTTTAAGCTTCTGACTAATTCGATAATCAAGCAGGAGCACATATTTCTGTGGGTTTTGAGAAATTTCCTCTATGTTGATTTCATGAGGACGCTGGGGAAAATCCGTTAACTTTTTAACATCTTTCCATGTAAAATTGGGCAGTTTTTTATTTCCTGTCGCCCATAAAATATGTCCGGCATAAGCGGATAAGACTAATATTCTACCGTTCCTTTTAGCCGCTCTGTATATTGTAACAATTCTATCAATATTTTGAGCCGATGATTGTACCAATGCCAAACCTTTTGTGTTATTCCAAAAATCTGTAAATTTATCCTCCAAATCTTCTTCATATTCAAAATGTTGGATGTGTTCTCGTCCTAAACAAGTTCCTTCCAGTAACAGAACATCTATGTCTTCAGGCTTATTTTGCAAAAATTTATAAAATAATTTTCTTTTGCGTCCGTGAGCCCGAAAATCACCGCTGTAAAAAACCTTTTTTCCATCCGCTTCTATCAAAAATCCATAAGCACCATAAGCTGAATGGTCAAATAAATAGGGCGTAATCGCAAAAGAGCCTAACATAAATTTTTTGCCATTATAAAAATGAATGCAGTTTTCAAATTCAAACGCTTCCGGCAAGTGATGTTCCGCTGCAACTTTCATAATTGTGGCAGCTTCTTTGCTTAAATAAACCGGAATTGATTTATCTATATATTTTCCCAGCCCGTAATGGTCTTGATGAGCATGAGAAATAAGCACTGCCAATAAATCATCTGTTTTGTTTTTCAAACCGTCTATTTGCGGCAGTAATTCAGGAGCATTTTTTTCAGCATCTAACGGCAAGCCTAAATCAAGTATGATTCTCTGCCCGTTATCTGCACTTATTTCTATTGCCGAACCGCCGATTTCTTTAGCACCTCGTTTTATTGATATTTTCATCATTACCTCATCATTTATTGTCGATATGATTATAATAAGACTAGTACACGACAAAATATGTCATATAATAGTTTTATTAAAAATGTTATAAGGAAAAATTATGGCATACGAAAAAACTTATGACTTGTTGGATTTGGCTATTTGGATGCAGTCAACGCGTGAAGGGGTTTCGTTGAATGAGATAGCAGAAAGATTCCATGTCTCAAGACGCACCGCTGAACGTATGCGGGATATGATTATGAGGCGCTTTCCTCAAACAGAAGAGGTTGTTTGCGAAAACAATATCAAGAGGTGGTATATTCCTCAGGGAACGTTAAAAGATTTTATTCAGTTTTCTGCCGAGGAGCTGTCGGTATTGGAAACAGCTGCTTCTTTATTGGAAGATAAACAGCTTCAAAATAAAAAGTATATTTTTCAAAATATTATAAATAAGATTAAAGCAAATATAAAATCCGATGTTTTTCGCAAGATAGAACCTGATGCTGAGGCTTTGCTTGAGGCTGAGGGTTTTATTTGTCGACCGGGACCTAAATTAATTATTGATAATCAAATTATAGCTGCAATAAGGCAAGCGATTTTGGAGTGCCATCAAATAAAAATTACATATTTTAATAAAATGAGCGGAAAAACAAGTACAAATACTCTTGATCCGTATGTTTTTTTATATGGAGAACGAAATCACTACTTGGTAGCACATCACAGCGATGGTTATTTTGGAGATAATGTGCATAACTTTATTTTGGGAAATATTAAAAGTGTTGAAATTTTGGATATTCCTTTTGTTCCAGTTAAAAATTTTAATTTACAAAAATACGCATTGGAATCATTTGGCTCATATCATGAAGAACCATTTGATGTTGAGTGGTTATTTGACAAAGAAGTTGCAAAAGAAGCTGCTCAATATATTTTTCATCCGACGCAAACCTGTACGCTTAACCCCGATGGAACATTGACGGTTAAGTTCAGAGCCGGTGGACGATTGGAAATGGATTGGCATTTGTACACTTGGGGTAAGCATGTTAAAGTAATTAAGCCAACAGATTGGGGAAAGTAAAAAAAATTGTTTCAAGCATAACAAAAAAAGGGGGGGGCTAATTTTATATAAACCTTAATATTAGGTTGTTTCCAAATCCCAGATTGCCAAAATCCTCGGCGTCCAAAGAAGCACCCTAAGACGGTTTATTGAGAGAATGTTGTAACTTTTAACATAGCTATGTCATAAGTTAAAACAAAAAAATATGCTATTTGGAAAATTCATCTCAAAAAATTTAGTAGAAAAAGCCAAGTCATATACTTCTATAATATAAATTTTATTTTATAACAATAATATCAGATATTTGTAGTTACGAAATGAACAAAAACTAATAAAGTTCTTAGATTGAACGAAAAACACATTTTTATCTTGAAAAAATGTAGACAATAAGCACTTTTGTGTTGTAAAAAATGTATTATGAAGCAGAAGAAATGAAAATCATGAGAAGAATAGTCTTTAATCAATTGGTTAAATGGAAAAATGATGTAAATCATAAGCCTTTGATTTCATCAATTTTAAGCAAAAAAGCATGTATTTTTTAATTTTTTCGGTTTAAAATGCAAAATATGAGAAAATTGTATAGCAAAGTGTATAGCATTTGTGAAAATTTGGTTTTAAAATTTAAGCAAAGCCAAGATTTTCAAGGGATTTGAAAGATATCGGTAAGTTTCCGGCCTAGCGCACCATTTTGATATTTCCGTCTCTGTGACGGATTTTTTGTTTTTAAATAGGAGCTTATCTAACCTGATTTTGATATTTTTGAAATTGTTATAAAATAAGTATTTATTTCATTCGATTGTGAAAAGTTTTAATAGGTTTATCAGACTTTTATATTTACTTTATATTTTATAGTTTATATATTTTTTAAAAATTTAAATAAGGCTTTTACAAATGGACTTATCTGTAAAAATAATGAGTAAAATTGACACATTATCTAGCATTTTGCAATTTCAAACTGATGATGTATCTTCTTATTGGCGTGAGGCATTATTTAATGCTTATCCTTTTTTAGATAAAGAAAAATGTTCCCTTCTCGCTTGGAAAGATAGAAAACAGTATTTAACTTCTGAATTGTCAAAATTTTATGATAAAATTAAGATGAATTTGCAAAAAAAATGTATCCTCTCACAACAAACATGGAATGAAAAAAAAGAAAATATAAATCATATATATACAAAAGTTTTTGACATTAATTGTTATAATTTATTTAATAATATGGTTGCAGAAATTTCTCTTAATCCTATTTGTCCTAGAAATATTAAACAACATAGCTATTCTGTCTTTTGGGCCGGTGATGAACTTAATTTTCTAAAAACATCCCTCCATGAAATGATACATTTCGTTTGGTTTTATATTTGGAAACAACATTTTAATGATTGTTGGGAAAAGTATGAAGCACCGAATCTAAAATGGATTTTAAGTGAAATGGTTATTGACACGTTGATAAAGAATACAGATATTGGAAATATTTATCCTGAAAACCCAAAGAAAAAAACGCATATTCTTATTTTTATAATATGAAAATAAATAATCAATTTATACTCCATGAATTATCTTCTATGTATAGAAATTCTCCAAATATAATAAATTTTATGGAACAAGCCTATTTATACTGCAAAGAAAACGAAAAAGATATAAGAAAACAAATATTATAATTTTAAGGAAATAATTAAATGAAAAGTGTATTAATCTTACACGGGACTTGTGATAAAGTGGAGTTTTTTAACAAAAATACATCCTCTCCTTCAAACTCTCATTGGTTTCCATGGTTACAAAAGAAATTTTTATGTCACAATTTTTTGTGTCAAACGCAAGAAATGCCAAATCCTTACAATCCAAACTATGAAGATTGGCTAAAAACATTTGAGAATTTTTATAATGAAGATGTCAAAATTATTATCGGGCATAGTGCCGGTGCCGGTTTTTTGCTAAAATGGTTACAAAACAATCCTAAAACTAAATTAGATAAGCTTATTCTTGTTGCTCCTTGGTTAGATATTGAAAAAGAATGCTCCAATTTTTTAGATTTTCAAATGAAAGACGACGTATTAAATAATATTAAAGAAATATTGTTATTTTATTCTACTGATGATGAAAAATCAATTTTGGATAGTGTCAATAAAATTTTATCTTATTATAAAAATTTTAAAGTATATTCTTTTGAAAATAAAGGGCACTTTGTTTACAGCACTATTGGCTCAACTTTTCCTGAACTTTGGAAAATTATCTTTAAATAATTTTATTTTATCAGTATCCCTTGTTTTTTAACATTTCTGCATTATTGCTTTTTGTCTTTTATAAAATATTGCTCCTGCTTAAATCATTGTGACATAAGGCTGTTGCAATATTTAACGATGTAATAATGTAATCATTTATTTAATTTTATAAAGAGATAAGACTTTTTGTACTTGTTCAAAATCAAAATTATTTCTTGTTGGAAATCCCAATTATCAATAGTTTCCGTTGGTTCCAGAAAATTTAGTTTGTTATAATCAATTTGATGTACTTTATAAAAACATAGCGACTCTATCATTAATACTTGGATTAAGCAAATTAATTTTAATTCTTTTGCTAATATTTATTGACTTTGTTATAAAAAAAAGGCGATGTTTAAATTATGGGATTTATTTCTATAATTATTATTTACAAGACAGTAACGCTTTGTATAAAACTTTAATGATAAATCTACTTGGCTACTATATCCGTTTCGGTGAAATATGGAGTTGAAGCATCATAAATTAAAGTTATGCTTTACCTAAACACTAAACCTGTTTTTTGAATAAAATAATATCGTAAAAATTTTACATAGAGATAATATTTGATGACTATTTCAACTATTCTTAATAAAGCAAATAAATTACATAATCTTACGAAAGAAGAAATTTATTACCTTCTTTGTGACTCTTATGATGACAATATTTTGTTTAAAGAAGCTGACAGAATCCGAAATTTTTATTTGGGCAATAAAGTTCATTTACGAGGTTTAATTGAATTTTCAAATTATTGTAAAAATAATTGCCTTTACTGTGGAATCCGTAGAAGCAATAAACTCATTTCCCGTTATCGCATTCAACCCGATATGCTCATATCTATCGCAAAAAATGCTGCTCATGTTGGTTATAAAACTCTTGTTTTACAATCAGGAGAAGATAGCTTTTATTCTGTTGAAAAACTTCAATATATTATTCATGAACTAAAAAAACTCAATCTTGCAATTACTTTGAGTATTGGTGAAAAAAGTTTTGAGGAATATCAGGCCTATAAAGAAGCTGGAGCTGATCGCTATTTGCTCCGGATAGAAACAACGAATAAAAATCTTTATCATCGTCTTGATCCACAAATGTCTTGGGATAATCGAAAACAATGCCTTATTAATCTTCAAAAATTAGGTTATGAACTTGGCTCGGGCTTTATGGTCGGTCTTCCTCGACAAAGTCTTGAATCTATTGCCGATGATATTCTTTTTCTTAAAGAGCTTAACGTGGATATGGCTGGAATCGGACCTTTTATTCCTCACCCTCAAACGCCGTTGAAAAATGTTAAAAATAATCCCTTTCGCCTGTCTTTGAAAGTAATTGCTATCTTACGTCTTTTACTTCCTGATATTAATATTCCAGCAACAACCGCTATGGAAGCATTGCACCCTAAGGGGCGTATTCTTGCTTTACAGTGTGGGGCTAACGTCATTATGCCTAATGTTACAAATCTTGAATTTTGCAAATCTTATCAGCTTTATCCGGGTAAACCCCTTCCTTTTGATTCTTTGGAAATTCAATATAATAAAATCTCTAAAATGCTCACTACTCTTGGGAGAACTATAGCAACTGATTTTGGGTTTCATCAAAAATTTTAATATAAACCCGTATAGTATCTTTTCTTTAATATAAGTTCATTGGTTGATGTGTCATAAATATACATGTGATCTGCTATATTTTTATATTTTTCTATATATTTTTTTATTAAGGCGGATCTTTCTAAAATCAATTCTTTCGGGGTATGCCTCCGTGTTTGTTTTTCTCTTTCTACTGTTCTTTTCATCGCAATTTGCGGTTTACATAAGAGATAATCAACCTCTGTCCGGTATCCTAATAATTTTGCATTTTTAAACAGTTCTATATGCGCCTCATTTACTCCGCTATGTTCAAAAAAAATGTTTAATTTATGAATAACTGCTCGTCTTAATATTTCATATCCAATAACTCTTGCCGGCATTTCCCATTTTTTAAAACTTTCTTCTCCTCCTAGCAAATATATATCTTGTCTATAACCTGGGATACTTTCCATAATTTCATCAAACCCTAAGTAGATTGATTTACTATTTTGAAAATATTTACAAAATGTACTCTTACCTGCTCCCGGAATACCACCTATTTGTGTTAATAATGGTTTAGGTGTTGGGTGAACCCCTGCCAATGTTTCTTTAATAATTTCTTCATATAGCGGACATTGTATTTCTTGGTAATCATATGAAACAAGTTGTTTTATGCTTGGCATCAAATCAGATATCTTCATCTTTTTTCCTTCTTCTATTTGTTTTCTTTTATCACATTTTATACAAAAAAACAACTTTTATTCTTAAATAATCATTGCACTCATCTGTTTCTTGCTCTATTTTATTGTTATAATAATAAAAAAGGGGATTTTATCATGACTAAAATTACATGGAAAGCAGGAACTATGTTATATCCTGTGCCTCCGGCTATGATTTCTTGTGGAACTATGGAGCATCCTAATATTATGACTGCGGCATGGACTGGAATAATTAATAGTGAACCTCCTATGACTTATGTTTCTATTCGTCCCTCCCGTTTTTCTCACAAAATTATCAAAGATAGCGGTGAATTTGTTATTAATTTACCAACTCTCTCTATGGTAGTAGCAGCTGATTTTTGCGGTGTAAAATCTGGAAGAGATACTGATAAATTTAAAGAAATGGAATTAACTCCTCTTAAATCTTCACAAATTAATGCGCCTCAAATTTTAGAAAGTCCAATTTCTCTTGAATGCCGTGTGATTGATATTAAAAGTTTTGGCTCTCACGATATGTTTTTGGCTGAGATTGTGGCCGTTAATGTTGATGATAAATATCTCGATAATGAAGGTAAATTTTGGATTGAAAAAACGGGTTTATTAGCTTTTGCCCACGGGCATTATTTTACCCTAGGGCGAAATTTAGGTAGTTTTGGCTTTTCCGTTAACAAAAATCGCTTAAATATGATGAAAAAGATGGAAAAGATTGAAGTTAAGACCAAAGAGCCCAAAATTTTAATTGAAAAGCGCGCCGAAAAAGAAGCAAGACCTTTAAACAAACCTTCTAAATTTTCGAAAAAACACATACGTTCAAAGACTGTGCCTTCATCACGTCATAGCAATAAATTTTTAGGAAAAACAAAATTTGCAAAATCCAATTAGGTATTTTATTTATAAAAAACCAAAGGCTCAGTTAAAAACTGAGCCTTTGATGCTATCTCTAAATTTTATAGCGAACACTTCCTCGGGCTTGTATTTTCGGATATATTTTTTTTAAAACCATTCCGAACTCTCCTTGCCAGCTTTCTTGAGGAACTGACAAAAACTCTATACACAAGCTCTTGCATCCGCAAATTTTGTCCGTCAGTATTGTTTCCATGATTTGTTCCTTATTAGAACGTTCTTTACTGTATTTTTCCGTTATCTTTTCTTTCAGCTCCGGAGCCGGAAGGAAAGCATATTCCCTACGTTCATTGTGATTGCTAATTTGAGACGCAATTACATAAGCGGCAAAAATACTTGGATAAACAACACCTTCATGTTCCACATAAGTTTCATCAGAATAATTGTCAGCAATGTACTGAGCTAATTCTTCTAAAGAAGAAATTTCATTTAACTTTTTCATAATTATAAAATTTAATTGTATGACTTGACTTTGTTATTAGGCATTTTTTATTAAAATGTCAAGAAAATAAAAAATACTTACTTCCTTGTGTCAAAAACAGAAAAACTTTCTTTTAAATATTTTAATAATTTTTTATCTGTGAAAAATTTTTCACAATCCTCTTCTTGAGTTATTATATCGCTTTCTATCGGGCGATATTTTTGTAAATAGTATTCTTTAACTCCTAGTGATTTTAATTCATTTCCTATGGTATAAATATCATCAATGGAAAGCAATCTCGGATCGCAAGTTGTTCGGCATTCATAAGCTTTTCCGGATTGAAGTAATAATTTTAAACTCTCTATTACTTCTTTAAAATGTCTTTGCCCTACTGCTTCATTATACCTTGCTTCATTTAGTGGTGTTTTTATATCAAATCCTACCCAATCTACTCGTGGCAATACTTTTTTAAAAAAGTCTGCGCGGAATCCTCCTGTATGCAATCCTATCTTATACCCTAATTTTTTTACTTCCTCGATTGCTTCCGGTAAACTATTTTGAACTAATGGCTCTCCTCCGCTAAAAACAACAGCATCCAATTTTCCCTGCCGTTCTTTTAAAAACTCTACAAATTTACTCCATTCAAATCCTGTAACTTTATTTATCTTTTGTAACTCCATATTATGACAGAATGGGCATCTCCATGGACAACCTTGCATAAATACTACTGCTGACATTTTTCCAGGGTAATCAACCATACTAAATGTTTCGACTCCGCCCACATTAATCTCTTTTGTCATATTTCTTTACTCCCTTTTAAAATTAAACCGGATTACGGCATCTGTAATCCGGTTTAATTCAATTCTAATTCGACTATTCGGCTGCGATATCGTATTTTTCAAGGTTAATTACAGCTTTGCTTTCACAAAAACATGTACGTGAATAAAATTCTGATTTTTTACCGACATTGAATTCAGAAACCGGACGAAAATATCCCATTACTCTGGTCCATACTTCGCAAGGTTGTCTTTCTTCATCTGTTAATCTTACATCATCGATATTAATTGTATTGTTCATGTTTGTTTTCTCCAAATAAATTAAATAATTAACCCTAATTATGCAACTTCTTTTCTAGATGTTGCCAGTCTTTTTTCTGCCTTTTTCTCCTCATCGCAAATTGGGCAGTATTTATGCTCTCCTGAAATATAACCATGTTTTGGACATATTGAAAATGTCGGAGTTATAGTTATGTAAGGAAGGCGATAATTGGTTAGAACTCTTCTTACCAAATCTCTGCATACTTTGGCGGAAGAAATTCTTTGTCCCATATAAAGGTGTAAAACAGTGCCTCCGGTATATTTTGTTTGTAGCGTAGATTGTAAATCTAATGCTTCAAACGGATCATCTGTATAACCGACCGGAAGTTGTGATGAATTTGTATAATATGGATTTTCTTTTGTTCCGGCTTGAATAATATCCTTAAAGCGTTTTTTGTCTTCTCTTGCAAAACGTGTTGTTGCACTTTCTGCCGGGGTTGCTTCCAAATTATACATATGTCCTGTTTCTTCTTGTATCTTGACCATCTTTGCTCGAATGTAATCTAAAAATTTTACGGCAAATTCTTGTCCCCATTGGTCGGCTATATTATGTTCATCATTGGTAAAATTACGTATCATTTCGTTAATTCCGTTAACTCCTATGGTGGAGAAGTGATTACGCAATGTTCCGAGATAACGCTTTGTGAATGGGAATAAGCCTCCATCAATTAAACGCTGAATTACTTTTCTCTTTATTTCAAGCGATGTTCTTGCTATTTCCATTAATTCATCTACTCTGGCAAAGAGACCTGTTTCATTTCCTTTATAAACATATCCTAATCTGGCACAGTTAAATGTAACGACTCCTATTGAACCTGTTTGTTCTGCAGAACCAAATAATCCATTTCCACGAGCTAAGAGTTCTCTCAAATCAAGTTGCAAACGGCAACACATTGATCGTATTTGTCCTGGTTTTAATACTGAATTAATGAAATTTTGGAAATAAGGAAGGCCATATTTTGCCGTCATTTCAAATAATAATTCAGTATTATCATCTTCCCACGGAAAATCTGGTGTCATATTATAAGTTGGAATTGGGAATGTAAATGGACGACCTTTAATATCACCTCTCATCATAACGGTAATATAGGCTTTATTTATCATATGCATTTCATCTTTTAAATCGCCATAGGTAAACGTTTGTTCTTCACCTGCAATAATCGGATGTTTATCTCTTAAATCTTCTGGGCAAACCCAATCAAATGTGAAGTTTGTAAATGGTGTTTGAGATCCCCAACGTGATGGTATATTTAGATTGTAAATAAGCTCTTGTATGCATTGTTCGACATCATCATATTTCATATTATCTTTACGAATATACGGGGCTAAATATGTATCTACCGATGAGAATGCTTGTGCTCCGGCCCATTCATTTTGCAAAGTTCCCATAAAGTTTACCATTTGTCCAACGGCTGAAGATAAATGCTTGGGAGCTCCGGCTTCTGTTTTTCCCGGAACACCATTAAATCCTTCATGCAACAAATTTTTTAATGACCAACCGGCGCAATAAGCGGCTAACATATCTAAATCGTGAATATGAATATCTCCATTTCGGTGCGCTTCCCCAACATTAGCCGGATATACATGGCTCAACCAATAATTGGCCGTTACTTTTCCGGATACGTTTAAAATCAAGCCACCATTAGAATAACCTTGGTTTGCATTGGCATTTACACGCCAGTCTAGTCTTTCTAAATACTCATTAATTGAACTTTCCACATCAACCATAACTTTTTTGTCATTACGAGAGCGTTGTCTTTGATCGCGGTACAAAATGTAGGCTTTTGCTGTTGCAAAATAGTTGGCTGAAATTAACACTTGTTCAACGATGTCTTGTATTTGCTCAATTGTCGGTAAGCTGTCAGCAAATTTATGTTCAACAACTTTTAAAACTTGCGCCGTTAGCAACCACGCTTCTTGTTCACTGAATTCGTTTGTTGATGTCCCTGCTTTAAGAATCGCATTATATATTTTTGAACTGTCAAACGGAGCTAATGTTCCATCTCTTTTGGTTACATTTTCTATTTTTATTTCTTTATTGGCAATTTGCGGTATGGGGTAGTTATTGTCAGACATTTTGAATAAGTATTCCTTTATTTTAGTGTTTTTAACAAATTTTCTTTTTAACAAGATTTACTATGAACATACTATATATTGTGTTAAAAAAATGTAAATGACCCAACATATAGTTTCCACAGTTTTTTGTTTTTATTTTTTTGAATGTGTTTTCTGCCTTTTATATTGCCTAATTATTACTCTTGAGCAAGAGCTAAATATTGTATTTTTGCTCTTGACTCAGCTATCTTATTATAAAACTTAAATATTTTATTTTTGCCCTAGTGGATAAGTTTGTTTACTCTTTTCTTACCGCAATTTTATCGTGTAAATTCAAAGCATTATTACACTTCCATTACTATCCACAAGTTATCCACGTTTCTCCATGAAACACCTTTTACAGATTCATAAAACGAATCCTTGATAATGCATCTAAGAAAAGAGCCGGAATCCCCGGCTCTTTTCTTAAAACGGCGTAAATTCTGTTTTCGTTTCATTTAAATATGAATCAGAGCAGTCCTCTCCTGAGCATGGTTTAAAGACTTTAGCCTTACTACCCTTTCCTGCTCCTCGAACATTTATGGATGGAACATAGTGTTCATTTACTTTAACTTTGAATGTAATATAACCAACATTCCCTGTTTCATCCGTAACATAAATTTTTACTCTATATTCGCCAACATCTGAAGGCATTCCTATACCACTTACTGTATAAGTATCTTCATCGTAATTTATCCATTTGGGCAAAGAGCTATCATCTTCGAGTCCTGCTTTTGTCGTTATTCTTCCTTTAAGATTTAGCCTATCAAAGATAGCATTCGGTAAAGTTACATTAAACCTTTCTCCTACCTGCACCTCAATATCAGGAATCAAATCCGGCGACGTCATATTTACAGGAGGTTTACGGCTTGGGACTTCAAGTAAATATGGGCGATTATCCGGAAGCAACTCGCCATCTCGCCATTGTTCCATGACATCTCTCAAATACAAAGCAATACTTGATGGTTTTTCATTTAGCATATAATATGGAAGAGCATCTAATCCTAACGATGCATATAAATTTCCTAACGAATCTTGGACATCGGCATAAGCTAAATAAGCTCGCGCCTCGTCATCGACGGCTCTTGCCGATTCCAATTTACTCTTTTCTGCAAAACTTCCATTTTGCATTGTTACATCTTCAGCTATATTTTCTGATGTATTGGCAATTTCCATGTTAATTTCATAATCTTCTACTGCTGACATATATTGAGCCCATGCAACATAGACTTGGCTTAAAACGATTGCCGTAACACGTTGGCGACGTAAAGCAATATAGTCTGTTTGATTTACTTGTTTTGTATTATCCTCAAAGACGCTCATACTTACTTCGCGAGCTTTTTTAGACCACAATTTATTATAATAATTTGGGTCTTCCTTGTATTTGTTAATTCCCGGATCTTCATACTCTTTGACCTGTATTTTTAAGTTATTGATATTAATGCCAATATCATAAACTTTTAATTCCGGACGATTAGCTAAGGCTAGCCATTCTAAATCCGACAGGCTGTTTTTTATTGCTGGAATCGCAAAATTTCCATATTCTGCACCGACCAGATGATATTGTGTTGAGGGATGGAACCCCATAAACGATGCTAGTTGTGTTTCCGCAAATTCCATTTCTCTTTTTAGCTCAGAAGATTGTTTAATTGCTTCCATATATTTTCTTTTGCTAATAAGTTCTTCCGTTGTTAAACTTTTTCCTTCTTGAGCATCTTGCTTTGCTTTGGAATTGATATCATCAACTTGAAGCGTTAAATTTTCTATCATATCATCGAGTATGGGTACTAATTTTTGTGCCGACAAGGTCTTCCAATAAAGATTTCGGGTTTCTTGTAATATATTATGAATAACCTTCCGACTTTCCTCAAAAGCGACTTTTGATTGATAATTTTTGTCATTAACCTGATAGTAAATGGAAGACATATCCAAAACATTCCATGCTACTTTTAAATCTGGGTTAAGCTGTGTTGAATTTGGGGTATTTGAATAGCCTGCCTGCGCTAAAATTTCAGGGAATTTACTGTATGGTGTATGTCCTGCTTCCAGCATACTCTGTTGATATGAAGCCAATCTACGGGTATAGTTATATTTTAATGCTAAAGCCATTGCCATATACATATCTATTGGCTTTTCTATTTTACTGGGAGTTGCTTGGTACATGTTTTGCAAATCAACATCTAAGCGAACTGCTGCATCCCAATCGGAATAATATGCAGGCATTGCACCATGTACTTTTTTTCGGTTTTTCTTTTTAATCCCTGTTTTTTGTTGAGATATTTGAGTTGGTTGTTGTTCTTTTAATTGATTCTTAATAGCTTCGGCTTCAGGAAGCGGTGTATATTCTTCTTGTTTATAAGTACAGGACAGCAAAATACTGAAAGCTGCAAGAACCGATAAAAGTTTTTTCTTCATAATCTAAACCCTTTATACACTTTTCGTATGTTATATATTTATATCATTAATTTCAACATGGGTAGTATTTATTTGCTTTTATTCAACTTTCGTGCAAAAATATTAGATATCTTATGTTTTAGTTGGGGAATTTTTTAATATGCTTGATATTTTTCACACAATTTTTAAATATCGTGAAAAAGAAAGTCCTGATAAACTCGGTTATTATCCCGAACGTATCCATGTTAATGCCATGCCCGAAAGGCGTTACTTATGGACTTCTCGTGTTTTGGTTATCTGCGCAGCTCTTAGTATTTGTGTTAATATGATGTTAGCCAGCACTTTATATGTCTTACTTCCTCAACGTAGTGCTGCTCCGCAACTTTTTCAAATAAATAAAAATTTTAGCCAACTGGAACAAGTCCAGCCTTCAGAAATTCTTATGCCTGTCGGTGATTTAGTTGCTGAGCAACACATTAATGAATATATTATGCTTCGTTTTTTAATTTCTTCTGACTATGATGAATTGTTAAACCGTTGGGGTAGAGGCTCTACCGTTTATTGGTATTCCAGCTCTCCTGTTTATGAAGATTTTGCTAAAAATGATGTCGCTTATAACGTAATGCAATTTCGCGAGAAAGGCTTACAACGTGATGTTGAAATTGATTGGACAAGACCTTTATCTCGCGGCTTATGGCTCGTACAATTTCGAACATTAGATTATTTACCTGAATATAATTTCCCAATTGTTAATTTATGGCGTGCAACTTTGAGAATCGGTTTCACGACTATTCCTTTTAAAAACCGCGAAGATGCCATCGCTAACCCCTTCGGCTTTTTAGTAACCAGCTTTTCTTTGGCTTATCACGGATCTACAAAATCGTCAAACCATTACTTGGAAAAAGTCAAAAAAGCAACTCAAAGCCGCTTCAAATAGCTGAGATTATTTTTCTTCTTTTGGAAAACTAAAATACTGCCTTTGGAGTTGGCATAAATTAAAAAATACGCAGAAGAATCCAAAACAGAAAAAATTATAAATAAGTTCTGCGCCCATGGATGCAAACCAATTATTTTTCATTTCTTCAAAAAATTTCGCATAATGATAGTAAAATGAATTAAAACAAAATAGCATTCCAATTACTATGACAAACAATGAAATAATTATTCTGATAAGATTTCCTTTACTCCTTTGCCAGATTATCCATAATTGCGGAGGAGTTCTCTTTTCAAAAACGTAAGAAAAGAGCGCATAAAAACGCATACAAATAAACGGAGTAAGGAAGCCTAGGGATACGACTGCAAAAAATGCAATTTCTATCCTCCAATCCGGATTGGGATTTCTCATGTAGAGTATAAATAAACTAACTACAGGGATCATATTTATTAAAAGGAAAGCAAAACTTAGCAATACAAATTTAACTACTGTTTTATATTGTGTTTTTTCTTTTCTCCAACAAAACTGTTTTCCTTCCAGCTCATTTTTCCATATTTGCGCAAAAAATCCACACGCTATTATGTAAATAATCATATTTACTATATATATTTCTAATTTTGTACTGCAATGTGTCGATGCAATTTCGAATCCGTTATTATAGCGGCAGACATACGACATTCCGAGAAGACTTGAAATAATACTTACAAAAAAAACAAAAGGAAAACTAATGTAAAAAAATGATTTTATATGTTTATACAATTGTATCCATGGTGAAAAAATTATTTTATTGTATGGAATTTTTACAGATAACTCGTTTCCATCTTCACTGACGCCTAAAATATATTTTGTATAGACATTCTCTGCCTTTTTCCATAACGACATGCTATATCTCCTTTATTGACGTAACCCCTGGAACAGCTCGAATACGACTTAAAAAATTATCATCAGCAAAAGCGAATCCTCCCGGAAGCTCTATACGAATATCCCATTCGTCATTATCTGGAATAATATATATTTTATTTTTTCCATTTTTATCATGACCTAATATATCTTTCAGACCTGCTATTGCTTCAGCGTTATTTACATTTATTATTAAACCATTCGAAACTTCCGAAACTGCCTTATCTAGTGTTTCTACGACATTAATCATAACTCTCGGACTGGCTTCCTCGCTTTGCTTATCAATTGTTACACTAACATACAATGGAAGTCCGGTGTTAATCACATCTTCATAACGATTCATAGCCTCTGAAAATAATAATCCTTCAAATCCTCCACTCGTGTCCGACAGACCTAAAAAAGCATATTTATTTCCGGATTTACTTGTTCTTTTTTGAAAACTTGTTACGCATCCTGCCAATTTAGCTCTTATTGTATCTCCAGCCTTGATATTATGAAAAACTTCTACGCTTGGCTTGATACCTAATTTTTCCATTCCTTTTCCGTAGCTATCCAAGGGATGAGCAGATAAATAGAATCCGATGGCTTCTGCTTCCAAACTTAATTTTTCTAATTCCGGCCAATCCGGTTTATCCAACAGTTTAACTTTTGATGTTAGCTCTTCCGTGCCAAACAATGACGTCTGTTCACTATTTTTTGTTTCTGTAGCGGAATAAATATGCCGCATTATCAACTCAACATTAGCAAATAATTTTCCACGGTTCTTCTCCAAACAATCAAAGGCTCCCGCTTTAATTAATTGTTCCATTTGTCGTCTGTTGATTTGTTTAATATCGACCCGATGTATGAAATCCGATATATCTTTATAAGGACCTCTTGCTTCTCTTTCAGCGACAATATAGCGCATATTCGCTTCACCGACGCCTTTGATAGCTCCCAACGCGTAGCGAATATTATTATCTTCAACGACAAAGTCTGAACCGGATTTATTAATATCCGGTTTGAGAACTTTTCGCCCTATTTTTTTGACTTCTTCTTTAAAAAATTGTAGTTTATCCGTATTGGTAATATCTAATGACATAACGGCACACATAAATTCTATCGGATAATGGGCCTTCAAATATGCCGTTCGATAAGATATTAATGAATATGCCGCAGCATGTGATTTATTAAAACCATATGATGCAAATTTTTCCATCTGGTCAAATATTGCTGTTGCCGTACCTTCGTCTATACCGTTTTTAACAGCTCCTTCCGTAAACATTTTGCGCTGTTTTGGAATTTCATCGCGCATTTTTTTACCCATGACTTTTCTTAATTTATCGGCACCGCCCATCGTATATCCGCCCAATACCTGAGCAATCTTCATAACTTGTTCCTGATAAACCATAATACCATATGTTTCATCAAGAATCGGTGCTAGAGATGGGTGAAGATATGTAATTTGTTCTTCTCCATGCTTACGTTTGATGTACGTCGGGATGTTATCCATTGGCCCTGGACGATACAAGGAAACAATAGCGACTAAATCTTCGAATCGGTCCGGCTTAATTTGACGATGAACATCTTTCATTCCATCCGATTCAAACTGGAAAACAGCGACGGTATCTCCTCTTTGCAACATTTCAAATGTGGCTTTGTCATCTAAGGGGATTTTTTCAATAATCAAATCTTCTCCCCTTGTCTTTTTTATCCAATCTACCGCTTTTTTGATAACTGTTAATGTCTTCAATCCCAAAAAGTCAAATTTAATCAAACCGGTTTCTTCAACGTATTTCATGTCATATTGTGTTACCGGCATATCCGATTTAGGATCTTTATATAGAGGAACCAACTGATCTAAAGGACGATCTCCAATAACAACTCCGGCGGCATGCATACCGGATTGGCGATAGAGGCCCTCTAGTTTCATTCCAATATCAAATAATTTATTTATTTGAGGATCATTGACTCGCATTTCCTCAAGTTCCGGAACTTGATCTAAAGACTCTTGCAAAGTCGGGTTTTTTCCTTGAACTCCGGGAGGTATCATTTTTGAAATTTTATCGGCTTGAGCGTAGGGCATTTGCATGACGCGCGCAACGTCGCGGATTACGTTCTTGGCTTGTAACTTTCCGTATGTGATAATCTGTGCCACATGATCAAAACCATACTTATTTTGAACATACTCAATTGTTTTATATCTGTTTTCCTGACAGAAATCGACGTCGAAGTCCGGCATGTTAACGCGTTCCGGATTTAAAAATCTTTCAAACAGTAAATCCAGTTTCATAGGATCTAATTCTGTTACTTTTAAAGCCCATGCGACAATAGAACCTGCACCGGAACCTCGCCCCGGACCTACCGGAACTCCGTGCGTTTTTGACCATTGAATAAAATCCGACACGATAAGGAAATACCCAGGGAATCCCATTTTTTTGATAACGCTTAATTCGTATTCTAATCGTTCATAATACTTCTTATCAATTTCCTTTCTTTCTTCAGCACTCATTCCCTCGTGATATACAAAATCTTGCATATGCTCGTTAAGACCTTTTCGCGCTTCATATTCTATATATTCATCCTGACTCATTCCATCAGGGCAAACAAAAATCGGTAACAAGGGATCTACTTTGGAGGAAAGAAAATTACAGCGTATGGCGATTTTAACCGTATTTTCTATTGCTTCCGGCAAATCGCTAAATAACTCTTCCATTTCTTCCGGTGATTTTAAACGATTATTGGGAGAATATTTTTTACGATTCTCATTGGCTACATACTCTCCGGCTGCAATACATATCAAAGCATCATGTGCTTCATACATATCCGCATCAAAGAAAAACGCTTCATTGGTTGCTACTAACGGAATATTATATTTGTAGGCTAAATCTATAAAATCTTCTTCCGTTTTTAACTCACTTTCTAGACCTATTCGCATAATTTCCATGTACAAACGGTCTGCGAATATGCTCTGTAATTTTACGGTAAGAGCCTCAGCTTCCTCCTTGCGATTTTCAAGAAGTAAGCGTCCTATTTGCCCTTCTACGCCGCCGGTTAAACAAATCAAACCTTCATTTAGCTCTTCCAAATCACTTAATTTTAATTGTGGTTTTTCTGTTGGTTGCGGATTATCCATATATGCCCTTTTCATCAAGTGCATAATATTTTCATAGCCTTTTGCATTCATTACCAAAAGCACTATTTTATCAGGCTCAATAATTCGTCCTTTACTCTTAAGCACATCATCCGAATCGGGATTTCGTAAATAAAATTGGCACCCAAGAATCGGCTTTATTCCTTCTTCTTTGGCATATTTTGATATGGCTTTTCCGCCAAACATATTGGCCGTATCTGTAAGCGCAACTGCACCAATTCCTAAATCATGTAATTTATGAATCAACTTAGGAACTTGGATTGCGCCTTCCGATAAGGAATATGCCGTATGGACTCGCAAATGTACAAACTTTGGTGCTGCCATCTTTTTATTCTCAATGAAACGTTTTATTGTTTGATATTATCTATATTACTCGTTAGACTCAATATAAAAATCATAAATTTGCATACACTACTTGAGCCAAAACAATTTCTCAATAAAGATGGTAAGATTGATATAGATTTCGCTTTACGCGTCGCTCAAAAGGCCTCTACACAAAGCAAATGATTCCTTCTAGTCCAATTCTGCCAATCTTTGAGCTTGGTCTTCGGTTACTAAAGCATCTATAATTTCATCTAAAGCATCACCCGAAACGACTTCATCTAACTTATATAAAGTTAAATTGATTCGGTGATCCGTTACTCTGCCTTGAGGATAATTATATGTCCGAATGCGTTCACTTCTATCCCCAGAACCGACTTGCAATTTGCGGCGTTCTGAATATTCGGCGTCAATTGCTGACTTTTGCGCATCATATAATTTTGCACGCAAGTGGTTCATCGCTTTCTCTTTGTTTTTATATTGAGAACGATCGTCTTGACATTGAACGACTATTCCTGTCGGTATGTGTGTTATTCTAACAGCTGATTCTGTTCTGTTTACGTGTTGTCCTCCGGCTCCTGATGCGCGATACACGTCTATTTTTAAATCTGCCGGATTTATGTACATATCAACTTCTTCTATTTCCGGAAGCACAGCAACCGTCGCCGCCGATGTATGGACTCGTCCTTGAGACTCTGTTACCGGAACTCTTTGAACGCGGTGTGCTCCGGATTCAAATTTTAATTTTGAAAAAACATCTTTTCCGGTAATTTTGGCAGAGGCTTCTTTATATCCTCCTAATCCATTTTCATCGGCATCTAATATTTCAAATTTCCAGCCCTGTTTTTGAGAATAACGTTGATACATTTCAAACAACACTGCCGCAAACAAAGCTGCTTCATCTCCTCCTGTACCGGCTCGAACTTCTAAAATTGCATTTTTCTCGTCCTCTTCGTTTTTGGGCAATAAAAGTATTTTTATGTGTTTTTCCAGATCAGGCAATTTTTCTTTTAATTCGTAATATTCAGCCTCTGCCATATCACGCATTTCTTTATCTAATGATGCGTCTTCCATCATTGATTTCGCATCTTTAAAATTCTGTTCAACTCGTTGATAATCTTTTATTGCTTCAACAACCGGTGTTAGTTCGGCTAATTCTTTATTCATTTTTACCATATCATCCGGTGAACAATCCGGTGATGAAATTAATGAATTTATTTCCTCATAACGATTAACGACATTGGATAATTTTTCTGCTAAATCCATTATTTTAATCCTTCTTTCAGCTCATTTAACGGCACTAATTTTTGGTCGCCGCTGTCCAAATCTTTTATTGTTACCTTACCCAATGCCAATTCTTCAGAGCCGATGATTACGGCCTTACATGCATTGTTTTTATTGGCTTTTATCATACGCTTTTTTATATTTCCACTATAAGATTGGTCAACAAAGTATCCCGCCTTTCTTAAATCATAAGCTATTTTTAATGCTTGCATTTGCGTATCTTCACCCAGAGGAATTACTGCTATCGGTCTTGGTAAAGGCATGTTCGAATCCAACAGCATTGATAATCTTTCAACACCACAAGCCCAGCCTATGCCTGAAACTTGACCTCCGCCCATTTGTTCAACAAGACCATCATATCTTCCTCCGGCCAATACAGTTCCTTGAGCTCCGAGTTTATCAGTTACTAGTTCAAAAACCGTATGAGAATAATAGTCCAAACCTCTGACCAATCGATTGTTTACGCGATATCTTATTCCCAGAGCATCTAATCCTTTTAATACGGTATCAAAAAATTTCTTTGATTCTTCGTTTAAACTATCTTGATAAAGAGGTGCATTGGCAACTACTTCTTTATCACATTCTTCTTTCGAATCCAGAACCCTCAATGGATTTTTTTCTAAACGCGTTTTTGAATCTTCCGATAATTTATCATAATTTTCTTTTAGATACGCAACTAATTTCTCTCTATAACAATCGCGACTTTCTTTATCTCCAAGTGAATTTATTTCCACCGTTACAGTACCGGCCAATCCAAGATTTTCAATAAATTCATATGCCATGGATATTACTTCTATATCTGCTTGCGGGGTTTCGACTCCAAGTAATTCTACTCCAAATTGGGTAAATTGGCGTTGTCTCCCTTTTTGGGGACGTTCATAACGGAACATCGGTCCGGCATAATATAATTTTACCGGTAAATTTTGCTGCATTCCTTCTGAGATAAAAGCTCGTACAACACCTGCCGTTCCTTCCGGTCTTAAAGTTAAACTTTCTCCGCCTCTATCTTCAAAACAATACATTTCTTTCGTTACGATATCAGATGTATCTCCTAGATTACGCGAAAAAACTTCCGTGAATTCAAAAATCGGGGTTTCTATTTCCTCAAAACCGTATTTTTCAACGATTTGACTTCCTGTTGCAATTACTTTTTTGGCTTTTCTTTTGGCTTCGCCGTATAAATCGTATGTTCCTCTGACATTTTGTACTTTATTCATGCGCTTCGTTCCTAATTTAAGCATTCTTTGCTTCAACTAATTTTACTAACTCATCTATAATTTGTTCGTTTTTCACTTTATAGGCCGGCTTTCCAGCAATATAAAGCATATTATCTTCTTTTCCGCCACATACGCCGAAATCGGCGTGAGCTGCTTCTCCCGGACCATTAACGACACACCCCATTACGGCTAATGTCATTGGTTTGCTTATGTGTGTAAGGCGTTTTTCGAGTTCCTCAACTGTTTTTTGCACATCATAGCCTCTTCGTGCACAAGTCGGACAAGATATAATACGAACTCCACGATGTCTTAAATCTAAGGCCTTAAGTATTTCATATCCTACTTTAACTTCTTCTTCAATATCCGCCGTCAATGATACTCTTAGCGTGTCGCCAATTCCTTGCATTAAAAGCGAGCCTATTCCTAATGCAGACTTAACCGTTCCGGCTCTTAATCCTCCGGCTTCGGTTACTCCAAGATGTAGCGGATAATCGCACTTTGCAGCGAGCTTTTTATACGCTTCTATAGTCATCTGTGTATTGGACGACTTTACACTTATCTTAAATTCCCGAAAATCATTATCTTCCAGCATTTTTGCCTGTTCCAAGGCACTCTCAACCATTGCTTCAGCGCAAGGTTCTCCGTATTTTTCTAAAAGTCGTTTATCTAAAGAACCTCCATTTACTCCTATGCGCATTGAGCAACCATTATTTTTTGCCGCTTTTATAACCTCTCTTACTCTATCTTCACTGCCGATATTTCCGGGATTAATTCTCAAGCATGCCGCTCCATTTTCTGCGGCTAAAATACCTAGCCTATAATCAAAGTGAATATCCGCAACTACCGGAATATTGACTTGTTTTACTATTTCTTTTAAGGCTTTTGCCGACTCTTCATCCGGACATGAACATCTTGTAATATCACAGCCTACGGCTTCTTGCCTTTTTATTTGCTCTACTGTCGCTTTAACATCTGAAGTTAAGCTGTTGGTCATAGACTGAACCGTTATTGGCGCATCTCCTCCTACGGCTACTTTTCCTACCATTATTTTTCGGCTTTTGCGACGCATTATTTTTTCCATGTCTTCCTCTATATAAACAAAAGAAAATAGCAAGTTTTTCCTGCTATTTTCGTAAACTCATGTTTGGGTTAATGGTTGGCTGATTTTAGCAAATCATCGACACTAATACCTGTTTTCTTATTTGCTGTAAAGACTGTTGTTCGTTTACCATTAACATAAACATCTGCGGCATCGACTCGTCCAACAGAAATAATCATTCCTTCTTTATTCGGAACATTATATGTAAACCCATCTTGTACTACTTTACTTATGTATAGCGTATCCTTGTCTTTAGCTTCAAACCAAGTTTCTTTTTTTACCTTTACAACAACCTTACTATCCGTTGATGTTACTTTATTATTTTGAATCTCTTTCTCTTCTTCTATATTTTCGCTCGGTTGTTCTTCTTTTACTTCTTCCGTAAAATTTCCTTCTTCTATTTTTATCTGTTCAACTTTATTCTCTACTATTTCTTCTTTTTCAGTTAATGTTTCTTGAGAATCTGGAAGGTTTTCTTCAGCTTGCTGCTTCTGCTTAATTTCTTCAGCTTCTTGTTCTGAGACTTTTGTTGCTACTGCCGGCTCAGCAATTTCAAATTCTTCAACCTGAAGAGGAAAGTCTCCCGATGGTGTTGTATTGTCAACAACAGGAGCTGTTGCTACACTTAAATCCGTTGCCGGACGAGAATAATACATCCAACCCAAATAAATTACTATAATAGCTATTAAACTCAATATTATATATTTTCGATTAGGAATTGTTGCTTCGCTTTGGGGCTCTAAAACATACATATCTTTTTTGTGAAGATTAGTTTCGGTTTCCTCTCGATATAATTGGGCTATTCTTACCGAATTTAATCCTAAATACTCTGCATAAGCTCGCACGAATCCTTGTCCATATGGTGCTGGAGGAAGCTCATCATAATTGCTATTTTCAATAGCCTCCAAAAAGTTTTTGCGAATCCTAAGAACCTTGGCTATATGCTCTAATTCTTCCCCTTTCTTTACACGGGTATCCTTAAGCATTGTTCCAACGCGACCATCATTATTTAATGTATTATTTTCTTCACTAATTATTTCTTGCGTTTCCGTTGTGGAAGAGTTAACCGATATCTTTTTTTCTTTCTTACTCTCTTTTACTTCTTTTTTTGCCATGTTTGTTCCTTAAATAATGAGGTATTAATTTTTATTGTTCTTATCAAAACATATTTTTTAATAGATTTCAATACCGTGATCATATGCATATGCAATTAATTGCGGGCGTAGCGTCCTTTGGGTTGATTTTAACAAGGTTTGAACATAATCTGAAACTTCCTTTACATTTATGCTCCGTATCATACTTTTTACTTTTCCATATGAGGCTCCCGATGAGGATAGATTTCTGTATCCTAAACCAATTAAGGTCATTGCTTCAATTGGATTACTTGCCATTTCCCCACACACCGAACAGTAAACCTTGTGTTTGTTTGCCTTGGTTACAATTTCTGACATTATTCTTAAAAATGGTGCTGATAGCACATCATAGCGTTCTGTTAACCGAGGATTTCCTCTGTCGCAAGCATAAATAAATTGTGCTAAATCATTTGTTCCTACTGATATAAAATCCGCTTTTTCTAAGACGTCATCTAGCTCATAAACAATTGATGGCACTTCAACCATTAGCCCTATATTTACTTTTGATGGAATCGGGCGCTTGCATTTTTTTTCTTTTTCTAATTCCAATAAGACTGTTTCTTTCGCTTCTTCAAATTCTGCTAAATCCGAAATCATCGGGAACATTACATTTAATTCTTTATTGGCTGCTGCCGTTAAAAATGCTTTTATTTGTTTTCTTAGTATAGCTCTTCTATCTAACGTAATGCGAATCGACCGCCATCCTATTGCCGGATTATCTTCATTTAACCCTGCCCAATATGGAAGTAATTTGTCTGAACCAACGTCTAGACTCCGAAATATAACTTTTTTATTTCCGGCTTTGTCCATTAATTCTTTATAATATGAAATTTGTCTTTCGACATCCGGCATAACTTCTGATGCCATAAATGGGATCTCCGTTCGATACAAACCAACACCATCACAATTTGTTGTTTCTAAATAATCTAAATCAAAAGATAACCCTATATTAATCGAAAGTCCTATCTTTACACCATCCTTTGTTTGTGATGGTAGCTTTTTTAATTCAGAAAGCTTTTCCTGAAGTTTTATCTTTTCTTCTATCCTTTTGTGTATTTTTTGTTTTATTTCGGCTGTCGGATTTAGATAAACATAACCTTCTGTTCCATCTACTGCTATTACATCTCCAGATTTTACTTCTTCAAATAATCCCTTAATTTTGGCGACAACAGGAATATTTAATGCCTTGGCTACAATGGCAACATGCATTGTCGGCGTTCCGTCTTCTATCAATAATCCTCTTATTTTATGAACATCGTAATCCATTAATTCTGCAGGTCCCATGGTCTTGGCTATAACTACAATATCATTACTTTCCGTGGCTATATTTTGACCCGAAGAATCTTCACTTAGATAAGAGTGCAAACGATCCGCAACATCTCTTAAATCATGCAACCTTTCTTTTAAATAATTATCTTTGGTCGCTGAAAGACGATTCCACATATCTTCATATGCTCGCTCTATCGCCGCTTCTGCTGTTAATCCACTAATAACATTGTCTGCTATTTTCTTAAACCAACCCTTATCTTTGGCAAACATTAAATAGGCATCTAATATGTCCATATGTTCACCTATTCCCAGTTTGGTTGAATTAAATTTGGCGTCCAGGTCTTCATTCATTTTTTTATGTGCTTCTGTCAGCCTATCTAATTCTTTGTCTTTGTCTTCGGCAATAATTTTACTTACTGCATGTCGCCGACGGTGCAATACTGCGTGTCCAAGCCCATAGCCTTTACTTAAACTTATTCCCTTTATTTTTTCTCGTGTGATTAATCCGCGCTGTTTAATTAAGTTAGTCTTAAATTCTTGCATATCATCAGAGGTAACAATATCCGCTACAAACATTGCCAGAGTTTCTAGCGTTTCTTGCTCTGACCGATTATACTCCCGTTCCTCTTTGTTCTCTATTAGAAGGACTCCGACTGAGCGATTGCGTCTGATAAGAGGAACCCCAAGAAACGATTTGTAACCATCTTCTCCAAATTCTTTATTATAAACATATTTTGGATGTGATGGAGCATCACTAACCGCCATTGGACGACAATTTTTCGCTATATTTCCTATCAATCCCTCCCCGACGCGAAATGATACTCTGTGCGTTGCATTAGGGTTAAACCCATAGGCTGCAAACAATTCTAAATAATTATCATCAATACTTACAAAACAAGAACATCCATCCGCTTTCATTTGTTCGGCAATTACTTGTGTAATCCGATTAAGTCTTTCTTCTACAGCTATTTGTTCCTCATTTATTTCTCTGAGGATTTTTAATATCTTAAAAGCAGGATTTATTGAGGGTTCCTTCATTATTCTTATCCTGATATTTTTTTGACTTGCGCTTTCTGTTATATTATTTATATTTTGTTTCATCAAGTCTAATATTTGGTTAAGGAGTTTTAAAATGGCTAATAATTATAAAAAAGGTGATCATGACAACAGACCTTGGGGAACTTGGGAAGTTCTTGAAATCGGTGATAATTTTTGCGTAAAAAAAATTACCGTTACTCCCGGAAATATCCTTTCTTTGCAATCTCATAATTATCGCGCAGAACACTGGACTATTGTCGATGGCGAAGCTGTCGTTACCTTAAATGACAGACTCATTACTTGTAAAGTCGATGATTCTGTTTATATTCCCGTTCAAGCGAAACACCGAATCCAAAATAATGGCTCCCAAAATATGATTTTTATTGAAATTCAAGTGGGCGAAAATCTTGATGAAAATGATATTATTCGTTATCAAGATTCCTATGGACGAAAGTAAAATCTATGAGTGCATTGCTTTTATCACAGCAATGCACTCTTTATCTTTAAATTATGTATTTTCTACTGATTTCTTTAAACTCTTCTGTCCCTGCTTGCTCTAACCATTCAAACATTACCATTTCTGAAGAAACGACATCCACTCCATTTCTATTCATTCTCTGTAAAGCAAATGCATGCTGTAAATTATCTCGTGATGAACAAGCATTCGAAACAACATAAACTTCATATCCTTTTTCTGATAACTCTACCGCTGTTTGTAAAATGCAAATATGCGTTTCCACTCCAGCAATTATAATTTGTTTTTTTCTTAATTTCTCAATTTCTTTTCTTATTTGTTCATTTTTCATAATTGAAAATTCTAATTTGCTGAAGTATTGTGTCTCTTTTCCTGCAGCTTGGCGCACATCTATTATTGTTTGCCCCAATCCTTCAGGATATTGCTCCGTTATTATACTCGGAATATTTAGTCGGCGTGCCACCGAAAGTAATTTTGTACAGTTGTTGATGACTTCTCGCGGACTGTCCATTGCCGTAACAAGCCGTTCTTGCACATCTATAATTAAAAGCACCGAATCATTTCGTTTCATTAACATATTCTTATTTCCGTCTTATTATGGGTTGACTATCTTTCTAAAATAAAATAATACTTTTTTTAAATGTTGCAATTAATTATATAAAGAAGATTAAAGATGAATTTTTTTGATTTAGGTTTAAGTACTGATACTATTAAAGCTATGGAAGAATTAGGAATTACTGAACCAACAACTGTTCAAGTTGATGTCATTCCTTCTATCCTTCAAGGTAAGGACATTTTTACGATTGCTCCTCAATGTTGTGGTAAGACTTGCTCTTATGTCTTTCCTCTGCTTGATGTTATTAGCAAGGCAAATCATAGCAAAAATTCACCTTCTCAAAATATTTTAATTATAACACCTGATTCTCAACAGTCTGTTGCCGTTTCTGATTTCTTAGCAATTTTCAATAAATATCATGAAATTAATGAAGCTACTTTGAAAAATTCTGAGGACGATATTAATAATGAAGCAAATGTTATTATTGGTTCTCCTGACCTTTTAGTCGAACTTTTAGCTAATAATAAAATTGATCTCTCAAAAGTTAATATTCTTGTTGTCGATGACATTAACCTTATCAAAAAACGTAAGCAACTTGCTAATTTAGAAAAAATATTAGAAATTTTACCTGCCGAAAAACAAAATATTGTTTATACAAATAGGCGCTCTAAAGAAACTCAAGATATTCTTGATAAAATTTTAAAAACTCCGCAAGAAATTAAAATCGATAAAAATAAAGAACAAGAAGCTCAACATGCTGCAAATTCTGAAAAATTTATTGAAAGTCATTCTACACAAAAGAAAAATGTTTCTAAGTCCGTTGCTCATTTTATTGAACCTGTAACAGATAATGAAGCCCTTGAATTAATTAAAAAGTTTGATGCTTTTGCTGGAAAAACTCCTACATTTATTACTTATCAAGGAATTTTAGCTCAAGATAATGCTTAATTTTTTATCTTTATGTAATTTCGGTTACGGCTCTTAGGTTTCCATCTCGACTGATTTGAACTACTCTTAAGCGTCGATGCATTTCTTGTATCGTTTTGGTCCTATCTGCTGTCGGATAAGTATGTAATATTCTATCCATAAATGCTTCATAAGCTGCTTCAGAACTTTCAGCATGTATCGTTGCTAAGCAGTTATCGTGTCCTGAACCCATTAATTCCCATATTGCACCGGCATTGTTGGTTGATATCTCACCTCCAATAATGGCATCCGGCGTAAAACGTACGACCAAGTCGATTACTTTCGAATAGTTAAATTCATTCGTTTGTTCTGTACGAGACAATACTATGTGGACTCTATTCGGATGAGGAACTATTAATTCTCTTGTATCCTCAATTGTTACAATTCGTTTATGCGTATCTAATATTTTCAACAAATTGTTTAAAAATGTTGTTTTTCCCGTCGATGTTGCCCCACTGATAAGAATATGATCTCCTCTTTTTATACTTAGTAGCAATCGTTCGTATGGATCTGTCGGATCTTTTATATCTTTTAACGGATTTATTTTATGTAACCCTTCTCCTTGCTTTAATCCATAATCCTGTAAGCCAAATGCAACATCATCGGCATGAACACGTATCGTTAATGCTATTCCTCCCGTTAAGTCACCTTCATCATACATAACGTTTTTTCCCGCAATTGCAGAAAAACGGTGATCTCCCGGAATTGTCGCATAGACAACAGGTGTCCCTGATACCGGATCAAAAGGAAGTTCATACGTATTCGCTATGATATATAATAAATCCGTCAGATATTCTTTGCTTAATTTTTTATCCTCGTACATAACCCATGGATATGCTCTTTTTCCACGTAATCTCAACCATATTTGTTCAGACCTGTTTATTGCAACTTCTTCTATATTATCTTGATTATACCAATAAGCTAAGGGACGTAATACCGATTCAAGTACTTTAAAACTCATTTTACTTTCCTCTTAAAACAGTTGCGGTACGCTATTGTCATTTTTGGCATTTCCACTCGAACCACTTGTTGTTCCAGATGTGTTTGTTACTGTCGGCGTAACAAGTGCCGGTGCCGAGTTTGTAGAAGACGGAGGAGGCGGTGGGACTGCTCCGCTTATTCCTGCTTGCTGTGCACGCGCTGCCTGTTGTGCACGCTGTTGATTACTTACAGAAGCATCATCTATCAATTTTGGACTAACTGCAACAGCATCCGAAGTTCCTGATTGGTACAGAACTTGTCCATTTGCGGCTTCGACTCCATCGCCTCCTTTACTTACCGATGTCGATGAATTATTCTTTTGAGCTTGTTCCGTATTGATTTGTGAATGAACCTCTTTATCATCAACAAGTAAATTTCTTTTTCCTCCTGACGATTCTTCGTCTTCTCTTTCCGGTGTTCTTAACCATAAATCAACATTCGGAAAGACTATGATTCTTGTTCCCGCTGGAACATAGGTTAATGGTTTAATGTTGGCTTTATCCGCTAAAATTTCTGAAAAGACTTCATTCATTTGTGTCAAGAAATTTTGACGTGCATCATTTGCCGCTTGCTGTTTCGGCGTTTCAATTTCTGTTTCAGAATAATCATCTGCTGCCATTAAATATGACGTATAGCTTGTTAATGATGTCGTTAAAATCGGCAATGTATATTTCTTAAACAGTTGCTGATCTAAATAACCAAGGGCTCCTCCTCTACCCATAGCATCGGCTGTAATTCCTTGGAAAGTAAATAATATTCCATCTGGTCTTATTAATCTTTCCCAACTAATTTGTACTTTTGCCGATTGAGATGTTGATTCTGTTGTTGCTGTCATGCTGTTTAATGTTCCCATTAAACGACTTCCGGCCGGAATAATCACGTTTCGTCCTTCTTCGGCATATACATTTCTTTCAACATACGCCGTTATTGGTGTTGGATTATTGGAATCAATAGAATGAGCTATTACTGCCGGAATTGGTTTATCCGCTAATATCATTTCACTCATATCAACTCGCCATGATGATATTGATTTATTAATTCCTTCGTTGTCCCAATTCTTTTGATAGCCGTCAAAACTTTCTTTTCGTGCATTGGAGGCTACGTGTCCGACACCCATACTTTTACGGCGTTCATTTTGAGCTGCTGCTAAGGCTGCGGCCCGTTGCGGATCATACCTTTCTCCTGGTCCAAAACCTCCTCCGGGGCCTAAATTACCTCCGCCGCCACTTCCCGTTCCATAAGCTCCTCCGGTGCCAAATGTTCCCGGAGGTACAAACATTCCTCCCCCTTGTGGACGCTGGGTTTCTTCTATTCCTATCAAAGTTCCTTCATCGTCCATAATTAATCCGTCCGGCATGCGACGTCCAATGTAGTTGCCGTTTTTATCAACGACACTTCCATCTTCCAAAATATCTCCTAAATATTCTCCATCCGGAGTTAATGCTATATTTAATGACTTTCGAAAATCTTTACTTTTCAACTCTTCTTCATTGCCATATATTCCTACCTGAGGTAATTTCTTGTCTGGTTTTTGCAATTCAACTTTTTCATACCAGTCTGCTCCTAAACCGCCAATTACACTACCGTCAGCTCCTCTTACAACATTATCCTCTTCCAATTTTCCTATTAATTTGCCGTTTTCATCATACACATTTCCATCATTAGCTAAATAACCAACTACTTTTCCATCGGCATCATAAATTTTTTCTCTGTCTATTGTTACGTTGTAATATTGAAGTGGTTTGGCTACTCCGACAAATTGACCTTCTTCATCAAAAATATTACCATCTTTTCCTAATTTTCCAATTACTTTATTATTTCTATCTCTTACTTCTCCTGTTAAATTTAACTCACCCAAAACATGGTTTGTATCATCTCTTATGTAAAAATCTCTATTTCCTCGGGCCAAAACTGTCCCGTTTTTTGTTACGAGAAATCCTCTGTCCATTTCTCCGATTTTTTGATTCTTTAAAGATAATACGTTTCCATCTTTTGCTATGTATCCTATTGTATTATTATCTTTATCATACATATACATATCATATAACGAATAGCCTATTTTTTCTTCTTCTCTTATTACATAGCCATTGATATCTACCTGCCCTGCTTGTTCTCCATTATCTCTAATAACTTTTCCTTCGTCACTTATACGTCCTAAATATTGATTCTTATTATCAAAAGCAAATTTATATTTCATTGTTTGTCCGATTAAGGCACTTGTTTCCGAAATAACACTTCCATCTGGCTGAGCATAACCAATAAATTGATTGCTGTTATTTGCAACTCGACCATCTTCTACGACTCTTCCGAGTAAAGTGCTGTTATAATTCATGACCGGAACATAATCTATAACACTTCCATAGACTACTCCTGCCTCATTTCGTAGTTGTCCTCTTTGATTTATGCAACCTAAATCCTCACCTTTGATATTTAAAACATGACCATTACTGGATATACTCCCGATGATGTTTCCGTTATAATCTATCACATTTTTACTCGGAACACTAAAACCTATCACAGAACCATTTTCATCGTACACTTGGTTATTCAATAATATATTGCCTATTTTTACGTTCCTGTAATTTTTGACTTCTCCGGTTCCGGCTATTACTCCCAATGTTTGGCAATCCTTATCCAAAACTGGAGAATAGGCTACAAAACCTCCCATATAACTTCCATTATTACTTATTATTCCAGCTGAAGTAGCTTTCCCTATATTATTTCCTTTTATGTCTTTTATATATCCATTTGTTTGCAAATACCCCAATAAATAACCTTGAATGTCTATGGCTATTTCCTCCGATATACTTTTTCCTATTGATGGACTTATCTCTGCAGAATTTTCAGATGCTGCAGCAACAATAGAATTGTCTGGTAATATCTTGGCCGTGATTTTATTATTTTTATTTAAAAGCAAATTTTCTGACATTAAATTTCCAATGAGAATTCCTGAGAAATTGAAATTCCCTTTTGCTTCAACTACACCTCCCAAAATATCATTATTTTCTGAAAACGCTGTTCCATTCTGCATTAGTTTTCCTGATATTTTGGTATTATCTTTATATAATTTGCCATCAATTCCTATTGTTCCGCTTCGTCCTCCATTTATTCCGTATATTCCTATACTTTTTATCAATCTACCGGCCGAACTTCCGTCACTATTATAAATATAGCCAAATGGGCTAGCCTGTTTTTTTTCTTCACCTTCCGAAATTACTCCGGTAATTCCGCAAACTCCTATTGGGTCGTTATTCAGATTTATTGCTTGGGCGTAGCGAGACAATTTTCCGACAAGATATCCCGTATTATCATAGGCATTATATTGATTTGTATATCCTATCGGATATCCTTCTAACGATATCATAGCTCCGTTTTTAGCTCCATGAGCAACAACCGTCCCTTTATAATCGATTATTGGTCCTGAATTTATAATATTTCCAATTATATTTCCGTCAGCATCTTTTACACTTCTGTTGGCACTTACTTTACCAACTTCTTCTCTTCCTTGTATTATTTTTCCATTAGGAACCAACCTTCCGAGATATTTTCCTTGATTATCTGAAGCCGTTGCTGATATATCTAGAGCATAGCCTATGATATTTCCGTCGTTATCCCCTATTTGATTTCCTATTAATAAATATCCAATAACTTGCTTTTCCCTATCAAGAACTTCCCCATTATAGCTTACAATTCCTAAGTATTCACCATAGTTATCAAACGCATATCCTGTTTGAACTCTTTGCCCTATGATTTCCGAGCTTTCATTATATGCATAGCCATTCGCATGAATATAACCTATTTTTTTTCCCTCAATATCTGTAATCTCTCCTCCGGGAATAATACTTCCAATATATTTTCCCATTGGCGATATTATCATTTTAGATGATATTAACCTCCCATCCAATATATAATCATTACCTTGTTGCCGGTAGGCATAACCATCTGGTGTTATATACCCTATATTTTGACCTTGTAAATTTGTATATAATCCTTCTCCCGTCAATCGTCCAATTGTCGTACCTTCATCTGAATAAACTAATCCAGGAAAAACAACTCCGCCGATGATACTATAATAATCATCAACAACTAAACCATTAGGCAAAACTTTTCCTATGATTTTGCCTGAGGCAATTCTTACCGTCCCGTCGTTATTAACTTTTCCTATGACTTTATTGTCATTTCCTATCGCTATTCCCTGAGGTACAACTCCTCCAATTATATTACCTTCGCCATCTCTTATTAAGCTATCTGCCGTTATATTACCGATTAACTGATTGTCATAACTCACTACCTGCCCGTTTGGAATAACTTTTCCGATTAAATCTCCATTGAAGTCTATTGCCGTTATTTCTGCGGCTTGCAGAGCTTTGACCTCAATTCCTCCGTAAAATATTACTGAAATTAACATAAAGCTGATATATTTATATAATCGTTTCAATTTAATTCCTCCGGTTCTTGGCTACTTCTTGAAGCGCATAGCCTGACACTTTTTTATCTAAATCAATATAAGAGCCATTACTTTTCAAATATCCTATATTTTTCCCATTAGTACTTATTACATTTCCGTCTGCGGATAAACGACCAACATATGTTCCGTCATTTCCTAATATAGGAGATCCTATTGTATATACTCTTCCTAAAATTTCATCATTATTGTCAACGGCTATCTCTGACGATAATAATTTTCCTAGAACACTACCATCTTTCCCCTTTACTTCTCCATTATAGTTCACATAACCGACTACTTTATCATCATTACCAATAATAATATCTCCTTGAATCAACTCTCCACTTAATCTGCCATTGCTACTGACTGAATTTCCATCTGAAAGAATCCTTCCTGAAACAACATTTTCTGTATTTAATACTTGACCATCTGGTCTTACTATTCCGGATATGTTCCCTAAAAAGTCGATTATTGCTCCTCGTCTTAACAGGCTTATATTCTTATCCGTAGATCCTCCGGGAAGAATCGCCGTTATATTATCATTTTTATTATCTAATATATCGCCTAAGGAATTTAATCTACCTTTATAATTTCCCCAGATATCTATCATGATATTTTCAGGAAGCACTTCTCCTATAATATTATTTTGATTATCTAAAACCTTTTTATCCGATGTTGCTTTGCCTACTTTTTTTCCTTCTAAATCAATAACACTTCCATCTGAAACCGTATATCCTAAATATGAGCCATCATATCCTATTGCCGGCCCTTTTTGGACAACTGCTCCTTTATATTCACCTTTATTATCAATAAATATGCCTTTTGAATCAACTGAACCTATTACTTCTCCAAAACGTGTTATTATGCGTCCATCATAATTTACTTTTCCTAACGGGACTCCATTGAAATCAACAACTTCTCCTTGTGGTACTATCTTTCCTATTTTTCCATTATAAAAATTCGTACCATCTCCGCTTATTTTTCCTATTGATGTACCTTTATCATTATATACATTTCCGTCTAAAAATAAACGTCCCATAAAATTTCCTGAAGAATCTACTACTACTGATTTGTTATTTAGCAAAACTCCAACAATATTATTTTTGTCATCACTGAGAATATTATTTGCAAATGGTTTGTAATCACTTTTTCCCGCTACTGTTATTTTTCCTTTTTCATTTATTGTATTTAGAAAATTCCCATCCATGTCAAATGCATATTTTTTATCTTGAATGTGTCCGATATAGCCTCCGTTGCGATTAAAAACATCTCCATTTGTTCCTATGCATCCCACCGGAAGCAAAGCGGCATTAATTACCAATCCATCATTAGAAACATAACCCAAAAAATCTCCATCATAAGAAACTGCAATACCTTCTTTTTTGGCTCCTCCTATAATATCACCCTTTTCATTCAAAACCATTCCGTCCGGATTAACACATCCAACATAATCTCCATTGCTATTACGAACAATGCCATCTGTTCCTATTTCTCCGATTAGTGTGCAACTATTATCGAAAACAGGTCCCGGACTAACAACTTCTCCTACATATTGATTTGATGAATCTATAATAACTCCATCGGGCATAATTTTATAATCAAACTCTTGATTGCCTTTTCTTACTTTGCCATCTTTCTCTAAAAATCCTATATTACGACATCCGTACCCAACAACAAGTCCTCCCCTGACTAATGAGGCAATTATTTTTGAACCTGACATATTTTTAACTACGCCATTAGGCAAAGCTCTTCCAATTATTTGTTTTTCAAAATTTTCTACCGTACCATCATTATTTATTGTACCTATTACTTCTCCTGATGGATTTACCGGAATTAATGTTACGGGGACCAAAGAACCTACTTTTTTATTTATACCACTTATAATATTGCCATTTTCATCAACATACCCTATAACATTACCATTAGCATCAATAACTCTTCCATCCGGCGTTATGTAACCTATAACCTTACCGTTTTCATCTAACGCTAATTTTACATAATCTCCTGCTTTTCCTATGACGTTGCCATTTAAATCGACAATTGTTCCATCGGGTAGCATTTTTCCTATTATATTGCCATTAAAATCTATTACATTGCCATTTTCATCAATATAACCTATTACATTGCCGTCTTTATCATACGCCAAACGTCTCATTAATCCATCTGATGGCGAATTTTCATCTGAAATCAATGTTTCTGCATCCCCGGCACGTCCAATAACATTTCCATCCAAATCGACAATTGTTCCGTCTGGCAAAACTCGACCGATAATATTACCATTAAAATCAACGACATTGCCATTTTCATCAATATAACCTATGACGTTGCCATCTTTATCATACGCCAAACGTCTCATGGCATTTCCGGTTTTACCTATTACGTCTTCTGTTACAACATTGCCATTTTCATCAAGGCGACCTATAACATTTCCGTTTCTATCAACAACCGTTCCATCCGGCATTACAACACCTAATGGATTACCGTTTTCATCTACGGCAACTCGTCCCGGTTTGGTTATATAACCTATGACATTGCCATTGGCGTCAACAACTTCACCATTTTCATTTAAACGTCCGATAACATTACCATTTAAATCAACTACTGTTCCATCCGGCAAAACTCGTCCTATAATATTGCCGTCTTTGTCATAAACATATCCTGCATCAACTCCTTTTCCTATGACATTTCCATTTAAATCAACAATTGTTCCATCTGGAAGCATTCTTCCTATTATGTTTCCATCTTTATCAACAACTGTTCCGTCTGGAAGGACATAACCTATGACATTTCCATTTTCATCATAAGCTAGCCGTCTGTTGCCGGCTACACCTATTACATTTCCTTCATTATCTACAACTAATCCATTATCATTAACACGACCGATTATATTTCCGTTTTTATCGCGAACATATCCATCTTCATCAACACTGCCGATAACGCTTCCGTCAGGACCAACTGCTTCTCGTACTATTTTGTATGTTTCTGTCTTTTCAGACGGTTGGACATTCTCACAAAAATTGCAATCTTCCTTGTTAATTGCATTACCTATTACCGGTATCTTTTCTGCTTTTGAATTTCCTTGTCCTAAATTTGTTTCATACCATGTTACAATAAAGTTATTTTGAACATTTCCTGCGACTACCGGTGTCCATTCCATCGTAATATGACATGTTCTTTCCCCATTTAAATCAACATTGCTACATCCGTCATGAAAACTAAATCCATCGGCTGGCGGTTCCGCTAATTGTACGGAAACTATTTTAACGGCTGCTTTTCCATTGGTTCCTATCGTTAAGACATTGTACGCCGTCGTGCCTAATACAACTTGCCCCATTGGTATTGGATTTGGGGTCGTCGTTATTGGTATTTCTCCATCATCAACTGTATTAAAAACAATATTGTTATCTAAAGGATTTGCTGCTCCGATATTTAAAGCATCTGCATTATCTGTAAAAACAGGGTCTTCGTATTCATTTTGTTGTTCATTACTGTTTAATAATAAAATTATCCCTATTAAAAAGACGATTAATGATGTAATACCAACCGCAAGAATTATGCGGTTGGTTTTTTTGATATAGGTTTCAGAATGTGTTAAAACTTCCTTACTCATTGGGTCCTAACTACGCTACAGAATATTCCATTACGACCTAAACGGCTGCATATCATATCACCATCTTCAAGATTGCTTATCGGTCCTATGCGAAGATGGAATAACTCTTTCCCTTGTCCATCTGCTGCTGTATCTACAGAATAAAACGGTTCAAATCCTTTTAATATATCTGGATACTTCTTTGATAAATCCGCCCATAGTGCTTCCAATTTACCGACATCAGCATCTGTTCCTAATTCTATTGAAATATCACCGCTGCCGGCTCCATTTAATCCGGCTCCATAGCTCAAAGCTGATGGTATCTGCTGATAATTCTGTGTATTTTGAATGTGTTGCATATTGGAAATATCGTAGTCTGTTCCCATTCCCGGAATTCCTCCGGTATTTGGAATTCCTACCATATTTGACATTCCGTTATAGCCTAAATTTCCGGGCATTCCTCCAGAAGCCTCGGGATAGGTTGGTCCTAAGCCGTGTAACATATTTCCATCGCCGAAATCTGAACTATCTTGTCCGGGGACAGGAGCCTGAGCATACCATTCTTTCGAGAATAAATCATTTGCATAAGATACATTTTCCAAACCAGCATCATCTGAACGACGCAATTTTAAACAAACCATTCTCTTCCCATTGCGGAGAACCATGTCTCCTATTCCTTCAACAATTATCAAGCGATTATTCGGTCCTTTTGTACGGAAGCCAACTGGAACTTCTGTTCGTTCGACTATCATCGTTACAATCGGCCTTTGTGTCATATTTAATGCTTTTTCACCAAAGTCAATATATGTAAAAATATCATCTCTCCAAACCCGCTCCGGAGCAATGACAACATCATCAGGATTGGGGACATATATCTCTATATCAAAGCGAAATTTCGTCGGATCAACCGGAATATTTTTAATCCAATCATTTCTTTGATTTCTCTTTGTAAATGTCGAATCGACTGAATAGCTGTTTCCTCCTCCCGCGCTCGCATTCACACCTCTGCCGGCTCCACCATAGCCACCACCGTATGAACCGCCTCCTGCACCACCATTATTTCCTATTACATCAATATCAATTATTGAGTTTGTCAGTCTTTCCGTGTTAACTCCTTCGCTTTTTGCATAAAACACATAGCGATTTCCTGAACGACCAAACAAAATAATATTCGTATCAACTCCTACATTTGCTCCTTTTCTCGGATAAAGCAAAATTGTATTTGGTCCGCTTATTTGTCCATCAAAAGTCGCATTATCACCAATATACATATCTTCTATTAATTCCCATTCCGGAAAATTGACCAATGTTATCATTCCTTCTCTCAAGCGCACGGGAAGGACTAAATCTGGACTCCAATAATATTTTGAATATGCCGGTCTGCTTTGACCTTCTCCCAAATTTTGCATAGGATCAAGCCATGCCGCTTGCGTCATTCCCAAAGAATTAAACCCTGCATATCCCATATTCATTGGCATATATTGACCTTGACTTTGATCTGCATTTTGATCCAAGCTACTCATTGTAACTTGAGCAATTGCGCTGCTTCCGATGATTATTCCGGCTGTACTATAAAAAAGCAATTTTGTTATTTTTGAAATCATTATATATTACACCTTATAAAATCTTATTTTACTTTATTATAAGTCAAAGAATATTGCGTAACCGTAAATCCTATTGGATTTTTTAAACGTTCTCCGTATTTTACCGTTTTAGCCCTATAGGTTATTCTCAGACTTGCCGTCCAATAATTAACATCAGGGGTCGCCGAATCGGGATACATATCCTGCGTTTCATACTCAACCTGCCATAAACCTATTCCTATCTCATTTACCGTAAGAATCCTAACATTTCGTTGCAGATTTCGCGTTCTAATCAACTCCAGTGCTCGTTGCGCCGTATTTTTGATAAAATCATCATAAACTGCGGCAGAAGACATCTCCTGCACCGGACCTCCGGGCATCCAACGCGACTCCATTTCTGGAATATCCCTATCAAATGCACTCCTTAACAAGACATATTCTCGGACAAAAACCTCTGTAATCGCCTTTTCGTCTTCCATTCCTTGTACTTGTTGAATTGAATAGACTTGTTCTTGTTTATTTTGAAAAGTCAACAAAAACGGTTCAACTCGATACAGCGGAATAACCTGTGTTATGGCTATAATTAATATTAGATTACAACATAAACTGATTGCCGTTACTATGGCAAAAGCTCTTGCTGTCCATAAATATCTTTTTTCCGCCACATTCCCAACAAAAATATCTTTATCTTTTCGGATGTGATTTTCTTTATTTCCGGCACTTCCGCTCAATAATTTTTGTTTTGTTGCACTGTCATTTAATTGATCTACCATTAGCTATTACTTATCTGTTAGATTGTTTCGACAAACCATTCCGGTAATTCTTTGGGTAAATCCAGTTGCAAGCAAGCACAAGGCGAAAGCTTTAATTCATCAACAGCTTTTCCGACACCTACCGGTTCGGCTTCATAATATGAACCAAAAATTCCACAAGCTGATAAAAAGATAACGACTATTAAAATCAATATTTTCCGAGACATGATTAGGCCCTTTCGGATAGATTATGCATTTTAAACTAAGTATACTTATTTTTATAAATATACTTATTTAATTAAAAAGTCTAATACCAACCTATAAAATCCCCAACTTATCAACATCTTGACTTTTTCTTAAAACTCAACTTCTGTTTGCGAGTATCTTGTTACCGTAAAACCTAAAGGGTTGATTAAGCGTAATCCCACAAATTGCCTCTCTTTAAAAAAGTATGCCGTTACCGATGCTGTCCAATAACGTGTTCTTAATGTTAAGCCTCTTGTTTTATTATCTCGTTGATATTCAGAAAGGTCGTACGTTACAAAATCGACTTTCCAAACAGGGCTTTTCTCTCCGCCTAATTTATCTGCTGAAATAATTTCTATTTCTCGAACTATTTTTGAGTCTAACATTGTTTTCCATATATTTCTTCTATACTCATCAAAAACCGAAAAAACATAATCCGAAGATAAAAAATTTATCATTCCTCCTGGGTACCATCTTAATTTCATTTCTGCTTCGTCTCGAATTATTGTATTTCTTAAAATTACATATTGCTCAATAAAAATTTTCATTAATTGCTTCTTTGACGGCATATCTGTTTCTATCGCTTCTGAACGGACAATACTGTCTGAGCTATCTTGCTTTATAATAAGAAAGGGTTCTACACTTACGCGTGGAGCTAAATCAAACAATGCTAATGATGTACTCATAAAAATAATTAATGATATTGTGCAAAAAAAGATAAATAATCGTGATAGCCACATATAATACGTTAATTTTGCGCTTGATACTTCTTCTTCCGTTTCACTGATAAATTCGTGCTTTTCACCATTGGCGTCTGTTATTGCTAAAATTTTGCTTGTTTCTATCTCTTTTGTCATCGTTTTATTTTCCTATTAATATACCGAACAATAGGGAATTGGAAATTTTTCTATATTTTCTTCAAACGCTTTATCTGCTTCTTCCTGATATTTATTGGCTGCGGCTTGATTCGCTTCTTCCGCTTTCAAACTTTCATCAAACTCGCTGTCGCTTATGGTATTTTGTGATATTTGCAACAATTCGTTTTTATCTTTTGTCATGGCATCTAACATATTTCGAATCGATGTAATCTTATCTTGAACAACATTATTTGTTGGATTATTTATTTCTTCCAAGTCCGTATATGCTTCATTTAATATCTTACTCTTTGCATTATTCAGACCTTTTACGGCTTCTTCATAATCTTTTGAATTTGCTAAATTAAAATCCTCTTTCGGAGAGTATCCCGCTTTTTTTAACTCCGTTAACAGTGTTTCTTGTAATTCATCTATCTTGGCTTTCATTTCTTCTACCTTTTGGCGATATTGTCTTTCTGTTTCCATATGTTTAAGAAAGTTTCCTATCTGATTGTTGCCAAACGTTGCTTTTATATATAAATCATCTGTTATTGTTGTTTCATAGTCTTCATCCGTGTTTTCTCCCAAAATCTCATTAACACGTTTATAAGCTGCTTGTTCTATACCTCCAAAATAAAACTTACTATTTTCATATTGCAAAAATGTACCTAGCTCGCTGGCATTTCCTTTGCTTATATTCTCTTTATATTCTCCTAAAGCCGTTTTCTTTATTTCTTTATTTTGTATGGTTATTAATGTACCTAAGGCTCTGTTCAAAATATCTAAATGAACGCACGACCTGTAAGCTCCTGAAGTATTATTTGCATTCGCAACATAGTACCCTGCTTTGTCATCCGTAGCATCTATAATGTAATCTCCCGAACGACATGGGAGTATCCCCCCTCTCATAAATTCTCTTTTTTCTTCTCCTAATGAAAGAGCTTTGCTAAAATCCATATCTTTTTCTACATAGGCCGGATTTTTTAACATTAATTTCCATATCTCCGGAACATAAGCTCCATAATTAATCATTCCTTCTTTTGATACAGAATTGTCTTCTAATTTAGATATATTGTTGTAATCAACATAGTCTAAATGCACTATTTCTCTTATCGGCGTTGGATAAATATTCGGAACTGCCTTTGGTGCCGTAAAATCTCGTCCTTTTCCTTCGTTACTTACATAATATTCATCATCGGCTTCATCACATGGGTATTCTAAACATGCTTTTGTCGTTAAAACAGATTGAAATGCTGTTGTAATTAAATCTATACCTACTTCATTGTTGGCTATATTTTGCATCGAATCATATGATTTAAGCATGGTTTCAAATGACAAGTTTTTTAATTCTGCTATTAATTCTTTATGTCTATTTATTATTTTATCTTCATTTTTTACCAAATACAAATCGTCTCCCATCGCATACAAATCTTGTTTTGTTCTATCTATAGCCGCAGAAGCATAATCTTTGGCATCAGAAAACATTGTTTCTGACTTTGAAATAAGGCTATTTACATAATTTATTGCTTCTAAAAACATCAAATTTGTTCCGCTTCCACTTATTATAAGACTACTTTGATTCTTGCTTTTGTCAAAAAGACTCTTTAATAGACTTGATAATTTTGAATCATACTTGGTTGAAATATTTTGCTCCTTTGAAATATAACTCCTCTCTATCGCTGCAATTTTATTTGTTACAGAATCTATTTGTTCCTGTGACTCTTTAATTTTTGCTTCACTTCCTGATATATCTTTTTTTACAACTTCTTTTGAAGTTTCCTCTGTTACTAATTCTTCCGTATCTACTTCAGGATAATTTATTCTATTTAACACTTTTGTATTTTCATTTAACTTTTCTTTTTCGGCATCTTGCTCTTTTAAATATTGCTCTTTTTTATTTTCTAAAATTTGCAATGCAATTTTTTTATTTTTCTTCAATGTGTTAACATCTTCTTGCATCGATGCCTGCGTTGTGTTTATGGTTGAATTTTCTATTTCTTCTACAATTTCAGGTATCGTCTCTACCTGTTTGGCTAATATATTCAGTTGACTGGTTGCAAAAGCTTTATTTTCCGGTTTTGTAACGCTTATTTTATTTAATAATTGAGCCATAGAGATTATCTTTTTTGAAAAATTTAATCGATTTAAATAGCTCTTCATATTCTCATATTTTCCATCAAGATATTGTCCGTAATAACTTTTTACGTCATTCCATACCGGAAATTTTTTGATAACTTTTCCCCATTGGGGATTATCCGAATATTGATCCTTTGCAAGCATTTTTGCTGCTTCTGAGCCTATATTCCATGCTAAAATTTCAAGTTTTCTATTCTCTTCGTTGGCTTGTTCTTCGTCTTCAGATGTTACAAAACCACTATTATTTGCACTTTCTTTTTCTATGCTTGCTTTTTGAGCTTCGACTGAGCTTACTGACGTATTATCTATATTTTCGTCATATTTCATTTCTGAAAATATGCTTGTATCAACAGAACTATCCGTTTCTTCCGCTTTTGCTGTATCATAAGCGGCTATGCTCCATCCGGACAAGCCTTCTCGAATGTCATAATCTGTAATTTGATCTCCGATGTAACGTCCATACCATGCTTTTTCTTTATCTTCATAGTATCTTCCTAAGTAATCAAGGACGCATTTATCAGATATTTTTACGGCTTCGACTGATTTATCATGCAACCGTACAAATTGCTCATATTTATCAAACGTACGCTTTTGACTTGGCAATGATTGCAACAAATTGTGTATATCTAATGCTTGTAGCGCTTTGTAATATATGGGATCTAATTTATTTAAATCATCTAAAACATCTCTATTGCTGGCAAATGGCGATTCAATTTCCGGATCCGGTGCTTCTTTAAATGTTATCGGAGAATCTTTGTCTGGGTCATATTTATAATTATAGCTTCCTGCTTGTATTTGCGCAAATGCTAAGATTTCCTGTTGTTCAGACGAGGCATATTTTATTGTTCCTCGTTCTTCTAATCCACTTTGTTTTTGTCCCTGATTGCTTTCACTTTCGACTGGTCGTATGTTATTTTTAATTGCTCTTACCGCTTCATATTGTGCTTTCATTGCTGTCAATTCTTCTAATATTTGCGTTAAGTCATCCATTGTTTTGTAAGCGTTATAAGCGTTTTTCCATGAACCATTTTCATCATCCGTATTACTTGCTCCATTCTCCCCTGAGAGCAAATCTTGCGACATTGTCGCTATTCTTTTTTCTATATTATCGTTGAAATCCTGTTCTATCAAACGAACCGTTGTATAAAGTTCTATTACGGTATCTTGATAAAATTGTTTCGCCTTTAATGTATAGGCTTCTCTTTCAAATTCATCATTACTGGGATATACCATAAATAAATCATACATTGCTCGTCTTATTGATTCTGGATTGCTAATATCGGCAATTGTTGATTCTTCTATCGTTTTACTTCCGTCCAATGGTGCTTTTTCTTTGTTATAGACACCTTCATAATACCCTTTATATTCATCATATTTTGCTTTGGCGTTTTTTACTCCTTTTTGTGCCTTTTGTATCAACGCGGTATTTGTCACATTTGATACGACGGAAAGATTCTCTGTAACAAAGCCGCTATCCGTTACTCCATCAATAGTATCCAAAGGTATCAAAAAACCATGACTTGATTTCATCGTATATAAAATCAGCATCATTAATACAGCTAAATTAAAAATGTTCTTTTGTTTTTTCATTTTGAATCTCCCGCTGTACCAACTTCATATATATAATTATCTAAGTTAAAACTTGTAATGTCTTTTTGTTCTGCTATTTGTTTATAAACTCCCAACTCGGCTAAATCTTGTGATGTTTTCATTTTCAAATCTAAGAGCATGACTTTGATATATTTGGCTAAAGCCTCTATATTTTTTATAACAACTTGCGTATTCATATTAATTGAACTGATACTTCCATCCAATGCGGCTGTTCGATTTGCCAATTTTTCTGTTTCTGTATTTTCCGCATCCAATCCCTGTTTTATGATTACTCCTTGAGATATAACATCTAGAGTATCTTGTGCTGCCATGTATGTACGATAAGTCTTTATTTTCGTTATATTTTCTGAATTTTCAATATCATCTTTTCCTAAAAAGTTCTTTTCCGTGGTTTCTGATAATGCCCCTTTGTTATCCAGTGAATTTAATTTATCCGAAAGTTGCTTAGCCGCTTTTTCTTTTGCTTCATTGGCTAAATTTGCTGCCTTATCTTTTAATGCCTGCGTTTGAGAATTCAGTGCATTCATTACATCTAGATTTTCTGCATTAATTGCATTTTTTGTAACTTCTAATTGCGCTTCCATTGCTTTGATTTCTGCTTCATTTTTTGTTATTTGCGCTTCATATTCTTTCTTCTTGGACGGATCATTTTTTATCATTTCCTGCAAATTTTCATTATTCTTTTTTAATGCATCTATTTTTGATTGTGTCTTTTGCTCTTCTGCTGCAATTTTCTGATTTATTTCTTCAGTTAATTTTTCTTTTTGTTCTTCTAAATTGGTTAAATTTTCAAAATCCTCTGTTTTTTCGGCAATTTTGCTTTCAACATTTTTATATACTTCACTCTCACTCAATCCTGTTTCATCTACAATTTCTGAGGCTACATTTAGACCTTCTCCTAGAGGATCTTCTGTTACTCTTTCAATTTTATCCTCGACGTTTGCTTTTACCTCTTGTACTTGTCCTAAAACTTCAGCTCCCCCTTTACCTAAAGTAATCGCCGTTTGAACAGCAACAGATTCATCCATTTTTTTCTTTACTGCCGTTACATATCCTGATATTGTTTCCGTTATTTTTGCAGCACTTCCTCCCAAATCTATCTTAGGGAGTGCGTTTGCAACTTGAATTTCCATGAAAAAAACAGAGATTATTAATGCTATTTTGTATTTCATTGCTCATCTCCATTTTCTTCCGAGGTTTCTTCTGATTGAGAACTATTATTTACCGTTTGATATTGCTTGTTCTTTTCTATTAAACGATACTCGTATATAGCACTTTCAAATTCACTTATTTTTGCCAAACGTTGATTGGTTTTCATTATAATATTTTTTGTTGCCGAAATAATTTGTCGGGTATCTGAACTGTCTATTTCTTCTTCCGGTGTTGCTGCTTTCTCTTTTGCCAAAGCCACTCGTGTCGCCAAGCCGTTAGCATACAAGTTTGCTACATTTTCTCTTTGTAAAGCATCCACTTTTAAATTTTGTTCTTCAGTAACAATATTTTTATCTCCGCCTTCATTATATTGCGGTGTTAAATTTTTACTTATTTCTTTTTGTGTTTCTTTTGCGTCATTTACATTACTAACAAATGATGGAACTTTGCTCTTGCCACTTGTCCCTCCTTGTGAAAACCCCATGTCTATTCCCATGCTTTCTATGGAACTATTTAAATTTTCTGCCTCACTTAGTGCTCCATCTAAATTTCCGTCTTTTACGGCTTGGGACATTTTTTTAGCCGTACTTATTGCTCCTTTTGCTCCGTTTACCTTATCCGTAACTTCTCTTTTTATCGTTTGAGCTTCCTCATACATTTGAAGCCCTGTTTGGACAACTGCCCGGGCTATCATTAAATTTAATTGTATTGTTTCCTGATCCGGCAAAGCAAAGGCTTTTGTTATACTAAGCGTATAACTTAAAAATAGATAAAACAAAAATTTTTTCTTGTTCATGTCTATTTCTCCTTTTATTGGCCTTCCTCTGTCGTATCTACATATTTTGCATTATATTTTCCAAGATTTTCTAAGGCTTCACTTGTTAACTGCGATGTATATGTTTTGATTATCCCGTTAAGTAATATTTGTGTTTGATTGCTTGATTGTGCTACACTGCTTATGTCATTTCTTATTGAATCGGATGCCGCTAAATCTTGTTGCATTGGATTTAACACTTCCTCTGTATATTTTGTTCTCTCATTCTTTTCTTTCATGCTCTCTGCTGCTTGTGCCGCTGCTGTATCTTGCATAATTTCTGTATAAAGACTATTTCCTTCTGAGGCAACTTGACTATTGCTGTCTGAGCGATAACGTATCAAATTTTTTAAACATTCTTTCATCTTATCTTCATCTTCCAAATCATTAACATTAATATTGCAATAAAGAGCTAATTTATCTGAAAAAATAAATTCATCGGTTTGCGCATTTTTGCCTGTCGGAGAATTTAATAAAGAATCTCCTTCTGATGCTTGCGCAAAACGCAATATTTCTGTATGACTTCTACTTGCTGCATAAATCTTGATATTCTTATTATCAACACTTTGTTTTTCAAAAAATCCTTCATTCACATTAACACTAGGGCGTTTTCTAAAACCTTTTGTCGTTGTGGAATTTATTGTTGTCTCATTTTTTATGTTAACTTGTGTCTTATCTGCTTCCTTATTTATACTATTACTCTTTAAACTCTCGTTTTCTTGTACTGCATTTGTTATAGATGATGTGCTACCTTGTGTTTTGGAAGAACTAACTGCTTTTGACATTAAATCTTGTAAATCTGTTGTTTTATTTTCTCCGCTTTTTAAAGACTTTGTTGTCGCTAAAGTTTCAATGTCTGATGTCGATGTTGCTTCTTCATTGGCTCTACTTTGATTGTTCATCGTTCCCATTGCATTTCCTAATGCAACTTCTTCTTTTTCATCAATAGTTTCTTTTGCAGCACTTTGCCCTTCTTCAATCTCTTGCTCTGATTGACTTTCCATTCCTTCATCACTTATTTGTCCATCATCTTCTGTCTTTACTTCTTCATCTCTTGGATTTTTATTGAGATTGCTTGAAGCGGCTACTGATTGCATTACATTTTGTTCTATTCCGCTTATCTCTTTTATATTTGAAACATTTTGATTTCCTATACTGTTTTGCCCAATCTGACCCCTGTTGTTTACACTGTATCCCGACGAATTTTGCAGTATGGAACCGTAATTATTGTTATTTGCTGAATCTACTAAATTCTGACTCTCTATGGTTCCCTGTGGTGTCGATGTGTCATAATTTATTGTTGTATTGTCTTGTTGACCTATATTGCTTTGGATTTTTGATTGCATTGATTTGGCGGTATTCATTCCACTTTTAACTTGTGATTTGGCATCATTTATGGCTGATGTCGCTTCATTTGCCATTGATTTAGCATCGTTTATGGCTGATGTCGCCTCATTTGCCATTGATTTGGCGTCATTTATTGCTGATGTCGCTTCATTCTTATATTTTTCCGCTTCTGCTTTTGCCTCTTCTATTGCTTTTTTCTTCTCTTCTATCTCTTTTTTATATTCATCATATTTCTTTTTAGCTTCTTCTAAATTTTCCTTTTCTTTTTTTATTTTTTCTGCCGCCTTTTGCGCTTCTTCAACACCTAATTGTGATATCGATGCCTTTGCACTTCCTATCGTTGAATTCATTTCTCCTGCTAAATTTGTTGCATCAACGATTACTTTTGTTTGCATAATCTTTTGTATATTTGATGAAACACCTTCGGCTATGGCTCCGGCATCTATTGTCGGCAAAAGTGCTTGAGCTTGGTTACTTTCTAGCATAATACTGAGCCCAAATAGAATTTTTAATATTTGTCTCTTTTCTATTTTCATTGATATTCTCCTCGCTCTGGCATGCGCTTCGCTATTCTTTATATTCTATCACATTTACTGTTACAGTAGTGTTAAATTTATTTGATTTACGCTATGTTTAAATATTTTGTTACAAAATTATCTTCCCCATATTCCTTAATTAATTCTTCTACCAGTAAAACATTTTTACGCCCTGAGTTGTATAGTTTTAAATATGGTCCTAACCCACTTAAATCAACATCTAAAATAACTGATTCTCCCGTTGCCGGACGAGAAAGTAATATTGCATAAGGAAACTCTCGATAACTCTTTCCAAAAATAAAATCTATCTCTCTATCCGTTAAATTCCAGTTAGCATAATCATCCGGCGTAGCTTGTGGATTTCTAAAAAAGATTACTGTTTGGCATTGTCCACGAATTACCTCTCCAACTCCTAATGTATCTATAATATTCGGTTGTTGGAATGCACACAAATAAGCCTGCCTTTTTTTACGACCTTCTTGTAATCCTATCATAAAATAATCCCTAAACATTGGATGTTTTAACATTGGTGCCGTTTCATCTATCATGATTAGTGATGGAACTCCGGTTTCTCCCGTTTCTGATTGTATTCGGTGCATAATATAACTAATAACAGCCGGGGCTAATGTTTCATCTTCAAAAATATGCGTAAAATCAAAAGCCATAAATCTTTTCTGTTTCAAATCTAAGCTATCTTCATTCGCATTAAATATGTTTCCGTATTGCTCCGGATTTACCCAACGATATAATTCTCGTCTCATATTTCCTGTTGGCGAAAAACAGCTTTTATATAAATTCTTCATAACGCGTTCTTCTGGACGCAAATATTCAAATGCTGTTGTTACAGCTCGGCTTATCTCTTTTTCTGATAGGGCATCATCAACCAAGGTTATTGCTTTCATCCATCTTCTTAAAAATGCTCGGTTTATTGGTGTGTCATTACAATCAAAGGGATTCATTGAAACATTTTTTTCATCACCGTCAAATCCTATATATGCGCCACCTATTGATCTTGTAAAAATTTCTGCACCTCTGTGTCTATCAAAGAAAAACACTCTTAAATCTCCGTGTCTCATTGCCTGTCCGGCTAAAAATGTTAACAATGTTGTTTTTCCTTGACCCGTCGGACCTATAATACAGCAGTGAGCAACTGCCGAATCTTCATCGGATACATGAAATTGAAAACGATATGCTGAACCTGATGTCGTTCTAAAAATGCTGATTGCGCCAGGTCCCCAGTCACTTTTATTAAAACCTTCTGATGGTTTATCAAATGATACTGCCGTCGCAACAACTCTTGATAAATAGCGATATGTTCTCGGGTATGTTTCATATGTCGGAAATTGATTGAAAAATGTCGCTTGTGTTACCCAACCTTCTCTTACCGGAGTTACGCTAAATAAACGACATATCCTTTGTACTTCACTCTCTCCGAAATCTATTTCTTCCATACTTTCGCCTTTTATGATTATTGTCATGGCATATTCTGTTAAAGCCTGATAATCTGTATCACTTTCTTCTATTGCAGATAAGGCTTCTCCATATTGATTAATGACATCCGGCGAAAAGCTGGTGATTTGTGCCATTCTTTGTTGTTGCATTAATAATGCTCGAGCATGGGGTTTGAAAATAGGCTTAATGTTATGTAAAAGTGTTAACTCACAATCTATGGAAAGCAACGTTGCTATCATACTTTCATCCATGTAGTCTCCTGATGTGCGTATTCCCATTGTTATGGCATACATTTCTCTATCCCCAGAAAAAAAACGTATTACTCCTTTTTCTCCGGTAAAATGTATATAATCTGACGTCAAGAGTTCATTTAATTGATATCCTTCCGCGCCTCTTACTTTGGGAATCGGCTTGCTTATGGGACTACAAATTCGCGTAAAAACGGAAAATGGACTTTCTTTTGCCGGACTATCTTCCGTTTCATACATGGGTTTAACTCCATATTCATTTAATGTCGCCAATAAACTTTGCGAAGCATAATTCAAATCTTTCAAAGCATCTTGTCTATCCGGTACTGATAATATTATATAATGTTCATTAGAATAAACCCGGTCTAAATTATTTTTCCATGTCGCCGATATTTGTTCTAGAAGTTGATTGTTAAAATCCCCTTTATCTTCTTCTAATGGAATTTTATCTCTTAATGTAATAACTCGGCATACTACCTGTAAATCAGACATACCATCTATCCATGTTTTTCTTGCTTCTAACATAGATAAATTCTTTTCATCCGTTACAAAGGATAAGTCAGCTCCTTCAACTCGGAAAACTCTCGCAAATGAACCATTGTAACAACGTATGGTAATTCCATCTGACATTAACTTATTAAACGGAAGAAAATCAGCTACCCGGGACTCATAGGGCTGTGGTAAAATACTCCGTCCTAATTTGGTCGCCCAAAGACCGGCAAATGCCGCTGCCGATATAAACCCTATAACGGTTACCAGAACTTCTATTGATGATAAACCTTGTACAAAGGTATCAAAAAAATTAAAATCAGGGCTCAAATTTATTCCCCTTTACTTTATATAGGTTTTTAGATACTTTGTGTGTTTGCCCGTATGCTTGTATCATTGTTGATATGTGCGGCTCTTTTGCTCCGTATAATACTATACAAGTGTGCACACCTACTATGGTAAATAAAAAGATTATCGGGTTAATATCAAAAACGCCTATTGACATAAACATCAACGGAAATTGCAATGCCAAATTTACCAAAGTTGGTAAAAACGGCCCCCAAAGTATCTTAGGAGGATTTGCTACCGCTTTTAAAATCATTGCCCGCATTTCTCTTCCTTCTTGTTTTTTTATTGTCTTTGTTGTTTCTTTCTATAAACAAAAAACTGAGTTACCCTCAGTTTTTATTCTAAATTATTTTTTATGAAAAAGAAGTTAACACTAATATTTTTTTGTTATATTAATTGGCATTTTTTAAACTATCTTGTATATCAATTGAACTATCTTTTAAATCACTTTCCGTCATATAAGATAAAATACCGGCCGTCATCGCTATAACCAATAAACCTATAATTATTGCTGATAACCATTTCCAGTTTAGATTTCCAAAGAACCCTCCTATGGCAATTCCTATTATTCCAAAACCCGCAACTGCATATATTACTGTCTTCATCCCCTCAAAAATCTTTGAACCACTTTCTGTTAATTGACTAAAAAGTGCAGCTTCTGCATCAAATGCGGTTATCACTATTAATGTTGCCATAAGGAACAATAATATCATGTGCTTGTAACTACTCATTCTCGTTAATAAAAAGGGAGAATGTTTTGCCGTTTCTTTATTTTTTAAAAAATGCACAACTCTTCTCCCTTATTTATTAAACTGAATGAATTTTTATTTTGTTATATGTTACCAAATGTTGTGGTCAAACCAGCTGTTGTGGCTTCTGTACTACCTGTTGCGTATTCAACAATAGAACTTGCCGCAGCCAAAATTGCCAAACCAACGGCCAAAGAGGCAAACCATTTCCAGTTTACTTTTCCAAAAATTGCCGCCCAAGCCAAACCAACTAAACCAAAACCACCAATAATGAAAATTATGGTCTTTACTGATGAAAAGACTGACGTTGCTTTTTGTGTCGCCGTCTGCATAATTGTCGATCCTGATGCTGATGTTCCTTGAGCTGCTGCATCGCCAATCATTCCGACAAACACGATCAAAGCCATTGTCGCTAATGTCCATATATTCTTTTTCAGGAATTGCATTATTTTTCTCCTTACATATTTAACAGCAAAACTATACATTTATTATGATATATGATTTTTTTGTTTTTTTCCAGAAATATCGAAAACAAAAATAACCCCATAACACTTTGATTAAACTCAATATTTTTTACTGTAACAAAAAGTTCACAGTTCTTAAAATTGCGTTAATATCTACCTTATTTATCATGTAAAAGTAAATTTTTTGATAATAACTGTTTTCTTCTCTTATTATTTTCTTCTAAATATCTGGGTATAATTTGACAATTCCTTTGCCAAGAGTCGCGTTTTGTTTTATCTAGAAATTAAGAGGGTTTATTTATGGTAAAAATGGGGTTTATTACTTGTATTTATAGCTTTTTTTTATCATTGCTTGCATTTACTTTTGTTAGCAATAGCTTTTTTTGTGCAAAACATCAAACCTCTAAAGAAGTTTCTCTTTCTAAAAATATTAATCTCTTTCAAAATAATGCTTCTTTTTTTGCTACCCCCTTTACAAACAATTCTTTTGCTCCTGTAAAAAAAGAACATCTTATTGACATCCCCCCACTCTTGAAAGATACTGTTGCTCTATTGCCTAATGCGACTTCTTATGAAGCCGAATCACAAAAAAGACCCTCTAAAAAAGAAAAAATTATTTCTTCTCTTGAAAATGTTTCTCTTCCTCAGTATGAAGAAAACAATCAAAAAAATAAAATTACAAATTTTCACCATGTCCTCAATAAATCTTCCGTTGTTCAAGAACATAAAAAGCAAAATAGCAATACAGTGGCAAAAGCTCTCTCAAAAGTTGCTTCCTTTCAACCTATCCCTTTACAATATTCCGGCGTGAAACCTCTTTTTTCTGGAAATACTATTGCTATAAACAGCCCTCTGGCTTCTAAGCAACTTGCTATGGCTCATACAGATACTCCATTAAATTCTTTTTCAGCAGAAAAATCATCTGAAAAGTCTGAAAAGGCAGAAAATACTCTTGCAAACAAAGAAAACAGCATCCCAAAAAATTGGAAAAAAATTGATGATATGCAAAATAATATAAAAGATAAAAAAAATAAGAATCCCAATACTTCACTTTATAATATGCAACAAGTTGAAATTATCGGAGAAATAAAAGACGAAGAAAAAAAATCTGATAATACAAAAATATCCTTTAATAAAACCCAAGAAGAAAAAGATATTACTCAAGTTTTAAGCGATGACAGCAAGTTAAAAAAAGATATTACGACCACGAAAGTTGCCGGAGAAGTTGTTAATAATCTCCTTATTCCTATACCTGAAGATATCATAAATGATAAAAATTTAACACCACAACTTGTATCTGATCCTAACGACAAAAAACTTGAACAAGAATTAATTCAAGAAGAAAATAAAATTACAGTCACTTCTCAAAATTCTAACGATGTAACGTCTCAAGAAACAGAAAACAAAAAAGAAAGTTCTAAAGGGAAAAGCGGCGGACTGCTACAAAGTTTAACTTCCATTTTTTCAAACAAATCTGAAAATAATGATATAAATGATTCATCGAACAAAAAAAATAAAGATGACAATTTTAACGACGACCCGCTCCAATATGAAAAAGATGGAAAAATATTACCTTCAGAAATGAGATTATCTTTTCAACCTAATCGTGCTGAAATTTCAGGAAAAACACTTAAATGGATACAGGCTTTTGGAGAAAAGGCTAAAAATAACGATGGCATAATCATCGAAATTCGCATAGACGGAACAACTTATTATGCTCTTCAACAAAAACGTTTAAATTTATTATACAATATTTTAACTAATTTGGGTTTAGACTATAATAAAATCAGCACGGTATTTACTGCTCGAGATACCAATTCTTTTATAATCCGAACAGTAAGACCCGCAGAAAACAAAGAAAAAAGACGAGATCCCGTCGCAATGTATTATCAATAATGTAAGCTGGTAATAAGTTGCGCCTTATTCTTGATTATTTGTTTTCAGCATGTATTATTGAGGTAAAAAATATAAAATATTGCTAAAGGAATAGGATGATGATTGCAAAAACAAAATTAACGGCAACGGTATTGGCTTTGTTTATCGTGTCAAGTTGTGCAGGCATGTGGGAGCCAGCGCCAGAAGTGCCTGTTGTTCCTTGCGAAGACGAAGCCTCCGAAGGCAATTTTGAGCCGCAGCAAAGCAGTAATGAATATGTAAATTACACACAAACTACTGCAAATTACAGAGAATACGGTGAAAGGACACCTCGCGACCAATATATTACTCAGGCCGGAGCTGGAAATAATTTATCAGCGGCAATTCCTCCTAGAATAGAAGACGAATTTATCGATTATGAAGAAGAAATTCGCTCTAACGAAGATGGGGACGGTATGGCAGAAACAGAATACGCAGAAGGTTATATTGCCGAAGATCCTGTTGAAGACTGGCTTGCTGAAGAAGGAAAAACATTAAAAGATTTATTGACAGATTGGAGTGATAAATCCGGATGGCGTCTAGTTTGGAAGTCTAATCGTAATTATACTTTAACCGCAGGTGCTATGTTCCGTGGTCGTTTTGCAGATGTCAGTTCGGCTTTAATCAGAGCTTTTGCTAGAGCGCAACCTGCTCCTATAGGAACTTTTTATAAAGGCAACAGAGTATTAGTCGTAGAGACTATGGAGGATGAGAATGCATATGAATAATTTAATAAAATATAGTCTTGGCTTAGCATTTGTTGCCGTTATGGCAGCTTGCTCCATGTCTACAAGTATGGATGCAACGTTAGAAAAAGAAGTACAAACCGTATCTACGCTTCATGAAGCAGCTAAAGCTCCAACAGAGCTTGCTCCTGATGATGTTGTTCGCGTAAAAAATGACATCTGGCTTGGAGATACAAGTGAAGTTCAATATGAAGGAGAGCCAATACCTTTCTATTTGGAAGGGAAAGAGGGTATTACTTTAATTAGTAACCGTCCTATTACTTTGTTTGAAATTGGCGATATGATTAATAAAATTACTTCTGTAAAAGTTCGTTTTGCTACTGGGCTTGAAGAAGAAATCAAGAAGAATGCTAGTGCTAATCAACCTACTCCCGAATCTTTGAATGCCGATTGGGCTGATCCACAAAAAATGCTTGTATCTTATAGAGGCCCTTTAAGTGGTTTGCTTGATGAAGTTTCTTCTCGTTTCGGCATTTGGTGGAAATATGATAAAAAAGAAATTTATTTTTATAAGTATGTAACAAGAACATTTGTACTTTATAGCCTACCGACTAAACCTTCTTTGTCTGTTCAAGTCGGTGGTCAAACAGAAGGAGATAACGGGAATTCTTCAATATCTCTTACCAGTAGTGTGGAAGTTGAATTATGGGCAAACATAGAAAAAACCATCACATCAATGATTGAAAAAGATTCTAAGTTAACTCTAGATTCTGCTAATGGTACAATTTCTTTAACGGCTAATCCTAATGACATTCGAAAAGTAGCAAAATATATTAATGAACAAAATGCACGTTTGGCTCGTCAAGTTGCAATTAGCGTTAAAGTTCTTCAAGTTTCTATTAGTGATTCCGATAAGTATGGACTTGATTTAAGTGCTGCTTTTGATGACGGGAAAAGTTCAGTATCTATGCTTAGTCCAATAAACTCTCTTGGCGATGAAGTCGCAAAAAATCTTGAAATGAGAGTTATGCCCGGTAATTGGAACATCGGAGCAAGTTTGCAAGCCTTATCAGAACAAGGCACGACTAATGTGGTTACAAGCGGTACTGTTACAACATTAAATAACAAACCTGCCCCTATTCAAGTCGTTCGTAAACAAAATTATATTTCTGAAATTACCAAAACAAATAGCGGCGGTGATGGAGATTATTATGACATATCAACAGAAACTGAAGAAATCGAAACTGGTTTTACCATGGATGTTTTACCAAGAATTCTGGAACATGGTCGTTTACTGTTAATGTTTAATTTAACTTTGTCAGATTTAATTTCATTAGAAAAAGTTTCTTTAGGTGGAAATGGCGAAGACGATGGTCAATACATTCAAAACCCAATTATTGAGTCTCGCGGTTTCAACCAAGAAGTAGCTTTAAAATCTGGGGAATCTCTTGTTCTGACTGGTTATGAACGCGTTAACAATACAGCTGAAAAGTCGGGTGTTGGTTCAGCAACAAATTCTTTGTTCGGGGGTACAGCTACCGCGTCAAAAGAAAGAACCATTTTAGTTATTATCTTGACTCCGGTTGTTTTGGAATCTCCTATGAATCCCGAAACGCGCGTTACCAACAGAATATAGTTAACATTGTATAAGGACAAATATTGTGCTCGAAGATGCTAAGTTATTAGACGAAGATTACGAAGAAGGAAATTCCAAAACATGGGCCTCCAGTATTACTGTTGATGGAATAACTTATGCTACAAATTTATTCTGGCAACCATTACAAAATACTGAAGACCCTATCTCAGATGTAAGTGATGCATCTGAAGGTATCTTGGAAGGAGCAGATTTGTTCTGTATCAAACAAGGTAAAGCTCCTCAGTTTGGTATCTGTGTTTCTAAACAAGGTTATAAAAATGGTGAATTAGCGGGTGCTGTTACAGTTTCTTCTGCTCTAGATGGTCTTTCTTCTTTCGTTGCCGTATTTAAAGTGAATACGGGTTGGTGGTATATATGCGTTAGAAACGATATCATCCTTTCTGACGGTGATATGGTCTTTTTAAACGAAGATGATGCTAAGAGCCAATTTATGTCAATGTTAGCCGTTCCTGACTGGGAAAAGAAGATAGCTCCAGAAGAATGGCATATTGACGGAACAGAAGATGTTGATTTAACCTCTTTAATGAAAAAAGGTTCTCGGGTTAAATTACAAAAAATTAAAGCTCTTCGAGGCACAAAACTTTTAATGGTCGTAGCTGTTTCGGCTATTGTGGCATTATGGTTACTTTTTACCATAATTGATAGTATTCTTTTAGCTCCTCCTAAAAGACCAATGATTGCTCCTATTAAGCCCAAAGTCGTTCAACCTGTTAAAAAAATTCCTGAAGTCAAGCCTTGGGAAAAATTGACAGATGCTAATTATATATTGTCAAAATGTTATGAGAATATAGCTGCTGTTTCTGAAATCCTCCCCCCCGGATGGGAAATTGGTGAAATTAAGTGTGATAAGTCAGGAGCTCAAGCAACTTGGACACGTGTGGTTGGTCGTATTGTTTGGTTAAATGAGGCTTTGGACAATTCTGGCGTTAAATTTTCTTCACGCGCAGTGTCTCCTGACGGTAATGGGTTATCTGCTTCTGTATCAATCGGTAAAGTGCCTACTGTATCTGTCGCTCCTACCAAAACAGCTGCAGATTTAAAAAATACAATCAATGATTTGTTTCAAGCAATTGGTCAAAATGTTGCTTTGTCTGATTATTCTTATACCTCACCACAAAATACGATTTATCGTTCCGTAAAATTTAAATTCTCTTCTGTTAATAATCCTATTATATGGAGAGATTTGTTAACAAAATTTTCAGGACTTGAAATTATAATGATAAAATATAACAAAGATAGCGAAAGATGGGATTATGAAGGAGCAATCTATGCATTATAATATAAAAAATATTTTTAGCAGTACAGCCTTGGCTTTACTTCTGAGTTTATCAGCATCAACATTTGTTTATGCACAAACTGTAAATTCTGAAAAAAATCTACTTTCAAATAATAATGATATTCCTGAGAATTCATTGAATTTTGATATTAATCTTGATGCAGATTCTCCTTTGAATGAAGCCAGCAAAAATGCTAGATCTTCAATTCATTTGGATAATAATTCTTTACCCTTAGATAAAAGTACTGCCGAGAATAATACTTTGTCCGTAGCTACTGATAATACCAATTTACCTTTATTGGAATCTTCTCCTGTGGAAAATAAAGCTCCTTTGGATGTAAAAACTGACAGTAATCCATTAATTCCTTCTGCAGAAAATAATGCTCCTCTTATCTCGGCTTCTTCAAATACTTCAGAGATTGATATGAGTAATAATCCTCTACTCGTTCCTTCTTCTGATGTTCTTTTGCCTGCAAATAATTCTGATAATCCTGTTTTGTTGCCTGAGCAAAATAAGCAAGAGGAAATTCCTGATTTGATTAATATTGAGAGTTCAGAAAATCCCGCAGCTTTAGGTGATGATATTTTGAATAAAATTGATAATAATTTGTTTTCAAAAATGTCTTCTATTGAAAAGCAATCTGCTTTGTTAACTTTGGAATTAAGACGAGAAAAAATTCGTAGCGAAATTGAAGCAATTAAAGCTCAACGTAAAAAAGCTCAAGAGGAAGAAGAAGCTCGTGCTGAAGAAAGAAGACAGAAAAGAATCGAATGGGAAAATGAGCAACAGCGTAAATTACTCGTAGAACAACAGAAACTCCAAGAACTTGAAAATCAGCGTGAGCTTTTAAGACAAGAAAAAATTGTTAAAGCCTACAAAGAAGTTATGTTAACGGAAAAGCAGGAGTGGATTAAAAATAACGCAAAACTTTATGATCAGATTTCTCAAATTGAAGCTGAACGTGATGCAACTATTTCTGACTTCAAAATGAAGTTATCTAATTTGAAAACTATGTCTTCTAAAGCTGTTTCAAGTGCCCAAGCAGCTCGAGATCGCTATAATCAAGCTGTTAACAGTTTGCGTTCTCAGCTATCAGTCGTACAATCTCGTCTTGATGCCGAATTAAAAGCGAAATTAGCAAAAAATAATCCCTTTGCCGTTGCTCAAGATGCCGTACAAGTTAAACTAAATGATGTTTATGCTATTATGGAAATTGTCGGTAAAGGTGAAAACCTTGCAGCTAAGTTAATGAATAAAAACGGTGATCGTTTTTTAGTTCGTAAAGGTACTGTTTTACAAACAGGTCATATTATTGACGAAATTACAGAAACTTATATCCGCGGCGATATTGATGGCGTTAAAGATTACTTATTCTTTGCTGCCGGAGGAATATTGGATAGTGAACCTCAAAAAAGTAATGTTTTGAAAGGAATTAAAGCGTCTATGGCCGCTTCAAAAGAAGGAGGTTCTGGAAACTCAACACAAAACTTAAATACGTCAAGTATTCCAAGTTTAGGCGAGGGTATGTTTGTTAGGTAATTCTATCAATGGCCGATACTCCTGAAGAATATGGTTTGGAACAGTCTTCTCAAGATCAGTTAAATACTGAAACAGAGCAGACTGTTTCGGGTATTGAGGCAAGTGATAAATATGACCAAAAAATCGATAAACCTGTTAATAAAATTGAAGCTTTATTTCAAAATGGGAATCGATTACTAACTCTTTCCAGTAATGCAAATCTCGTCATTAATGATGATACAAGACGTTTACTCGCCTTGTTTTCGGATGGACGTTTTTTAGTTTCTGAAACGCATAAATTTGATGGTCGCGTTCTCAGTTTTGAAGTGCTTGCACGAAAGAAAAAATTACCTATAAGTAAACCTGAATATGTTTCTCAGAATGAGCTTAACGCTATTTACGCAATTGGTGAACGCTCTCAAGTAAATGTTGAGGCTGATTCAGATCTTGACCAGTTACAAATGCAAAAAGACTTTGTAACTGTTGTTGCTCGTGCCGCTTCTTTAAAAGTTTCCGATATTCATATCGTTGTTGCCAGCAGTACTCAAATTATGTTTCGTACAAACGGGATGATGACAACCGTTATGGAATATAGCAAAGAATGGGGCGAATCGTTTGTTCGTGCTGCCTTTGCTTCCTCTGATATTTCTGATTCAAACTATGCTCAAAACGAGTTCCAAGGAGCGCAAAAACTCGGCTCTACCCCTTTAAGAGGCTCTAAAGGAAAATTAATGCTTCCTCATAATATTTTGGCTATCCGTTTGCAATTTAATCCTATTGCCTTTGGTTCTCAGTATCTTGTTATGCGTCTTCTATATGCCGATGACAACCCTGACGGTAGCGGTGATTTATCCTCTTTAGGCTTTGGTGAATATGAAGAAAATTTATTTTATCGATTACGTGCCGTTCCCGTCGGATTAAATATTATTGCGGGGCCTACCGGTTCCGGTAAGAGTACAACATTACAACGTAATATGATTAAATTGTTACAAGAAAAAAATTATGAAATCAATTTAATTACTGTTGAAGACCCTCCTGAATATCCAATTCCCGGAGCTCGACAAATGCCGGTTACAAACGCAAACAGCGAAGAAGAAAAAGATGAAGAATTTACAAAAGCATTGTCTGCAGCTTTGCGTTCTGACCCAGATGTTATGATGGTCGGTGAAATTCGTTCTATTGCTGCTGCTGAATTAACATTTAAGGGGGCTCTTTCCGGTCATGGCGTGTGGACAACTTTGCACGCTAATAGTGCTCCGGCAATTATTACTCGTTTGCGTGATATGGGAGTAAAAACATTTATGCTTAATGACCCTGAATTAATTAAAGGTCTTATTTCGCAACGTTTGTTTCGGCGTTTATGTCCCCATTGCCGTGTTTCTGTTAAACAAATGCTTGATCAGCCTTCTGTACAACGATTGAAAACTGCTTTGGGCGATTTTGGAATCGAAAATACTTTTGTGCGAGGTCCTGGGTGTAAATATTGCGATAATACAGGAATTAAAGGAAGAATGTGCGTCCCTGAAATTATTCTGCCTGATGCAACTTTTCTTGACTTGATGATTTCTGGTGAAACACGTAAAGCGATTGATTACTGGACAAGCGATTTAAATGGGCGTACTCTCAAAGAAGCTGCTATTGAACGTATGCTTAAAGGTTATATTGATTTGGATGAACTTGAACGTTGGTGCGGCTTGTTGGATCAGCGTCCCGTTTACTAAACAAGAGGTGAATTATGGAAGAAAAAAGAAAAAAATCATCTTTAGATAAGGCAATGAAAAGCCTTGGAACTGTCGAAGTCTATTATGCTAAAATGATTTGCCGTATGTCAAATACCGTTCGACTTAAAATATATCGAAAATTAGCTTCTTTATTACGAAATCGCTTTTCTTTAATGAATGCCTTGGATTTAATTCACGATGGGTTTAGTAATGGAGGAAAAAATCCTAAAGAACCTATGGCAATTGCTATTGCTTCTTGGGGTAAAGCTCTTCAAAACGGTCAACCTTTTTCAGAGGCTTTACGTGGTTGGGCTCCAAATCAAGAAAGATTGATGCTTTCCGTTGGCGATGTTTCTGATATGGAGAGTGCAATTCTAAATCTTATTCGTGTTTCAGAAGGTTCTACAAAAATGATACGTCCTATTGTTGGGGCGATTGCTTATCCATCTTTTCTTTTTATGATGTCTGTGCTAATTATTTATGCAATCGGGGTTTGGATGGTTCCTCCAATGCTTGAAGCGGCTCCGAATGTGCGTTGGCGCGGAATGGCCGCCGATTTGGTTGATTTATCTTATTGGATTAGAGAAAATTGGATTACCGCATTTGCCATTCTTCCTGTTATCGGCTGTATAATTTATTTTACTATTGGTGTCTGGACCGGAAGAGCTCGTGCTTTCTTTGACCACTTGCCACCTTGGTCCCTTTATAAGGTTTTTTCCGGTATAAGCTGGCTTTTGGCTTTATCTGCTTTGGTAAAAAGCGGTACTCCTGTTTCTACATCATTAAGAGCCTTACGCCGCGATTCAAATCGCTATTTAAAAGAAAGAATCGATAAAACTCTTGTTTTTGTTAATAATGGTGATAACTTGGGACAAGCTCTTTATAAAACCGGCTTGGATTATCCTGATCCTGAAATTATTAATGACTTGAAAATTTATTCTGAATTAGATAACTTTGAAGACGCTTTGGAAAATTTAGCTACGGAATGGTTGGATGAAAGTGTTTATATGATTGAAAACAAGGCTTCTATTTTAAACATGGTTGCTATTTTAACCGTTGCCGCTATTATTGCTTGGGCTGTTATGGGAACTTTTGAAATGCAAGATCAAATTACAAGTTCTATGGGGTTGTAAAATGTTTCTTTCCAATCTGTTTTCTCGAAAATCTCATCTCAAATTCCTCTCTTTTGGAATTCGTGATAAGCAGATTGCTTTGGGACTGGTTATTTTAGCCTTATTAATTGGTGTTATCATTCTCTCTATTCCTGACGCCGATAAAAAAGCAAATCTTGCAGCAAACCAAGCGATGGAACTTGCTGAAAAGATACGTAGTCACTATCGTACGAAACCTAATTATTGGGGACTAAATACAAATTATGCTCTTGAGAATGACATTGTTCCACAAACAATGCTTCGTAAAAATAAAATTATTAACTCTCTTGGGCAAGTCGTACTTATTGGCTCCGGAATTGATGGTGATGCCATCATGCCGGGGTCGCATGGTTTTGACATCATTTTTAAAAATGTTAATAAAAAATCATGTATGCTGTTGATGAGTCACTCTTTTGATGAAAATCAAAAATTGGCTTTGACAAGTGTTACTTTAATAAATACAAAGGAAAAAGTTTTTTCTTGGAGCGGTGAAAATATTTTTCCTTTACCTATTTTGGAAACAAGAAAAATTTGTGAAAGTAAAAATAATATTATTTGGAATTTTGAATAATATTTTTTACCAAAAATTAAGATAGTTTATTTTATTATACACTAAAGTATTTGTGATAGTATAGATAAAATATAGTTGATGATTACGCTAAAATGCGCTACAATATATAAGGATTTTGGAGGAAAAGCAAAATGAGAAAATATTATCAATCAGAGCAAAGCGGTCGTTCTATGGTCGAAATGCTTGGCGTTTTGGCGATTATCGGCGTATTATCCGTTGGCGGTATTGCCGGTTATTCAAAAGCTATGGCGAAATTTAAAATTAATCAGGCTCTAGACCAAATTACAACGATGGTAATTAATATTCGTTCTACTTTTTCGACACAAATTGATTTCACAGATGCTACGACAGCAAATATTATTGCATTAGGTCTTCCTGATGCAAATATGATTTCTGGTGCTGGAGCTGCAAGAACTCTTGTCAACCCTTTTGGTGGAAACATAACAATTGGTAACGCTTCTGTCGGTGGAGAACCTGCAAATTCTTCCTTTACAATTACATATAATGGACTAGACTCTAATGCTTGTCAAAGTTTAGCCTTGGCTGACTGGGGTTCTGCAGCATCTTCCGGTTTATTGCATATGGAAGTTGGTAACCAAGTTTATAATCAAGGGGATTTTCCTTTGACTGTTAGCGATGCCGTTAACAATTGCGATGCAGCAAATGATGGAAATTCAATTACTTGGGAATATCGTTAATCTTTTCTTCCGATTATTTAAACGCCGCAAATGCGGCGTTTTTTTATCTCAGCTTTATTGGTATATTTTCTTTTTTATCGTTATCTTTTTTTTAAGATATCGTGTTTATCATATTGCATAATGTTGGTTTATTTACGGTGGTGAAAATGGTTAAAATCAATGATGTAAAATTCTCTGATATTTATGTTACTCCCGACAAAAAAGCGTTTATTCCTGACGGAAAAACACGAAACGGATTGGCTATTCTTCCGGCTGAAGATTTTGAAGAATTTTATAAACAGCTTCAAGAAGCATGGGACGGGCATAACCCCAGTTATTCCCTCTTATACGATGGTGTTTTTTATCGTATTGAGCGTACCATGAGTATTTACGGACCACAATATTGCGGTCGTAAAATGCCTAAACAAGTTCCCCCTTTGGCAACACTTGGTTTTGATGCTAATTTGGTTACTTATTTGAAAAGTTTAAGCAACTCTTCTGGTTTAATTTTGTGGGCAGGTCCTACCGGACAAGGAAAGACAACCTCTCTTTCGGCACTTCTCAAAGAATATTTACAAACTGAAGGCGGTTTTGCCTACACTATTGAAGATCCTTGCGAAATGCCTTTAGACGGCGTTTATCATGCTAAAAGCGGCGGTCTGGGTTTATGCAAACAGAATATTCCGCCCGAAGGCGATTGGGGTGCCGGTTTGAAATCTGCGCTTCGTTCTAAGCCTCGCTATATTTTAGTTGGTGAGATAAGAACTCCGGAAACTGCCAGCGAAGCCTTACGTGCCGCGACTTCCGGACACTTGGTCTTATCTTCTATTCACGGAAACAATGTTGCTGATGCCATCAACTCGGTGATTAAATATGCTTCATCGACATCTATGAGCGAAGAATTGGCTTATGACCTTTTCTCTCGCGGTATGCTCGGCGTCTTGCACCAAATGCTCGTTGGTATCGGAGCGGCAAGGCATCCTCAATTAACATACCTATTTGCCAATCCTGATACCAGCAAAGGTGATCAGGTTCGCGGTATTATCAAAAGCGGGAAACTTAATTTGGCTACTTCAATTGAAACTCAAATGACCCGTTTGGCAAAAGGCATGAGTATGTTTCCTGATTTATAGAATTCCGATATTGTTTCATCTAAAAGAAAAGCTCTAACAAAATTAGAGCTTTTTTCTTATCTTTTTTTTTAATTAGATATCCCACGGAAAAACTATCCACTCATTCGGGACTTGGCGTTCGAATGTATCTACAATGCTTTTCCCTTTTTCTTTTACATAAACAGCAACAAAATGTGCTTCCGGCAAAAGATTTTTCATTAAACGAAAGGTTCTTCCGCTATCTGACAAATCATCAACAACTAAAGTTCTTTCATCGGCACTTTCTATATGACAATCTATTTCTATATCTTCATCGGCACGAAATTCATCATTATCATAGCTTGACACATTAATAGCATGGGAGTTGCGAATATCCAACTCGTAAGCAAGTATTCCTGCCGGCAATAAACCACCTCGGCTTATGGCTATTATTTTATTATAATTTTTGTTCTTTAATTTCTTAGCCAAGTTTTTTACATCTTGGTGAAAATCTTGCCAACTTATATAATATTTTTCTGACATTGTTTTTATCCATGTTGCGCTTTTAATTTATAAATATATTCTATGACCTTTTCATCATCCCAATCAGCCGCTCCTCTTATTCTACCGATTTCTTCACTTTTTTTATTTATCAAAACCGTGTGTGGCGATGTGAAAATTCCAAATTTTGCCGCTAACCTACTGTTCTCATCCGTATAAAAATCTATATCAGGAGCACCGTATTTTGTTAAAAATTTCTTTTGTTCTTCCATGCTTCCCCATTCTCGTGATGATGAAATCAAAACAACCTTTATCCCGTTACTCTCAACTTGTTTTGCCATATTATTGATACTCTCAAGTTCCTTAATACAAGGGGAGCAATTTCGCGACCAAAACATAACTAAGATAAATTTATCCTTAAAATCAGTTAAACTATAATGTTTTAAGTCATTGTGTATTATCTCATGTTTCGGCAATGCTCGCGGAACTTCATATATGTTTACGCCCTTCTCTCCCGCGATTGCGTTACCATATAGTCCTAATATAAACATTAATGTTAATACAATTTTTTTCATCATGGCCTATTAATAACTAAAATATAAGTTTGTATTTACGACTGTTTAAGAGTATATAAATATATAATATATATTATTACAAAAAAAAGGTTTCAAAATCATGAAAAAAATACTTTTATTGTTACTTTTTTCTCTTTTTATTACCGGAACTTTAAGTGCTTGCGGGAAAATGTCTGCTCCTAAACCTATGGAAGGCAGCGGGTATCCTCATTCTTACCCTCGCCAATAAACGGAGTTTAAAGTCATGAGCGATGAAAATAATAAATATATTGATGAAATGATTCCTTATGTGGAGTTTGCTGACAACGCTAATGAAAGAACTCCTTGTGTCTTGGTTCTTGACTGTTCCGGCTCTATGCGCGGTGAACCTATTAAACAGCTTAATGCAGGTTTAAAAGCCCTTGAAACAGAACTTAAAGAAGATATTGATGCAAGTTCTCGTGTGCAACTTCTTATTATTAAGGCCTTTGGTAAAGATGAAGCTCTTATTTCATCTGATTGGATTGATGCTATGAACTTTAATGCTCCCGAAATGGAAGCCGGCGGCCTAACCCCACTCGGTAAAGCTATGGAACTCGCTTTACAAAAAATTGAAGAGCAAAAATGCTTATATGATAGTTGCGGGATTACATCAAAACGTCCTTGGATTTTTCTGATAAGTGATGGAGAACCAACAGATTATGATTGGGAAATTATTGCAGAAAAATGCCGTTATGCTCAGAAAAATAAAAAAGTTGTCATTCATGCCGTCGGAACTCAAGGAGCTAATCTTGATAAACTTGCAAAATTTTCAACAATTCCTCCCAAAAGATTAACCGGTCTTAAATTTACAGAATTCTTTTTATGGTTGTCTCGCAGCGTGTCGTGTGTTTCTAAAGCGGCTCCCAATGTCCCTGATTTACTTGAAGATACCGGAGAATGGGATGAAGATGCCGAATAATAAAATTAAAGTTGTCGCAGCAAGTGTTTGCGGACCTATGCATAAATACTGCAAATTACCTTGCCAAGATTATTTTAAACATAACCTGCAAGGAAAAAACTTTATCGCTGTCGTTTCTGACGGTGCAGGTTCTGCAAAATATGGAAAAATCGGAGCGAAAGTAATCTGCAATACTTTAGTTGATTTATTAGCTAATTGTTCTTTTGATGATATAAAAAAAACTGTTTGTCATGCTATTGAAGTAGCAAGAAAAAAACTTATTCGCCACCGCTTAAATAAAAGTAAAAGCGCTGAAGGAATTATGGATTTTTCGGCAACTTTGCTTGGTGTTGCTTGTTATAAAGGCCAAGGCTGTTTCTTTCATATCGGAGACGGAGCCGGAATCGCTTTGGCAAATAATAATTATGATAAGTTTGTCGCTTCGCGTCCCGAAAACGGAAATTTTTCTTGTGAAACCTTTTTCTATACAATGGATGATTGGAAAGATAGTTTGCGTTTTACCTTTTTTGAAAATATTGACACGATCTTCTTGATGAGCGACGGATTGACAAATTTCGCTTTTTCTCCTGACTTCTCACGTATTGAAAAAGGCTTTATTGCCCCTATTAATGAATTTCTAAATCATGTTGATTCGAAAAATAAGGCGGTAAGAGCTCTCAATAATACTTTAAACACTCCTCAAGCAAAAAAACTTAATTCTGATGATAAAACGCTGTTATGGGCAAAAATATAATGGATACTCAACCTCAAAGTGAACCTGTTTCTTATACAGCATTATATGCTGATGGACATTTTGACCGTGTTCATCTTACGGAATTAGTCAATAAAGGTGGGGCTGCCGGTAAAATTTATCGTGTTGAAGAACATCCTAAACTTGTTGCTAAAATCTTTCATAACAAAAATAAAAGTGCCGTTAATCGAAAAAAACTAGAAGCAATGCTTCTTAACAGACCAAATTTTCCTCCCGCAATTAAAGATGGGGTAGAATATGTACAAATTGCTTGGCCTGAAGCAATCCTTGATGACGAAAACGGGTTTTGCGTCGGGTATCTTATGCCTTTGATTGATATGAGCAAAGCTGTGTCGTTAGACCACCTTATGCAAAAAGCAATCCGCAAAAAATTGAATCTTCCCGAAAAATATTCTTATCGTCTTTTCGCAGCTTATAACGTTTCTTCAATGGTAGCTGCTCTTCATAGCTGCGGACATTATATTGTTGATTTGAAACCTTCTAATGTTTCCGTATATAAAGATTCAATGATGGTAGCTATGGTCGATTGTGATGGTTTTTCCATAAAAGGAGAAAGGAATAATCGTTATCCCGCAGAATTTGTTAGTGAAGAATATATCTATCCCGAAGGTATGGAACAATCTTGTGATGAAATGGGGGAAGAACAAGATAAATTTGCCCTTGCCGTCATGATTTTTAAATTACTTAATAATGGAATTCACCCTTTTTCCGGTGTGCCTCGGAAAAATGACGGGGTAATGCTTACAATACAAAACAGAATCGAACAATATCGTTATGCTTATGGTTTGTGGCCGGACACTTATCAAGCACCGCACCCTTATTCTATTCATGAATATTTTGATAAAACTACTCTTGAGCTTTTTGAACGAGCTTTTACCAAAGGCGCAAACAGACCCTCGGCTCAAGAATGGCAAAATCATCTTCATAACCTCTTGCACAATCTTAAAATTTGCAAAAAAAATCCTGACCACGCCTATTTTACCGCAAAAGGTTGCGGTTTGTGTGCTGCTGAAGAACGTTTTAAAGGCAATATGTCCTCTATAAAAAAACAAAAAGAAACACCTCAAATGCTGCGCGGTATGGAAATTTCTAGCATTTCTGTTGAAAATTTGCAAAAAAACAAAGCTGAAAAAATTAGTGAAGACGCTAAAATTAAAAGAATTTCTTTTGCTTTACTTGGCCTCTACCTCATATTTTTTGGCTCTTTTTATCTTTTATTAGATATTATTAAGGATTTTGTTATTCGTCTCGGACTTGGCCTACAAGCCATTTTTATCACTTTGACTATGTATTTTATTAATTATTTTTTGAATAAATATAAAACAAAATTCCCAATTTTTCAAAATCGCTCTATCGTTCTTATGCTTCAAGTCTATGCTTTTATTTGCATTCTCATCGCTCTTGTTTTTATTAATGAAATTCCTACAGACGTCTTTAAACCTGTTTTGTAGGTTGCGCTTTGTGATAATCTCCTATTTTCTACTACACAATTTTTTTTTTTATGTTATAGTGCAGGTTAGGTTAAAATTTAATTTTAAGGATATAGCGTGATAGATTTAAAGCCAATTGTAATTTCCGGAAAAGAGGTTCTTCCCCTCATTGAAGGTGGAAAAGGTATTAATGCAAGTAACGGATTTAGCTCGGGAGCTTGGGCTAAAGAAAATTGTGTCGGAACTTTTTCTGCAGTTAGTCCCGATTTTTATGATGAAAACGGGAACCCTGCTGCTCAGACAATTCATAGTAAAAACCGTGTCGAACGTCATGAAGAAATGGTACAATATGCCATTAAAGGAGGTATTGCGCAAGCTCAGGTTGCCCATGAAATCTCTAACGGAAATGGACGTATTCATATGAATATGCTTTGGGAATTGGCTGATTCCGAAAGAATTTTAGAAAACGTTTTGGAAAAAACAAAAGGATTAATTCATGGTGTTACCTGTGGTGCCGGTTTACCTTATCGTTTGGGTGAATTAGCTTCTAAATTCGGTGTTTATTATTACCCTATTGTTTCTTCGGCTCGTGCTTTTCAAATCCTTTGGAAAAGAGCTTATTCTAAGTTTACGGAATTTCTTGGCGGTGTCGTTTATGAAGATCCTTGGTTAGCCGGCGGACATAATGGTTTATCAAATGCCGAAAATCCTAACGAACCTCAAAAGCCTTATAATCGTCTTGTTGAATTAAGACAAGTCTTAAATAAATTTAACCTTTCTAATATTCCAATTATTATTGCCGGTGGTGTTTGGAATCTTGATGAATGGAAAGATTATATCAATAATCCTGAAATCGGTAAGGTTGCTTTTCAATTTGGAACTAGACCAATGATTACTAAAGAAAGTCCGGTAAGTCAGGCTTGGCAAAAAGTGATGATGCAGGTCAAAAAAGGTGATGTCATTTTGCAAAAATTCAGTCCTACCGGTTTCTTTTCATCTGCTATAAAAAACTCTTTCCTAGAAAAACTCATTAATCGCAAAAATGGTGAAGTACCCTTTTCTAAAGAACTTGATGATACCTATACCTATCCTCTTAAGATTAATGACTCTAAAACTGTTTACATAAAATCTGAAGATGCTGAAAAAGCGAATAATCAAATTAATGCCGGCTTTACTTCTATTCAGGAAACACCTGACGCTACTCTTGTCTTTATAACGCCTGAGGAAGCTAAACAAATGAAAATAGACCGCGCTAACTGTGTCGGTTGTCTTTCGCAATGTCAATTCTCTTCTTGGTCAAAAGCTGATGGTTCAACCGGAAAATTACCTGATCCGCGTTCTTATTGTATTCATAAGACATTATTTGATGTCGGACACAATGGCAGTGTGAAAGATAATTTGCTCTTTGCCGGACATCATGTTTATCGTTTTGCAACAGATCCTCTTTATCAAAAGGGTGTCCCCTCCGTAAAAGAGTTGATTGCTACAATATTGACCGGAAAATAATTTATTTTTTATTTTTTGAACAAGCCGAATACAATATGTTCGGCTTTTTTTTATTTTTATAACATAAATTTTCACTATTTCAGCCCTCATAAGCAAAATTTTAGCACTTTTTTGTTGACAAAATTAAACACAAATAATAATTTAGCAACATGGAATTCTATTATTAATTAAAAAAAATCGCTATCCTTATGAAAACGATTATTATTATTACTGCTGTAGCGTGTTTACTGTATCTCGGCTTTCAGTACGCGCTCAAGTGTTTAGCCGAGAATCGGAGAATCGATCAAGAAAAAGAAAAAGAAATTTCTGATTGCGTATCCGATATTGACGCGAAGGTAAGTATGTACAAAAACCTTCGTGGGACAGAAATAGCAAGCCATCGTATTTGGATTGGACTTACTGTCTATGCCGCTCTTATCATCATGCTTGCATGGTGGTATGCCATTTAAAAAAGAAGTCCTGTTTAACCGTTCTCTATTTTTTTGAGTACCGTTCAAACAGGACTTTTTTATATGCTCTTTTTATATGTTCTTCTTTTAATCTATAACTTCATCTCCATAGACACCAAAAAAATGGCGTTTGGGAACCCATCCTTCTATTGTATCAAACTTTATCAAACAAAAAGAACTCCCGGAAGGACATTTCAAAACTTTACCAACAACCTGATCTTCTACTTTTGCAATAACTTTTGCATTATAATCCGGTTGATTATAAATATTACTTTCCCCTTTAGCCGTCATTTTTATTGTGCGCGCTCCCGAAAGCATGGATTTATGAACCCATGTTTCTGAACCTTCCCAATCTCTAATTTTTCGCCATAACTCAAATTCTGCGATAATTTCAACCGGTGCCGTTTTTTGGCGATAGACCCATTCTATCGGATAGCGCGCCCCAGGGCCGGAACGTGCATTAATTAAATTAGACCGCAAAGAAACCATTCGCGGAATCGCTAACCCGCTTTCACTTTCATCTGCCGGTGTTTGTGCCATTACAGGTGATGATAAAAATATACAACTTATTGCAGCTAAAATTAAAGCTCTCATTTTTTACCTTTTATTGTATTGTTAATGTTTTTTGATTATATTGCTTTTATCTTAGTTCTATTTAATGAATAAAGCGTAAAAAACAGAGGAAAAATATCATGGATTTATTAAAAGTTACTCAAGACCTTATTCGTTTTCGTACAGAAACAGGAAATCTTCCTGAGATTGATAAGGCTCTCAATTATATTAAAGATTTATTTAACGGAACAAAGGCAAAAGTTACAGTTTTCAAGTCTGAAAACGCTTCTCCGGTCATTTTTATTCGTAACAATGATGTCGAAAATTATGACGCTGTTTGTTTGGGGCACATTGATGTTGTCCCTGCTGATGACTCATTATTCGTTCCCGTCATCAAAGATGGCAAAATGTTTGGACGCGGTACTTTGGATATGAAATCTTTTGCTGCGGTTGCCCTTAATTCTATGTTTCATGTTCTTGAAAATAATCTACCACTTAATTTTGCGGTTATTCTTTCGACCGATGAAGAGAAAGGAAGTGCCAGCACACATGCTTTCATGCAAGCTCACCCTAATTTAAAATCTAAAATCGTTTTGGACAATGATGTCGGTGGAGATATTTTAAAAATTGTTAGCAAATGCAAAAACCCTATCTTTGTTAAACTTATTGCTCAAGGAAAAGAAGCTCATGGATCGACACCATGGGAAGGAATTGATGCTAATGAAAAGCTCATGCTTACATGGCAACGAATCCGAAAGATATACCCTTATTATTCTAAAGAACTTCCTATGCCTAAAGATACTTGGTTTGATACTGTTCATTGTGCTAAAATTGAGGGCGGACAAGTATCAAATGTCATTTCTAACCATGCTGAAGCCTTATTGGATTTTCGTCTTACGGAAACATCTTCCGTTGAAGAATTGAAAGAAAATTTAGACAGCTGCCTTGAAAACGGCGTTCATTACAAAATTGTATCAGAAAGCACTCCTGTCGTGATGGACGAAACTAATCCGTATATATTAGCTTATAAGGCTTTTGCCGAAGATATTCTCGGGAAAAAAATTGAATTTGAACATATTGGCGGGGCGACAGACTCTCGCGCCTTTGCATTGCGTGGTTCTATTGTTATTATGCATTCGGGAACCGGTGAAGGTATGCATGCGAAAGGTGAATTTGTAGAAATCGAATCTGTTCAGCAAATTGCTGAAATTCAAACAAAATTTTTGAACAAACTTGCTCAGGAAAAATAAATAATTGTCCCCTAAAAAAAGAACCGTGATTGTCTTAAACAATCGCGGTTCTTTTGTATTTTAATCTTCTACATAGAAGATACGATCTACTCCTTCACTGTCTGTGACAACAAAGGTTTCTTCCTTGGTCTTTTTTAACTTGTCAATCGTGTAAATTACGCGATGACGAATTTTGGTTCCCTTTTTGAGAACCGCAGGGATTACATTAAATGCCTGCGGACGGAACTTAGAAAGACCCTTTTCTGTTACAATCTCTATCTGGTATTTTTCACCGACCGGATTGCAAGCGACATCACGAATCGTTAATTCTTCATCAACATTTGGAGATGCAGCTGTTTCCAGGTTTTCTTTGCCTTTCCGGAATAATTTTTGCAACCACTTTTGGCATTTTTCTTCGCCAAAATATATCAAAGCTGCAATCACTAACAAGCATAAAATGGTCCATTTGGCCCATCCGCTTGTAAACAAAAATACGAGGACGGCAATAACTGCCCAGAAGATTGTTTTTAATGAAAATTTTTCCATGGTGTCATTTTTTTATTTGTTTAACTCTGATTTAATTAACTCGCAGATTGTCTGGTATTTTGCATTCTTGATGGCAACGTCTTTGTCATCAAGATAGCCATACTCTTTACCCGACTCGTTTTCACGAGCCATTTTTTCAAGCATAAGTTCCATCTGCCGTAGCTGAACTTTGTGTTCTATTTCCAGCTTGGCTCTCATGGTTTCTTTGATGTTTTTCTTAGAAGCCAGAAGCTCTTCGTTGGTTTTGGCGATAGCATCTTCGTTCGTCTTAATGTCACTTTGTGCTTTACACAGTTTTTTTGACATTTCTAACGCCGTACTGTCCGCCTTGTGCAAACGCTTATAAAACCAATAAGCTAAAATACAAATTGCCACGATCACAACAGCAACAACTATTGTTACTGTTAAACCCATGTTCCATGGGAAAAAATTTACATTTTCCATAAAATAAAATTTAAAAATAATAAAAAAATTAATTGTATAAAAACAGGTTTTATATTGCACGTTTTCTTTATTTTGTCAATAGTTATTTTTTACTTAAGCGGTTTTCTTAAACTATCAAAAAAAATATTGACAAAATATAATAATATTGTATGTTTATCCTAGTAAAATTTATTATTAATTTTTTAATTATGAACATATGGAAAAAAATTCTTCTGTCGGATTGGCAACTTTAGACAAGTTCCTTCCGGATTCATTTAGTGAAGAGCTTGTAGAACAATTACGAAAAAAAAGTTCTCGAAAAAGACATCTTATTTTTCGTGAATATGTCTATGGGCACAAAGATAAAGAAAAATTCGTATTTGATATTGAGAACTATGGGATTACTCAATGGCTCGATATCATGGAAAAACAAGCCTCAAAAGTTGACTGTGTTATCGGCGACACCATCATTGAGTATTATTCTGATGGTTCTCGCGAGGTAAAACCCGCTGAAGTGCCGATTTTGTTATCACCCAACACTAAATATTGGGCATCAAAACAAAAATACACAACAAGAAACGAGTGGGCAACTATGGAACAAATGCTCAAACTCTTTCGAAAAGACCCATATATTCAGGAATTGGATGAGAAATATCCTTACCTGAAAGAAAACGGTCGTTTTCGGTTGAATGAGGATTTAGATTCCTTTGAACTTGCAATGGTTCCGTACAATGCTCGTTGGGTCTTTGGGGACAAAAATTACATCATTCGCAAAGGAGAATTTTCCTCGCTTGGAAATCTTCTCTATTTGTTCAAAATGTATTATAAAATAATACAGAGCAAAGATTATAAAAAGATTGATGAATTAATGGCTTCACAAGCCATTACGGCTTATTATCCCAACCAGCAAACGGCCACCTGCCACTTACTCGTTGGTTATACGAATTTGCCTTATGACGTTGCAGCGCAATGCGTTGATGACCAAAAAATGCTTCGACGCGTTTATTTGCAGCAAGGAGAACCTTTATCGGTTACCTTGGGACGTAATGTCATCACAAGAAAATGCAACGATTTCTCTCAATTCAGTGAGCTTCACGGCTCGATGATGTCTGGAGATTTCGTTTTTGAACCGGAAGTATTCGCAAAATGGGCCGCAGACTTCTCTCCTGCCGAACTTGCGATTATTTGTAGAGACCGTTTCTTTGATTACTATAATCCAGATATGGACATAGATAAGCAAAGAAAACTTATCAAAAAACATTCAGTAGTAAAAACCACATCTAAAATGCTTGCCTTATGGAAATAATTATTTTAATCATTGCTGGCTACGCTATCATAAAAGGAGCCCGCTTTACTCTTAATTATCTGAGTAAAAATTATGATTCCGGTATTACAATCGACGAACCGGAAACAGAAGAAGAAAAAAAAGCAGCCAAGAAAGCCTGCAAGTCAAAAGCACTTAAGTTATACGGAGATGAGGCAAAACTGCCTATCCTCGTGTATAAGTTGCCTGAAAAACATGAAAAGAACAAAAATACCGCATTGATTTTGTTCTTTATCTACGTCGCCATTATCGTAGTGGCTGCGTGTGGCTTAATGTCTTGGTTCAACTAAAAAAAATAACCTTGCTTTTCATTAAGCAAGGTTATTTTTTTTATCACTTCTTTCTTACATTTTACTTGAAACTATCCTTGTTTCCCTTTATAACTTTTTATGACGTCGGCGTAGCTCATCAGGATAGAGCAACAGTTTCCTAAACTGTGGGTAGTGGGTTCGAGTCCCGCCGCTGACGCCATTTTTTTATTTGTTTCTTATTAGCACTTTTGTTTCTCTGCTATTCCTCTATTTTATTCCCTTGCTTATCTATATAAAACCACTCATCACTTTGCCAATAGTGATATTCTCCGTGTGAATCCGCAACTGTTTTTTGCATTCCGCTATATGTTACTTTCGCTCTGCCGTTCGCAAACGGATAGCCAAATGCATATTGCGGCTCTATTATAATTACTCCTTCTGCTGTTGCATATCCTATTTTACCGTTATCATCATTAACTATTCTGATTATGCCTTCTTGAACATAATCTTCCCCATTATCATATCTATAAGTCGAATAGTGTCTTATACAACCCGTGCATAGCATTAATATCATCACAAAACTTATGTACTTCATGTCCTTCCCCTTTATTTTATGTCTTTATATCTTTGATATTATACTGTTTTTTTATTAAATAAAGAAAATTTTTAAAACTGAACTCGAAAGCCCGTCATATAAGAATAGCCCTTGTTAATTGACAGCCCCGATGAACCTACAAAATTGGCATGGGCAATTACCCCATATAATTTTAAATACTCATTCCATTGATATTGGTTGGAAAATTGAACTATTTCCGTTTTGTTTTTCGAATTATCCGCTTTTGATTCAAAATATGTTAAAGCAACGTCATAGTCTTGATATTTATAGCCTAAACCAATATTCCATGCTTTCCCTTCTCGGTAATTATCAAATAATTCCGGGGTATAGTAGCTGTTAATGTACTGGTTTATCGGTACATCATTTCCTTCAATATAGGTACGATGGAAGGAACCTCCTAATGTCCAACCTTGATAATTTAAACTCATTCCTAATGCATATTCTTGGTCATTCTTCATATAAATGCCGTATCCCATATAGGAATTAATCGATAAATCTCCTATCTGGGTTTGATTGTTAATTGCAAAAATATATGCATCATTATTACTGTAATCCGTGTATTTACTAATTAAGCCTTCATTACTATATGTATCCGGAACATAAGAAAAACCTATTTGTGTCCCTTTCCAACGCGGCGATATATAATTTATCTTTGTCGCTACATTTTCTGTGTTCATTGCCGTGGAATTGAGTGTTCGATATGAGGCTATTCTTCCGCTGCGACTCCAATCCGGATTCGTCAAATAATTGGTAATTCCACTATCATTTACCCCTAACGGTCCTACGGATGGTGCTCCCGTATAGAATAAATATCCAACATTATACGTTTGACCATATTGAAAACTTCCGTATGGAGTTGTCATAATTCCATATAGCTGTTCATCCCAATCATAACCACGGTAATTTTTTAAATATTGGTTTCCGTCCGTATTAAAATCCAAGTACAAACCAAAGTTATAATCTCGATTAAATTTATATTCTACTGAAGAAAATATATCGACACCGGTATAAGTTTCAGTTTTATCATTTAAATTTTCAAATTTTTTATCAAAATTATTATAAGCGAACATTGTTGTAAACATTGGGGCAACCCCAAATGTCCATTGTTCATGTTTGTATTCTAAGGTTGCTTTTGCCTCTTGCGCTATTAGTAAAATAGGAAGCATAGCGTATATATATAAGCTCTTTTTATGCATGTCTTACCTCTTATTATAATTATATAATATAATCATAAAGTGTAAATTTTCCCTTATATATATGAAAAACCTCTGAAACTATCAGAGGTTTTTTGTTTTTTTTTGCTTATCTATTGACTAAGCATTTTTCTTCAAAGCTTCTCCTAATGCATCACCTAGGCTAGAACCAGATGTGGTGTTAGAATATTCTTCTAAGACTTTCTTTTCTTCATCAATTTCTAGGGCTTTAATTGAAAGACCTATTTTTCCTGACTTCTTATCAACTGATGTTACTTTAGCTTCAATAACATCACCTTCTTTAAAGTTTTCGGGATTTTGGTCTGATTTTTCTTTTGACAAATCTGCCTTTTTAATTGAAGATGAAACACCGTTAACTTCAACGTTAACTCCTTTATCATCAACACTTACAACAGTTGCTTTTACAATATCACCTTTCTTCAAGCCTTCTAATGCTCCTGATACTGCTTCTTCTGTTAATTGTTTGATACCTAAAGAAATACGTTCTTTGTCAACATCTACATCGATAATCTTTGCTTGGATTTCTTGACCTTTTGTATAATCTTTAACAGCTTCTTCTCCGGCTTTATCCCAAGAGATATCTGATAAATGAATCATACCGTCAATTTCATCTGACAAACCAATAAACAAGCCAAATTCTGTAATATTTTTAATTTTTCCTTCAATTACAGATCCAACCGGATGCTCTTCAATATATGCAGCCCATGGATTTGGTGTGCATTGTTTGATGCCAAGACTAATTCTTCTCTTTTCCGGATCTACTTCAAGAACTTTTACTTCAACTTCTTGTGAGGTAGAGACAATCTTTCCCGGATGTACATTCTTGCGTGTCCAGCTCATTTCTGATACGTGAACTAAACCTTCAATACCATCTTCAAGTTCAACGAATGCACCGTAATCAGTAATATTTGTAACTTTTCCGGTATAGACATCACCAACTTGATATTTATTAGCAACACTCTGCCATGGATCTTCTTCTAATTGTTTCATTCCGAGAGAAATGCGTTGATTATCTTCGTTAAATTTAATTACTTTAACTTTTACGGTTTGGCCTACAGACAATACTTCTGCCGGATGATTAATTCTCTTCCAAGAAATATCTGTAACGTGCAACAATCCGTCAACACCACCCAAATCAATAAAGGCACCGTAGTCGGTAATGTTTTTAACAACACCATCCAAAACAGAACCTTCTTTAAGATCGCTGATTAATTCTGCTCTTGCTTCTGCGCGGGTTTCTTCAAGAACAACACGGCGAGATACTACGATATTACCTCTTACTTTATCCATTTTCAAAATTTGGAATGGTTGAGATATTCCCATTAACGGGGTGATGTCTCTTATCGGACGAATATCAATTTGAGATCCCGGCAAAAATGCTATTGCACCATTCAAATCTACTGTGAAACCACCTTTTACGCGACCAAAAATAATGCCGTTAACTCTTTCGTTGGCGTTCATTGATTTTTCAAGATCTTGCCATACTTCTTCGCGACGTGCTTTTTCTCTTGATAAGACTATATTTCCGTCTTTATCTTCATAGCGATCTACATAAACTTCAACAACATCACCTGCTTTTAATTCAGCATTTTGTCCGAATTCACGCAATGGAATTCTTCCTTCCGATTTCAAACCAACGTCAACTGTTGCGAAATCGGGAGTTACTCTTATTATCGTTCCTTTTACAACAGAACCTGTAATACCATTATCACCCAATTGTTCATTTAATAGGGCTTCAAAATCTTCTGTCATTTCAGGAATTTGTACTTCTGTATTTATCATAAATATTATTTCATTAATTGCCAGACCTTACTCTAATGCAAGCGGACTTGTACGAAATATTTTTCCATAAATCTACCGTACCATAAAATTTATGGTTCTCTTCTTATGACATGGAAATCTTTTTTTTTCAAGATTTTTTTACTTGAGAATCGATGATTTTGCAGACTTTTTCTATAACTTCTTGTATATTTAAGTATGATGTATCTATTATTATGGCATCCGGTGCCGGTTTTAAAGGAGAAGCACTCCTTTTGCTATCCCTATCATCTCTTGCTTTTACATCAGATAAAACATCTTCATAGCTTATCTTGATACCTTTTGCCTGAAATTCTTTGTACCGCCTTTCGGCTCTTACTTCCGGAGATGCCGTTATATACAATTTTATATCAGCATTTGGACAAACAACCGTGCCTGTATCCCTTCCATCATAAACGACTCCGGATGCTCTGCTGCCATCTGTTAAAACCGGATTTTGTGCAAAATCCCTTTGCATTTTTAATAAAGCTTGTCTTACGCTTGGATAAGAAGACACTATTGAAGCATTCTTTCCTCCTTGTGGTCCTCTAAATTCCGGATGTGTTGATAATTCTAGCATCTTCAAAAATGTTAAGTTTTTAGCTATTTGCTCGGCGGCTTGTTCATTATTTATGTCCTCTTTTTTATCGAGCATTTCAATGCCTACTGCTCGATAAACCATTCCTGTATCAAAGTATGAGAGATGATACTTTTTTGATAAATATGTCGCTAGCGTTCCTTTTCCTGCCGCTGCCGGACCATCTATGGTAATTATCATTATATGTCCTTTGTCACAAAAACTTAACATAATTCTTCTTTATCTATTACCATATGTATGTTATTATACAATTATAAAAATAAAAAAGTTCAAAACTTTTAAACTTATTTACTTTTTGTATTATGTTGTTTATAAGCGAGGGTATGATGAGGTACTCAATTAAAATATTAATCGCTTTATGTCTTTGCTTAGTCTTCTATACCACTTCTGCAAAGGCTGAGTTGATTATTGAAAGTGCCAGCCAGGTTCTCGGTAAACAAATTTATGAACCCGGATTTGGTAAGTCTCGCTCGGTAAACAACACACCTTCCGTTACTTACGAAGATAAAAATAGTGAAAATTACCGTTACAATTATAATAAAGAAACTGATGTTGTTGATGATAAGCCTCAAGCTCAACAACCCAGCGATATTCAGCTCGTTGACTTAAATGGATACACAACTTCTTTAATTTTAAGTGAAGGTCAATATTTAGCTGTTCGTTTAGATGAAGCTAACGGTGAAAAATGGAATTTTGAAAACAGAGGTTCTGCTTTGGAATTTATTAAAAGCGAAAAAAGAAGCAATATCGTGATTCTTCTTTATCGCGCAAAAGCTCTCGGAAATAGTCGTATCAATTTTGATAAACTAAAAAATGGTTTGGCTGTAGCTTCTAAAATTTTACAAGTGAAAGTCTTCTAAGAATAATGAAAAAAGTTAAAATTCGTATATATATTGACACCGCGATGGATAAAGGCTTTGAGATTAATCTTAATGAAACTCAAAGCCATTATCTTTGCCATGTTATGAAAGCCTCTCTCGGCGCTAATGTCCTCTGTTTTAACAATAAAGATGGTGAATTTCTTTCTTCGGTCTCAAAAATATCAAAAAAATCTGTTTCTCTTTCATTGCTCGAGAAAACTCGCGATTTTGAACGCGTTTCCGATACACAACTGATATTTGCTCCTGTAAAAAAAGAACAAACTGACTATATTATTCAAAAATCAACAGAACTTGGCATTCGCTCTTTGCTCCCTGTTATTACGAAATATACAATGAATGAGCGAATTAAAACAAATCGCTTTAAACTCCAAGCCATCGAAGCTTCTGAACAATCTCGACGTGTTGATATTCCTGAAATTTTTGAGCCTATAGATTTTGCTCAACTTATCGCTTCTTGGGATAAAAAAAGAACGCTTTTCTATTTTGATGAAACCGGTCTTGGCAAAACTATCCTTCAAACATTTTCTCAAGCTAAAAAAGACAATCTGTCCTGCATTTCCTTTTTAATTGGACCAGAAGGCGGTTTTTCTCAAAATGAACTTAATATTCTTAGAAATTCCCCTTTTGCTATCGGAGTTTCTTTGGGAAAAAGAATATTGCGTGCCGAAACAGCCGTTGCTGCTGCTTTATCTTGTTGGCAAGCCATCGCCGGAGATTGGAACGATATTGTCAAATAGGTGGTTTTATGTCCTTGTTATTTAATAAATCTACTCCCGAATCTTATGCCGTTTCTCTTGGGTTTCCCGTGTTACTTAATTTGTGGCTAGATTATCTTGAAGACTGCGAATCCAAGTTTCAAAAAATTGAAACTCTCTTAAAGAAAGAGGATTGGAACAACTTGCGAATCCTTTTTCATAGTTTGAAATCTTCTTCTTTAATTTTTGGTCTTGACAAATTTTCAGAATTGTGTACAAAAATAGAGCGTAATATTTTACAAAATGATATTTCAGATAACTTTATTTCTGAAATTAATTCTGTTAAAAATTTGTGGCTCGAAAGTACGCATGAGGCTATGGCTTACTTTCAGCCCAAGTAAAAAAGGCTGAAATAAATATGATTCAAACACATCAACAAAGAGAATTTGTTCCTTTACCTGTTCAAGTCGCAGGTATTTATGATTGGCTTTACTCCAATAAAGATATTTATTCTTTTTTGGATAATGATTTATTTGTCAACTTTATTACGTTAGGTTTTCATAAAAAACTTGTTGATAGCCTTCTTAAAGAAATCAAACCAAATTCTCACGTTTTGCAATTAGGCTGTACCTTTGGGTTACAAATGGAAAATGTGGCTTATCAAATTGATGAAGACGGAACATACACAATTATTGATAACAATAAAAAACAAATAAAACGCTGCCAAAAAAAATATGAATTTCTTTTTAATAATATGAAATTTAAATTTGCTGATGCTGCTAATTTTAAAATTGAACAAAAATTTGATTGTGTGATTTGCTATAATTTACTTCATGAACTTCCTCCTCTTTCAAAAGTCAATGTCGTTTGTAACACCCTTAACTCCTTGAATTCCGGAGGGAAAGCTATTTTTATAGATTATCATAATCCTGCAAAATATCATCCTTTGCGCTATTTTATGCGTATGTTTAACCGCTTATACCAACCCTTTGCGGAAAAGCTCTGGGAACGGTCCATTGATTCCTATGCGCAAAATGTCAATGTTGCTGACTACACTTGGACAAAGACAACCTTTGGGTTGGGAATGTATCAAAAAGTTGTGGCGACAAAGCGTAATCTTCTTAATTTGTAGTTTTTTTTGAAATAATCATATTTAAAATATTTTGACATGCACTTTCTATCATTTCATAAACTCTATCAAAACCGTCATGATAATACGGATCAGGAACTTCTTGCCCATATTCCGGCGCATAACGCAAAATTAATTCTACCTTTGCATAATTATAGCGTTCGTCATTTTGCGGACGTATATACTCAAGATCCTCATAGTTCCTTTTATCCATCGCGAGAATTAAATCATATTTCATAAAATCTTCTCTTCTGATGGGTCTTGATCTTAAATCGGTTATATCTATTCCGTGTTTTGCAGCACAAATTACAGATCGGTTATCTGGAGCATCTCCTGAATGGTAAGAACTTATTCCTGCCGAATCGACGATAATATCACCTTCTAATCCCCTATTCTTTACAATTTTCCGCATTATTCCTTCCGCTGTCGGAGAGCGGCATATATTGCCCGTGCATACAAATAGAATTTTAAACATTACAATCCACTACCTATGCATCCATGGGTTTCTCGTGCGTATTTGGCATATAATTGATAATAATCTTCTAATTTCTTTTGAACTTGATAATTTACACTTCCTACCGGATATTTACCCTTCTTATCTAACTTACCGGCCGGAACTCCCGTCAATAATTCTATTCCATCATCAACATTATCTATTGCCCAAATATGGAATGTTCCTTCATCTACGGCTTTCTGTATGTCCTCTCTTAACATGAGATTATTTACGTTGGTTTTAGGAATAATTACTCCCTGTTCCCCTGTTAATCCATTGTGCTGACAGACATCAAAGAAACCTTCTATTTTTTCATTTACTCCCCCAATCGGCTGGATTTCGCCAAACTGATTGATTGATCCTGTTACCGCTATACTCTGCTTTATTGGAATTTCCGATATTGCTGAAAGCAAGCAATAATATTCTGTTGATGAGGCACTATCTCCGTCAACTCCTCCATAGGATTGTTCAAAGACAATTGAGGCACTTAATGACAAAGGCGAATATTTTGCAAAACGATTAGCTAATAGTGATTGCAATATCAAGACCCCTTTTGAATGTATCGGTCCTGACATTTCTACTTCTCTTTCAATATTCAAAAATTCCCCTCTTCCCAATCGAACCTGTGCTGTTATTCTTGCTGGTTTTCCAAACGAATTTCTTGTAAAATTATATACAACCAAGCCATTTATTTGCCCAACGCGACTTCCGGTAACATCCATTAAAATTGTTCCTTTATCAATTTGTTCCAGCATGGCTTGTTTTATTCTGTCGCTTCGATATATTTGTGCTTCTATGGCTTGTTCTATATGATTCTTTCCAATTTGGTTGGCTTTTGACTTTCTTGCCCAATAATCTGCTTCTCTTAACAAATCTCCTATTGAGGCAATATGAGCCGTTAACTTTTCCGTATCTTCCGCCATGCGTGATGAATACTCTATTACTCTTGCAACTGCTTGTTTATTTAATGAGCGAAGCTTTTTCTTTTTAGATAATGAACCTATTAATTTTGCATATTCAATTTCATTTTCATCCGTTCTATCCATAATGACGCCAAAATCTGCTTCAACTTTGAAATAATCTGAAAAGTCAGGATCCCTTTCGCTTAATACTTCATATAAATCGGCATCACCTGTCAAAATAACTTTAACGTCTAAAGGAATCGGCTCCGGATCCAACGAAATTGTCGTAAATGTACTTTCATCACTCGGAGATTCAATCTTAATATTTTTTGAAGAAAGTGCACGCTTCAACGAATCCCAAGAATATGGTTGCAACAACAGCTTCCTCGCATCCATTAAGAGGAATCCTCCATTTGCACGATGCAAAGCACCTGCCTTAATCAACGTAAAGTCCGTTAATAAAGCACCATACTGTTGTATTCTTTCTACTCTACCTACCAAATTTCCCTGAGTGGGATGATCTAATAAAACAATTGGGGCTCCGGAATCTTTTTCATGTTTTACAACAACATTTACTTTAAATTTTGCAAATTTATCCTCTTCATTTTTATTCATTTTGGACAAGAGCGCCGTAAGAGCGTCTCCTCCGTCTTCTTGAACAGTTCCTTGCGGTTCCGGTAAAAATTCATCTATATTTGCTACAATATGATTTTGCACGTTTTTTAAAAAGTCTCCGGCATTCTTATTCCCTTTATATTTCTTCCGCAAATCATCTATCGGTTGTTTTACTGCCAGTTTGATAAATTTTTCTTTCAATGCCGAAATTTCTTTTCTTTGCTTATCTTCCCAATCCGGTAAATCTTGTGCAACATTTTCTATTTCTTGCTGCATTGCATTTAAATCATCTAACAAACTTTTTTTCTCATCTTCCGGCAATTCATCAAAGGCATCGGAACTTAAAACTTCTCCATTCTTTGTCGGCGCAACGACTATTCCTGCCGGCATATGCAGCAAGGAAACTCTTTTCCCTTTTGCTTTCTTTTGTAGTATCTTAATATATTCGTCCTTCTTTTCTTTAAATTTCGTACGAATTATCTCAAGATTGGCTTTATATTCTTCGCTATCCAAAATATCAGGGATTATGGTTGAAAAGTTTTCAATAAGAACATCTATATCTTTAGCAAATTCCGTCGCTTCTCCTGCCGGAAAGTTAATTGCATGCGGTCTGTACGGCTCATCAAAATTATATACATAGGCCCAATCATCAGGGGTCGGACGAAGAGCGGCTTCTTTTTGTAAAATCCTTTTAACTAAACTGGTTTTTCCCGTTCCTTCAGGTCCTAAGCAAAACAGGTTATATCCTTTTGATTTTATATTAATACCAAGTTCAACGGCACTTATTGCTCTATCCTGCCCTAGTGCTGATAATCTTTCTTCTAATTCTGCTGTCGAAGAAAAATCAAATTTGCGAGAATCACATTTTTTATAGAGTTCACTTGATGTTAATTTTTGTATAGCCATTTTCTTATTTTCCCATTATGATATTTATTATCTCGACTATAACTTCAGAAAGCTAATTTAGTGTAAACATTATGTTATATCTCTTACTTTTTTTACTCATTCCTCTCTTTGCAGCTTATATATTTTATGTAAGAATTAAAACCGACCATTTCTTTAAATTAGTCCTTAAAGGCTGTCTTAAAATAAAACAGCCTTTGGATTTCGCTTCTTATTTTTCTACACATTGTCTTCAGAATATTGTCAAATCTTTAATTAAAAATCGAAAAATTAAAATTTTATTTTCTCTATCTTTAGGGAGAACGTCATCTGCCGAATCCTTTTTTAAGAATAAAAACAATCAAATCTGTTTTATTTTCCTGAAATCCTTAAAAAATTACAATGAAGGAATTTCTTTGTTGAAATCTTTGCCCGAAACTTCTTTATCATGGGAACTTCAAATCGAATTAGCAGAACTTTACTTCCTTACGGAACATTATGCTTCTGCCGAAAAAATTCTTCAAAAAATTCCTAGTAAACATATTTCTCGGTACGTTCAAGCAAAAAAATGCTATTATTTGGCTCATTTTTGCTTAAAACAAGGAGATATGCTTAACGCTTCTTCTTTAGCTAATAAAGCGGCACTCTTGTTTAAAAAAGAAAAAGCTTATCTTGAAGAGGCTAAAACATATTTATTATCCGGAACTATCTATCGTATTGCCGCTGTTGAAGACGTTTCTCATCTCATGCTTTCTCAAGCCGAAAAATTATTTTGTGCCCTTGACTATAAACCGGGGAAAGCCGAAGCACTAGGAAATTTAGGAATGCTTTGGACTATGCGAGAAAATTATATTGACGCCGAAAAATATTTTTTACAAAGTTTACAGATTAATCTTGAATTGAAACGCTATGAAGCCGTTGGTCTTATTTATAATCAACTTGCTTTACTTTATCTTGTACAAAAACAATATCTTTCTTCCCTTGTTTATATTAGAAAAGCAATGAATGTTTTTCGCAAGTCAAAACATTCTTTCGGAAATGCTTTTGGAAATATCCTCTATTCCTACCTTCTTTATGAAACACAAAATTGGCATAACCTTGAAAAACAGGCTCAATATACTTTAAACCTCTATGAAAAAATTAATGATTTGTCTTCCTATTTAGATTGTTTTTATTTAAAAGCTATTGCTTGTTTTGAGCAAAATAATCTCGTTATGGCTGAATCTTGCTTAAGAATCGTTATCGAAAAATCACTTCATCAAAATTGCTGTTTCCATATTGGAAATGCTTATAATCTTCTCGGACTTATCTTTCTGAAGCAAAACGATTTAGCTCGAGCTAAAAGCATTTTTTTGCAATCGGCTTCTTGGGAACAAAAAGAAGAACGCTTTTCTGCCGCAGCAACAGATTACGCTAATATTGCTCTTATTGAAACAAAACTCGGAAATCAAAAACAAGCACTGAAAACTTTCGAAACAGCTCTTTCTTATGCTTCTGCTTTTTCTGAGAATGAGTTATCGAACTTTCTTCAAAAGAAAATTGATTCTTTAAAGAATAATTTGGAATAACAAAGGATAGTTGCTATTTTTTTCTTTTCTTGTTAAAAATTCGACTTTTTTTAATCCTAATGCCTTATAACCTAGTACATTATATGTTGGGTGTGCCAACGGATTAAATTTATATTTTCCATCGCTAAGAATGAAACGATTTTTTACTTTCATTCCTGTCTCTTCTAAAAACTTGTTAAAGTTTGATTGCCATGAACTTATTCCAAAATCTCCAACCATAATTATTGGAATATTTTGTTCTAAAACAAATTCTGATAAATTCTTGAAAACCGATTTTTGTTCCTCTTCCCGCATTTTGGAAAAGTCTATGTTTATAATCATAATTTCTCTTTCCGCCTTTTGAATAACAATGTATGATGCCGAAAGTGTTGAACTAAAATGAATTGTACCCGATCGAATCGCCGGAATACCGCTTAGTATAAAACTTTTTCCTAAATCGGCATCTTCATGAAATAAACGGTAATTATCATCAACCACATTGTTTAAATTTTTTATGGGATTTACAGCTATTATGTCTGCTTGTTTTTTATCTGCTTGAACTATTAAAGGTTTGATTTGTGAAACTTTATTTTGATAAACAATCCTTATTTCTTCTGTTCCCTGTCCCGATGTATTAAAAAATATGTTGGAAGAAGAACTTAAAATTACACTATTTATAATTATAAAAAAAAGTATAATCCCACTATGAATAAAATATTTTATGCACATGGAATACACAAAAATTATTAATGTTATTATGTAATATTGAAATTGCCATTTTATAAAATGAGAAAAAAATACATTCTGTGGAGCAAATATTACAATTATTGTAAACAGTAAAATTAAAAGAATTGCAACATTTAGTACCGCTGTTCTGCGTTCTTGCCTTTTCTTTTGACTTAAATATCCCATTTTAATTCTTTTTTATTGTTAACTCTATTCTTTAGATATATATTTTATCTCATTACAAATCAATGATTATTTCTTTGAATTAATTTTTTTCTTTCTGATTTTCTTATCTTTTTATACAAACATCCGGGGCTCTTAAGTAAAGAGGTTTGGGAAAATCTATCTTTTTATTTAAAAAATTTGTTAAACCGCAATATCCCAACTGTTCTATTGGCAAATAATTTTCCATTCGAATTGCATGAAGACTCAACCCACTTGGTTTTGCTAAAAATCTTTCGACTCCATCGCCTATCATAGTAACTTTTTTATGACGAAGTTGACTTATAATATTTTCATAACTGTCCGCTGCTGGTTCTGTGATTTTCTTTAATTGATAATCAAAAAGTTGGTAATAATAGTCTTCTCTCTTGGTTTCAATTATAACCGCGTTAATTTCTGCCTTTTCTTCTTCTTCAAGGCTATGTATATAGGCCTCAAATGCAGAAACTCCTGTTACTTGTATTTTTTCATTTGTCAGACCAAATGTTCTGGCTGCCGCTATAGAAGAACGTACTCCTGTAAACGATCCTGGACCGGTACACACAACAACTAAATTTATATCTTCAAATGTAATATATTCCTTATTTAAAATATTTCTTATTTCCGGTAGCAAAACTTCGGATTGGCCATAATCCATATTTTCCATAAATTTACGCGAAATTTTGTTATCTTTTAACAAAATTATTGAACAACTTGCTCCCGTGGTATCAAACGCTATTGTATACATTTTTATTCACTACTTATATTTTTGAGTTTTACTATATTGCGTTTATATTATAGAATCGCAAAAGAAACAATGATTTTAATACTTAGTTTGAAAAAAAATGAATCAAAATTTACTTAGCGATATGTATTATGCAGCACCGGAATTGTGGTACACAATTTGGTTTGTCTTTGCCTTATTATTTTTTTTCCTATTTTATTTAGCACTCTGCCTTTTAAAACTTAAACAAAAAGTTTATTTTCTTAACCGTGATAAAGAAAGAGTCATTGAAACTCTTTATTCTTCTAAAGATGGTTATTTTGCTTTTATCTATCCTGATGAAAAAATTAATGATACACGCATAAATAATTCTGAATATTGTTCACGAAGACTTGCTGTACTCTTAAATCTTCCTGATGGCATAAAGTCATCCTTTGCTGATGTTTTAAAATCTTTTTGTAAAGACGATGCCAAAAAATTACAAAAGTATGTTGAGCTTTTAAGAATCGAAAGTCTTCCCTTTGATGATAATTTTCTTTTAAAATCAAATAGCTCTCTACACCTTTCCGGATGCAAAATTACTGATACTTCCGGAAATGTCTATTGTGATATTATTTGGTTTCGCGATATTAGTTATGAATCTGCTCAAATAACAGAACTCGAAGCGGAATGTAAAAGAGCCTGCAATACAATTCTTGAATTAAATGACATCCTTGACAATTTTGCTTATCCTATTTGGATGCGTGATGAACAACTAAAATTAAAATTTGTTAATAAAAAATATCTGGATTTTACTGATGCAAATTCTAAAGATGATATTTTAAATTCCAGTATCGAAATTATTGGTACAAATAATGAAAGTATCTCTAAAAATATCGCCGCTAAAGCCCATTTGTATATAAAACCTCAACAACATTCTGCAACTCTTGTTGTTGATGGGAGCAGAAAATCTTATGACGTCATTGAAACGCCCTTTCATGCCGAAGGGACTCTTGATAAAATTTACAGCGTTGGTTGTATGTTTGACATTACCAAACTTGATGAACTTAAATGTAACTTGAAAATTCATCAAAATGCGCATCTGGAAATTCTTGGTGCTTTAGGAACTGCTTTTGCCGTTTTTAACGCTCAAAAAAAACTTTCTTATTATAATAAGTCTTTCGCTTCTTTGTGGAACCTAGATGAAAAATGGCTTGAACACCAACCTTCTTATGCAATGTTTCTTGATGAAATTCGCGAAAAAAGGCTCCTTCCCGAAGTGCCGGATTTTACCTTATACAAAAACGATGAAATGAAAGATTTTAATACTATTTTACTTCCTAAAGAAGACTTACTCCATCTTCCAGACGAACGAACTTTTCGTCGAATCCGCGCTCCGCAACCTAACGGCGGTTTAATTTTTGCTTTTGAAGATGTTACCGATCGTTTAGCAACTCGCCGCGCTTACAATGCCTTAATTTCCGTTCAAAAAGAAATTTTAGATAATTTGTCTGACTGTGTTATTATTTTCGGTTCTAATGGTCGTTTGCTTTTTTATAATAAAGCCTATTTAACTTTATGGAACTGCAAAGAAATTTTCTTACAAAATGAACCGACCATTGCTGATTTTATTGAATCTCAAAAGAGTTTTTTTACCAACTATGATAATTGGAATGAATTAAAACAGGATATCATTGATCATATCTCAAGTTTCACAACAAAATCTTTTGACCTTGTTCGAAACGACAAAGTTAAAATTGAAGTTGTTTCTTCTACTTTATCTGATGGATCCATAATGCTAACCTACAAAAAGGTTATATAGCACAAATATTGACAAAATACAATTTTTATGTCATAATACTCTCGTAATTGTAATTATGAGGTATATTTTATGAGCAAAAACTCTGATGACCTAAATATTCAATGGAAAAACTCCAGCGTTGGAAGCAAAGAAAAATCTTCCCGCCGAATTAACGAACAATCAGCTCTTAAATATAAAGCCTACAAAAAAAATTCTGTCCTTTCTCCTTCCTTGGTAACACCTGCTGATCTTCCGAAATCCATAAACAAAAAGGAAAATACAACTACGCAATTCGTTGATGACAATAATGAAAATGATAATGTTTATCAAATTGCTTCTAATCCTAATCTATCACCCACCTCTAACAATCTCGAATTAGAAAAACAGCCTTTACTTCAAAAAAGTGAACTTGAACAGATGGAAAGGCAGCACAAAGCAGAGAAATTAAGCATCCTACAAACCGCTGATAAGTTCGCTGAAAGTGTTGGTCTTAAAAAAATAAAATCAGAAACTTCTGCCGCATTAATGAATGATATTTCTTCTCAAGATGATTTACTTGCAAAATCAATTAATTACGATATAAAAAAACGTCTTAAAATTAAAGGTAAAAAAATTAAACCTTTTGCTGTAAATGATTTCTTTCTTGGGATTAAAAGAATTGAATCAATCGCAGGAAAATCTATTCTCAAAGGAATGAATGCTAAAGAAATTATTGATGCCGGAAAAACAAAAAATCGAGATTCCAAAATCTGCAAAATTATTCTAAAAAAAACAGGAAGAAAGCTTTCTCGAAAAAAAATTTCTGATAAAAAAAAGCTTGCCAAAGCTCAAAAAGAATTTAATAAAATTGTTTCAAAAAATGCCTTACTTCGTTCTTTAGAAAAATCTAACTAGCCAAATCTTCGCATTAATATTTGATATGCTGAACTTAATTGTTTAAATTTTTCTTCTGACCCTTCTCTATCTTCTGGATTTAAGTCCGGATGGTATTTTTTTACCAATTTTTTATACTGCTTTTTTATGTTCTCTGCTGTTAATTCTTGTGGTTTTATTTCCATTATTTCCATATATCTTTTTTCTTCTTGAGAAAAATAAATATTATCCATCGCGGAATAATCTGTGTGATAATCATCAAAAAATTCATAATCATCAAAAAAATTATACCCTCGGCTGTATTTTACTTTTGAACGAAATCCCCTAAAATGCATACGCGGTTTTTCTTCTTCTGGCTCCTCTGTTGAAATTCCATCGTAATAATTCCATTTGGCATTATATTCCTGAACATGCTTCAAACAAAACCAATAATAATCTTTTAACTTTCTATCCTTTGGTGCTCGGTATTCTCCTTTTTCGGAACACCCAGGGTAATCACAGCTGTGTTCTGACTGTTCTTCATTTTGGGGGGCATAATATTTTCTGGTTCTTTTCTTTTTCATTTTTGTTCGCTTTAGTGTTTAATTTGTTATTCTACCCCATTTTATTGTCTTTCGCAAGAAAGAGGTATTAAAACATTAAGTATAATGCATACAAGAACATTATAAGCGGCAATAATATCCTTATAAGAGGATTGCCCTGATATTTTTTGCGCCGCATTTCTCGGCGCGAATCCAGCAAATAAGCAATGCTTTGTGCATCTCTTATTGGAAGAGGATTTCTTAATCCTAAACCAAACTCTGTTTTTTTCAGCGAATCTATATAATCTTTGCTCGCACTTGTATCATCTTGTTTTATATAAGGAGCTTGTTTTATATAATTCTCATATTCTTTTTCAAGATTTACATCCGGACAATATTTTTGCAACAATCTTAACGAACTTGCCAATTTGTACTCGTCAATTTCTTTGGGAATTGCTTCGTTCCTAAGGTATTTCACTGAAAAATTTTTTAATTTTTCATCAACTTCTCTTAGAGAATCTATTGTATAAAAATTTATTCTTCCTTCATTATCTCTAATTATATTCCTCCACGCAAAAACCTGCATATTTTTTTCATAGAACAAGTATCCCCATAATTGTACCAAATCTTTTTGCTCCGTCTTCGTTAGTTTATCCGTAAAAAAACTTCCTTCTTGACTGATTATAAAAATATCTTCTTTTGTCGTTAATTTCCAATCAATCTCAAATTTTGAACTTTGTTGAAAAAAAGCTGTTTTTTCTAGTAATTTCTCTAATTCTGCTCCAAACAATCTTTTATCTAACAAAATATCACTTCGATAACGAAATGAATTATACAAAGGTTTTTGGCGTGAACTATGGCGTACCATTTCTCTAAATATTTTGCAAAAAAACTCTCCTTCTTCATTACTCATTTCTCCATCATAGATAAGAGGCGTATTTTTGGGTTCTGTTGGCAGCAAAATTTTTTTATCATATGCCAATTCCGTAATAAAAATATTTAACAATGGATTATTGTTTTCAAACATCATTTTTTCTAATTTATTTTCTAAGCTTTCATGACTTTTTCGAAGGAAAAATCGCGCTATTCCTTTTGTGCCTCCTATTACAGAAAAATTTCGCAAAAGTTCCAAACAATCATATCGGGCAAAAAGAATTGCTAACTGCTGTCTTTTTAAAATTTGTAAAAATGAATTTATCATTTATAATCCTTTCTGTTGAGGAGGAATTTTATGCCCGAACTACCTGAAGTGGAAACAACAAAAAATGCTTTAGCCAAAGGAATCGGTTGTTGCCGCATACTTGATGCCTGTGTATTTGAGAATCGTCTGAGAATATCTATTCCCGATGATTTCAAACAACGAATCTTGCATGCATCTATTTTATCTTATACCCGAATTGCTAAATATATCGTTATTAAACTCAGTAATAATCTTGATATTATTTGTCATCTCGGAATGAGCGGAAAATTTAAATTATCATACCAGAATCCTCCTTATCGTGAAAAACATGACCATGTTTTCATCTTTACGGAAAACGGAACTCTTATTTTTAACGATCCTCGACGTTTTGGATTGCTGACTTATATTGAAAATTCTCAACTTTCCAATTCCTCTTTTTTTGCAAAACTAGGTCTCGATCCCTTTTCCCCTAATTTGTCTCCTCAATATCTTTGGGAAAAACTAAAAAATAAAAATATTCCAATTAAAGTAGCTTTACTTGATCAATCTATTATTGCCGGTATTGGAAATATATATGCCTCGGAAATCCTTTTTGATGCTCATATTTCACCATTGAGAATTGCTCATGATATTTCTTTAAAAGAATGTTATTTTTTAATCGAATCGACTAAAAAAATATTACAAAAAGCAATTGATGCCGGAGGTTCTACTTTACGAGATTACCATAAACCTGACGGAAGTGAAGGTTATTTTCAATTTATGCATTGTGTTTATAACAAAACTGGGCAACCTTGTATAAATTGTTCTTGTCATCTTAATGAAACTGGTGGTATACAGAAAATAGTTCAGGCTGGTCGTTCCAGTTTTTATTGCGCAACAAAACAAAAATGAAAGAATAAAAATGAATTACATTCTTAAATCTTTAATATTTATTTCTTTTTCACTTCTTCTTTTTGTTTGTCCGGCTAATGCTGCTCATTTTATTGATGGACTCGAAGATGTTCCCATTCCTACAAATATGCAGCAAATTTCTACGGATAATATTAGTTTTGGTAATGAAGAAAGCCGTCTCGTTGAGGCTTATCTTACCAGCTCTAAAATCGGTTTTAAAGCCGTTGAAAAATTTTATATTGATACCCTCCCCCAATTGGGATGGATTTTTCAGAATAAAGCTGAAAATCGTATTTCTTTTTATCGCGATGGGGAGAATCTTGAAATCGTTCGCGAGAAATTAAATCCTCTTGTTGTTCGAATCACTCTTAAAAGTCAAAATTAAAAAGGTTTAATCATGGAATACTCTTTTGTAAAAACTGAACTTCGTGGAAAAGTCGGTATTGTTACGCTCAACAGAAGCGATGCCCTAAATATCTTAAACGAGCAAATGTTGATAGAACTTGCCGATGCTATGGAAAATTTTGATCATGATGATAATGTCCATGCTCTTGTGCTTCAAGGAAGCGAAAAAGCTTTTTGCGCCGGTTTGGATGTTAAAGAATTTTCGGAACGCATTAATGAATTTAATAGAATCTTAGAAACTTTTAAGAATTGTTTTATTCGAATCCATAAAATAAAAAAACCTGTTATTGCCGCTGCATCAGGTTATGTTTTGGGAATCGGCGCCGAATTATTGCTGTGTGCCGATGTCATTTTAGCCTCCGATAGTTTTCGTTTGGCTTTACCTGAAATTAGTCTTGGAATGATTCCGGGACTCGGCATTCTTAATAAACTTATTCGAAATATCGGAAAAGCTAAAGCTATGGAAATGGCACTTTGTGAACGCGCTATCATGGGAGATGAGGCTGAAAAAGCCGGATTAATTAGCAGAATCGTCCCTCTGGCTGATTTATTTAATGAAGCCTTACAAGCTGCTCATCGTTCTTCTGAACTTCCTCTTTTTGCGGCTATTGCCATTAAAGAATCTGTTGCAATTGAAGAAAATTTTGAAAATACAAAAGGAATCGAAGACGTCGCCATGCGTAATAAAGTTATTATTAATACCGAAGAATTTCGAAACTATATTCGAAATTTTAATAAATCTCAAAAATAAAACTCTTTATTTCTCTTTCTTTGAAAGAATTTTGTTGACTTTCACAATGTTAAGAGGGTATAAAGCTATTCAGAATAAATTGGATTTAACAAATTTTAATAGGAATTAATATTATGGCCAATCATAAATCGGCAAAAACAAGAATTAAAAGAAACAATAAAAGATGCGTTATTAATAGTGCTCGTAGAAGCAGAGCTCGTACTTTTGTAAAAAAAGCTCTGGAAGCTATTGCTTCTTCTGATAAACAATTAGCTCTTGATGCTTTTAAAGTTGCAGAATCTGAACTTGCTAGAGCTGCTCAAAAAGGAGCTATTGATAAACAAAAAGCGTCCCGTATTGTTTCCCGTCTTTCTAAAAAAGTTAAAGCTATAGCTGCTTAATTTTTTTGTACTTTTTCTTTAAAGCAGAATTCCCTCTAATGTTATTACTGGGAATTCTGCTTTTGCCTTTTAAATTCTATAAAATCCTTAGTATCCAAGCGACTCTGAATCTTTTCCTGTCAAGAAATAAAATTTAAATGTTCTTGAAATGTTCTGTTGTAATTATTTTTTTTGGCGTTTACTATCCTCTTAAATTTTGTTGATTATTATTATGAATGAACAAACAAAGTATTTGTTTTAAGATAGACTATTAGGGAAGTCTTTATTATGCAGAAGCATCTGTTACATTGGGGAAATTTTTATTCCAAAAATTTCAAAGAAATAAGTTGTTTACTATTATTTGCAAACAATTTTATCATGAATTATTTAATGATTAAAAATGGGGAGTTTATAATGGCTGGAGAAGCATTACAAGAAAATTCAGTTCAAGATCAATGGGGACAAATTCGCGATCAATTAAAAGTCGAGTTCGGTGATGTCGCTTTTGATAGTTGGCTGAAACCCTTAACTTTGGGTTCTTGCAACGAAGGAATCGTTAATATTTATGTTCCAACACGTTTTATGAGAAATTGGGTCATAACTCATTATTCTGATCAAATCCATCGAATCTGGGAAAAGAAAAACCCTCAAATTAAAGAAGTTAATTTTGTCGTACAGGCCGTTCAAGAAAATGCTAAAAATGGTCTTTATAATCCTTCTTGCCGTTCTCTTTTGAAAAAGATTTCTTCTAGTCCGGCTCCACAAAACATTTATCAATCCGGTGCGGCTTCTTTAAACAATGCAGAATATGTTTCCGACACTTCTTTGTCTGTTCCTTTAAATCCTCAATATACCTTTGACAATTTTGTCGTCGGTAAAACTAATGAATTTGCTTACGCCGCTGCAAGAAAAGTTGCCGAATCCCGCAATGTTTCTTTCAATCCACTCTTTTTGTATTCCGGTGTTGGTTTAGGAAAAACACACCTTATGCATGCTATTGCTTGGCATATTAAACAACAAGATCCTTCTCGCAATATTGTTTATTTGTCTGCAGAAAAATTTATGTATAAATTTGTTCGTGCCTTGCGCTACAAAGATACAACAGCCTTTAAAGAACAATTCCGTTCCGTCGATGTTTTAATGGTTGATGATGTTCAATTTATGGGTGGAAAAGATACGACTCAAGAAGAATTTTTCTATACTTTTAATTCCTTAATTGAAGAAGGTCGGCAAATCATTATTTCTGCTGACAAATCCCCTTCTGATTTGGAAGGAATCGAAGCTCGCTTGAAATCAAGATTAGGTTGTGGTTTAGTTGCCGATATTCATCCTACCGATTTTGATTTAAGAATCGGTATCTTAAATAAAAAAGCACAACAACTCGGTATTGAACTTCCTGTTTCGGTAGCTGAATTTTTAGCTCAAAAAATCACTTCTAATATTCGCGAACTGGAAGGCGCCTTAAGACGTATTATTGCCCATTCTCAATTGTTGTCTGATAAAGAAATTACGCTAGAAATGACACAAGATGTTTTAAAAGACATGCTACGTTCTTATGATAAAAGAACAACTATTGATGAAATTCAGAAAAAAGTTGCAGAATACTTTAATATTTCGGTTAAAGAAATGCAGTCTTCCCGTAGAGCTCGTACCGTTGCTCGTCCTCGCCAAGTAGCTATGTATCTCGCGAAACAATTAACTTCTCGTTCTCTTCCGGAAATCGGACGTAAGTTTGATCGTGATCATACTACCGTTATGCACGCTGTTCGAAAAGTTGAGGAACTTATTCTTGAAGATTCTTCTTTAGCCGAAAATGTGGATTCTTTAAGAAGAGCTTTAGAAGCCTAATATCAACTCTTTTCATTAAGCTCCGATTTTCGGAGCTTTTTTTATAAAAAAATTGTTGACGAATCGTTGTTTTATCTTCTGATTTTTTAACAACATGATATTATTGATAATAAAATTTATGTAATAATTTGTTATCGTTAAGGTTATATAAAATGAAATTTACAATTGAACGTGCAAATCTGTTAAAAACTCTGAGCCATGTTCAGAGCATTGTTGAAAAAAGAAATACTATTCCTGTTCTTTCAAATGTTAAAATTGAAGCGCAAGAAGATGGTATCAGCTTTAAAGCTACTGATATGGATACTGAAATTACTGAAATTGTTGATGCTAAAGTTGCTGAAGTTGGAGCAACGACGGCTCCTGCTCATATGCTTTATGATATTGTTCGCAAATTGGCTGACGGCTCTGATGTCGAAATTACTTTTCCTGATGAAAAAGGGCAATTAACAATTGCTTCCGGACGTTCAAAATTCGCGCTTTCAACAATTGGGGTCGAAGATTTTCCCGTTATCTCTGGCGATAAACTTCCGACGAACTTTACCATGAGCAAAGAAGAACTAAAAGATGTTATTGACAGAACAAAATTTGCCGTTTCTACTGAAGAAACTCGTTATTATCTTAATGGTATTTATGTTCATGCAAAAAATGAAGGCGAGGCAAAAGTTTTGCGTGTCGTTGCAACAGATGGACACCGCCTAGCCTGTGTTGAGTCTCCTTTACCTCAAGGAGCCGAAAATATGAACGGCGTGATTATTCCAAGAAAAACAGTTGGAGAAGCACGTAAACTGTTAGATGACACGAACGCTGAAAACATCTCCATTTCTTTATCAGAAAATAAAATTCGCTTTACTATGGAAGATGTTACTTTGACATCAAAATTAATTGATGGAACCTATCCTGATTACGAACGTGTTATTCCTACGGAAAATGATAAAGTTCTTGAACTTGGCGTAAAAGATTTATCACAAGCTGTTGACCGTGTTTCCGTTGTTGCGGAAAGGACTCGTGCTATTAAATTAATTACAGCGAAAAATCACGTTACAATTACAACATCTAGTCCAGATTTGGGAAGTGCTCAAGAAGAAGTTGAAGCCGTTTATGACAGCGAATCCTTAGAAATAGGCTATAATTTTAGATACTTGCTTGATATTCTAAACGAAGTTAAAGGTGATAGTGTTAAAATTAGCTTTGCTGACGGAGCATCGCCATCTGTTATTCATGACACTTCTGATTCCAGTGCAATTTATGTTTTGATGCCTATGAGGGTATAAATTGGATTCAGCTGCTGTTATTTTATCCGAGTTTAATTCAACAAAGTCAGGCCTTTCTCGTCTGACTTTATCTGATTTTAGAAATTACTCTTATTTGCGTATTAATCCGCATCTTGGACCTATTATAATTACCGGTGAAAACGGAACGGGAAAAACAAATATTTTAGAAGCACTTTCTTTTTTAACCCCGGGAAAGGGTTTAAGAGGGGCAAAACTTTCTGATGTTAAAAGGATTACAACACCCTTTGATCAAGATTATTTACCTACTCCTCTTAATAATACAAATTGGGCGGTTTCTGCTTTAGTCAACAAATCCGGTGAAATCATAGAAATAGGGACGGCCATTGAAAAATCACTTAAAGAATATAATGGAGATGATTCCCGATACGGCGACCGTAGAATCGTTAAAATTAACGGTCAAAAAGCTCCTTCTCAAAACGAACTTGGTAAATATTTATCTGCAATATGGTTAACACCTCAAATGGATCGCTTATTTCGTGGAGGAGCTCAACCACGTAGAAGTTTTTTAGATAGACTTGTCTATGCTTTTGATATTGAGCATGCTAAAAGAACTGCAAATTTTGAACATCTCTATAAACAATGGATACAACTATTAAAATCAGGTAATCTTGATAATAATTGGCTAACAACTCTTGAAGAAGCTATGTCTGCTCTTGGTGTTGCCATAGCAGCCGCTCGAAGAGAAATCATTGCGAAACTTAATAAATTTATTGAAAATGAACCTGATGATATTTTTCCCAATGTTCGTTTAGAACTTGAAGGTACTATTGAAAAATTACTTAATAAACTTTCTGCTTTAGAAGTTGAAGATTTCTATAAAGAATCCTTAAAAAGACAACGGCGTTCTGTTATCTACAACGAAAATGTTGATGGTGTTAATCGTACTGATTTTAAGGTTTATTATCGAAAAAAATCAATGCCGGCTGAACTTTGCTCAACCGGCGAACAAAAATCTTTATTAATTAGTATTATACTTGCTCAAACCAAATGCCAAATACTAGATAAAGGCTTCTCTCCCATACTATTGCTTGATGAAGTTGTTGCTCATTTAGACGATTTAAAGCGCGAAGCACTTCTTGATAAAATTAAAGATTTGAATTTGCAGGCGTGGATTACATCAACGAATCCTCTTCTTTTTTCTTCTTTAAAAAATGATGCCATGTTTTTTGAAGTAAGAAATAATCAAGTGACTCTTCATAATCCTTTCTAATTCTGGCTTAAATAAATAACAAAAAAAATCTCTCCGTTATATTTTCAGAGAGATTTATCTTTCCTTTATTTACTTTCAATCGCTAAAGTATTTATTTGAGGCTTTACATGTGTTAATATGCTCAAAACTCGGACTAGTGTATCTTTCATTTCTTGGCGTGTTACAACAATATCAACCATACCATGTTCTCTTAAATATTCTGCTCTTTGAAAGCCCTCCGGCAGTTTTTCTCGTATTGTTTGTTCAATAACTCGAGGGCCGGCAAAACCAATTAAGCAGCCCTTTTCAGCAATATTTACATCACCCAACATTGCAAATGATGCCGATACACCACCAGTTGTCGGATCTGTCATTATTGAAATGAAAGGAATCCCCTTTTCTTTGAGTTGATTGATTGCCGCTGTTGTTCTTGCCATTTGCATCAAAGACAAAATTCCTTCCTGCATACGCGCACCACCCGATGCGGCAACAGTTACAAGAGGATAGTTTCCTTTTAAACATATTTCTGCCGCTTTGACTATTCCTTCTCCGACAGCCATCCCCATAGAACCGCCCATAAATGCAAAATCTATAGCAGCAACAACACTTGTAATACCTCCGATTTCTCCTTTTGCAACACGGATTGCGTCATCGCTTCCTGTCGCCTTTCTATATGCTCTCAAGCGGTCTGTATATTTTTTTGAATCTTTAAATTTTAGAGGGTCTTCTTTTAACTGCGGCATTGAAATTTCTGTATATTCTCCATTATCAAAAAGCAAACGAAGACGCTTATCTATATACAATCTCAGATGATGTCCGCAACGTGTACAAACATACATGCTCTTTTTCAATTCTTTTGAAAACAGCATTTGACCGCAATCCGGACATTTTAACCATAGATTGTCTGCTATTTCTATTTGTGCTGTTTTTTTAATTTTCGGTCTTACGAAATCTGTTAGCCAATTCATTCTTTACACCATTATTATTTCAACAAAATATTACTTTTTATGAAACAACCTTCTTAATCTTTCTCTCATGCTCAATTTTGGTTCATTTTCCTTTATCGTTTTATTTTCTTCTTTGAGAGATACTATATTTCCTTCAAGATCTGAAACTTTTTCATTTAAGCGTTGTTGCTCTTTATTTAAAATTTTATTTGCTTTTTTCTGTTGTCTTAGTGCCTTTCTAAGCGGCGAATAAGAAATGTACGAATCCAATTTTCCTAATATAAATCCGAACAATATTAAAAAAACAATGACAACGCTTTGTGAAACCGTTATTTCTACTAAGAAAGGCCATAAACTAAATGTTACAAAATCATTATTTACAAATGCGAATATTAAAACTACTATTATTATTGGAAGTTCAATAAGCATTTTAAAAAAATTCATTATTTTGCCTTTCTTAATTTTCTAAGGTTATTTGTTTAGCAATTCATGAAGCTGTTTTCCTGTCTTAAAATGAGGAATAAAGCGTTCTTCAACAGAAACCTGCTCTCCTGTTCTGGGATTTTTTGCAGCGCGAGGAGAACGTTTTCTTACAGAAAACGCTCCAAAACCTCTGAATTCAACTCTATCACCTTTTGCCAGTGTCGTAATTATTTTATTAAAAAACACATCAACAATCCGCTCAACATCTTTTACTGTCAGATGAGGATTTTTGCTTGCTATTTTTTCAATCAATTCAGACTTTGTCACTTCTTTTTCCTCTTTTTCTGTTACTCATTTACGTTATACGTTTTTATTTTATAAATCAATATATCAATTATAGAAAATGTTAAATTTTATCATTATTTTATCCCCAAAATCTCTCTTCTGCTTTTTTAAATTCTGTTATGCCGAACGCTGTCCTGTAACATGTTCTACCTGAAGTGGCTTTTCCGCGTTTCCAAGTTCTATATCTTCTATCTTTTCTATTCTTTTTGAAATTTTGCTTGAAGATATTTTTATTTCGCCAATATCTTTTCCTGCCATATCAAAATGACGACTTAAATTTTCTATGCGTTCGTCTAAGCGAGATATGTCTTCTATTAAACATCCCACTTCTTTTTGAATAACTCCTGCCTGTTCACGCATATATGCATCTTTCAGAATTGCACGAACCGTATTTAGCGTCGCCATAAGGGTCGTCGGAGAAACTATCCAGACTCTTGCACGGTATGAGGCTTCAATTACATCTATAAAATTTGCATGTAGCTCGGCATATACTGATTCCGAAGGTAAAAACATTAATGCCGACTCAGCTGTTTCCCCTGGAATTATATATTTTTCTGAAATATCTTTTATGTGTTTCAGTACTGATGCCTTAAAAAAGCGTTCCGCCTCATTTTTTTCTCTATCATTTGAAGCCTGACGAAGTTGTTGATAGCTTTCTAAAGGAAATTTAGAATCTATAACTATTGTTCCCGGAGGATTGGGCAATTTTAATATACAATCCGCTCGTTTTTGATTGCTCAAAACTGCCTGAAAAGAATATGCGGACGGCGGCAATATAGATGTAACCAAATCATTTAACTGAATTTCTCCAAAAGCTCCTCGAGCCTGCTTATTGCTTAACACTTCTTGCAAAGAGACAACTTGTTCCGATAAACTTGATATTTTTTGCTGTGCAACATCAATTTTGGCCAACCGTTCTCTTAAATCGCTTAGTGTTTGTGCTGTTTTTTCTGATGACTGCTGCAAACCCTGACCAACATTTTTTGTTACTTCCAACAAACGTTCATCCAACATTTTTAACATTGACATTTTCTGCTCATGTATTGCCGTTGTTAAAATGGTTTGTTGCGATGCATTATTTTCACTTAACTGGCTCAGCCTTCCGGCTAATTCATTTTGCGTTTTATAAATATTTTCAATGAAATTTGAAACATCATTTTTTTTGCGCGCAACAACAACTAAGAAAACAGCACTTAGCACAATAAGTAATATTATTCCGCTTAAAATCAGAAAATTTGGAAAATTCAACAACATATTGTTTCCTTATTAATTTTCAGGAAGATGACGTCCCATTTCCAAAAATTTTGCTGTTCTTTGTTGCTTTAATTCTTCCGTATTAATAGGTAGAAGTTCTTTTAAGTGTTTTAATATTACTTTTCCGACCTCTTCTATTGTTGCTTTAGGATCTCTATGGGCACCTCCCAACGGTTCCGGTATTATCTCATCAATGACACCAAATTGTTTTAAATCTTGCGCCGTTAATCTTAAGGCTTCAGCGGCTTCTTTTACTTTATCGGTCGAACGCCATAAAATTGAACTGCACGCTTCCGGAGAAATTACTGAATAAATTGAGTTTTCGAGCATTAAAATTCTATCTGCTGTCGCTATGGCTATTGCGCCTCCAGATCCGCCCATGCCAATAACCGTCGAAATTATCGGAGTTTTTATTTTCAAACATTTTTCTATTGATGATGCTATTGCTTCTGCTTGTCCTCTTGCTTCTGCATCAACCCCCGGATATGCTCCATCCGTATCAACAAAACACAAAACCGGAAGATTAAATTTGTCCGCCAAGTTCATAATCCTTTGAGCTTTACGGTAGCCTTCCGGCTTTGCCATGCCGAAATTATATTTTATGCGGCTTTCCAAATCATGTCCCTTTTCCTGACCAATGACCGCTACTGAAATTCCTTTAAAACGTCCTATTCCGGCAATCATTGTTGGATCATCCGCAAAAGTTCTATCTCCGGCTAACGGAACAAAATCCTCTATTAATAATTGAATATAATCCAAACATTGTGGTCTATCCGGATGTCTGGCCACTTGTGCTTTTTGCCATGGCGAAAGATTGGCATAAGCTATTCTTAGCTGACGTTGAAGTTTCTCTTGTAATCTATTAACTTCACTTGAAATATCGACATCTTCTTCTGCTGCCAGCATTTTAAGACTTTCGATTTTTGCTTCAACTTCAACTATTGTCTTTTCAAAATCCAACACCATGCTGTTATTGTTTGTACTCATTTCTTTTCTCTTATTTATTAAAACTTTCTTTGTTTTTATCACATTTATTTTCAAATTTCGACTCTTATTTTATTTATCTGTGAATTTTGACATTCTTATTGAGGATTTTCTGTATAATTTGATTGAAATATTACTTAAATGGATTAAACTTGATTTTGTTTTTAACGTTTTATTTATTAGGAGCCGATTGTGTTAGCTTTAACTTTTTTTGTTTCAGTTTTTTCCACTGTTATCTGGTTAATTTATGCGGCACTTTTTATTAATGACAAAATTCAAGGTGTTCCTTTAATGAATTTGGGATTATTGGATGCTTCTATTTATCTTGCTTTCCTTCTACTTCCCGTCTTCTTCCTTTGGATTGCTTTTGGGCATATAAACCAGTATATTTCTAATAAAAATGTCTATTACAATTTGTCTTCACTAATGAAGCAAATGAAAAAAAATATGGATTACACTGATTTAGTAGCACGAATTTTATTAGAAGCTGAACAAGAAATTAAAGATGGCTTTATTCTTAATAAATTTGATATCTTTATCGCAGACATGAATGAGGTCTTATCTGAAATTATCCGTCGTTGTAGTCTTGCTTCTTCCGAACAAATTGAAAATTTATGGACTAAGGTTCAAAATGGCGGGAAGTGGTCTTTTGGTAAAGTTATTATTGAGATTTCACAAAATCAAACAGATTTTGCACAAAGAACGGTTAATCGTGCAAAAAATGATGTCGTTCTTGCTGGCTCTTTACTCGAATTTTCTGCTCGATATCAAAATTTAATTAATCTTTTAGAACGTCATGATCGCGAGCATGTATTCTTAAATATGGTCGAAACCGGTGTCTTCGGAAAAGTTTTTTCAATTATTGAACCTATTGCTGATGAAGTAAAAAAGGCAAAACTTGCTTCTAATAATTCTTCTTCAACAAATTCAAATCTTATTCAAAATACAGCTCCCATTGCAAATACAAAGGAAGATGAACTAAAATTAACGCCTTTTTCACATAAAAATTCTTCTTTTGTTTCAAAATTAAATGTGTTTAAGAAAAAAACTAAAGATAATGCTGAAAAAAAATTAGAGCCTCAAATTGAACAAGATAAAGACCCTTTTACTATTGCTTTAGAAAGAAGTTTTGGAAGTACTATTTCTGCTTCAAATGATGATAGTCTCTTAAAAAACGAAGCGGTTCCCGTTGAAGAGCAATTAGAAAATTCTTTTCTTGCTTTAAACCTTGATAATGAGAAAATTTTTGATTGGCATGACGACAATCAATTAGACATTGAAGATTTTACAAATATTGATACAAAAAATAATAAATCAGCTGTAAAAAATAACGTTGCTCAATTTAGTGAAACGCGAAAAACATTAAATTCTTTACGTAAAGAATTTTCAAAAACAGAACCTTCATTTTCAAAGACTAAAAATATTAATGAAGAATCCTTAATTACGCCTTTCAGTAATTGGACCGATGAAATTGCTGAAAAAAATTAATTTTATTTTTTATTTTATCGGGGTCATTTTGTTTTCTCTATCCCCTGCGAAAGCGAAAGATATTTCTTTTTCTTCTCGTTTAACTCTTTATGGCGATGCAAAATATCCCGAGAATTTTTCTCATTTTGACTATGTCAATCCTCTTGCTCCCAAAGGTGGCCGCGTTATCTTTCCTGCTTATGGAAGTTTTGACAACTTTAACCCTTTTATATTTAAAGGGAATCCGGCTTCAGAAGCGGCTTATCTTACTTTAGATACTCTTGGGTTTTCTCCAAGTGATGACATTTCTACCGTCTATCCTTTATTGGCAAAAGCCTTTGAATATCCTAAAGATAAATCTTTTGTCGGCTTCATATTAAATGAAAATGCTAAATTTAGTGATGGCTCTCCATTAACAGCAGATGATGTTATATTTAGTTTTAATATGATTACCCAAAAAGGAGCTCCTATTTATAAAATCTACTATGCGGACGTTGACCATGTTGAAAAGTTAAATAATCATCACATTCGCTTTCATTTTAAAAAGAATTCCCAAAATAAAGAATTACCTTTGATTTTAGCTCAAATTCCTGTTTTTTCCCAACGCGATTGGCAAAATAAAGACTTTAGCAAACCCTATCTTGCTCCTTTTCTTGGTAGCGGTCCGTATATTATTGATAAATTTCAAGCCGGAAAATTCGTTACTCTTAAAAGGAATCCAAATTATTGGGCTAAAGATATTCCTTCTCGTAAAGGTTTCTATAATTTTGATACCGTTAAATATGACTATTATCAAGATACTACGGTTACCTTACAAGCCTTATTTTCAGGAAATATTGATATAAGAGAAGAATACATTGCTAAAAATTGGGTATCCGCTTACAACAATCAATTAATTGATACTCATAAAATTATTAAAGAAGAATTTCCTCATAATAAAGCCGCTAATTTGCAGATGTTTGTTTTTAATTTAAGAAAAGACAAATTTAAAGACAAACGTGTTCGACAAGCTATAAGTCTTGCTTTTGATTTTGAATGGGCAAACGATAAATTATTTTATAATCAATATAAGCGGCTCAACAGTTATTTTACAAATACAGGAATGGAGGCAACGGAACTTCCTTCCGGTAAAGAATTAGAAATTTTAAATAAATTTCGCGACAAACTTTCTGATGAAATTTTTACGAAAGCACCGCAACTTCCTGAGCATAATTCTCCTCAACAAACACGAGAGAACCTTAAAAAAGCTGTTGAGCTCTTACAGCAAGCAGGTTTCGATTTTATTGATGGGAAGATGGTTAATCTTAAAACAAATGAGCCTCTCACTCTCGAAATTATTGATAATTCAGCTAATGGGAGTTCTTTTACACGCGTTATGCTTCCTTTTATTCAAAATCTTAAAAAAATTGGAATTGACGCAAAATTTCGAACAATAGAAGTAAATATTTATAAAAATCTATTGGACAACTTTGATTTTGACATGGCAATTATTTCCTTTACGACAAGTCAACTTCCGGGGAATGAACAAAAAGAAATGTGGGGCTCCTCCTCTGCCTATATTAACGGATCTTATAATATCGCTGGGGTAACAAATCCTGTTGCCGATGAGTTAATTGATGGATTTATCAATGCCCAGACAAAACAAGATTATATTGCTTATATTCGTGCCTTTGATAGATTGATGCTCTCTGAAACTTATATTATTCCTCAATGGTACTCCCCTAACGATAGAGCTGCTTTTGCAAACAAATTTGAACATCCTATTACTCATTTAAAAGTCGGATTTCAACCCTTTACGTGGTGGTTAAAAGAGGAATTTCGTCAATGAAAAATTATATTTTAAAACGACTTTTGCTTATTCCTATTACTTTGCTTGGAATCATATCCATCAACTTCCTTATTGTTCAATTAGCTCCCGGAGGACCTATTGAGCAAACCTTAGCTAAGTACAGAGGTATGAATGTTAATGCAACAAGCTCTTTAACTGCTGCTTCGCCAATGCAATCAACAAATTCTCCTGCTCTTCAATACCAAGGCTCTCGCGGTGTTCCCGAAGAGCTTGTCAAAGAACTTGAAAAACAATTTGGCTTTGATAAACCCATTTATCAACGTTATTTTGAGATGTTGCGAAATTATGTGTTGTTTGATTTCGGTAAAAGTTATTATAAAGATAAAACAGTATGGCAGCTTATTCTTGAACGACTTCCCGTATCTATATCTTTAGGCGTTTGGTCCACTCTAATTATTTATTGTATTGCCATCCCTTTAGGAATCAGAAAAGCGGTTTTTGACGGTTCCAAATTTGATTTTTGGACTTCTTTTGCTGTTATACTTGGAGCAGCTATTCCTGTTTTTTTATTTGCCGTCTTTCTTATTGTCTTTTTAGCGGGAGGGACTTACTTTCAATGGTTTCCTTTACGCGGACTAACTTCGCCAAATTGGGACGATTTACCTACTTATAAAAAAATAATTGATTATTTTTGGCATATTACACTGCCTGTCTTAACACTTGTTATTGGCGGATTTGCAAGTTTAACTATGCTAACGAAGAATTCTTTTCTTGATGAAATCAATAAACCTTATGTCCTGACAGCTAAGGCAAAAGGCTTGTGCTCTCAAAAAATTCTCTATGGGCATGTTTTCCGTAATGCCATGCTTATTGTTATTGCCGGATTTCCTAATATGCTTATAAAAATGCTTTTCACAGGTTCTTTGCTCATTGAAGTCATTTTCTCACTTAACGGTCTCGGGCTTCTTGGCTACGAAGCCATAATGACACGCGACTATCCCGTGATTTTTGGAACTCTTTATGTTTTTGGCTTGTTAGGTTTAGTTTTAAAACTTATAAGTGATCTTATTTATTCCGTCGTTGACCCGCGTATTAATTTCGAATCGGCCAATTAACGTCTTTGATAAGAATTACTTTTTTGTTCCAACAATAATTGAATTTCACGGTCTTCCAATTTTTGTTTAGGCTTCTCTATTTGTTGCATCAGTTCAGGATGCATATTTAATAATGTTAGTTTTTGTTGTTCAAGAGCTTGCTGTATCAATTTTTGCTGAACACTAAGCAGTTCCATTATTTGTGGATTTATTATGTTTAATTGTTGTGTGTTTGCCAAACCGAGTTGAAGCAAATCATTTTGTAATAATTTATGCTGTTGCTCCAAGGCTTCTTTTTCACTTTGTTTCTTTCTTACATCTCGAAAAATCGCAAAAGTATCCATTCCTTCTAATTTATAAAAACGCTCGTCGTAAATTCTTTCTACTGAAAACGCTTTTAGCATATTTTCCGGATCAATTTTATGTTCAGTAAATTGAATATTATTGCCATCATATACCGCTATGTTATCTCGAAAAAATTCATAGGTATGTTTTTTCTGACGGTGTTTATCTATGCCAGCATAACTATACGCTATATTAACTAGACTTTTTGTAAAATTTTCTCGTGAAAGTATCGGTAAATTTTTTTCTGTTGCATGCGTTTCATATGAGGCTTGCAATATAGAAAGCTGTCTTAATTTTACTAATTCTGAAAATTGTTCTTCCTTAAACGGTACATTTGAAACCAAGCCTTCAATACCGGCTTTTTCAACCAAGAACATCATTTTTTCATGCAATGAGCTCATTTAACTTCGCCTGTGTTATTTAATTATAGGCGAAGTATAGCACAAAATTTTCTGAAATTCTACAAAATTTTGTATTCTTCAATTATGGGCTTATATTTATTTATTATTGTTCTATAAACTTCTTTTTTAAATGAAACGACATTCTTATCGGCGTTTTCAATATCAATCCATTTCCAGCTTTTAAATTCCGGTTCTTTTGTTTGTAAATTTATTTCCGAATCTTCTCCTAAAAACAAAAGAAGACTCCAATATTGTTCTTGACCATCATAATCTCTACCTTTTTTCTTGCTGTTTGCTTTTACTTCCGGAGGAAATTCATATATTAAGGGCGTTGTTTCGGTTAAAATGGCTCTTACTGAACTTATGGATGTTTCTTCTTTTAATTCTCTTATTGCAGCTTCTTGTGCTGTTTCCTTTTCATCAATTCCTCCTTGAGGAAATTGCCATGCTTGTTCCCAGTTTCCTATTCTTTCACAAATTAAAACTTTTTTATTCTTGTTAAAAACAATTATTCCTGCGTTTTTGCGATATTTTTTCATCTTCTTCTACTCAACTACTACTTCCGATATTGGTACCAATGCAAATGGTTTTTCTATGGATGTAATATTTTTTTCTTTCATTTCTTCATATGTATATTGTGGAGAAAAACTATTTATCCAGTCATAAATTTCTATCAAAGCCACCGGCTTTGGTTCAACGGCTATTAAAACAAATCCTTTGTCTTGTGCCAATAATTCTGCATTCATTAGCTGACGACGTATATTATCCCTATTATAGTCATGATTTATTACGATATCTGCTTTCTGTCTTGCTAATTCTTTTGTTTCAACATTCTGGACCCCTGTTTCTCCTGTTGCATCAATAAGCAACAATCCCATTTCTTTGACTTCTTCAAATAATTCTTCTAGACGTTTTTTATTGTTTTCGTCTGCTACTCCGATATTAACAATTACTCCTCCAATTGCAGACTTGGATGAAACAGTCTTCTTTAAACGCCTTTTATTTTCTTCTTGGCTTGCCGTCATACTCATAGCCAAAGGTCCACTATCCGATTTTAAAAAGTCCTTTGAAGATAAGTACATATCAACATATGTCTCATGACCTTGCTGCCTTGCTTCTGATATGAGTTTGTCATTTTCATTTCCATAAGGAGAAAACGAAATGGAAATTTCTGAAGGAAATTTATGAATTACGGCGTTAGTTGTACGTCTGTCCAGCCCCATGTTCTTTATTATAATAGATACTCTTGAAAAATTGGGCTGAATTGTTTGTCTTGGACGAGCGTATTCTATCCATGCTTTCTGTCCGTCTCCTGATATCTTTGGCAATAACATATTTTCTTCTATTCGACTCAACTTTGAATCTACTTCAATATTTTTTAACGGGACATTATCGGCAATATCTTTTAGTTTATTTAAATTAGGGGTATTATTTATAAGCTCTCTTAATTGAATTTCCTCATTTGTTAAGCCGGAATATGCCCTAGGATTTTTTTTCTCCGTTTCTTCTTTTTTTTCTTCCAATTTTGTAGCTTTTAAGGCTTTCTTATCGGGAAGGGTTATAACATACTTGGGTGATTTATTTCCTCTATCAAATAAAAGTTTATCTATCTTATTTTCATATTTTGGACTGGTACTTTTTTCCGCGGCATAAAATGCTAAACCTGATATTATAAATAGTACCCCTAATATCAGTATTATTATTTTTACTTTTTGTTTTATGCTTTTAGCCAACCGTTTAATTCCTTTTATTTTTCAGATTTTCCTTGTTCATATATCCCCATTGCTCGAACTAAATCTATCGCTCTCGACAGTTGATAATCCTTTAAAAGTTCTTCTTTTTCTGCTTTTGCTTTTGCTTGTTTCTTGGCATCTGTTTTTTCTTCATTTTCATTCTTCAAAGCATTATTATATTCGCCTTCGCTCAATTCAAACGGACTCTCTATTTCTTCAATTTTTGCCGGTTTTACTTCAACATCGGGTTCTATGCCTTTTACTTGGATTGAGCGTCCTGATGGGGTGTAATATCTTGCTGTTGTTAAACGCATCGCTCCATGCTTTCCTAGAGGAATTACCGTTTGAACAGAACCTTTTCCAAAGGTTTTTTCTCCTAAGATAATTGCTCTTTTATGATCTTGTAATGCTCCCGCTACAATTTCAGAAGCTGATGCCGAACCATCATTTACTAGAACGACTATCGGTAATCCCTCCGCTATATCTCCTTTTTTGGCATTGTATTTTACCGTGTCTTCTTCGTTTCTTGAACGCGTTGATACTATCTCTCCTTGGTTTAAAAATAAATCTGAAACACTTACGGCTTGATCTAACAATCCTCCCGGATTATTTCTTACATCTATGACAATCCCTTTTAAATTGCCTTTTTGTTTCTTCTTTGCATCTGATACCGCTTTTTCAACCATTTTATCCGTATCTTCACTAAAAGATGTTATTCTTATATATGCAACATCTTCTCCTTTTATGCTACTTTTTACTGTTTGTATTTTTATTTCCTCACGTTTTATTGTTACTTCAAATGGTTTTTGATTTAAACGGCGAATCGTTAATTTTACTTTTGAACCTATTTTTCCTCTCATTTTATCTACGGCATCATTTAAAGTCATTCCAACAACAGATTCTCCATCAATATTTATTATATAATCTCCCGGTTTTAAACCTGCTTTGTAAGCCGGAGTGTCATCTAGCGGAGAAACTATTTTTACAACCCCACTTTCCATTGTTACTTCTATTCCTAAACCGCCGAATTTTCCAGACGTTTGTTCATTCATGTATTTGAAATCTTTATTATCCATATAACTTGAATGAGGGTCTAAAGCGATTAACATTCCATTTATTGCGGACTGAATTAACTGTTCATCCGATACTTCATCAACATATGATGTCTTGGCTCGTTCCAAAACTTCTCCAAATAAATTTAACAACTCATATGTATCTTCTTCCGACGTTATCGTTTGGGTTTCTTTTTTGGCTGCATTTGCATTTACAACCACGGTACAAAAGAATAAAAACATCGCAGAAATAGTTGTTATTTTTTTAGACATTGTGTTCCTCTTTAATTTTGAATCCATGTTAATGGGTTGATTGGATGATTATCTTTTCTTATTTCAATATATAACTTCGCATCATCGTTCTCGGGCATTTGACCTACCGGCTCTCCAGCTAGCAATAACTGCCCCAACTCTATATCCATTGTTTCCAGCCCTGCCAGAAGGCTTAAATAGCCTTTTCCATGATCTATAATAATTAAATTACCATATCCTCGAAAAGGTCCGGCAAAAATTACCGTTCCATCAAAGGGTGCAACAACTTGTGCCTGACTTCTCGTTTTTACAATAATTCCTTTTGAACTTACGCCTTTAGCTGTTTCCTCGCCATACCGCGTAATTATTTGTCCGCGAGCCGGCATAGGTAATCTGCCCTTAGCTTTGATAAAACCTTCTCCTTGTTCTTTTATAGCTTCCTCTTTCAATTTATTCAAGTAAGCTCGCTCTTTTTCCTCCTGTTTTTTTCTTTTTTCTTCGGCTTTAAGACGCTCTTCTTTTTCTTTACGCTCCTTTTCTAATCTCTCTTTTTCTAGTTTCTTTAGCAAATCTCTTAAATCTTGAGCTTGTGCCGCTAAACGATTTACTTTCTTTTGTGAAGCATCTTTTTGAACTTTTAGAGTATTTCCTAACTTTGATTTTTTTTGCATTAGTGCTTTTAATTGGCTATGCTCTTTTTCCAGTATATCTTTTTGTGCTATAATTTTTTTTACTTGTTTTTCTTTTTGTTGTTTTTGCTTTTCTATCTCTTCTAGCTTCTTTCGAATTCTTTGCGCATTTTGCTCCAAATAAGGAACAGTCTCTCTTAAAAGCATGGCACTTCTAATTATTTCTACCGGACTTAAAGGTTGTACAAATAAAGATTCCGTTGGCTTTAATGCCAGATTTTCTAATGCCGAAAGAGTTTTTATTAAATTTTCATCTTCTCTTGTAAAACTATCTTCTTCTCTTTTCAGTTTTTCTTCAAGTAATTTCAGCTCATCTTCCATTTTCGAAATCTTATCTTCGGTATTTTGAATCTGTTCCGCTGATTTTACCATTTGGCGACTTAATGATTTTAATTCTTTTGCTACTTGTTCGGCCTGTTCTTGTAATTTTTTATTTTCAGCATTTTCTTTGGCAACTTGTGCTTCCATGCGTGCCAATTCTGATTTTGAAACTTCAACGGCAAGCAACAGTTTGATTGAGAATAGAAATATTCCCAATACACAAACTATTCTTTTGCTTGCCGTTGTTAATTTCATCAGTCGCTATTTCTTTATTAAAAGAGATTGTCCCGTCATTTCTTGAGGTTGACTAATTCCCAATAAATCCAACAATGTCGGAGAAACATCTGCCAGCTTACCATCTCGTAACCCTTTTATCGGAGTTTGACAATTAACCAAAACAGCTCTTACTTTTCCAACAGTATGAGCGGTATAAGGCTCTCCCGTTGTTTCATCAACCATTTTCTCTACATTACCGTGGTCAGCTGTAATGAAAAGTACTCCACCTACCTTTTTAATAGCTTCAGCTACTTTTCCAACACATTCATCGACTGCCGCTACCGCCTTTAGTGCTGCCTCCATGATTCCGGTATGTCCGACCATATCCCCATTGGCAAAATTGCATATGATTACATCGAATCGTTTATTTTCTATTGCTTCAACGAGTTTCTCGGTTACTTCGTAAACAGACATTTCCGGCTTCAAGTCATATGTGGCAACTTTGGGACTTGGAATTAAAATTCTTTCCTCTCCTTGAAATTCTTTTTCTTCTCCACCATTGAAGAAGAAAGTAACATGAGCATATTTTTCTGTTTCCGCAATACGCAGCTGACTTAGCCCATGTTCAGCAACAACTTCCCCAAAGATATTATTTAAGACTTCCGGTCCAAATATGGTCTTCATAAAACGGCGATGATCTGCCGAATATTCTGTCATACCGATATGTTCTGCAAATTTGATAATCTTTTTTCTTGCAAATCCGTTAAAATCCTTATCTGCTAAAGCATATAGTATTTCACGAGCTCTGTCTGCTCGGAAGTTACACATTAGTATAACATCTCCGTCTTCAGCTCCTTTATAGTTGCCAATAACGCAAGGAACAACAAATTCATCATTTATTTCTTTTTTATAAGAATCTGCAATTGCATCTTTCGCAGTATCTGCCTTTTCACCTTCACCTAAAGCTATGGCATTATAAGCTTTTTCTACTCTATCCCAACGCTTATCTCTATCCATAGCATAGAATCTTCCTGAAATCGTGGCTATGGATACATTTTTGAGTTTCTTTATTTTTTCTTCAAACTCAGCAACATATTCAGCTGCCGAGGTTGGCGGCGTGTCGCGCCCATCCAAAAAGGCATGAACATGTACCGGAATCCCATTCTCTGCTAATATTTCGCACATAGCTTCTATATGTTTTTGCGATGAATGGACGCCGCCGGGAGACATCAGTCCCATTACATGGCATGATTTTCCGCTTTCTTTCAGCTTTTTTATCATCTCTACTACTATTTCGTTATTTTTAATAGAACCATCCTTTATCGCTTGGTCTATACGAGGTAAATCTTGCATTACCACTCTTCCGGCTCCCAAATTCATATGGCCGACTTCTGAATTTCCCATTTGTCCTTCCGGCAAACCAACGGCCAAACCTGATGTTTCTACAAAACAAGTCGGGTATTCTTGAACGAATCTATGCCAATTTGGAGTATTTCCCATTTCAATTGCGTTGTCTGAGGTTGTTTTTTCTCTATATCCCCAGCCATCTAATACCAAAAGCATTACTGGTTTTTGTGTCATCATTTTTTCCTTTTTTTGATTTTAATTTTGTTGTCAGCATTATATATAATTATTTAAAACATAAAAGTTTTATTTTTAGATTTTAATTTGTGTTTTGCATAATTTTTTGCCATATTTGTGCCGGAATATTGCTTCCGCTAACTCCCTTCATCGGTGAATTATCGTCATTTCCGACCCAAACCGCCGCAACATACTTATCCGTAAACCCAACAAACCATGCATCGCGGTTATCTTGTGATGTTCCCGTTTTGCCTGCCACAAAGAAAGGAAGCCTTGCTCGTTTTCCCGTTCCGTTTGTTATAACATTCTCTAACATTTCCTGCATTTCTTCCGCGGCATAATCAATTAAAATTCTATTGGGTTCATCTTGCTCTCTCATGTAAAGTTGATAACCATCATTACTGTAAATTTCTTGAATTGCGTATGGCCATACGGCATACCCCCCATTTGCAATTGACGCATAAGCAACAGCCATATCGATTACCTTTACCTCAAAACTTCCCAAAGCCAATGAAGGTGTATTCTCTATCGGCGTCGTAATTCCCATACGTTTTGCCGTTTTTATAATTTTTGAACGGCCTACTTGTTCTGACAAATTTATCGTCGCTAAATTTAGCGATTTTGCCAAAGCTGTCCTTAAACTTACTTCTCCATAATACTTTTTATCAATATTTTCCGGTTTCCACCCTTTAATATTTATTGGAACATCATAGATTCTATCATCAGGTGAATAACCATTTTCTATTGCCGTAACATAAACAAATGGTTTAAAAGACGACCCTGGTTGGCGAAGAGCTTGAGTTGCACGATTAAACTGACTTTTGTAATAGTCAACACCTCCTACCATTGCCTTAACGGCACCCCATTTATCAATAACAACCACGGCACCTTGAGTTACATTTCTCCATTTGTTGGCCGATATAATTTCTTTTAATACTTTCTCAGATCTTTCTTGTAATGCTTGATCAAGTGTTGTCGCTACATAAATATCACTATCTCGCTCCCCAATATAATCATTTACTTCACTATATACCCAATCCGCAAAGTACCGTCCTCCTTCAACTTTATATGAAGTTTCCGCTCCTATTTTCATTTTTAGTGCATTTTTTCTTTGTTCATCCGTTATCTTATCATTTTTTACCATATTATCTAAGACAACTTCCGCTCTGTCCCTTGCCTTTTCTTCGCTTGCAATCGGATTGTATCTTGATGGCGCTTTTAACATACCGGCAATTATTGCTGCCTCTAATAAGTTTAAATCCCGTGATGATTTTTGAAAATATTTTTGCGAAGCGGCTTCTATTCCATATGTTCCTGCACCCAAATATACACGATTTAGGTACAATGTTAAAATTTGTTCTTTTGTTAAACGATATTCCAACCAAAATGCCAATAATAACTCCTGCACCTTGCGTTTTATTGTTTTATTCGGTGTTAAAAACAAATTTTTTGCAACTTGTTGGCTTATTGTCGATCCACCCTGCACATAACGACGATGCCACAAATTAACAACCATCGCTCGGGTAAAGCTAATTATATCAAAACCAAAATGACTGTAGAATCGTCTGTCTTCCGTCGCAACAACTGCATCTGGAACATATGGCGGCAGCTCATCCAAAGGAACTACTTCCGAATATACATTCCCAAAACTTTGTATTTCATTTCCATTTTCAGCAATTATCATTGTTGATGGCTGTCGCGTGCGGTTAATCGCTTTTTCAATATCCGGCATGGTTAAATAGCACCATCCAATATAAGCCGCTAAACTTATCACCAAGATAAGCATGATTTTAAACAAAAATCGATATATTTTAACTCTTTGTTTTGACTCTCTTTTTTGACTTTTTTTCTTGTTTTTCTTGAGCTTAGCTTTTTTTGCCACAGTTTTTTCCTTGTACTGAATCCTATTTTGTTATATAAATTATATATCAAATAAGTTAAGGAAAATTTTATGGGTAATATTTCTGTAAATATTAGTGAAACCGTTTATTCTGAAATTTTATCTCTCGCCAAGAAAAAGCATTGCTCTCTTGACGAATGCATTTTATCAGCTCTTAATAATTACATCAATGAACAGCAAGATGCTTATTTGACTGATTTAAATACCGTAAATTCAGAAGAACGTTCTTTTTTCTTTTCTGCCGGTGAATAGTTTTTCTTTTATGTAAGGTTTTTATGACTAAAAAAGTTTGTTTGGTTGATGGCTCCGGTTATATTTTCCGTGCTTTTTATGGGTTACCTATGATGACGAATCCTGAAGGTATTCCGGTTAATGCTGTTTATGGTTTCACAAATATGTTTTTAAAACTCACAACCAAAATAAAATGCGATTATTGTCTTGTTCTTTTTGACGCCAAAAGAAAAAATTTCAGAAATGATTTTTTTCCTGAGTATAAAGGAACAAGAAAAGAAATTCCTGAAGAACTTATCCCTCAATTTCCTATAATTCGCGAAGCTGTCGATGCTCTCAATCTTAATTATTTAGAAATGGAAGGTTATGAAGCTGACGATTTGATAGCAACTTATGCTCAAAAAGCTCTCGACCAAAACTATGAAGTTGTTGTCGTTTCCGCTGATAAAGATCTTATGCAGCTTATCCGCCCAGGTGTTGAATATTACGACCCCATGAAAGATAAGTTTTTTACCCCTGACGATGTCAAAGAAAAATTCGGTGTTTTTCCGGATAAAGTTGTTGATGTCCAAGCCTTAGCTGGGGATTCTATTGATAATATTCCCGGTGTCCCCGGAATCGGTCTTAAAACCGCGGCCGAATTAATTAATCAATTTGGTTCTTTGCAAGAGGTTCTTTCTCGAGCTTCAGAAATAAAGCAAAATAAAAGAAGAGAAACCTTGTTAACCCATAAAAACGATGCGGAACTTTCTTTAAAATTGGTAACTCTTAAAAACGATGTTCCTGTCGAACATAATCTTGAAGAATATTCCTGCAAACACCCAGACATTGCTACATTAATGAACTTTGCCGATAAGCATGATTTTCGAACTTTGAAACCTCGCTTTGAAAAATGGGTTTTAGAAAAAGAAAATTGTTCTTGCTCTTCTTCTCTTTCTAAAAAGTCTTCACAAGAAATAAAAAAACAATATGAATTAGTACAAGATGAAAAAACTTTAAAAAAATGGGTTCTTTCCATTAAAAACAATCAATATTTTGCCTTTGATACAGAAACAAACGGACTAAATCCTTTTTTTGATAAAATAGTCGGCATTTCTTTGGCTATTGCTCCCGGTGAGGCCTGCTATATTCCTATTTCCCATTCCTCAACTGAGAATAAATCAGATTTATTTTCATCGAATACTTCAACAAAATCTAATACAACTCAACTATCACTTTCCCTTTTAAAACAGTATTTATCTCCTTTGTTTTCGGACAAGTCTCTCTTGAAAATAGGTCATAACGCAAAATTTGATATGCACTTTTTATCGCAAATTTTCGGTAGTGATTTTACTATTTTTCCACTCGATGACACCTGCGTCATGTCTTATGATTTAGACAGTTCAGACCATGGACATAGCCTTGATGAATTAGCCGAATTGTTTTTAGATTACAAAATGATTAGTTACGAAGAAGTTTGCGGAAGCGGTAAAAATAAAATCACCTTTGACAAAGTCCCATTAGATAAAGCCTTAGAATATGCTGCTGAAGATGCCGATATTACACTCCGCTTATTTCAACTTTTTAAGCCTCGATTAATCTCTGAGAAAAAAGTTTTTCTTTATGAAAATTTTGATCGCCCCTTAATTCATACCTTAAAAACAATGGAAGATAACGGGATTCTTGTTGATGCCCTCGCCCTAAGAACTCTTGATTCCGAATTTGATAAAAATATTAAAGGCCTTGAACAAGAAATTTACCAATTAGCCGGTGAAGAATTTAATCTTGGTTCCCCCAAACAAATCGGCTATATTCTTTTTGACAAACAAAATATTAAAGGGAAGAAAACGGCAACAGGAGCTTGGCAGACCGGAGCCGATGTCCTTGAAGATTTAGCCAATGAAGGCAACCTTATTGCTAAAAAAATTTTGGATTGGCGCGTTTTTTCAAAATTAAAAAGCACTTATACCGTTTCACTGCTTGATTTGCTAGATAGCAACAACCGCATTCATACAACCTTTTCACAAACGGTCGTTAATACGGGGCGTTTAGCCTCTTCTAATCCAAATTTACAAAACATTCCTATTCGCAGTGAAGAAGGCAAAAAAATTCGTTCCTGCTTTGTTGCAAAAAACGGTTATAAAATCATTTCTTCAGACTATTCTCAAGTTGAATTACGTCTTATGGCAAGCGTTGCGAACGTTAGAGCTCTTAAAGAGGCTTTTGCCAAAGGGATGGATATTCATGCCGCAACAGCTTCTAAGGTTTTTGGCATTCCTCAAGATATGGTATCTTCCGATTTGAGAAGACACGCCAAAGCTATCAATTTTGGAATTATTTACGGCATTTCTCAATTTGGGCTTGCGAAACAAATCAATGTCAGCAACGAAGAAGCAAAAGCCTATATTGACGCTTATTTCAGAGAAATGCCCGAAATTAAAGATTATATGCAAAAAACTATTGATTTTGCACACAGAAACGGTTTTGTTGAAACTCCCTTCGGAAGGAAATGTTCCGTTTTGGGAATTAACGATAAAAATAAAAGAATTGTTATGAACGCCGAACGTGCCGCCATTAATGCTCCTATTCAAGGTGGTGCTGCCGATATTATCAAACTTGCAATGAATAAACTCCTTTCCCTATTATCTCGCGAAAAACTTAAAACTAAAATGCTTCTGCAAGTCCATGATGAACTTATTTTTGAGGCGCCTGATGAGGAAGTTGACTATGTTTCCTCTTTAATCAAAAATACAATGGAACATGTTGTCGATTATGATGTTCCCTTAATTGCAGAAGTCGGTGTCGGAAACAATTGGACAGAAGCTCATTAACCTTGCTATTTTATCCGACTTTTATTGAATATCTTGGATTTTTCACTTGGTTTTAAGCTCCTTTTATTGTATGCTGTGCTTAATTGATTTTATTTATGAAAAGGGTGATAAATATTATGACTCATGAAATGACTTTAGAGGAAATTAAACAAGAAGAAAAAGAATATAGTGCTGATTCAATTAAAGTTTTAAAAGGTCTAGATGCTGTTCGCAAGCGTCCCGGAATGTATATCGGAGATACCGATGACGGTTCAGGCTTGCATCATATGATTTACGAAGTTTTAGATAATGCAATTGACGAAGCATTAGCGGGTTATTGTGATAAAACCGAAGTCATTTTAAATGCTGACGGTTCGGCAACTATTCGAGATAACGGGCGCGGTATTCCTGTTGATATTCATAAAGAAGAAGGTGTTTCCGCTGCCGAAGTTATTATGACGGAATTACACTCCGGTGGTAAGTTTGATAATAACTCTTATAAAGTTTCAGGTGGTTTGCATGGCGTTGGTGTTTCTGTGGTTAATGCTTTGTCAACTTGGCTCAAACTTAGAATTTGGCGCAACGGTAAAGAACATGTTGCCATGTTTGCCAACGGTAATGTTACAGAACATTTAAAAGTCGTTGCCGATGCCCCCGGAAAACATGGAACAGAAGTTACTTTTCTTCCCTCTCCCGAAACATTTACACAAACAGAATTCAGTTTTGAAACTCTTGAACGTTCTATTCGTGAAAAAGCCTTTTTAAATTCAGGCGTTTATTTAAAACTTATAGACAATCGCGGAACGGAACCTCGTGAAGTTGATTTTCATTATGAAGGCGGGTTAAAAGCTTTTGTCAGCCATATTAACAAATCAAAAGCTCCCCTACATGAAGAAATTATCTATATTAGCGGAGAAGATAACGACATACAGGTCGAAGCCGGTATTCAATGGACAAATGCTTATAATGAAAGTATGCTTTGTTATACAAATAACATTCCGCAAAAAGACGGTGGTACTCACCTTGCCGGATTCCGTGGCGCGTTAACGCGTACTATCAATAATTATATTGTTGAAAACGGCCTTCTAAAAAAAGAAAAGGTAAGCTTGACCGGCGATGATATGCGCGAAGGTTTAACTTGCGTTCTTTCCGTTAAAGTACCTGATCCGAAATTTTCTTCTCAAACAAAAGATAAACTTGTTTCTTCAGAAGTTCGTCCTGTCGTTGAAAGTGTTGTCGGTGATAAATTAAAAGAATGGTTAGATGAACATCCTGCAGAAGCCAAAATCATTGTCGGTAAAATTGTTGAAGCCGCAACTGCTCGCGAAGCTGCAAGAAAAGCTCGTGAATTAACTCGCAGAAAAGGTGTTCTTGATGTTGCCTCTCTTCCCGGTAAATTGGCCGATTGTTCTGAAAAAGATCCTGCTCTTTCTGAAATATTCATTGTGGAGGGAGATTCTGCTGGAGGCTCAGCAAAACAGGGACGAGATAGAAAAACTCAAGCAATTATGCCTCTTAAAGGTAAAATATTAAATGTAGAAAGAGCTCGTTTTGATAAAATGCTTAATTCCGCAGAAATTGGAACAATTATTACGGCTCTTGGGACAGGAATCGGGCGCGATGATTTTAATCCCGATAAATGCCGTTATCATAAAATTATTATCATGGCCGATGCTGATGTCGATGGCAGCCACATCCGTACCTTGCTCCTCACATTCTTTTACAGACAAATGCCGGAACTTATAGAAAGAGGTTACGTTTATATTGCACAACCTCCTTTGTATAAAGTTAAAAAAGGAAATTCCGTACTCTACATAAAAAATGAAAGAGAAATGGAAAACTATCTTAATCGCGGCGGTTGCGATGATGCTTCTCTTATTAAAGCCGATGGAGAACAAATTATTGGTGAAGATTTAATTGCCGTTGTTGAGCAAAACAGAAAAGCGCATAGCTTAATTGTTAATTTAAGTAAAAATGTACCTGAAAAGATTGTCGAACAAATGGCTATTGCTGGCATTTTTAGCCCTGCGCTGCGTGCCAATCTTGAGGATATGAAACAGGCTCTTGAAAAATTAACACATCGTCTTGATAATCAAGAAGCCGAATACGATAAAGGCTGGAAAGCAGAACTTATGGATAATCATAGTATTAAATTTTCAAGAACCTTACGAGGTGTTACCGAAGAACATATTATGGAATTAAAAGTTTTGGAAAGCCAAGAAGCTCAAATGATAAATGAAATGCATCCTTTCTTAAAAGAAAGTTTTGAACAAGCCAGTACTTTGGTTTCCAAACAAGGTCTAGAAAAGAAAATTCACGGACCGGTTTCTTTAGTGGAAGCTATTATTGCTGCCGGAAAGAAAGGGATTACCATCAATCGCTATAAAGGATTAGGAGAGATGAATCCTGAACAATTATGGGAAACAACTCTTGATCCTGAAGCTCGCTCTTTATTGCAAGTAAAGATTAACCAGATGGAAGAAGCTGATGAAACATTTGCTACCTTAATGGGTGATGTGGTTGAACCTCGAAAAGAATTTATTCAAGATAATGCGCTTAATGTCGTTAATCTTGATATCTAATTACTGTTTTATTTCTTTTCTCTATACCCCGAGTTACATCGGGGTTTTTATTTGTTCTTTATTATAAGATAATATACTTATTTCTTTTTATAAAAAAATAAAAGCCGCTGTTCTTTTTAAACAGCGACTTTTTTATTTATTTTGAAAATAAATTCTTATTTTCCTAATTGAGCGGCAACCTCTGCGGCGAAGTCTTCTTCTTTCTTTTGTAAGCCTTCACCTAATTTAAAGCAGACATAACCTGTCATTTTTACCGGTGTGCCGAGTTCTTTTTCTGCTTCCGCCAAAATTTGTTTTACTTTTTTATCCGGATCCATGATATAAGCTTGTTCTTCAAGAACAACTTCTTCATAATATTTACGAATACGGCCTTCTACCATTTTTTCAACAATATTTGCCGGTTTTCCTGAAGCAAGTGCTTGTTCTGAGAAAATCGCTTTTTCACGTTCCAAAGCTGCCGGATCAACATCAGCAATTGTATGGAATAATGGAGCTGATGCTGCGATGTGCATTGCTATATGCTTTCCTAATTCTTGCAATTTCGCTTTGTCTCCGTCTGATTCTAAAGCTACCAATACACCAATTTTACCTAAACCCGGACGTGCTGCGCTATGGATGTAAGAAGCAACAACACCGTTATTTACTGACAATACTTTTGCACGACGAAGATTCATATTTTCTCCGATTTTGGCAATCATGTCTGTTAATCTTTCGCCGAAAGATTTTTTAACTTTCGGGCAAACAAAATTTTTCATTGCTTCTATTTCGCCGTCAAACATCAAAGCAACTTGAGCCGCATCTTCTACAAATTCTTGGAAAATATCATTCTTTGCAACAAAGTCTGTTTCTGAGTTTACTTCAACAACAGCACCTTTATTTCCTTCAACAGCGACAGATACTAAACCTTCTGCGGCAATTCTGCTTGCTTTCTTTGCTGCTGAAGCCAATCCTTTTTTACGCAACCAGTCAATTGCATTTTCCATATTGCCGGCATTCTCTGTTAATGCTTTTTTGCAATCAAGCATACCGGCTCCCGTTGTTTCTCTCAATTCTTTAACCATTGCTGCGGTAATTTCTGTCATCTTTTACTTTCCTATATCTTGAATTTTAAATGATTGTGGCGATATGAAACTTGACCATACCGCCACGTATGTTTATGAAGTTTAATCTCTTGTGAGATTATTCTCCGGCAACTTCTTCCTTAACTTCAGCTTTTGCTTTCTTTGAAGATTTTTTCTTTGTGGCTTTAGCTTCGGCAACTTCGCTTTCAACCATTTCTTCTACTTTTAAGCCTTGTGATGCGATTTCTGCCTGCATACCATCAAGAATGGCTGAAGACATTAATTCGCAATAAAGCTGAATTGCACGGATTGCATCGTCATTACCCGGAACCGGCAAATCAACATCGTTTGGATTAGCATTGGTATCTGTAATACCAATTACAGGAATTCCTAACTTTTTAGCCTCTTTTACTGCCAAAGTTTCTTTTGTTGTATCAATAACAAAAAGCAAGTCAGGTTGTCCACCCATGTTCATAATACCGCTTAATTCTTGGGATAATTTTTGCTGTTCTTTTTTCATGTTCAGCATTTCTTTTTTTGTATATCCGTCATAAGCGTTTTTCTCTGACATTTCATTTAATTTTGCTAAACGTGAAATTGATTTATGAACAGTTTTCCAGTTGGTTAACATACCGCCTAACCAACGATAGTTTACATAAAATTGTCCACATCTTTCAGCATTTTCTTTTACGATGTCTTGTGCTTGTCTTTTTGTTCCAACAAAAAGAACGCGACCGCCGTTTGCGGCTACATCACGAGCTGTATTTAATGCTGTATATAACATTGGGTATGTTTTACGAAGATCGATAATATGAACATTATCTTTTTTTCCATAAATGTATGGACCCATTTGTGGATTCCAACGACGTGCGTGGTGTCCGAAGTGTACGCCGGCTTCAATTAGCTGACGTAATGTAAATGTAGGAAGTGTCATTATATTTTATCCTTTTCCAGTTAAACCTCCGCAGACTGCCTCACCTTTAACTTAAAGGCACTGGAACGAAAATTTTTCCGTATTAATCTGCGTGTGAATTAATTTACTTTGATGAATTTACTTCATCAGTCGCTTTTTACTCTTAAATTATTATAAATGCAAGTCTTTTTTCACGAAAAAATATCAATTGCTTGCATTTTGCATTTTATCTGCCTCTAATTATAAAATTTTGTGTCTGTTTTGCTTTTAGTGCTTGAAAAATAAGGACTTCTGCTTTATTTTATGCTTAAATTTTTTGGTAAAGGATAATTATGACTGATTTATTTGAATCTAACAATCAAAAACCTATGGAGTACTCCGCACAAGATATTGAAGTTCTTGAAGGTCTTGAACCTGTCCGCCATCGCCCCGGAATGTATATTGGTGGCACAGATGAGCAGGCCTTGCATCACTTGGTCGCGGAAATTCTAGATAATTCTATGGATGAAGCTGTTGCCGGTTATGCTAATCATATTGATATTAAATTTAATGATGATTTTTCCGTAACAATATCTGACAACGGAAGAGGTATTCCTGTGGACCCTCACCCAAAATATCCAAATAAATCTGCCCTAGAAGTTATTTTAACAATCTTACACTCCGGTGGAAAATTCGGTGGAAATGCTTATAAAGTTTCCGGCGGATTGCACGGTGTCGGTTTATCTGTTGTTAACGCTTTGTCTGATAAACTTATCGTTGAAATTGCTCGCGACAAAAAACTTTATCGACAAGAATATTCAAAAGGGAAGCCTTTAACAAATTTAGAACTTGTCGGTAATGCACCTAACCGCCGCGGAACTTCAATTACTTTTCATCCCGATGCTGAAATTTTCGGTTCTAAGGTTTTTATTCCTAACCGCATTTATCGCATGGCTCGTTCAAAAGCTTTTTTATTCAAAGGAATCCATATTTTTTGGAAATGTTCCCCTGAAGTCCTGTCTGAAGGTGATCCTACCCCATTAGAAACCGAACTTCACTTTCCTAATGGTTTACGCGATTTTCTTAATTATCAAATAGGAAGCCGCACAACAATTAATAAAACAATGTTCTCCGGTGATTCTGACTTAGCTAATGATGAAGGACGTGTGGAGTGGGCTATTACTTGGCCTGAAGATGAAAACGGATTTTGTAACTCATACTGCAATACCGTTGTCACCCCTCAAGGAGGAACCCATGAAATGGGTTTTAAAGCCGCTCTTATTCGTGGACTAAAAGAATATGGCGAAATGGCCAATATTAAAAAAGCTGCCACAATTACTGCTGAAGATTTCTTGAGTAATGCTTGTATTATGTTATCTGTCTTTATTCGCGACCCTCAATTTCAAGGACAAACGAAAGATAAATTAACATCAACAAAAGCAATTCGTCTTGTTGAGCAAGCTGTTAAAGACTCTTTTGACCATTGGCTAACCTCAGATGTTGAAAATGCTACGGCTTTACTTGAATATGTTATTGAACGTGCCGAAGCTCGTAAAAAGAAAAAAGAAGAAAAAATACAAAACAGAAAAGCTCCCACAAAAAAACTTCGTCTTCCCGGAAAACTTGCTGACTGCTCACAAGCAGCTGCTGAAAATACCGAAATTTTCATCGTTGAGGGAGATTCTGCCGGTGGTTCCGCAAAAATGGGGCGAGATCGCGTTACCCAAGCCATTCTTCCTTTGCGCGGTAAAATCTTAAATGTCGCCAGTGCTTCTCTGGATCGTATTACACAAAATCAAGAAATTAAGGATATGATTGAGGCTTTAGGTTGTGGTGTTAAAGACAATTACAATGAAGAAAATTTACGTTATGAAAAAATTATTATCATGACTGATGCCGATGTCGATGGTGCTCATATCGCTTCTTTACTGATGACCTTTTTCTATCAGCAAATGCCTAAACTTATTGAAAACGGTCACTTATACATTGCTACCCCTCCCTTATATAAAATTGTTGTCGGCGGAAAAAATTATTATGCTCTTGATGATGAAGACAAAGATCGCATATTAGCGAAAGTTGTTAAAGCTAATCAAAAGCCAGATATAAGTCGTTTTAAAGGGTTGGGTGAAATGAGCGCTATGCAACTTAAAGAAACAACAATGGATAAAAAGAATCGAATGTTGTTACGTGTTCTGTTACCAAATACTTCTACGGAAGAAGGAAAAGAAGAAGCCTTTGAAACGCGTCGGCAAGTTGAGCGTTTAATGGGTAAGAATCCAGAAACACGATTTAAATTTATTATTGAACGAGCAAAATTTGTTGATGATTTAGATATCTAAAAAAAACAATACCGTTAATCTCAAAAGATTTAACGGTATTTTTATTTTAAAATTTATTTTTAATTAAGAATAAAATGTTAGGTTCTTTAGCAAATTTGTGAGGAATTATGATTAGAGAATCTAAAGTCAGCGATTATAATGCGCTAAAAAAGTTAAGTATTGACGCTCATGTAATATTTGAAGATTTTTATGCTTCAAAAACTTTTATTTTTGAAGATAAGCATAAAATTAAAGGCTTTATTTCTTTATCAAATAATAATCATATTATTGCTTTGGCTGTTAATCCACTTTACCAAAATCAAAGGATTGCGTCAAAGTTGTTATGCTATATTCGCCGAAATAAAACCACATTATTTTTACGAATTTTTTCTCAAAATTGCAAATCTCTTAGATTTTATCAAAAACACGGATTTAAAATGGTTTCTGAAAACTTTGATGAAACTCTTAATCAAAGCGTTTTACTTTTGGCTTGGGCGCAAGGATGTTTTGCAAAGCATGTTAAGTTTCGTAAAGGAGAATCATAAAAGCCTTGTCTAAATAAAGACAAGGCTTTTCTTTACAGAAATTTTTGAATTTGCTCATAAATAATGATGCTGCTTTCTTTGGCTTCCTTCCTTCCTGAAATACTTATGGCTTTATCCCCATAATCCTTTTTAATAACTTTCCATAAAGGAGCTGAAAATCGTAAATATTCTTCTAAACGATTATAAAAATTTTTAACATCATCTCGCGATTGCGCTTTTCTTTCTTCTCTGCTTTTTTCTTCTCTCTTTAATATTAAGTCTAATAATGTATGGCGGCGTATTATGATGGTTGTAAAATTTTTAGTTAAATCCTTAAAGATATTTAAGGCATCTTTTCCACTTAAATACCCGTCCATTATTAAAACATCAATATCTTGCTTATCGAACTTTTCTTGCAACAGAGGTATCCAATAGGTATTGGTGATCAACAAACCATTTTGTATATGATACTCTATTCGTTTCCCTGTTTCCGTCTGTTTTTTTACCTCTTGACGAAGCAAATTTCCAACTGAAAAATCCTCTATTTTTAGCAAATTCTTTTCTGCTGAAATTTTTTGTTTTAGCGCTCTTCTCAAGGTACTTTTTCCTGAGCATGGTGCCCCTAAAATAAAAATAATAATTTTTTTCATATAACTATAAATTTTAATAATAAATAACCTTGTCTTTATAGCGTTTTTATTTTGAAAATCAATACTTTTGTATTTTTTTTCATTCAACGACTTGCAATAACTCTGTTTTTATTATATATTATAAGTGTATAGGTTGCTTTTGCATCTTGTACATTTGGATTAACAAGTATGGAGTTTTTATGTTTATTGAAACGCCCGTTACCGCGTCACGTAACAATAATAATTCTGAATCTTCTTTAATTTTTAATCTTATTTGTTCTGATTTTTCTTCTACGGAATTTTGTGAGGGCTTATCGGTTCTGAAGGAGGTGTAATTATGCTTTCCTTTAGAAATAGAATAGAAAAAAATGATCCTGAAATTATCCGTCAAATCGCACAATCTACCGGTTTCTTTGATGATAATGATGTTCAAATCAATGTAAATATTGCTGAGAATCTTCTCAATCAAAAAGATTCTAATCATAAATTTCTTTTTGCCGATTATATGAATAAAACTGTTGCTTATGTTTGCTATGGAGAAATTCCTGATGCAAAAGAAGGAACTTATGAAATTTATTGGTTGTCAACACTAAATGAATATCGCGGTTTGGGAATTGGACGAAACCTTATAAATAAATTGATTACAAAATTACGCAAAAAAGGTGCTCATAAAATTTACTTAAAAACAGAAAGTAAAGATTTATATGCGCCAACACGTAAGTTTTATGAGCGTTGTGGCTTTAAACTTCAAGCTGTACTCCCCGGATATTATGATGATTTTGACAGTTGTTGCATTTATGCCCTTAATCTTGATGAACGTGATAGCTGGGGATTTTATCCAGAACAATATGGAGCAGCAGAATAATTTTAGTTCGTTTTTACTTTTGTAACAACTCTGTAATCTTATTAAAGAGTTGTTACAAAAATTATTTGACTTTTTATTTCCCTTTCTTTATATTCTTAGTGTCATTGGGGGTATAGCTCAGTTGGGAGAGCGTTTGAATGGCATTCAAAAGGTCAGCGGTTCGATCCCGCTTACCTCCACCATTTTTTTCAAAGCCGTGTAAAACGGTATTTTTTTTGGGGGCTATAGCTCAGTTGGGAGAGCGACTGGTTCGCAATCAGTAGGTCAGGAGTTCGATCCTCCTTAGCTCCACCAAAACTCAAATATAAAAACTAATCCACTTTTAATTGTTTTTTATTTTGCAAACTAAAATTCTATTGCTGCTCTTGTTTCCAAATCAGTTCTCTCTTTTCTGAAATTGTATATTCCATTTTCAGCAAAGGAATAATTAGTCAACACCCATACTGAACTGGTAGTTTGTTCTGAAGAAGACCATATTGGCGAAACGTCTTTAATTTCTGTACCATTCATTTTTTTTATACCCTCGTTAACCGCACTTAAATTTAAGTTTACATTTTCTAATGTACCTACGGCTGGTAAAAACCATTTTCCTTTTGTATTCGGTGCTTCACTCGGCGCATAATTTACTGTTGCCCAAGCGGCAGGAAACGTGTTACTGTCTCCCTTTGAAATAATTTTTAACGTATCTTCATAACCATCATAATGATTAAAAAAATCTTGATAATTTCCTCGATCAGCAAATGATCCTACCGTAATACTGTTTGACCCATATGTTGCATCTTCTATTGCCCAAGGAAGACCTGTTGCAACGGGTGTTGCTGTCAATGCCTGTCCACATCCGCGTAAACTGATATATACAATAACACCTATTGGTGTCTTGCCGGTTGTTTTATTGGCTGTACATGTTCCATCCGAATTCAAAAGCCATCCTATCTGACAATTTTTGGCATAGCCTGTGCATTTTCCTAAAACTCCTTTACTACTTGACGAAGAAGGACAAGCCCAATAATTGCCAAAAGGGCATTTAACACCTCCACTTTCACAAGAAGTTTCCGTGTATCCTAATGTTTTACAATCTTGCGTTGCAACACATTGTGCCGAAACATTGCCCGCAGAAAGAGGAGCAGTTAATAAAACTGAAGTTAATAAAATAAATTTTTTCATTTCTTTTCTCCTTACTCATTAAAGCAATACACATAAGAGGTATCAAACGGACACTTAATTGCTGAACCCGAACAACTCTGTTTTGCATAGCCCAGAGATGTACAATTTTGATTAAGAGAACACCAGTCTAAACCATTACAGACACAAGCTCCTTGCGAAGCATTCCAAACATAACCGCTTGCGCATTTACATTGTGAATATTTGCCATTACAAGCAGTTCCCTCTCCTCCGGCATAGCCCGTTCCACTACATGAGTATTTATAAGAACTTGAACAAATACATGTACCGGTTGAGGCATTCCAAACATAACCGCTTGCGCATTTACATTTTGAATATTTACTATTACAAGCTGTTCCATCTCCTCCGGCATATCCCGTGCCTGTACATGAATATTTGAAAGAAGTGGCACAAACACATTTCTTTTGACTATCACTCCATTCATAATTATTGGGGCAGTTGCACTTTTGATAATAAGTTCCGCTATCATCGGAACAAGTACTTCCACTTCCGCCTTGTGAACCACAAGATGAGCCGGAAACATATTTTTGCAGGTCGCATTTAATTTTATATTTCTTTCCGCTGCAAGATTGACATTCGCCGTTGCTTACATATCCCGATGGAATAGAGGTATATTTATATGCCGAACATAAATTACAACATTCTTTATATTTGCCATCACAGGCAACTCCGGAACCTTGTTCATCGGCTCCGTTACAAAGTTTGTTATATTCGGGAAGACATTTACAGGTATGATAAGAACTGTCATAAGGACAATTACTGCCAATTGTACTTCCTGTCGGACAGGGTGTGTTTGTAAAACCGGCATCTTGACACAACTCTTGCGGTGTTCCATGGTCATCGGGATTTCCTCCACCTCCGCCACCACCGTTGGGACTTTCTAAATTGCCAAACTTGTCATGCGCACATTCTCCGGTGTCGGTTATGAAACAAACGTTCGCGACTTTCATACCATTTTCTATTTTTTTATCAAAAAGATGTGATGATAAAAAGGGTATTTCTTGAGTATGGCGTATGTATGTGTGATGTATGTGTAAAGTAGGGATGCCAGACTTGGGGATGGAATCAGGTATTTTAATTGAAGCATACGACAAATTTCCGCCGTTAACACATAAGCTGACAGCAGACACGAATAGTGCTTTGGAAATACTCTTCATCACATCCTCCTTTTTATCATCACGACTCTAATATAACATATTCTTTCGCTGTTTGCAATGCATAATTTTGATAAATAAGGAGAAAAAGGACAAAGATTTTTTTGAAAAAAAATTATTCTTTTTTTTGGTACCTTTATTTTAAATCTTGATATTTTTCTTGTTTCCTTATTTACTATCCCCAATTAATTATTTTTTTGTTTTACAGTTTTGTTATTACTATTATGAATAAACTTGATTTTAGAAAAGCTATTTTGTATTTGGCAGATAAACAAGCCGGAACTAAAAATGACCTTATCAACCTTATTGGAAGTGAGCTCTATGTTAATTTTCGATCTAAAGGGTTTATTTACCAAACCTCAGTTAATGGTGTGCTTGGGTGGAAAATTACTTCGAAAGGGATTAGTCTTGCCAATCAGTACAAAAAAAGCGAAAAAATTTGAGACAATTTATTAACAAATCTAAGCAAAAAAATACCTTACCTCTTTTCTTTAGGTAAGGTATTTTTTTATTTTTCTTTTTTATTATTTTACGTATATTCTAACTTCCGGTACGTTTGTGTCTCCGCTTGTTTTTGAAGATAAAGATACCTTATCCGCAGAAACTCCCATATTTGTTATTTCTTTGAATATTTCACCGGCATTTTTTTGAACATTCGTTTTCGATAGTTGAGCCGCATTTGAAGGTGTTACGGCAACAATTTCAAAACGAACATTCGGCTTTGCTGAAACGGCATTGCTTACAGCTTGTTTTAAAGCATCTTCATAATTGACATTTGCCTTGTTGAACTTTGCTACAAATAATGGCTTTAAGTTGGCGACATTGGGATTTCCTATCAAAATGGGATTACTTCCTGCGCTTACCGTTGTCCCCGGAAGAGGAACATTGTTTACACCATAACTTCCTACTTTTATTGAACTATTTAAATCTATTATATAATTTCTCGCACTTTCAATATATTGCTGTTGACGAGAAATATCAGCATTTACCTCGGACAATAAACTATTCATCAAAATTGATGTTTGGTTTGTTTCATTCTCCAAAATTCTTAATTGTCTATGGTCTTCATCAACGGCACCTGATACACCATAGGCTGAACGAATCGAATCTAATAAATAGGTTGTCATGGCAGCATCCGAAGCAGCTCGCGCCGATAATTGATTTAATGTATCCGTATTAATATTCATTATCTGAATGTTGTTTTGGGCACTTTGCAATAAAGCATACATATTCGGGTTGCCCGGAGTGGTACCAACTTGCAATTTTGCTTCTATTGTTCCTATGGTTTTATGATACTGCATTGCGTTGTTTATTACGGAAGAACGAACTTTTTGTAATTCTTCATTGTGTTTTTTTATCGATGTTTGCAACTGGGTTAATTCATTTCTGAACGATATAACCTTTTGCCCTACGAATGTTCCTGTATTGCTTCCTTCTTCTATTTCAATCGGTTCAAAATTTGTTGTTCCCAGAATTGGCAAATTTCCTGTATTCTGATAGCTTGCCGCGGCATTCTCTTGCGCTTCTGTTCCAAAAATCGACGGAAATAAGGCATCAGAACTAAATGTACATCCGCTCAAAAACATCATTGTTATTGATGCAAAAGATAATTTTATTGCTATTTTTTTCATAAACGTACCTTTTTTAACCCTAATATGTAACTTTTTTTCTGTTTTACTCTTTTATTTGTTTTTGTAAAGGAATTTTTACAAAAAAACAAGTACTAATCTTCTTTCTTAGAAGATATTTTACCCCACCTACTGCAATACTTTATGATGAATATTTTAAAATTCTTTTAAATTATTTTAATTTTTTACTTGCAAATTATTTTAATCCGCGCTATTAAACATATCGTTATTACGATGCACTCGTAGCTCAATTGGATAGAGCATCTGACTACGGATCAGAAGGTTGTGAGTTCGAATCCCGCCGAGTGCGCCACTTTTTATGACTATTCTTTGGAATGGTCTTTTTTTGTAACTTATGTTCATAAAAGTTTTATTGATATCTTAATATTTTCTTTCTACACTACTCTCGTTAATATTAATACGTGAGTTCTTCTTATGAAATTTTACAAATGTTGTTTCTTTTTTTACTTCCTTTTCACTTCATTGGCTCTTGCCAAAGATACATCTTTTTCATTTAATGGTAGTTCAAACTTATTATATGGATATTCTGATGTTTCTTCTCCTTATGAAGCTCTCAATAAAAATAATAATTATGTGGGTACCATACGTTTAAATTCTTCCGTTGAGCATGATTTTAACGATAACTATCGTTTTTCACTCTATTTTGATTTAATGGCAGGAAGCGGATTGGAACTCCAAAATTATACAAACGGTTCTTGGGGCAAAGAAATTTATGGTGTGTTTGAAACACCTTTCGGACAATTTGTTGCCGGAGAATCCTTAAACGCAGCTGCACAACTTCAGGCAGAAACTCCCGCTTATGGTCCTTTGGGCATTAACAATTCTTCGATTGTTGATTTTATTAAAAATCCAAATTGGCAACGACGCAATCATGGATACACAAGTTTTCAAACATTAAATTCTACGGCAATGAACACAGATGGTGTTGCCCCAAAAATCTCTTATTATTCTCCTCAATTTGCCAACACTATTTTTGCCTTTTCTTATGTTCCTGATACCTATAGTCGAACGGGATTGATTAACAAATTTGCTCATTATGCTCGCAAAGATGCTTATATTGCCGCTTTATATAATGAAACAGACTTAGGTTTTGCTGATCTTGTTACATCTCTCGGTTATGGTATTTATCAAAAAAATGATAAGGATTTAACTGCAAGTTTAGCTCTTTATCGAGGGAATTGGTCTTTGGGTGCCAGTTATCGTAAAACTTATGTTGACGGAAATGATTATTCCATTACTCATAATTCACAGAACATAAAACTCCCAGATTTTTTTGACAATTATCGAGAAGGACAGGCTTGGAGTGCCGGAATTGGTTATCGTTTTGGACCACTTAAAACAAGTTTATCTTATTTTGAATCTCAAGCTGATAATACGAGAAACAAAGACGAAATAATTATGTTTGCTAATGACTTTCAAATTAACAAATATCTTAATCTTTATGCTATCGCTGCTCACGTTAATTTCCGCGGCATAGATTCTTCTTTTTATGATAATAATAAAGGTTATGCTTTTGTTACGGGATTTGGTATAAATTTTTAGAGGTATTCATGCAAAATATTTTATTCTTAACTGATGATGATTTTTTTGCCCTAGATCTTATAGAGCAAATTAAACTTTATGCTCCTGATTTTGATATCTTTCGCGAAGAAATTAAAGATAAACACTATCACATTATTATTGTCGATGAAAATTTGGATAAACTTAAAAGTATTAAAGCGCATGCTCCTATTTTTTTAATTACTTCAGACGAAAATAAACACAATTCATCTTTAACTCATACATTTCTCAAACCCATTAAACTAAAAGATTTTCTTGATGTTTTACTTGCTGGAATTTCTCGCTTTGACAATACTTCTGATGGCTATTTATACTTTAATAATTTTGAACTTCGCCCCGCAAATAAAGAAATTATTAATCTCAGAAATAACGAATCTACGAAATTAACGGAAAAAGAAGTTTCTATTCTTAAATATCTCTATAAATCAAGAGGACGAATAGTTAGTAAAAACGAGCTTTTGCAAGAAGTCTGGGAATATAGTCCTGAGGTAACTACACACACGATTGAAACCCATATTTATCGTTTACGCCAAAAAGTTGAACAAAACTCTCCTGAAATTCAACTCATATTGACTGATGAGGGGGGGTATTCTCTTAAATTTTAAACATCAAATTCCGCCATTACCGGTACATGGTCTGATGGCCTTTCCCATGCCCTTGTATCTTGTATTATTTTGTAGCCTTTAACATTATCTTTTAATAATGGAGTTATCCAAATGTGATCTAATCGTCGTCCTTTATTGTTTGTTTTCCAATTTGGATTGCGGTAGCTCCACCACGTATATATTTTTTCTGTTTCCGGAATAAATTCTCGTGATATATCAATAAAATCTAACGACTTTTTTAAACGAGATAAGCGTTCAACTTCAACAGGGGTATGTGAAACTATTTTTAACAGCTGCTTATGATTCCAAACATCATTTTCGTATGGTGCAACATTAAAATCTCCGCAAATTATCATTTTTTTATTTTGGTACTTTGTTTTATTTTTTTCCCAAAATTCAGATATATCATCCATAAATGTTAGTTTGTGTGCAAAGGATAAATTAATTATTGGATCCGGAATATCTCCTCCTGCCGGTATATAGATATTATGAATTTCAATATCATTGAAAATTTTTGCTTTTATGTGGCGGGCATCTTTCTTCCCGACCCAATTAAATTCCTCTATTTCGCTTAATGCGTATTTAGATATGATGGCAACTCCGTTATAACCGGCTTGGCTATACAAGGCTATATGAGGATAGCCTAATTGTTGTATTTCGTTAAAAGGAAAATCTTCTTTCTTGGCTTTTACCTCTTGAATACAAATAATGTCTGGTTGCTCTTGCTCTACAAATTTTTTTAGCAAATCCATCCTTATTCGTATAGAATTTACATTCCATGTTGCAAAACGAAATTTGTTATTCATTACCTCCCCTTTCTCTGATTAAATTTTAAAGGAGATTTTTGCTGTTTAAATTTAAACAATGTTTCCGGCAAATCGATATCCCTTTCCATGTTATATAAAGATATGGTTATTTCGACGTCTTGTGTATCAATTACCTTCCATTGTTTGAGCTCAAAAGGCTGATTCCCGAATATTAATGTAATCGGTCCAATATCTTTGTTTTCCGTGTACTCTAAAACAGCCTCCGTTGTTCCCGAATCTTTATAAAAATCTGTTATTTTTAATTTTTTTCCATCTATTTGAATTTTATTTGATAGGATTAGCGTTGCCGGAATATCATCATAATCAATATGTGTTATTTGATCCAATTCTTTATCATTAAAAACAATATCTTTACCATCCCCTACAATCATGTAATCTGCCGGAGGCGCATATTCCATTCTTATTTTATTTGGTTTTTCAATATAAAGTATGCCTTCAGTTGTGTTTCCATTGCTTGCTGTTTGAACAAACGAAGATTTTATTGTTTTTATGTTATTTAAGTAATTTTCAATTTTTTGAATATCTTCCACTGTTTGAGCTTGTGCGGAAACTGTAAAAAAGGTCATCAACATACTCATAAACCAAAAAGTTTTTTTCATTTTCTCTCCTCCAACTTTAAATACATCGTTTTAGCGCATTTAAATACACCGTTATTCAAAATGTCTTGATTTAAATACACCGTCTTCAAATCCTTGTATCTCTTTATTGTTATCTGCTAGTTCTAGACGATGCTCTGCTAAGGCAACATATTCCTTCTCTTTTTCTATCCCGATATAGTGTCTTCCTAACTTTTTAGCAACGACGGATGTTGTTCCAGAGCCTAAGAAAGGATCAAAGATGACATCTCCTTTATTGCTTGAAGCTAAAATTATTTTTGCTATTAATTTTTCAGGCTTTTGCGTTGGGTGAATCGTATTTTCCGGCATAGACCAAAATGGGATAGAAATATCTGTCCATATGTTGGAAGGTGAAGTTAATCGGTATCTTTTTTCTCCACTCTTTTGCCAATCTTTCGGTGTTCCTGTTTCATCACGATATGGAGCCAAAACAGGTCTTAGCACTTTTACAGCTTCTAAATTAAATGTATAATCTTTTGATTTTGTAAAAAACCAGATATCTTCCAAGCAATTTTTCCAATTATCTTTTGCTCCTCTCCCTTTTTCGCGCTCCCATGAAATTCTGTTTTGAAGAATAAAATATTTTCCGGCAACCTCCGGTATTGCTATCGATGTTTTCCAATCTGAGCATATATAGATGCTCGCATTTTCTTTCATGATTCTTGGTAATTTTTTTAACCACTTATCAAGCCATTTTTTGTATTCATCAAAATCACGCTCTTTAAATACACTGTTTCCAAATATTTTTGTAAGATTGTAAGGTGGATCAACTACAATCAAATCAACACTAGATTCTGGAAGATAATCTAACGTTTTAAAAACATCTTGGTGTATCGTTTTATCTAAAACATAATCTAATGACGCCTTAAAATTTAGCTTAATTGCTTTACGTGAATACAATTTTATATCTTCAGAAGACAATTCTATGGTTTTATTCCGAGGAGCTCTTTCCATGACCCTGCTAATCTAATCTTCACCAAATTTGCTGTTTATTAAGTTTTTTAACAAGGAAATGGCTTCTTCCGACTGCTTTCCTTGAGCATTTATTTTGATTGTCGTTCCTTGCGAAGCGGCTAACATCATGAGTCCCATAATAGAACATCCGCTTACTGTTTGTCCTAATCGCTCAACCGTAACCTCAACATCTAAATTTTCAATTGTTTTTACAAAAGCCGCTGCTGCTCGTGCGTGTAACCCTTTTTTATTTTGTATTTCTATCTCTATACTTTGTATTGTTTCATTCATTTGTTACATTCCTAATAATTTTGATGCAACATTTATGTATTTTTTACCGGCTTCTTGTGCCCCTTCTACGGCATCTTTTAAGTTCTTATCTTTTCTTAAAGATGCTAGTTTAATCAACATCGGAAGATTTATGCCCGCAATAATTTCAACTTTTGCTTTGTCCATTATCGAAATAGCCAAATTTGACGGCGTTCCTCCGAACATATCCGTTAATACTATCGCTCCGCTTCCTTTGTCAACTTCGCTGACCTTATTTAATATCTCACTCCGACGTACTTCCATATCATCATCCGGACCGATACAAACAGCTTTGATTTGTTCTTGAGGACCAACAACATGCTGCATAGCTGAGATAAATTCTTCGGCCAATCTTCCATGTGTTACAAGTACTAAACCTATCATTTGTTTTGTCTTTCTTTAATTATTTGTTTTATTTCTTCTTGCCACAGCTCCAGCTATGAATTGCTCCAAAACTTTTTATTAACTCTTCTCTGCTCTTAGCCTTTACAATTTCATCTGCTCTTGTACGACGACCATTGATTTCTATTTCTTCAACATTTTCAACAGGAACTCCATACGTACGATTGACCATCTTTCCTTCTAACTCCACAATAAGCACAAACTCTGCTTCCGCTAAAGGACCTTTTGTTTCCTCATGAATATCTTCTAAAAGAACGGATAGTCTATCATCTCTTCTTAACAATGCGGTTTTCTTTCCGTCATATTCCAAAACAGGATTTATCGGAGCATTTTCTCTTGCATCAATAAATATTGCCAATTCACCATATTTATTTTCTATAATTTCATAAAAATCTTGTTTTTCAATCAATGTGTAATATTGGTTTTCCATTTGTCTTTGCCTTTTTGTGATTGCATATAATTCTTATATATGCTATATCATTATCTAAAATAAGTCAATTTAGAGTTAATAAAGATGGAAAAATCTGCAGTAAAATTTTTGTGGCATTATATTAAGATTTTTAAATGGTTTTTCTGTTTAATGCTCCTTTTGCTTATTATTTCTACTCTTTCCGGGCAAATTTATCCCTTGTACTTAGCTAAAATTTACGATACTGCCGCCGGTAAAGTTAATTCTCCTTCTTATTGGATAGATATTTTTAATTTTACTATCATTGCTGCTGCTTTGGGACTTGTTAAAGCTATTTCTTTTAATTTGACTTTTTTCCTTGCAGGACGTTTCTTTCCTGAAACACGCTCTTTGGTTTCAAAAGATATTTTTGACCATGTTAATAGTCTTTCCATTCGCTATTTTAATGAAGAAATGTCTGGTCGAATCGCAACAAAAGTCAGCCAGTTGCAAAAAAGCACCATCGATTTTTTTAATCAAATTATGCATGCCGTTTCTTCGCTTATTTTTCTTTTTGCCGCTATTTGTTTTTTAAGTTATATTAATTTTTATTTCTTTATTTCTCTCGTTATCTGGTTGTTTTTTATTTCTTTTATTGCTGTTATCTTAGGAAAAAAAAGACATGCTTTAGCTAAAAATGTCGGGAAAAAAGAAAGTTTAACCGGAGGGGTTATTGTTGATAGTTTATCAAATTATAGTGAAGTCAAAAGTTATGCCAATTTTCATTTTGAAAAACTAAATCTCTTAAAATATTTGCGAGATCTTAGAAAAGCTGAATCAAAAGAATGGAAAATAAAATCGTGGATTCATTTAGCTCAAAGTTTAATTATGGTATGCTCAATGATTGCCTTTATGTTCCTTTCAATTTGGGTGTTCAAAAATAAACAAATTGATACAACTCAATTCATTTATGCAAATACCCTTTTTGCTATGGTATCTAGTATGATTTTTGATTTATCTTGGCTATACAACGGATTATCAAGCATTTTTGGTAATATTAATTCTGCTCTTGAAACTCTCGCCGTTGAACCTGAAATTAAAGATTCTCCTAAGGCAACTCCTCTCATCGCTAAAAACGCATCCATTTCTTTTGAAAACGTTTCTTTCGCTTATAAAGGAACGCCTCCTCTCTTTCAAAATTTATCTGTTACCATTCGTAAAGGGGAAAAAGTTGGTTTAGTCGGAACTTCCGGTGCTGGAAAATCAACTTTTGTTAAATTAATTTCTCGTTACTACGATCTTAATCAAGGAGCTATTACTATTAATGGTATAGATATTCGAAATATTACTCAAAATTCTCTACGAAAGCATATTGCCGTTATCCCCCAAGACATTTCTCTCTTTAATCGTTCTTTAAAAGATAATATCCGCTATGGAAAAACAAATGCGACGGATGATGAAATATTTGCCGCAGCTAAAAAAGCATCCGCTTCCTTCTTTATTGAAAAAATGCCTCAAGGCTATGAAACTATTGTCGGTGAAAGAGGTGTCATTTTGTCCGGAGGAGAAAGACAGCGAATCGCTATTGCTCGTGCTATCCTAAAAAATGCTCCTATTTTAATTTTTGATGAAGCTACTTCTGCTCTTGATTCTGAAAGTGAACAATATATTCAAAAATCTTTATCAAAACTTATGAAGAACAAAACTGTTATTGCTGTTGCTCATCGTTTATCAACCTTGCGTGAAATGGATCGTATTCTTGTTTTTGATAAAGGAAAAATTATTGAAGAAGGCTCCCATTTAGCTTTATTGCGAAAAAAAGGCGCCTACTATAAATTATATAAAATTCAATCAAATGGATTTATGAATATATAAAGTTGAATCATTTTTTATTTATTAACTTTTAATAAATATCATTTGTTTAATCTTTATGTAAGCTGAAAGGAATCTTATATGTTAACATTAAAATATCTTCCCATTACCTCTTTTAATGAAAATATAGCTTATCTCCATAAAGATTGTATTACTTATCGCGTCGATGACCTTAATCAGTTAACAAAAATCGAAATTCATGGCGGTGTTAAAACTGTTTATGCCTTTTTACAAATTGTTGACGATGCTAAATTAGTTAAACCAAATGAAATTGCTCTAAATTCTGAAGCTTTCGATATTATTAATCTTCCTGAAGGAGCAAAGGTTTCTATTACTTTGGCTCCTCAGCCTCCGAGCCTTAATTCCATTAAAAGAAAAATTGCCGGTAATGTTTTAAGCTCCGCAGAATATAGTGCAATTATTAATGATATTGCTTCAAAAAGATATTCCAATATGGACATTGCTTCTTTTTTAGTAGCCTCTGGTTCTTTTATGTCTGCCCCTGAAGTCTTGTCTTTAACTGAAGCTATGGTTGGTGAAAGAATTATTTCTTGGGAAAATCAATCTATTGTTGTTGATCACCATTGTTTAGGTGGAGTTCCCGGAAATAAAACTGATTTGATTATTACACCTATTGTTGCGGCTTATGGACTAACAATTCCTAAAACAGCTTCTCATTCTCTGACATCTTGCGCCGGCGTCGCTGATACTATGAGTGTTCTCGCCAATGTCGATTTTGATGAAGAAAATTTAAAAAAATTAATTCAAAAAAATAATGGTGCTATTGTTAGTTATAGTGCTTTAGATATTGCCGAAGCAAATAAAATCGTTGCAAATGTCGAAAGGCAAATCGGAATAACTCAATATGAACACGTTGCTGCTTCAATTTTGGCAATTAAAATGGCTGCCGGAATTACTCATTTACTTATTGACATTCCCGTAGGAACAAAATCGCGTGTTAAAAGTTCTAATGAAGCTATGCGTTTACGTAAACTTATGGAATATGTCGGAGACATGCTTTCTATTGAAATTGATGTTGTTATTACAGATGGAAGTGAACCTATTGGTAATGGTGTTGGGGCTGTTCTAGAAGCAAGAGATGTCATGAAAGTTCTTATGAATAAAAAAGATGCTCCTCAAGACCTCAGAGAAAAATCTTTATTCCTGGCCGGAAGAATTTTAGAATTTGATCCGAAATTACGCGGAGGACAAGGTTATGCCGTTGCAAAAGAAATTCTCGATTCCGGACAGGCTTTAAATGTGATGAACAATATTATTCGTACTCAAGGACAAGCCCCTCAACCACAACTCGGTAAACTAACAAGAGATATTGTTGCTAATACTGATGGTATTATTGAAGCAATTGATAATGCACGAATTAATAAAATCGGCGTTTTGGCCGGTGCTGGACAATATGTTGGTGCTGGACTCGATTTGCTAAAAAAAGTCGGAGATCATGTCTATCAAGGCGAAACTCTTTTTCGAATTCATTCTTGTAATGCAACCGATTTTGCTTTTGCCAATTCTGTGGTTGATGGCTATAATGGTTACGAAATCTTAAATCAAGATGATGAGGATTAATTTTTATGGAAAAATTAAGAATTGCTATTATTGGTGTTGGTAGTATGGGAACAAAACATATCGGTAACTTATCGGCTTATTTTAAAGATGATGTTGATATATCTGGAATTTTATGTTCTTCTCCTCAATCAACAAAAGATAAAGCTTCTCAACTTAAACTACCTTATTTTAATTCTCTTGATGAAATTACAAAAGAGCTTATTGATGGTGCAATTATTGCTACTCCGGCTCATAAACATACATTAATTGCTCGACAACTCTTAAAAAAAGGCATTCCTTGTTTAATTGAAAAACCTTTAACAACTAATGCTCGTGAAGCCTTAGATTTAATTCAAATTGCTCATGAAAATCATACTTTTATTCTTCCCGGTTATATTGAACATTATAATCCTGCCTATCAAGCTCTTAAAAGGGCAATAGCTTTGCCTTTTCGTAATGTTAAAGCCTACCGAATCGGAACTTCTTTAAACTCTAAACCTGGTACAAGCGTAATTTTGGATTTGATGATTAATGATATAAGTATTATACACGACTTAATGCCTAAAACTAATCCTGTATTAAGTGCAAATACCATGAAAAAAAATCATTGGAAAAATGACGCTAAAATTAAAATGTCTTATTCCAGTCCTTGTTTTGCAGAAATTGTTGCCAGTCGTCTTTCCCCTTTTGATGATAGAAGAATGCTTATTAAAGATTATAATTATGATTTTTGGGAAATTGATTTTCTAAATGGAACTATTGTGCGAAATAATATAAAAGTTCATGAAAATAAAACCTCCGTTACTTCCTTACAAAATGAACTGCGTAATTTTATTAACTGTATCCGAGGTACAGAAAAGCCTTTGGTTTCTCCTCGACACGCTCTAAATGCTTTGAAAACTGCATTAGATTTAGAAAAATGCTGCCGCGATGAAGAAATAAAACAAAAAAAATCTCATTGGTCTCTTATGGATAGTTTGTAATAAAAAAATTTTAAATTTTTCTTTTTAACCTATTGCTTATGTTCTTTTCGCTTCTTATATAACTTTTAGACGTGAAAACTTTTTTATTTGCAAAGGATATGAATTATGAGCAATAAAGTTCTTGGTATTGACTTAGGTACAACAAATTCTTGCTTTGCCGTTATGGATGGCAAAGATCCTAAAGTCTTGGAAAATAGCGAAGGAGCCAGAACTACTCCTTCTATGGTTGCGTTTACTGAAAATGAAAGATTAGTCGGTGCTGCGGCAAAACGTCAGGCCGTTACAAACCCTGAAAACACTTTGTTTGCCATTAAACGTTTAATCGGTAGGCGCTATAATTCTCCTGAAGTTGAAAAAGACAAAAAACTTGTTCCTTTCAAAATTATTGAAGGAGAAAACGGTGATGCTTGGGTAGAAGCTCGAAATCAAAAATACGCCCCATCGCAAATTTCTGCTATTGTCTTACAAAAAATCAAAGAATATGCAGAAAGTTATCTTGGAGAAAAAATTGAAAAAGCTGTTATTACAGTACCTGCTTATTTTAATGACTCTCAACGACAAGCCACTAAAGATGCTGGTAAAATTGCCGGATTAGATGTTTTGCGTATTATTAATGAACCGACAGCTGCGGCTCTTGCCTATGGTATGGATAAAAAAACATCCGGAACTATTGCTGTTTATGACCTTGGGGGTGGTACTTTTGATATTTCAATTCTTGAAATCGGCGATGGTGTCTTTGAAGTAAAATCAACAAACGGTGATACTTTCTTAGGCGGTGAAGATTTTGACCAACGCTTGGTTAACTACTTAACTGATGAATTTAAAAAAGAAACCGGTATTGATTTGAAAAATGACCGTCTTGCCCTGCAACGTCTAAAAGAAGCGGCTGAAAAAGCTAAAATTGAACTTTCTTCGGCTACACAAACGGAAATCAATTTGCCGTTTATTACCGCAGATGCAACAGGACCTAAACACTTAAATATTAAATTAACTCGTGCAAAATTAGAATCCTTAGTCGAAGATTTGATTGAAAAAACGGTTGAACCTTGTAAAAAAGCTTTGGCTGATGCCGGTTTGAAAGCTAATGAAATTAGTGAAGTTATCTTGGTCGGTGGTATGACTCGCATGCCAAAAGTTCAAGAAAAAGTTAAAGAAATTTTTGGTAAAGAACCTCACAAAGGTGTTAACCCAGACGAAGTTGTCGCAATGGGGGCTGCTATTCAAGGTGGTGTTTTGGTTGGCGATGTTAAAGATGTTCTTTTGCTCGATGTTACTCCGTTATCATTAGGTATCGAAACTTTGGGCGGCGTCTTTACTCGTTTAATTGACAGAAATACAACTATTCCTACTCGCAAATCTCAAGTATTTTCTACTGCAGAAGATGGTCAAACTGCGGTTACTATTCGTGTTTTCCAAGGTGAACGCGAAATGGCAGCCGATAATAAATTGCTCGGTCAGTTCGATTTGGTTGGTATTCCTCCTGCTCCACGCGGTATGCCTCAAATTGAAGTTACTTTTGATATTGATGCAAACGGTATTGTTAATGTTTCTGCAAAAGATAAAGCTACTAACAAAGAACAAGCTATTCGTATTCAAGCTAGTGGCGGCTTATCTGATGCCGATATCGAAAAAATGGTTAAAGATGCTGAAATGAACGCAGAAGCTGATAAACGTAAAAAAGAACTCGTTGAAGCAAAAAATCAAGCAGAAAGCTTAATCAACTCAACAGAAAAAACTCTTAAAGAGCATGGCGATAAAATTAGTCCTGCTGAAAAATCAGCTATTGAAACATCTATCGGAGAATTAAAAACAGCTGTCGAAGCTGAAGATTTGACCGTAATTAAAGAAAAAACTGAAGCCTTAATGCAGGCCTCCATGAAACTCGGTGAGGCTATGTATAAAGCGCAACAAGCTCAATCTCAGCAAGGTGCGGCTCAAGGTCCTGAAGCAGGAACCGGAACAGAACAACCTAAAGATGAAAAAGTTGTTGATGCTGATTTTGAAGAAGTAAAATAGTATATAGTATTACTGTAAACCATAATGCCGTTTATTTTATGATAAACGGCATTTTTTATTATCTTTCTCATTTCATAAAAATCTTTAGAAATAAGGCTTGCGTTTTTTTATAAAAATTCCTAAATATTGCTTAAGTTATGATTACTAATTTTTTTAAGAAGAAATGATATGGCAACGGAAAAAGATTATTACGAACTTTTAGAAGTACAAAAAACGGCAACTAATGATGAAATAAAAAAATCTTATCATCGCTTGGCTATGAAATATCATCCGGATCGAAACCCCGGCGACAAAAATGCTGAAACAAGATTTAAAGAAATCAATGAAGCTTATGATGTTTTAAAAGATGAGCAAAAGCGCGTTGCCTATGATAGATATGGTCATCATGCGTTTGTTAACGGTGGAATGGGTAATGGAAATCCGTTTAGCGGCTTCGATTTTAATTTTTCCGGTGGCTTTTCCGACATTTTTTCAGATGTCTTTTCCGAATTTATGGGAGGAGGGCGTTCTAAAGGAAATAACGATTATGCCCAAGATGGTGCTGATTTACGTTATAACATTGAAATTTCTCTTGAGGAAGCGTTTTCCGGTGTTGAAAAAGAAATTAAAATTCCTTCTACAAAAGAATGCGAAACTTGTCATGGACATGGTACTGCCGACGGTAAAGAAGCTCCAATTTGTCCTCATTGTAACGGATCCGGAAAAATTCGCACACAAAGAGGTTTTATGATTGTTGAATCATATTGTCCTCACTGCCACGGAGAAGGTCGTCTAGTCAAAGATGCTTGCAAGACCTGTAAAGGAGAAGGAGTTGTTCCTAATGAAAAGACTCTTAAAATTAAAATTCCAGCAGGTATTGAAGATAATACGCGAATGAGGATTCCTAATGAAGGACAAAGTGGTATTCGTGGAGGTGCAAATGGAGATTTGTACGTCTTTGTTTCTGTAAAAGAACATAAATTTTTTATGCGTGATGGAGCAAATCTGTATGTTAAAGTTCCTATATCAATGACTTGTGCAGCTTTAGGCGGAACTATTGAAATTCCTTCCATAAACGGAGAAAAAATTGAAATTCAAGTCAATTCCGGAACACAATCTGACCAACAAAAAAGAATTTCTTCTCAAGGAATGACTGTCTTACGTTCGGAAAAACGCGGCGATTTATTTGTTAAATTCCGTGTTGAAACACCTACAAATCTCTCCCAAAGGCAAAAAGAACTATTAGAAGAATTCCGCGAAATTTCTAAAGACGAAAATTGCCAACCCGAATCTAAGGGTTTCTTTGAAAAAATTAAAGATTTGTTTGTGGCTTAATCAATAAAATTATTTATTTTCTTGCTTTTTCGATTTTAATTGCCCGCATGCTGCCAAAATATCTTGCCCTCTTGCAACACGTATTGGTGCGGCATAGCGGTTTTTTTGTAATTCCTGTGAAAATGCAATAATTTTATTGCGAGAACTTGGTTCATAATCACATCCCGGCCATGGATTGAATGCTATTAGATTAAATTTGGCATTTATTTTATATTTTTTCATTAGCTGTACTAATTCTTGAGCATCAGCTAAAGAATCATTAAAATCTTTTAGCATCAAATATTCAAACGTTACAAAGTGGCTACCATCTAACTGTTGGTAATCATGGCATGTTTGTAATATCTCCTCTATCGGATATTTTTTATTTATAGGCATAATTTGTGAACGTTTTTCGTTGTTGGGAGCGTGTAAACTTATGGCTAATTTTACTCCTGTTTCTTTTATCAGTGGAATTATGTTAGGAACAATTCCAGATGTTGATAAGGTGATTCTTCTTTTGGAAATTGATATTCCTTCGCCATCGGTTAAAATATTTAGTGCTTTTACCACATTTTCTAAGTTTTGCAATGGTTCTCCCATACCCATAACAACAACATTGGATAAATGTCTTGTTTCATCCTTAGGACTTGGCCATTCTTTATAGACATCCCTTGCTATCATAAACTGGCTTACAATTTCTCCCGCGGTCAAATTTCTGGTAATTTTTTGACTTCCTGTGTGGCAGAATTTACATCCCATCGCGCATCCTACTTGTGTTGAGATACAGACAGCTCCTCTGTCTTCTTCCGGAATATAAACAGTTTCTATTCGTTCTCCATCTGAAAATTCCAGCAGCCATTTATGCGTTTTATCACTTGAAATTTGTTCTGTTATTATTTTTGGGCGTGTTATCGTGCAACTTTCTTCCAATTTACTCCGAAGACTTTTAGAGAGATTACTCATCTCTGCAAAAGATTTTGCTCCTTGGTAATATAACCATTGCCATAACTGTTTGGCTCTAAAGTTTTTTTCACCTAAAGATGCTAGGTAACTTTCTAATTCTTTTTTACTTAGTCCTATTAATTCAATTTTTTCCGACATTCTCATCTCTTACATTTTGAATTAATTGCCTTATAAGCACTTACAAACCCCGCCAATGAATATGTATCTTTTGTTACCGTTCCTCTTGAAGAAGTTCCATATACTATCATTCTTTGACCTTTTTTCATCGCATTTACCAACGTTTTATCGGCATCTTCATTTACTGCCCACGCCTTGTCCCCTTCCGTAAATAATTCTTCTATGGTATTGTTTCCTATCTTTACCGTTACTTTTGCTCCTTGCTTGTACTTATAGCCGGCAACAAAATTAACAACATCATAGCTTCTTTCTCTGGGGCGATGGGTAACTACGGCATATATATCTCCTCTTGCCGTATATTTCCCTTCTTCTCTTTTGGGGGTTGAGGCTATGTAGCATATTGTTCCTTCCGGAGTATTAACATAATATGCAACCCAATCTTTATATTCTCCTATCATTTGGGGTGTGTTATTGGCAGCTTTTGAATTATTGATACTCATAAAAAATACCAAAATTCCTATAAAATATTTAATTAGCGTTTTATTCATACTTTTCTACTCACATTTTGTAATATTTTTTCACAATAATAATTGAAAAATATATAAAAAATGTTAATTTCTTCTCATATTTTAGGATTTTAAGCATGATTAGAGATAATTACTTAGACATTAATAAAATTGTTTTTGATAAAAAAATTTTTAAATTATTTTATGCTGTCCAGTCTCACGGCGGCGTTTTGCGTTTTGTCGGAGGAGCCGTTCGAGATGCTCTTGCCGGTATTAAAAATTTTGATTTAGATTTGGCTACTGACTTATCTCCAGAAGAACTTGTAGAAGCATGCGAAGAAAACGCCCTTAAAACTGTTCCTATTGGTATTAAATTTGGAACAGTTGGCGTCGTTATAAATAATAAAACTTTAGAAGTTACATCCCTACGAAAAGATATAAAAACCGATGGAAGACATGCTGTTGTTGAATTTACTTCTGATTGGAACACTGATGCTTCGCGCCGTGATTTAACAATAAATGCCATATATGCCGATGAAAACGGCACTGTTTTTGACTATTATAACGGAATCGATGATTTAGAAAAAGGTATCGTCCGGTTTATTGGCAATGCCGGACAACGTATTAAGGAAGATTATCTACGCATTTTACGTTTTTTCCGCTTTTATTCCATTTTTGGAAAAACTGATATTGATTCTAAAGCATTAAAAGCCTGTATTGAAAATAAGGATGGTCTTCGTTCTCTTTCTCTTGAAAGAATACGCGATGAACTTCAGAAAATTATTATGACTGATAATGCTGCTAAAACTTTAAAAATTATGTTTGATAATGATATATTATCTTATTTTTTACCTGAAATTAAAAATTTTCAAAATTTGCAATTTCTTATCAACTTGGTAAAAAAATACAATATCCCTACTAATTTTTACAGAAGGTTCTTTATTTTATATAATCCTGATGTTTCTTTAGCTCAAAATCTCTCTTCTCGTTTAAAATTCAGCAAAAAAAATAGAGATTTGTTTATTGATTGGGCTACATATTCGGATGTTACTCTTCCAGATTTTGAAAATGTAAATTCTTTGCGAAAATTACTTTATCTTCACGGTCGTGAATTTTGTTTCAATAAATTTTTAATTTTAGTATCCCTAAATTTAAAAGAATCCTCACATTTTCAAGATATTTTACGTCAGATTGATAATCTGGATATTCCTATTTTTCCTCTTAAAGGAAAAGATATTATTGATGCCGGAATTCTTAATCATCACCATATTAGTGATGTTTTACAACAACTCGAAAATTTTTGGATTGAAAACAATTTTTCTTTGAGCTTCAATGATTTGTTTGCTCAAGCTCAAAATCTTGTTTCCCAAATTAATAATCAAGATTAAAAGCGTTTTCTATGTGTTTTATTGTCAAAGGAAAACTTATTAAAACAGCATCAAATCTTACATCATAGCTTGCATACTTTTTATGTTTAGCAATAAAATTTTCTGCTGCTCTCATTATTCTTTTTTGTTGAGAATCCTTTATTGCATAAAGTGCCGTTTCTATGTCTTTTCTCTTTTTTACCTCTACAAATACCAATGTTGAAAATTTTTGCGCGATAAAATCAATTTCTCCGGCTTTTGTTCCTTTGCCTGTTATGTAGTTTGTTTCTAGAATACGGTATCCTTTTAGTCGAAACAATATTCTCGCTATCAATTCGGCTAATTTTCCTGAAATATTATTTTTCATCTTTTATTTTTAATGCTAATTCATAAATTTCTTTTTTATTATATTTTGTTTCTTCTGTAACTATGCTTACTGCTGATTTTAAACTCATTCTTCTTAACGCGTCTTTCAACTTTTCTACTATTTCTTCCTTTTTATATTTTTTTTCTTTTTCTATCGGTGGTGCTATTATTAAAACCATTTCTCCTTTCGGTTCTTGTTGATTAAAATGATTTATTAATTCTTCCGCCGTACCATTTAAACATTCTTCATAAACTTTGCTTATTTCGCGAACTACTGCTATTTCTCTTTCGGCAAAAATTTCTTTTGCTGCCTGCAATGTTTTTATTATACGCGTCGCTGTTTCATAAAAAATTATTGTTGTTTTTAGCTCCTTTACCGTTTGAAAAGCATCCTTTTTCGCTTTATCTTTATTCGGAACAAATCCTGAAAACATAAAACTATTTGTCGGCATTCCTGATAGTTGTAAGGCACATATCAAAGCACAACATCCCGGAATTGTCGTTACATATATATTTTGTCGGCGGCATTCTTTGATTAATTTATACCCTGGGTCTGATATTAACGGTGATCCGGCATCACTAATTAAGGCAACGCTTTTTCCTTCTTTTATATCTGATATGATTTGTTTTAGGTGTTCTCCTTCATTATGGTCATGAAGCGTGATATATTTTTTCTTTAAATCTATTCCCAACAAGGATAACAATTTTTTGCTTATTCGCGTGTCTTCACAAGCAATAACCTCTGCTTCACTAAGTGTTTCTTTGCCTCGTTGTGAAATATCTTTTATATTCCCTATTGGCGTTGCGACAATGTATAATCCTGTTTTCATGTTTATTCTTTACTTTTTTATCTTATGTTAATTTTTATGATATATCCTACCTGCATCTATAGTATTAGGTTTATATTTTTTAGGATAAAATGCAAGTGTTAAAAATTTCTCTTTTTTTCTTTATCGCGACCTTTTTAGCTGGATGCAGTTCTTCTGGAACTAATAATCAACCCATTACCGGTTATAATAACTCTTTATATAATCAAGAGGACTTATCTGACAGTATTAGTCTTATGAATCGTGATATTGTCGATGATGGCAATTTTCGTGTCGGAATGTTGCTTCCTTTAAGCGGAGAAGCGGCTAAATATGGTCAGGGACTTAAAAATGCAGCCTTAATGGCGCTTGATGATGTTAAAAATGATAACCTTATTCTTCAGTTCTATGATACTCAAAGTTCCTCAAGCGGGGCTCGTGTCGCCGCTGAAAATGCTATTGATCAAAATGCTCGCTTAATTATTGGTCCTTTAATGAGTAATTCCGTTAAAGCTATCAAAAATGAAACAACTTACAAAAATGTTCCTGTTTTAGCTTTTTCAACTGATGAAAATGTTTTAGAACCTCAAGTTTATTCTTTAGGATTGTTAATTGATAACCAAATTAACCGAATTATTACTTATGCCGCAGAACATAATCGTTCTAAATTTGCATTGCTCCTTCCTGATAACAAAACGGGAATCGCTATTGCCAAAGCGGCAATTGTGGCTGCACAAAAAAATAATGCTAAAGTAACCCGCATTGCCTTTTATAAACCTGATACTACTGATTTTACCGAATCCGTAAAAAGTTTAACCGATTATAAAATCAGAAACGGTAGATTAAGACGTGTAAAAGGTCTTTTAGCTAATCCGGCAAAAAATGGAAGTGTTAATGCTCAAAAGGCTTTGAAACGTTTGGATAGAATCCAAGCTCTCGGCGATGTTGATTTTGATGCTGTCTTAATTTCTGAATCCGGTTCTCGTCTTAAATCGGCTTTTGCAATGTTTGGTTATTACGATGTCTATGCTCCTAAAGTACAATTTCTTGGAACTTCCGTTTGGGAAAATACTGACCTAACCAAAGAAACTATGGCTAAAGGTGCTTGGTATCCTGCTTTATCTCGTGTACATAGTGAATATTTTTCAAACAAATATTCTGAAATCTTCGGTGAAAAACCTTATAGTATCTTTTCTCTTGCCTATGATGCCGTTGCTTTATCTTCTTCCCTTTCTGATAAAAAAAATAATAACCTTAATTATGACCTTACCGCCCCTGAAGGTTATGTCGGAATTAATGGTATGTTCCGCTTGTTCTATAACGGAAAAAATGAGCATAGTTTAGATATTGTGGAGATTACAGAAAACGGAGACAAAGTTATCAATCCGGCTCCTAAAAAATTCTCTAAAAATCTTCCTGATAATATAATCAATGATGAATTTTTTGATTCTGATGATTTTCAAGCTCCCCGTATCTTTGGAAAAAATACAAATGATGCTCAAATTGCTATTTTTGGAAAAGTTCTTGATAACCAATACCAATATCAAATAAATAATCAAAATTCTTCTGAAGAAGAAATGGAAATCATTCGAAAAACATTGCGTGAACTCAATGTCGTTATTCCTTAAATTTTCTATCATCTAGCTCTTGATTTTTTTCAGGAAAAAGGTTATCCTCTTTGCGATATTATTGATGGAGAACATTGGGTTGTCTGTTCGCCAATCCGGTCAGGTTCGGAAGAAAGCAGCCGTAACGAATTATTCAAGGTCAATGTTTCTCCTCCTTTAACTCTCTTTTTAAAGTAGGTTTTATGGCTGACGAAAATTTTACCAATGATCCTTATGTCATTTTAGCTCGCAAATATCGTCCTCAAACTTTTGATGATTTGCTCGGCCAAGATGCTTTGGTGCAAACTTTAACTAATGCCATAAACAATAACAGAATTCACCATGCTTACATTTTAACGGGAATCCGTGGCGTCGGTAAAACTTCTACTGCACGAATTATTGCAAAAGCTCTTAATTGTACCGGTGTTGATGGTAAGGGCGGCCCTACTGTTCATCCTTGCGGCGTTTGTGAAAATTGTAAAGCAATTACCGCGGGGCGTCATATTGATGTTATGGAACTTGATGCTGCTTCTCGCACGGGCGTCGATGATATTCGCGAAATTTTGGATGGCGTTCGTTATAAACCAACAAACGCTCGTTACAAAATTTATATCATTGATGAAGTTCATATGCTTTCCAAAAATGCCTTTAATGCTCTGTTAAAAACTTTGGAAGAACCTCCTTCTCATGTAAAATTTATATTTGCTACGACAGAAATCCGCAAAGTTCCTGTTACTATTTTGTCTCGTTGTCAACGTTTTGACTTGCAAAGATTAAAAATTGATGAGCTTATGAAAATGTATCATAAAATCATTCAATGTGAAAATTTATCCGCAGATGAAGACGCTTTACAACTTCTTGCTCGAGCTGCCGATGGTTCTGCTCGTGATGCTACTTCTCTTCTTGATCAGGCAATTTCTTTAGGAAGCGGAAATATCAAACTTGATATTGTTAAAAATATGATTGGCTTAGCCGACAGAACCCAAAACTTTGAACTTTTTGAGTTTTTGGTTGATGGAAATATTGAAAAAGTCTTGGAATCTTTGCTTTCTCAATATAAAAACGGTGCGAATCCCATTACTATTTTACAAGATTTAATTAATATTACGCATTTTGTCGCTAAAATTAAAATTATTCCTCAAGCTGTTAATGAACCAGATGTTTCTGAGGAAGAGAAATCTTTTGCAAAAACTATGTCAGAAAAAGTATCTATTGCTATCTTATCTAAGATATGGCAAATGATGATTAAAGGTATTTCAGAGCTGCAAATTGCACCAGTGCAAATTGATGCCCTTGAAATGATTTTGATTCGAATTGCTTATGCTGCTCACCTCCCTTCGCCATTTGAGATTTTAAATGACATAAAAAAAAACTCTAATTTCGTAGCTCCACCAGCGCATTTTGAAAGTTCAAAACCTTTATTAAGTCAAAATCAAACAAAGGCTGTTTCAGCATCACCATCTCAAGAAAATTCTAATTTTCGAAAATTTAATTCAGTTGATGATTTCCTTCACTACCTTGAAGAAACTAAAAAACTTTTAGTTCTTTATTCTTTCAAAAACGATTTATCTCTTGAAAATTTTGAAAACGGCTTTATGAAACTTACACTTTCTGAAAAAATTAATAACGATTTTATCTTATCTCTGCACAAAATTCTTGCTGAAGCTACAGGAATAAATTGGAAAATTGATATTGTTAAAGGAAAAGTAGGACAAACTCTTGCTCAACTTGAAAATAGAAAATCTGAAGAAGATAAACGAAATATAATGGAATTCCCCCTTGTAAAAGCAATTTTAAATGAATTTAAAGGTGCAAAAATCGAAACATTAACTCGTAAAATAACTGAAAACAGTGATAATGATGACAGTTCTTTTGCTTCGGCAAATACTGAAAATGATTTTATTGATGAAGAGGATTAAATTTATGCTTAATATTCAAGGTATTATGAAACAAGCTCAAGCCATGCAGAAAAAAATGGAAGAAATGCAAGACAAAATTGCAATGCAAGAAGTTATTGGTGTTAGTGGCGGCGGTATGGTACGTGTTACCATGAATGGAAAATTTGAAATGAAAAAAATTGAATTGGATAAGTCGCTCATTATTCCCGATGAAATTGATATTTTGGAAGATTTAATTATTGCGGCATCCAATGATGCTAAAACAAAAATTGATAACCTTATGAATCAAAGCATGAAGGATGCTACTGGCGGACTCAATATCCCAGGGTTAAAACTTCCTTTTTAGAGGTTTGCCGTGGTTGGTAATGATATTGAAAAACTCATAAAAATTATTGCAAAACTTCCATCATTAGGAACACGTTCTGCCAGAAGAATTGTTTTACAACTCTTAAAAAAGAGGGAAACTCTCTTCTTCCCACTTATTGATGCTCTTAACAACGTCGCTGAGAATATTAAAACATGTGAAGTTTGCGGAAATTATGATACCCTATCTCCCTGCTCTATTTGCTCGTCATCCAGTAGGGATTCCTCTGTCTTATGTGTTGTTCAAGATGTTGCCGATTTGTGGGCTATGGAAAGAATTTCTTTATTTAAAGGTAAATATCATGTTCTTGGCGGAATCCTTTCTGCTATTGATGGAATATCAGCAGAAGATTTAAATTTAGAATCGCTTTTTTCTAGACTTGAAAAAGAAAATATTTCTGAAATTATTTTAGCCCTTCCTGCAACTATTGATGGTCAGATTACAACGAATTACATTTTGCAACGACTTAAGTCTTATAATATTAAAATAACAACCCTTGCGCAAGGAATTCCTATGGGAGCCGAATTAGATTACATGGATGAAGGAACAATTCAATTAGCTCTAAATTCAAGAAAGGTTTTATAAATGAAAAAATATGATGTCGTCATTCCTTTAGGAAACTTTTGTTCTGCTTCTTTTCATCTTCGTCACAACAATCTTCAACTTGAATCTTATCCTTTTGATTGGGTTGGCTTTGACAATATTCGCTTTCCAGCAAATTTACTTGCAAACAATTTTGTTGATTTCTTTCGACCAAATGATTTGAAAAGAGTTGATGGTGAAAATGGAAATCACCTTCCCTATATTCAATATCCTGAACACTTTCTTTTTTATCACTGCATTGAAAAGGATCTTCCTTTTGAGGATGCCTGTTCTAAAGCTAATGATATGTTTAAGCGACGTATCGACCGTTTATATGAGCGTATTAATAATGCAAAAAGCATTTTATTTGTTAATACAAGCAACGAGCTGGTTACTGAAAATGACGCTCTGGAAGCCCTTAAAATATTGCAAAACCGTTTTCCTGATAAAATTATTGATTTGATTGTTATTGATTTGAAAAAAACTTATAAAAATTTGGAAATTAAAGAATTAAACAATCATCTTACTTTTGCTAAATTAGAATTTGATAATGCGACAAATCAATATTCCGATAAGAAAGAAGAATTTTCTCAAATACTTAAAAATAGAAAACTCTCATCTCAAAAAAATGTGTTTTTTTCCAAAATTCATAAAAAAATTCTGTTCTTGAAACGAATATTTATTAATACTCTTTGTTGCTTAATTCCTGTAAAAAAGTATAGAAAAGCTATTCGAAAGAAGTTTAATATTTCTACGCAAGATTTTAATCACTAGTTAAATTATTTGAATGTTTAAAAGGGAAGTTTAATCTTAAACTTCCCTTTTTATTTTGTTATTCAATATTCTCTATCAATCTGTCCATGTTCGCTCGTTCGTTACTATTGTATCCTTCAAATTCTTTTTTGGACTTTGTATGAACTTTTTTCTTTTTACTTTCAATGCGTGGTTTTGCCAATTTTTCAAATAATTCCGTATTTTCTTTATTTTTAACTTCTTCCTTGCTCTTTTCTTCTAAATTTACTTCTTCAACTTCCGTTTCATCTTTCTCATTTTCTTCTTTTAGAATTTTTGAATTTTGTGTTTTACTTCGTATATTGTCTAATGTCGCTTCCGGAATTAAATTTTCTATCGGTTCAGCAAATTCTCCGGCTAAATTAAAATAGCGAGATTCTTTAAATGCGTCTGATTGTTTCTCTTTGGGAACAATCCAACTTATTAATATATTCAATAATATGATTAAAAAGCATGCACGAACAACTCCAAAAAAAAGACCGAGCATTCTATCTAAATTACTCAATTTACTTGATCTTATTTTACTAACGATTCTTCCTGTCATTAAAATCCAGAAAACAAGAAATACAATCAAAATAACAATGGATGTCAATATTCCTGCCATTGTTCCGCTTTTTACATAAATTTCCGTAATTGGATTTAATATTGGTAAGAGATAAATTATTGCGGCACATCCCAATACCCATCCAACTATTGATAAAACTTCTTTCACCAATCCTCGGCTCAAAGCTATTAAGGCTGAAATTCCGACAATTATTAAAATAATGACATCTAAATTATTTAACTGCATCTTTTTTTCCTTAACTAAACCAATTTATTAGTCTTTGCACATTTCCTATTTCATGTATGGCTAAATCGACTCTATTTGTTTTTTTCTCTTTTGCTCCAATGTTTGCCGGCAGAATTGCACTCTTAAACCCTAACTTATTTGCTTCTTTTAATCTTGAATTAGGTTGACTGACAGCTCTTATCTCGCCAGACAATCCTATTTCTCCAAAGATTACCGTATCAGATGGCAACGGTTTGTTTGTCATTGAGGATATAACAGCCATCGCCACGGCTAAATCGGCTGCCGGTTCTGAAATTTTCAAACCTCCGGCTATATTTAAATAGATGTCTTGAGAGCTTAAATTCATTCCGCAGCGTGCTTCTAAAACGGCTAATACCATTGACAGTCTGTTGGAATCCCAACCAACGACGGCTCGTTTAGGGCTAGCATAGCTTGTGGGACATACCAATGCCTGTATTTCTACTAAAACCGGACGAGACCCTTCTATTCCGGCAAAAACACACGAACCAGATATATTTCCTTGTCTTTCTGCTAAAAATAGCGCCGATGGATTTTCTACTTCCATCAGCCCCTGATCTTGCATTTCAAAAACACCTATTTCATCGGTGGCTCCATAACGGTTCTTTACGGCTCTTAATATGCGAAAATGATGTCCTCTTTCGCCTTCAAAGTATAATACCGTATCAACCATATGTTCTAGTACTCTCGGACCTGCTATTGAGCCTTGTTTAGTTACATGTCCTACTAAAAATAGAACAAAGCCTTTTTTCTTTGCCAATTTTATTAATTCATAGGCACAGGCTCTTACCTGAGCAACACTTCCCGGTGTCGATTCAACTTCATCTAAGTACATTGTCTGAATTGAATCAATAATTACTACTGAAGCCTTGGACTTTTCCAGTGTTGCTATAATATCTTTTATTTCTGTAGCACTTGCTAAATGTACCGGTGACTGTTCTAGTTTTAATCGCTTAGCTCTTATACGAACCTGATCAATGGCTTCTTCTCCTGAAATATAGTAACATTCTGGATTTCCATCTAAATTTGAAACACTCGCTGATACTTGTAACAACAACGTTGATTTTCCTATCCCGGGGTCTCCTCCAACAAGAATTACGGATCCGGGAACTAATCCTCCTCCGGCAACCCTATCCAGTTCTTTGATTCCTGTTTGAATCCTATTTATTGCCTTTTCTTCTCCAGATAAAGACACAAAATCAATCATTTTTCCTTTTTTTTGCGTCGAGATATTTGAAAAACCGTCTCCGCCTTTTTTTTCTTCTATAATACTATTCCATTCTCCGCAAGCATCGCATTTTCCTTGCCACTTTGCATAGACAGCACCACAGCTTTGGCAGACAAACTCGCTTCCCTTTTTACTCACTGTTATATCTCCACTTTTATCGGACCTTGTGAGCTTCCATTTATAAACTGGCGAACATATTCATTATCTGTTTTATCTAATTCTTTTACGCTTCCTTGCCATATTATTTTGCCTTTATATAACATAGCAATTCTGTCAGCAATTTTACGCGCAGACGCCATATCATGTGTAATTGTTAGTGCGGTTGCCCCTAATCCTTTGGCTGATTCTATAATTAAATCATTGATTACATCTGCCATAATCGGATCTAATCCCGTTGTCGGTTCATCAAAAAAGATGATTTCAGGTTTTGTTGCAATTGCTCGCGCTAAACTTACTCTTTTCTGCATTCCTCCAGATAATTCGCTCGGATAAGAATCGGCGACATCTGGAGCCAAGCCAACTTGTCTTAAAACCCTTATCGCTTCCGTTTTGGCTTCTTTTCTAGGCATTTTTTGATTTTCTATTAGTCCAAAAGCAACATTTTCCCATACCCGCAAGCTGTCAAATAAGGCTCCCCCTTGAAACAACATTCCCATTTTTGAATGTAACCGATTTTGTTCTTCTTCATCAACGCCTATGGTTTCTTCACCATCAATTTGAATCGATCCCTTGTCCGGCTCCAATAATCCTTGAATACACTTGATTAAAACAGATTTACCTGTACCGGAACCACCAATTACAACTAAAGATTCTCCCTTATTTATTTCCAAATCGACTCCATCTAGAACTACTTTTTTGCCAAATGACTTATGAAGATTGCTTATTTTAATTTTTATTTCTTCCATTGTTTCTCTCCGTTATTTTGCAAAAAACAGCTCTGTAATTATGTAGTTGAAGATTAAAATTAATATTGATGCTGAAACAACGGCATTGGTTGTCGCCTCACCAACACCTTGAGCTCCGCCTCGTGATTTATAACCATTATAACAGCCCATTAACGTAATTATAAAACCAAAGACTGCCGCTTTAACCAAACCAGATACAATATCTAAAGTTTCCATATCTTGCAGTGTTGAATTTATATAGTTAGCCGCATTGAAATCTAATTTATAAACACCTATAACATATCCGCCAAAAATTCCAATAATGTCACCAATAAAAACGAGTATCGGTAAAACAATAACTCCGGCTATTATTCTTGGAGCTACTAAATATTTAAACGGATTTGTCGATAACGTTCTTAACGCGTCAATTTGTTCCGTTACTCTCATGGTTCCTATTTCTGCGGCCATTGCTGCACCTATTCTTCCGGCAACCATTAAACCCGATAATACCGGTGCTAATTCTCTTGTTACAGAAATTAAAACAACTGAAGCAACAGCACTTTCCGCACCAAAACGAGCGAATCCGGTATAACTTTGCAAGGCAATAACCATTCCGGCGAAAACTGTGGTCAAGCCAACAACCGGTAAAGAATAAAAACCAATATCCAAAAATTGTCGTCCTAACAATTTAAAATAAAATGGCGGTGTTACGCAGTGGTACAATGATTGCCCAATAAACATTGTCAAATTACCCAAACGCATAAAGAAGGTTACCATCGGTTTCCCTAATGCGCGTAAAAAACTTTGAAGTCTATTTTCCATAGATATATAACCCCTTGTTACTAAATTTTTTTCATTTTAGGGTAATCCCCCTAATTAATCAATAAAACTCTCTAATTTTATAACAATCTTATCAACGGCTGATGGCTCAAATGCATATAGTTTTAAAAGCGGAATTTTAATTTCTCCAATTTTATAATAACTTGGTTCCGGCAATCTTTCTATATCCGTATAACTCTTTACAAGTTCTATCGCTAATTTTATTTCACATGAATCTGTCGTTTGCATCTTTTGTATGCCGACACCTCTTACTTCCAAAAGTCCTTTTATATTTTCCGGGCAAGATGCAATAATTTTACCTGATGAAATATCAATATTTGTTCTATCATCTGCGACTAATATCGCTTTTTTATTTAAAATACAACGCAATGCCAAATCCGATTTTCCACTTCCCGGAGCTCCAAAAATTAAAACCCCCTTTCCTTTAATGGCTATGCATGTTGTATGTATATTCATCATTATAAAAAACTTTCCTCTATTCTCTTCATACCCTCTTCTGATGAAGTCGTTATTTCAATCTTACGACTGTCCTTTTCGGGACTTATTTGTATGCAAATTGCTTTTTTAGGTAAATATCCGCCCATTTTTTCCGGCCATTCTATTAAACTTACCCCCTCATATAAAGCCTCTTCCATTCCCAATTCGAATATTTCTTCCGGAGATTTCAAACGGTACAAATCAAAGTGGTATATTGTAAAATCATCAGCATCATACATTTGCACCAGAGTAAATGTAGGACTGGGAACTTCGTCTGTGGTCGATAGAAGTTCTTGCACAAAAGCTCTTGCCAAGACACTTTTTCCCATACCTAAGGTACCATACAAAGCAAAACAATCTCCTTTGCGGGCCATATGCGCAATTTTTTTTCCGATTTCTTGTGTTTCTCTTTCCGAATGACTGTACAATGTTATCGTTTTAGACATCTAACAAACTCTTTTTTCTTGATTTTTTTTGTTTGATTATTTTTATTTTTGGTTTTTGAGCCTGCATTAAACGCCAATCCCAAGGCATATAAAATTGTCCCTGCCATAAACCTACTCGATTGTTTCGTGCGTTTTCTTCATAAGGATAATATATATCTGTATATTTTAAATACGCAACTGCCCAGCCGGCATTAACTATCGCGGCACCCAAATCATATGCTCCCAAAGAACATGTGCCAACCATATTTCCATTTTCGTCTTGTTGCATAACTCGGCATTCTATAACGTTATCTTCTATCCAACTCCGTAGCCATTTTTCGGCCTCTTCTCCACAACGATAAGAGCGACCTTGACTTCCGGCGCATGTCTGATTACTTTCAGGTGCATCTATCCCATATAAGCGCAAATAATATCCATTTATTTTTAAAGTATCTCCGTTTATTACTTTAGCTTTCCCATAAATTGCCGGAAAATTTTCGGGATTTAAAGGTTGATTATTTTTATCTTCATTTCCTGTTACTGTATTTACAAATCGTTGAAATGCATTAGGTTCCGATGATTCTTGATTCCTATCGGAATACTCTTCTCGGTAATTTGCATTATCCGCAAAATTTTCTGTCGGAATATCCTCAAGCATTAATGCACCTTGAGAATTTCCTTGTGAATCTGTTGATGAATTTTGCCCCATAAATGTCTTAATGTTTCTTCCGATATTTGTAAATCCGTTGTTAAAACCGCCTATTGCATAAATGATAAAACAAACTATTCCGCTAAAAATTAAAAATGACGGTAAACATCCCATTGCTCGCCAGGCCATTTTTGTAAAAATGTATAAAATGACCAATCCGATAATTAATCCGATAAAGCCTCCGCCTTGTATTAAAATATTATTGCTTTGGGTTCCGGCTCCTCCCCATAATATAAATACAAATGCGGCTATTCCTAAAATTACTTTTTTCAGAAAAAACATATCTTCTTTCCTTTAGTTTTTTTATTTAAAATAACCTAGTTTTGTAAAAATATTCTTACCTACTCTTCAAGATATTTTTTAAATCCCTTTTTTCTTTGCCATTCTATTCCATCACAGTAAAAATATTTCTTTGCTCTTTCTAACTTATTATATTCTGCTTTATCTCGCCATCCAATTATTTTCGCGGGATTTCCTCCAACTATTGCACATGAAGGAATCGATTTTGTTACAACGCTTCCGGCGGCTACAATCGCCCCTTCTTCTATCTTAACTCCCGATAAAATAAAACTTTGCGCTCCAATCCAAACATTCTTTCCTATATAGACTTCTTCCAAATATCCAATTTTATCAAAGGGAAGTGCTTGAGCGTGTTTAAAATTATGACTTGTGGTCAAAACGGTTATATCTGCGGCAAAAGTAGCATTATCCTCTATGGTTATTCCTCCTTCGGCAAAAATTTTTACCCCCTTACCTATATAAACATTTTTTCCCATTTTTATATTTTCTGGACTATGCAATATCGCTTCTCTGCTAATATGACATTCGGAATATTGCTCCTGAAACATAAAATAATGCTGATTTTTATTCCTTAATTTACGTCTTAATGACTTTATCGGAATCATGTTAATTAAAAATTTTTTTAATCTATATGACATGGCTTCTTTAAAAATTTCCTCTTAGTATATTTCGAAACTTTTTCCTATAGCTCTTTATCGGTGTTATTCGACTTAAAAGATACCATATCGGATTTAAACAGCGCAGAAGTTTCTTTTTTCTTTGTTTAATTTGATATTCACCAAAATATGGTGATTGCTTTATATATTCAAAATAATCCTTTTCCGGTTTTAACTTCTTCCACATTTTAATGATATTCCCGGCATAATGAACTATTATCGGTTTTTCTATTGCGGCATCAATCTCTGCATCAGAGTAAACATTTTTCAAAAATTGATATTCCTGTGTCTGTTGATATTTCCCATAATAAATATTTTCTAAAACGCAATACTCAAAACCCAGAGGTTTAATTTTATTACAAGATAAATTCATCACCTCTAAGTCAAACATCTTTAATTTTTCTCTGTACTTTTTCATATTATCAAAAAAGCGTTCAATGATATTGTCTTCCTTACACTTTTTGTTATTAAAAACTATCAGTCCTGAAAAATAAATATAATTTCCTTTATAAGCAGGAAAATGTTGATGAATTCCGTTTATTTCATCTGTTCTTTCCGCGGCAACAGCTCCTATTTGATAATTTGTTAGATTTTGCCCATAAAGATTGCTCAAATCACCTTTGAACATCACATCTACGTCGGAATATATTACCTTATCATACTCCGGTATTAATTCTGGAATAATTAAACGATAATAGACTTCATATGGCCATGCTGTCGATTTGGGAGCTTTTGAAAATCTTTGATTATCTATTTGCAGAAAATTTATTGCTGCGTGAGAATTTGCTAAATTTGCAAAATCTTTTTTCGTTTCTTCACTTAAATTCGAATATAAAATATAAATTTGATAAAATGTTTGTCGGGAAGCATTATCTATTAACGATTTTATTGCAATCCATGCCGGTAATTTAAAATTTTCATCAAAACTAAACGCTATGGGAATTGATTTGTTCATTTATTTTCCTTCCCTTATTGCTTGTATTGTTTCTGATAAGTTTCTTAATGACTTTTTATAAACTTTATCTTGATGAAGTTCTAAATTTTTTATCATTTCGGCATAATTCTTTTTATCCATTTCTATGGCTTTTTTCATTGCTTCATATAATTTATTTCCTTGATAAATTATTGAATCCTTTTCGCTAAAACCATAAACATCTGCAAACGTTTTTTCGATTAACATTGGTGTTGCTAATCCCAATGACAGTTGTTTTGACCCCGTTGTTGTTCCTTTTTTGTAACTTTCTTGCTGCGGGCTTTCCGGATCCAATAGCGCTAGTAAAAAGTCACTCTCCATACAGTTCTGATACATATCTTTGAAATTTAATCGTCCTAATTTCTTTATGTGTTTTTTCAAATGTTCCGGTATTTCCATTCCGCCAGAACCAATTACTTTAACTTCAAAATTATCTATTCCTTCCGAAATCAGTTTTTCTATCGAATCGATTAATTGATTACAATTCCTTGTATTTGGAGATAGACGTCCTATCATTACAAACTGCGTTTTATCACTTTTACTATGATTCTCTCTTTTGCCAAAATATATTGGGCACAGTAACTTAGCCTTACCTTCGGCTAAAGGAAACTCATTGAGAACAAATAATCTTTTTCCTAAATATTTTTCTTGTTCTTTATAGGGTACTATGTTTTGACAATTATGATAGATACCAAAGCACCCATACCTACTTTGGGGTTCATACCCAAGATAGTCAAAGTATCTTTCTTTTGTTTCTTGATAATCAAATGATGAAATAAAGGTAAAATCATATTGTTTTATAATTTGATTTTTTAATATTGATATAATTCTCCATTTTTGCAGAGGATATATATCCGGAAGCTCCTCTTTGCCAAATAGAGCAAAAGGATTTTCTTCATAATTACCTATGCGCATCAGAACATCCACATGATATCCTAAGTCTTGCCAATATTTTACAAAACCAGGAATAATTTCTCCGTGATAATTATTTGGCTCTGCAATTAAAACACTTTTTTCTTGTATTTTATGTTTCAAAAAATCTTCGTAATAATGATTATATTTTTTATAGTTTGATTTTATTTTATTCCAATTAAATTCTTTTAACGAAGCAATAGCTCTTTTCCTTGTTTTTTTTAGTGGAATCCAGCAGCATAAAAGTTGAGCCGTTTGTTTCTTCATTTAACACCTCATTTAATTGTTAGAATATTTTATATTTAACAAAATTTATTTTTACGGTCAATTCAATTATCTTCAGCAAAAAATAAAGCCGCAAATCGCGGCTTTATTTAATCTATTATTTTCATGGTAAATTTTTCTTCTTTTTTGGGTTCTTCTTCCTGTGTTTTTAATGCAATTGTTTGTGGATTTTTTCTTTTTTGCTCCAATAAATCTATTATCATATCTAATTCTGCTATTGATGCATATTGAAGTATAACTTTTCCACTTCCTTGCTTTCCTTGATTTATTTTTATCCTTAAGCCCAAAGTTTTGTTTAAAGATTTTTCGATATCTAATATATCTGGGTTAATTGTTTTTGTTTCTTTTGTTTCTGTTTGACCCTTTTTTATTTTGCTGATTAAATCCTCAACTTGCCTTACATTCAAATCTTTTTTTATTATAATTTGTGCAATTTCTTCAGCATTTTCCAATCCAACCAAATTTCGCGCATGACCTGCCGATAGTTTTCCTTCTTTTACCAAGTTTTTAACAACTTCCGGTAAATCTAATAATCTTAATGTATTCGCAATATGGCTGCGTGATTTTCCGATTATTTTTGATAAGGCTTCTTGTGTGTGCGAAAATTCATTTATCAGTCTTTGTAATCCTTCTGCTTCTTCTATTGCTGATAAATTTTCACGAAGTAAATTTTCAACAAGAGCAACTTCCAAAACTTCTTGGTCACTCATTTCTTTGACAATTATCGGAACTTCTTTCAGCCCTGCTATCTTTGATGCTCTTAACCGTCTTTCTCCGGCTATTAATTCATATCTCTCTTTATTTTTACGAACTAACAAAGGTTGAAGAACACCTTTTTCCTTTATCGAATCGGCTAAGGCTTGTAATCCTTCCTCATCAAATTCAGTACGGGGTTGAAAAGGACTTATGTCTATTAATTGTATATCTGCTTTATTTGTATGGTGATTTTCTTCACTTTGTTCTTTTGGTGAAAAATCATCTAAATCAAGTCCTTCATCTCCTAAAAGTGCACCTAACCCTCTTCCCAGACTCTTTCTTTTACCGTTATTATGACTGTCGTTATCTAAATGCATATCTTTTTCTTTTGCTATTTCTTCTAACATGCGATTAATTCCTTTTCTCTTTTCAAAACTTCACCTGTTAAACTTATGTAGGCTTGAGATCCTGAACATTTAAAGTCATAAAGCAGTACGGGTTTACCATGAGATGGCGCTTCTGATATTCTTACATTTCTGGGAATAACCGTCTGATAAACTTTTTTTCCAAAGAAATTTCTTACATCATCTTCTACCATCTGACTTAAATTATTTCTCTTATCGTACATTGTTAAAACAACGCCCTGTAACTCTAGACCTGGATTAAATTTCTTTTTGATTAAATTTATGTTTCTTATTAAATCGGTTATTCCTTCCAAAGCTAAAAATTCACATTGCAAAGGAACTATAACAGCATTTGCCGCTACCAATGCATTTATTGTTACCAAACTTAATGATGGCGGACAATCTATCAAAACATAATCATAATTTACAGCACTTTTTTCTATTGCTTTCTTTAATGCAAACTCTCTGTTTTCTATATCTACAAGTTCAACTTCAGCTCCTGCTAAGTCTGCTGATGAAGGTACTATCGAAAAATTTGGAATTTCAGTCCAGACAATTGCTTCTGATACTGTTTTTTCACCTAATAAAACCTCGTATGATGATGCCATTCTTCCTTTTTTATTTATTCCCATTGAGGTTGTGGCATTTCCTTGAGGATCTAAATCAATTACCAAAACCTTTTTTCCTGTTGCAGCCATTGCCGTTGCAACATTTACCGTTGTTGTTGTCTTTCCAACACCACCCTTACGATTTGCTATGGCAATTATTCTTGGCATTTTATTTTCCTTTCTTTTCTAAATTTGTAATCGTTATTATTTTACCTTCTTCACTTGTTTCACTGTTTATTAACTCATATTCAAATTTCCATTTTTTTTCAGCTTCGGCTATCTCTTCGGCATATTTTTGACCTTTAGGAAATATGCATTTTGTTTTTCTACTCGAAAATTTAACGGCGTAACCCAAAAGATTATTTAAATTGGTCATTGCTCTTGATGTTATTACATCAGCCTTTTCCGGTTTAATATTTTCAATTCTATCATTAATTATTTCAACATTGCTCAAACGACATAGTTCCGCAATATAGTTTAAATACAGCGTTTTCTTTTTTGTACTCTCTATTAATTTTATTTTTAAATACGGCGTTCTTTCATTTAAAATAATAGCTAACACCATCCCTGGGAACCCAGCTCCTGAACCAAAATCATACATTAAATAGCTATCTTCTGGTATCAAAGGTAACAGCTGTATCGAATCTATAAAATGTCGCTCCCAAGCATCAACTAATGAAGCATTGCTGACTAAATTAAACTTTTTTTGCCATTCAACCAGCGATGCTTCATATGCTCTTAATTTTAAATATGTTTCACGTGAAACATTATTTCTTTCTAATAAATTTTTCATACTTTCTTTATATAAATTTTCAATTTTATTTAAAACAAAATTAAAGCACTTATAAACACCTAATTATTTTTTCTTAAAAATACACATACATAAACATTGTTTTTTGAATCAAAAACTCAACTTATTTACCCAATTTCCACCTTGTCTTGTAATTTAGGTCTTTTAGTAAGACTTCTGCCTTTTCAAAATTTTCCCCTATTTGTTCCGTTCTGTGTGCGTCGTCACTTATAACTATTGGAACATTTCTTTTCCCTAATTCCTTTAACATCCATGTATGAGGATGTTGTTCTCCTATTTTTCGCCATCCGCTTGTATTTAATTCAAATGGTTGTTTGTATTCATCTAACGTTTCTATTACTTTTTCTTTCCAATAATTCCACTTATCTTCACAACATAAGTTAAAAAGTTTACAAACATCTAAGTGTGCCATAAAATCAAAATATCTGCTTTTAATTGCTTCTATAATATTCCTCCAGTAATTTTTTAGCATTTCTTCTTTCTCATCATCTGCCGCTTCTAAACTTTTTATATAATATATATTACACATTTTTGTTTCATCACTTGTTCTAATAAAATGTGTTGAGCCTATTAAATAATCCGGTTTAACTTCCGTAATTATTTTCTCAAAAGAATCTCTCCATTTTAGTGAAGGAAAAAAATCTACTTCAAAACCTGCGTAAACTTTGAATTTTTCTTTATCTGCAACTTCCTTAATTTTATCAATTGTTCTTTTAAATATGTCTTGTGCCTTATTAAAGTCAGCATGATACATTTTATCATTTTTTGCTTGTTCACAACCATTATAAATATTAGGATGATAAATTAAATGGTTTGATATACCTAATTCGCAAAAACCTTTTGTTCTTGCAGCATTAATCATTTCTTCTATTGTATTATGCCCATCATAACAGCCAAAACTATTTGTATGAGTGTGGTAAGAAAAGTTTTGCATATTAATCACCCTTATTTATCTTATTGAATTTATGTTTAAATACACTGTTAACAAATAATATTTAAAAGTTCATATATATCTTCACTACATTTTTTATCAAAATATTTTTTAATATTCATTACATGCTCATATTGTATTTCAATATCATCCCATGTCAAAGAATATCTTTTTACAATACCTTTCATCCGTTCTTTGATATTAACCATATTTATATCTTCAAAAAACATATCGCATAGTTGAACAAGGTAATCATAATCATTAAATTCCATACCCAACATTTTTTCTTTTGCCCATGACAACCATTCCGGTTTGTACGATTTATAATATTTTTCATTAAAATTTGGAGCATAAAAGCTATGTGTTAAACAGATTCTAGCTACATCAGGATAACTCATTGCGTTCATTACATCATATCCTTCTTGACCATGAAATCGACCCGTCAATTTTTCCGGTTGACGTTTACCATAGTCATGCAATAAACCTAAAACATATGCTTTATCTTCATCTAATTCTTTTGTTTTTTTAGCTATTTCTTGACAGCAATAAGCTACGCCTCGACTATGAAAAATATACACATCTTTCTCGTTAAAATCAAAATTTAATTCGCGATACTTAATTCCTTCACGCCAAATTTTTTCTGCATTTCTTATATTCGGGTATTTTTTCATTTTAAATACTGTGTTTTCAAATTTATTTTATATTCAAAAATTCGTAAATATTCTCTTTACATTTTTTATCGAAATATGTCTTTATTTCATTCAATTTCTTTATTTGAGAAATTAATTTATTTTGTGGAATATTGTATCTTTTAGATATCGATTCAAAACGATATTCAATCGAACATGTTTTCCCCATATCGTTTAACATATCTGCTAATTGAAGTAATTTGTCATAGTCATCATATTCAACATCTTTAAGATAGTTTTTTGCATGTTCAAGCTGTTTTTTATTTTGAGGGTATAGGGACATATCAAAATCTTTATAATAAAAACAATGAGTGATAGATATTCTTGCTATTTCTGTTAGATTTTTTTCATTCATATACAAATAACCTATCCACCCATGAAACGTATTTTCGGCTTGTTCATCTTTTATCCTTCCGCAATCATGTAATAACCCGAGTATATAAGCCTTTTCAGAGTTTAAATACATTGTTTTCTTTGCAATCTCTTCCGCTATACTTCCAACTATTTGACTATGTTTACGAAAGTTATTTTCCATATTTTCTGAAAATGAATATAATGAATTATTTCGTACTTGAATTATTTCTTCAAATATTTTTTTAGCTTCTTCTCGCGTTATAAAACTATCCTTTATCATTTTTAATATATCCCAATATTGCCGTTATTGCTGCCGGTGTTACTCCTGCTATTCTTGAAGCCTCTCCTATTGTCAGAGGTTTCACTTTAGTTAGTTTTTGCACCATTTCGCGAGAAAGTCCTCCTATTTTGCTATAATCTATATTATCTTTTATTTTTAGCTTTTCATCCTTTTTAAATACTTCAATATCTGATTCTTGCCTCTTTATATAGCCTGAATATTTTGCTTCTATTTCTATTTGTTCAAATATATCATCCGGTATATCTTTCAATTCGGGCCATAAAGCGTTTAATGTTTCACGTGAAACATTGTCGTATGACATTATGTTATAAGCAGTCCTTTTTGTGCCATCCATTTTTACTTTTATCCCATGAGATTCCAAGGATTTTGGTTTTGTCGTTAAATTATAACATAGTCCTTTATATTTATCTATAGCATCCTTTTTGGCTTTAAATACACTGTATCTTTCTTTATTTACACAACCTATATTCCATCCTTTTTCGGTTAAGCGTATATCGGCATTATCGGCTCTTAACAATAATCTATATTCCGAACGAGAAGTAAACATTCTATATGGTTCATCAACGCCCTTCGTTATCAAATCATCTATCATTACACCAATATATCCTTCACTTCGATCAATGGTGAATTCTCCTCTATTCAAAACTGTCAATGCCGCATTAATCCCTGCTATTAATCCTTGGGCTGCGGCTTCTTCATACCCTGTCGTGCCATTTATTTGACCGGCTAAAAATAATCCTGGAACTTTTTTTATTTCCAGTCTGTGATTTAACTCTTGAGGATCAACATAATCGTACTCTATTGCATAAGCATAACGCAATATTTTAACATTCTCCAATCCTTCCATCGTATGAATAAATTCTTCTTGTACATCTGCAGGTAGAGATGTCGATATTCCATTAGGATAAATAACTGAAGAATCATATCCTTCCGGTTCTAAGAATATTTGGTGGCTATCCCTATCTGGAAATTTAACAAGTTTATCTTCAATACTTGGGCAATACCTTGGTCCAACACCTTTAATCAGTCCAGAAAATAAAGCGCATTTTTCAAAGTTATCTCTTATTATTTTATGTGTTTTCTCATTTGTTCTTGTTATCGCGCATTGAATTTGCGGTTGAGAAACTTCTTTTGTTAAAAAAGAAAAAGGAATTGGTTTTTCATCTCCATCTTGCTTCGGTAATTTTTCCCAATCTATTGTATTTTTATCAAGGCGGGCAGGGGTTCCTGTTTTTAATCGACCTAATTTAAGCCCAAGCCTGTTTAAATACGGTGTTATCCCCGTGCAAGAAACATCATTTACTCTTCCACCTATTGTTGTTTGATGACCTGTAAACATTATTCCATTTAAAAATGTTCCAGATGTTAAAACTACTGCTTTTGACCTGATCTTTGTTCCATCTGAAAGTATAACTCCACATACTCTATCTTGTTCAACAATCAGTCCTTCTACGGCAGCTTCAATCAAAGTTAAATTTTCTTGTTTTTGAAGAGATGTTAACATATACTTTTTATATAATTCTCTATCCGCTTGAGCTCTTGGTCCTCGTACAGCTGGTCCTTTGGATGCATTCAACATTCTAAATTGAATTCCTGCCTTATCAATAACTTTTCCCATTAAACCATCCAGGGCATCTATTTCGCGAACTAAATGACCTTTCCCTAATCCACCAATGGCTGGATTACATGACATTTCACCAATTGTTGATATTTTATGTGTAATTAGTGCAGTTTTTGCTCCAATTCTTGCTGATGCTGCACAAGCTTCACATCCGGCATGACCTCCACCAACAACAATTACATCAAATTCATTATCTTTATCCATTTTTTCCTCATAAAAAACACTTTAAATACACCGTTTATTATTTTTCTTCCACAACTTTAAATACAGTGTTATTATTTATTTACCAATACAAAAACTACCAAAAATTTTATCTAATATTTCATCTATTTCAATTCTTCCCGTTATCTTTCCTATTTCTCTTGCTGCTAATCGAATATCTTCGGCTGATAATTCTATTTCTTTATTCAAACTGAATATATCTAAAGATTTTAATGCTTCATTTAAAGCTTCCCGATATCTCGCTCTTGTTATTAATATATTCGAATTTGATGTAAATCTATCTTCAATTATATTACCTATATAATTTAATAAATTATCTATTCCTTCTTGTTTTTTTGCAGATATCAGAAGTTCGTTCTTTCTATGTAAATCAGATATTTCTTTACTATCTAGTTTATCTGATTTATTAGCAACAAAAACCATCTTTTCTTTGAACTTTTCTGCTATATTATCAAAATCATGGACACTACCTTCAGAAGCATCGTATAAACATATTAATAGGTCAGCATCTTCTATTTTTTTATATGCAATTTCGACACCTTGTTTTTCAATCGCTTCTTCGGTTTCCCTTATTCCTGCCGTATCTGTTATAATAATTGGAAATCCTTTAATATTTAAATGAATGTCTATTGCATCACGTGTTGTGCCGGCAATGTCGGAAACAATAACAACATCCCTCTTGGCAAATGCATTTAATAAACTTGATTTTCCGGCATTCGGCTTTCCTATAATTACTATTCTGAAACCTTCTCTTAATCTTTCGCCTATATTGTCGCTTTGGAGATGTTTTCTTATTTCGTTTCTTAGTTTAAATACAGTGTTATTGATTTTTATAATAGTATCTTCAGGTATCTCCTCATCGGGAAAATCTATATATGCTTCCAAATAAGCCATTATATTCACAAGTTCTTTTCGCCAATCTTCATATAAATTTTTTAGACTTCCTTCCATTTGTCTTATTGCAAATTTTTGTTGGGCTTCTGTTTCTGCATCTATTAAATCTGCTAATCCTTCTGCTTCTGTTAAATCCATCTTTTGATTGTAAAACGCTCTTTTGGAAAATTCACCCGGTTCAGCCATACGAAAATCAGAAATTTTACTTAAATTATTCAATACACTTTTAATTACAGCACGGGAACCATGTGTTTGAAGTTCTACGATATCTTCTCCCGTAAATGAATGCGGAGCCTTAAAATATAATATTAAACATTTATCTAATTTATAACCGCCTTCTTTATCTTTTAAATCTGTAAAATAGGCATATCGCGGCTTAATGCATTTGCTATCTATATCTGTCATTAATTCAACAGCTTTCAATGCATCTTTTCCTGAAATTCGGATTACAGCAACTCCAGACTTTCCAAGTAGCGTTGATAAGGCATAAATTGTCTTGTTATCCATTTTTTGTTCCTATCTTGATAAATGTTATAAATGGTTATATTAAAAATCCAAATTTTATGCAAGTTTTAAAAATAGCCCATTTTTTGACTCTACAGCTACTGTTTATCTTTATTTAATAGATTTATCATAGAATCATTAAAATACCTTTCTACGGGCTTTATACGGACTCGTTATTTTTCAACTATAATGGATTTTTACATAATGAAAAACAAATTAGAATTGATAATATGGGATTTTGATGGAGTCATTGCCGACTCCGAAAAAATTTGGCTTCTCAATAGACAGAAATTCTTTAATGATAATCTCGGAGTGAATTGGGATTTTGATACAATTAATAAATATTTTGGCGGTATGAGTGATAAAACAAAAAAAGATGTTTTAGAAAAACTTGGTTATCCCACAGATGATAAATTTTGGAAAGATGTTTTAAATATTGATGTCGAATATATGAAAAAATTCGGAATTCCAATCATGAATGGTGTTGAAAATATTCTATTAGATAAAAGTATTAAACAGTGTGTTGCTACAGGTGGTACAAGATATAAAACAAAATTTAAAACAGATATTGTCAAATTAAATAGATTTATTTCTGATAATCTCGTTTTTACTATCGACGATGTACAAAAGGGAAAGCCAGAACCTGATTTGTTTTTATTTGCAGCTCAACAAATGAAAACGAATCCTAAAAATTGCCTTGTTATTGAGGATTCATTAGCAGGTATGACTGCTGCTCTTCGTGCTAACATGAATGTTGTAGCTTTTCTAGGAAGCGATATTTATCAAAATCAAAACTATTTAGACAAAGTTATGTCTCTTGGCATAACCAATATCTTTTATAACATGGAAGATTTATATAACTTTATTAAAATTAATATTTGACAAAGCTAATTATATTAATTAAAAATCTTTTGTTTTCTAATTATTAATTTACTATTGTGTTATGGATAATAAAATTTTTAAAGTTTACAAAGGTGCTTTGTTAGCAAAAAAATTTGCTGATGAATCTTTAGCAATAGCAGGAAAAAAGGATGATATTTCTGATTTAATTGCTATTAAATCAAGTGCCGAACAGCTTATTTTTTCTTCTACAGAAGTTTTTAGAAAAACTTTTTCTGAAGACGTTACTAATTATCCGAGAATTGATATTCAAGATTTTTTTAATAACTTAAATAGTTATTCTGAAATTCTCATTGGTTCGGAAATTAAATTTTTTACTTTGGTTCGAGATATGGCGAATCCTTACTTTTCTTCAATTTTAGGTACTTATTTATCTTGGTGTTGGCCGGATATTTATTCTATCTTAAATAAGAAAAATTTTAAGGATTTTATTCACTCAAATAAGCCTCGTCAATTTAAGGATATGGTTCTTACATTGGCTAAAAATCTTGATCCGACACGTCATGAAGACAAAGAAAAAGTTATTAGCTTTTTCCGTTCTTTGAAAGAATACAGTGAAGACTTTTTTGATTTAGAAGAATCTGTAACGGCTATCCTTTATCAGGAAATTGAAACCAATCCTTATAAAAATGATTGGATACAAGAAATTCTAAAAAAAGAGAGGAATTAATCCTCTCTTTTTTTAACTGTTCATATTGGCAAAAAAATCATTATTATCTTTTGATATTTTTAATTTATCCAAAAGGAACTCCATTCCATCTGTCATTCCCATTTGCATTAAAACTCGTCTTAATACCCACATTTTTGATAACGTTTGTCTGTCAACAAGCAGTTCTTCTTTTCGAGTACCCGAACGTGTTATATCTATTGTTGGGAATAATCTTTTATCAACAAGTTTTCTATCCAATATTATTTCGGAATTACCGGTCCCTTTAAATTCTTCAAAAATTACTTCATCCATTCTTGAACCAGTGTCGATTAAAGCCGTAGCTATTATTGTTAAAGAACCACCTTCCTCAACGTTTCTTGCGGCTCCCAAAAGTCTTTTGGGGCGTTGTAAGGCGTTGGCATCAACACCACCTGTTAAAACTTTTCCTGATGATGGAATTACGGCATTATAGGCGCGTCCCAATCTTGTGATAGAATCCAATAAGATTACAACATCTTTTTTGGTTTCAACCAAGCGTTTTGCTTTTTCAACAACCATTTCAGCAACTTGAACATGTCGTGCTGCCGGTTCATCAAATGTTGATGATATTACTTCTCCTTTTACGGAACGCGTCATATCCGTTACTTCTTCCGGACGTTCATCTATCAGTAAAACCATTAAATAAACTTCAGGATGATTTTCGGCAATTGCATGTGCTATATTTTGCAACATTACTGTCTTACCTGTACGAGGAGGTGCCACAATTAATCCTCTTTGACCTTTTCCTTGAGGAGCTATTAAATCAATTACTCTTGTTGTGTAATCTTTTTCACCGCATATTATATCAAAATTGAGTTTTTCTGTCGGATACAAAGGGGTTAAATTATCAAAATTGACGCGAAGTTTTGATTTTTCAGGATCTTCATCATTTATTTTATTTATTTTTGTTAAGGCAAAATATCTTTCGTTATCTTTTGGTGCTCTGATTTCACAATCTACCGTATCTCCGGTTCTTAAACCATATTTTTTAACCTGTTGAGGTGCTACATATATGTCATCAGGACTTGCTAAATAATTTGATTCTATTGAACGCAAAAAACCAAATCCGTCTGGCAAAACTTCTATTGTTCCTGTTCCATATATTACTTCGTCATCCGATGCTACTTTTTTTAAAATTGCAAATATTAAATCCTGTACTCTCATGGATGATGCATCTTCTATTCCCAATTCTTCAGCTTGTGTCAGAAGTTCTTTTGGGGACTTTTGCTTTAGTTCTTGTAAATACATTTTTAACCTTAATTTTATCGTGGATTTTTTTCAGCAAGAATATGCTATTGTGTTTAGTTTATAAAATTTAAATACTTTTATGTCAAATGTTTGTTTTTAAAAAAGGTTATGCACAACCCGTTTGCCCATACAATTATTTTTAAATTTTTTAGTAGTTGTTTGTATAGCCTGTGAGTTATGTGGATAACTTTTTTTGGCTTTTTTCTTGACTTGTTAGTATTTTGTTAACGAATCTAATTAATCCTCTTTATTAAAAGTTAATAGAATCTTAATGTTTTTATCGAGTCATATTTTGTAAAGTTAATTTATTACTTTAAATTTAATTTTTTTGTTGTCTCAAAACGAATCTGGAAGCCATTTGTGGGTAATTTTGTAGAATAAAATTTACATTGTGAGGATTAAATTGTATAAATGTTTAAAAGCGCATACTTATGCACATGTTTGAATGCTTTTGTGTATAACTTTTTAAGTCTTTGTAATAAGGAATTTTTTTATGAAACTTGTTGCGATTACCGGTTCAATCGGCTGTGGTAAGACAACGTTGGCTCAACAAGTGAAATCTTTAGGATTTCCTGTTTTGGATGCCGACGCTTGGGTAAGACGTTTGTATCGAAAAAAATCTTTTGTTTCCCAAGTATTGAGTGTTTTTCCTGAAGTCAATGATTGCGGGGAAGTTAATAAAAGAAAATTACGTAATATTGTTTTTAATGATGTTACTCAATTAAAAATCTTAGAGGGTTTAATTCATCCTTATCTGACTAAAAATTTGCGAAAAGTAATTCATAAATTTGCTAAAACTGATGTTCTTTTATTTTTAGATGTTGCTTTGTTGTTTGAAATGGGATGGAATAAATATTGTGATTATATTATTGTTGCTGATGTTGATTCTCATATTCAAAAAGAACGTGTTATGCGTCGAGATGGTATTTCTGCCGAGGATTTTGATAAAATCAATCGAGTGCAAATGAATAATGAAGATAAAAAATTTCTTGCAGATGTCGTTGTTGATACAAACTGCTCATCTAATGTTTTACGCGCTTGTATGATTTGTGTTATTGATAGGATTTTAAGTTCATGTTGAGGGAAATAGTTTTTGATACGGAAACAACAGGTTTCCATCCTGAAGAAGGGGATAAATTAGTTGAAATTGGTGCTGTGGAATTGGTCAATCATGTTCCAACCGGAGTTCAGTATCATCAATATATAAATCCTGAAAGAGAAGTTCCTGAAGATGCTTTTAAAGTTCATGGCTTAAATTTAGATTTTTTAAAAGATTTTCCTACTTTTCGTGAAGTTGCTCAAGAGTGGTTAGATTTTGTCGGTGATGCTAAATTGGTGGCTCACAATGCTTCTTTTGATATGAAGTTTGTTAATTTTGAGCTTAAAAATCTTGGCTATGAGGAGTTGCCTTGGGAAAGAGTGATTGATACTTTGGAAATTGCTAGAAAGCTTTTTCCTGGTTCTCGTGTTAATCTTGACGCTTTATGTAAAAGATACGGGGTTGACAATACAAGTCGTACGTTACATGGTGCTTTGCTCGATGCTCAACTCTTGGCAGAAGTTTATTTAGAAATGTTAGGAGGGCAGGAGCCTTCGATGCTTGTTGATGAAAAAAAATCTCTGCATCATGATACTGATGCGCTAAAAGTACAAGTTAAGAGAACTTTTAGGCCTTCTCGTAATTTTCCTTTGTCTGATGAAGATTTAAAGAATCATGAAGAATTTTTACAAGTTAAAATTTCTTCTGCTCTTTGGTTAAGTTAGTTCTTTTTCTTTTGAGTAAAAGACATACGGCTCCTTTGCCTCCTTTGGCTTCTGATGGGTGGCGGAAAGCTAAGATTAATGGTCTTATTTCTGGATTGTTAAGCCATTGTGGTAAGCAATTTCTTAATATTCCTTTTGTTGATGTGTATATATTATCGTTGGAATTTGTTCTTCCTTTTCCGGTGATTATTAAAATACATCTTTTGTTTTTTTGGTAAGATGTTTGTATGAATGTTTTTACTTGTTCATAGGCTTCTTTTTCTGTATATCCATGTAAGTCCAATGTTGCTTCGATTGCTATTTCTTCTTTTTTGAATTTTTTTATAGTTTGCTTGTCAATTCCATTATAAGTATTTTCTGTTAGTTCGCTTAATAAAGTTGAAATATTTGTGAATTCATATTGTTCTCTTTCCTTTATTTCTTTTATTATAACTTTATTGTCTTCCGCTTTTATCGGATATGATATTTTTTTTATGTCTTTGATTATATTTTCCCAGCTTTTTTTATCTTCTTCGCTAAGCTGATAGTTTTTCTTCTTCTGTTGGTTTGTCATTTTCTTGTGTTTTTTTTTCTGTGTGAGGTTTTTCAACCATGTAATCCGCGTAATTTTTTATGACGAATTCTTTCCAATTTCCTTCTGGTGATATACAGCCTATTTTCTTGTTTTCAGAATTTACGAAAACCATTCCTCCAAAATTCCATAACTTTTCGCAACTTTCATAATCTTGCGTAATTGAGTGTTTGGCTTTATCTAATATTTCTTTGTAAATTTTTTTCTTAAAATAATTTATGTAAATTATTATCATACCAACCATAAATAATAATCCGCACAAGATATTATCTGTTAAAATTAGTATTATTCCTATGATTGATGGTACTAAGATAGGGAGTAAAGTTTCCCATGGATCATATATGGGTGAACCTGGGCGATTTATTTTGCTAAAATCTATGTAAAGTTTGATTTTTTCTTCTTGCAGTGCTTTGTTTAATGCTTTGTAGATTAATAAATCTGCTTTATTTGGTTTTTTCTTACTCATAATCTTTTTCTATTTCCTTTGGCAGTAGTATGAAATATCTTCCTTTTGAGTTCATTTTTCCGGCTTGTTCTAAAATTTCATCATCTCCGGATCCCCAAAAGTAATCACCTCTTACAATTCCTTTTATCGCACTTCCTATGTCTTGTGCAATAACTAATTTTTTTATTGTTTCTTTATTTGGTCCTGTTGTTTCTAGCCACAATAATGAACCTAAAGGTATATATTTTTTATCAACAGCAAGACTTCTTCCGGCATGTAATGCTACACCTTGTGCGCCGATTGGCCCTTCGGCATTGCTGAGTTTATGAAATATATATCGATGGTTCTCTTGTAAGTTTTCTTTGGCTTGATTAGGATTTTCTTCAAGCCACTTTTTTATTTGTGACATTGATGCTTGTCCTGATTTTATTAGCCCTTTTGATAATAGAATCGATCCTATTCCTCTGAAAGGATGGCCGTTGTTGTCTGCGTAGCTAATGCGAATTTCTTTTCCATTTTCTAATTTAGCTACTGCAGATCCTTGAATTTGCATTATGTGTATATCTATAATGCTGTCAGCCCACAATAGTATAGGGGCATTTATTTCTTCTTTATTTTCTATTTCTTTTCTTGTGTAATATGGAATTAATTTTTGATTTTCTATTCTTCCTAATAACCTTTTTTTGGGAAGACTATTATCGAAATCAGTTAAATTTATTTCAATTAAATCATAAGGTTTTCCGTAAACAGGATATTTATATTGTTTATTTGGAGTAAAAGAAGCCTTGATTGTAGATTCAAAATAGGATGTAAATTTTCCTTCTTCATTTCCGTTGTTTGTAACGAGAAAAGGAGTGAAGTTGTCTTCTATAAATTGGCGAAAATCTTCGGATGTTTGTGGTATATTGTTAAGGTATTTATTACATAAGTTTTGGTAGATAGATGTTGGAATTTTTAGTTCGGCTTGGGATAAGTACTCGTTTTTTTCCAATAAGATTTTTGAACATGAATCTTTGAAGCCTTTTATTAATAAGTCAAAATTGTCTGTTTTCCATGAGTCCAGACTGGAAAAATTTGCCTTTCTTAATAATATTCTATCTTCAGCTTCAATTGTTTTTTTTTCAGGAGTTTTTTCCAGTAAAAAAATTATGCTTAAGCTGCTTATTAAAATTAAAATAGAAATATGTTTTAAGTATTTTTTCATGATTTTTTTGTTGAAGTTAAAAGCCAGTTTGGATTGGTTGATGTAATATTTCTTTCAAAAGTCCATACGTCGGTAATGTTTTGTATATATTTATCGTCACCTTCTATTACTTCTCCATCTTTATTTTTTAGAAGATTAACTTGTTCTGATATGAATTTTACCGTGATTCGAGCCAGGTCATTTTTGGTTATTTTTGCTTCTGTTATTTCTGCCGAATCGAAAGATATTAAATCTGTTTCTGCTGTAATACCTTCTGCTTGTCTTTTATTTAAAATTTCCTGAAATTTTTTTGCAACGTTTTTTGAAACTAATTTTTCTAAGGTTTCCGTATCTCCCTTACTGAAGGACGATAATATTAATTCAAAGGCCTTTTTGGCACTTGATAAGAATTTTTCTTTGTTGAAGTTAGGAATTTTGTTTAGGGTTTGCTCTGTTTCATTTATTTCTTCTTTGTTTTCTGTTGTTTCTTCTTCTATTTTTAAGCCTTTTTTTTCTGCTTCTTTAATTATGTAGTTAAATATTTGAGAGGCTCTTTCTTCAGTTAATTTTTCATTCCGCTGATTATTGTCTTTGTTTATGATTGTGATGTATTTTATGATTATGTATGTTACAATTGCTAACAGAACGATAATTTCTAACATAGGTTCCATGTCTTCCTCTTATTTTTACTTATTTATCTTATTAATATATAGCTTTTTTTGCTTTGATTATCAACATAATTGAGTTATATTTATAACAATTGTTAATAAGGAGTTTTTTTATGACTAATGATAATGATATGAAATCTGTTAATGATAATACGGATACTCGTAATAACGAAAAAAGTAATATTCCTCCAATTGTAATTAATGCTCAATATGTAAAGGATTTGTCTTTGGAAATTCCTAATGCTCCCGAGATTTTTCGTGAACTTAATCAGGCTCCGGATATAAAAATTAATGTAGATGTTAATGCGAAGCATTTAGAAGATAATTTTTTTAATGTTGAATTATCTTTAGAAATGGATGGTAATGTTAATAATAAAAAATTGTTTATTATGGAATTAAAATATGCTGCTGTTGTTGGGGTTAATGTTCCCGAAGAGCATCTTGAACCTGTTTTGTTGATTGAAATTCCGCGTATGATTTTTCCTTTTGCTCGTGCGATTATTACCAATAATCTTGTTGAAGGCGGTTTGCCTCCGTTTATGCTTAATCCTATTGATTTTGTTGCCATGTATCAGAATCGTAAGAAAATGGCAGAGAATGAAAAAAAATAGAGGGCTTAGCTCTCTATTTTTTTGTCTTTTGATGTACAATAGTTTTGTATTGGACATTGTAAACAAAGAGGATTTTTAGCTTTGCAGATATATCTTCCGAATAATACTAACCAGTGATTTGCTCTTTTTATATAGTTTTCAGGCAGAACTGCTAATAAATCTTTTTCTACCGCTAAAGGAGTTTTTCCGTTGCTTAAATTTAGGCGATGGGATATTCTCATAACGTGTGTATCTACAGCCAAAGTTGCTTCTCCGAACCAAACGTTAAGTATAACATTAGCTGTTTTTCTTCCAACTCCGGCAAGTTGTTCCAGAGCTTCACGATTGTGAGGAACTTCTCCATTGTATTTTTCAACAAGTTCTTTGCTTAAAAGCATTATATTTTGTGCTTTGTTGTTATATAATCCTATGCTTTTTATGTGTTTTTTTAATTCTTCGATGCCTAGTTTTAGCATTTGATTGGGGGTATCTACTTTTTTGAAAAGACTTTCTGTTGCTTTATTTACACCTTTGTCGGTTGCTTGCGCAGATAATACAACGGCTACCAATAAGGTGTATGCATTATGGAAATTTAGTTCACATTCCGGATTAGGTTTGTCTTTTTCAAAAATTTTCATTATTTCCAGAATTTCTTTTTTGCTTCTCATTATGCTTTTACTCCACCGGCTCCGGCTGCTTTTGGAGCATTTTCATCTAATGGCCAACGAGGACGAGGTTTGAAATCTAATTCATTTGTATAGCCGTTTTGAAAACGCTCAAGTCCAGCCCATGCAATCATAACGCCGTTATCTGTGCAGAATCTTATAGGGGGTGCCGAGAATATTAATTTATTTCTATCGGCTAAATCTTTTAGCGCATTTCTTAAATACTGGTTGGCGGCGACCCCTCCTGCTACGACTAAATCTTTTCCGTTCGGACAATTCTTTTTGAAAATTTGAATTGCTTTTTCAAGTTTTGATGTTAGACATTCTGTTGCTGTTTTTTGGAAGCATGCACAAATATCTGCTGTATCTTTTTCATTAATAATAGAATGTTCTATTTTTCCATCTGGAGAGTATGATTCGATTATTTTTCTTACCGCGGTTTTTAAGCCTGAAAATGATAAATTTAAATCTGTTGAGTTTGACAAAGGGTGAGGGAGGGTAAACCGATTTTCATCTCCTGATAAGGCTTTTTTTTCAATCATGGGACCGCCAGGATATCCTAAATTTAGCATTTTTGCTACTTTGTCGAATGCTTCGCCGGCAGCATCGTCGATTGTTGTTCCTAGTCTTTCATATTCCCCGACATTATGAACAATTAAAATTTGACAGTGCCCTCCAGATACTAGTAATAGCAAATATGGATAGCAAACGTCAGAAGTCAGACGAGCCGTTAAGGCATGTCCTTCCAAATGATTTACTGCAATAAAAGGTTTATTTAAAGCCAAAGATATAGCTTTTCCCGCCATAACACCGACGACAACTCCTCCTATCAATCCCGGTCCTGAAGATGCAGCAACGGCATCTATGTCTTTGAGTTGTAATTTGGCTTTTTCTAAAGTTTTTTCTATTATTTCATCAATATGCTCTAAATGTGCTCTTGCGGCTATTTCCGGAACAACACCTCCGTAGCTTTTGTGTTCTTCTTGTGAGAGTACCGTTTCTCCAAGAATTTCTTTTTTATCGCTTACTATTGCAGCGGCTGTTTCATCACAGCTGCTTTCTATTCCTAAAACTATCATTATTTATCCTAAATATTGTATTCTTTTTTGCTTTTTTTATGGTTATTTAAGATTATATACACTATAAAAATAGATATGCCAAGTAAATATCGTGAGGTTTTTGTTATGGTTAAAGAGAAAAAATTAGAAGTTGTTGATGAACATCAACAAAAACAATCTAAAAAAAATGTAAAAATTTATTTTTTGTGGACTGGGCGAATTCTTGTTTGGAGTTTTCTTTTAGCCTTTTTGGTGTGGCTTTGGTTAAAGCCAGAAATTGTTTATCGTCTTACGGAAAATGTTAAGCAAGTTTTTTTGTCTGATGAAAATATTGATAAAACGAATCCAAGTATTTCTCAATTACAAAAAGAAATTAATGAATTAAGAATATCTTTTTTAAATTTGGGGGCAAATCAAAATAGATTGGCTGCTAAAATTCCAAATGAAGATGTTATTCAAAATTTAAATAGTAATTATAGTAAACTTGTTAATGAAAAAGCAGATACTTCCGTTGTTATGGGGTTGATTACTCGCTTGGATAAAATCGAGCAACGAGTTGACAAGTTGGCTAAAATTTCTGATCAAGGAGCTTTGATTTTAACTTCAGTCATGTTTATTAAAGATAGTGCTGAAAAAGGACAATCTTTTGCTTATGAAGCTGAATTGTTAAAAATGTTATCTGAGGGTAATGAAAGTATTGTTTTACCTGTTCAGACTATTTTAAGTTTTTCTGATAAGAATCTTTTTTCAACAGTTTCTTTACAACAGCAATTTGAAGATATTTTTAAAACAATTGTAAAATCAGAAAAAAATAAAAATTTAAAAGAGAAGTCTTGGAAGGAAATATTTAATCAGAAACTTAATGAGTATGTTCAAGTCAGACGTACTGATGTTGATGATAAAAATTCAGAAAATTCAGAAAGGAATGTTTTGGAGAATATACATAGTGCTGTTTGTCAAGGTAATCTATCTCTTGCCGTTGATATTTTGACACAACCGAATAATCAATATCTTTTACAATATTCTGATTTGAATCAATGGTTAATTCATGCCAAGGATAATGTTGCTTTTTATAAAGCAATTTCTGAAATTTCTCATCAAGCTCTTGCTTTGATGAAATTGAATTATGTTAAGCAAGATGTTGTTACGGAATGATTTTTTTTAATTTATTAAGAGGGTATAATGAATAGTCAAAATTTAAAAAAAGTTTGGTTAGATAAATTTAGTGTCGTACCGCAAACTTTAGAAAAAATACAAAATGTTGAATCTGTGGCAACGGCATTTAATGCTAATATAGATGCTGTTCTCAAAATAAAAGGAACTAAAATTGTTGAATTGGCTCAAAATCTTGGTATGGATTTGCTTGAATTAGAAGATATCAAATATACGAAATTGATTGAACCAAAAGATGTGTTGAAAGGGTTGTTTCGTTGTTTTAAAAAAGGTATTGCTGAAGAATGGTTGACTGATGATATTTCTGTTTATGAATGGATGGTACAGAATTTAGGTTATGATCGTTTACAAATGGGAGGACAAGGTGGAATCGTTGCTAATGCCCTTGCTGTTACGGGTGTGAAAAAAGTTTATGCTCATACAAATTCTTTACCACAAATTCAGGCTGAGCAATTTTTAAAATTTGATAATCTTTTGTCTTTTGATAGCAAAGGAAATGAAGTTCCGGCTTATAAAGTAAACAGAGAAACAGATACACCGCTTATTCATTGGATTTTAGAATTTGATAAAGGCGATGAACTTGATTTTGATGGTGAAAAATTTGTTTGTCCGAAATCGAATCGTTTTATTGCAACTTATGATCCTTTAAATTTGAATTTAGTTATGGATGAGCATTTTGTAAAAAAAATGTCGTCTCAAAAAATCGATTATGTCGTTTTATCCGGTTTTCATGCTTTAACTGAAAAAAATAATGGTATTGCCTTGATTGATAAAGCATTACCGATTATTCAATCTTGGAAAAAACAAGGCGATTTAATTCACTTGGAAATTGCTTCAACACAAGATGTGGCTGTTCGTAAAGCTATTATTAATAAAATAGCAACTGTGGTTGATTCTATAGGTATTAATGAACGAGAAGCTATTGATATTTTAGAAGTAATCAATTGTGAGGAGTTGGCTGAACTTTGTAATAATGATACTCATAGCGTAAATATGTTTAAGGCTGTTTTGAATATTAAGAAGTATATTAAAGTTCCTCGTGTTCAACTTCATATGTTTGGTTTGTACCTAACATTACAAGATAAAAATTTCAAAATTACTCCTGAAGAAAATTTGAGAGGAATGATGTTGGCTTCAACTGTTGCAGCCGGAAAAGCGGGAACCGGAAGTATTAATTATAAGGAAAATCTGCTTTGGGCTCGTGGTAAAGAAGTTTCTGATGTTGGATTGAAAGAATTGGATGATTTAGCTCAATATCTTCAAAACGAAAAATTACCAGAATCGGGAATTTGTGAGGTAGAAGGTTTTGATTTGATAGTATTGCCGACAATTTTGGTAGAAAAACCTGTTACGTTAGTGGGAATGGGAGATACGATTTCTTCTATTTCTTTAGTGGGAGCTCGCTAATTTATGAAGAAAAGCCGGAATTATCCGGCTTTTTTATTTTTTAAGAAGCTGTCTATTGCAGATATTACTCGAGTTACTGTATTATCAACACTTTCTTCTTTTGTTTCAACGATAATGTCAGCTTCTGAATAATAGGGGTATTCTTCTTTTATGTATGTTTCTAATTTACTTTTTAAATGAGAATCGTTTCCTTCTAAAAAAGGGCGGTGTTTTCTACCGGCTGTTCGGTTATATAAAGTATCAATATCTGCTTTTAACCAGATTGTTATTGCATGTTCTTTTGCGAGTTTTCTTGTTTGTTCAGCTACAAATGAGCCTCCTCCTGAAGCTAAAATACATGGACTCCCTTGAAGCAATCTTTTCATAACTCTTTCTTCGCCGGCTCGGTATTCTTCGACTCCAAAGCATTTCAAAACATCAATTAAGGATAATCCCGCAGCTTTTTCTATTTCTTGGTCGCCGTCAACGAAGGGTAAATCTAGTTTTTTAGCAAGGCGTTTTCCAACACTGGTTTTGCCGCTACCCATTAATCCGACGAGTAATATTATTTTTTCTAATTTTTTTATCATGGTATTTCGTATTTTTTTAATGGTTCTTTCAATTTATTATGATAAATATATAAATAGTTTATCTTTTTATCAATATACTTTTTAAGGATTCATATATTATGAGACAGAAAAGTTCTTCTAATTTGTGGTTGTTTCTTGGTGTGTTAATTTTATTAGGTTTGGTTTTGTTTGTTGCTTCTCGGGAAGTGCCTTTAAAACAAGAAACAGTTGAGCAGACCTTGGATAATTCTTTTTTGAATAATTAATGTCTGGAAATCTTTTTATTGATGATTTTTTAGAAATGATGTCGGCAGAGAGAGGCGCGGCTTTAAATACTCTCGATGCCTATCGTCGTGATCTTGAACAATTTTGGGAATTTTGTTCTGCTGTTAATCCTAAATCAGTTTCTAAAAATGATGTTTCTGGTTTTATAGAAAAACTTATGCGTAAAGGCTTTTCTGCGAAAACAGTTTCTCGAAAAATATCAACTTTGCGTGAGTATTTTAAGTTTTTATATTCTGAAAAAGAAATAGATGTAAATCCTACGCTTAATGTTTTTACTCCGAAACTCAATAAGCCTTTGCCAAAATTTTTATCTTTGGAAGAGATTTCTCGTTTGATTAATCGGGCAGATGAGGGTGAAGATATTCATTATAAGCGGATGGCTGTTATGCTTACGCTTATGTATGCTTGTGGTTTAAGAGTTTCTGAATTAATTAGTCTGCCTGAAAATTGTATTAATTTTGATAAAAGAGAAATCTTAGTGCGGGGGAAGGGGGCAAAAGAGCGTATCGTTCCTGTGGCTCAAGATGCTCTTAAACGAGTTTTGGATTATTTTGCTTATCGTGATTTATTTTTTAAAAAAGGCAGAAAATCAATTTGGTTGTTTCCCTCTTATTCAAAGCAAGGACATATTACTCGAGACGCTTTTTTTAAAAGTCTAAAAAATTTAGCCGTCGAATCGGGAATTTCTCCTGAGAAAGTAACGCCTCATGTTCTACGACATTCTTTTGCTACACATTTGCTTAATAATGGTGCTGATTTGCGTTCTGTTCAGCAAATGTTGGGGCATTCCAGTATTACAACTACGGAAATTTATACTCATATTTTGAATGATAAATTGATTAGAACAGTACAAAATTTACATCCATTGAGCAAAAAATAAAGAGAGTTTCTATAAAAAACTCTCTTTATCTTATTTTCATTGATTATTTTTCAGTAAAATAGTCAATGAGCTCTTTTACAGTTTTTTGTTCAACAAAACTATTAGGAATAGTTTTGTTGAATGCTTCTTCAAGCCAATAGATAATAATGTAGTAGCTTTTTTCTCCAGCTTCCACGGATGGAATTAAGCTTGTTATAGAGGCTCCTTCATTGAGTTCATTTGCTGATATTCCACAAGAATCTGCGAGGTAGTTTTTTACTGTCTGTCGTGATGCAACGGGTTTTGAATTTGAGAAAATTATTAATTTTTCAATTCTTCCACCTCGGCCGGAAAAGTAGTCCGCAATATCTTCAATCGTGATTGCTTCATCTTTTTGACAGGTGTCTTCAAGATAACGAAGAGGAGCATCGCAGTCTCGTGTTATTTTTTTTCCGGTGTAGTTTTCAAGACGTTCTATAATGTCTAAGAGGGTTTCTCTTAAAATTCTTCCTCCAGAAATACTGTCTTGCTTTTTTATGCATGCTTCATTTTCAAACAATCGCAGAATTTGGCTCTTTTTTAAGGCAGGAAACTTTTTGATTGTATTTTCTAACTCTTCAACCAAAATTCCTTTTCCAATAGAGGCAATTTTTTTTGCTACTTCAACTGTTGGGCATTTTTCTTTTAGAATTTGTTTCCAATTACTGGTTTCGTTTAAATTTTCTTTCATAATTATACAATTTTAATTATTATTAAATAATATTTTGTCGTCGTATAAAATATCATAATATTTTTATTTTTCAATAGATTTTTTTGAAATTTTGACAAAATTTAAATGTTGTTTGCTAATTCTAAATATTGTTTGGGAGTGAGATTTTCTGCTCTGAGTGTGCTCGGAATATTTAATTTTTCTAATATTTCCTCAATATTTGAGATTGTTTTTAGGCTTTGGCGGAGCATTTTGCGTCTTTGCCCAAAAGCTAAAGTACTAATTCTTTCTATTTTGGAGATTTGTTCTTGTGTTAGTTTTCTTTCTAATGGTGTAAATAAAAGTACGCTTGACCATATTTTAGGTGCCGGTGTGAAGCAGTTTGGATTTAAATCCATGAGCTTTTCGATTTTGCAACTTAATTGGGATAAAATTGATATTCTGCCATAATCTTTTGTTTCTGTTTTGGCCATAATTCTTTCCGCAACTTCTTTTTGAAACATTAAAGTTAGGCTTTGAAAGTGCTTTATGTCCTTTAACCATTTTACTAGTAATGGTACAGAAATATTGTAGGGGAGGTTGCTGATTATATGTCTTGGGGCTTTATCTTTGTTTGTAAAATCTTCTTGTAATGCGTCCCCATTTATGATTTCTAATTTTTCTCCTACTTTCGCTTTTATGTCTTCCATTATGTTTATGCAGCGTTCATCCATTTCTACAACTGTTAGCTTTTCTGGTGATTGACTTAATATTGCTCGTGTTAAACCTCCCGGTCCTGGGCCAACTTCATAGGTGTAAATACCGTGATAGTCTTTGAGATTTTGTTTTTCTAAACTTAGCTTGATTATCTTATTGGTTATGTTCGAATCTAACAAAAAATTTTGTCCTAATGCTTTTTTAGCCATTAATCCATAAGCATCTACGGTTACTTTAAGACTAGGGAGCATTTCAATTTTTTCAGCAAGTGTTTTGGTCATTTTAGCCTCTAAATTCAATAACCGCTTTTTGTCTGAGGTTTTGTATGTATTGTGTGGCTAATATATCTATTTTTTGATTTTCTAAAAATCTTTTGATGTCTTCCCTTGTGGGCATATTAACTTTATCTTTGCTTGGATCAAAAGATTGTTCTACTTTGATTATGTAATAGTCATTTCCAACTTTTATGGGATCTGAAATATCATTAACATTCATTGTTTTTACAGCTTGAGCTATCGGTTCCGGTAAAGATTCTTTATTTACCCACCCTAACTTTCCTCCGTTTGAGGCAGTAGGGCTGTCTGAGAATCGAAAAGCATATAGTTCAAAGCGCGGGTCTTTTTTTAATGTTTCTACTAAGTTATTTAAATCTTTTGCCTTTTCTTGTTTTATCATGATTTCTGATATCATTAATTTTGGTGTTGCAAAGTCCTTTTTGGCGCGTTCCAGCTCTGAATTAATGTCTTGTTCCGTTATCATATCACTTGTTCTGTTTTTTTGACGAATGAGCCTTAACCAAGCAATATCTGAGGCCATTTGCTCGCGAAAAGCTCTTTCACTTATTCCGTTTTTACGTAAAAGTGCTGGAACTTTTTCTAAAGGAATTTTATTTGTTTCTGCAAAATTAACAATAGAGGCATTTATATCTTCGTCTGTTACATTGATGTTGTTTCTTTTTGCTTCCTGTACCTTTAATTTTTCATCTATTGTTGCTGTTAAAACTTTTTGGTAAATCATACCTTTGGTTTCATCGTTCATTGGTATTTGAGTTGTCATAATGAAGGCATTGATTCTGTTATCAATGTCTTCTGTTGAGATAATTTCATCATTAACTATGGCTACAATTTTAACATTACTACTTCTTAGAGGAACAAGATTGGTTTCTTCTATTGTTTGGGTGGGTGTTGCTGTTTGTTTAAATACAGATGATTGTTTGGTTGGAGAATTGTTTTCTGCGACTCTCGGATCTATTGATGAAAAATCAAAGGCTATGGTTTCACTTATTCCACAATATAAACTTATCAGAAAAAGTATTATTCCCTTTTTATTCATGCTCTTCTCCTTTTATTCTGAACCTATTGTTCCTAATGTCTTTAGTAATATTGTTGCCGTAAATTCAAAATCTCCGTTGTAGTCTGATGATGCATAATTGTAACGGCGAATATCAAATATAAATCGCAAACATTCATTATCATAGGTAATTGAGCCACCGTGTTCTAGTGAGCGGTCAATATTGGCAAGGTCTTGTCTGTTGTATATTGAAGCTGACCAATCGCGTGTTAATTTCATTTTTATTGATGTATATAGTTCTTTTCTTTCGTTGTAGCCTTGAATTATTGAATTTGGGTTGCTTTGCAGATAGATATAAGATACATAGGTTTTTAACATTTCCGGTCCAAAGGTGGCCGATAATTCACTGTATGTGAAATCTAGTGTATTTTTATCAAGTGAAAAACGGTAGTTTAAATCTAAGTATTCATTCGGTTTGGCATTCATTCTTCCGACATAGTCACTGAAATAACTGTCTTGATTTAAATTTTTTCCAAATCCTTCATCTTTTTTGAAGCGATAACTTTGGGCTATAAATGCTGAGGTATGTCCAAATGTATCTCCGTATGAACTCCAATTTAATCCGTAACTTACTCGGCTTCCTGTGTCATTTCTATCATATCCCGCATACCTATCCAAACTTAAAATATTGGTATCATCCAGTTCTATATCTTGGCTGTCTTCATTGGGGATTTTGTCATCTTTGTTTCCTCCATTAGGTGCTGCAACGGCAACAACTACCGGTTCTAAAATTTGGCGGCTGCTTTCTGTGGCTCTTATAAATGGTAAGCGCCATTCTAAACCAACTTGAGGAAATACGCGAGCTACGGTTCCCGTAAAAGTTTCGTCATCAGTATTTGTGTAATGGTCTATGTAGTATAAATCTGATTTTACAGAAGCTGATAATTTATATTTTTCCCCATAAGGGCTTGTATAAGGCAAATTCCATGAATTTATCATTGTTAGTCTTTGTGAACTGGCTTCTTCATCTCTGATGACTGATGCAAAATTAAACGTTGTTTTGGTGTATGCTCCATATTTATTTGACGGACCATAATTTTCATAGTCAAATAATGGTAAGACGAAAGGTTTTTCTGTTGCTCGAGGTAAATCGTAATAGGTGATGAGTTTGTAGTAATATGCTTCAATACTTGCATAATTTCTGTTATCGAAACCTTGAGCATTTACTGTTGAGGTTAGCCATGTGTAATCTTTTTCGGGAGCAGATATATCTTTTAAGTAATATCTATCTGAAACATATTTAATGTCTGCATTGCTAACCCAGTAGTCGTTTATTTCGTAACGGCTTTTTAAAAATAAGTTTCCTCGGTTCTTATCGTCACTATCATATTTGGGTTCTTCATAGTCTGGTTTTGTTTCTCTTGGACCGTTTATGTATGTTCCGCTGGCAAATAATTCTCCGTTTTCGAAATATTTGTTATAGTTTGCACCCCATAAGATTCCTCTATCCGATGTAAATGTTGGTGAAATCGTTAAATCTTCATGGTCGGATATGGCCCAAAAATAATTTGTTTTTAATGACGAGCCTAGGTATTTTGTGCTAAGAATTCCGGGAGGAAGAAATCCTGATCTCCTTTTTACCGTGGGATCTGGATGTGAAAAATATGGCGTATAAAGAACTGGAACTCCTAATACTTCTAAAAAAGCATTATTATATACAACGTTTTGTTCTTTGGCATAATGGGTGACTTTTTGAGCTTTTAGCTGCCATAAAGGATCTTTATTTTGGCAAACATTACAAGGGGTATAAACAACATTATTCATTATTTTATTGTCTTCTTCAACCCGTTCAAAGCGTTTTGCTGCTATTCGGTTTTCGTTTGCCATGACAACTTTTACATTATCCATACTGCCTTTGGACATTTTGTCTGTCAGTCTTACATAATCTGAAAAAATAACATTTCCATCTTTTTCAACCATAATAACATTTCCAACAGCCGTTACTATGTCGTCTTTTTGATCATAAATTACTTTGTCTGCTATTACTGTTGTGTCGTTTTTGATGATGTTGACATTACCTATGGCTGTTACGGTTTGCATTTTATCATCATTTATCATTTCGTCGGCACTAAAATAAATTTCGCTTTCTTCGTCTTCCTTGCTTGATGACGGACCGGAATAGATGTCTGTGATGTTTGATTGTTCGATTTTGGCATCCGGTAGAATACTTTTTTCTTGGGTAATTTTCTCTTTATCCGTTAATTGTCCTGCAATATATTCACTTCCAACGGATTGATTTATTTGTGTAAAAATGAAACCTATTGTAATTACCTTCAGGATTGTTTTATTCATCTGTTGCTGCTCCTGAAGGTTTGCGTTTTTTGAAAATTGTGGGATTGTAAAATAATAAGGTGCCAATACATATTATTAAAGGTACAAATAAATTTACATATAGTAAAAATAAAAAGTGAATATGCTTTGCTGATAAATTTTCAAATACAAGTTCTAAAGATTGTATGATGACCATGCTTAGAATCGATAACCCGATTATTTTGCTTTGACCTCGTCTGTTAAAATTTCCAACGATTAAACCAACACAGCCCAACAAAACAAACAATAGGTTATAAAAAGGATTTATTAACCTTTTATGTCCTTCAACAATATAACGGTTTGCTTCTGCCTCGCTTAAACTTTTATCGTCTCTTGCGTTTAGCAATTCAATTAAATTTTTTTCTCGAACCCCTTCTTCTTTTTCTTGTTGAAATGTATTGCTTCCAAAATCAACGGAATATCTGTCAAAAGCTAAAGATGAAAACTGCTTGTTTTCTTTGTTTACTTCTTGTCTTACTCCGTTTACGAGAATTATTCTTGGACCTCTATCTGTATATACTACTCTTCCTTTTTCGGCAGATATTGTTATTTTGCTTTTTGGATTTCTTTCGTCGTCCAATAAAATTCCGCTCATTGAACCGTCTTTTTCATGCGAAGTAATAAATACGGTTAAATTATATTGCGCTTGTGTGAATTGTCCTTCTTTAAACATAAGGTGTGAGACATCATTTTTTATTTTCCATTCTAATTCACTAAAAGCTGCTTCTGCTTGGGGAATACCTATGTTTAACATATAAGTATTAAAAATGGACATGATTATTCCTAAATATATTGCCGGAAGTGCACTTTTTAGAGGACTGATGCCTGCGGATTTCATAACAACTAATTCTCTGTCTGTTAACATCCTATTATATACAAATAGTGAGGCTGCAAACATTGCTATTGGTGATAATAAGGAAAAAAGTCTCGGCATTAGAAGGGAAGTAATTTGGATGAATAAACCTAAGGGTAATCCTTTGTTGGTTACAAGCTGAACGAAACGCAATGACTGGGTTAGCCAGAGAATCGCTAAGAGTGAAAATGTTACAAGAGCAAAACCGATGAATATTTGCTTTATTATATATGAATTCAGCTTTTTCATGATAATACAAACTTTGATAACATATCAAAGTTTTTTGTTTTTCCTTCCTTTTTTGCGCATTTATAATATGTTATAACATTATGTTTTTTTAGGAGAATTTCTTGTAAAAGTCAACAAAAGATATGGATTTTATTTTAAAGTTTAGGATAACTACTTCAATAAAAAACCCGAGATAAATTTTATTTTATAAAAAATATTTTATCTCGGGGTTCTCGCTATAATGGCGAAATTAAATCATTGCCATACCGCCATTGATATTTATTGTTTGTCCAGTGATATATTGAGCTTCATCACTTGCCAAAAAGGCAACAACGTTGGCAATGTCTTGTGCTTCTCCAAGTTTTCCTGCCGGAATTCGAGCCATTAATTTTGCTTTTACGTCGTCTGTTAATACATCTGTCATGGGTGTTCTTATGAAACCTGGCGCAATGGAATTAACAGTAACTCCTCTTGAAGCAACTTCTTGAGCCAAACTTTTATTCATGGCTATCATTCCGCCTTTTGATGCCGCATAGTTTGCTTGTCCTGCGTTACCCATAACTCCGACAACGGAAGCTATGCCGATAATTCTTCCGAAACGACGTTTCATCATTCCGCGGATTGCGGCTCTGGCCAATTTAAATCCTGCTGTTAAGTTAACATCTAAGACTAACTGCCATTCTTCATCGCTCATGCGCATGAATAAATTATCTCGAGTTAATCCTGCATTGTTTACGAGAATGTCTATTTTCCCGAGTTTGGCTTCTACTTCATCTACTAATGTTTTTACGGCTTCGGCATCGGTTAAATTTGCTGTAAAAATTTCTACGCGCGAACCTAATTCTGCTTTTAATTTTTCCATCGGTTCCGCTCTCATGTCCGTAAGAGCTAAAGTTGCTCCTTGAGCATGCAATGTACGTGCTATTTTATCGCCAAGACCACCGGCTGCTCCGGTAATAAGGGCTACTTTTCCAGTTAATTCAAACATAGTTTTTTTCCTTGTATTATTGATATTATAAATTTTTTGCTAATTCTTCTATTTCGGATGTACTTCCTACCGGAAAGGCGTGAATTTCCGGTTGACTTCTTTTAATAATATTTGAAAGTACTTTTCCTGCTCCTATTTCTACGGCGTCGGTTACTCCTTCTTCTTTCATGAAGTTTACGCTTTCGCGCCAGCGAACTGTTCCTGTTACTTGTGAAATCAAATTTTTTATGATTTCTTTCTTGTTTTGTTCTGTTGATGCTGTTACGTTTGCGATTAATGGAATTTCCGCATTATGAGCTTCTACTTCCATTAGTGCGTGAGCCATAACTTCTGCCGCAGGCTGCATTAATGGACTGTGGAATGGTGCACTTACTGGAAGTTTTACGCATCTTTTTGCACCGAATTCTGAAGCTATTTCTACGGCTTTTTCTATGGCGGACATATGTCCGGACAGAACTACTTGTCCATCTGAATTGTCATTTGCGGCGACACATAAACTATTTTCGCTGTTGCAGGCTTCTACCAGAGCATCAATATCTTTAAATGAAACACCTAAAACAGCTGCCATTCCTCCCGTTCCAAAAGGAACGGCTTTTTGCATAGCATCTCCTCTAATCCGTAATAATTTTGCTGTATCCGATAATGAAAATACTCCTGCGGCGCAAGCTGCGGAGTATTCTCCTAAAGAATGTCCTGCGACATATGATACTTTTTCTTTCAAGTTTATTCCAAATTCTTTTTCAAGAACTCTAATAACGGCAATAGAATGTGCCATAAGAGCTGGTTGTGTATTGGCTGTTAAAGTTAATTCACTTTCTGGACCTTCAATCATGATTTTAAACAGGTCTTGTGACAATGCTTCATTTACTTCTTGAAAAACTTCTTTGGCGGATTTAAAATTTTCAGCTAATTCTTTTCCCATTCCGACAAACTGTGAACCTTGCCCAGGAAATACAAATGCATATTTCATTTAGATATCCTAATTTTTTGTTAACATCGCTTTTTAGCTTTAGCTATATTAACTAAAAAGTCAAGTCTTAAAACATTTTTTCTCCGCAAACATCCGAGTTTGTTAAGATTATTTTGATGTTTTCGTAATATTATAGGCTTGTTTTATTTTTTTGAGGTGCGTTTTATGGTTAAGAAAAAGAAACAAAATATCATTAAAGTTCTATTTTCCCGTTTTAGTGGTTTGTGCTTGATGATTTTTTCTGTATTATTGATTGTTGCTTCTTTAGCATTGTTTGTTTATAAACCGCTTATTGATGTCGTTTCTGACCAACAACAGTTTAATTTCTTTGTTGCATTTTGGTTGGAAGTGGCTGATGGTATGTTTGAATTTTGGGGTGTTTTAATCCCTGTTTTCTTTATTGTTCCTTTTGTATGGGGATATTCCTTATTTTGTTCTTTGGAAGTTTTTCATCCCGTTGCTCGTCTTTTTTCTTGGCTGTTTGCTATGATTTTTGGTTCTACATTTATGGCAAATTTACCCGGAACTCTAGGAAATAAAAATCTTGGCGGTAATGTTGGTCGTCTTCAGGCTGAGGGCTTAAATACTTTAATTAATGATTTTTTTTCTAATAATTATATTGATATTTTTGTCGGTGTTTTTTTGTTTGTAATGACATTTTTCTTTTTTGATTTTGCTCTCGGAATTACTTTAAAAAATTGGTATTCTTGGTTTAAGGTTTTTGTTATTCGGCTGTATAAATTTGTTGCGATTTGGTCTATTTACAGTTTTAAAGCAATTAAGTGGTTGTTTTCGTTTAAATTGTTGAGAAGAAGGTCTGTTTCTCAAGATTTTGAACAAGAGAAAATCATTAAAAATAAAAAAGAGAAAAAAGTTAGAAAAGAACCCAAATTAACAGAAATTGCCAGTGATGATTCTTCTGAAATTTCAAAAGATAAAAAAGTATCTAAAACTTTGCCAACAAAAGTTTTACCGATTGATGATGGTTATCAATTTCCTGATACAAGTTTGCTAACGCGTCCTACGGATAAAAGCGGTGCTACGGTTAATGAGAAAGAGCTGGAAAGTATTGCTCGAGATTTAGAAGCTGTTTTGGAAGAATTTGGTGTTCATGGCAAAATTGTAAAAGTGCGTCCGGGACCGGTTGTTACTTTATATGAGCTTGAGCCTGCTCCTGGAACAAAAACAGCTCGTGTTATAGGTTTAGCCGATGATATTGCCCGCTCAATGTCGGCAGTATCCGTGCGTATTGCTGTTGTCCCTGGTTCAAATACTATCGGAATTGAGATGCCTAATAAGAATCGTGAAACGGTTTGGTTGAGGGATTTACTTGATGATCCTCAATTTAAAAATAGTAAAAATGAACTTAATGTTGTTCTTGGTAAGGATATTGGGGGGCGAAATGTTTATGCTGATTTGGCGAAAATGCCTCACTTGTTAGTTGCCGGTACTACCGGTTCAGGTAAATCTGTCGGGGTAAATTCTATGATTTTGTCGCTCCTGTTCCGTATGCGTCCCGAAGAATGCAAACTTATCATGATTGACCCAAAAATGTTGGAATTTTCAATGTATAATGGTATTCCTCATCTTTTGACTCCTGTTATTACCGATCCTGCCAAAGCTGTTATTGGGTTAAAGTGGGCTGTTAAAGAGATGGAAGACAGATATCGTGCTATGGCTCAGTTGAATGTTCGCAATATTATGGGATATAATCAAAAATTAAAAGAACTTAAATCGCGTGGGGAAATTATTAAACGTACTGTTCAAACAGGTTTTGATGCGGAAACGGGACAGCCAATTTATGAAGAACAGGAACTTGATTTAACTCCTTTGCCTTATATTGTTATTGTGGTAGATGAAATGGCGGATTTGATGCTTGTTGCCGGAAAGGAAGTTGAAGCTGCTATTCAGCGTTTGGCTCAAATGGCTCGTGCTGCAGGTTTGCACTTAATTATGTCAACACAAAGACCTTCCGTTGATGTTATTACCGGTACCATTAAAGCTAATTTTCCGACACGTATCAGTTATCAAGTTACGTCAAAGATAGATAGTCGTACTATTCTTGGTGAACAAGGTGCTGAACAACTTTTGGGACGCGGTGATATGCTTTATATGCCTGCCGGACAGCGTCCACAACGTGTTCACGGTGGTTTTGCTCCAGACGCTGAAATTGAAAAGGTTGTTGAGTTTATTAAAACGCAAAAAGCTCCCGAATATGTTGAAGGGGTAACGGAAGGTGAACTTACTCCTGATAAAAAATCATCAAATTCTGCTGTCTTTGATAAAGGTGATTTTGGTGGAGGTTCAAGTGATGAAGATTTGTATGCTCAAGCCGTTGCCATTGTTCAAGCCGACAAAAAAGCTTCAACGAGTTATATTCAACGTCGCTTAAGGATAGGCTATAATCGTGCAGCTTCTTTAATTGACAAGATGGAAGAAGAGGGGATTATTTCGGCTCCCGACCATGTTGGAAGACGCGAAGTATTGTAATGATGATTTTCCTTTGCTTATAATAAAAAATCTCCAAGTGAATTCTTGGAGATTTTTTATGACTTTTATTTTTTTACTATTTCCCACCTTTGGTAACAATGACCATAGCTTCTCTCAATATGCGGTCGTTAATCATATAGCCGGTTTGAAGTTCGGAAATTATTGTTCCGGCAGGTTTTGTTTTATCTTCAACTTCTTGAATTACTTGATGGAAATTTGGATCAAATTTTGTGTTTATAACTTCCATTTTCTTGATTCCAAATTTATCAAATACTTTCATGAGTTCGTTATTGGTAAGTTCAACACCAGTTAGAAGATTTTTTAAATGTTCACAGTCATCTTTTTTGTCTTCGGGAATCGATTTTAAGGCTCTGTCAAGGTTGTCTGCAACGCTTAGTAGATTTTTTGCAAAAGATGAAATGGCGTATTTGTTATTTTTTTCAATTTCTTGTGTGCAACGTCGCTTGGTATTTTCTGCGTCTGCGTAAGCTCTTAAGAAATCTTCTTTTAATTTTTTATTTTCTTTTTTTAATTCTTCTAATTCATCATCGATATTTTCAAATTCTTCATTTATATTTTCTGAAGGATTATTTTTTGTGTCGTTTTTAATGTCTTTTTCTTTTGTTTTATTATTTTTTTCAGATGAAATATTTTCAGTGTTTTCTTGTGTTTCTGAATCGTTATTTTTTTGATTTTTCATCGAATTGCCTCTTAAATATTGTTGATTATATTAATCTACTATTATATAATTACTTAGTCGTTAATCTAGGACAAGTCAAGAGATTTGATTTTTGTTTTGAAAGAGGTAAAATAATGCGTGCACATATTGACAGAATTTATGAAGATGATTGTAAAATGCTGTCTGATAATTTTAATAGAAAAAAATTGCCTCTTCATTACTCCACTCCCCATACACAACGCGTAAAAGAACTTCAGAATCTTGGAAAACAGCAGTGTTTAGGTAAAAATGATTGGCCTGTGTTTGAAAAAGTTCAAGCATGGATGATTTCTGCCGAAACGGCGGTGTTTATGAAAATGGGCGGTTTGGGAATGATTGCTTCGGAACTTCCGGAAGCCTATAATCGTGTTTATTCATCTTCAGGGGATGAGATTCAAGTTGTTACACCTTTGTATGTGGGAAATACGGGTAAAAAAAAAGCCTTATGGAATGCGGATAATCAGTTTTATTCAGGTGCTGAAGGAAAAAGTTTAAATTTAATGAAAAAAGCGGTAATTGAAGTTCCTTTTTGTAATAAGAAAGGGAAGTTAATCCATTATTGCGTTAATGTTTATCAGTGCCGTTTTGAAGGTGTTGATTATATTCTTTTAGAAAATAATCATTTCTTTTCTATCAATCCTCATGCAGATAATCCTTCAGCTCAAGACGGATGTTATGTTTTTAATGAGAACGGAATTAATGAAGTTGAGCGTTTTGCTTTCTTTACAAAAGCTGTTTATGTGCTTCTTAAAGATGTTTATGAAAATTCTCGAAATCCTTTAAAAAAGCCGAATCTTATGATTGCTAATGATTGGCACAGCGGGGAGTTGGCCGGATTATTAAAATATTTTACCTTGGCTCAAGAAGAAGTGGGTTTCTTAGATGAGAAATTGGCGGACAAATTACAAAAAATTCCGGTGGTCCATATCGCACACCATTTAGGATATCAAGGTTGGGATTATGAAAATTCTCAAAGGTTATTAAATTCATTATATGAATATACGGCTAATCTTGTTTTTAAAAATGCTAAAGCAATTAAAAACAGTAATCCGCGTACTTCAAATACCCTAATTGTTTATGATAGTTATAATCAAGCTAGTTGTAATTTGCATCTTGCTGATCGAGTGGTTACCGTATCTAAAAATTATATGGAAGAGGTTTCAAAGTTTTTAGATTTTGGCTGGGATTTTCGTGATATCTTAAAAATTCGCAAAGATCACAGGACTTTTTTGGGAATAGTTAACGGTTATGATAAAAATAAAATCTCCCCGAATGCTAAAAAAATCAAAGCTATAAATGATTTCTTTGGTATGACAGATTTTGTTGTTTATGATGAAAATTCTTTGGAAAAGAAAAATCATAACAAGGCAGAATTTTTGAAACTTCTTTCTATGTGTATAAAAAATCAAAAATTTAAGCAGGATATGCTGCCTTTGATAGATTTTTATAAATTTGATGATATTTGGGATGATATTGTGGATGTTTCTCGTACCCCTATTTTTTGTGCAACAAGCCGCATGGTGGAGCAAAAAGGTTATGATATTGCGGCAAATGCAATTCTGAACTTAACAAAAAAATATCAAAACGCGGTAAAAAATTGTGAAATTCCTGTATTTATCATGGGCGGAGCCGGTGATGTTAAGTATTTTCGTTTTTTGAAAAAACTTAAAGATGACGCCATGAAAATCGATCCTCGAATGGGAAAGAGAATTTTTGTTTTTCGCGGTTATAAAGATGAGTTTGCTTATGCAATTCAATTGGCTTCAGATTTTTATATGATGCCTTGTCGTTTTGAACCATGTGGATTAACACAAATGGAGGCAATGGCAAAAGGAACGCTTCCCGTTGCCATGTCAACCGGTGGTTTGGTGGATACTATTGTTGACGGTGTGGACGGTTTTCGTACCGATGTCTTTTTTGTTAATAAAACACGTGTTTATGGGTCTAATCTTATAGCGTCGCGTTTGAAAAATAATGTTAATGCCTATGCGGAAACAGTAGAAAAATCTTTAGAGACTTTTTATAATAATCCTCAACAAATTGAATTCATGAAAATTAAAGCTATGCAAAAAGATTTTAGTTGGGAGCAAGGCGGAATTCTTGCTGAATATTATAATCTTTTTCACTATGGAATCGGTTAAATTTAAGGAATACAAATGACGCGTTTATCTTCTCGTAAAAATAATGAAAAAAGAGTTTTAGAAATTATACCTAACTTTAATCCTTTTGCTGAAGGTTCTTGTTTGATTAAAACCGGAAATACGCATGTGATTTGTACGGCGAGCGTTGAAGAAAAAATTCCTTCTTGGCTTAAGGATCAGCAAAAAGGTTGGATTACCGCAGAATACGCTATGCTTCCTCGAGCAACACAAACTCGTGTTCCTCGAGAAACCAAAAAACCGTCAGGACGTTCTCAAGAAATACAGCGTTTGGTAGGAAGAGCTCTGCGTGCCGGTGTTGATTTAACGAAAATGCCTGATATTTCAATTATTATTGATTGTGATGTTATTCAAGCTGACGGAGGAACCCGCACAGCTTCTATAACTGGTGGTTTCGTTGCTCTGTGTCTTGCTTTGAAAAAGTTACTTGCAGAGGGTAAAATTACGGAAAATCCTATAAAAGAATTTGTTGCGGCAGTTTCTTGCGGAATATGTAATGGTGAATGTGTTTTAGATTTAGATTATCAGGAAGATTCATCTGCTCAGGCAGATACGAATTTTGTTTTGAGCGAATCCGGCAAAATTATAGAAATTCAAGGTACAGCAGAAGGAAATCCTTTTGATAAACAACAATTTGAAGAATTGTTTGCTTTGGCTCGCAAAGGAATTCAAGAATTAATAACAAAACAAAAAGAAGTATTGGATGGTGTAAATGAAAATTGAAAAGTTGGTTGTCGCCAGTCATAATCAAGGTAAAATTAATGAAATTAAAACCATGTTGGCTCCTTTTCAGGTTTCTGTGGTTTCAGCGGCAGAATTGAATCTGCCTGATGTTGAAGAAACAGGAACTACTTTTGAAGAAAATGCTAAGTTAAAATCAGAAACTTTGGCTCGTTTATCCCATTGTTTTTGTTTGGCAGATGATTCCGGTTTATGTGTTAATTGTTTGGGAGGGCGTCCGGGGGTCTATTCGGCTCGATATGCTCCTAATCGTGATTTTGATAAGGGAATAACAAAATTGCTGAATGAAATACGAAAAACGAATTCCTCAGATTTTTCTGCGTATTTTGCTTGTGTTTTGGCATTGACTTCTCCTGAAGGAAAAACACAGACATTTGAAGGAAGAGTTGATGGAAAAATTGTTTTTGAAAGAAATGGTACTTTAGGGTTTGGATATGATCCGATTTTTGTTCCTGACGGTTATTGTAAAACATTTGCTTGTTTTTCAAAAGATGAAAAAAATCAAATTTCTCATCGCGGAAGAGCCTTTCAAAAACTTATCAATGCGGTCTTTTTGAAATAAAATAATTGTTGAGTTATCGGGTTTCCTTCTATGCAAAAAATTTATAATGTTCCTGCGTCTTGTTCTTTTGCTGATGAATTAGCAAAAAAATTTTTGCATGAGTATTCGGAAGATTTGCTCGCTTTGACGGATGTTTTGTTTCTTTTGCCTAATCGAAGAGCTTGTCAAGTTTTGAAAGAGGCTTTTGTTCGTGAGAAAGGTCTTTATCCAACGTTGTTGCCTCAAATGGTGCCGTTGGGTGATGTCGAAGAAACAGAGCTTTTTATTTCCGGTTTTGATAATTCTGAAATTTTAAATCAGTTGCCGCCCGCGATTGATTTAAAGAGCCGTCTGTTGTGGTTCACAAAGCGTATTATGGAGCATTCTTCTCTTTTTGGTTTAGAAAAATTTTCTGCAGAGCAAGCCTGTTTTCTTGCTCAAGATTTATGCGCTTTGATTGATATTATTTCTAATGAAAATTTGTCTTTTGATAATCTGAAAAATCTTGTTCCCGAGGAATATGCTTCCCATTGGTTGGAAACATTGAAATTTTTAGAAATTATTACGCAGGAATGGCCAGAATATCTTAGAAAAAATAAGTTAGTTGATCCTGTTGAGCGAAAAAATTTGGCTTTAATGTTGCAGGCGGATTTTTGGCGAAAAAAAGAATCGAATAAACGTATTGTTATTGCCGGAACAACGGCTACATTTCCGGCTATGAAAAATTTAGTTAAGACGATTTTGAATTTACCGAACGGTGAACTTGTTCTTTATGGTCTTGATAAATTTTTGGATGAAGAAAGTTGGAATGAAGTTGATGAGACTCATCCTCAATATGAGTTGAAAGATTTATTGACTTATTTAGATGTTAAACGTTCCTGTGTTATTGATTTTGTTTCTTCCCAAAATAAAGAACGAGAAAAACTTATTTCGGAAGTTATGCGACCTGCTCGAACAACAGATAAGTGGCGCGATATCTCTGAAAAAAATATTTCTGCATCTTCTTGGCGTGGAATGAATGTCGTAAATTGCAAAGATATTCGGGAAGAAGCTCTTGCGATTGCTTTAATTATGCGTGAAACTTTAGAATATTCTGAAAAAACTGCTGCTTTAGTTACTACAGATAGAAATTTATCACGGCGCGTGGCTTCGGAATTGGAACGGTGGAATATAAAAATTGATGATTCTGCCGGTAAACCTTTGTCTTTATCTCCGGTTGGGTTGTTTTTGCGCTTGATTTTGCAAGTTTGTTTAAATGATTTTTCTTCGGTTGATTTTTTAAGTCTCTTAAAACACCCCCTTTTTGCTTATGGTTGTTCTTATGGAGAGGTTCGAAAACAAGTCAGAGATTATGAAAAAAATGTCCTTCGTGCTGATTCGCCCCAAGAAGAATCGGATTTTATTTTACAAGTTAAATCTTGTTTTGAGAGTTTTGCAGATGTTTTAAAACAAAAAAATACTCCTTTATCTTCATTTTTGGAAAAGCATATTCGTCTGGCTGAATTACTTGCTTCATCCGTGGAGAAAAACGGTGTTGATGTGTTGTGGAAAGGCAATGACGGTGAAGCTGCTGCTTCTTTTATTGCCGATGTTTATCATTCGGCTTCAATTCTGAATAATATCAGTGGTGAAGACTACGTTGGAATTTTTAATGCGCTTTTATCTGGCGTTACAATTCGTCCGAAATATGGTACTCATCCCAGATTGAAGATTTTAGGTCCGATAGAGGCACGATTGAACAGTTTTGATGTTATGATTGTTGGAGAAGTTAATGAAAATTTATGGCCGAAAAATGTAGATGCTGATCCGTGGATGTCACGTCCCATGAAAAAAAGTTTTGGAATACCCTTGCCGGAAAAAGCTGTTGGGGTTTTAGCTCATGATTTTAGTTGTTTGATTGCCGGAAAACAGGTTTATTTAACACGTGCCGAACGTGTGCAAGGGACGCCAATGGTAAAATCAAGATGGTGGATGCGTTTAGAAACAGTTTTAAAAGCTTTAAAATTCGATATTGAAAATATTGAAGTTTGCAAATATCAGAAGTGGGCAGAATTTATTGATCAAGCAACAAAATTTTCTCCGATAAAATCTCCGGCTCCTTTGCCTCCTGTCAGTGCTCGTCCTCGTGAACTTTCGGCAAGTGCCGTCGAAAATTTGATGCGTGATCCTTATATTATTTTTGCTAAACATATTTTAGGGCTGAAAAAATTAAATGATTTGGATAAAGAACTTAATCTTGCCGATTATGGAAATATTATTCATGCTATTTTAGAAGAGTTTAATAATAAATATTCTCAATCTTTTCCGGATAATGCAAAAGAGGAGCTTTTAAAAATCGGCCAAACTTATTTTGAAGAACATAAAATTGCTATGGAAACAAGAGCCTTTTGGTGGCCTAAATTTGAACAAACGATTGATTGGTTGATTGAAATAGAAAATTTGTACCGTAAAAATGTTGTTCATGTTTATAATGAAATAAAAGGTGAATTTGTGTTTTCTGCTCCTGAAGGCAATTTTAAAATTACGGCAAAAGCGGATAGAATAGATTTAACCGTTGATGGAAAAATTAATGTTATTGATTATAAAACAGGACAAATTCGTTCCAAAAATGAAATGATAAAAGGTTATGCGCCTCAATTACCTATTGAGGGAATTATTGCAGCACAGGGTGGATTTCCGAATCTTTCATCTAAAGAAGTTGCGGCTTTAATTTATTGGCAGCTCGGTAAAAAAAGCCTTTGTGTGGATACGGATGTTGATGCTATTTTGCAAAATACTTTTGAGAGAATTCATAAATTAATAGCAATATTTGATTTACCGACAACGCCTTATATTTGCCAGCCGAATCCAAAATATGCTCCCAAATATTCTGATTATTTGCATTTGGCTCGTGTGGCTGAATGGAGTGTTTGTGATGATGAAAATGTTTGATAAACGTAGTAGGTCTTGGTATGCGTGATATTCTTAAGTTGAAAAACTCCAGAGGGTTATTAGCAACAGAACAACAGAGGAAAGCGGCGAATCCGCTTAAGTCGGTTTGGGTTGAGGCTTCTGCCGGTACCGGAAAAACGAAGGTTCTCTCGGATAGGGTGTTACGCTTATTATTAAACGGGGTTAATCCTTCAAGAATTCTTTGCTTGACCTATACAAAAGCTGCGGCTGTAGAAATGAATTCGCGTATTGCGTCTCGATTAAGTAAATGGGCGGTGGCTGACCGTGAAGTTCTTGTGAATGAATTGAATTCATTGTTGGGTGAACTTCCGCTTAAAGCTCAAGATTATGCTAAATTAGAAGCAAAGGCGCGTCAGCTTTTTGCTTTGCTCCTTGATACGCCTGGTGGCATGAAAATTCAAACAATTCACAGCTTTTGCCAAGATGTTTTGAAAAGGTTTCCTTTGGAAGCTCAAATTTCTCCTTATTTTGAAGTTATGGACGATAGAAGCGCTGCTGAAGCCATTGCTATTGTCAAATCAAAGTTATTGAAAAAAATAGAGCAAGAACCATCATCTTCAGTAGCTTCTGCTTTAGGATTTTTAACAAAGCGCGTTAGTGAAGTTGACTTTCCTAAGATTATGAATACATTAGCTGCGAATCGAAATAAAATTATTTCTTTGATGCATTCATATTCTTCTTTTGCTGATGTTCTTGCAAAGATTTCTGATAATTTGGGAGTTAATCCTGATGATACTGAAGAGAAAGAAAGAGAATCTTTTTGGAACAATTTAAATCGTGATAAAATTAAAAAAATCATGAATGCTTTTTTTCAGGGAACCAAAACAGATAAAGAACGGGCTGAAAATTTGGCTCTTGTTTTATCAGCCGATAATCCTAATGATTATTTTGAAATTTATGTAAATGTTTTTTTGAAGACAGATGGAACTTCTCGGGCATTAACGAAAAGTCTTCTTGCATCAAACCCTGATATTGAGACAGTTATTCAGGAAGAGATTAAGCGACTTCAAGATTTTAATGATAAAATTACTTCTCTTCGTTTGTTCGAATCGACAAGGGCAATTCTTTGTTTGGCGGAAGAGCTTATCGGTGGTTATAATGCTTATAAAATTCAATATTCTAAACTTGATTATGAAGATTTAATTGTTTTAACAAGAAATCTTTTGGAGAATCAAGATGTTGCTCAATGGGTTTTGTATAAACTTGATGGAGGTATTGATAGTGTTCTGATTGATGAGGCTCAAGATACTTCTCCTGATCAATGGGCCATTGTTAAAGCGATTACAGAAGAGTTTTTTTCCGGTCAAGGCGTGGGGGATATTCTTAAAACAGTTTTTGTTGTGGGCGATCGAAAACAATCTATTTATAGTTTTCAGGGGGCAGATCCTGAAAAATTTGAAGATATGCGTTGTTATTTTAAGGCAATTGATCCTGATTTTGAAGAAGTTCATCTTGATGTTTCTTTTCGCTCGACAGAGGCTGTTTTAGATGTTGTGAATACTGTTTTTTCTGATGATTCCTGTAAAAAAGGAGTTGTTTTGCCTGAACAAGATATTACTCATATCCCTTTTCGAATAGGAGATGCCGGAAAAGTTGAAATTTGGCCGGTCATTGAGCCTCTTGAAGGTGAAAATCCTGATGTCTATCGTCCTCCCGTTGAACGGATCGTTGCGGCTTCTACAAGTTCAAGACTTGCTGATGAAATAGCTTTACGAATAAAAAAAATGGTTGATGGGCAAGAAATTTTGCAGTCTCAAAACAGACCTGTCCGCTATCGAGATTTTATGATTTTAGTTCAACGGCGAAATAGTTTTGTTGAAGAATTGGTTCGTGCTTGTAAAAATGTTGGTGTTTCAATAGCCGGTGTTGATAAAATAAAGTTGTTGGAACAAATAGCGGTTCAGGATTTTATTTCTTTGGGTAAATTTTTACTCCTTCCAACAGATGATTTAAGTTTGGCTGAGATTTTAAAATCTCCTCTTTGGGGGCTTACCGATGATGATTTGTTTGAACTTTGTTACAATCGGAAAAAGGCTCCTTTATGGACAAGACTTGGTGATAATAAAAAATATCAAAATGTTTATGCCGACTTGCAGAATTTGTTAAATCAAGTCGATTTTGTTCGCCCCTTTGAATTATATTCTTTTGTTTTAAATAAATTACAAGGGCGACGAAAATATTTGGAAAGAATGGGTGAAGAAGTTGAAGACGGAATCGATGAATTTATCAATTTGACCCTTGTTTTTGAGCAAGAGCATATTCCAACTTTGCAAAATTTTATAAATTGGATAGAAAAAGATGAAGTTGAAATTAAGCGAGAACAAGAACAAAGTGATACGGATGCCGTTAAAATTATGACAGTGCATGGTTCAAAAGGTTTGCAGGCTCCAATAGTTATTCTGCCCGATGCCGTTCGCGTGCCTCAAAATAAACGAGAGGCAAAGATTTTGTGGGATGACATTTTCTATTATCCTCTTTGTGCGGATGATTATGGTAAAGTTGGCGATAAAATTAATCAAAAAGAAAAACAAAAAACCGAAGAAGAGTATCGTCGTTTACTTTATGTTGCTTTAACTCGAGCAGAAGATAGAATATATGTTTGTGGTTATAAAGGAAAAAATGCCGTTAAAGATGACTCTTGGTATGAAATTTGTCGTAGAAATTTTGGAAAACTAGGCGATGAAGATGAGAATGGGGTCATTTCTTATCAAACTACGCAAGAAAATATTTTATCATCTCCAGTTTTAGCAACACAAAAGGATAAAAATATTCCTTCTTGTGAATGGTTGCGTAAAATTCCTGTTGATGAGGGGCTATTGGCAAAACCTTATACTCCTTCCCGTCCCGATGAAGAAGAAACAGCTGTCGTTTCTCCGATTTGTACGAATGATAAAAATCGTTTTCGTCGTGGTATTTTAATTCATAAATTATTGCAATATCTACCGGATATTCAATTTTCTGATAAACGTAAGGTGATACATGACTTTTTGTTTGTAAATGCTCCTGATTTGCCGGCTGATGATGTGCAGCGTATTGTTGATGAGATTGTTCGTTTGTTAGAAAATAAGAATTTTTCTAAACTTTTTGGTAAAAATTCTAAAGCAGAGGTTCCAATTATGGGACAAGCTGACGGAAAAATTATTTCTGGTCAAATTGATAGATTGGTTGTTGATGATGATGAGGTTTTAATTGTTGATTTTAAAACAAATCGTCCCGCAGCAAAGTCGCTTAAAGATGTTCCTTCTCTTTATTTAAAACAATTAAAGGCTTATAAACTTTTGTTAGAACAGATTTATGTTAATAAAACAGTTCATACGTTTATTTTGTGGACAGATACGGCCTTTTTAATGCAAATTGAATAATAATTTGAGGCTTTTTATTTAAAACTCTTTTATTCTTCAAATTAATTTATTATATTATTATAAGTATAACTTGTTATGGAAGGTATAAACGATGAAAGCAATTACAGACAGCGAATTTGATGCAGAAGTCTTGAAAGCAAAAGGTTTGGTTTTGGTTGATTTTTGGGCTGAATGGTGTGGCCCTTGTCGTCAACTCATTCCTATATTGGATGAAATTTCTAAAGAAATGGGTGATAAAGTTAAAATTTGTAAAGTTAATGTTGATGAATCTCCTGACAAAGCTGCAGATTTAGGTATCCGGAGTATTCCTTCTGTTTTCTTGTTTAAAGATGGTAAACAAATTGATGTTAAAGTTGGTTTAAATTCTAAATCAACATTAGTTTCATGGATTGAAGCAAATATGTAGTTTTATTTATGTTAGAAAAAGGGAATCGTGAAAACGGTTCCTTTTTTTATCGTATTAATTCTTGTAAAATTGTATTCATTACCGGCAATCCTTTACGCGTTAGATAAATTTTGTTGGATGTGCTTCTTATAAATTTTAATCTTTCTAATTCTTGTTTTTGGGTTGGGTTAATTACTTGTTCCAATTTTATTCCACATTTTTTTTCAAAATTATCATATGTAATGCCTTGTTTGAGGCGTAATCCGGTTATGAGTAGTTCTTCGGCTCTTTCTTCTGGTGTTAATTCTTCTAAATTGCAGCGGTATGTTGTGGCATAGATGTGTGTTTGTGTTTTTATTCTTCCATGTGCTGATGGACCTATTCCTATATAGTTGTTTCCTTGCCAATAGAGTAAATTGTGTTTCGATTCATATTGGGGTTGGGCGTAATTTGATACTTCATAGTGTTTATAATTTTGTTTTTTTAGATAATTATTTGTAAAATTAAATAATTGTCTTGCCGTTTGTTCATCAAGAGTTTGTATTTGCTTTTTGGCAAATGTTGTTCCTTCTTCAATGGTTAATTGATATAAAGATAAATGTTTAAAACCAAAATTAGCGGCTTGTTCCAGTTCTTTTTCCCATGTACTAAGTTTTTGTTCCGGACGGGCATAAATTAAGTCCATTGAATGATTTTCAAATGTTTGTAATACCGTATCAATACTTTTAAGAGCATCCGTTAAACTATGTGTTCTTCCCAGAAATCGTAAATCTTGCTCATTTAGGGCTTGGACTCCTAGAGAAAGGCGATTGATCCCTGCTCGTTTTAAATCTTTAAATAGATTTTTTTTATCAGTATTGGGATTGGCTTCTAGCGAGATTTCGATGTTTTTTTGCGTGTGCCATGTTTTTATAATATGGTTGATGATTTTTTCTATTAACAGCGGAGAAATTAATGATGGTGTGCCTCCGCCAAAAAAAATGCTGCTTACGGTTTCTGTTGATGTTAATTGATGATAAAAATTAAGTTCTTTGATGTAATCATCAATAATGTTCTCTTGGTTAATATCTTTTCTAACCTGGCTATAAAAATCGCAATAAGGGCATTTTGAGATACAATATGGCCAATGGATGTATATTCCAAATGGTGTTGTTCCTTTTATGCCCTTATTTCTTATCATTTTAGAGTATGAATTTTGATAAATCAGATGCTTCAGTATATTTATGAAGTTTTTCTTCAACCATTTCTGCAGTTATGACTTCTGTTTCTCCGCTTCTGTCTGATGCCGTAAAACTAATATCTTCCAGTAAGATTTCCAGTACTGTATGTAATCTTCTTGCTCCGATGTTTTCAATGTTTTCATTGATGGCAACGGCTATATCAGCAATTTTATCAATTGCTTGAGGCGCAAATTCTAATTTGAAATTTTCTGTTCCTAAAAGGGCTACATATTGTTCAATTAAATTTGCTTCCGGTTCTGTTAAAATTTTGATAAAATCATCGTGGGTTAGTGCTTTTAATTCTACTCGTATCGGAAGTCTTCCTTGTAATTCCGGTAATAAATCTGAAGGTTTTGAAACATGAAATGCTCCCGAGCAGATAAATAAAATGTGATCTGTTTTTACGGCTCCATACTTGGTATTGACGGTTGTTCCTTCAATTAAAGGTAGGAGGTCTCTTTGTACTCCTTCTCGAGATACATCTCCCCCTCTACGGTCATCTTTGCCGCAAATCTTATCAATTTCATCAATAAAAACAATACCATCATTTTCTACGGATTTTATTGCTTGGCTGATGATTTTGTCGTTATCTAAAAGTTTATCACTTTCCTCTTCAATAACGGCTTTTAATGCATCGGAGACTTTCATTTTTTTTGTTTTATATTTATCTCCAAATGGTTTGCCGATTAAATCACCAAGGCTTATCATACCCATTTGTGCTCCGGGAATCCCTGGAATATCTATTGTGGGCATGCTATTATTACCGTTATCTATCAGGTTAATTTCAATTTCTTTATCATTGAGCTGTTCGCTACGTAGCATTTCTTTGAATTTTTGTTTTGTTTCTTCGCTGGCATTTGTTCCGACAAGAGCTTCCAGTACGCGTTCCTCTGCACTGGTTTCTGCTTTTGTCTCTACTTTTTTGCGCATCTCTATTTTTGTGCTGTGTATTGCTATTTCAACCAAATCTCGTATAATTGATTCTACGTCTCTGCCAACATAGCCGATTTCTGTGAATTTTGTGGCTTCAACTTTTATAAACGGAGCTTTTACGAGTTTGGCTAAACGACGCGAAATTTCAGTTTTTCCAACGCCGGTCGGGCCTACCATGAGAATATTTTTGGGAACAATTTCTTCTCGTAACTGTTCTGATAATTGCATACGACGCCAACGATTGCGTAACGCAATTGCTACGGCTTTTTTGGCTTCTTGTTGACCAACAATAAAACGATCGAGTTCTGATACGATTTCTCTTGGACTGAAGTTTGCTGTCATCTTTTTTACCTATATTTTTTCAATAATTACATTGTGGTTTGTATATACATCAATATCTCCGGCAATTTTCATTGCTTTTTGAATTATGTCTTCTAAACTCAAATTAGGAATATCATAAAGTGCTTTGGCTGCAGCCATGGCATAATTGCCCCCTGAGCCGATACCGATAATTCCGTCATCCGGTTCCATAACTTCTCCCGTGCCGGATATGACTAATGAGATATCTTTGTCTGCTACAATCATGAACGCTTGAAGTTGGCGCAAATATTTATCCATCCTCCAGTCTTTTGCTAAAGCAACGGCGGCTCTTTTTAGTTGATAGGCGTTTTTTTCTAATTTTTCTTCCAATCTTTCAATTAATGTTATGCCATCTGCAGCCGCTCCTGCGAATCCGGCAATGATGTTACCGTTGCCAATCCGTCGAACTTTGACAGAGTGTGATTTAAATACAATAGCTTCTCCCAGAGTTGCTTGTCCGTCTCCGGCCATTACAACTTTTCCTTCTTTTCTAACGCAAAGTATTGTGGTCATGTCTTTTCCTTAATTAATAAACGTATTGTTTATTTAGGTTTTTATTTGTTTTATTGCAAGTCCTTTATTATTTTATTTTTGTTTTCAATATTTGTTAAGGGCTGTTGGTGTATGTTAATATATCTTTTGGATTTGTATATGAGTTACTTATGAAAAATAAATGGCTAAAAGCGTTATCGGTATATAATGATCGTCGTATGTTGATTATGTTGGGGTTGGGATTTTCCAGCGGTTTCCCCTTGCTCCTTGTTTTGGGTACGCTTAATTTATGGCTTGATGCTTCCGGCATTTCTTATGCCTTAATCGGTGCCTTTTCTCTTGTTAAAACGCCTTATAGTTTTAAATGGATGTGGTCTCCTATTGTGGATAGAGTTCGTCTGCCTTTTTTTGAACGTTTTGGTCGTCGTCGCGGGTGGGCTTTGTTTACGCAACTTATTATGATGTTTTCTATTTGGGGTATGTCAACAATTAGTCCCGCAGAACATACTTGTTGGTTAGCGGCTATGGCTGTGTTTGTTACGATAGCTTCTGCTTCTCAAGACATTGTTCTTGATGCTTTTCGAATCGAAAGTTTTCGTGATAATGAACAAGGGGCAGGTGCTGCTATTTTTGTTTTAGGTTATCGGTTAGGTATGCTCTTTTCCGGTGCTGTCGCTTTATGGTTGGCTGCTTATATGAGTTGGAATCAAGTTTATTTTATTATGGGCTTTGGGGCTTTGGTTGGTATTATTACCGTTTTATGTTCTAAAGAGCCTGTTAAAGACAGACGCTATAAAGAACCTGAATTGAAGGGAAATTTTTCTCAAAGAGTAAAACGTTTTATTGATAAGGCTGTTATTGAACCTTTTGCTGATTTTGTAAAAAGACCTAATTGGAAATTAATATTATTATTTGTTTTTCTTTATCGCATGAGTGATGCTTATATGGGACCAATGGCAAATGTTTTTTATGTTAAAATGGGCTTTTCTACTTTAGAAATAGCTTCAATCAGTAAATTGTTCGGTATGGCGGCGACTATTTTGGGGGGAATCGTCGGTGGAATTGTTGTGAATCGTTTTGGTATTATGAAGTCTTTGTGGATTTGCGGAGTTTTACAAGGGTTAACGACTTTAGTTTTTGTTGTGCAGGCTTATGCCGGACATAATATTTATGTTTTGATTGGTTGTATTTCTTTAGATAATATTTCCGGAGGAATGTGTGTGTCTGCCTTTGTGGCTTATATGTCTTCTCTGTGCAATGTTGCTTATACTGCAACACAATATGCATTATTGTCTTCTTTGATGAGTTTTGCTCGCGATGTTTGTGCGGCAACGTCAGGTCTTGTGGCTGCTTTGGTTTCTTGGGATGTTTTCTTTATTATTACTTCTTTAATGGTTCTTCCCGGATTGTTCGTTTTATACATTCTTCAGAGTAGAGAAGGGGAATTGTCTGCTAAAGTGAGGTTAAAATGAAAAAATTTTTGCTGATTTTTTTTCTTTGTGTTGTTCTCTTTTCTTCAAAAATTTGTTGGGCTGAACAGAAAAAAGATTTTTTTTCAGATAAATTTCCTTCTCAAAATAAGGAAGAAATTTTTGAGAATCTTTGGTTTTATGATACGCTATATAGTGTTGATAATCCTGATTTTGAATTAAAATTGCGTCCTTCTTCAATTTCATTTAAAAATACTTTAACAAAAAAGTGCCGCTTATTGCAAAATTTTGATACAAGAGTTGTGTATCGCTGCCTTCATGGAAATCTTAGTTATGGGGATTATTATACTTATCATATTTTTGTTTCTGCCGGACCAGATAATGAAGGGCGATGCCTTGTTCTCGGTGATACTTCCCTTTCTCCTGACAAACTTAATATTGGTCAAAATCCGGTTGTTTATTATTTTAAATCGGATGATTGTGGCGTTTATGAAGATTTAACGGATTATTTTATTCGTTTTTAATTTAGGCCTTATAAGGAAGTTTTGAGTATATAAAATCACTTAGCCAATTGGGAAGTATGGAACCAAACCATACAATAAAACGCATCGGTGCCGGAAAGGCAATTATTCCTTTGTTTTGTTCTATTCCTTGTACAATGATTTTTGCGGCGTCCGGTGCTTCCATGAAAAAAGGCATGGGGCAAGTGTTTTGATCTGTAATGTGTGAACGAACGAATCCGGGACAGACAACATTAACATCAATGCCTTCCGGTTTTAGTCTTATGCGAAGGGCTTCACCATAGGCTTTAACAGCCGCTTTACTGGCACTGTATGACGGACAGGTATATAATCCATGGTATCCGGCCATAGAGCTTATTATTACAATTTTTTTGTTATTATTGCTTTCTTGTCGTTTTTTAAAAAGGGAAATCGTCGGAAGAATTGTGTGGAGTACTCCGTAAAGATTTGTATCAAAAGTTTTGTAGATAGATTCATCATCTTCATTTATTGTTCCGATGCCGGCATTGGCAATAACAATATTTAGCGGGCTTTTGTTTTCACATTCTGTAATCCATTCGGACATGTCTTTTTTGTTGGTAACATCTATTATTTTAATTTCGCATTCTGCTCCTAAATCTATGCATCTTCTTTGTACGTCTTGCAGGCGTTCTTGATTCCTTCCGCTTAAATAAAGTTTTTGAGCCGATGTTTTGGCATATTGCAAAGCTAAAGCCTCTCCTATTCCACTTGATGCTCCGGTTATCAATATGTTTTGTGTGCGTTTTGATGTTGCCATTTTTATTTTTCCTTATTAAACTTATTTTTGTTTTTATTTTATATAATATTTTTTTATAATGTAGTATTAAATTTTTTTTATGCATCTGTTTTCAGGAGGAAATCATGAGTGATATTATTGATAAATTGAAAAAGGTTCGTCGTGGAGCGATGTTTATTATTGAAGGTCCTTCAGGAACAGGAAAAGGTGCCATTTGTAAAGAAATTTTAGCTCAAGATCCTCATATTAAGTTTTCTGTTTCAGCAACAACGCGTCCTCGTCGTGAAACTGAAGTTGAAGGTGTCGATTATTATTTTATTACCGATGAACAATATGACAAACTTATAGAACAAGATGCTTTTTATGAATATGTTGATTCTCAATATGGAGCTCGTTATGGTACTCTTCGTTCTGAAGTAGATAGTTTTTTAAATGTTGGTGAAGATGTTCTTTTCGATATGGATTGGGTTGGAGCTCGCCAGATGAAGGCTAAAGCACCAAATGATGTCGTTACTATTTATATTTTGCCTCCTTCTTTTGCCGAATTAAAACGTCGTCTTTATGGAAGAGGTACGGATTCTGAAGAAGTTATTCAAAAAAGGATGAAACAGTTTACCGATAAAGTCAGTCATTGGAATGAATTTGATTATGTTATTGTTAATGTTAATTTAGATGAAACGGTTTGCAAAGTGCAAAAAATTATTTCTGGAGAAAGAATGAAGAGAGTTCGTCAAACGGGGCTGTCGGAGTTTGTTGACGAATTGCTTAAGGAAGCTCAGAATGACTAAAGTTTTTTATAGTCGATACGGAAGAAAAAAATATGTCGATGATGTTGTTCCTATTGTAAAAAAAGGTTATTTTGCTGTTTTGTTGAAAGATAAGCATTTATTATTAACTTATCCTCCTCATGTTGAAATTCCTGAGTTACCAGGGGGCGAAGTTAATCGTAATGAAAATTTTCGCGATTGCTTGTTTCGTAAATTGTATGAAGAAACGGGTTTTGATTTTATGCTTGATAAAGGGATTAAGAGATTTGAGCAAACAGTTAATTATTTTGACGAGACAGAAAAATCTTGGGATGTTTGTTTTGTTTATAATCAAACTTTTCTACTCTACGATGCTAATAATTATGCTTTCGATATTCATGTTCCTAAGTGGAAAACTCCTGAAAATGGTTATGCGGAATGGGTGAATTTAGATGATTTGTTAAGTGAAAAAACAAAGTTGAATTATTTTCATCTCTTAGCTTTAAAAAAGCTGTTTTCTTAATTGTTTATTGAGAAATTAACTCTTTTCTTTGTTGCTTGCTCATTGCTTTGTAAACTTTTGCTGCGTTTTCTTTTGCGTTTGGAACTTTTAATTTTTCAGCTCTTTTGTAAAGTTTAAAGGCTTTAATTAAATTTGGTTTAACACCTATACCTTTGGCATAAATATAGGCATAAATTTCAAGAGCTTGCGTATCGTTTTTTTGAATTCTTTTTTCTATTTCTTTAAGTTCAACCGCAGTGACACGACCTTTTTTGACTGTTTCTATCGTTTGTTGCCATTGTTGTTGTTGTAAAGTCTCTTCAAGTTCTTTTTGCTTCCTTTTATTCTCGAAATCAATTATTTCATTATTGCCGGTTATGGGGATTAAAGGTGTCTTTTCTTTGATTTGTTTTATTGTTGTGTCATCTAAAAGGAAATCAGGTGTTGTGCGATTTTTTACAAATAACGGCAAATAACCACTATTGTCTTCTCGGACAATATCTCTATACAGCTCATCAAGGCTTGTTGCATGAACCGGTATGGCTAGGTTTAGGCTTAGCAGAAAGATAACAATAAAAATTTTGCTGTTTATCATTTTTTTATTATTTAAACTTAAGATTAGTTTTATATTAACAGTGATGTCGAAAAAAATAAACTTTTTTTATGTTTTATGAACAGTCAGAGGATTTTATGGGAAAGATTTATAATTCTATTACGGAAATGGTTGGTCATACGCCTTTGTTGAGATTAAATCGTTTGGTTAAAAAATTTAAGTTGAAGAGCGAATTGTTGGGAAAATGTGAAGCCTATAATCCTTTCTTTTCTATTAAAGACCGTGTTGCTTTAAAAATGATTGAAGATGCTGAGAAAAAGGGATTGATAAATGATAGTACTGTTTTTTTGGAGGCAACTTCAGGTAATACGGGGATAGCTTTAGCGGCGCTTTGTGCTGCAAAAGGTTATAAATTAGTGATTACCATGCCTGAAAATATGAGTTCAGAAAGAATCAAACTGATGAAGCATTTTGGTGCTGAGGTTATTTTAACACCTAAAGAAGATGGTATGAATGGTTCAATAAAAAAAGCCGAACTTTTAGCGGAAAAAAATCCTAACGTTATTATGTTGAAGCAATTTGAAAATCAGGCAAATCCTGATGCTCATAAATTATCTACCAGTGTTGAAATTTTAGAAGATACAGGAGGAAATGTCGATGTTCTTGTGGCTTCTGTCGGAACTGCCGGAACATTGATGGGAATTGCTTCTACTTTGAAAACATGTAATCCTGATTTGTATGTTGTTGCCGTTGAACCTGAAAAAAGTCCCGTTTTAAGCGGCGGTCAAACCGGAAACCATAAAATTCCCGGGATAGGAGCTGGATTTATTCCCCCTTTTTATGATGAAAAATTGGTTGATGAAGTTGTTCAAATACAAGACGACGAGGCTCTGAATATGACAAAAGAAGCAGCTCTAGAAGAAGGTTTGCCAATTGGTATTTCTGCCGGTGCGGCTTTGGCTGCCTCTATAAAAATTGCAAAAAAATCTGAATTTTTCGGTAAAACTATTGTGGTCATTCTGCCTGATAGTGTTGAACGCTATTTATCTTTAGATTGGTTTTGATGTTAAAAAGTATTTGATAAAATTCTTGTTTTTGTTTATCTTTAAGCAAATTAATAGGTGAAAGTAATATTATGAAACCAAATTCTATCTTGGGAAAATATTTAATTAAGCAAATCGTATGGAATTTTGTATCTGTACTTTTTATGGTTTTGGGTATTATTTTCATGTTTGAAGTTATTGATTTGTTACGTCGCGTTGCAGATCGTCCTGATATTAGTTGGGATTTTGTTCTTAAAATGGTGGTTATGAAACTTCCCAGAACATTAAATATGATCTTTCCTTTTGTGATGATGATTGCTGCGATGGTAACTTTTCAGCGAGTGAGCAAAACAAATGAGTTTGTTATTATCCGAGCTGCCGGAGTTTCTGTTTGGGGATTCTTGGTACCTTTGATGTTTGCGGTATTTCTTGTTGGCGTAATTAATGTGGCTCTTTTTAATCCCGTATCTTCTAAAATGCTCGAAATATTTGAAACAATGGATTACCAGCTTAAAACCAAAAATCCTAAAGCCGTACTTTTTTCAGATAAAGGTTTATGGATTAGAGAAGCTGCTCCAGATGGAAATGTTTTAGTGCTACAAGCAAAATCTGTTCGGCAAGAAGATAATGATACACTTTTTCTTCATAATGTTGATATTTTGGAGTTGGATAATCAATCTCAAATCATTCGTCAAGTTGATGCTTTTGTGGCGGTACTTAAAGACAAACAAATTGAATTGAAAGATGTTAATGTTTTTGAAGCAGGGAAAGAAAGAATTGTTTTAAATAATGTGAAATATCCAACATCTATTACCGTTGATCGTATTCGTGAAAATTTTATTGATCCTGATGCCATTTCTTTTTGGGAACTTCCGGATACTATTGATTTTTATAAAAAATCTGGCTTTTCTGTTGTTAAACATCAAATGCGTTATTTATCTCTTATTGCTTCTCCTTTTATGCTTTGTGCTATGGTGCTGGTTGCCGCAGTTTTTGCTTTACGACCCAATAATCGCCGAGGCGGAGTAATGTTTTTAATTGTTGGCGGTATTGTTGCCGGATTCCTTGTTTATTTCTCCTCTCAAGTTATTTATACCTTTGGATTAAATGGTTATATTCCTGTCTTTATGGCAGTTTGGAGCCCTATTTTGATTACTTTGCTGGTCAGTATTTCAATTTTGCTTCATCTTGAGGATGGATAGTTTAAATCTGCTTGCTTTTTAATTTTTTTGTGTTATAAGTGTTGCATAGTTTAATGATATTATTGGAAGTGGGGTTTAAAACCCCGCTTTTTTATTAGAAGGAATCGTTATGTTGTTAAATCATCCTTTGCAAAATTTGTTGGAACCTGTGGTTGAAGGTCTTGGTTATGAATTAGTGCGAATTTTGACAATCGGTGCTAAAAATCCAACTTTGCAAGTCATGATAGATACTAAAAATGGTACGGAAATTACTGTCGATGATTGTGCTTCCGTTAGCCGTGCTTTGTCTGATGTGCTTGATGAAAAAGATCCTATTGAAAATCAATATTCTTTAGAAGTTAGTTCTCCGGGAATTGATAGACCGCTTACAAAGCTGCAACACTTTCAGCGTTTTTTAGGTTATGAAATTAAAGCGGAAACTTTAGTTCCTGTCGAAAGTCGCAAGCGTTTTAAAGGAATCATATCTAAGGTTGAAAATAATGATGTGTTCTTAAATATGGATGAACATATTTATGTTTTGCCTTTTGATAATATTGTGAAAGCAAAAATCGTTGTTACCGATGATTTAATTAAAAAATATGAAAATAATCAAATCGTTGATGAATTATAATTTTTTACAACTATAGTATAATGAGGATATAAAATGGAAAATTTGGAAAGTATGCCTAGACCGGAAATTATTTTAGTTGCAGATACCGTTGCCCGTGAAAAGAACATCGATCGTGAAGATGTTTTTGTTGCTATGGAAGTGGCTATTCAGAAAGGTGCCCGCTCAAAATACGGGATTGAACATGATATTCGAGCTAAAATTGACCGAAAAACGGGGGCTATTGCTTTATCTCGTTATCGTGAAGTCGTTGAAAATGATGCGCTTATTGAAAACGAAGCAGCTCAAATGCCATTGGATAAGGCAAAAAAAATTAAATCAGATGTTAAGGTTGGCGATTTCTTAATTGATACTCTTCCTCCTATTGATTTTGGTCGTATTGCTGCTCAGACGGCTAAACAGGTTATTATGCAAAAAGTACGCGAAGCAGAGCGTAATAAACAGTATGAAGAATATCGTGAAAAAATAGGCACGATTGTTAATGGAACGGTTAAAAGAGTTGAATTTGGCAATGTTGTTCTTGATATTGGTAAAACAGAGGCTATTTTGAGACGTGATGAAACTATTGCCCGCGAAAAATTTAAAAACGGGGATAGAATCCGCGCCTATGTTATGGATGTAAGAAGAGAAAATAAAGGTCCTCAAATCTTTTTATCTAGAACTTGTCCTGAATTTATGGCTAAATTATTTACTCAAGAAGTTCCAGAAATTTATGACGGAATTGTTAAAATTATGGGCGTGGCTCGTGATCCCGGTTCTAAAGCTAAAATTGCCGTTAAAGCTGAAGATGTTACCGTTGATCCCGTTGGCGCTTGTGTGGGCTTACGTGGAATTCGTGTCCAAGCTGTTGTTAATGAACTTCAAGGCGAAAAAATTGATATTGTCCCTTATTCTGATGATAAAGCTCAATATATTGTTAGTGCCTTGGCACCTGCTGAAGTCTCTAAAGTTGTTTTAGATGAAGAAAATGGTAGAATCGAAGTCGTTGTGCCTAAAGAACAGTTTTCTGCGGCAATAGGTCGTCGTGGTCAAAATGTCAAGTTGGCTTCTCAATTGTTAGGATGTGATATTGATGTTTTGACGGAGGAACAAGAACAAGAAAGACGTTCAAATGAAAATAAGGTTCGTTCACAACGTTTTATGGAAGCTCTTGATGTTGATGAAATGATAGCTCATTTGTTGATTGCTGAGGGCTTTTCTTCCGTTGATGAAATTGCTTTGGTTCCGTTGTCCGAATTAGCTGAAATTGAAGGCTTTGATGATGATGTTGCTAAAGAATTACAAGCTAGAGCTCAAGATTTTGTTGCAAAAAGAGATAAAGAATTTGAAGATAAAAGCAAATCTCTTGGCCTTGACGATAAATTAATGTCGATTGAGGGCTTAGATCGTGATATGATTTTATCTCTTGCAGAAAAAGGTGTTAAATCAATTGACGATTTGGCTGATTTGGCTGCTGATGAATTGATAGAAATGCTTGGTGAGAATGTTATTTCTCAAAATGAAGCAAATAAAATTATTATGGCTGCTCGTGAACATTGGTTTACAGAAGAAAAATAATTTGTTTTGCGGTTTTGAAAATATAATTTTTACAAAACCGCAACTTTCATTATGTGATGATTCACTTTTGGAATTTTTAGGTTAATGGAGTTTTATGAAGTTAGAAACAGAAGATAGAAAATGTATTTTAACGGGAATTGTTAAGGATAAAAGCGAACTTTTGCGCTTTACTTTGCTTCCTGGCGGATTAATCGTTCCCGATTTTAAACGTAAATTGCCAGGTAGAGGTATTTATGTTTCTAATTCTAAAAAACTTCTTAAACAAACCTTGGATAAGCATTTGTTTGCAAAAGTTACCAAGGGAAAAGCAAAAGATGACATATCTTTGTTGGGTATGGTTGAAGATTTGTTGAAGAAAAAAGGTTTGGAAACCTTAAATCTTGCTCGTAAAGCAGGTGCCTTCGTTTCTGGTTTTGATAAAGTTAAAGATGCTTTACTTAAAAATAACGTTTCTTTTCTTTTGGAAGCTAAAGACGCTGCTTTTGATGGTCATGAAAAAATACTTGCTTTGGCAAAAGATATCGTTTTTTTTGATTTGTACACAACTGAGGAGTTAGATAAGGCGTTAGATAAAGTGAATACAGTCCATGCTGCTTTTTTGAAAAATGAGATGTCTCTTGCAGCGTATAAAGAGTTAAAACGTTATGAACAGTTTTTAAATTCATGATAAGTTGTTGGAATTATGGAGTAACAAATTAATGACAGAAGATAATGCAAAAAGTAAGTTAACATTATCAGGCAAATCTACTCTTACACTTAAAAATGTTGGAGAAGTTGCTAAAGCGCATAATAATGACGGTAAAAAGGTTGTTCAAGTCGAAGTGCGCAAAAAAAGAATTATTGCTAATCGTTCTGAAAATGAAGAGCAAAAGGTAAAAATTGATGAAGCAACTGCTGCAAAATTACGTTTGATTGCTGAAGCTAAAGAACATGATGCAAAAAGAAAATTAGAAGAAGAGGAAAAAGAGCGTCAACGGTTGCTTCGAAAAGAACAAGAGGAAAAAGAAAAAGCTCAACTTGAAGCAAAACAAATTTCTTCTAATCCTAATCGAGATGTTGAAGGGAAAAATGTTTCTGAGCTTCAAAATGTTATGGAATCTGCTCCTGTAAAATCAGAAGATGATTATAAAGAACGTAATGTGAAAACTAAAGAAAAAAAGTTTCGTGATTTTGATTATGATGATACTGATGATGATGAAGATGATGACTTTCATAATCATAAATTCAAAAAATCTCAAGATAAATCTTTATCAAAAGATGATGTTTTTGAACAAGAACGTAAAAAAATTACAAAACGTAGCTTTGAAACCCCTCGGCGCGGAGGAAAAGTTAATTTACATAATTACGGAAATGTTGATGACGAAGATGATGATTATGGTTTTGGTGGTGGTGTGCGACGTCGTTTTAAGAAAAAACAACCAAAACAGCAAGTCAATCAACAGCCAACGGAAAAAATTATAAAAGAGGTTATTATTCCTGAAATTATTACTGTTCAGGAACTAGCAAACCGCATGGCGGAAAAAAGTGCTGAAGTTATTAAAAAGCTTATGTCTCTCGGTGTTATGGCGACTATTAATCAACCTATTGACGCTGATACAGCGCAAATTATTGTAGAAGAGTTTGGTCATAAATTTAAACGTGTAGCTGATAGTGATGTTGAACAAGGTTTGACGGGACCGGAAGATACAGTGCAAGATTTGTTGCCTAGAGCTCCCGTCGTTACTGTTATGGGACACGTTGACCATGGTAAAACATCTTTGTTGGATGCTTTGCGTGAAACAAATGTTGCCGCTCGCGAAGCCGGTGGAATTACGCAACATATCGGCGCATACCAAATTGAAGTTGCCGGAGGCAAAAAAATTACTTTTATTGATACTCCAGGTCACGAAGCCTTTTCGGAAATGCGCGCGCGTGGAGCAAAAGTGACGGATATTGTTGTTCTTGTTGTTGCTGCAAATGATGGTATTATGCCCCAGACTGTTGAAGCTATTCGGCATGCTCAAGCTGCTGAAGTTCCTATTATTGTTGCAATAAACAAGATTGATCTTCCCGGTGCTGATCCTATGAAAGTTAAGACAGCTTTGTTACAACATGGTATTGCTGTTGAAGATATGGGTGGAGAATTTTTATGTGCTGAAGTTTCTGCTAAAAAGCGAATTAATATTGATAAATTAGTAGAAGCAATTTTGTTACAAGCTGAAATTCTTGACTTAAAAGCTAATCCAAATCGTTTGGCTTCAGGTACGGTTGTTGAAGCTAAAATGGAAAAAGGTCGTGGTTCTGTTGCGACTGTCCTTGTACAAAATGGAACTTTGCGTGTTGGAGATATTTGTATTGCAGGTAAGGAATGGGGACATGTTCGTGCTATGTTTAATGAGCATGGAAAGAAAATGTCAGAAGCCGGACCGGCAACACCTGTTGAAATTTTGGGTTTGCAAGGAACACCAGCGGCAGGAGATGATTTTGTTATTGCCAAAGATGAAAATCAGGCGAAAGAAGTTACCGGATATCGCATTCGTAAAGAACGTGATGCTAAACTTGTTAAAAGTGCTAAATCTGCAATGGAACAAATGCTTGATAAGATTAAATCCGGTGAAGTAAAACATCTTCCTGTTATTATTAAAGCAGATGTTCAAGGTTCTATAGAGGCTATTGAGGGAACAATCAAAAAATTATCTAATGATGAAGTTAGTGTTCAAATATTACACTCAGCTGTTGGTCCTATTTCGGATTCTGACGTAACTTTGGCTAAAGCTTCAAATGCTTTCATTATTGGATTTAATGTTCGTGCGATTCCTCATGCTCGTGATTTAGCTCGTCAAGATGGCGTTGATATTCGTTACTATTCCATTATTTATGATGTGGCCGATGATATAAAGAAAGCTTTGGAAGGTATGTTATCTCCTGAATTGCGTGAAAAAATTATTGGTTATGCTGAAATTCGTAATGTGTTTAATATTACCGGTGTCGGCAAAGTTGGCGGATGTATGGTAACAGAAGGTTTTGTAAAGCGTGGAGCTAAAGTTCGTTTATTGCGTGATAATGTCGTGATTCACGATGGGGCCTTGGCTCAATTAAAACGTTTCAAAGAAGATGTTAAAGAAGTTAAATCTGGTTATGAATGTGGTATGAGTTTTGAAAACTATAATGATATTCAGATTGGCGACTTTATTGAATGTTATGAAGTTGAAGAAGTTGCTGCTACTTTATAATACAATCTGTTTTATATAGCAATAACAAAAGCTCCAAAGTATTTTTGGAGCTTTTGTTTGTTCTATTTTTCTTTATATTGTCAGCGAAGTATAATTATTTGTATCTGAGTTTTGTTATTACTTTTCGGCTATGTAAATAAAACAACCGTATATATTTTTGCAATTGCTTTCGTAGAAAGAATGATTAACGAGGCAATAAACAATATTACATTGTTTATTGCCTCTTAATTGTTTTCACGGATGTTGTGATATTTTCGCAAGTTTTTAATTATTTGCGTTCTGTCTTGTTCATCGGAAGAGGTTCTTTAGAACCCGTATTGTAAAGAATTGCATTGCTTATTTCCGTATTCTTTACAGGAATATCTTTGATTTGTTTTCCACAAATTTCTAATCCGACGCTCTTCATTGCTGTTGCAATTGGTAAGAATAAATCCGTATTGTTTGTTGGTTTTATTCCTGTGTGAGCAAGACCTGTAATTGTTCCTTGTTTATCAATTAAGGCACCGCCGAGTGTTGTTTCTTGAACGTAGGTATCAACAATAATTTCTGTTCCTCTGTTTTCAGAATAGCGATATCCACTTACTTTTCCTGAATTCTCTAAATAACCCTCACCGGTATCGAAATCTAAAATACCTAAAGTTAAATATGTTTCGCCGTTTATTTTTGGCAATTCCATATTTAAGGACAATGGTGTGTAATTTGTTTTCTTTTCCATAAAGAGTAAAGCAACATTTTTGTTCGGATTAATACGAACAGCATGACCTTTGAATTTTACTCCATTGATTGTTTGTAATTCATAGGTGTTGTAATCTTTTGTAATTAAGTCTGCAGAGGTTAATACAAATTGGTCTGATATGATTAATCCTGCACCTTTTTTACCTTGATTATTTGCTATTGAAATGATTGATGCTCTTATCTTATAGATATCTTCTGCAGTAAGAGGTGTATCATAAACAGGGCGTTCAATGACACATAAATTATTTTGTGCTTCTACAATACTCTTATCTTCAACAGGAATGTTTATCCATGTTTCTTTGCTGATTGAACCTGTTGCATCAACTCCGCCTTTTTCTTCTATTCCTAAGTCAATATTGTTTGCAATTTTGCAGCCTTCAGGATTATTTGCACAATCGCCGAATAAGGTTTGTGCATCACAGCCACCATAGAGTTTATTGTCTTCACAGCCTTTGTAAAGTTTATTATCTTCACAGCCTCGATAATGTTTATTATTGCAATCACAATCAGGACCAAACAAGGTCATGTTATTACATGGTTCTTCCGGTGCAGGTAGCGGTATGCTTCCAGCCGGATTTTCTAAGTCTGTGGTGTTTAAGTCAACTTTTATTTCTGTTTTTTGTCCGTATTTTTCTTCGGGTGTTCCAGGTATCATGCTGACATCAAGAGGCTCTGAAGGTCTATCTTTTTCTAATAAATCAGATGCTTCAATTGTTTTTTCTGGTTCTTCCTCTGTAATGTTTGTTACAACTGCTGATGTTGTTAACGGTATGCTGGGTAAAGGAGCAGGTTCCGGTATCGGTAACGTTGTTTTCGTTGTTTGTGTGGTTTCAGTTTTCTTTGTTTCTGTTATTGTTGTTTGAGTTGTTGTTTCTGTTACAGCTTGTTTTACCGGAGCTTCTTCTGTGATTTTTATTTCTGTTTTAATACCTTCTTTACTGGTTCTATATGTTGTTCCATTTGATTGTTTTTCAATGATTGAACCGTCAGAAAGTTTTGAAATTTCTGTTGGAGTTGGAATTTGCTCTTTTAAATAATCTTTTCTTACTACTGTCGAAACAGTTTTTTCTTCAAAAGTTTCAGTTGGTTTGCTTGGTGTATAAACATATTTACTGGTTTGATTCTTTTCTATATCATGTTTTGTATATTGGCATTTGAGCGGATTGACCTCTCTTTCGTATTCGATGAGAGCAATTCTTTGGTTTTCTTTTTCTGCGGGGCTGAAACGATGACTTAGTTGACGTTGAAATCCTGGATGATTTCTTAAATTATTTACGGCATCGGCAAAAGCTCGTTCTACAAGTAAGATTTCTCCATTTTCTTCTCCGCGATTCAGCTCACCATATCCGTTAGTTTCTCTTGTCCAATATACTTTACTTTTATTTATATCTGTTACTGTCCATTTTACGGTTATTTCTGATGAGCCAGTTCTTTTATCTTCTTTTATACTGTTATTCCAATCGTATTTGTCGCAAATATTCATAAAATAATTAGTGATTTCTGCTGTAATTAAATATTCAGGAAGAGGACTTGGGGTTTCTTCTGTGCACAAATCATTTGGAATTTTTATTATATTGTAGCAATCTTTTAATTCATTTTCAAAAATGGACATGAAGCGCATATCTTGCTGTAAAATTCTTCCTTGGTCAAGAAAAGCTTCTTTGTTAAAACGGCGGCAACCAAATATTCGAAAGCGGTAATTACCTAGTTTTTGCGCGAGTGTTCCGTTAATATCTTCTTCGTTTAAACGAAAATCAACCCATTCTAATTGGATAGGGGCAAATCTTTTGCATTGATTGTGAATACTACGATAAACATCACGACGTCCGACGGTAACGTAGTTGTTTACGAAGTTTTCTCTTAAAGGTAATGTTTCTCTTGTTATGATTTTTTTCTTCTTTTTCTTCGGAACACAAGGTTGTTTCTTTACTTTTTTCTCTATCTCACAACCTCTCATTTCATCTTTTGAGCATCCGTGTCCAGGGAAAATGCTATTATCTTGTTTTTCTGTTGCTTCACAACAAGTTCCCCCGAAAATACTCCCATCTCGGTAAGTTTTTCCGGTTGGTTTATAATTTATTGGTTTTGGTACCGCACGTCTTATGTTTAAGCGTGTGTTTACGGAACCTTGTAAGTCTTCTTTGGGTTGTGCTTCATCAAAAAATCCCATAGAGCGACTTAATCCCGTGTATTCAACACGTACATAGCGGCTTCCTGTGGCGGTATTTTCACTAAAGCTGTTGCTGTACTGTGATGCTAATGTTTCGGAGAAGGAGATACTGCATAGAGAAATAGCCATTGCAGAACAGGCTAATAAGTTGAAACATCTTGTTATTTTCATTTATCAATCTCCATTATATACTCCGGTTTGGTGGCACGCGTCTGTATGATACAGCTTCAGCGATGTGCATTGTAACCACTTTTTCATAATTTTGCAAGTCTGCAATTGTTCTTGCTAACCGTAAAATACGGTCATATGTACGTGCTGATATCTTGTTTTTATTAGCAAACGCAATTAATATCTGTTTGGCTTCATTGTCGAGTTCAACGGCATCTTCTAAAAGCTGCCCTTTTAATTCTGAATTTGTGTGAAGTTCTGGGTGGCCGTATTTTTGAAATCTTTTTTGTTGAATGTTTCTTGCATGAATTACTCGTTTTAAAATATCTGCAGAACATTCAATGTTTGTTTTTTGTGTAAAATTCCATGTTGAAACAGCGGGAATTTCGATTTGAAGATCAATACGATCCAGTAATGGTCCCGAAATTTTTGATTGATATTCCTCTGCGCATTTTGGTGCTCGACTGCATTCTTTTTCTGCAATTGTAAAATTTCCACAACGACAGGGATTCATTGCTGCGATTAGTTGAAATTTGGCGGGATATGTGGTACGAGCATTAACGCGAGCTATGCTTACATATCCGTTTTCCAGGGGTTGTCTTAATGCTTCTAGCGTTGCTCTGTTAAATTCTGGCAGCTCATCTAAAAATAGAATTCCATTATGGGCGAGTGATATTTCACCTGGTTCGGCTTTTCTTCCACCTCCAACTAGTGCCGGAGTTGATGCATTGTGGTGGGGTGAACGAAAAGGGCGTTCAAAACAAATGTTGCCGTCTTTTAATAATCCGGCTACGGAATGTATCATACTTGTTTCCAGAGCTTCTTCCGGTGTTAGAGGAGGAAGAATACCCGGCAATCTTTGGGCGAGCATACTTTTACCAGCTCCCGGGGGTCCTACCATTAACATGTTATGTCCTCCTGCAGCTGCTATTTCTAATGCCTTTTTGGCAGTTTCTTGTCCTTTGATTTCACTAATGTCCGGATATTCTTTGGGTTTAATTTTTGTTTGAGTTTGCGGGTAAGGAATTTGTTGTTTGCCTTTGAAGTGATTGATTAATGCTAAAAGGCTGTTGGCTGCGATAATTTCTTTTAATCCAGACCAAGTGGCTTCACACCCCTGTTCTTCAGGACATATTAATCCTAAATTTTCTTTATTTGCTTTTATGGCTACCGGAAGAATTCCATTTACAGGGAGTATTGTTCCGTCCAAACTTAATTCCCCTAAAACAAGGTAACGACTTATTTCTTCTTGCGAAATGATGTTCATTGCTGTCAAAAGACCTAAGGCGACTGGTAAATCAAAATGGGCGCCTTCTTTTAATAAATCAGCCGGTGATAAATTTATGGTAATTCTTTTGGCTGGTATTGACAGTCCAATAGAATTCAAAGCAGCTCTTACTCGCTCACGGCTTTCTCCTATTGATTTATCCGGTAGTCCTACAATTGTAAAAGCGGGTAGTCCCGAAGAAATTTGTACTTGTAAATTGACGTCTAATACGTCTAATCCGTTAAATGTTACTGTGTTGATATTTGATACCATGGTTTTTTACCACCGTGGGGTCCTTTCGTGTTCTCGCCAGCGGCGCGTTGGGTAAGTTTCTTTTGTTAAAAAGTCATAATTTGCTGTTTTATAGGGAATGTCTCTGAATCTTACATAGTTTTGTTGTTCGTATTTTTGGGCGCATTCTTCAGATGTTTCAAAGGCGGATGCGTAGCAATGAATGATGTTTCTTGTTACTGGTTCTAATAAACTGATTTTTTCACTCTCATTTACGTATCCTAAGGGGGCTGGGCGATAATGTACTGGCTTTTTATATGGATTTAGGTATGGTTGTATGTATGAACAGGAGCATCCTGCCATGATTATTATTCCTAGGAGTATTTGTTTTATTTTTTGCATCTTTTGCCCCAGTTGACTATTTTCTGATAGTTTATTTTAAAATGTTTAATTTTTTTTAAATGCAAAACATAACTTTTTGTATTTTTTGTAAAAAAATGCTTGCAACTTAAGACTTTTCGTGTATATTGCTACCGTTCCTTGCTCAAAATGTTTTGGGCTATACAAAGAACAAACCTGTTTTTAGGTATTTGTTGAGAATCCATAAGGAGAATTGATTTATGACTAATTATGAAAGCGTGCTGATTGCACGTCAAGATTTGGGGGCTTCTCAAGTCAACAATATTGTTGAGGAATTGACTGGTGTTGTTGAAAAAGAAGGCGGTCAAGTTGTTCGTGTCGATAACTGGGGTTTGAAAAACCTTGCTTATCGTATCAAGAAAAACCGTAAAGGACATTATGTTTTGATGAATATTACGGCTCCTGCTAATGCTATTGCGGAATTTGAACGTGTTATGCGTTTTAACGAAGATATTATTCGTTATATGACCGTTAAAGTTGATGCTTTTTCTGATGCATCAGCTGATGATAAAGATGCTAGTGAAGAGTAGGAGGCAGAAATATGGCTAAACAAGTTTTCTTTAGAAGAAAAAAATCTTGTCCTTTTTCTGGCGAAGATGCTTTGAAAATCGACTATAAAGATGTTAAACTCCTTTCAAGATATATTTCTGAAAAAGGAAAAATTATTCCAAGTCGTATTACGGCTGTTTCTGTTAAAAAACAGAGAGAATTAGCTCGTGCTATTAAACGTGCTCGCTATATCGGCTTGCTTCCGTTTGTGGCTGATTAGGAAGGAGTAAAATAATGGAAATTATTCTTCTTGAACATGTTGATAAATTAGGTAAAATGGGGGATAAAGTTAATGTAAAAAACGGTTATGCCCGTAATTATCTTTTACCTAGCAAAAAAGCTCTCCGTGCTACGGAAGCTAATGTTGCTTTTTATGAAAATAAAAAGGCTGAGTTAGAAGCTCATAATAAGGCTTTGTTTGATGAAGCGTCTAAAAAAGCAGAAGCTCTTAAAGGATATAGTGCTATTCTTATTCGTCAAGCTGCTGAAACAGGTCAATTGTATGGATCTGTTACTATCCGTGATATTGCTGCTGCTGTGAAGGAATCTGGATTTGATGTTGAACGCCGTTGTGTGTTCTTGGAAAAACCTATTAAAGACTTAGGTGTTTATCAGGTTAAATTAAATCTTCATCCTGAAGTTACTCAGACAATTCTTGTTAATGTTGCAAGAACTGTTGATGAAGCTAAAAAGCAAGCTAAGGCTTTTGAAAATAACTAATCAGTTATGTTCTTTTTCTAAAAGGCAAGATAAAAATCTTGCCTTTTTTGTGTCTTTTGTTTCTAAATGGCTTTCTTGCTTTTTGGTGCTTTTTACTTGATTGTCTTATTCTTTCACGCTATAAGTGTTTAAAATAATTTTGTAAAGGAGAAAATTAATGGCAGATAAAGAGCCATCACAAAGACAATTACGTGTTGGACAAGAAATTAAAAAGATTATTGCCCATCAAATTGAACGTGATGAAATTCGTAATTTGCAAGGAATTAATACTTTAGTTACGATTATGGAGGTTAAAGTCTCTCCCGATTTGAAATATGCGACAGTTTATGTAATTACTTCTGATAAAGAACAAGAACAAGAAGTTATAGGTGGATTGCAGTTGGCAGCAAATTATTTGCGGAAAGTTATTATTTCTAAAACAGATTTACGTTATATTCCGGAGTTAAATTTTAAAATAGATAAGACTTTTGAAGAAGTCGATAAAATTGAAAAATTGTTAAAAGATCCCAAAGTTCGTAAAGATATAGAAGCAAAATAACTTTTTTGTTGCTTTTTGTCTAAAATAATGTATATTTAGGTGATTATTTTATTATTTTAATATTATACATATGGAAAAAGAAAAAAAATTTTCAAAAGGAACTTTTTCCTTTTGGGAGGAAAATGGTTGTTGGTTTTGTTCGTCTGAAGAGCAGTGTAAAATTGCTCTCGGAGCTAATTTTGATGATTACTTCTGGAATGGTTCTGTGTTGTCTTTTTGGGACAATAATAACCGCTTTTGCCAAGTCGAGTATAAGAATGTCTTTCGCAATGATTTGGTTTTAGAACAGATTATTGCTGAAAAAAAGAACAAAAATGGCTTTGATGTTTGGCAAGTCGTTTCTCCTGAAGTGTTATCTTATACTCAAGCAGATTTGCTTTTGGTGAAGCACAATGAAGAGGAGTTTGTACTGAAAAAGTTACAAAAGAGAGGCTTCTTTGTTCGAATGGACTTGGTTTATCCAAGTATTCGAAGACGAACTAAAAAATTATTTTCGAAGAAAAATCTCTGTTTTAAAAATGACGAAATTGAACAACTCAGTGCTCCTCGCGGAATAAAAGAGTTATTTTATGATGCGTGGATGTTTTTAAAAAAGAAATTTTCTTAACTTAATCAGGCTTGAATCTCTTCAGATTCAAGCCTTTTCTCTTTATTGACATAAAATTTGTTATCTTGTAAAACAATGTTTATTGTTAAGGAGAGTATGATGAAACACAACAAAGGACAAGATGTTAATGGTTGGCTTATTGTCGATAAGCCTAAGGGCATGGGTTCGACGGATGTTGTCCGTAAGACAAAAAAGATATTTCAAGCTAAGAAAAATGGTCATGCCGGAACATTAGATCCTTTTGCAACGGGAGTTTTGCCCGTAGCTTTTGGTGAGGCTACAAAACTACTTCCTTTTATAACAGATGGTAACAAAGAGTATGAATTCGTTGTGCAATGGGGGGCGACAACGGATACAGATGATGAAGATGGGAATTTGGTTAATGAATGTAATAAAATTCCTTCCCTTGATGAAATTAAAAATATTCTTCCTTCTTTTCTGGGAAAGATTATACAGGTTCCCCCTGTTTACTCTGCAATTAAGATAAATGGTGACAGAGCTTATGATTTGGCTCGAAAGGGGGTTGAGGTGGTTATGCCGCCTCGTGAAGTTGAAATCTTTTCTTTAGAAATCTTAGAAGATTTTCCTTTTCAAAAGCAGACAAAATTTAAGGTTCGGTGTTCGAAGGGAACTTATGTGCGGACTTTGGGACGTGATATTGCTTTGAAATTAGGTACTTTAGGCTTTTTAAAAGACCTTAGACGTACAAAATGTGGTAATTTTGATTTGAGTCATAAAATTTTACTGGAAAATTTAGAAAATATCGTGTATGGTGAAGACCTTAATAAGTTTTTACTTCCGTTAGAAACATTTCTGTGCGACATCACGGTTATTGCTGTTTCGGAAGTTGATGCTGCTAAACTTAAATTAGGACAGGGGCTATCTCCTAAGAACTATGATGTTTCTCAATATGTAGGATCTTGTGCGGTGGCAACGTGTTTTAATAAATTAGTAGCAATAGTGCGAATCGAGGAATCTAAAATTGCTCCGGTTCGCGTGTTTAATCTTTAATAAAAAAAGGAAATAAAGATGTCGATTAGTAATGAAGAAAAAAAAGAAATTGTTAGTAAATTTGGTTTGAATCCTAATGATACCGGTTCTCCTGAAGTTCAAATCGCTATTTGGACAGCAAGAATTAATAAACTTATTGGACATTTTAATGTTCACAATAAGGATTTACATTCTCGTTTAGGTTTGATGAAAATGGTTAGCCGTCGTCGTCATTTGTTGGATTATTTAAAGACTAAGAATAGCGACAGATATCAAGAAATTATCAAAAAATTAGATTTACGTAAGTAATTTTTTTTGAAAGTTGAGGTGTCAGAGAAGTTGGTGTTTGTTGTTTGAATTTCCACTACTCTGGCACTTTTTAATATCTGTTCTATTATTATTAAATCCCAAATTTGACCAAGTTTGGGTGAGGTTTAATAAAGATGTTGAAAGATGAAATGAAAGGTTAGAAATATGGTCGAATTGAATATTTGCCGCAAAGAAATGATTTGGGGCGGCAGGAAATTAGTATTGGAAACTGGAAAAATTGCTAAGCAGGCCTTAGGTGCTGTTGAAGCAACTTATGGAGGAACTACGGTCTTAGCGACAGTTTGTGCTGCAAAAGAAGCTGCACCGGATCAGGATTTCTTTCCTTTAACTGTTAATTATCAAGAAAAATATTATGCTACTGGAAAAGTTCCCGGTGGTTTCATGAAGCGTGAAGGAAAACCTTCTGAACGTGAAGTTTTAATTTCTCGTCTTATTGATCGTCCGATACGTCCTCTTTTCCCAGATGCTTTTAAAAATGAAGTTCAGGTTATATGCACGGTTCTTTCTCATGACCAACAAACGGATTCTGATGTCGTTGCAATGATTGCAGCTTCTGCGGCTTTGGCTGTTTCGGGAATTCCGTTCCTTGGTCCTATCGGTGCGGCTAAAATTGGTTATAAAGATAATCAATATATTCTTAATCCAACTATTGAACAACAAAAAGAATCTGAGTTGGAATTAGCTGTGGCCGGTACTGCGGAAGGCGTTTTAATGGTTGAATCCGAGGCTCAAGAATTGTCTGAAGAAACAATGCTTGGTGCTGTTATGTTCGGTTTTGATAATTTTCAACCGGTTATTAAAATGATTAATGAAATGGTCGAAGAAGCTGGTAAACCTCGTTGGGAAATGCCGAGCTTCCCTCCTGAATTTGATGAACTCTATCAAAAATTGGAAAAAGGATTTTCTGCAAAATTTGAAGAGGCTTTTAAAGAAACTGATAAGTTAAAGAGAGGTGAACTTGTTGCCTTGGCTTCAGAAGAATTTAAAGCTACTCTTGATCCTGAAAATGAATTTGAACAAAAATTCGCTCAAGATGCTATTGAAAAATTGATGCATAAAGTTGTTCGCGAGAAGGTTTTGACAACAGGGCATCGTATTGATGGGCGTGATACAAAAACAGTTCGTCCTATTTGGTGTGAAGTTGATGTTTTGCCTAAGGCTCATGGATCTGCAATCTTTACTCGTGGTGAAACTCAGGCTCTGGTCGTTACAACTTTGGGAACAGGTGATGATGCTCAAGTTGTCGATGGGTTAATGGAAGAATATAAAGAAGATTTTATGCTGAATTATAACTTTCCTCCTTTCTCTGTTGGTGAATGTGGCCGAATCGGTTCTCCCGGACGTCGTGAAATCGGTCATGGTAAACTCGCTTGGCGTGCTATTCATCCAATGATGCCTAAAAATAAAGATACCTTCCCTTATACTGTTCGTGTTGTTTCTGAAATTATGGAATCAAACGGTTCTTCCTCTATGGCAACCGTTTGTGGTACAACTTTATCTTTAATGGCTGCCGGTGTTCCTATGGTTAAACCAGTTGCCGGAATTGCAATGGGGTTGATTAAAGAAGATGACGGACGGGTTGCCGTATTAACGGATATTCTTGGTGATGAAGATCACTTAGGGGATATGGACTTTAAGGTCGCCGGTACAAAAGATGGTGTTACGGCATTACAAATGGATATTAAAATTACTTCCATTACCAAAGAAATTATGCAAACAGCTTTGGCTCAAGCTCATGAAGGTCGTATTCATATTTTGGGTGAAATGGCGAAAACAATTGCTGAACCAAGAGCTCATGTTTCCGATTTAGCTCCTCGAATTGTGGCAATTAAAATTCCTGTTGATAAAATTCGTGAAGTTATTGGTTCCGGTGGTAAAGTTATTCGTGAAATTACCGAGAAAACACATTGTAAGATTGATATCAGTGACGATGGTGTAATTAAAATTGCTTCAATGAAAAAAGAAGATGGTGATGCTGCCTTGGATTGGATTATGGGAATTGTTGCCGAACCAGAAGAAGGCAAAATTTATCATGGCGTTATTACCAAAATTATGGACTTTGGTGCTTTTGTAAGATTTTTAGGTCAAACAGAAGGACTTGTTCACATTTCTGAAGTTAAAAATGAACGCATTGCATCTGTTTCTGATTTTTATAAAGAAGGTGATGCTATTTGGGTTAAATGCTTGGGAATGGATAATCGCGGTAAGATTAAACTTTCTGCAAAGCGTGTTAACCAAGAAACTGGTGAAGATTTGGAAAAATAGAAATTATTTCTGTTTTCTTTTTAAGGCTTGCTCTTTTTGGGCAAGCCTTTTTCTTGTTTTATTTATTGACTCTTTTTTTTCTCTGTTTTAAATGTAATCTTTGTTAGTCTATTATTTTTATTAACTTTAAATTTGTGTAATTATGTGTTCTATTATTTTTGTTCTACTTACAGCAATTTGCTGGGGTAGTTTGTTTGTGATTCTAGTGAAAAAGCCAGTCCTTAACTACAAAGAACGTTTGAACTTTGTTAAAGTTGTTTATGCCTTAGTTTTGCTGAATTTGTTTATGGCTGCTCTTGGTGATGGTATTTGGGGATTATCGAAAGCTATGTGTGTCGTTATTGCTTTGATTTCTTCAATTCCTGTTATGCTCAGTGTCGTGATGCTAAAAAGGTATTTTGCTGAAAAATTAGCAGATGGTTTTTTTAAACTTCAAATCACAAAAATTGATGAACGTATTTGGGGGAAGTTGTTTCTTGATGATATTCATAAAGTGCTTGATGCCGAGCTTATTACTTCTTCAAAATACTATGAAGTTGGTGATACTGTTTGGGTGGATGTAAAAAATAGTAATTTTGATTTACCCTTTGTTACAGTCATTGTTCATTGATTTTTCAGCCCGATGTTTTATCGGGCTTTTTTGTTAAAAAAATACTTGAAATTCTTGTAATTATGTGTATAACTTGTGCTTGAAAACACCCCTGGAGGTTTTCAAGTTTTTAATTTTTTTAAGGAATTTTAAAATGGCTGATTTAATTTTTAATGCTAAAAAGCGTGAATTGGCAGGTAAGGGGGCAGCGCGCGCATGTCGTCGTGAGGGTCGTGTTCCTGCTGTTATTTACGGTGGAAAAAAAGAACCTGTAATGATTAGTTTGGATCCTGTTCAAGTTGAAAAAGCTTTGGATATGAGAGGTTTATATAACTTTTCTATCGAAGTTGATGTTGAAGGTACAAAATATTCTGTTAAATGTCAGGATGTTCAATTCCATCCCGTTAGTGATAAAGCTATTCACGTTGACTTTTTAAGAAAATAATTCTTGATGTAATTGTTTTACGGGGGCATGTTGTGTTGCTCCCGTTTTTTTAAAGGCTATTCGATGTTTTTGATTGTTGGTTTGGGAAATCCCGGTGCTGAATATGCAAGTACGCGTCATAATGTTGGTTTTATGGCTGTGGATGCTCTTAGTCGTGCATTTTCTTTTGCTCCATTTAAAGCAAAGTTTGATGGCTTAATTGCTGAAGGTAAAATAAATGGCGAAAAGGTTTATTTGTTAAAACCTCAAACATATATGAATCTGTCTGGTAATTCCGTTGTTAAAGCTGCTCATTTTTATAAAATTTTACCGGAAAATGTTATTGTTTTACATGATGATATGGATTTACCTTGTGGTAAAATTAAAGTGAAATGCGGTGGAGGTTCCGGTGGGCATAATGGGATTAAATCCATAGATGCGGCGATAACTCCGAATTATAATCGTATTCGTATCGGTGTCGGTCATCCAAATCCTAAAAATAATACGGATGTTGTTGATTATGTGTTAGGTAGCTTTTCAAAAGATGATAAAGCACTTATTGAGAATAATATCAATTTAATTGCTAAAAGTATTGATATTTTATTGAAAAAAGGTATTGCAGAATATTCTAATCAGATTGGAATGTTGCTTAGAAAGTAAAGCGATTTTGTTAGAAGTTAATTTTTGTAAAGAAAACGAGTTGCAATCTTGACCGTTTTCTTTTATAACCAAAACAAATTTAGATTTTTTTAAGGAGTTTTTTATGGGGTTTAATTGTGGTATTGTCGGTTTGCCTAATGTTGGTAAATCAACATTGTTTAATGCGTTAACACAAACAATTGCAGCGCAAGCTGCAAATTTCCCTTTTTGCACGATTGAACCTAATACCGGTCGTGTTGCCGTTCCCGATCCTCGTTTGGATCAATTAACGAGATTGGTTAATCCCCGTATGATTACACCGACGCAGTTGGAATTTGTTGATATTGCTGGTTTGGTTAAGGGCGCATCTAAAGGTGAAGGTTTGGGAAATCAGTTTTTGGCTAACATTCGTGAAGTTGATGCAATTATTCATGTTTTGCGTTGTTTTGATGATGATAATATTACTCATGTTGAAGGGTCTGTTGATCCAATTCGCGATGCTGAAATTGTTGAAACGGAATTAATGATTGCTGATTTGGAATCTTTGGAAAAACGTTTTGAACAAACGAAGAAAAAGGCGCAAACAGGCGGAGATAAAGAAGCTAAAATTCGCGTACAAGTTATGGAACCAATTATTAATGCCCTTAAAGAAGGAAAGCCAGCTCGTTCAGCAGCTCCGAGTAAAGAAGAAAAAGATGCTTATAAGCAATATGAAATGTTGCAATTGTTGACTTCAAAACCTGTGTTGTATGTTTGCAATGTTGATGAAGAATCAGCAGCTTTAGGAAATAAATATTCAAAACTCGTTGAAGAAAAAGCTAAAAAAGAAGGTACGGAAGCAGTTGTTATTTCTGCGGAAATAGAATCGGAAGTTGCTCAATTGGACAGCGAAGATGAAAAAAAAGAATTTCTTGAATCTTTAGGATTAAAAGAAACAGGATTGGCAAAAATTATTCGTGCCGGTTATAATATTTTAGGTTTGCAAACCTATTTTACTTGTGGACCTAAGGAAGTGCGTGCTTGGACTTTCCTGAAAGGCTCTAAAGCTCCACAATGCGCCGGAATCATTCATTCTGACTTTGAAAAAGGTTTTATTCGCGCTGAAACTATTGCTTTTGATGATTTTGTAAAATACGGTGGAGAGCAACAGTGTAAAGAAGCCGGTAAAGTGCGTTCTGAAGGCAAAGATTATGTTGTTCAAGATGGTGATGTTTTGCTCTTCTTGTTCAATGTTTAACTAGTTATTGATTCTTAGAGGTTTTTATGAGATTGGCATTATTTCAGCCTGATATTCCTCAAAATACAGGTACGTTATTGCGTTTAGGGGCATGTCTTGATTTTGCTTTAGATATTATTGAACCCTGCGGGTTTATTTTTAATGAAAAGGCAATGCGACGTGCCGGTATGGATTATCTTGAACAAGTTTCTTATCGTCGGCATAATTCTTGGCAAGATTTTTTACTTTATCGGGCAAATCATTCTGAAGAATATGGTCGTTTGGTTTTGATGACAACTCATGCTTCCGAGCCTTATACCGATTTTGAATTTCAGAAAAATGATGTTATTTTAATGGGCAGGGAAAGTGCCGGTGTTCCCGATGAGGTTCATCAAACAGTTGATGCGCGTTTGTTGATTCCAATGAATCCCAATGCTCGTTCTATTAACATGGCAATTTCTGCGGCGATGGTTGTCGGTGAAGCTCTGCGGCAGATTAAAAATTTCTAATATTTAGATAAAAATCTTGACTTTTGTCTAAAATATGCTATTAATTTTTTTATATTTATCTTATTTTTTGTTTTATTATTTAAAATTACTAATATGGAAAATTTTTTCGAAAATGTAAAAAAGAAATTTAATGATTTTTCAAAACCTTCTGTAAAGTTTCCTTTCGAGGTGCTTTATGTTGAAGGAATTGTAACAAAAAAACTCGTGGAGGAGAAGAAACCCCTCGGAGTAATTTTTAACAAGTGTCTGATTGCCCTTGAAGATGTTACTCAAGGAGGACTTCCTTTCTATTTGAATTGGCGGCAAACAACAGAGCATTGCAAAAATGTACGAGCCGGAATGGACGGTGGAAAGAAGGACTTTTGGGATGATTTATTCCAAAAAAATCAGTTTGACCGAGTCAATGAAGTGATTACTGCTTTGGGTGGCTCTCCTTTAAAACGAAAGGCTTGGTATTGGACTGGCGAAAATCTCGCCGATGAGGAAACAGCTTGGGCTTGGTGTTATGATGTTAGTCCCGAGACTTTGTCTTATTCCATAACACCCTTAAAAAGTGAGAGTGAGTATCTTCTTTTACGGCCGGTTATTGATTTAAAGACCTATCCGTTGGAATATTTTCCAATAGCGGATTTGGTTTTTAATTCTTAAATTTAATGAAGTTCTAAGCTAAAATAGCTTGGAACTTCATTTGTTATGTATGTATTGACGACATTTGTTAATGCTATGTTTTACTTTTTTTATTTCATCGGTAAGTTGAGCATTTTCATACATATAAAGAGCATCGTGAAAATATTCCATAGCTTCTTCAAAATGAGAATCTCCTCCGCCTCTTTGTCCTAAATGGTAGTGTATTTCTGCGATGTATTCTTGAATTCTTCCCCAGTTTAAAGGATATCTTTTTTCTGATATTACTTTTTGACGGTTTTTATATGCATTTATTGCTAGTTCTGAAATTTCGGCACTATTGCTAAAACTTCCAAGTAACGCAAGCATTTGTCCTAATTTGCCTTGAATCTCTGCCCAAAAATTTGGAAATACGGCATACGTATATATTTTTTCAGCTTCTCTTAATTGGAAAACAGCATCCCTTAGAGCTTGAATGTCTTCTTTTTGTTTCCAATAGTTGAAAAATAAAATTGCGAGTTTGTAGGAAATATATCCGTAGTCATAGGGATAATTGTATTTGCTTAAATATTTTTGTGCTCGTCGATAGTATTCAATAGCACCTTTATAATAATTTGATGGGTTTTTTGAGGTATATAGGGTTGCCGAATCGTATAGTTGTCCAATGTGGTAATATATGCATCCGAGATGAATGGGATTACTGATTTTATCTTGATGTTTTAATGCTGTATTTAATATATTGTATATTGTTTTGAAATTTGTTCCTTTATCTTCATCGTAAGCGTAGCTTAAAAATATAATTCCTAAAAAATTCATGATATAGGGAGTAAATTCCGTCGGAAGATTCTTGGCTGACGTATCATTGGTTAGTTCATGTATGATTTTTTTTAAGAGATATCGCCGATATATTTTATTTTCCGTGTTGTTAGGGGATATTGCGCTGATGATTGCGCCATGTATGATGTTTAATAAAGCCGGAGGAAAAATTATGCTGTTTTGTTCAGTTATGGCCGGAATATATAAGCTATCCAGTAAGGTTACAAAAGATTTGTCTTCATATTCATATTGTTTGCTTGTTTGAAAATTTAATCGTATTTTATCTCCTTCTCTATATCCCCATATGATAACATCTGTTTGTGTTCTATCAAGAATATCTTGTCCTTTGTCGATTAGGTCAAATATTGTTCGGCTTTCTAAGGTTAGAAAATTTTTTCCGAAAGGTTCATCAAAGTAAAATACTTGCAAATCATCATATTGCCCAATCATTTTCGCAAGTCTTAATCCGCTTTCCGAATCCGTATTGTCGGCAAATTCAATGACACCAACTCGGAATAAAATTGGCGGGCATTCCTCATAGTTTTCTTCTGGTATGTTCTTCTCTGGAAAGATGATGTTTTTTAACCAATTTATTATTTTCATTCTTTAGTCATCCTTGCGCAGATTGTTTTTTATTTCGTTTATATTATTTTTTAATTCTTTTATTGCTTCTTTATGTATTTCTTTATAATTCGGGCTGTCCTTATCCCAATTTCTTAAATTGTTACTAAACCATGCCACGGTAATAAAACTTAAAAGAGGAATAGAATATTGGTTTGGTGCGTAAAGTTGAAATGTTCCTATAATTAATAAAAAGAGTGAAATTCTGTAAATGTTTCGGTATATGTCTTGCGACGGAAGACCTTTTATCCATGCTTGAACATAATTTGTGTTTTGCATGAGTGATGTTTGTTGCATATATATTATTTTTATGAAACCCTCTAATATTGTGTACAGATAAAACATGTTATAACTTATAATGCAGGAGCTGCTTCCTTCTAAAGAACTTCTAAATATTAGCCAACTTATTATGAAACCAAAACTTAAACATGAGGCCGAATCCATATTAATGCGTGCCGGAGATAGGTTGAAACTTAAAAATGCCAGAAAAATACTCGTTATACTCAGACCTATAAGACCTAATGCCTGAGGAACTCCTCCGAGAAGGCTTAAAAGAAAAATTCCAATACTTGTTGTTATGAATTGAATGCTTACAATTCCGTCAATACCGTTTAAATACTGAAAACAAAAGCAGAATAAACTTAGTATAATTATTAAAGCGATTTTGATTAGTTCTGTGGGATACTCGGAAAATTGTATGAAATATTCTTTTGGCAGATATTCTATAAGAATACCATAACTAATTAGGATACAGATAAAATTATATTTGTTTTTATGATTTTTTTGTGCAAGTAAGTAAATTCCGATTGTCAGAAAAATAATTCCTATTTGTTCTATGTTAAAAAGAGGAAATAAAAAATCTTTTGTTGAAACAAATTGGTTTGTGAATACTATTACGCCACAGATTATCGGAAAAAGATATGGGAAGGTTCCTTCATTTATTTTTCCGTTTTGGACTTTGTTTTTTATGAGTATATTTAGAACTATGAAACTCACGGAAAAGCATATGAAGAAAATACCGGCTATGGTTATTATTGATGTTTCCATAATTTTATTTCCCTATAATTTTGTAAAATTATAACTTGTTTGCTTCCTATCTTCAATATGAGATGTTAGGTTATACTAAGATATATGTTGTATATATGTGTTATGAAGTTGTTTATGTTTCTGGGTGTAAAATTTATTTTTTTTGAAGCGGTTTGAATAAGAGTTGACATGTTATTTAATTCAGATGCGTTACCGCTTTGCAATTCAGAAAGAAGAGGGAATTCATACCCTGAAGGAATGTTATAGATGCTTTCTATTATCTCTTGCGGTAAAATTTCTATACCGTCTGATGTGGCCAATTTGCAACTTTCTTCAACAATTTGATTGAGTAAATAAGCGGCTTTGTTGTTTTTGATTGTTTGTGTTAATGTCTGATTGAAGGCTGCTGTTAAGAGGGAGGCTGCTGTGTAAATAATGTAATTTTTCCAAAAAATCATGTTTTCATTTTTACTGATATTAATTTGTATGTCAGTTTTTTGAAAAAGTGCTGTTATTTGTTGCTGAGAGGTATCGCTGAGAGGACTGTATATGGTTATTTCCGGTTTCGTTTCTTGAGCGATGATTGAGCTGTCATCTTGTTTTATCCATGAGTTTATTGTACCTTTACTGAAGTTTCCTCCGAATATGTCTCTTAAATAAGCTACATCTTTTCTTAGTGTTAGGCAAATTATTGGGGAATTATTAACTTTGCTTGGTGTAAGGGCACTTAAATCAGAGTGTAAATTGGAGGAGAAAGAAGTGATGAGTAATAATTTTGCTTCTTCTTTCGTCCAAAGTGCTGTTTCAAATTTGTAGTGTCTCTTTTTTAAGGAAAGTCCGTCTTTTAATTGAATGCCTTGCGTATTTAATTTATTTTTTGTTACTTCGTCGGTTAATATGATGACTCGTTCACCCGAATCGAGAAATTTTGTTCCTAAATAATAAGCGAGAGCATTGTTTCCTAAAATATAAATTGGTTGATTGTTCATTTATTTTACCTTTTGTAATTTTGCTATGAAAAACGAATCGATTCCGCCATATTCTTTGAGCATGTAAGGAAGTGTTCTTATGAAACCTTCTTTGGTGATTAAGTCACTTAAATTTAAATCGTTTCTGCTATTTATTTCTTTTTCTTTTATTGGAATTATTTTAAATTCCGGATGTTTTTCTACGAAATTTAATATTTGTTTTTCTCCTTCTGTTTTGGCAATTGAGCAAACACAATAAATCAGAAATCCCGATGGTTTTAATTTATTGGGAACAGCTTCTAAAATTTTTTCTTGCAAAAGGGCTTGTTGTTTTATGTCTTGATATGTTTTTAGGTGAATAATTTCTGGGTGGCGACGAAATATTCCCGTGGCTGAACATGGGGCATCTAAAATTATGGCATCATAAGGTTCGTCTTGTGATGTTTTTAGATATTGTTGAGCATCTTCATTTAAAATTCGAGGAAGCGGAAATTTTAATCTATTGATGTTTTGAATTAAGGTTTGCAACCTTTCTTGGGAACTATCCAGAGATGTTACTTTCGCCCCATTGTTTAAAAGTTGTGCCGTCTTGCCTCCCGGAGCTGCGCATAAATCTAAAATTTTTGTTCCTTTTTTTATTGTTCCGAGAGATTGAACGGCGAGTGTTGCGGCAAAATCCTGAACCCACCATTCTCCTTCGGCATATCCTGAAAAATCACTTATTTTTCCACCTTGAAATGTGCAGATGCTGTTGTTGCTTATGAACTGTCCGTTTAATCTTTCGCTCCAGACGGAAATATCTTTTTTGACGCTTATGGTTAGCGGAGGTTCTGTGAGAAGTGATTGCTCTATTTGAGTGATTGTTTCTTTGTTATAATCTTCTTTTAATATATTATAAAACTCAGTACTGAAAAGAGGGAATTTTTCTTTTAAAATGGTTTGTTTTTGTTGAGCAATTTTATGCAAAATGGCATTTGCCATTCCTCCAATGTATTTATTGGTTTTTTTCTTGATTATTTCAACATAGCTGTTGATTACGGCGTAATCAGGAGTGTTTAAATATAATAACTCATTTATTCCTAATATTAAGGCAAAATAGGCATCTTGATCTTTAGCGCGTAGTTGTTTGTGTAGAAACTTTTTTAAAAGTTGTTTCGTTCCTTCAAGATGTCTCATCGTTGTTCGGCAGAGCATATTTAAAAATTTCATCTCTTCGGAACTGTTATGATGTGTCTCATTATTTTCTATGTTTAGGAACTTTTTTTGGCTGAGACTTTCTTTGAGTATTTTAACTGCTTGTTCTCGCGTGTTGCTCATCGGCTTTCCACAAATTGTTATTTTTAATTATTTTAATGCTTTTCCCGTTAATTACAAGTTAAACATCTTGTCTTTTTATCAAAATTCCTTATAATGCCTTTCTAGTTGTGTTAAATAATGAGTTAATTTTATGAAAATGAAATTTTTTGCTTTGTTTTTGCTTCTGACCTTTGTTCAAGGTTGCTCTTTCTTGAAAAATGTTATGCCTGATTGGCATGATGAAACAAATCAAGAAAGTCAAATTGTTCAAGAACAACAAACTGTTGATAGTTCTTTATTGCCCGTAAATCCTTATTTATGGCAGGCAACATTGGATAAGTTATCTTTTATGCCTTTGGCATCTTCGGATGCTAAAGGAGGTGTGATTATTACGGATTGGAAAAGTATGTCCGGTGTTCCTGATGAGCAATTTAAAGTTAATGTGGCAATTCATACCAGAGAGCTTCGCGTCGATGGGTTAAAAGTTGAGGTCTTTGAACGGAAATTTGTGGATGGTAAATGGACGGATGCTCATAATAATTCTCAATTGGCTAACGAATTGGAAAAGGCTATTTTGTATCGTGCTAGAGAATTGTTTCGTAGCGATGTGATTTCAAGATAAAGGTAAATAGAATGAATAACGATAGATATAATGGTAAAGAATCTTTTGATGCATGGAAGAAAGAATGGGCTTTAGAAGATAGGTATAATTTTAGAACAATAGAATCCAAATGGCAGAAAATTTGGGATGATAATCAACTTTACAAAGTTGATATTGATAAGAATAAAGAAAAATTTTATGTGTTGGTGGAATTTCCCTATCCTTCCGGTGCCGGTTTACATGTCGGGCACCCTCGTTCTTATACCGCTTTGGATGTCGTTGCTCGTAAAAAACGTATGCAAGGTTTTAATGTTCTTTATCCTATGGGGTTTGACGCGTTTGGTTTGCCTGCTGAGAATTATGCTATTAAAACCGGTGTTCATCCGGCAATATCTACCAAACAAAATATTGATAATTTTGTTAGACAATTAAAGTCCTTAGGTTTCAGTTTTGATTGGAATCGTTGTTTTTCAACCTGTGATCCCGAATATTATAAGTGGACACAGTGGATGTTTATTCAACTTTTTAAAAAAGGCTTGGCCTATAAAGATAAAATAGCAATTAATTGGTGTCCTTCTTGTAAAGTCGGTTTGGCAAATGAAGAAGTTGTTAATGGTTGCTGTGAACGGTGCGGAGCTCAAGTCGTTCGCAAAAATAAAGAACAATGGATGATTGCTATAACAAAATATGCTGATCGGTTAATTTCAGACTTGGACGGACTTGATTTTATTGATCGTGTTAAAACGCAACAAATTAATTGGATTGGTCGTTCTGATGGCGCAGAACTTGATTTTGCTTTGTATGCTGATGATGGTACCGATTTAAATAAAAAAATGAAAGTCTTTACAACACGTCCTGATACGGCTTTTGGCGTTACTTATATGGTTATGGCTCCTGAACATGCTTTTGTTCAAGATTTAATGTCCGTTTTCAAAAATAAAGATGAAATTAAAGATTATGCTGCTAAAACGGCGCAAAAATCGGATTTGCAAAGAACTATGGATGATAGTAAGTCTGGAGTTGAATTAAAAGGAATTAAAGCAAAGAATCCATTTAACGGTCAGATGATACCGGTCTTTATTTCTGATTATGTTTTAACGGGGTATGGTACGGGAGCTATTATGGCTGTGCCGGCTCATGATCAACGCGATTATGATTTTGCAAAATTGTTTAATCTTCCGATTATTCAAGTCTTAGATGGCGGCGATATTTCTGAAAAAGCATGGGAAGAAGATGATCTTCATATCAATTCAGACTTCTTAAACGGTTTGAATAAAGAAGATGCTATGAAAAAAGCTATCGATTTTGCTCAATCTAATGGTTTTGGTGCTGCAAAAGTTAATTATAAACTTCGTGATTGGGTCTTTTCAAGACAACGTTATTGGGGAGAACCTATTCCGATGGTTTATTGCGAACATTGCGGATGGCAGCCTATTGATGAAAGTGAATTACCCCTTACTTTGCCGGAGGTTCCAGACTATCATCCTAATGATGAAGGTGAATCTCCTTTATCTAAAGCAGGTGCTTGGTTAGAGACGAAATGTCCTAAATGTGGCGGAAAAGCTCGTCGTGAAACTGATACTATGCCTAATTGGGCGGGGTCTTCTTGGTATTTCTTGCGTTACTGTGATCCTCACAATAGCAAAGAATTTGCTTCTAAAGATGCGTTAGATTATTGGATGAATGTCGATTGGTATAATGGTGGAATGGAACATACAACCCTTCACTTATTATATTCACGTTTTTGGCATAAGTTCTTATATGATTGTGGTTATGTTCCGACAAAAGAACCTTATAACAAAAGAACTTCTCATGGGATGATTTTGGCCGCTAATGGTGAAAAGATGTCGAAATCTCGTGGAAATGTTATTAATCCCGATGATATTGTCAATTCTTATGGTGCTGATACTTTCCGTTTGTATGAAATGTTTATCGGGCCTTTTGACCAGGTTGCTATGTGGTCTGAAGAAAGTTTGATGGGGGTTTACCGTTTTGTAAATAAAGTTTATTCCCTTTTTAAAAAGGTAGATGCACAGATTCAGCCGGAAGAAAAGGATTTACATGCAATGCATAAATGTATTAAAGAAGTTACGGAACGAATCGACCAAATGAAATTTAATACAGCCGTTTCATCTTTAATGACTTATGTTAATTATTTGTCAGATAAAGAAAAAATTGCCGTAGAGCTTTATGAAACTCTGATTAAATTGATGTGTCCGTTTACTCCTCATTTATGTGAAGAAATGTGGGCGCGTTTAGGTAAAGATTCTTTTGCTGTTGCTGAAAATTGGCCTGTATTTAATCCTGATTTGGTTGAAGATAATGTTGTTTCAATTGCCGTTCAATTAAACGGAAAAATGCGCGGTGTTATTGAAATGCCTAAAGATGCTTCAAAAGATGAAGTGGAAAAAGCTGCTTTTTCTTTGGAGAATGTTAAACGCCAAACAGAAGGTAAAGAAATTCGCAAGGTAATTGTTGTGCCTAATAAAATTGTTAATATTGTTGCTTAAGGATAGCTGAAAAATATTGTCTTTGAGGAAAATATGAAAAAATATTTGTTCTTAGTTCTCTTTTTATTGCTTTCTGCCTGCGGTTTTTCTCCGCTTTATGTGCAACGCGAAAAAAGTGGTGGCTGGTATTTTGACGGTAAGTTTGATACAACAATTTCTGACGAAATGCGGCAAGTTAAAGTTGAGCCTATTGCAAATCGTTTTGGGCAGTTATTGCGGAATAATTTGTTGGACAATCTTACTCCGACGGGGGTCCCTAAAAATCCTAAATATCGCTTGTTTGTAAAATTAAAAAATAAAACAATCAGTTTACAAGCATTGCGCGAGGATATTTCGGCAACTCGTGAAATGGCTATTTATCGCGTCGGCTATTCTATGAAACAAGGTGATAAGGTTTTGTTTAATAATGAAAGTATTGCTTATGTTAGCTATGATATTTTGAATAATCCTTACTCCACTACGATGGCTCAAAAGAAAGCTGAAAAAGAGGCAGCAAAGATTATTTCAGATGATATTGCTTTACGTGTCGGGGCTTATTTTCATATGCTTAATTCAAAGATAGAGGAATCAGGTGCTTTACAAACAGGCGCAAATTGAAAAATATTTGAAAAAACCAGATTTAGCGGTTAAATGTTGGCTTATTTATGGTGCCAATGATGGTTTGATTCATGAATATGTTAAAAATCTGACGGCTTCTGTTTGTCCGGATATTTATGACCCTTTTCAAGTCGTTTATTTAAACTGTGATGATATTTTATCTGATCCGGGTATTTTGATTAGTGAATTTAATAGTCAGTCCTTGATGGGGGGGCGTCGTGTTATTGTTATTAAAGATGCAGATAATAATCTTACAAAGCATCTTAAGTCTTTGTTTGAAAATACAAAGTCTGATACTTTATTGATTGTTTTTTCAACCTCTCTTAACAAAAAATCTTCATTAGTTAAATTAGCTGAAGATGCTCAAGATTTTGCTCTTGTTGCTTGTTATGAAGATCGCGATGAAGATATTTATGCAACGGTTAAATCTTTGCTTGCTCAAAATAATTTGGCAATATCTAATGACGCTTTACAACTCTTATGCGCGCGGCTTTCTAATGATAGAAAAAGTAATTTAGGTGAAATTGAAAAATTGATTACTTATATGGGGGACAAAAAGTCGATTACTCTGGAGGATATTGATAAGGTTATTTCCGATACTTCTTCTTCAAGTACGGATGATGTTTGTTTTTGTGCGGCAAGCGGCATGAAAGATAAAACTTTGCAGGCCTTTCAAAAATTAGTTAAAGAAGGAACAGATCCAGCCCAAATTATTCGTAGTCTTGTTTATCATTTCAATCGTTTGTTGACTTGTGTTTCTTTTATGGAAAATGGTGATACTCTTGATAAAGCTGTTTTAAAGTTGGTTCCGCGAGTTATATTCTTTCGCGAAAACAATTTTAAAAGACAACTTATGTTGTGGAATAAAGAAAGAATTTTCAGCGTTTTAGAATTACTTTATAAATCTGAAAAAGATACACGTACTAACAATATGCCTGTTGAAGATGTCGTTTCTTATTTGTTAATGCAAATATCTTCGGCTGCGGCTAATGCTGCAGCAAAGTTAAATCAGCGTTATTAATTTTTTATTTTATAGCCCTTTTTTATTAGTTTTTTTGAAAAATAGGCATTGTAGAATCCGGCAAAGATTATGGATGCTATTCCTAAAGTAAAAATATCGCAAAGCATTAGGATAAAACCTGTTTGCCAGTCCTTTCTGAAGAATGGAACAAAAAATCCAAAAAAGAACATTGTAAAGGAGTAGCCAATGCGAATGTTTTGTTCTTCTCCTGTCTGAGGATTATATAATGTTATTTCTTTACGTTTCATTAGACTTGTTTCTTCTTATTTCAATTGTTAAAAAAGCACATTTTATTTAATGTGCTTTTTCTATATATATGAATTTTGGGTTTAATGCAAATTTATTTATTTTTGTATGCTTTATACCAACTGATTATATAATAAATTGCTGATATCCCTACTAAACTGTAAACAATACGGCTCAAAAGGGAACCAGCTCCAAAAATTGCAGCTACTAAGTCTAAATTAAGAATTCCAACCAGTCCCCAGTTAAGTCCACCTATTAAAATCAAAATCAAAGCAAGTTTTTTTATCATTTCCATATTGTCCTCCAAAAAAATATTTTGTTTCAAATACATTTATGATATATAAAACAAAAAAGTATTTTCAATGGGGATTGCTTATGTATAGCGAAAAATTTTTAAAGTTTATTGAAATGTGGCAAAAAGATTTTGCTATAGAGCGTACAATAGATGAAAAAATTTGTATTGACCGTGATGGCAATCCAATTCCTTGGTATACTTATCCTGCCATTGAATATTTATCACAGTTTGATTATTCTCAAAAGGAAATTTTTGAGTTTGGATGTGGGAATTCTTCTTTATTTTGGGCAAATAGAGCTCAATTTGTTACAAGTATTGAAGATAATACGGTTTGGTATGAAAAATGGAAAAAAGAATTTCATAAAGATAATTTAGATATAAGGTGGCGAGATGAAGGAGAAGACTATTATAATGCCGTTTTTGAAGATAAAAAAAAGTATGATGTTATTATCATCGATGGTAAACGTCGGGCAGATTGTGCTCAAACGGCAATAAAAGCTTTGAATTCCGGGGGACTTATAATTTTGGATGATAGTGATCGTATTAATACGAGTTTGGAATATAGAAATGCCGTTTCTGCATTGAAATCTGCTGATTTGTTGCAAGTTGATTTTTATGGTTTTTGTCCGATGAATAACTATACAAAAACAACTTCTTTATTTTTTTCTCGTAATTTTAATTTTGTTTCAAAATATGAGGTTCAACCTATTAATGGGTTAGGTAATCTCTGGAGTATGGAGCGAAAAAAGCGAAAAGCTCTGTTTAAAGATTAAACAAGATAAGTACTGTTTTTACAAAAAAGAGCAGAATAATTAATGTTCTGTTCTTTTTTTTGTGTTATCTTGATTATTTTTCAAGATATAAATTACTTGTTTTGTAATTCTTTATTGCATGGCGGATTAGGACTCCTATAATTGCGGCAACGGGTACGGCAATCATTAATCCTAGAAAACCTAAAAGAACACCTCCGGCTAAAAGGGCAAACATTATCCAAACCGGATGCAGTCCAACACTGTCTCCAACAAGTTTTGGTGTTAAAAAATTGCCTTCTAAAAATTGTCCAACGGCAAAAACTCCAACAACTTGTAAAACAGGTCCCATAGTGTCAAATTGAGCTAAAGCAACAGCTATACTAACGACAAAACCGCTTATACTTCCGATGTAAGGAATAAATGATATGATTCCGGCGAGAAAACCTATTAGCAAGCCTAACTCCAAACCTGTAAAATAAAGACCACAAGCGTAGAATGTTCCTAATATTAAACAGACGCTTAACTGTCCGCGAATGAAACCTGCCAAGGTTTTATCAATTTCTTTTGCTTGTTCGCGTATTGATTCTTTAGATTTTCTTGGCAAAAGGCTATCCGCTTTTTTTAGTATATTTTCCCAGTCTCTCAAAATGTAAAAAGCAACTATCGGCGTAATCATCAAAAGTGAGATGATATTAACAAGAGCGAATCCGCTGCTAATTAGTCCTTGTATTAAGCTACCAGCCATTTTTAACCAATTTGAAGCATTTCCTTTTATGTAGCTGCGAATTCTTTCTCCATTAAAATTTGGAATATGTTCTTGCAGATTGTTAATTATTGGTTCAATCCTTTTCAAGAATCCACTAATATATTGAGGTGCAACAGAAATTAAGCGGCTAATCTGTTCATTTATTGTGCCAACGAGGAGAATAATTCCTGGTATGACTATAATTAGAACTAAAAATAAAACCAAAAATGTTCCTGCAGTACGATTTATTCCCATTTTTTTAAATTTTGCTACCCATGGGTCAAAGAGGTACCCTACTATAATTCCAGCAACAAAAGGCATTATTACGGAACGCAAAACATATACAGCTCCGCAAAATAAAAGAAATAAACTAAGCCAAAATAACCAGTTGCGGTTTGATGTTTGTGTTGAAGGCATATTTATTGTCCTGCTGTTTCTAATGTATAGAAATTATTATAGTCATTTAATATTAGTCCTTTTTCTCTTAAGGCTGTTTTTAAATCTTCAAGATTTCCAAGATAATTTAATTGTAGTTGGATTTTTCCTTTACCACTGGCTACCGTGGTTACGTCATTAACTAAATTAATTTCTTTTATTTTCTTTTCGGTATTAATCCAATCGCTTAATTTGTTATAATCATACAATATTGTTAGTTCATTTTTTTGATTACTTGTATTAAATTTTTGTTTTTGAATTGTTGCATCAATTGCTTTAACAATTTCTGGCTGAGCTAAAGAAAATAATTCAGGACTTCTTGAACCTTTGATATTTATTGTTTGTGGGTGTCCTGAACTATAAGGGATGATTTGTATTTTTAGTCCTTCTATCCCATTATACATAGCATCCAATATATAGATATTTTGTGTTCCCATGTGCTGAGATATTCTATCTAATGCTTTACCATTGAGACTTAATGCTTGAGGGCCATCTATAAATATTGAGTTAATACTATCGTGAGGTATTGATACATAAGTGTTACTGCTATATGTTACGGCATTGTCTTCCCATGTCGTTCTCCAAAGATTTTCTTTTTCCCACAAAAGGGGTTTATCTTCCGGGTATTCTCTAAATACAGGAATAACTAAGATATTCGAAGATGATGTAACATAGTAGTTTATTTCTTGTTCTTGCATAAACTTTTTTAATAAATCATTATTAACCGTAATACGCAAAGTTGCCATATATCTTACATCGGAAGATTTTTCGGAAACAACCGTTGCTTCTTTTATAAAATTTATCAACTGTTCATCTGTTAGTTGGGAAAGACGGTTTAATCCTTCTTCATTTGTTGTTTTTGCCGCTATCGCCATAAAGGCACTGCGATAGGCTTCTTTCATGCCTTTGTCGCGTGCTATTGAAGAATTTTCAGCGGTAACATCTATCTTAACTTCTGCTGTGTAATTTTTTGATGCTGCGTTACTTAACGTTGCATAACTTATAATGACTAGGCTTAAAGCACATCCGAGTATTGATTTTAACAAGAGCATTCTCCTAACCGACTATTTCCGTATGATTAAAGAAAAAGGAGATTTCTCTGCGTGCTGCTTCTGGAGAATCCGAACCATGTACGCTGTTTTGACCGATTGATAAAGCATAAGTTTTACGAATCGTTCCTTCTTCAGCTACAGCGGGATTAGTTGAACCCATAATTTTTCTGTAAGTTGCTATGGCATCTTCTCCTTCCAAAACTTGAACAACAACAGGGCCTGATATCATTTGTTGAATCATACCCGAAAAAAATGATTTATCTTTATGCTCGGCGTAAAATTCTTCAGCTTGTTGTTGAGTAAGAAAAATGCGACGTTGGGCTATTATTCGTAAACCTGCGGCTTCTATCATGCTATTAATTAAGCCTGTTATGTTACGGGCTGTTGCATCAGGTTTTATGATTGATAATGTTCTTTCCATAGCATTCCTCTCTTCTTAATTGTACTTTATAATTATTGTGCATATTATTCTATTTATTATAAAAAATCAAAAGTTTTTTATAGACAAATTCATTCATCCATGCTTATTAAGGGGAAGTATGTACCGCCTGCTTTTGACGGTTGGATTATAATTTAATTAAAAGGTTTGGTCATGTCTTATAGTAAATATTTGTTGGGCTTGATGAATCAAGCTAAGTTGAAAAACAAAACGATTGTTTTGCCTGAAGGTGAAGATGAACGTGTTTTGGAAGCTGCGCATATTATTGCTTCCGAAAAAGTTGCTAAAATTGTTATTCTTGGTGATGTTGATAAAATTAATTCTTTTTTTTCCGAAAAAGGTTGGAATTTTGATGGAATTCAAGTTATTAAACCTGAAACATCTCCTAATTTAGCTAAATATACACAACTTCTCTTTGATTTGCGAAAAGACAAGGGCTTAACAGAAGAAGATGCTGCTAAACTTGCTCTAAATTATAATTACTTCGGTACTTTAATGATTAAGGCGGGTGATGCTGATGGTATGGTATCCGGAGCGGATCATTCAACTGCAGATACGGTTCGTCCGGCTTTGCAAATTATTAAATCGGCTAAAAAGGGAAAGTCTGTTTCTTCTTTCTTCTTGCTTGTTTTTGATGATAAGCCTTATATTTTATCTGATTGTGCTATTGTTATAAATCCAACCGATAGGGAAATGGCTGATATTGCTTTAGATGCCGCAGAAAGCGCTTTGCATTTTGGTATGAAGCCAAAAGTTGCTATGCTTTCTTATTCAACTTATGGTTCCGGAAAAGGAGAGCAGGTGGATAAGGTTAAAAGAGCTACTGAGTTGGCAAAAGAAGATTTACTTACCGATTACTACAAAAAACTTGATATTGAATTGGATGGTGAATTGCAGGCTGATGCCGCTTTAGATGCTGTTGTTGCTATGAAGAAAGCATCACAAAGTCATGTTGCCGGAAAAGCAAATGTTCTTATCTTTCCTAGTTTGGAAGCTGGTAATATTAGTTATAAATTGCTGCAACGCTTAGGAGGATGTGCTGCTTTTGGTCCTGTTTTGCAAGGGTTAAACGCTCCGGTAAGTGATTTGTCTCGCGGTGCTTTAGTAGAAGATATTGTCGGTGTAATCGCGATTACTTGTTTACAGGCTTAGATTTGTTTTAATTTTTTTAGAAAGTGATATTTATGAAAAAAATATTGGTTCTTAATTCAGGATCATCATCTTTGAAATATCAATTATTTAATGTTGATGGCGATTCTTATGAAGTTATTGCTAAAGGTAATGCGGAACGTATTGGTATTTATGGTTCTTTTGTCAGTATAAAACTTGGCGATGGTGAGAAACTTATTAAAGAAGTAGCTTTACCTTCTCATAATGAAGCCATAAAAGAGGTTCTCAATTTGCTTCTTAATGGTGCTCTGAAAAATTTGGATGAATTGGATGGTGTTGGTCATCGCATTGTTCAAGGTGGAAGTTATTTTGACAAATCTGTTTTGATTACAGACGATGTATTGCAAAAAATTGATGAATTGTCAACGTTAGCTCCTTTGCATAATCCTGCTGCTGTTCTTGGTATTAAAGCCGTAAAAAATGCTTTGCCACATATTAAACAAGTAGCCGCTTTTGATACAGCATTTCATCAATCAATGCCTAAAGAATCGTTCTTGTATCCCTTACCCTTGGAACAGTATGAACAACATCAAATTCGTCGTTATGGTGCGCATGGAACATCTCATCAATATGTTGCTCGTCGTGCCGCTGATTTGATGGGAAGAAATGGAAAGTTTATTACATGCCATTTAGGAAATGGAGCTTCTCTATCGGCTGTTGATAATGGAAAATGCATGGATACTTCTATGGGATTTACTCCTTTGGCAGGTATTATGATGGGAACACGTTGTGGCGACATTGATCCTTATATTCCTTTGCATATTATGAAATATCAACGTAAAACCGTTGATGAGGTTAATGATTTATTAAATAAACAAAGCGGAATGTTAGGACTTAGCGGTTTTTCAGATAATCGTGATGTCGAAGCAAAATTTTTAGCCGGTGATGAACGCGCTAAAATTGCTATGGAGGTTTATGTCCATACCATTCTTCGTTTTATTGGTGCTTATATTGCTGTTTTAGGCGGCGTTGATGCTATTATCTTTACGGCAGGAATTGGTGAAAATTCACCGTTACTGCGTAAAATGATTTGCGAACGTTTGGCTTATTTAGGTATTTCTTTGGTTGAAAATGCGAATAATAAACGCGGTGAGGAAGTTGAAATATCTACATCCGACTCTAAAGTTAAAGTTTTTGTTATTCCAACAAACGAAGAATTGGTAATTGCTCAAGATACTGTTGCTTTAGCAAAATAATTAATTATAAATTCGGGAATTTAATTCAAATTCCCGAATTTTTATGCAAAAAATTAAAAAAATTTGCTAATTGACAAAATATTTTCATTTTTAGACTAGATTTACTCTTTAAAATGTGGTATGTTACTCTCCGTTGACAGCACTTTGTTGTGTTGTACCTGATAATCCAAACATGATAAGGAGTGATTATGAATAAAAAAGTTTCTTCTAGTATTGCATTTAATTCGGGTGATTTTGTTGTATATCCGGCTCATGGTGTGGGTAAGGTTTCTGATATTTCAAAGCAAAAAATTGCAGGTTCCGAATTGGAACTGATTGTGGTTAATTTTGACAAAGATAAAATGACTCTGCGTATTCCTATGGCAAAAGCCGATACTATTGGTTTACGAAAAATTTCCGGAGCTGATACAATGAGTGAAGCGGTTAGTGTTTTAAAAGGGAAAGCCAAAGTCAAAAAAATTATGTGGTCTCGGCGAGCTCAAGAATATGAAAATAAAATTAATTCGGGTAATCCGGTTGCAATAGCCGAAGTTGTTCGAGATCTGTATCGCAACGAAAATTTAGCGGAACAATCATATAGTGAGCGTCAGATTTATGAGCAGGCTCTAGGTCGTTTAGCTAGTGAATATGCTGTTTGTAATAATATTTCAACAGATGAGGCAACAAAGCAGTTGATTGAAGTTCTTGCTAAATAAATCTATTTTAATTGCACATACAAAAAAGGTCTTGAAAACAAGACCTTTTTTGTATGTTAGTTTTTTTAATTATATTCTTGAATATAGTTATTGTTTACAACATACATATTCAAATATTCATTTATATTATGTTCCATGCTTCTGTTAAATTCACTGAAAAGTTTATGAACCATGGTGTTCCATTGCTTTTCCTTTTCATCTATGTCCGTATCAGAATTCATTGTTAATTCTCTCCACGCTTCAATAGTGGTTTCTGCACTGCTGAGTGATTCTGGATCGGAAATTTTTAGAGTTACAACCAAGCGTGCTTTATATCTGGTTCTGTCTTTCGTGAATAATTCTGTTGATTTTTCATTTTCTTCCGTAACACTTGCATCTTTAATGATGAATTTTGCAACTTTATTGGAGCTGAAATCAACAGCTTCTAAGCGATCTCTTGCCCAAATTCTTGCTGTTTTTTCTATTGAAATTGGGAATAAATGTTCGACATTCGGGCGTTTGAAAGATGGTGTGAATTCCGAAATAACTTCAATTTTATTTACTTTAAGACGTATCATTTCTTGGTCAGCAAATCTTGGTTCTTCATAACGTCTTGGTTCTGCCGTGTCATCTCTGAATTGAGCGCATGCCGGTATGATTATCAGCATTGCTAAAATCGTGTATATTTTTTTTAACATTTTTTATTCCAGTTCTGTAATTTTTACAATTTTCTATTGTTCTTTATTCTACTACCTATAAATTAAAAAATAGTTATTGTTTTATTAACTCACCTTTTTCAAAGCTGTATTTTTCTCCGCAAAAACTGCATTCTGCGGTTATTTTTCCTTTTTCTGACAAACTGTCGATTTCTTTTTCAGACATATTGCTTAGTATTGTTCTTAATTTTTCTCGATTGCAACGGCAGCCAAATTTGTAGTCTTTGTTATGGCTTACGCTAAGTTGGTGTGAATGATACAAACGATGTAAAAGTACTTCAGAGCTTAAATTCGAATCGAAAATTTCTTGAGGTTGCAAACTTTCTAAAAAGATTACGGCTTCTTCCCAAGAATCTTTAACTTCGTCTTCATTTATTTCTGTTCCTCCTTCATTGGGTAATTTTTGCAATAAAATTCCTGCTGATTGCCATTTATCTTCTGGATATTCCGGCTCTTTAACATAAAGTTTGAGAGCCGTATCAATTTGTTCCGATTGTTTGAAATAACGTAAAGCACATTCTGAAAGTGTTTTCCCCTGTATTTCAACAACGCCCTGATACATTTTATCCGTCCCTCCCTGGTCAACGGTAAAAGCTAAATAGCCTTGTCCCAAATAATGAGGGGCTTCTTCATGTTCATCTTCGGTTTTGCGTAATTTTTTTGCGTTTTCTATTCTTTGTTCGTCGTAGCTTGCCGAAGCTCGTATGGTGCCATCGGAACTGATGTCAATGACTATCATGTTTATTGGGCCGTTGCTTTTGGTTTGAAGGGTAAATAATCCTTCGTATTTTAATGTGCTGGCTAGTAATGCCGCTAATGCAATGCTTTCCGCAAGGACTGATGAAACAACTTTGGGATACTGATGTTTGGAAAGAATTGTATTTATGACGTTATCTAATCTTACAAAACGACCAAAAAATGCGTTGTTGTTGATATGAAATGATACACAGCTGTCAAATTTTGTATTAACCAATCTTTTCTTCCTTCTTATAATGTTTTATTCTGTATTAATATGTAGACTACATTTGGAGTTTTTGCAAGTGTTTGACGAAGCTGATATTACTAAAAAAAAGCCATTGAAAAAAATTACAAAGCAACGTTTAACGAATATTGCTCTCTATTATTTGCAACGGTTTGAAAGTTCGGTTGCTAATTTAAAAGCTCTTTTGTTAAAAAAAATTAATGCGTATGCTCTTCAAAATCCGGATTTTGATAAATCTCAGGCCTTTTTATGGGTTGATGAGATTTTAGAATCTTTTCAGGCTCATAATTATTTGAATGATGCTCGATTTGCTGAAATGCGAATTCGTGATTACTTAGCCGCAGGTAAATCTGAAAAATATATAAAAACAAAATTGTTTGAAAAGGGAATTTCTCCAACTCTTGTTGCTCAACTTTTATCCGATTTTGAGTTTAGTTCTTATGATAATGCTTTGCGATTGGCAAAGAAAAAACGTATTGGTCCTTATCGTGAAGAAGCGAATCGAAAAGCCTTTTGGCAAAAAGATATGGGTGTTCTTGTGCGCGCAGGATTTGATTATGATGTTGCTTTAAAAGTAATGGAAACTCAAATCTAATATTCAACGCTATATAAGTATAAACCTTCTGCGGGAGCCGTGGGACCTGCTTTTTTTCTGTCTTTTGCTTCTAATATTGTTTTGATGTCTTCGGGCTGTATTTTCCCGCTTCCCACTAATTTTAGCGTTCCGACAATATTTCTAACTTGATGATGAAGAAATGAGCGAGCCTCTACATAAAATATAATTTCATCACCATTTTGATTAATTTCTATTTTATCTAATGTTTTAATGGGGGATTTTGCTTGGCATGCTGCCGCGCGAAAGGAGGTAAAATCATGATGACCAATCAAGTATTCTGCTCCTCTTCTCATTTTTTCTATGTCTAAAGGGGTTGGAATCCACCAAACGCGTTTTTTTAAAAGGGCAGAAGGTGCTCTTCTGTTTAGAATTCTATATATATAGGATCTTTTTTTTGCTGAAAAACGTGCATGAAATGTTTCTGGTACGGGAGTAACATCAAGAACTGTTATGGGAGCATCTTGAGCCAACAAATTTCCATTAAAGGCTTCCCTTATTTTCCATGGCTCCATTTGGTGATTTATATCTATGTGCGCTGTTTGTTTTAAGGCATGGACTCCGGCATCTGTTCTGCCGGCAGAAATAATTTCGGTATGTTCTCCGTTAATCTTATCTAAGATATCTTCAAGATATTGTTGAACACTTGGACCATCAAGTTGTCTTTGCCAGCCAAGCAAGTTACTGCCGTCATATTCTATAATTAGTTTATAACGCATTGTTTTGGTGTTATTCTGCTGCAACGGCTATGTTATTTGCTGCAGAATTATTAAAACCCAAGTTTTCTTGAATTTCCCATAATACTTTCAGAGCGGCTAAAGCATTTTCACCGCTGATACGTGGTGTTGCTTTTCCGTTAATGCAAGCGATAAAATGGTTTAATTCGGCTTGCAAGGGTTGGTTTGTCGGAATAAAGAGTTGTTCGACACTGCCTTTTAGTCCGTAATTCATCCATTCCGGTATTTCTTCTTGATTAATGTAGGGCATACGTCCTTGAGAATGTACGTTTATACTTTGATTGATAAAGTCCATATCAATATAGTTGGTGTCTGTTGTTACCGTTAACGTTCTAACTCTCGCTTGAGTAATTCTGCTTGCAGTTAGGTTGGCCGTTACACCATTTTCAAATTCTAAGACTGCGGTTATATAGTCTTTACCCGAAGCGTGGTCCGGTGTTCTTACCGCTGCAGCGTGAATTTTGCTTACTTTACTTTTTACTAAAGATAATACAACCTCAACATCATGTATCATCAAGTCCATGGCAACGTCAACGTCGGTAATGCGTCCAGACGCTGCGGACATCCTTTGTGCCGTTAATGAACGAATCATTGAAGCGTTGTTCAAAATTTTATGCATCTGCTCTACTGCCGGATTGAATTGTTCGATATGTCCGACCAGTAATGTTACATTATTGTTTTTTGCGGCATTGATTAATCTTAAGCATCCTTCTTCCGTGGTGGCTAATGGTTTTTCCATTAGACAATGAATTCCTTTATTTAAGAAAAATTCTCCGACATCTGCGTGGGTTACAGAAGTTGTTACGACACTTACGGCATCTACTTCTTTTGCAACTTCTTCCATACTGGAGAATGCTTTAATTCCAAACATTTCTGCCGCTGCTCTTGCTGCTTCCGGAAATATATCGTACACACCTACAAGTTCAACTCCTTGGAGGGTTTTGTATGTTTTAATGTGGTTCTTACCCATCATTCCGGCACCGATAACGGCTACTCTTACGTTGTTTGTCATCAAATTTTCCTCTTAATCTGTTAGGATACTTTTAATAAAGTGATTTACTTATAGCAAAAAAACTGATAAAAAGCATTTAAAATGATGTTACAAATTATTACAGATTGTTACACACTTAATCTGAGAGTTTTTTTAAGATGAAGACTTTAATCTTTCTTGGTCGTTTTTATACTTATTTGATAAGTTTTTGCTCTGTTTTGTGCTTGGTTTCATGCCAGACTTCCGATAATTTAATTGAAGATGATAGGGCTAATAAACAAATAGTTTCTTCTTGTGAGGTAAAAGGAATCGTTCCTCAGGAGCCAAAAGGAAAAATTAATGTTTATGACGCAATGGCACGTGCGGCAAAGTATAATGTCGGGGTTATGACGGAACGTACCTTTAACAAAATTTATAGTGTGAATTCCAGTGTTACGCCAAAAGAAATTTTAACCAACTTATTGAGTTCGAGTAATGGACAAGATAATAAAGTTTACAATGCTTTACGTGCTCTCGATTATGCTATACTTTATGCTACGGCGAGTATGTCTCAATCTTCTCTTGATGTTCATGATGATATTTTAGAAACATCGGCTCAAAATTTGGCTCTTGCGGCAATTAAAGCCCATAATGATATGCTTTTTACCGAAAAACAGGATCCTCAACTGGTAAAACTTATTGCTAAAAATAAAGATGAAATTAAAGATTTGGAAGATAAGTCGTTTCGAATGGGAAAATTATCTCCTGAAGAGTATGAGTATAAAAAAGCCTTGGATGTCAATGTTTACAAATTAAATAATTTTCATGATATTTTTTTGGCAAGACAAGTTGAATATCGTAATTTAATTAAAGATAAAAGTAAAAATCCTCAATTAGACGGTCGAAAATTTTATGAACTTGACAGTTTAGATAAAAAATTAAATGCTCAAATCTTTCAGAAAGCAGCATTACGTTATCGTAACGAATTTAAATTAATGACTTCCAAAGAATATTCTTTTGAGGGAATATCTCGTTATTTGGCTCTTACTTTTGATTCAACGCAGCGTTTGGATGTTAATGAATATGATAAAAATAATCCTTTGTTTGTTAATGCTATGGAAAAACAAGCGGACGTTATTGCTAATAAGCTAATTGATTCTGTTGCTATTTATCAAAATAATACTTTAAAAGGAAAATTTTTCCAGCTTAAAGAAAATGTGTTTGATAATTTAAGTGCTGCAATTTTTGCTCAAATCGATTTGGCTTATAATATGGTAAAAATGATAGAATTGGATTTAGAGGAAACCAATAAACAGATTAAAACTTTGAAAAAAGAAATCGCTTCTTTGAAAAGCCACGATTTGTCGATAGCACAGAAAATGGATTTGCTTGAAAAACAAACAAATTTGTTTTCTTTAGAAATGTCGCGTAGCCAAATTATAGGCGAAAAAGCCGTTGCCATACGTGCTCTTTATTTTTATGCCGGTTATGCTCCTTTTAATTGTCCGACTCTTAATATGCCTCCTGAAAATATCGCCCGAATTTTAAAAGATGGCTTTAATCGCGAGGTTGTTCGTATGCTTGCCAATATTCCGGAGGAGAAACAGTCTAATGTTTCAAAAGTTAATGATTGGGCAAAAGGTGAAAATTGGTTGGAAAATCTCTTAAACAAGAAAAAAAACGGTGATGTTTCCTCAAAAACAATTAAACCTAAGACAGCTTATGACTTATATGTCGGTGAAGAATACAATAAGCGTAAAATTATGCAGCTCGGAGCTTATAAAAATGTCAAAACTGCCTATAAAGATTGGGAAATTCTTAAAGATGTTTATCCTCAGCTCGGTCGTTATAAACCCGTGATTGTTCGTAATGATGATGATGGTAAAGTTTTAAATCGCTTGCTTATTAAATCGTCTGATGGAGGATTTCGTGATTTATGTAATGAATTAAGACGCGATAAAGTGCAATGTATTTTAAAATAATGTTTGTATTCTCTAGTGTTTTCGCGTATGATGGTAATAGCTTTGATTTAGTGTTTGGAAGTTTTGATTATGTCTGAATTTAAAGATAAAAAGAAATTTTTAAGTAAAGACGATGGACGAATGTATCGCTGGCATGCCGTGTCGAAAAGTTATGATTCCGAAGAATCTTTATCCGTTGAAGAAAAAAACACAGTTGCTGTTGAGGAATCTTTAAATGAAAAAGCCGATAATGTTTCTTTAGAAAATGATAGTTCAGTTTCTTTACCTGAAAATTCAGACAATGTCTCCGATAGAAAAGATTTTTCAGGTCAGAATCTTGATAATCATGATTTTAATAATGTTTCTTTAAAAGGTGCTCTTTTTTCTAAGGCATCTTTAAAAAATGTCGATTTTTCTTCTATGGATTTATCAGATGCAGATTTTTCCGGTGCTGATTTAAGTGGTGCTAATTTATCCGGTGCGGTCTTAAAAAATGTTAATTTTACTGGGGCTTGTCTTAATGGTGTCCAGTTTTCAGGAGCAGATATTGAAGATGCTCTTTTTTTAGATGTTCAAATTGATCAAATTGCTTTGGAGGATTTACAACTTCTTATAGAATATCTTGCTAAGTATTTTCCTCATAAGTTAAATTTGGCAAAATTTAATTTGACTATGCTGGATTTGAAAAAAATTGATTTGCATAGTGTCAATTTACGTGGTGTTGATTTTACCGGTGTCGATTTTACCGGCGTTAATATTATCGGCTTAAATTTAAGTGAATGTATTATTACTCCTCAGCAAATTGCCCAAGCTCTCGGTCATGTGCCTAATCGTGCTGAATTAGCCCAGTTGTTGGCTCCTCGGAAAAAAGATGCAAAATCAAATTCTGCGGTTATTGATTGGCAAGAGTTTTTTTTCAATGATAAAGAAATTGGAATTTGGGATACAACCAAAGATGCCGGATTAAGTATTGATAAACTTGTGAAAACAGGTAAAAAAGTTTTTAGCAAAATCTCTGAAAAACCAAAAGTTAAAGATTCTCAGATTGTGGAAAATGTGCGACAATCCAAAAAAGACCAAGAAAAAGAACATAATGAAAAAGTACGCGAGATTATTGAAAAAAATAAACAAGCCGTTTTAGAAGCTCGCCTTGAAAAGCAAAAAGAAGTTGAGGCCAATTCTATTGAGGAAAATCAACAACAAGTTGAAAATAATAATGATAAAGAGAAAAAGTCTAATACGAAAGATTTAGAAATTGCTCTGGTTCATAATCGTTCAGGAATCGAAAGATAATTTTTTCTTTTCTGCTTATCATACTTGAAGTTTTATTTTATTTTTACTATTATCATCTGTGTTGAAAGCAGATTTATGGAATATTTATACGACAAAAAAATAAAAGCTCGCCGGAGTGCTTTGTGGTTCAAAGTATTTTTGATTATACTTTGTTCTTTTATTTATTTTTGGGTGGCAAATCTCATTTTTTTGATTCTTTATCGTTTTGCAGAATTTGGATTTACGACACGAAATACGCAACGCGTCTATAGTTTTTTATTGCAAATTAAAGATAGTCCTATGTTTGTGTTTGTTGATTATGCTCATTGGCTAAATCGCTTCTTGTTTGCGGAAACCTATTCTTGGTTTTTATTTATTCCTTTGTGTGTTCCTCTGTTGTTTTTGTGTATTGTTTTTGTTGGTTATATGCGTAATCCTCATTCCTTTAATTTATGGTATCGACTTCATAATCATTTTGCAACTTTGCAAGATGTTCTTAAAATGAAAATATTGGGCGGTAGTTTAATGTCTTTAGGAAAATTTGAGGGAAAATCTTTGGGGGTTAACAAACCTGCTTCTTTGTTTGGTCTAGGTGCTCTTGAACTTGGTAAAACTTCCAGTGTAGCTATTCCTTCTATCCTTGAAAGTAATAATGCAAGTATTGTTGCTATTGATATAAAAGGTAGCTTAGCAGCTCATACATCCGGTCATCGTGCCGATATCAGTACGGTTTTTTATTTTGACTGGAATCTTATTGATAATCCGCAAAAAGGTGAATTTTGGCCTCGTTGGAATCCTTTATCTCGAAATGATTTGCCTCAACATGAGGATAAAAAAAATTCTTATTTGAAATGTTTAGCCAAACACTTATATCCAAAAAATCAGGATGTGTTTGATGATGAACTTTATTTTCAGTTAGTGGAGTGTTTGTTAAATTTTTTCGTTTGCAAAATAGAACAAGCCAAAGCTAATGATTATTTTTTAAGTTCTCTTCTTGAAAAGGGGACTTTAGATAAAGAAGATACTGATATTCTTTCAAGTTATTATGCTTCTATGTTGGAGCAATATGCTCATTCTGCTATTCAATGTTTGCAAAATTCAACAATGAATTCTGACAATTATTTTCCGATAGGAAGTTGGGACGGAATACCTACAGCTTGGAAAGGAAAAGATTTATGCTTAGCTATGATTGCTGATTGTTTATTTCACAATGCTGAATTTATTTTAGGAAATTCTAAATCCGGTGGGTGGAAAAATTTTCTTCAGGTCTTTGTTGATGAAAGTTCTTTATTCGGTTACAATTATCCATTTCTTTCAACAATAGAAATTTTGCAAGACCTTGAGGAAAAGTTTCTTTCTATTTTGTTTCAAAATGTTTTGGACGCTTTTTCAATATTTAAAAAAGAAAGTATTCGTGAGAGAACTTCTTCAAGTGATTATAGTTTAAAATTTGCTCGCGGCTTGAATGACAATGACGGGAAATGGGGGTTGGCAACAACTTATATTGTTGCAAATAGTGAGGATTCTCTGTTTATAACACAAATGTTTGTTGATTTATTGATTGAACGAAATCTTGAAAAACATAAATCAGCTTATCGAAATCCTTTGTTATTTGTTATGGATGATTGGGAATATTTACCGTTATTTTCTTCTTTGAAAAAAGGAGTTAATTTAGGTTATAAAACAAATGTCGCCTTTTTATTGCTTGCCGAAGAATTAAAAAAATTAAATGAAGTTTATGGAAAAGCTAATTTGGAAGAAATTATCGGTGGCTGTACTTATAAATTACTTTTTGCTGAAAATAATATTACGCTAAGTAAACAATTTCGCGAAATGGCTTTGTATGGAATGAAATCCGTGCAAATTCCTGCCGTTGAAACCGGAACTTTTACAAAAGTTCAGCAGGGAATTGCCGATGCTCATTATTATCGTAAAATTGCCGATGATTTACTTTCTCTTCATGGTAATAAAAAAATTAATAAAGGTGAGCTTGTTTTACTTGTTGAAGGTTTTTATAATTTGCCGGTTAAAGTTGATGCAAAATATTTTTTACAAGATGTTCGCTTGAAAACTTTATCTGAAAAAAAGCCTGTATATATTTTGAATGAGGAGTTTTATAAAAAACGGCAAATTAATGATTGTGAAACTCCTTCTCAAAATGCTTATGAAAAAGAAATTAATTTGGCTGTAACTCCTGAGGATTTTCATTCTAATGCTGCTTTAGAAGGAGAAAATAATTTTGATAATGTTTCGGTAATGCCGCTTAATAATGAAAATGAGAAAAATGTAGAAGAAACTCTTGATCCTCAGGATAATTGGTGGCTTGATGATAATGCTTTTACAATTAAAGCCGGAGATGAAAGCAAAAAATTATGATGATGGAAGATACACTCTTTTCTGCTAATATGAAAAAACCCTTGGCAGATCGTTTACGCCCGCTTTCTTTAGATGATGTTGTCGGACAAGATAATGTTATTGGTGAAAACGCTCCTTTAGGGCGCATGATTAAGTCAAAAAAAATTACTTCTTTTATTTTGTGGGGTCCTCCCGGATGCGGAAAAACGACGATTGCTCGCTTAATTGCTGAACATTCTAATCTTTATTTTGAACAAATTTCGGCTGTTTTTTCCGGTGTTGCTGATTTAAAGCGCGTTTTTCAGTATGCTCAGGAACGTCGCGCCAATCAAGGGAAAGGTACTTTGTTATTTGTTGATGAAATTCATCGTTTTAATAAATCGCAGCAAGACGGTTTTTTGCCTTATGTTGAAGATGGTACAGTTATTTTGGTCGGAGCAACAACAGAAAATCCTTCATTTGAATTAAATGCTGCTTTGTTGTCGCGCTGTCAGGTTTTTGTCTTGAATCGCTTAAATGAACCTGAATTTGAAATTTTGTTACAACGTGCTGAAAAAGAAGTGGGAAAGAAGTTGCCGATTGATGAAGAGGCTCGTGAATTTTTGAAGACAGTCGCTGACGGAGATGGTCGCTATATTCTTAACTTGGCGGAAAGCATATGGAATTACGCGCAACCCGGTGAGATATTTAATCAAGATTCTATTGTTAAGATTATTCGTTCGCGAGCTCCCGTTTATGATAAAGGACGCGATGGTCATTATAATTTGATTTCGGCTGTTCATAAATCTTTACGAGGCTCAGATGTTGATGCCGCTTTATATTGGGTTGCACGTATGATTGTCGGAGGTGAAGATCCTAAATATATTTTGCGTCGTTTAACCCGTTTTGCTGTTGAAGATGTTTCCTTGGCTGATCCTAATGCCGTTACTCAAGCGATTGCTTGTTGGGATACTTATGAACGATTGGGGTCGCCGGAAGGAGATTTAGCTATTTTTCAGTTAACGGCTTATTTGGCTACGGCTCCGAAGTCTGTCGGTGTTTATAAAGCGATGCATACAGCTTTAGATGCGGCAAAACGTACGGGCTCTCTTATGCCTCCTAAAAATATTCTTAATGCTCCGACAAAATTAATGAAACAATTAGGATATAATGAAGGTTATGAATATGATCCTGATTGTGAAGATGGTTTTTCCGGAGCTAATTATTTTCCAGACGGAGTTAAACGTATGAAATTATATTATCCCGTCGATCGTGGTTTTGAACGTGAAATAAAAAAACGAATCGAGTATTTTGATAAATTGCGAGCTGAAAAACAAGCACGAAAAAAACAATGATTTTAAATTGAAAGGTTAAGATATGTCCGGTGTAACAATTGTACAGATTAAAAAAGAAGACGATGGAATGCGTCTAAATCGTTGGTTCTTAAAGTATTATCCGGGTTTGTCTTTATCTCGCCTTAATAAATTACTTCGAACAAAACAAATTAAACTTGATGGCGGAAAAGTAGAAGCTTCTTGCAAATTGTCTCAAGGACAAGAGTTGCGACTTCCTCCTTTGGATAATGAAAAAGTGATGTCTTTAATGAAAGATTTTGTTTCTAAAAAAGATGAAGTGTTTATTCAATCTCTTGTAATTTATAAAGATGAGAATATTTTGGCTTTGAATAAACCTTCCGGTCTTGCTGTTCAAGGTGGAACAAATACGAATCGACATGTTGACGGAATGTTGGAAGCCTTAAAGTTTGATGCCCTTGAAAAACCTAAGTTAGTTCATCGAATCGATAAAAATACCAGTGGGTTGTTATTGCTGGCTCGAAATAGAAAATTTGCTGAACTCTTAACGCAAGCCTTTAAAAATCACAATTTACAGAAAACTTATCTTGCTTTATGTTATGGTAAACCGAAGCTGAATCAAGGAGAAATTAATTTGAGCTTATCTAAAGTCGGTGAAAAAATTGTTCCCGATCCTCAAGGTCAAAAAGCAATAACTTTATATCGTGTGTTAGATAGTGTCGGAACAAAATTTTCTTTGTTAGAATTATCACCGTTGACCGGAAGAACACATCAAATTCGTGTCCATTTAAGTACTATTGGATGTCCGATTGTCGGTGATGATAAGTATTTTGATCGACAAAATATAAAATTTAATATTTTTGATGATAAATTGCATTTGCATGCATATAAAATTAACTTATCTGATTTATATAATAAGAAAATGGTGATTACTGCTGAGCTTCCAGATTATTTTAAGCAAAGTTTAGCAAACTCGGGAATCGTATTTAAGGAGTAAATATATGAGATTTATCAAAATTGTTTTGTCTGTGGTTATCGGTTTGGTGGTTGTTATAGCTGTTGCCGGTTATTTGTTTGTTCGTAATTTTGATTTAAATAAGTATAAATCCGATATTTCTCTGTTGGCTCAAGAACGTTTGGGAAGGAAACTTGCGATTAATGGTGATGCTCGTCTCGGTATTTCTTTTTCTCCAACCTTGATTGTTAATGATGTTGAATTAGCAAATGCTGATTGGGCTTCTCAGCCTCAAATGGTAAAAGTAGGAAGTTTGGAAATTAAATTAGCTTTACTTCCGTTATTAAAAAGGCAAGTTGTTATTGATAATATCACTTTGCAGAATCCCGTAATTAATTTGGAAATTAATGATGACGGTACGCCTAATTGGAATATGTTTGAAAGTTCGACTACGGTATCTCCGCAACAAGTGCAGTTGATTAAAGACCAAGCCGTTGCTTCAGGGCTCGTTGACATGAAAACGGCTGATAAAGCTGCCGAAATGGTACAGAAAAATCCGGCTTCTTTAGCTTTGGCAGGGTTTGCTGCCCAGAATATTTTAATTGAAAATGGGCAATTCAGTTTGGCGAATCATCAAACGGGAAGTTATCTCCAAGTTGATTTGCTGAAATTCGCTCTTAAAGCTCCAAATATTGATTCCGATATCAATACCGAGTTTGATGTTTTAATTAATGGTCAAAATGTTAAAGGAACGGCAGTTTTAGGTTCTTTGAATAAAATTTTAGCAGGAACGGAAGATTATCCGATTAGTGCTTCTTTATCTGCTTATGGTGTTTCTGCAGATGCTTCTCTCATGGTTCACAATATTCTTACCGAACCTTCTTTTGCAATGACTCTTAATTTGCATAATCCTCTTGGAAATTTTGATGCTCCTGAGGTAAAATTGGCAGCAGATGTTAATGGCAACTTGCAAGTCTTGTCTGCAAATATTTCTAGTCTGAATGTAAACGGAAATGTTATCACCGGTACAATGGGGCTTAATCTGTCTGATAAAATTCCTTATGTTACGGCGAACTTAAATAGTGATGCGTTAGATGTATCTTCTTTATTGGTTAATAAGAAAGTGGCTTTTGCTTTTCCTGAATTTATTTCTGCGGCAAATGCCTCTCAATTTGTTCCTAATCAAAAAATTCCTTTTGAGCTTATGTCTTTGGCAAACGCAAAATTAGCTTTGAATGTTAAGACACTTAAAGTAAATTCGGATTTAACTTTGAATGATGTTTATGTTGATGCGTCTTTATTGAATAATATTTTAAATATTAATCCTGCAAAAGCTAATTTAGGAGGCGGAACTTTTAATTTGGTAGCTACGGTTGATGCTCCGTCTCAAAATGTTAAACTTACGGCTGTGGGTAACAGTATTGTTTTGCAACAGTTATATTCTAAATTGAGTGTAATACCTAATTCTGATACCTTTGGTTTCGTTAGTGGAGGGAATACCGATATTAATGTTAGTTTAACGGGAAAAGGCGATACCTATCGTCAATTGGTTGATTCATTAAACGGAAGCGTTATAGCCATTGTTGATCAATCTGTTGTGCAGTCGGGAAAATTAGATTTCTTAGTCGGAAATTTTGTTATGCAGATTTTGCATACATTGAAATTGGATAATGTAAAATCGGAGAATATTGAATTAAATTGTGCGGTGGTTCGTGCTGATGTTGCTAATGGAATTGTTAATTTTCCAAAAGGAATTGCCTTGAGTTCTAAACCTCTTAATTTGGTCAGCAGCGGTAAATATAATTTGGTGACAGATGCATTAGATTTTACAGTTCGTCCTTATTCCGGACAGATTATTGATGCAAATTTAGCACAAGCGATTAGTTCTTTTATTAAAATTAAAGGAACGGCGCAAGAGCCTAAAATTGTTTTGGATGATGTCCAGGCGTTAAAAACTTTAGCGGGGATTGCCGCAAGTGGCGGAACAACTTATCTTGGATCTCAATTGGTTCTTGATGCCGATAGTACTCCTTGTTATACGGCTTTGAAGGGAACTCCTTATCAATCTCGTTTTCCTGGTCCCGGTATTGTCTCTAAAACCGGTCAAGATATTTATCAAGGAGCTGATAAAACAGTGAACGAGGGAATTGATGCTGTAAAAGCAACTGTTAACACCTCTTCTGAAGATGTAAAAAAATCTCTTAAAAATCTTGAAAAAGCGGCAAAGGGTTTTTTGAATTCACTTAAACAAGGGGCTGTTAATGAGTATTAATTTTGAACAAGCTGAAATAGAAGTATCTCATAACAAGCAAGAAATTATTGATAAATTATTGCAATTTGTTTTGACAGATACTTTGTTGTTTTGGTCTCATGATAGCGATTTAGCAGATAATCAAGAAAAAATATGGTTGCCGATTATTATTTGGGCTCGGAAAATTTTAAAAGCAGAAATTTTAACAACAACAAATTTGGATGTTTCTTTAGAAAATCATAAAGTTCTTTCTGCACTACGTATATTTTTGGAAAAGCTTAATAATCGTCAGCTTACCGTATTATATCTTGCGGCTTTAGATATGCGTTCCGTTATTTTGGCAATGGCTTTTGTATCTGGTCGTATTAATGCTGAAAAAGCATTTCATGCCGCCTTTTTAGAAGAATTATGGCAAAGTGAAAAATGGGGTATTGATGAAGAAGCAGAGCAAAGACGTCAAGATATTAAAAGCAATTTGATTGCGTTAGAAGTTTTTTTGAATAAAGATTAATTATTTATGCAAAAAGAAGTTTATTTAAAAATAAAAGGACGTGTGCAAGGTATTGGATTTCGTTGGTGGGCCGTTAAGACAGCTGGCGAAATCGGAGATGTTTCCGGTTGGGTTCGCAATGTTGAAGATGGAAGCGTGGAAATTATGATGTCGGCTGAAGAAGATAAAATTGATAAAATGGTTCTTGCTTGTCATAAAGGTCCGCCTTTGGCTCGTGTTGATAAGGTCGAATTTGTTGTCGGCCGTTGGAGTACTTTTTTGCCTCCAATTGAAATTGGTGTTTTTAAACGAGTTTGATTATAAAAAAAACCGAGGATTTCCTCGGCTTTTTTTATTCAAAGTTTTCCGAGGATATTTCCTCGGTTAGTTCTTTCAAATTATTATTTATTAAATCTGTAAATAGCTCCTCCTCTAATAAGGGGGGATTTAAAATTACCAGACTTTCCATTAAACAACGAAGGGAAAACCATTCTTCGTCGTTTATATTGTCACGATTTTGCAGAATGTGCCATACAAAATCATAGACTACTTCCTGATTGTCTTCCCTTTCCCAAGTTTCTTTGTCGGTTAATTCTTGGTTATAATGTTTGAGTTCAAACATTATGTATTTTTCCACCGATGGGTTTAAGGGGTAATTTTCCGAAATATATCGGAGGTGAAACTCCGAAAATTCTTTCCATTCTTCAAGCAGTTGAGGATTATTTGCTACTTGTTTCAAATCATTGTACAGTTGATTTGAACTTTTTGCATTATATTCTTCTTCACTGCTTGTTGTTTTTACACACAATATTTTAAACATCAACTTTGATTTTATTAAATCAATTAAGATGCTAAATGTGAAGAGATTATTTGTTCTCTCTTCGTAAATTTGAATTTCTTCCTCATCATACAACAGTGTTGACAACATGTCGCAGATGTCCTCAATTATTGTTTTCATATTTTAATAATTTTAATAATTATACATTTCCGTTTTGCTAATATATATTATAGACAAATTTTGTCAAGAGTAAAATATTGTTATTTGCTGCTTTTGCTCTTTTTTATTCTCTTTTCTTGTCTATTAGTTGCTGAAATTCTTCTTTTTTATGGAGAAGCATATTTTGATTTTCTTTTGTAAGTGTTGCCGGTTTTCGCGCAATAACGTATTGAGGAAGTATTTTTTTTATTTCCTGAATATCTGTTCCCCATTGTTCAGGACGAATTCGAATACGTTTGTTTTGTCCCGCTGAAACTTTTGGTGTTTTTTCGCCACTTTCAGCATCCTCAAATTCGGAGAAACTTATTCTTAAATTTTCTAAAGTTCCCGGAATTAAAAACTCAATGAATTCCCCTGAATTTATATAGTTACGGATTTCAAATATTGCATCGTTTTCTTGCCATTCTACTATTGATCCGGCAAATAGCCAATCTCCCAAAGTGCGTGTGTATTCATAGTTTTGGCTGATGTTTGTTAGTTTCCCGTCATGAAAACCAAGACAATAGCCGCGATTTTGCAAAGTATTTAAATCATCCATGTATTTTTGATAATTCCATGTTTCCGGAGATTTATACCAGTCATCAATTGCTTGACGATATGTTCTGGCAACTATTCCGGCGTAGTATTCCGTTTTGTTGCGTCCTTCAACTTTAAGAGAATCCATGCCTATACTTAATAAGTCCGGTAAACGAGGCATGAGGCACATATCTTTGGAATTTAATATATATCCGCCATGTTCATCTTCAACGATTTCATAATATTCTCCCGGGCGGAATTCTTCTTCTAATAGAAATTCAAATGAATCTTTGTTGTGTTCGTCAATAACCAGTTCTTTTATTGTACCGTCTTTCATTCTTAAATGTAGCTTATAATGCCAACGGCAACAATGGGCACATTTTCCTTGGTTGGCACTACGATCTGCTAAGTAATTGGAAATTAAGCATCGCCCCGAATAGGACATGCACATTGCACCATGCATAAAGCATTCTAACAATATATCCGGACATTTCGCTCTTATTTCTTTCATTTCTTCGTATGTTACTTCTCGTCCGAGTACGCAGAGCTTGGCTCCTTGATTTTGCCAGAATTTTACGGCAGGCCATGAACAAATATTGGCTTGTGTTGAGACAAATAAATTTAAATTCGGAGCATTGTCTTTAACAAATTGAAATACTCCGGGGTCAGCGATTAAGACACCATCCGGATTTAAATGGCTTAATGTTTCTACAAAAACGGGTAATTTTTCAACATCTCTGTTATGCATGAAAAGGTTTAATGTTAAGTAGATTTTTTTGTGGTGTTGATGAACGAACTCTATCCCCTCTTTTAATTCTTCTAAAGAGAATTTTGACTGTGAGCGTAGGCATAAGTCCGGTGTTCCGGCATATACGGCATCGGCTCCGTACAAAATTGCGGTTTTTAATTTTATTAAAGATCCTGCTGGTAATAAAAGTTCTGCTTTTTCTAACATTTTTAATCCTTAACTGTTATTTGTTGGGTATAAACATTTAATTCTCCCAAAGGAGTGTCATTAACGAAAATTCTTGCTATAAACGGAAGTTTTGTTTTTTGTTCTTCTAAAATCCAAAAATATATAGGACGCTCTGATGTTATTTGCCAGAGCAAATCATCTCCTTGAGTATCGAGCTTATCTATATAAAGTGAGCATTTGTGAGCTAATCCTCCGTAAGGCGAATACTCATTGCTTATTATGGTTTCTTCACCTTCGTCCTTAAAGACAACATCAAAACGCCGTTTTCCATCAAAAACTTCCATACGCGAATCGCAAAACCGAAGCTCTGTATATTGTTTTGACATTTCTGCAAAGACTGTTTGTAAATCTGTTGTTCCTTCATTTTTCTTGTCTTGTTGTATATCGACTTTTTTGCTTTTATTATTTTTCGTACTGATACGGTATATCGGTAGGCCTTGTTCGTTATATACCATTTCTTTGCTTCTTTTGTTGGTTCGGGTTTGGGATTGGTATCGATATATTTCCGTTTTAAATATGTTATCTTTATTAATACTTCCTGATGTGTAGTAATTGGCGATAAAAGGATAAACAGTATCAAATAATCCGTTGGTTTTTACTTCTGATTTGGCAAGATAATTTTTCTTATCAAAATTATATTCAAATGATGTGCGACTTGCATCAAAAAGGCCTAAGTGTACGATGAAATCGTGTTTTATTCCTATAGCTTGAGCTTGGGTATTCCAAAATAAAATTGTGAAAAAAAATATTTTTTTTATCATTTTGCTTTAGTCTTTCTTAAATTTTTTGAGGCATAGTAACATTAAAATAATATATTTTAAAGGAATTTTGTTGTGTCGAAAAAAGTTTTAGTTCTTAAAGGCGGATTTTCTGCAGAACGTGAAGTTAGCTTGGTTACCGGAGATGGGGTGGAAAAAGCTCTAAGGCATAAAGGTTATGAGGTTATTTCTTTTGATTTAACTAATGTATGGGATTTAATTGCTTTTATTCAAAGAGAAAAACCTGATGTCGTTTTTAATGCTCTCCATGGAAATTGGGGAGAAGATGGTGAAATTCAAGCCTTTTTTGATGTGCTTCAAATTCCCTATACTCATTCCGGTATGAAAGCATCTTTATTGGGTATGGATAAAGTTTTAACACGCTTAAAAGCTCAAGAATGTGGTATTAAAGTTGCTGAAGCTCAGAAATTTACTTTTGCCGAATATAAAAATAAAGGAACTGATATAAATTTTCCTTATGTTTTAAAACCGGTTGCCGATGGTTCCAGTGTCGGAGTCTTTATTGTTCAAAATGAACAAGATGCTGCTAAAGTTGCTTATCCTTCTGATAATACGGAATTATTATGTGAACGCTATATTAAAGGTAAAGAATTAACGGTAATGGTTTGGAAAGGCAAGGCTTTTGTTGTTACGGAACTTAAACCTTCCGTTGAATTTTATGATTATCAAGCAAAATATACAAATGGGATGACAAAGCATGTTTTGCCAGCAGATATTCCGAATTTAGCTACGGAAATTGCTTTACTTAACGCTGAAAAAATTCATGCCGCTCTCGGATGTTCTATGCTTTCACGTTCGGATTTTCGTTATAATGAGCAAGACGGTGTTGTCTTTTTGGAAATTAATACTAATCCCGGAATGACTCCTCTTTCTTTAGTTCCTGAACAAGCTAAATTTGTGGGAATTTCTTATGAGGATTTATGTGCCGAACTCGTGGAAAATGCTCAATGTCGAAACAAAAGTTAGTTGTTATTGCCGGTCCGACTGCTTCCGGAAAATCAAAATTGGCACTTGATGTGGCTTCTGTTTTAAATGGCGTGGTTATTAATGCCGATTCAATGCAAGTGTATAAAAACACTCCTATTCTTTCGGCTTGTCCTTCACTTGAGGATAAAAAAGTTGTTCCTCATCGTCTATATCAAATATGGGATGCTTCTGTTAACGGATCGGTTATTAATTGGTTGAATTTAGCAATTGCTGAAATAAAACTTGCTTGGAACGAAAACAAACTTCCGGTGGTTGTCGGAGGTACAGGATTTTATATCGATAATCTTTTAAATGGTTCAACTCCAATTCCCGAAACATCAAAAAAGACTAAGGATAAAGTAAAAAATCTCATCTCCCTCTATGGGATTAATTATTTACATTCTGAATTGAAAAAAATTGATCCCGAAATTGCTCAAAAACTTAGTGAAAATGATGTTACTCGCGTAAGACGAGCCTGGGAGGTTTTTCTTGATACCGGAAAAGTTTTAAGCGAATGGTTTCATATCCCTCTTATCAAAAAATTAAATAATATTGATACCTTTGTTATTAAGATTATTCCTCAGAAACAGGAACTTGAGCAGCGTTGTTTCTTGCGCTTTGATCAAATGATTGAAAAAGGAGCTCTTCAGGAAGTTCAAAATTTGATGAAATTAAATCTTGAGCCAACTCTTCCAGCGATGAAAATTCTTGGTGTTCCTGAGCTTATGGCTTATTTGAAAAATGAAATTTCTTTGGAGGAGGCTGTTTCCTTAGGAAAATTACATACGCGTCAATATGCAAAACGTCAGAAAACTTGGTTTAATAATAAATTGTCTGCTGATTTTGTTTTGGATTGTTGTTATTCAAATCAATCTTTTCTTATTGATAATGTTATTAAGTTTGTGAAAAGTTAATTAATAATCTTGCACATTGTGTGAGATGGTTATAAATAATGTATATTATTAAGTTTAGTAAACTATAATCCGGAGAAAAATATCATGATGTCAAAAATTATGGGTTGGTTGTCTGCTGATATGGCGATTGACCTTGGTACTGCAAATACACTTGTCTATGTCAGAGGAAAAGGAATCGTTTTAAATGAGCCTTCCGTTGTTGCTATTGAAGAATATCGTGGCAAAAAACAAGTTTTAGCCGTTGGTAATGATGCAAAACTTATGCTTGGGCGTACTCCCGGCAATATTCATGCTATTCGTCCTTTGCGAGATGGTGTTATTGCTGATTTTGAAATTGCAGAAGAAATGATTAAATATTTTATCCGGAAAGTTCATAATCGTCGTTCTTTTGCCTCGCCTATGGTTATTGTTTGTGTCCCTTCCGGTTCTACTGCTGTTGAGCGTCGTGCTATTCAAGAATCGGCGGAAGCTGCAGGTGCTCGTAAAGTTTGGTTGATTGAAGAGCCTATGGCGGCTGCTATCGGTGCTGGACTTCCTGTTACTGAGCCTACCGGAAGTATGGTTGTTGATATTGGCGGCGGTACAACGGAAGTTGCCGTTTTATCTCTAGGTGGTATTGTGTATGCTCGTTCCGTTCGTGTCGGTGGTGATAAAATGGATAGTGCCATTATTTCTTATATTCGTCGTAATCATAATCTTTTAGTCGGTGAAGGTAGTGCTGAAAAAATTAAGAAAGAAATCGGTTCTGCTTGTCCTCCAGAAAAAGGTGAAGGAAGAACCGTCGAAATTAAAGGTCGTGATTTAATGAATGGCGTTCCTAAGGAAATTGTTATTACAGAACGTCAAGTCGCTGAAAGTTTAGCAGAACCGGTTTCTCAAATTGTTGAAGCCGTGAAAGTTGCTTTGGAAAATACAGCTCCTGAACTTGCTGCTGATATTGTTGATAAGGGTATTGTTTTAACAGGCGGTGGTGCTTTGTTAAGTAATTTGGATCAGGTCTTACGTAATGCTACCGGTTTGCCTGTCTCAATTGCTGAAAATCCCTTGGCTTGTGTGGTTAAAGGTACCGGTAAGGCTTTGGAAGATTTGTATAAATTGAAGAGCGTTCTTTCAACAATGTATTAATTTTTTTCTTCTTGTTAAGTTAGAGCGTCTTCTTTGTAATTGGGTACATACTATTTGTTCCTGTATTGCAATATTAGAAACGCTCTTTATTTTTTAGAGTGAGTTTTATGAAACATAGAAGAGTTTTATTTATGCAACTTAGTCAAATTAGGCAATTAATTAAAAAATTTGCTCTGGTTATTCTTTTTTTAATTGCCTTTGTTTTGATGATGGTTAATAAGACAGATACAATTTTAATTGATAAAACATCTTCTATGGCTACGGGAATACTTAGCCCTGTTGTCGATGTCTTGATTGTTCCAGCTCGTTTGGTTGCTCATGTTTATGATTATTTTAAAGATATGAGTTTGGCTTATGAAGAAAATAAGTTTCTTAAAAAAGAAAATCGTAAATTACGGTTAATTGGAGAACAAGCTCGTGCTCTTGAAATTGAAAACAGGTTGCTTTCGCGAATCCTTAATTTTACAAAACCTCCCGTTGATAAATTAACAACAGCTCGTATTGTTGCGGAAGAAGGAGATGCTTTTTCTCATTCTTTGATTGCTTATATAGGCAAAAATAATATTGTTGAAAAAGGTCAAATTGTTTTAAATGAAGATGGCGTGGTTGGGCGTATTGATAAAATTGGTAATTCGTATGCAAAAATTTTACTGTTAACGGATATTAACTCAAGAATTCCTGTCGTTTTGGAGAAAAATCGAACGAGAGGTATGGTTGCCGGAGATAATACTCTTAATCCAAAATTGGTTTTTTTGCCCTTGTCTTCTGAGGTTAATATTGGAGATCGCCTCGTTACTTCCGGTGTTGCAGGAGTTTTTCCTCCCGGACTTCCGGTTGGTTTTGTTAGTAAAATTGATAAACGCGAAATACGTATTCAGCCTTATGCTGATTTAAATAGTTTAGAATATGTTAAAATTGTTTCTTTTGAAAATGTTGATGAGTTAAATCGTGATGTTTCTCTTGATGTTGAATGATGGAATTTTGTGATGGATGATGATTGGAGTGATTTCTTAGCCCTTATGTTTCAGCGGTTGTTACCGTTGATTTCAACGATTTTTTTGCTTTTATTGTCTTATATGCCTTTTTTCCCGTTGGCTTTCCATCCCAATGTTTCGGTTATTTGCGTGTATTATTGGTTGCTGAATCGCTCTGATGTGTTCAATTTATTTTCTGTCTTTACTATTGGCGTAATTAATGATTTTGTTTCTGCTGTACCTTTAGGGGTAAATATTTTTGAATTGCTGTTTTTATATGTTTTAGTCAGTAATTTTTTAAAGTATTTTAATGGTAAGCCTTTTGAAGTTATGTGGTGTGGTTTTATTCCCGCTGCCTTTTTAGCGATGTTTGCAAAGTGGTTTATTTTATCTGTTTATTATAGCCAATTCCTTCCTTTTATGATGTTGTTATTTTCTATATTAATTACAATTGCATTCTATCCTTTGGTATGTTTAATTAATGTTTTTGTGCAAAATAAACTTATGACGGACGAGAGGTAAGATGAATCGCGATAATGATAAAGGTAAAATTCTTATTAAACGTTCTTTGATTATGGCGGGATGTAAAGTATTTGTTTTGCTTTTAATTATTTTACGTTTGTATTATCTTCAGGTTTATCAAGCTGATAAGTTTAAAACTTTAGCTGATGAAAATCGAATTTCTACACGAATTTTACTTCCTCAGCGCGGTATTATTTATGATCGAAATCATGAAATTTTAGCTACAAATATTCAAAATTTTCAGGCACTTATTGTTGCTGAACAAGCTCCAAATGTTCAAGAAACTTTAGATGCTTTTAAAAAGATTATGCCTCTGTCTGAAGCTGAAGAAGAACGCATTAAACGTGATTTAAAAAGAAATCGTAGTTTTGTTCCTATTAAAATTAAAGACAATTTAACTTGGGAAGAAGTTGCTAAAATTCAACTCCATGCGGAAGATTTGCCTGGAATTATTATTGATGAAGGTTTGAATCGTTATTATCCTTATGCGGAAATTATGGCTCCTGTCATCGGTTATGTGGCTTCTGTTTCTGAATCTGATGTAAAAGATGACCCTTTACTTGAAATACCGGGCTTTAAAATCGGCAAATCCGGTATTGAGAAATTTTTAGAACAAAAATTGAGAGGAAAGGGTGGTATTCTAAAGTTAGAGGTGAATGCTTATGGTCGCGTTATGAAAGAAATTGAAGAAACTGAAGGTGTTCATGGCGAAAATGTTGTTCTTACATTAGATGCTCGTTTACAGCAAAAAGCTTATGAGGCCTTTGGAGATGAAAGCGGAGCCGCAATTCTTTTGGATGTTAACAGTGGAGAAATTTTAGCTTTTGTTTCTACACCTTCTTTTGACCCTAATGCTTTTACTCAAGGATTATCTCAAGAACAATGGAATAGTTTAATCAATAACGAAAGACATCCTTTAACAAATAAAGCGATTCAAGGTCAGTATTCTCCTGGGTCTGTTTTTAAGCCTTTAGTTGCTATCGCCGGTCTTGAAGCCGGTGCCATAAAACCTGATACTCGACATTTTTGTGCCGGAAAAATGTTTGTGGGCGATCATCCGTTTCATTGTTGGAAACGAGTTGGTCATGGTTATTTGAGTCTTGTTGAGGCTTTACAACATTCTTGCGATATTTATTTTTATGAAACGGCACAACGTACAGGAATTGATAAAATTGCTGAGGTTGCTCGACGTTTTGGTTTAGGAAAAGCTATTAATATTGGTTTGGAAAATGAAAAATCTGGTTTAATTCCTGACAAAGATTGGAAATTAGCTCGCTATGGGGAACCTTGGCAAGTCGGTGAGAGTTTAATTGCCGGTATTGGACAAGGCTATGTTTTGGTTACACCTCTTCAGCTTGCAGTTATGACTGCTCGTATTGCTAATGGCGGATATGAAGTTACTCCAACCTTTTTTCCTGTTAAAAATACGAGTAATATTAAGAAAATTAATGTTGCAAAAGAACATTTGAATATCGTTAAAGATGGAATGTATGCTGTCGTGAATGTTCCCGGAGGTACGGCTTGGGCTTCTCAATTTGTTTACAATGATCAACGAATGAGTGGAAAAACAGGTTCTGTGCAGGTGCGTCGAATTAGTTTAAAAGAACGTCAAACGGGGGTTATTCAACAAAAAGATTTACCTTGGAAATATCGTGATCATGCTATTTTTATTGCTTATGCCCCCGCTGATAAACCTAAATATGCCCTTGCGGTTTTGGTAGAACATGGTGGCGGTGGTTCTTCTGTTGCAGCTCCAATAGCCGCAAAGATATTAAAAGAAAGTCTTATTCTTGATCCTGTCTCTCATAACAAATCAATAGTTCAGTAAGGAATTTTCTATGTATAAACCCTATGAAACAACTTTTAGAGGTCAAAAACTTTCTATCAAAGAAAAGTTAATGAATATTAGCTTTTGTTATGTTTTATTTATTTGCATTTTGGCGGCAATTGGTATTGTTATGCTTTATTCTGCTGCAAATGGAAGTTGGAGACCTTGGGCTTTAAATCAGCTCATGCGTTTTGCTGTCGGTGTAGGCGTTATGCTTTTTTTTGCTTTGATTGATATTCGCTTATTGTTACGTTATGCTTATCTTTTTTATTTTGGAACTCTCTTTTTATTAATTGTTGTTGAAATTACCGGTCATGTCGGGATGGGTGCTCAACGTTGGATTAATTTTGGTTTTTTTAAACTTCAGCCTTCAGAATTAATGAAAATTGCAATTGTTTTAGCTTTGGCTCGTTATTTTCATACATCTTCTTTGCAAACAATTGAAAGCATAAAAGGAATTTTTCCAGCTTTGATTATGGTGTTAGTTCCTGCCGGATTGGTTATTATTCAGCCTGATTTAGGAACAGGTCTAATGCTCTTGTTTACTGCGACAGCTATCTTTTTTGTTGTTGGCGTACAACTTTGGAAATTTGCTCTGCTAGGGGTTGGGGCTATTATTTGTATGCCGATTGCCTGGGCTTTCTTAAGAGATTATCAAAAGGATAGAGTCCTTACTTTCTTGAATCCTGAACGTGATCCTTTAGGTGCGGGATATCATATTATTCAGTCAAAAATTGCTCTTGGTTCCGGGGGAGTTTTTGGAAAAGGTTTTTTGAAAGGGACACAAAGCCATCTTAACTTTTTGCCGGAAAAACATACTGATTTTATTTATACAATGTTGTCTGAAGAATGGGGTATGGTTGGAGCTGTTTTTGTTATTTTAATCAATTTTTGTATTATTGCTTACGGTTATTCTTTTGCTTTAAAAAGCAGTAGTTATTTTGGCAAAGTTGTCGCTATTGGTTTGACAACTAACTATTTTTTATATGTGTCTATCAATACAGCTATGGTACTCGGTCTTATTCCGGTTGTTGGTATTCCTCTCCCTCTTATTTCTTATGGGGGAACGGTTATGCTTTCTATTATGGCTAGTTTTGGTATTCTGCTTTCTGTTTATATTAATCGCCATATTCAATTTGGGAAGGAATAATCTGAGGATTATTCATGGAATTTGATGTGTGAGAGTTTGGTTTTGGGGGCTTTCGTTTTCGTATTTGGTTTGTGGTTTCTCTTATTTTTTTGCCCTTGATTGTCATTCCGTTTTTTTGGTTATAGCTACGGAGTTTATTTTGAACTTTCTTGGGAAGGCTTTTCGCATATTGAGTTGTTATATCTATTCCTTTTGGGGCATTCTCCAGTTCTAGATTTAATGTAAGTGCTGCTGCTAAAAGTCCAGTTGCAAATTCTTTGGTTTTAATATCGTCAAAAGATATGGTTTCTATGCCATTTCTTTTTGCTGTTTTTAAAAGTTGGTAAAAATATTCGTAATTGAGTGGTGTTTCATTTATTGGACCGATATCGGCGTTTAATGTTTCTTTTTCTTCATTTTTTTTGATATTTATGTGTGCTCCGCTATCTCCTTGTTCTTCTTGTGCTTTGCTTGGGGTTATCTTAATGTCAAGTTCGTTTTCTGAGATTTCGTTGCATTCAATTTCTCTTTTGGGCAATGAGTTTTCATCTAAATCATTTTCTACCCAGTTTTCTAAAGGTGTATAATATTGTTCTTTTAATGTTATTGGTTCTATATTTTCTTCTGTTTCTACAGGAGAGGATTCTTCATGAGTATCGTTTTTTGTATTTTGGTGGTTATTACTGTATGTTCTTCTTTTTTCGGAGAAATTTTCTTTAATAACTAATTTTTTTATTTGTTTTGTTTCATTTTTTTCTTTTTTTTCTTTTTTTTCTTTTTTTTCCTCTTTTTCCTTTTTATCTTTATCTTTATCTTTATCTTTATCTTCTTTCTTTTCTTGTTGCGGAGTTGTTTCTTTTTTTTGATTCTGAAGTTCTTTATTGGAGTTATTTGTGTTTCTTGTTGTATCCGGTTGTTTAATTTGAGGTTCTGGTTCTTTTTTTTGCACATATTGGATTAAATCTTTTTCTTTCAGTCGTATTCCCATATTCCTCTTATGGGCAAATTTTAATCCTGAAATATTTAAGATTTCATAGCCTTGTTCTTGTAGTTCTTTTAAATATTTATCAAAATTTATTCTTTCATTCATTGGCATTTTTGTTCTTTCTAATTTTTTTTATTATAATCCAATTTTCGAAATTTGTCTATATTTAACGTTGTAAAATTTTTGTGAATTCCTCTTTTGTTTTAGCCGCTAGGTATGGATTGCATTTTTTTTCTATCATTAGCTTTGTTGGGGCAACAGGATACCCTTGTTCTAATCTTTTTTTGGCTGTGTCTAAGTAAGAAAGAACTTCAGAAGATTGTTGTGAAAACCATAAAGCATCTTCCGCTCCGTACATTGTATATTCGTGTCCCGGATAAAATTCAGTATCTTCGGGAAGTGCTTTTATTTTTTCAATAGATTGCCACATTTGATCTATGCTTCCTTCAAAAAGTCCTCCAATGCACAAATTAAAGAGCATGTCTCCCGTAAATAATATTTTATCTTCAGGGAAATACCATAGAATGTGTCCTATCGTATGTCCATCAACTTCAATGATTTGCGCTTCACTATCACCTAGTTGAAATTTTTCTTGCGGATCTATTGCGATGTCAATTTCCGGTATGCGGTGGGCATCTTTTTTGTTGCCGATGACTATAGCCCCATATTTTTTCTTTATATCTAAATTACTATCTGTATGGTCAAAGTGATGATGTGTATTTAATATATAATTGGGTTTAATTTTCCGTTTCTCGCATGTTTGTATTATCGGGCGTGTTTCAGATGGGTCTATGATAGCCGAAACACCACTGTTCTTATCTATAATCAAATATGAATAATTATTCATTGTGCCTGCGCGGCAGAGAATCGGATAAACTTCTATCATAAATAATCCTCAGGATTTACGTCGTCTATTTGTTCGGGGGAAACATACTGTTCTGCATATTCTTTATATACTTCATTGGTGATGAAAACTTTGTACAAATCAGGGTCAATGTGTCCGGTATCTCGCATGTTTTTCATTATTGTTAAAACTTCACTCAATTTTTTAGGTTCTTTATAAGGACGGTCGTTTGATGTTAAGGCTTCAAAAATATCTGCTATGGCCATTATTTTTGCAGGAATGGACATTTGATCTCCTGTTAATCCATAAGGATAGCCTTTTCCATCTATTCTTTCATGGTGAGCTCCGGCATATTCAACTACATTGGCGAGTTTCTTTGGAAAATGTATGGCTTTGAGCATGTCTATTGTTACGACGATATGTTCGTTAATTTTTGCTCGTTCTTCTTTATTTATGGTTCCACTTCTAATTTCAAGATTATATAATTCTCCGTGATTATATCCTTTGAATAACTGGTCTTCTCTATCTTGCAGGATGCTTTCTATTCCCGGCTTGGAATATAAATCAAGATTTTTGATGTTATCTCTTTCTGCCCATGATAGACCCAATGTTCTATCAAAATAACGTGTGAATTTTATTTTTGCTATCTTTTCTAGGCGAATTATATCAGCATCAGATATTGGAATATCTCCAATGTTGCATTTTGCAATAAAAGCAAAATCGCTTTCCAAATCTTTAACTTTGTTTACAAATTCTGCTTGTAGATTTTGTTGTGTATCTACGTTGGCTAGTCGTTTCTTTAGGTATTCTATGTGGGCATCTCTTCTTAAAATTTCAAATCGGTTTCTAATTTCATGAATTCGATTATATATAGTTTCTAGTTTCGTCGCTTTATCTACAATATATTCAGGTGTGGTGACTTTTCCACAATCGTGCAACCAAGATGCAATGTTCAGAGCATACCAGTCGTCGCGGCTCATTTCGAAATCTTTTAATGGTCCTGTTTCTTCTTGTACTGCAGCGGTTGTTAATAATCTTGCTATAACTGGAACTCTTTGACAATGTGCTCCCGTGTATGGTGATTTTGCATCAATTGCTCGGGCTAAAACTTCTATAAATGATTCGAGAAGTTGATTGTATGCTGCTTGATATTTGCGGTTTTCTAATACTAAACCGGCTAGATTGCATATGGATTGAGTTATTCTTTGTATTTCAGGTGTGAAAGATATTGTTTTGCCGTTATCGTCTTTTGCATTAAAAAATTGTGCTATACTGATAATATTTTCTTTTCTGCTTATAATTGGCAGAGTTAGGCAGGATACTGGGCGGTAATTATATTCTTGATCAAACCATTTTGATATACTGTTATCAAAATCTGTTGATGCATAGATATTCGAGGTGTTGATTAATTCATGCGTAAGAGCACTCGTTTCTGCCAATGATTTTAGTTCTTTATTGCGTAAATCAGGGATATAAACTGTTGGATATATAACCATATTATCACTGCCGCTTTTGTCAAAACCCAAACTATCAATGTGGCTATATTCCAAACTTAAAAAATCGTCGTCATTAATGATATACAACAAATATCCGTCTGCTTTACAGACAGATTGAGCAAATTCTATTATTCTTTTTACAGCGGCTTTATAATCTTTTTCTGATATTATAAAGTTGTTAAGTTCTAATAAATTTGCTAATGTTGATGCACTATTAATGCCTGCCAATTTTTTTTTCCTTATTCTTTTTTATTCTTTTTGCGTGTAATCTTATCTCTTCTTTCTTAATATTTAATCAACAACTAGTTAATTTTTGTTATTAAATATTCGATGTCTTTTGTATCTAATTCTTCTTCCGCGTTACCGTATGATAAGATTCTTTCTATAACTTTATGTGTAAATGTTTGGTTGCTGTTGTTTTTTAAGTCAAATCGAATGTCTTTGATGACATTTAAGGCACTAAAAACTGCCGGAAATAAATTTTTAGGGATAAATGCTTTTCTTAATAAATTTCTTATAACAAAATCTACCTGTGTATTAAATAGGATTTTACGGACTTCTGTTATTGGTGTGTTCGAAAGGTAAACTATCGAATATTCGAAAAATTTTAAATCACCCATACATATTGAACGTACGACTAACGAAGGTGTTAATTTATTAGATGTATATAATTCATGTACCAATTCTTCAATTTGTTTATCTGAACTGTATTCCGCTGAAACTTTTAAGGTTGCTTTTTCTTTAACTTGTTCCACAATATCTGAGGCTATATTGTTGGGTAAATTGTGAGTCATTATTAATCGTTTTAAAAGTTCTTCCGATAGTGAGTTTATTATTTTGCTTATGACTGTTACGGGAAGTTCTGAGCGATATACAAGGCATTTTTTTACATTTTCACTTCCTGAGTATTTTTTGACAATATTCTGGTAGGTGTTTTCATAAATATTAGCTGAATTGTTGGATATTAATGTTACAACAACATCTTCCGAACATTTATCTACTATATAGGCTGAAATTTCGTTTGATAAATTGCGACGTTGGGCTACTGCTTTTTGTTTATCGATATTTTGAGCATTTAGTATATCAATCAATTCTTTATTGCTTAACCCTTCATAGTATTTTATGAAGGGTATTGAAACACTATTTTCGTCATTTATTAATTTTATGACAATATCTTGCGGAATATCTTTTGAGTTTTTTAAACATTCAGATAATATTTGGCGAACTTTTACTTCAACATCTTCTACCATTATGCGAAAGATATCTTCAGCTAATTTTCTTTCTTGTATGCTGATGTTGGTTGTATTATAGAATGAAGACAGTTTTTGAACTGTCATTATTTTATTCTCAGCAGAGCGACTAGCTGAAAGTCTGACAACATCTTCTTTGGATAATTGTTTTTTATTCTGCATGGTTTTTTTCCACTTATTCTTCTACTTAATTCTATAATATAATAAAATTGTTATAATGTTTCATTAATTTTTTATGACAATTTTTCTTCTTTGTGGATTTTATGGCCTTTTTGTTGCGATTTTATCTACGGTATCTAAGTTATGATAGGTTATCGTATAATCAAGCAATCCGGCATAATTCGGTATGTCATTGGCAAATATTAAGTATGGGATTAAGAATCTTCCGCTAATTTGTTGGTTGTTTTCTTCTTGTACTTTCCGCATATTGCGAAATTCTGTATAGTCAACGTTGCTGTTTAATTTTAAAGCATAATCTTTAATTGAAGCGTATAATGACGGGTAGATTTTTATTCGATAGCTTGTGTCTTCTGTTTCGTCTTCCGGTTTTAATCCTTCATTTGTGTACCAGTTTAGCTCTCGGTACAAATTATTGCTTGGGGCTAAAAATTTTCCTTTCCCCCAGTTTGTGTTGATGGCGGCCATGGATAATAGTAATGATGGTGGAATGACATTTGCTCTTAATTTGAGTTGTTTTAATAAAATTGCGTAACGGCGATATCCTTGCATCTTGGTTGAAATGTCATATTTAACGGCTAAATCTTCAATAATTATTTCGTCTGTTGAATCGAGAGTGTTTTCAGATAATTTATGCTCTAAATAATAGATTATTTTTTTTTCATTTAATATTTCTTCATTGACTTTTCTTATTAAGGGTATCAGAGCCATAAAAAATAGTTTTTGTTGTTCTTCTTTCGTTATGGTTTGTCCGAAGTCCGTTGGAAAATTTTTTATTAATATTGTGGGGTAGGTTTGGTCTTTTTCTAAAATGTAATTTTTGTAATTTGACTTTTGAAAAAGATTTTGCATTTCTTGGGTCGTATTTATTGGTATGAAATTATTTTCTTCTGCTTTTGATCTTGAACTCAAAATCAGTAATATTCCTACAATGAAAAAAATAATTCGGCTCTTATTTTTCATAATTTTCTACAGATTTAACTTCAGGGATATAGGATTTTATTATTTTTTCAACTCCTTCTTTAAGAGTGTGAAGAGCGTAAGGACACCCGGCACAGGCTCCGCACATTTCAACATAAACAATACCGTCTTCATACTTCTTAAATTTAATATCTCCTCCGTCTTGTTTTACGGCAGGACGAATACGAGCGTCAAGCAATCCCATAATTTTTTGAATAATTTCTTCTGGACTATCAGGCTGATTCTTTTCGATAATAACTTCTTCGCCGGTGCTTAAAAATTCCATCAGTTCTGCTAAAATCAATGCTTTTAAATCATCCCATGATGCGTTATCTTCTTTTGTTACGGAAATCATTTCTTTATTTATAAAAACGCTTTTTATTCCTCCTATGTCAAAAATTCTTTCGGCTAAAGGTGATTTCCTTAGAGTTTTCGAATCGGCAAATTCCGCATTGTTACTCTTGCTTATGGCAACTTCAGGAAAAAAGTTTATTACATTCTTATCTGGGGTATTTTGAACTTCAATCTGCATTACTATTCCTTCGATTGTGAAAGTTGTTGAGATATTTGTATTATAATTATCTGAGCTTTTTGGATGTAGTAGTTCAAATAAGCTAAATGATTGGGGCTGAATAGACTATCAAGTTCTCCGTTGCGTACAATAAGCGGTTTGATTTCGAGTCCCTCTTCTAAAGCATGAAGAAGTCCTGTCCATTGTTCATACTGTTTTTGCGATACGATAATATCTTGGTAGTCTTTTCCAAGACTTTTTAAACCTATATAAAAACCATAAGTTTTGCCAAGGTTATAATAAAAGACATTGTCTGCTTGGTTGTCAATCCATGATGTGCTATATTCGCGGATTTGTTTTTCCAACTCTTTACTGGAAATTTTTAGATTATTTTTTATTTTTTTTAGAATAAATATTAAGTCTTTTTTCTGGGGGTGATATTTTATAATGCTGCTTTCCAATCCCTGATTATATTTGTTGAGTTGACGAACCGCTCGTCTGTATTGCTTTGTTGAAGACGGAGCGGGTATTAAATTGTTTTGTTCTGAAAATAACCAGACAGAGCCGGGGTATTTAAGCATTTCATTGGCTATATTTAAGGGTGATCCTTGTTGCTTGTCTCTAATATTTGTAGGGTGAGGCATGATTCTGTTAAGTGATGAAGTCAATACAGAGGCTGCTTTGATGGTTCCTTGTTGAAAGTTAGGCATGTTATCCAAGAAGTATGAGGGAAAGAAAAATGGTAAATTAGGAGTCCAAAGTTTTTCATTAACTTCTTGGTTTACAAGATTTGAGATAGCTTTTATGGTAATAAAATGCTTTCCCTGTGAGATTTTTGTTTCTTCATTTATGCGTATATCAATATTGTGAATTAACCAGCCTCCAACCGGATAATAGAAAAAAATAATTCCGCAAATGATTATGGTGATGATGTGTCCCCATGATTTTATGAAAAATAAAATTCCTTTAAGCGGTTTTATTTTTTTCCAAGGAAAATTTGTTATTTTTTTTATAAATTTTTTAAGCACTTTTGTTTCCTTTTTTGGTAAAGGCTTGCCATAATTCTTGATAATTTATTGCTTTTGTCAGTTTAGCCATTATTCCGAAAGTTACAACACCCAAAATGCATAATCCGAGTAAAATGATTATTTTTTTTGAAAAATTTAAATCTAACCAGTTTGCATAATGATTATTAATTAAAATTTCTCCTCCTTTTATTGCAAAGCTCATGACAAGGGAAGAAATTATTATCATTAATAATTTTTTTTGTAATTTTGCCGAGAGAATCCAGTATCCTCGTTTTTTTAAACCATGAATGTATTGTCCGCAGGATACAAAGGCGGCTATGGTTGTCGCTGCGGCTATGCCGACATGTCCAAAAGGTTTCATGAGAATTATTGAAAAAGTAATATTTGCTACGAAGGCGACTATGCTATATTTTACAGGTGTCTTTGTGTCGCCACGAGCAAAAAAATTGGGTGCAAGAGCTTTAACAATAACATATACCGGTAGTCCTATGGTATAGGCAATCACAGCTTGCGCCGTCATTTCTGTTTCAAATTCTCCGAATTTTCCATGTTGAAATAAAATATTTATAATCGGAGTAGCTAAAACACTTAAAGCAAATGCTGATGGAATAGATAGTAATGCTCCATATTCAACGGCATTGTTTTGAATGCGTGTGGCTTCCTGAGCGTTTTCCGATTTGATGTGTTTTGAAAGAATCGGGAGAAGGGCTACTCCTATTGCAGCTCCGATTACTCCTAAAGGAAGTTGTTGAAGCCGATTAGCATAGTAAAGCCACGAGATTGCGCCGGTGCCAACTAGAGAAACGATAATGGTATCAACCATCATATTTATTTGATATATTCCGGCTCCGAGAATGCCCGGAGTAATACGCTTAAAAAGAATTTTGATTTCTTGCGATTGGCAGAGCCTTTTGATATTGAAATAGTGAGTGAGCTTTATTTTTAATTTCTTTATAAAATAACCCAACCATATAATTTCAATAAGTCCGGCAACTGTAACGCTAAGCGAGAGATTATATACGGGACTATTTATAAATGGGAAATATACAAAAACTGCCCCAATCATCATTAAATTTAAAATTATCGGCGCAGCAGCCGGAGCGGCAAATTTGTTAAATGTATTTAAAATTCCCGATTGAAAAGAAACGATGGATACAAGAAGTAGAAACGGAAATGTGATACGAGACAGATTTATGGTTAATTCCAGTTTTTCTGGTTGGTCTATGAAGCCTGGGGCCATAAGAATAACTAATTCCGGCATAAATATTTCTATAATTATTGTAAAAATCAGTAGAAAAAATATCAAGACCGATATTGCTCTTGAGGCAAATTTTTCGGCACTTTCTTTTCCTTCATTGACTAATTTTTGTGAGAGTAGAGGTACAAAAGCACTTGTAAAAGCTCCTTCGGCAAAAAGACTGCGAAATAAATTAGGTAATTTAAAAGCTACAAAAAAGGCATCGGCTATTGCTCCAGCTCCTAAGAATCGGGCTAATAGCATATCTCTGAAGAATCCTGTAATTCGGCTGAGGAGAGTAAAACTGCCAAAGGTTGCTACTGATTTGAGTAATGACATTAAATTTTCCGCAATTTTTTTCTTAAAGTTAATATTTCTTTATTGAATTAATCATATTATGTAATATAAATAAAGGAAAATTTAAGAAATAATGAATTTTATTTGTTGACAAATGTAAATTTAATTGCGATAATAGACAAAAGAAAAGATAATAAGAATTATAGGAGATATGTTATGTCTAATTTAACTAAAGAAAATGCTGCCAAGGTTTTTGGCAAAGGTGAAACAAAGGAACTGTTCTCAGCAGGCGGTGTTGAGATTCTATCAAATAAATATTTGTCTAATGCGAATCCGAGAGATAATTGGTTGGTTCATAATGCTGTTCGAAGCGGAGGCAAGCATTTATCTCAAGGCATGCTGAAAGAACATGACCACGAAAAATCATATCAAGCCGTTCAAGCTGCTGAAGCTCAATATGCTGCTTTACAAAATGCAAATATTGCTGAGCGTTAATTTTATTCTTTTGATAAAAGTTATTTATTAGGGCATAACTTATACATTTGATAGCAGAGTATAGATTTATACTCTGTTTTTTTATATCCTGTTTGGGAGAGGTGTTTAAATTAGTGATAAAATTTCATAACGGAGTTTGCTTATTCCTAAGTTTTTGGCAGAACTTGTTGCAATTACACTTGTATAAGCGGCAGCGTGATTCCTTATTTCTTTATCGAGTTCTTGTTTTCTTTTTTCTAATTCTTTTTCACTGATTTTATCAATTTTGGTTAGAATTATTTGATAGGTTACGGCGGCTTTGTCCAGCATGTCCATGACTTCTTTATCAACCTTTTTTAAACCATGGCGCGAATCGATAAGGAGAAATACGCGCTTGAGATTTACACGTCCTCTTAAGTAGTCAAAAATCAGTTGTTGCCATTGTTTAACTGTTTTTTCGGGGGCTTCGGCGTAACCATATCCCGGAAGGTCAACAATATGGATTTCATTGTTTAGGTTAAAATAATTTAATTGTTGTGTTCTTCCGGGGGTGTTTGATGTTTTTGCTAATTTTTTTTGATTAAATAACGCATTAATAATGCTTGATTTTCCGACATTTGAACGTCCGGCAAAAGCAACCTCGCTCATTTCTGTTAAGGGTAATTGTGATAATTTTGCAACACTTAATACGAAAGAAACAGGGAGCTTAAATAAATTATCTGCTTTTGTTAAGTTCTCTTGGCTATATTTATCACAATTTTCCATTTTAAACCCCGTTCTTTTTCATAATTGCTTTTTGTTGAATTATGGAAAGAATATTGCTTAGTGTCCAGTAAATGACTAAGCCGGAGGCAAAATGTCCTAGCATAAATGTAAATATTATGGGAAGCATGGCAAACATTCTGGCTTGGTCTTTATTGGTGGGGGCTGGATTCAGCTTTTGTTGAATGTACATGGTAATTCCCATAATTATCGGCCAAACACCAATGTTTATAATTCCAGGAATTGGTAAGTGTGTTATGACTGATAATGTTAGTGGGTCAGGTGCTGATAAATCTTTTATCCAACCGATAAATGGGGCATGTCTTATTTCTATCGCAATATTCAATACTTTGTATAATGAGAAAAATACTGGTATTTGTATCAAAAGGGGGAGGCAACCTGATGCGGGATTTATTTTTTCTTTGCGATACAGATTCATCGTTTCTTGTTGTAATTTCATTTTGTCTTCGCCGTATCTTTCTTGCAGAACCTTTAGTTTGGGTTGCAATTTTTTCATTTTAGACATGCTCTCATATGATTTATTAGCGATGGGGAACATGACCAATCTTAATAGTGCTGCGAAAAGCAAAATTGCCCATCCCATGTTTCCGATGATTCCATATAAAAAGTCTAAAATATAGAAGAATGGTTTGGTTAAAAAGTAGTACCAACCGAAATCAACAGCTAAATCAAATTTGGGAATGTTATATTGAGACGTATATTTGTCCAATAATTTGATTTCTTTGGCGCCAGCAAAGAAGCGGACATTGCTGCTGTTTGCGGTGCCTGCTGTAACAGTCATCGGTTGACCGAGGTAATCTACTTGGTAGCTTATATCATCTAAATTACGGTATTTTACTGTTGATTCCTGTAAATTATTTAAAATGAAAGCACTGAACCAATATCTGTCTGAAAATCCGGCCCAGCCTCCTTCTGTTGTAAATTCTTTTGTATCGCCCTTATCTAAATCTTTATATTTTTCTTCATGAAGGGTATCGTTTAAAACACCGGTTATTCCCTCATGTACGACAGATGTAGAAGAATTTTCTTTATTGGGAGTGCGGCTGATAAGACCATAAGGATATAATGTTATGTTGTTGTTTGTGTTATTTTCTACTGTATCTTCTATATTGAACATATAGTTATTATCTAAACTTATTTTACGAATAAATTTTAATCCCTGACCGTTATTCCATTCTAAGATAAGAGGACTGTTGTTTGTCAGTTCTGTTCCTTTGGCTATCCATAAGCTATCTTTATTGGGGAGTTTTATGTTTTTGTCATTTGAAAGCCAACCAAATTCTGCATAATAAGGATTTTGTGTTTGCGCCGGAAATAATAATTCAACATCTTTGCTGTTGGCTTCTAGTGTTTGTTTGTATTTATCCAGTAAGAGATCATCAAAGCGAGCTCCTTGAAGTCTTATACTTCCTGAAAGAACTTCATTTTTTAATTTTACTCGGGGAGATAAAGAACGTACTTTTTCGGCGGTTAATGGGCTTTTAATTGTGTTGCTTGTTTCTCCTTCTTCTTTTATTTCAAGAGAAGGTTGAGGCTGTATTTGTTCTTCTTTGTTGTTTTGCGGAACACTGGGAAAAAGTGCGTTGGTTATGTAAATTACCGCTATTGATAAAATGACAGCAAGGTATAATCCTTTGTTATTCATATCGTCTTTCATAATATCTCCTGTTTATGCTTTATTTTTGCAAAATTTAATCTATATTTTCTTGAAAAGCAAGGATTTATATCGATTTGTGTTTATCTTTGTGTTTTGTTGCCGGAGGAACGGGATCGTATCCTTGCCCTCCCCACGGATGACATCGTAACAGCCGCTTTGTACCTAAATATATTCCTTTGAAAATTCCATGAATTTGTATAGCTTCTATCATATACTGAGAACAAGTTGGACGATAGCGACATACTCCCGGAAATAATGGAGAAATAAATTTTTGATAAATTTTAATTGTTTGTATCAGAAGGTATTTAAGAAATTTGCCCATCGTTTTCTGTTTCGGATTGCGTTGTTGTATGTAGTTTTTTCAGTCCCCATTTTAAATCTTTTTTCAATTTTTCAAAAGGACATTCTGCCGTATTATATCTTCCGATAAGAACGTAGGTGTAACCCGCGTGAGCATGTTGTAAGAAAAGTTCTCTGACGGCTGCTCTTAATCTTCTTCTTGTGCGATTACGAATGTGGGCTTTGCCGATTTTTTTTGTTGTGGTATAGCCGACAAATATGTTTTCTTTATCGGATAAATTTTGAGCCGCCTGTATAACGACTGTTGATGTTATCATCTTCAGTCCTTTTTGGGCGACTCTAACGAAATCTTTGCGCTTTCTTAATGTTAAAATTTCCATAGGCAAAACAATCTGTTATTGTTATGCTGAAATTTTAGCGCGTCCTCTTGCGCGGCGTGCGGCCAATACTTTACGACCATTCTTTGTTGCCATGCGAGCACGGAAACCGTGGCGGCGAGATCTTACCAATTTGCTTGGTTGATATGTACGTTTCATTTCATTTCTCCGGTTAAATGTGAATCTTATTGATTCTGGTTATTATTATTTATTTTAGCCTTGTTAAAGGCCTCGGAACATCTTGCTTATATGTTGTTTTTTTTTATCTGTCAAGTTAAAAAGAAACAGCCTTAAAGGCTGTTTCTTTTGTTTTTGCTATTTTCTGTCTCCAAATAAGCGTAGAAGTGCTAAGAATAAATTGATGAAGTCTAAGTATAATTCTAACGCTCCGCTTAATGCAATTTTATTCATTGTTTCAGAATCACTACTTTGAATGTACATTGCCTTGATTTTTTGTGTATCATAGGCAGTTAAACCTATAAATATGAAGACACTAATAATGGAGATAATGGTATTGGTCATAGAATTTGAGAAAAATAAATTAACCAATGAAGCTATGATTATACCCCATAATGCCATTATACAAAAAGAACCTATGCTGCTTAAATCTTTTTTGGATGTGTAGCCGTAAATGCTCATTGCTCCGAAAGTTGCTGCCGTAATAAGGAATATACGGGCTATGCTGGCTCCGGTGTAAAGCAAAACGGTTGGTGTAAGGCTTGCTCCCATTAATGCCGAAAAAATCCAAAAGACTGTTTGAGCTTTGCTTGAGCTGCCATTACGAATTACTGATGAAAAGTAAAAGACCATAGCTAATGGAGCTAAAAGAATTAACCAGCCTAAAATTGATAAACTTACCTGATTGCCGCTTATGGAAAAAAACATATGGAGCAATGGTGTGTTCATTATGATGTATGATGTTAAAGCTGTTACAACCAGTCCTCCGGCCATAAAATTGTACACTTTACGTAGATATTCGCGTAAATCTGCTTCAATTATTGTACCTTGTATGCTGTGTGATGTTGTTTGAACGTTGTTATCTAGCATTCGTAAATTTCCTCCTTTATTGTTCTTTTTATAATATAGGAATGTTTGTGGTTTAAATCAATATTTTTATCTTTTATAATTGGAATCTGTTTATTTATACAAATATAAATCTTTTCCGTGTTCTTTTAACCATTGTTCTCCTTGAGAATATTCCGGATATAGTCTTTCTACGCATTGCCAAAAAGCCGATGAGTGGTTTGGGTATTGAAGGTGCGCAACCTCATGTGCCATGAGGTAGTTTATAACAAATTCCGGAGCTAACGCTATTCTCCAACTGTAATTAATGTTTTGAAGTGAAGAACAACTTCCCCAACGTGATTTCGTGTCTTTTATTGTTATTCCATTTATACTTTTTCCGAGTTTTTTGGCATATTTATTGGAACGTTTGTAAAACTCTGTTTCTGCTTTCTTTTTGATAAAGTCTTTTACTCGTCGATGTAGAAATTCTAAATTTCCCGACACAAGAAGTTTGTCCGCTTCTATTTTGGCTCCTAATTTCCTTTCAGGAGCATGAGTGATGATAACTGTTTTTCCGAATAAGCTTATTCTTTCTCCATTTTCAAACGGTTTGCTTTGTGGCAGTTTATTGAGAGAATCTTGTATCCACTCTTTGTGTAACAATACAAAATCTATTGCCTTTTTTTGAGAACAATAGCGAGGAAGGGATAAAACCGGAATATGCTCTTTGGAGTCAATCCGAAGAGTTAATTTTTTTGCTCGCGGCGATTTGACTATCTTTATTGGAAAGTCAATCTCTTGTTCAATATTATAAGTCTTTCCAGTCAATAATGTAATCTTCATAGTTTTTTATTCCGGTTTCTGATACAACTGAACGATTTTGCAGAGACATTCCAGCTTGGTGTACCGACGCGGCTTGACCCGTGATGAGTGGGTGCCATGAAGGAAGGTCATAGCCGTTATCAAGAAGCCAATAAGCGCATGTTTTGGGTAACCAACGCGGTTTTTCGCGAATGGCTTTTATATCAATATCACGGCAATCGTAAACTTTTTCAAAACGGTGCGGATATATTCGGCATAAACAGCTTTGACAGTCTAAAAAACGGCAGTAGGTGTTGGTAAATTTAATTTTTCCCTTAATTTCTAGTTTGTTTAAACAACACTTTCCACATCCGTCGCATAAAAGTTCCCATTCTGTTTTATTCATGTCTTCTAATTTTTTCTTTTTCCAAAATTCGGGTTCAACTTCGTTTAAAGCTTTTAAACGGTCTTGTGGATTGTATTCGGCTTCTATTTTGTATTCCTTATTTTCCATTATAGGTCTTCCCAATCAACAATATGGTCTTCTAATTCTTCTTCTTTTACCAGCTTTTCAGAAATACAGCGATTTTTTATAGTTGTCTTTTTTGCTTGAGGGCGGTTTTCTACAAGTCTTCTGTATGCACAGGAGTCCGGCATCCAAGATATTTTATCAACGTTGTCTTTTGTGAGTTTGATACATTCGGGAACGAGTTCACAGCGTTGTTTGTACACACGACAGAGGCAGTTTTCATTGTCAAAATATTGGCAAACAACGTCTGTATAATAAATTTCTCCGCTATCTTCATCTTGCAATTTTATTAGACAGCATTTTCCGCAATGTGTACAGATTTGCTCCCATTCTTCTTCTGTGTAATCTTCTAACTTTTTTTTCACCTTATTTCCTTTATTTATTCTTTTGTAATCATCTTTGTCTAAGATAACATTATTTTATTTAAGGAGAAACAAAAATGTTTAAATGGTTAGCGGATATGATTGTTAAAACCCCAGTACAAGGGACTTGTAGCTGTTGTGAAGGTAAAAAAGAACAACTCCGAAAAATGCAAAAAGCTATTCTGGAAAATAACGAATCGGAAAATGAATCCTTATTTGAGCATGATTCTTGTTCTTGCGGCGGAAAATGCCACTGTTCTAATCATTCAGAGGAAAACACGGAAAATTCTTGTCATTGCCACAAAGAAAAAGAAGGTGAGTGTTGTTGTGCTCAAACCTTTTCTTCAGCTTCTTATACGGCTTCTTATTCCTTTGATAAAGATGCTAATCATTACCAGAAAACGGTTACTTATCATGCTAAAGATACTTGTTGTTGTCAGAATAATCATTTTGAACCAACTCAGAAGCATAATCATGACGATTAGTAACGTGTTGCCTAAGTTTCTTAAAAATAGCATATTTTATCCTATTTGGTCGGGTAGATTTTCTTCTCTTGCGAGATTGCCGAATTGTGTAAATTCGCCATTCCAGAAAAGCTGTACTGTTCCTGTTGGTCCATGACGTTGTTTCCCGATGATGACTTCTCCGATGTTTTCGGTTTGGCGAATCCTTGTTTCCCATTCTTCTAGACGATTTTGAAAATGTTCCGGTGTTTCTCCGGCTCGCTGTTTGGGTTCTTCGTTTTTTATGTAATAGTTTTCTCGGAAAACAAACATTACTATATCAGCGTCTTGCTCAATAGAACCTGATTCTCTCAAGTCTGACATTATAGGACGTTTATCATCCCTTTGTTCAACACCACGGCTTAATTGGGATAGAGCTATGACGGGGATGTTTAATTCCTTTGCTAACATTTTCAACCCACGGGAAATTTCGGATAATTCTTGAACGCGGTTTCCTTCTGAGCGTTTGCTTCCGCTTCCGTTAATTAATTGGATATAATCTATAACAATTAAACCTAAGCCTTTGTTCCTTTTTAATCTGCGGGCTCTGGTGCGAATCGTGTTGATGTTTACTCCGGGGGAATCATCTATATAAAGCGGAATGTTTTCTAATTCTCGAACTCCGGCGGCTATGCGAATAAATTCTGCTTCATCTAGTTCTCCGGTGCGCATCTTATGGCTTGGGGTTTGGGTTACGGTTGATAAAATACGACTGGCAAGTTGGTCTGCCGACATTTCTAGTGAGAAAAAGGCGACACCGCGATTGCGATTATCTAGATTTTTATCACGACTCATAAATTCTGCAACATTATAAGCAATGTTTGTAGCTAATGCTGTTTTACCCATAGCCGGACGTCCGGCTAAAATGATTAAATCTGAATTATTTAGTCCTCCGGTTTTGTTATCTAAAGCATCTAATCCTGTGGGTAATCCCGATAATTTTCCTTCTTTTTGATAGGCTTGTTCTATCAAGGCTAATGATGATGTTAAGGCATCTCCAAAAGAAACAAATCCTCCTTGTATGTCGCCTTGGTTGGAAAGTTCAAACAGGCGCTTTTCTGCCATTTCTATTTGGGTATTGGCATCGGTATCAACATCTTCTTTCATTGCCGAATTGACAATTTCATAACCGGTTGCAATTAATTCTCTTCTTAAATATTTGTCATAAATGAATTGTCCGTAATATTCGACATTTGTTAACGGAGAGGCGCTATCTGCTAATTTTACCAAGTATTTATGACCACCGACTTCATTGAGAGTACCTTCTTGTTCAAAATAATTTTTGAGAGTAATGACATCGGCAATGTGTCCTCTTTGGATTAATTTGGATATTACTTCATAAATTTTGCTATGTATCGAATCGGCAAAGTGAAAAGGACGTAAGTATTCGGAGATTTTTTCAAAGGCTTTGTTGTTTACGAGAATTGCTCCAAGTAGTGCTTGTTCGGCTTCTAAATTTTGTGGGAGAAGTGATGTATCAACCGTATTATCCATGAATTAAATCCTTGAGTTCTTTTGCGCTAGTTATAGCTTATTTCTGTTGAATTACAATAAAAATGACTCTTTTTTGTTTTGAGCCTTGTGGATAATGGGGATAAAAAAAGCCTTCTTATTCAGAAGGCTTAAAAAATTGTCTTTTTTTCTTATGCTTTTGCAATTTGTTTTTTTATTTTAATTGCTTCATCAGACAATTTGCTGTTTGATGTCGATGTTAAGTAAGCATCTAAACCTCCGTTGTGTTCAATAGAACGAAGCGTTTTTGAGCATACTTTCAATTTAAATACTTTTCCAAGTTTTTCACTTAACAAAGATACTACTTGCAAGTTTGGTAAAAAGCGACGACGTGTTTTGTTATTTGCGTGGCTTACGTTATTTCCACTCATTACACCCGTGCCGCTGATATCGCATTTTTTAGACATGTTAAACTATCCTTATATTTCAATCAAAACATAAACTTGTTGCCCTTTAATAGACGTTATTTCTTTGAGAGTCAAGTAAAAAATATAAATTGGCTTCTTTTTTTGACTAAAACGAATATATAAAAAGCGTATTGAGAGGAAAACCCAATACGCTTGCAGATGACTTTAGTCTTTGCAGATGACTTTAGTCTTTTTTCAATTCATTCTCTACACTTGCCGGTAGTTCTTTTTGTATTTCGCGGCAGAGATTAATAATATAATCTGCGGCAGGCCGGCAGTGATCTTTACGTTGTTTACAGATGTGCAAAAGTGCACTTTCTGCTATTCCATGCTGCGAAATGTAGCTGCGCAACATGTTTTTGATTGATTGACATTCTTGACCTTTGGCAAAGCAATTTGTGTGCTTCCCGGCTAGGTTGCTGTCATGATTTTGCAAAAAAATGCAACATTTGTATAGTAATATAGCCTCTGAGTCTTCGTAAAGTTTGTTGTTACCTACGTAAAGACGTGCTTTGGCAAGATTTACTGTTGCAATGAAATTTTGCTCTTCTTTTTCACTTGTAAATTTTTTCATAATTATAGCGTTTTTTAATTAATAATTAATTTTCGTTTCTCCTTTATCATCATTTGTTTATTTTGTCTAGAACTTTTTTATATATTTTTCTTGTTTATTCTTTTTTTTTACGATAAAACTATTTTTGTGTTTGTACCCGTAGCTCAGTTGGATAGAGTATCGGCCTCCGACGCCGAGGGTCATGGGTTCGAATCCCTTCGGGTACGCCATTTAAAGCAAGTTTGTAAAATTAAACTTGCTTTTGTTTTATGATAAAAAAGGTAGAGTAAGAATACCATATCTCATAAATTTTCCCAAAAACATACTTATTGTTGTGATTGCTTTGTTTGCTTGCATGAAACCTAAGGTAATAGCAAGAGGGTCTCCGATAATGGGCAGAAAACTAAAAAAAGCAACTGCAGAGCTTTTTCCTTGTAGGCGCGCCTTTATTGATAAAATTTTTTGGGATGGTATGTGCAAATATTTTTCTATCCATTCTATTTTTCCTAGGCTTCCAAGAGCATAGTTTGTCATACCTCCCAGTGTGTTTCCAATACTTGCTATGATTAAGCACATTCCTTTGTCAAATCCGGATGCTAAGAGGCTGATAAATATTATTTCTGAGCCTAAAGGTAAAATGGTTGCGGCGAGGAAACTTCCCAGAAATAGTCCGATATATCCGTATTGTATTAAATTATCCATGTATTTTTTCTTTTTTAAAATTTAATACCTATTCCTGTGATTGCGGCATAACCTTTGTTGTTTACGTCTTCGTATTTGCTGGCTCCTTTGGCATTTATGTAGGCCCCTACTAGGAAAATATCTATATATTTATTGGTACTGTAGACGTTTGACCAGATGTATAAATTATCACTGTTTCTGGTATTGGCGGCTTGAGTGTAAATGTAAGCTAAATTGGTTTTTAGTTTATCGTTGAATTTATAGCCGACACTGAAATTGTATGCACTTGATTCTCTATAGTTGTCAAATAATGCCGGTAAATGAGGATTGTTTGATATATAAGTTATAGGGTTTTTATTTCCGTTAATCCACGCGTTTTTATATCCAGCACCAACGTTGAAATTGTTTTTTATCCATGCCAGTCCAAAGGACATTTCGTTATCGGTTCTATTGAATATCCCATAGCCAAATGAACTGTATAATGTTGAGTTATCTGGTAATTGCCAACGATTTTGCATACCGAAAGCATATCCATCTTCTGTTGATTCGTAATTTGTGTAACGACTAACCATGCCTCGACGGTTTGCATTTTTGGGCGTGTAGGAAATACCAAACTTTGTGTTTCCTATTTCCGGAGTAATATATTTGATTTTGGCTGCTCTACCGTCCGTCATGATAGTGGTGGATTTGGGAGTTGCGAATTTTGTGGCATGTTTACCGTTACTCCAGTTCGAATCGACCAGATAATAAATCATGTTCGAATCGTTTATGCCAAAAAATGTAATGTCTTTTGCCCCTTTATGTAGTTCATAAGCGGCATTATAGACATAGCCTAAAGAAATTTCTCCATAGGTCGATTTGTCTTTTATGAAGGGATAAAATCGCCAATCTCCATTACGATAATTTTTATCGTGTTCTTTAAATACTAATGTGAAATTTCCAAATAACCCTATTTGGTGTTGTGATGAAAGGCTATAGTTTGCGCCGAATAGGGCATCTGTGCGATATATCCAACGGTTGGGTAAAGTATCAACTGTGTGCAGTTGTTTGGTTTCGGTTATTCCGTAGTAGCCTCCCATTAATCCTGTAGCACTTAATTCCCAGTTGTTGTTGTGATAACTAGCTCCATAAGTGAGGGATGACAAACTTGAAAAAAAGCTTATTAAGATGAGTTGTTTTTTCATTTTGTTTCCTTGCAATTATGTTAAAGGTTTTTTATAGCAAGAAATTATTTTTGTTGCAAAAAAAATATCCTCTATTCACATAATAGAGGATATTTTGAGGAGTTATTTTATTTTTCACTTTCTCCGCATAGTAGCGTAATGACGTAGATTTGTCCTATAATTGGTACAAAAATGAATAGCAGATACCATGGTGAAATTTTAACATCTCTCATCCTTCTTACTGAAATTGCGATGGTTGGTAACAGTAATGCTAGAGAGGTAATCATGGATAAAATGGATATTAATTCATTTAGTGATGGTAATATGTAGTTAAAGGCATAAAAAATTGAAAACATGGCTGAGTAAATTGTCATGTATTTGCCAAACTTTTCAAAGTTTGTTTTTCCTTTGAAGTCAACGTATTGTGTTTTGATTATTTCTATAAAGTTTTTGCTGATTGTTTCTTTGGCTTTTTCTATATAAAATTCCATAGGCTCTCTCCTTTTCAAGATACTTATGCCTAAATTGTAATGTTTTCTTTTTCAAAAGCAATATTTTAAACGTTGATATTCACTTTTTCTTTAATGCCAGGGTAACTCTGTAATATGGTGGCAAAAGAGGTATTTGTGGCCTATCTTTCTGATAATCATGTAATAACCAATACTGACAACCATTGCTCCTCCTATCCATGCTATCGGGCTGGCATAACATACTCCAAGAAAACCAAAATGTTGTGCTAAAATTATTGCTGCGAAGGAACGCATCCCTAGTTCGACAATGCTTGAAATTAATGGTATGAAAGGTTTCCCTATTCCTTGAAGAGCATTGCGATATACAAATATTTGGCTTAAGAAAAAGTAAAATAAAACACTGATGTTTAGATACTGTTTTGCTGTTTCTATTACTGTTTCGTTTCTTTCTTTTGTAAAAATTTCAACGAGATTTTCACCGAGCGTGAATATTATAATTGCCATGATTATGCTTATCGTTAGGGATATCATTGAGCAATTATATACGCCTCGACGTACACGACCAATTAATCCTGCTCCGTAATTTTGTGCGGTAAATGTAGCTAATGCTATTCCGAAAGATACCATGGGTTGTGCGGCAAGTTGTTCTATTCTCATCGCTGAAGTAAAAGCAGCTATGGTTAATGGACCAAAAGAATTGCAGACGCTTTGAATAACCATGGAACTTAAGGCAATAATTGAAAATTGAATTGCCATCGGGAATGCTATAATCAGATGTTCTTTGCTAAATTGCCAATTCATGTGCCAATCGCTTCTTTTTAAATGAAGTATCGGAAATTTTTTTCTGATATAGATATAACAGCATAAAACTGATATACTTAATGCCAGAACTGTTCCCAATGCAGAACCTTCAACACCAAAACCGCAAACGTAAATTAAAAATAGGTTGAGAAAAATGTTTATTATTGAAGCAAATATCAAAAAGTAAAGAGGTGTTTTACTATCGCCTAAGGCTCTTATTATTCCGGATAGTAAATTGTAAAAAACAATCATTATCAGACCATTAGCAATTATGTTTATAAATGATAAGGCTTCGGCAAAAATTTCTTCCGGAACGTTCATGAGTATTAAAATATCTTTTAGAAAAAAATGAAGGCATATGCTAAAAGTTATTGTAAAGAGTGTACTGATTATTGTTGCGGTTGCGGCTGAGCGTCTCATATTTTCAAAATCGTTTGCTCCAAATTTTTGGGCGGTTATAACGGTTAAGCCGCTTGTAAAACCTATCGTGGCTGCTAATAATAAAAAGAATAACGGTCCGGTTGCGCCGACAGCTGCTAAAGAATTAACCCCGAGTAATCGTCCAACAATTATAATATCGGATATACTGTATAATTGTTGAAAAATATTTCCAATTAACAGAGGAATTGTAAATTGTACAATTAGTTTGAGCGGTGTTCCGCTTGTCATGTTTTGTATCATTATTTTTTTCCTTTGTTTTGCCAAAGGATATATATAACCGTTATTATTTTATTACAAGTCTTTATTTTGATTATTTTTGCTAGTTGGAAAATTTTAAAGGTAATAACTTTTTAACTTTTTGCATTAATTGCTTGCGATGTATTTCTTTTTCATTTACTTTACAATAAATTCAATTTTATTGAGGATATACAAATGAAGTCTTATTTGCTCCAAAGATTAAAACCTTTTTTCTATACTTTTATTGGGCTGGAATTTCTTATTCTTTTCGGAAAAATTTATCAAAGTTTTGATGGATTTGATTTTTCTTTGTGGGAACTGACTAAGGTTTTTGCAGTCCTTTTGCTGACTTCCGTAATTGCTTTTTTGTATATGATGCTGCCGTATGTGTTATATCTTGTTTTTTTGCCTCAGAAAAAGCAGAATACACGTTTTGATAAGATTGTAACAACTTTTATTTATGCCTTTTTTGTTTATATGACATTGTTTCAGGGGGCTTCTACTCAAATCTTTTGGGATGAATTTCAAGCGGCATTTAACTTTATTGCTGTTGATTATTTAGTTTATACGAATGAAGTGATAGACAATATTTATCAATCTTATCCCGTTAATTGGATTTTGTTTTCTCTCCTTGTTTTGACGGTTGCCTTTGTTAAATTTTCTTATCGTTTTTTGTTTACGGATATTCCCGCTCCATCTTTTGGTCGTAAAGCAGGGCAATTGGTTTTGTATATTTCTCTGATTGTGCTTTCTTATTTTGCTGTTGATATGTCAAAGTTGGAAATTTGTAAAAACTATTATAATAATGAAGCTGCCAAGGAAGGTACTTATAGTTTATTTAGTGCTTTTTTGAAAAATGAATTGGAATATGATAAATTTTATCCGGTTCAAAATTCTGAAGACAACTTACGCCTTTTAAAAACAAAACTTCAAGATGATAATGTTGTTTTTTTAGAGCCTGAAAAAAACATTCGCCGTCAAATTAATTCTGCAAAGCCGGAAAATAAAGCCAATGTTATTATTGTTCTTATGGAAAGCATGAGTGCTAAATACATGAATGAAAATTTACCTGAAGGACATTTAAAAATTACACCGAATCTCGAAAAACTGTCTCAAGAAGGTTTATATTTTTCCAATACTTATGCTAATGGTACACGTTCTGTTCGGGGAATCGAAGCCTTGACACTTGGAGTTCCTCCTTTACCGGGAATGTCTATTGTGCGTCGTCCTAATAATGAAAATTTGTATAATATTGGAAAGATTTTTGCCGATAAAGGCTATGATAATAAATGGATTTACGGTGGATATGGTTACTTTGATAATATGAATTATTTCTTTGGCAATAACGGATTTCAGGTTGTTGACAGAGCCGTTTGGGATAAAAGTGAGGTTACTTTTGCCAATGCTTGGGGCGCGGCTGATGATGATACATATCGTAAGATTATTAAAGAAGCTGATAAATCCTATGCTGCCGGAAAACCGTTCTTTACAATGACACTCTCGATTTCAAATCACCGTCCTTATACTTATCCGGAAGGAAGAATTCCTTTGGAATCGGAAAAATGGGGAAGAATCGGTGGTGTTATGTATGCGGATTATGCCATAGGGGAGTTTATTAAAGAAGCTCGAACGAAACCTTGGTTTGATAATACTTTGTTTGTTTTTATTGCTGATCACACTGCCGGAGCTTCAGGTAAAGAAGAAATTAATTTGGAAGGCTATCATATTCCTTTCATAATTTATGCACCAAAGTTAGTTAAAGCGCAGAGAATCGATACGCCAATCAGCCAAATCGATGCTTTACCTACAATTTTAGGAATTTTGAATTTTGATTACGAATCTCGTTTTTATGGTCAAGATGCTTTGTCTGAAAATTATGAATCACGTTTCTTTGTTAGTAATTATCAGAAAATCGGTTATGTAAAAAACGGTACGGATGTTATTTTAAAACCCGTTCGTCAGTATTCGGTTGAAGGTCCTCGTATTTCTGATAATGCTTTGGATAAACAAATGAAAGAAGCAATTGCTTTTTACCAGCAGGCTGATAACTGGGAACAAAATCTTAAACAGTAGTTGAAAAAAGGAAGATGAAAATGTAAAAAAATTCATCTTCTTTTTTTTATTTTTTTGAATCATTTTAAAGAGTTAACCCAAAATTTAGAATCAGGAATCTAAGATAGCGTCATAATAAAACGAATCATATTTTTGTGATTGTCTTTATTTATTTTGGTTTAACTTTTAAAGGAATTTAAGAATGTCAGCTTTGAAAAGACTAAAATCTTTTGCTCTAGCCTTTTGTTTGGCTGTAGTGGCAGGGATTTCTCAAGCGCATGCTTCTGAAATTGATTTGAAAATTCCGAGCCTTGATGTTGGTTATAATATTTTTGGCCTTGCTTTAACAGGAAGCCAAATCCTCATGTATGGACTCGGTATTTGTGTCTTGGGTATGTTGTTTGGATTATACGAATTTTGTAAAATTAAAAAAATTCCAGCTCATGAATCCATGTTGAATGTTTCGCATACTATTTATGAAACTTGTAAAACTTATATGAAGCAACAGTCAAAATTGTTAGTTATTTTGGAATTGTTTATTGCTGCATGTATTTTTTATTATTTCTATTATCTCAATGCGACACCAATGCCCAAAGTTTTGACTATTCTTATGTGGTCAGTTTTAGGAATTCTCGGTTCTTATACCGTTGCTTGGTTTGGTATGCGTATTAATACTTATGCGAACTCTCGTACTGCTTTCTTGTCTTTACAAGGAAAAGCCTTCCCTGTTATGAGCTTGCCTTTACGCTCCGGTATGTCAATCGGTGTTTTGCTTATTTGTGTTGAATTGATAATGATGATTATCATTTTGCTCTGGGTACCTCGTGAAAGTGCCGGTGCTTGTTTTGTCGGTTTTGCTATTGGTGAATCTTTAGGTGCTGCAGCACTCCGTATTTGCGGTGGTATCTTTACAAAAATCGCTGATATTGGTGCTGATTTGATGAAAATTATTTTCAAAATAGATGAAGATGATGCTCGTAACCCTGGAGTTATTGCTGATTGTACCGGTGATAATGCCGGAGATTCCGTTGGTCCGACAGCTGATGGTTTTGAAACATATGGCGTAACCGGCGTGGCTTTGATTAGCTTTATCGTTTTGGGAGCCGGGATGATGTATAATCAGAATGGTGAATTGGCTCTCATGACAGGGGGAATCGATATTCAAGCTCGTTTGATTGTTTGGATATTTGCAATGCGCTTGTTAATGATTGTTACTTCTTTAGTTTCTTATGCTTTAAATAATGGGCTTTCAAAACTCATCTATGGTAAAAAAGAAACTTTTGATTTTGAAAAACCTCTTACAAGCTTAATTTGGCTTACATCAATAATTTCTATTCTTGTTACATTCGGCGTTTCTTATGTTATGATTGGTGATATGGGAGCTGATTTATGGTGGAAATTATCCATTATCATTTCTTGCGGTACTTTAGCTGCAGCTTTGATTCCGGAATTTACCAAAATCTTTACTTCTCCGAAATCAAAACATGTTAATGAAATCGTTAATGCCAGTCGCGAAGCCGGAGCTTCTTTGAATATTATTTCAGGTATCGTTGCCGGTAATTTTTCTGCTTTTTGGCAGGGAATTGTAATGGTTGCGTTAATGGCTATTGCTTATGTTACAGCAAGTTCCGGACTTGATGCTTATATGGTTTATCCGAGTGTTTTTGCCTTTGGCTTGGTGGCCTTTGGTATGCTTGGTATGGGTCCTGTTAATATTGCCGTTGATAGTTATGGTCCGGTGGCTGATAATGCACAGTCTGTTTTTGAATTATCTCAAATTGAAAACATTCGTGGCATTAATAAATCAATTGAAAAAGATTTTGGATTTAAACCTGATTTTGAAAAAGGAAAACATTTTCTTGAAGCAAATGATGGTGCCGGAAATACTTTTAAGGCTACGGCAAAACCTGTTCTTATCGGAACAGCGGTTATTGGTGCGGCAACAATGATTTTCTCTATCATTTTGTTGCTTAATCTTAAATTGTCATTGCTTGATCCTGAAGTCTTATTTGGTATTATTCTCGGTGGTGCTGTTATTTACTGGTTCTCCGGGGCTTCTATGCAAGCGGTTTCGACAGGTGCTTATCGCGCTGTTGATTTCATCAAAAAGCATATTAAACTTAATACCAAAAAAGCGGCTTCCGTAGAAGATAGTAAAGAGGTTGTACGTATTTGTACACTTTATGCTCAAAAAGGTATGTTTAATATCTTTGTGGCAATTTTCTCCTTTACTTTGGCTTTTGCATGTTTTGATCCTAACTTGTTTGCCAGCTATTTGATTTCTATTGCTGTTTTTGGATTGTTCCAAGCATTGTATATGGCTAATGCCGGTGGTGCATGGGATAATGCCAAAAAGGTTGTTGAAGTTGATTTAGGCGAAAAAGGTACGGAATTACATGCCGCTTCAGTTGTTGGAGATACAGTAGGTGATCCTTATAAGGATACGTCCTCTGTTGCTTTGAACCCAATAATTAAGTTTACAACTTTGTTTGGGTTGTTGGCTGTAGAAATTGCCGTTTCGGCTCCAAGAAATGTGTCTTTGACACTGGGAGCTGTCTTTATGGCTATTGCTTTGATATTTGTATGGCGTTCTTTCTACGCTATGCGTATAAATACAAAGGAATAATTCTCTTAAAGTTTAAAGAGAGGAAGATGAAATGCTTCCTCTCTTTAATTTGATGTTTTATAGATAATTTAGTTTTTTGAAATATTTATTTTTTGAGTAAATGTAAAAAAAGTTCTTGATTTCTTATAGAGAGTTGTGTATCAAAGTAAGGGTTAAGATGAAAGTTATAGGGGTATAGCTCAGTTGGTAGAGCACCGGTCTCCAAAACCCCAGATAAGTTTTTCAAAGTATTTTATTTTCCCTATATTTTAGTTGGTTTTCAGTACGGTTGAGCGTAAAAATTTTTTTGCTCGGCGTACCTAGGCGTACTTAGGTGTACTCGCTTTTTTCCGTCTCTTTAGGTAATAATTAGGGTAAAGAAACCAATAAGACGGAGTTTTATTAAATGGTAAAAAGTTTTCCTGGTGTACGAACTAAAGAATGTATTCGAAATGGCAGAAGAGATATTTATTTTTCTGTTCGCTATACTCGCAACGGTAAACAGTATGAAGAAAGTATCGGTTATAAATCAGAGGGGTTTACAGCAGCTCAAGCTTATGAAATTTTGAGCGAGCTTAAAAGAGATATCAGGGCAGGAAGAGCGTTTTCTTTAAGAGAAAAGAGCGAACAACGCGAACAAGAAAAAATAGCTAATGCGGCGGCAAATATAACGTTTTCAAAGCTTTTTGAGGAATACTATCAGCCCTATATTCAAAACAAGGATAAACAGTCAACTTATAATAGAGAAGTCCATTTATACACAAAGTGGTTAAAGCCCGTGTTGGGGGATGTTAAATTAAACCTCATTAGCCGCATTAACCTCATTAGGTTATTGCAACCTATGGATAAAAAGCATTTATCGAGCCGTTCAAAAAATTATGCTATTGCTTTGACGCGGCAGGTTTTTAATTTTGCCATTAGAAATGAACTTTTTGTAGGGGACAATCCGGCAGCAAGATTTGATGAAGTGAAGAAAGAAGATAATAGTCGAATGAAGTTTCTTTCTGAAGAAGAGTTAAATAATCTTTTTGAAGAGCTTAAAAAGCATAGCTATTCCGTTTATTTAATGGCACTAATTTCCGCTGATTGTGGATTAAGAGCCGGAGAAATTTTTAAATTAACTTGGGCAGATGTCAGTCTTGAGGAAAGAATGTTGTTTTTGCGTGACACCAAAAACGGCAAGAATCGTTTTGCCTATATGACAAAACGTGTAGCAGAGGAATTTTCTAATCTTAAGCAAGGCGAAGGAAATGAGTTTGTCTTTCGAAGTAAAGCAGGGGGTAAGATTGAGCATATTTCACGCACTTTTGAAAGAGCTGTTAAAACTTTAGGGTTAAATGACGGCATTACCGATCGTCGGCAAAAGGTAGTTTTCCATTCTTTACGGCATACTTTTGCCAGTCGTTTGGTTCAAAAACGAGTTTCCCTTTATGAAGTGAAAGAATTGTTGGGGCATTCTGATATTGCCATGACTCAACGTTACTCGCATCTAGCAAATGAAACGTTACGCGAAGCAGTTGCCAGATTGGATGAGTAAGCAAAACTATTTTATCATGATTATTTTGTTGATTATTCTGAATACCTTAATTTTCAAAAATATTTGAATCAAAAAAGAGTGAAATGCTCTCGTTAAACGTTAATGCGCAGAAAAACCATGGTGGTTTTTCGCAACCCTATTTAGGAGTAGAAAAATGACAAAAAATAAGTTTTCTGCGCAACCTTTACCGAAAGAAATTTTTGAAATTTATAAAGAAAAAATTCTTGCTGAAGGTCCTTTGATTACCAGAACAAGACTTTCAAAAATTTTCCCTTTTTTCAACCATCATACATTGAGAAATTGGGACGCAGAAGAAAGAGGAATATCTGGAAAAATCAATATCGGTTTGCAAAAACAGGCTTGTTATCCAACTCAAGCTACCGTTGATTTCATAGAAGAAATGTTTTGCAAACATCCTTTGCTGTTAGCAGAACAAGAGAAAAAACGGCAAAAAGAGGAACAAGAAAGATGCAAGCAGCAAGAAAAAAGAACCGTTAACTATTACAGAACAGGAGAAAAAAAATGAAACTAAAAAACATTTTGATTGAAAAACAGGAGAGAGAGGTGCAAGCCTCTCCACTCCCAAAACGAGAAGATACGGCAATATCTTCTCAAAACATAAACAAAATCTTGGAAACGCGTAATTTCTATGATGTTGCTATGTTTTATACAAGCAGGAATATTAAAGTATTTCCTGTAAAAAAGCAAGGAAAATCACCTCTTTGCGTAGGAGGTTTTAAGTCGGCAACTGTTGATACAGCCATTTTACAAGAATGGAATAAAAAATTTATCGATTGTAATATTGGTATTCCAACCGGACAGTTGAATAACATTTTTGTTGTTGATGTTGACGGCGAACAAGGTTTTGAATCCCTAAACCGTCTAGAGTTAATTTATGGCAAATTGGATGCTCCCACTGTTATAACAGGAAAAGGTAAGCACTTATATTTCAAAATGCCCGAAAATATAGACATTAAGTCAAGTGTTAGCAAAATTGCCAATCACATAGATATACGGGCTAATGGTGGTTATGTGGTCGCTCCACCCTCAATCCACGAAAATGGACATCAATATACTTGGGAAAATTTTGATATAAATCAGGATTTTCCTCAAGCTCCAGGTTGGTTAATTTCTTTAATTGCAAATGCGGAAAAACAACCTTTGCACTTTTCAGACGTGCTAGAAGAAATTTCAAACGCGCCGCAAGGACAACGCAACGACACACTTTATAAGCGTTCTATCAGCCTTATAGCACGTTCAAAAAAAGAATTTTTAGATATGGAAGAAATTAAACAAAATATTATAAATGCCGCATTACAATCCGGATTATCAAAAGAGGAATCTCTTAAAACCGTTGATAATGCCTTAAAATTTGTTGAAGAACATTGTAACTATTGGGGTGATATTGAACCTGATATGGATATTTTGAAAACAAAAATTCTTTTGCCAGCTCCCAAATTAAATACAAAAATATTTAAGGGGTTGGAAGATTGGGTTGTTCAAACGGCAGAAAATACGAATGCTCCGGTTGATTATGTTGCATTTTCCTTGCTTGCAGGTGCCGCAGGTGTTATTGGTTTGTCTCGAAGAATTTCTTCTTGGGAAACTTGGGAAGAACCATGTTGTTTGTGGGTTGGTGTAATTGGAGAACCGAGTTCAGGCAAAACACCTGCAACAACACCAATTCGGAAAATTCTTAACAAAGTTGAGGATGCTCGAAAAGAAGATTATTTTGATAAATTAGCAAAGTGGAAAACAGAAAAGGAAGTTGCAAAGCAAAGAAAAAAAGAGTGGGAAGATAAAGTAAAGGAAAACCCAGATTTGGCACCTAAATTTCCAGCTTCTGCTGTCGTTCCTCCAAAACCACAAACATATCGTTTTGTTTATGGTGATACCACTCAAGAGGCATTAACCAGTGATATGGAAAGAAACATTAAAGGTGCAATTCTCTTTAGAGATGAATTATCTGCTTGGATTAGTGGAATGAATCGCTATAATAGCGGTGCTTCGGAAAAAGGATTTTGGCTTGAAGCGTTTAATGGCAATAAGTTTGTTTGTAATCGTGCTAAATTTGATGGTGAACGACAAGAAATTCAAAATTTGCTTGTTTCCGTTTTTGGTACAATCCAGCCTCAAAGGCTCATAGAAACGGTGCTTTCCGACCGCGGGGACGGTTTCCTTGCACGCTTTTTATGGGTCTATCCAGAGCCTAAACCGGCTGCTATTCCGCAAAATACCGTTTTGTCGGGAAAAGTGTTGTCTGCATTTGAAAAACTTGATTCACTATTAAATCCGTATATGGATAATGCAGAGAAACAAAAGAAATGCTTACCATTGAGTGTTAAGGCTCGAGAGGCTTTTAGTGTTTGGTTTATTTCCCATTCAAACAAGTCACAGCAAGAAGAGAGCCTCTTAAAATATTTTCTTGGTAAAGGTCAAGGTTATGTATTGCGGTTTGCTTTATTGTTTGAGATGTTATGGTGGGCAAGCTCAGAATATAGCGAACCTACAGAGATAAGTCTTGAGGCGATTAAAACAGCAATTGAATTATATGATACATATTTAACACCAATGTGTGAACGGGTATATAATATGTATTACAGTCCGTCGCAAAATATTGAGGCACGTTCTCTGGCAAGATATATCATTGAAAATAAGCTATGTAGTTTTACCCTACGAGATATATATAACAATGGAAATATTGCAAACTTGCGAAGGAAAGAACAAGTTCAAATTGCTGCAAATAAACTTATGGATTTAGGTTGGTTAAGTTGCAAATCGTCAAGAGCAGGAACAAGTGTAGGTAGAATGCGTAAAACGTTTTATGTAAATCCAGAAGTTTATGATTTAGAAAATTTGTAGAAAAGAAAAAGTAGGGCTACAATAGTTAGCCCTACTTTATGCAACATTAAAAGTTTAATTCATTAATTGAAATATCTTTAACCTTATATCCATCCTCATCAAATACAATTACGTTAGAATAATTATAAAAATCTCTCAAATAAATGAACTTATCGTCATGCTTTAATAATTCCATTCCAGAAGATGCTGTCGGAAAAAGCATTGTTCCTTTGGTAGGCTCTCGCTCAATTGTAACTACTCCTTGTATAATATGAGGATATGTGTGAATATTACCAGAGGCATCAGATAAATTATATATCATTTTTGTTCCTTTCCTAAGTTGTTATTCTTATTTTTCTTGAATAAATTGCAAAATATCATTTAAACAAGTTACTCTTTTATAAGCATAAGTTGTTGTCTTTCCGGTTCGATTGGAAGGGGTGTAGCCTTTGTCTCGCATTTGATTTTGTAATTTTGTTATTAACTCTTTGTTTTTTATGGTTTCATCTCTATTGGAGCTTAATAGTTTTTTGCATAATTTTATGTCTGATGTTTTATTTCCAGAAAAATAAATTTCTATTTGTTTATATATATCAACTTTTCCAATACTCTGGAAATCAAACCAGCAACCGTAAAATCCTCCTTTGGGATTGTTTACCCAAGCAATATCATAATATTTTTCATACTGAGTAAATTGACTTAGAAGATATTCAAACCATTTCTCTTTATTCCAATTGAAAATGTCTTTTGTATTACAAGATTTTGCAAGTTCATTCATTGACTTAAGTCGAAGATAAAAACTTTGCAATATTAGATTGTTTGTTTTTTTGTAACTCAATATTTTCATAAATTTTTGTCTATTGATGGGGGTGCAATCTTCTTGAGGTAAGATTGTTGTGTTTGAAGATATATATCCTCGCACATAGTCGCTTGTTTTTAAATAGCAGACTTTAATTTTTCTGTCTTTTGATAAATTATCTTTTTTTAATGTTTTTACATACCTAATAATCTGATCTGAATGTTCTGAAGTATTTGTTTTATCTTCAATAATTAATAGAAAATTGGGAGTAATAACTAAAATGTCTATACCATGGTATTGTTGTTTTATTTCTGAAATTTCTTCTGTCAGAGTAAGTCCACTTTTTTCTAAAAATAAATGGGCAATTGCATATTCATTTGGAAAAGTATCTTTATATTTCTCTTTTCCAAATTCTAATAGATAGCAAATGAAAGCATCTTGAGACAGTTCACTTGTTGCGTAGTCAAAAATATTTGGCTGTTCCATTACCATACTCCAGTGTTAGAAAGTTTACCTTGTATACACACTCTAATGTGTGTTAAGAGGCAAGTCAATCAAAATCAGAGGAAAAAAACACAGCCAACCGCTATGGTATTTTACACACTCTAATGTGAAAATCGCTAACATTCAGGGGTGTAAAATGAACGAAACAACTCAAATGCTAAAAAATTTAGGCAGACGAATAGCCTATTTAAGAAAACAACAAGGAATGAGCCAAGAAGATTTTGCGGAGGCTTCCGGTAAAATGATAAACACGATTTCTAATATAGAACGCGGTTTAAGTGATCCTAAAATTTCGACTCTGGTATCAATTTCAAATGCCCTTAACACTTCCATTGAAGAACTTTTTTCAGAATCCCAAGAGAATCCAACGGAAAACGAGCTGCCAAGCAATATTTTAGCAATTCTTCAAATTCTTAAGAAACAAGACGATAAAACCCTGCAAGTTATTCAAAAACAAATTGAAGCTCTTTTAGAGTTGGTGTAGATAATATTGTCGAGATATTCCATAATTGCCGATTTATTCTGTAATTATGTTATTTAATAAATTAGAATAATCTTGTCTTTTCAGATGAAAAGTTGTAATATTCAATTAATTTATGATTAATTAGCGAGGACTCATGTTCGATAAAAATATAAAGAATCAAACTAATATAAATTCCCAAAATGGAAATGCTATTGGAATTAACTATGGAAATATTTCTAATAGAACTCCTCAAACCAGTTCTAAAGGTAAGAGCTTTCTCTCTTCATTTCTTGCCACTTTGTTACGATTTTTAAGAATTTTTAAGTAATAAAAAATGTTGGATGAAAAAATAAACACACAAACAAATATCAATTCTCAATATGGGCAAGCTATAGGTAATAACTATGGGACAATTAATAATGTTCCCAATAGTTATCTAAAAGACCTAGTTCATGACTTAAGAGAGCAAATGCAAAATGACATTGTGGTTGAAGAGATTATATATAAGCTGAACTATCTACTTTCTGATTCCGAAGAATTTGAGCCGATGGACTTACAATTAAAGCTAAAAATTGCTGATAGAGAAAAGGAGTTTAATGAGGCTGTAAGATTAAAAGAACAAATCGCAAAATGTATAGATAAGTATTCAAGCTATGAAGCCGCAAACTCTTATTTTTCTCATATTTTATATAAAGTTTTGTATGATTTTAGAAATTATATCTATCCATTGATAAAGGATGATAAAAACAAAGATGAAATAAATACGGCGATTTATGAGCGTGTCGTTTACCCTGTTTTCAAAGAAATTGAAAGAGGAGAAAATTTTTTCAGGTTTGATCTGTCTGATATAAGAGGACTCGTATTTTTCTTAACAGGAAATTGCCATTTATGGTTTGACAAAGGACATATCTAAATGCTTACATATCAGCCACAAAATGACATATACTACGGAATTTTTAGATTTTTATCTATATTAATCCGTGATAGCAGTAAAGAATACAACATAGATTTATTTAAAATACTAGACTTCTATCTTCTGTTTCCAAATTTTATACCAGATATACGAGTTACTAACGAACTATTAAAGGACAAAAACAAGTTCAAGCAATATAAAAATGCATATGCAGTTGAGGGCAATCAAAAGCAAATATTTAATAAACTTAACAAGATACAAGATAAGATTATTGAAATTCTTGTTTCTAAAAATATTTTAAATATTGCAAAAATAAAAATCGGTATAATTTCACTAAATCCAAATATAGATATCCCGTTTTTCTTACTACAACAAATAGAGGCAAAAAATCACGAAAATTATAATATTTTCGAATTTTTAACAAACTTATCCACTCTACCTTTTTATGGAGAAGATGGATTAAAGGACAGAACAGGCTTAATGGAGTATAGGTATGACGGAGTTAATTAGACCAACATTAATACTAAATCGTTTGGTAATTACCCGCGGAAATATTATTGTATATGATGAAGCCTTCCATAAAGGGATGAATGTTATATATGGAAAAAATGCATTCGGCAAATCTTGTATTATGGATGCTATTTTTTACATTTTAGGAGGGTATTTATTAGAAGTGGAATGGAAAGAAGAATTAAAAATCTGTAATGCCATTTACGCTGAAATTACCATTAATCACGAAATAATAACATTAAAAAGAAATATCACTACACCTCCTAATGGTGCTTCTCCAATGTGGGTATATGAAGGGGATTTCATTAGCGCAATATCTAATGATGAAACAAAATGGAAAAAATATGGATATGCAGAAACAGCACAAAAAGAAAGTTTTTCTAATGTATTATTTAGATTGTTGGGAATTCCTGAAGTACGAACGTCTGATTTAAACCACGCAATAACCATGAACTCATGCCTAAGATTAATGTATTGCGATCAAAGAACGCCTTATTTTGAGATATTTAGAAATGAACCGTTTGATAACGAAAACAAGCGTAAGGTTATAAGCGATTTATTGTGTGGTATATACAATACAGACTATTACGATTTACAAAGAGAGTTAAAAGAAAAAAATAATGAATATGAGAGCTTAGCATCATATTTACAAAATGTGTTATCTCTACTAAACAAAAATGAGAATATGGCTAATCCTTTGTATTTTAAGGAGTTAATTCAAAAGAAAGAATCCGAATTACAAGACCGGTTGAAAGAATTCAATAATCTTAGAAATGATTTCTATTCTAATCGTAATCTAGAAAACACAAAAAAAGATTTAAAAGATAATATTGAAAAAATAAAGAAAATAAATGCCGATATTGAAAATAAAACAGCGACTCAAATAAAGCTTCATTATGAGAAAGAAGATTCTGAACAATTTATTGAATCATTGAATGCCAAACTTTCTGCACTAGAAGATGCTGAGGTAACATCACAATATATTGATGGGATTAATATGGGAATCTGTCCAATATGCTTCTCTCATATAACTTCAAGTGTTGACAATTGTTGTTGGTTATGTAAATCACCCATATCAAAAAGCACACAAAAATTAAATATAGAGAAGCTAAAGAGAAATTTATTAGCCCAAAAACTTGAATCTCAAAATATTCAAAAGGAAAGAGAAGCTCAAATTGATTCGATAAATTTTGAATTAAAAAATTTAGCAAGACAAAAAGCAAAACTCCAAAATGACCTTTTTATGAAAAATACATCCATTTCAAAAAATGAAATTTTTTTTATTAAGAAAAGTGAGGAAATAGCTTATACTCGAAAAGAAATTGAAGATGCAGAACAAAAATTTAAATTATCTAAAGAGTTAAAAGAAAAAATGGATAAAAAAGAAAATTTGAAAAAAGAAATTGCTCTTTTAGATGAAAAAATAAAAAATATATCCATTCAAAATGAAAGAAGACTAGAAGAAGTACAAAATATTCTAGCAACAAAAATTACAAATCTTTTAAAAAATGATGTTGGTGGTGAGAAAGACCTCCACGATATAAAAGCTATAGAAATAAATTTTGAGAAAAACAAGTTATATGTAAATAAACGAAGCAATTATGCCGCCAGTTCTATGGGATATATAAAGAACTGTTTTTGTTTAAGTCTTTGGATGGCATCCATTGAAAATTCTAATTTTAAATTACCTAGGTTTATGTTATTAGACAACATTGAAGATAAAGGAATAGAGGTAGATCGAGTTTACAATTTTCAAAATAGTATAAAAAACTTTATTGATAATTCAGATATAACATCTCAAATAATTATTTCAGCAAGTCAGTTGGAAGAAAATTTGCAAAACGAAAATTTTATAATTGGAAAGTATTATCATAATGATGACACAGGAAAAACATTAAATTTTAAATCTCAAGTAAAGTTATCTGATTTAATTTCTAAATAACTATCCACAATTTCAACGGGTTAGCGTAATAAGTGTGGACATTTAATGAAAAGAGCGCGAAAATGGGGTGTGGGGCGGAAAAGCCCGAAAGCTAATGAGGCTAATGATGCAAATGAGGTTCTTTAAAAAACAAAAAAAATATATGAATTTATATTTTTTAGGAGGTTTAGGGATAAAAAAGGGAAAGAATTATAGATAGGTAAAATTAAAAATTTTAATATCTAAAAATGTAAAGTTTTTTCTTTGGAATTAAATAGATATATTTTGTTTGTAAAGAGCCAAAACACCATTGTTTGCAAGGGATAGAAAAAAATACTTGATTTATATTTTAGAATACGTTATAGGTAAGAAAGTTTTTGATAGGGGTATAGCTCAGTTGGTAGAGCACCGGTCTCCAAAACCGGGTGTCGTGAGTTCGAATCTTACTGCCCCTGCCACTCAAGATGAAGACGCTTTAATGCGTCTTTTTTTATTATAATTCAATAAGTTGGCTGAGTCCGTGTGAGATGTATCAAATGAGGCTGTTTCCCGCTTATTACACGGACTATCTAAAATGAAATTCTTTGTTTTATAAGTGGTTAATGTGATTCAATTTTATTGGGCAGATTCTAGAAACAACTATGCTTGATAGATAGAAATTATACGATATTTGATACTAATCTTCTTGAGAGCGATTCCAAAATTCTGATATCTTTTCAGCCATATCAACAAAGCATCTGTTATGGCAATACGCACAGGGACGATCAGCAGATTTAACTTTTGCACTAAAAACAACTTCTTTTGTTTCTAAATTGGCAATTTCAACTAAAATATCATAAAATTCAACATTTGGATTTGTAGGACAAACTCCATCATTAACTTTATTTATAACGGCATCTAATACATAAACACTATCATAGTTTGCAAAATTCGATATATCAGTGTTCTTTTCATTGGAATTATATTGAGTTTCTTTGATATTTATTCCTTGGTTTGAAGCATATTTTAATATTTTTATACCTTTTTTTCTCAATTCTCCTCTAAGGCGTACAAAACCTGTTTTAACTCCCATACTATTAACGTCGTAAACTAATATTTTATTTTTAGCGCTAAAATCTGGTTCTTCTAAAATTATTTCAGAACTATATACACAGCAACTTGATAAAAATAGAAACAAAGACAATAACAAGTTATGAGAATATTTCATTGTAAATTTCCTTAGATAAAAATTTGTTTTAAGTTTATCTGATACATTAAAAAAAACAAGTGTTTTATAACAAATATAAGGAGAATTATCATAAAGAGTTTAGAATATAAATAATGCTTATTATTGTTTATAAAAATAAATCTTATTTACACTATTTGCCATAAAATTAATTGAAAATATATGGCTAAAATTGTTGCAGAAATAAAGTCTAATGATTTAAATTTATTAAGATATTTTTGCGTAATAAAATTTTCTAATGAGTTTTGAGCCGCAGCTAATCCTTCATTAGAAAAAAAAGATTTGTTGTAGATTGATAGCATATTTTTAGCTAGAGGTTTTAATTGATTTATGGTTTCTTGGTCATAGAAAGTTGTTTCAAGAAAATTGTGAGAGTAGATAACGTCTTTTCCATAAGAAAAATCAGGTGCCTTTTTGTAGACTTCAATAAATAGATTTATGGGATAGTTTTTATATGTTCTTTTTAGTTCTTTGTAGCGTAAATGATTTAAAATTAAGCAAGGAATTCCAAAAAAGAAGAAAGGGTTGATGAATATACTAAAAAATGTTGCTTCTGTTCCAAAAATATAAACATATAGAAATATGGTAAGTATGTATACTGAAATCAAAAGAACATGTTTTGTACTTAGTTTTTCTAAAAAATTCTTCATTCCTTAGTTCTCAAAATAAAATACTAAACCATTAACAACAAACTTAATGTAACATATTTTTAGTGGAAGTCAAAAATTAAGTATAATAAAAAATATTTATTAAGATATTTGATTGTTAGGTATAGGTTCATTTTATTGAATTGTTTTTGATTTTTGGTTTGAGTATCGTAACAAAAATAGTCCGTATATTGTCCTATATCCCCTGCTAACAAAAAAATGTCCGAAGAGGCGGCTTGGTTGGATATTAAGGTATTGGAGTAGCTGTGCGATCTGGTCGGCAGGAAATGATTTTTAATTCATTATCTTGAAAAACTAATGCAACGCAGTCATCAATACTCCATCCTTTAATGTTTTTGTCTTTAAGTATATTATTTATTTTTTTCTTCTCTTTAGGTGTTAGGCAATTATAATGAGGTACGCCAAAACCTTTAATAAATGATAATCCAGAAATGATATCCAGTTGTTCTATATCATCAATATCATCTCCATTATCATAATATTCAAACCAACATATTGCTCCTGCTGATATCCCAGATAGAACAATTCCCTCATTGTAAGCCTCAAATAAAAGCTTATCAACACCACGTTCTTTCCATATCTTTATCATTGTTGTGGTATCACCGCCGCCAACATATATAATATCGGATGAAAATATTTTGCGTTTTATTTCTTCAAAGGTAATATTTGTTCCTACCAGATTTAGCGGTTCTACATATGAACAGCCTAATCTATCTTTGAAATGTGTTGTTATTACATCAAGATAACTAGCTTTATCATTTGAAGCCGTTCCGATAAAAAGCATTTTGGGATTCTTTTTACCTGATACTTCAACAATAAACTTATCTATTAAGGTCGTTTCTATTTCTGTTTGATAAGTCGTTCCATCAGGTAAAATTTTTATTCTGCCAATTTCGCCACCGCCTACTGCAACTATTGTTTTTTTATTCATTGTTTTTCTCTTTTTTTGTGTGTCATTATAAGTGGTTTTGGTAAAAAGTAAAGGATTTTATTATTGGTAACGGTTCGTATATTGTTCTGTAAGTCTTATTCATAGCAAAAGCGTCTTCTTTCGGGCGGATGTTTATATTTTAATTATTTAAGAAAGTTTATGGGAAGATAAGTTATTTCCAGTTTGGCTTAATATATCGGAAAGTTATATTTTGTGTACATTTATTTATCTAATTTTTCGTGTGATTATATAATTATTTATTTACATATCTGTTTTTTTGTGCTATATCTAATAGTGAAGTCTATTATATACGAGGAGAGATAAAATGACGGACTATATTAAGTATTCAAATGACGAAGAACATGCTAATTTGTTTTTAAAAATCGAGAATGGCAAAGTTGTTGATTCAGCGAGAGATAAAGTTTATGCCGATAGGTATGGTCATAGTATTACCAGAAATTTGATTGGCATGAATATGGAAGATGTTGAGGAGATAATGAATTATGATGACAAAATTTCTGCACCTCAAAAGATTAATATTAAAGAGTTTTTAATGGCAAAATCTAACTTCTTGAAAATTCAGGAAAAGGAACATCAAATTGAGGTTGAAAAAACTAGTGCTGCTAGAATACATGATGCAGGTACAGATAAATTGGCTGAAAAAGAACAAAAATTAAAGCGCAAATTAAATCCTGATCGTTATGAAAGCAAAGAAGATTATGAAAAAGCTGTGGTTGACCGAAGAGTAAAAGCAGCAAAACAATATATGACTAGATAGTTTTTTGACTAACTTGTTGTAATATGATTATTTTATTTAATGTTTGTGGATTGTTTTATGAGTTTTGCTAACAAAGTACTGTCATTTCGGATGGTGTTTTATTGCCAATATTTTTGAAACAATGGATAATGGCAAATTTGAGATGTGCTCGGCTAAAGTGCAATACAGAGGCAATGTTGTGGAAAGCAAATTTATCCTATTCGTGATATATTGCAATTAGATAAAAAATGAAAGTATTATTGTAAAGATAACCAATCCTAACAAGATAGACAGCACGGCTATTATAAGCTTTTTGAGCTGTTTCCAATTTTTTGGTATAATATCTATAATGGTGACTTGGTTGTCCGGTATATTAGTAATAGCTTCATAAATTTTTCTTATTTGTTTTAATATATTCATTTTATTCTCTATTTAGTTTTAATTCCGTGATTTTACGAAATATAGTGATGTATGTTAAAGCATTAAAAAGTGTATCGTGTTTAGGGAAAAAGTAAATGATTTTTTGTGAAGTTTGTGAATTATCTTATCAGTTCTGATATTCAAGATGTGGGTATGTAACAAAAATGCTAGAAGATTGTTATAAAAAAGGAAGCCTTTTTCAGGCTTCCTTTTTATTATAAAATTTCTGTTATGGTATTTTCATTTGACTGCTTTAAATTCATTTCACTAAAGCGTATGACAGATAGTTCTTGTTTAGAGCTTATCTTAAAAGCTATAAGCGGCGAAATAACCCCTCCAATCAAATGTCCTACTAAAAATTCTTCGTTTTTTTGCGGATTTTTTAGTTCTCCGGGAAAAATATGAGTGATATTTAACACATCATAAAAACGATGCAAAGCGCAAGGATAAATAACGTATTTTTTTCCGGTCTTTTGCGTCAAAAGCCATATAGGTTCATCATAGCTTGTTATTTTTAGTTCTATGTTTTTTACTCTGTTAATAACGTCTTTGCATGGAAAGTTATTTATTATATCCTTTGGAGTTAAAAACAGTACAGGACAGTCAATTTGATGTTCATCATAACAGCACATTCCTAAAAATTGAGGAAGGTAGATTTGTTCTTTCTTTTCAGAAATTGCAAATTTAGTTACAACTCTTTTACCTTTAATATCCCACTGATGAAAAAATGAAGTCCAAGCTCTGGATCCACTTTTTTTTATAAAGTCATTCATATCAACTCCATTGCTCATTTTGACGCTTTTGAGCGAACAAAATTCGTGATTAAATATTAAGTATTTTATATGGTCTTTACCTGATATTGTTATGGGAATAATCCATTGAGGGGCAATATTTGGAGAAGAGGCTTTTAATATAATGTCCTGTTCTCTACATAATTTGTAACTCAGGTTCTTTTCTTGGGAGCAAAGATAATTTACCAATGCTAAAATATCTTTGGCCTCGGTAATTATTTCTATTGTTTTCATAATCTAATATTTTAATAGTTAAACATAATTATTTTTTATTGTTTGGTTATGTTAAATAGTTCAATGCTTAATGTCAATATGTTGTATGAGAATGGAGTTTTTAAAAGTAAGTTTTGGTCGTTATAATCTTGCTTCAATAAATTCTTAAGATATTTCGCGATAAAATATAAAGGGAGAAAAATGAAAGTGATTACAATTTGTGGATCTTTGAAGTTTGAAGATGACATAAAACCTTGTGCGGAAAATTTAACTTTACAAGGAAATTGTGTCCTATCTCTAAATTTATCCTGTTAATGTTGATTTTACAAGGTATTGTTTGAAAGTGTAATCTATGTTGTTAAAAGCGCTCGAAAGGGCGGCTTTTTATAATTAAAGAATTTATATAAGTTTAGGGATGTAATTTTTATATGAATTTTGTGTGTCGTTTTCAGTATTTTGCTATTTATGTGGCTGTAGCGGAAAGTGTTTTTTCTTTTTATTAATCCTGTTTCCTTAATTGTGTTCATATTAAAATTTTGTTGAATTTTTCATTTAAATATGTCATATAAAATATATTATTTGCAAAATTTTACTTTTTTATTAAGGAGGAAATTATGACTAAGTTAACAAATCAGGAAATAGAAGAGGAAATTAATCTGAATGACGGTAATGATGAATTTATTGAAGATTTATTTAGTTATTCTAATGTAAACCCTAATTCAAGAAAAACAAAAGATAGTTTTTATCGTAAAGATGATGGAGTTAATGAATTTGTTGCAAAAAACTGTTTCGAAAATAGAAGGTTTGCCTATTGCTGAAAATGTTAAGAGGAAACTTTTGGTTACGTCAAAATGTGATATGAAGACAGGGCACATAAATGATTTTTTGTATGAATTATCTGATAATAAAGCTAGGCTTTTGGCTCAAGGAGATTCAATTGCTTTAAAAGATGATCTTGTTGTGGTGAGTGGCAATTTGTATAGGTTGGGTGAACACAATAAGATGTCTTATATAACATCTAAGGTCAGTGAACTTTTAGGAAAAGGTTATTTTAGTATGTATCCGAAACGTTATAAAGATACATCAGGAAATGTACGCTTTGATCCACCTTTTTTATGTCATACCGAAGGGGGAAAATATAAAAGATTAGTTTCAGTTTCTCCTCATTCAGGAGATTGTCTTGGAGTTATAAATGACAATGTTGTTAAATTTGTGGATACTTGGATGAATGGTTTTGATGCAGATGTTTCTATTTATGAAATAGAGTTTAATGATAAGAAAACATCAATGAAGACTATTTATCATAGCAACAAAATGTTATATGATTATGATATGGCTGAAAGATATTGGAACTATGCGGGGCTTCCTTATTATTTTTCTAAAGATAATCCAAGGTATGGTTCTTATAGCAAGGATGAAGATGTCAAGATTATTCCAGAATTTGAAATTGAGCACTCTCCTCGTGAGGATGAATACAAGAAGAATAAACAAATAATATTAGATCAACACTTCGCTGTTCGACATAAAGCCATGATGAAAAATTTGCCTCATGAAAAAACGACTTTTATTGCCGATGCTGCTTTTTCTAAGATTGGCAAAGGTTATGATTGATAATTAAATTTTAATTTGAAGGTTTATTTTTATAGAAATGGGTAAAAAGTCGCTTAAATGCGGCTTTTTTAGCGGATACTGTTTTTGTTGTTAATAAAAATGCTATGCCGGCGACAGTACTCAAAAAGAAATTGATTATGCTAAGGCTCTTGGAAAAGAAATAATTTTTTGGGAAATTTGAAATACTTATTTGAATGTATTATTTGGGTAATGTGAAAATATAGTTATTGACATATGAAAAATAATTTAATATGTTGGCAACATTGAGTTTGAGTACATTTCCTCTCTCTCTTAAAATGAGATGGAAAAATGTATTCTGTCTTTTTGTATGAAAAGAAGTTGTGTAAATTTATTTTTTTTATGGATAGGATCCATGGCAAAAGTTAGTCCAATACAGTTTTTTAGGCAAGTTAAGCAAGAAGTTAAAAAAGTTACTTGGCCGACAAGAAAAGAAGTTATGCAAACATCTATAATGGTTATTATTTTGGTGGCTATTGCGGCTACTTTCTTTTTCTTTGTTGATCAAATTATTGGATGGTTGATGAAGTTAATTTTGGGTCTGGGAGTTTAGTTTTATGGATGCTCGCTGGTATGTGATTAATGTTTACTCTGGTTCGGAGAAAAAAGTTGCCGAATCGATTAGAGAGCAAGCAATCTTGAAAAAAATGGAAGACAAGATTTTAGAAGTTTTGGTTCCGACTGAAGAAGTTGTTGAATTGAAAAAAGGTGCTAAGGTTAATTCGGAACGTAAGTTCTTTCCGGGGTATGTCTTAGTTAAAATGGTTATGTCTGATGAATGTTGGCATGTTGTTCGCAACACGCCTCGTGTTAGTGGTTTCTTAGGTAGTCGTAATAAGCCGCAACCTATCTCAGAGGCTGAAGCTCAACGTATTATTAAGCAAATGACTGAAGGTGTTGAACGTCCTCGTACGGCTGTTGATTTTGAAGTTGGCGAGCAAGTTCGTGTTAATGACGGTCCATTTGCTTCTTTCATTGGTTTTGTTGAAGAAGTTGATGAAGAAAAAATGCGCTTGAAAGTTTCGGTATCCATTTTCGGACGTTCAACGCCGGTTGAGCTTGAGTTTAGTCAAGTTGAAAAGATTAAATAATTTTAATTCTTTTAATCGAAAGCTCTGATTATTCAGGGCTTTTCTTTTTATAGTGTTACAGGCTTTATTATGTATCATTAAGGGGAGGGGAAGTGTTTAAAAGTTTTATTAGTGAATTTAAAAAATTTGCGGTACGCGGTAATGTTATTGATATGGCCGTCGGTATTATTATTGGGGCTGCTTTTGGTAAAATTGTTGATTCTTTGGTTAAAGACATTCTTATGCCTCCCTTGAGTTTGCTTATGGGAAAATTAGATTTCTCGAATTTGTTTTTTGTTCTTAAAGATGGCGCTAATTTAAAAAGACCTTATGTCTCTTTGCAACAGGCTCTTGATGATGGTGCCATTACTTTAAATTTGGGTAATTTTTTGAATGCTTCTATCTCCTTTTTTATTGTTGCCTTTGCAGTCTTTGTTTTGGTAAAAGCTATTAATGAAATTCGTGAAAAAATTGATAAGCAAGAAGCAAAAGCTATGAAGACTAAAATAAAAATATGTCCCTATTGTTGTTCTGAGATTGATGCGAAGGCTGTAAAATGTCCTTATTGCACTTCTGATTTAAGTTCTTAAAAAAACAAGCAATCCCAATTAAAAGGAATTGCTTGTTTTTTTGTTATTATGCCCCAATTGCCGAGATAATTAAGTCTTGGTTTTTGGGGTTGAAGTCCCTAATTTGGCATACGACAGGTTGTCCGATTTCCATCCCCGGTAAGAGGATGTGCTTGCAGCTTATGCCAAGCAGGTCGATTGTGGCAATGTTTCCGTGTGTTATTTCCACAATATTTCCACTTAGGTACGACCCGATGGGAAAAGCATTGATTAAGTCCGTCGCTGTTTTTATGCTGACAATGTCAGCAATAAAAAACTTTTTTGATTTTCGGTCAATTTTGACCGTTAATTTTTGGCCAATTTGATAATTGGCTGTTTGAGGCGTGAATACCTTAATGCTCATTCCTTGATAAGATAAGGTTAGAGCTTTTTCACTAATCAATCGAATAAAGGCGCAAACTGTTTGCCCTTTTTTTAATCCCGTTGTTTTCATAATTTTTATTTTTAATAATATTTGTTTGAAGGTAAGATAACATATTTTGAAAAAAAATCAATAGCTAAAATAGACAAAATTTGTTTTCTTGTGTGTTTTGTTGGTTTTATTTAGCGGTTTTTGTCAATAAAATTGCTGGAAAACTTTATGAATGATGGTTTTTTTGAAAAAAATACTTGTAATTTGGTTTTAAAGCTGTTATATAAAGGCGACTCTAAAAAGATACCTTTGGGTAATCTTTGGGGGAATCTTAATGTTTTAACATAATTCGTGGGAGATGTGCCATCATCTGCAAAAACCACGAACCTAACCAAGAGGTTTTGAAATGGCTAAGTCTAAAAAGAAAATTTTAGGATTAATCAAGCTTCAAATTCCCGCTGGAAAAGCTAACCCTTCTCCTCCGGTCGGTCCTGCTCTCGGACAAAAAGGCTTGAATATTATGGATTTCTGTAAACAGTTTAATGCTGCTACTCAGAAAATGGAACCGGGAATTCCTGTTCCTGTTGTTATTACAGCGTATGAAGATAAGTCTTTTGTTTTCGAAACAAAACTTCCTCCTGTATCTTATTATATTAAAAAAGCCGCAAACATTAAATCTGGTTCTAAAGAACCAAGTAAAGTTGTTGCCGGTCAAATTACAATGGCTCAAGTAAAAGAAATTGCTCAGGCTAAATTACCTGATTTGAATTGCTCTACTGTTGAATCTGCAATGAATATGGTTAAAGGTCAGGCCGTTTCTATGGGCGTTAAGGTTGTGGAGTAATATTATGCAGGGAAAAAGAATCGTAAACGCTTATAAAACAGTTGATAAGTCTAAATCTTATTCTCTGAAAGAAGCTGTTAAAATCGTTAAAGAAAATGCAACGGCAAAATTTGACGAAACTATTGATATGGCTATTAATTTAGGTGTTGATCCTAAATATGCCGACCAAATGGTAAGAGGTGTTTGCTCTCTTCCGCACGGTAACGGTAAAACTATTCGTGTTGCCGTTTTGGCTCAAAATGAAAAAGCTGAAGAAGCTAAAGCTGCCGGTGCCGATATTGTCGGTGCTGAAAATCTTATTGATTCAATTTTGAGCGGTAAGATTGAATTTGACAGATGTATTGCAACTCCTGATATGATGGGATTAGCCGGTAAGGTTGCTCGTGTTTTAGGTCCTAAAGGCTTAATGCCGAACCCAAAATTGGGAACTGTTACCGTTGATGTTGCTAACGCTGTTAAAAAAGCTAAAGCCGGTGAAGTTCAATATCGTGTTGAAAAAAATGGTATTGTTCATGCCGGTGTTGCTAAAGCAAGCTTCTCTGAAGACCAAATTTATGATAATGCGAAAGCATTTATGGATGCTATTTTGAAAGCTAAACCTGCCGGTGCTAAAGGAACTTATGTTAAAAAGATTTCTTTAAGCAGCACGATGGGTGTTGGTATCAAAGTTGACGCATCTCAACTTTAAGAAAGTTTTGGGTGGGGTTCTCCTCACCCGCTCTTCAAAAACATTCAATTTTGATGTTTTTGAAAACTGTCCAAGACCGTAGGTGGTCGCGAATTTGAAAATATTTTATGTTTTCTTTCGTATCTTAAATATCCTACGCAGACGGGAGTAGAGAATGTTTTATCTTTTTTCTCCTGGACAGATTAGGTCCTGCCTTTTGGCAGAAAAGTGTTAATGACACAGATGTCTGAAGTTTTGTTGTTTATGACAATGATATTTTATGGCAAACGTGTTTTTATTGGAGACAACAAGTGAATCGCGAAGAAAAATCACAGTTACTCAGCGAACTGAATGAACTGTTCACTAATTCTGAAATCGTCGTCGTTTCTCATTATAAAGGTTTGACGGTGAAGGAAGTTTCTGAATTAAGAGACAGAATTAGAAAAGCAGGTGCTGGTTTTAGAGTTACTAAAAATCGCATTACTCGTCTTGCTCTTAAAGGTACAAAATTTGAAGGTTTAACAGATTTGTTTACTGGTCCTACGGCTATTGCCTTTGCTAGTGATCCTATCTCTGCCTGCAAGGCTTGTGTCGAATTTGCAAAAGAAAATGAAAAATTGATTGTTGTCGGTGGTGCTATGGGTACTGGCGTTATTTCTATCGATGAAATCAAAAAATTGGCAAGCATTCCTTCTATGGACGAATTGCGTGCAAAAATTATCGGACTTTTGCAAGCTCCTGGTGCTCAATTGGCTCGTTTGGCAAAAGCATACAGCGAGAAAGAAGCTGCTTAGTTTCTATTTTAATCTTTGCTCCTGATGATTTATTGTTTTGGTGTTGCAAAGGTTACTTAGAAAGAGTTGCTTTAGAGTAAAGAGTTTTTAGTAATTTATTTTAAGATTTAATTTATTTATTGGAGAAAAATAATGGCCGATTTAGCCAAGTTAGTCGATGAATTGTCAGCTTTAACAGTTATGGAAGCTGCTGATTTAGCAAAAATGTTAGAAGAAAAATGGGGCGTTTCTGCTGCCGCTGCCGTTGCTGTTGCTGCCGGTGGTGCTGCCGGAGCTGCTGCTGCTGAAGAAAAAGATGAATTTACAGTTGTTCTTGCTGAAGCAGGTGCAAATAAAATCAATGTTATTAAAGAAATCCGCGCTATTACTCAATTAGGTTTGAAAGAAGCAAAAGATTTGGTTGATGGTGCTCCTAAAACTGTTAAAGAAGGCGTTGCTAAGGCTGAAGCTGAAGAAATTAAAAAGAAACTTGAAGCCGCTGGTGCTAAAGTTGAATTGAAGTAATTCTTTTCAATTTTGTTTCTTTGAAAATTAAAGCCCGATTACCGAATGGTGGTCGGGTTTTTTGTTGACATATATTTTCATTTTGATATCTTGAGAGCGGAAATTAATTATTATTACTATTTATTATTGTTATGGAAAAATTTAAAATTTTAGAAGCTGTCGCCCGAGAGTTTGGAATTAATGCCGAACAGATTGTTCGTTATTTGTATCAAGAGAAACATTTTGATAATGTTTTTTTGCAGAAACTGCTTGAAGATACACAAAGTCTAGAAACAAAAGGCTTGGAAGATAATGTTATAGTAAAACTGTTTTGGGATACGCGAATAGGAAAGTTGCGTGCCGAAAGTTCGAATCTTGAAGTTGGCATGTTTTATTATGCTCAAGATCAAATCTTTGCAATAAAGAGAATTCCAGGCAAAAAAGAGTCCGGTGTGCTTAGCTATTTTGATCCGTATAGTGGTTGTGGTTTGATTACTGCGTTACATCAAAAAAAATTGGAATGGTCGAGCGATCGATTGGTTCTAGATCTTCCTAATCATTCGTTTGTAAGAATGGGTAAAATGATGACACAATTAATTCTGAGAAAAGCACAAATTTCCAGAAAATCGGCAGAAGCTGCAGAATATTGTGCGGATTATCATTTGGATGGTATATGCGCCGGTCAGGCTTTTTTAGCAGACAGACACGAAACCTTGGCATGGTGCAAATGTTCTTTGACGATTAATGAATCGTTACGGCAGATTGAAGGTGCTGATTTGCTGCAAAACGGATATTATTTTTCTTCTACGGAATGTTTGCCTAATGGTGTTTATGTGGTTAATTTGGCAAATGATAAGGTTGAAACTAATCCAAAGAATTTAGAAGCTTTTGTTCGCCCTTCTTTGGAATTTGTTGTTGTCTGAGATAAGAGACGATTGGTGGGAGGTTTCATTGTTTCTTAAAAACGAAAGAGTATCACTTGTTGATAGTGATACTCTTTTTTTATTTCTCTTTTTTTTGTTTTTCGCTAATTTGGATAAAATATTTATGTTGTGGTTCTTTTTGCAATATGAATCTCTGATTGCTTTTAAAATGAAATTTTGTGAATCTTTGAATAAAATTCTTGACTCATTTTGTGAAAAAATACTTGCATTTTAGGAATCTCGGGTATAAAAATAATCGACTTTAAAAGACTATTATTTTGCGAATCTGTGCCATTAAAATTTTTTTGTGTTTTTATGGTGCTTTTTCTTTTTTAAATCTAGATTTTATTAACCATCTGCGGTCGGGATTTGGTGCGCCAATAGAATAGTCGCAGATTATAACCTATAAGGATTGTCTCAATGAAAGAATCTTATACGAGCAAAAAACGTGTAAGAAAAAACTTTGGCAAAATCGACTCCGTTTCGGAAATGCCAAGTTTAATCGAAGTTCAAACCGGTTCTTATAAAAACTTTATTGAAGCTGATGGCGAAAAAAGTGAATTCGGTCTTGAAGAAGTTTTCAAATCAATTTTCCCTATTAAAGATTTTTCCGGTAATGGTGAACTTGAGTTTGTTAAATACGAACTTGAAGAACCAAAATATGATGTTGAAGAATGCTTTAAACGCGATATGACTTATGCCGCTCCGGTTAAAGCTACTTTGCGTCTTGTCGTTTGGGATGTCGATGAAGCTACCGGTGCTAAATCTATTCATGATATTAAGGAACAAGATGTTTATATGGGGGATATCCCGTTAATGACAGATAAAGGTACTTTTATATTCAATGGTACCGAAAGAGTTGTCGTTTCTCAAATGCATCGTTCTCCCGGTGTTTTCTTTGATCATGATAAAGGTAAAACAGTTGCTTCCGGTAAGTATTTGTTTGCAGCACGTGTTATTCCTTACCGTGGTTCTTGGCTCGATTTTGAATTTGATGCAAAAGATTTGGTTTATGCTCGTATTGACCGTCGTCGTAAGTTGCCGGTAACATCAATCCTTTATTCTTTGTACTCAAAAGAAACAGAAGAAAAAATTAAAGAATTAGCCAAAGAAGGAAAGAAAATTAATCCTGCTGATGTTAAAGGTATGGATAAAGAAGAGATTTTGAGCTATTTCTATGATGTTGATACTTTAACCGCAGATAAGAAAAATTGGAAAGTTAAATTTATTCCTGAAAGAATGAAAGGTGTTAAATTTGATTTTGACTTGATTAATGCGGCGACTGGTGATGTTGTTGTTGAAGCCGGTAAAAAAATAGCTCCGCGTATGGCTCAAAAATTAGCTGATGAAGGTTTGGAATTTTATGTTCTTCCGACTAATAAATTAATCGGTAAATTTTTAGCTACAGCTGCTGTTTCTCCTAAAACAGGTGAGGTTATCGCAGATGCGGCCGATGAGTTAACGGAAGAAGTTTTGCAAAAAATTGCGGATGCTAAAATTAAAGAAATTAAAATTTTATATATTGATGGTGTTAACGTTGGACCTTATATTCGTAATACCCTTGTTAGCGATAAAAATCATTGTCGTGAAGAGGCTTTGCTTGATATTTATCGTGTTATGCGTCCGGGTGAACCACCTACCTATGAAACAGCTGACCAGCTTTTCCATGGCTTGTTCTTTGATAATGAACGTTATGATTTGTCATCTGTCGGTCGTGTTAAGATGAATGCTTCATTGGATATTTCTTTTGATGAAGCTCCTGATACTTGTCGCGTTTTACGTAAAGATGATATTTTGCGTATCGTTAAAAGACTTTGTGATTTGCGTGATGGTAAAGGCGAAGTTGATGATATTGACCACTTGGGTAATCGTCGTGTTCGTTCCGTTGGTGAATTGATGGAAAATCAATATCGCATGGGTTTGTTACGTATGGAACGTGCTATCCGCGAGAGAATGTCTTCCGAAGTTTTGAATAATGTAAAACCTCAGGATTTGGTTAATGCAAAGCCTATTGCTTCCGTTATTCGTGAATTCTTTGGTTCTTCTCAACTTTCACAATTTATGGATCAAAACAACCCCTTATCCGAAATTACGCATAAACGTCGTTTATCTGCTTTGGGACCTGGTGGTTTGTCTCGTGATCGTGCCGGTTTTGAAGTCCGCGACGTACATCCAACACACTATGGTCGCATTTGTCCTATTGAAACACCGGAAGGTCCAAACATCGGTTTGATCAACTCTTTATCAACTTATGCTCGCATCAATAAATATGGTTTTATTGAATGTCCTTATCGCAAGGTTGTTAATGGTGTTGTTACTAATGAAGTTGTTTATTTGTCTGCTGATGAAGAAGGAAAATTCAAAATCGCTGAGGCAAATGCTAAAGTTAAAGAAGATGGACATTTTGAAAATGATTTAATCGCTTGTCGTAAAGCCGGTGAGTTTGAATTTGCTCACCCAGAAGAAATCAGTTTCATTGACGTGTCTCCAAAACAACTTGTTTCTGTTGCAACAGCTTTGATTCCTTTCTTGGAAAATGATGACGCTAACCGTGCTTTGATGGGTGCGAACATGCAACGCCAAGGTGTACCTTTGTTGCGTTCTGAAGCTCCTCTTGTCGGTACAGGTATGGAAGCTACTGTTGCTAAGGATTCCGGTGCAACTTTGGTTGCAAAATATGATGGTATCGTTGATGCCGTTGATGCAAACCGAATCGTTATTCGCTCACAAAGCGGTGATGTCGCTGATGCCGGTGTCGAAATTTATAAATTACAAAAATTCCGCCGTTCTAATCAGAATACTTGTATTAACCAAGTTCCATTAGTTAAAGTCGGTGATGTTATTCATGCCGGTGATATTATTGCTGATGGGCCTTGTACAGATATGGGTGAATTGGCTTTGGGACGCAATTTGTTAGTTGCGTTTATGCCTTGGAATGGTTTGAACTACGAAGATGCTATTTTGTTGTCTGAACGTATTTCTCGTGATGATGTTTTAACTTCTCTCCATATCGAAGAATTTGAAGTTATGGCTCGCGATACGAAACTTGGACAAGAAGAAATTACTCGTGATATTCCAAATGTTGGTGAGGAAGCTCTTCGAAATCTTGACGAAGCTGGTATCGTTTATATCGGTGCTGAAGTAAAAGCCGGTGATATCTTGGTTGGTAAGGTTACTCCTAAAGGTGAATCTCCGGTTACACCTGAAGAAAAATTACTTCGTGCAATTTTTGGTGAAAAAGCTTCAGATGTTCGTGATACTTCTTTACGTGTTCAACCCGGTATTGAAGGTATTGTTGTTGACGTTCATGTCTTCTCTCGTCGTGGTGTTGAAAAAGACGAACGCGCTCTTTCAATTGAACAAGAAGAAATTTCTCAATTGGCAAAAGACCGTGATGATGAGTTGGCTATTATACGTCGCAGCGGTGAAGCTCGTTTGAAATCTATGTTATTGGGACAGATTGTTGTTGATGCTCCAAAAGGTATTGCAAAAAATGTTACCATTACAGAAGATGTTCTAGCGGCAATTCCTTCTTCTCAATGGCGCAAGATTATTGTCAAAGATGAAGATGTTACTGCTAAAATTGAAGAATTTTTAACGGCTTATGATGCTCGTCTTGAAAAAGTTCAAAAGCATTTTGAAGACAAAGTTGAAAAAGTTCAACGCGGTGATGATTTGTTACCGGGCGTCTTGAAAATGGTTAAAGTCTTTATTGCTACAAAACGTAAAATTCAATCAGGTGATAAAATCGCCGGACGTCATGGTAATAAAGGTACTATTTCACGCGTGTTCCCGTTGCAAGATATGCCTTATACCGAAGATGGTACTCCTGTCGATATCGTTTTGAATCCTCTTGGTGTGCCTTCTCGTATGAATGTCGGACAAATTCTTGAAACTCACTTGGGTTGGGCTGCTAAAGAACTGGGCAAACAGTTGAATGAAATGTGCGAACAGTTTAAACGTGGAGAAAAAACGGCTGAAGAGCTCAATGCAAAACTTAAAGAAATATATGGTGAAAAACAATATAAACGCGACATTGAAACTTTAACGCAAGATGAAAAAGTTGAAATGATTTCTCATCTGAAAAACGGCGTTCCGATGGCTACACCTGTTTTTGATGGAGCTTCTGGCGATGATATTAATCATATGCTTGAAATGGCCGGATTGCCAACTTCGGGTCAAATTGATTTATATGATGGTCGTACCGGAGAAAAATTTGATCGTAAAGTTACCGTTGGTGTTATTTATATGATTAAGTTACACCACATCGTTGATGAGAAAATGCACGCACGTTCTGTTGGACCATACTCTTTGGTTACGCAACAGCCGCTTGGTGGTAAAGCTCAATTCGGTGGTCAACGTTTCGGTGAAATGGAAGTTTGGGCTTTGCAGGCTTATGGTGCTGCTTATACCTTACAAGAAATGCTTACTGTTAAGTCCGATGATGTCAGTGGTCGTACAAAGGTTTATGAAGCTATTGTTCGTGGTGAAGACAGCTTTGAAGCCGGAGTGCCTGAGTCCTTCAATGTTTTGGTTAAAGAAATCAAATCTTTATGCTTAAATGTTGAAATGTTGAACGAAGAAGTTTAAGGCAAAGGAGTTTTATAAATATGAATGATGTTATGAAATATTTTGGTCAACAAGTTTCAGGTGAATCTTTTGATCAAATCAGAATTTCTATTGCTTCGCCGGAACAAATTCGTTCTTGGTCTTATGGTGAAGTTAAAAAACCTGAAACGATTAACTATCGTACTTTTAAGCCCGAAAGAGACGGTTTGTTTTGTGCTCGCATTTTTGGTCCGGTAAAGGATTATGAATGCTTGTGCGGAAAATATAAACGTATGAAATATCGCGGTATTGTTTGTGAAAAGTGCGGTGTTGAAGTTACTTTATCTAAAGTACGTCGTGAAAGAATGGGACATATTGAACTTGCTGCTCCGGTAGCTCATATTTGGTTCTTGAAATCTCTTCCTTCTCGTATCGCTACTTTAACCGATATTCCTATGAAAGCTTTGGAAAGAGTTCTTTATTTTGAAAGCTATATTGTTATAGAACCAGGTTTGACGCCTCTTGCTGTTAACGAACTTTTGACTGAAGAACAATATCAAGAAGCTATTGACGAATATGGTGAAGATTCTTTCAGAGCCGGTATCGGTGCTGAAGCTATTCGCGAAATCCTTTCAGCTATCGATTTGGAAGCTGAACGTGCTACCATTCGTGCGGAATTGAAAGATAATGCTTCTGAAGCAAAACGCAAAAAATTGGTTAAACGTTTGAAATTAATTGAAGATTTTATTAATTCAAATACAAAACCTGAATGGATGATTTTAACGGTTTTGCCGGTTATTCCTCCTGAATTGCGTCCACTTGTTCCTTTGGATGGCGGTCGTTTTGCGACTTCTGATTTAAACGATTTATATCGTCGTGTTATTAACCGTAATAATCGCTTGAAGAGATTAATGGAATTGCATGCTCCTGACATTATTATTCGTAATGAAAAGAGAATGTTACAAGAAGCCGTTGATGCTTTATTTGATAACGGTCGTCGCGCTCGCGCCATTACCGGTACAAATAAACGTCCGTTGAAATCTTTATCCGATATGTTGAAAGGTAAGCAAGGTCGTTTCCGTCAGAACCTCTTGGGTAAACGTGTTGACTATTCCGGTCGTTCTGTTATTACCGTCGGTCCAGAACTGAAATTGCAACAATGCGGTTTGCCTAAGAAAATGGCTTTGGAATTGTTTAAACCCTTTGTTTATGCAAAATTGGAATTATACGGTCATGCTACAACCATTAAAGCTGCAAAACGTATGGTTGAAAAAGAAAGACCTGAAGTTTGGGATATTCTTGAAGAAGTTATCCGTGAACATCCGGTTATGTTAAACCGTGCGCCGACTTTGCACCGTCTTGGTATTCAGGCTTTTGAACCGGTTTTGGTTGAAGGAAAAGCTATTCATTTGCACCCACTCGTTTGTACCGCGTTTAACGCAGACTTCGATGGTGACCAAATGGCTGTTCACGTTCCTTTGTCTGTTGAAGCTCAATTGGAAGCTCGCGTTTTGATGATGTCAACAAATAACATCTTATCTCCGGCTTCCGGTAAACCGATTATCGTTCCTTCTCAAGATATGGTTCTTGGTATTTATTACTTGACCTATGAAGCTGATGGAATGATTGGTGAAGGTTCTGTTTTTGCTGATTTTAATGAAGTAGAATTGGCTCTATATAACAAAACCGTTGACTTACATGCTAAAATTAAGTGCCGTATGGAATATGTTACCGATAATGGTGAAATTAAGTATGGCATTGTTGATACTACTCCGGGACGTATTATCGTATCTCAAATTTTGCCGAAACATAAAAATGTTCCGTTCTCTCTGGTTAACCGTTTGGTTAAAAAGAAAGAAATCGGTGAAATTATTGATATTGTTTACCGTCATTGCGGTCAAAAGGAAACTTGTCTTTTCGTTGATAAGATTATGACACTCGGTTTCTCAAATGCTTGTAAAGCCGGTATTTCTTTCGGTAAAGATGATCTTATTGTTCCTGAAGCCAAAAAACAATTAGTTGCTGAAACAGAAGCTCAAGTTAAGGAATTTGAACAACAATATCAAAACGGTTTGATTACTAAAGGTGAGAAATATAATAAAGTCGTTGATATTTGGGCTGCTTGTACTGATAAAGTTGCCGATGAAATGATGAAGAATATTTCTAAAACAGATCATGGTTATATTAACTCCGTTTATATGATGGCTCACTCCGGTGCGCGTGGTTCTGCCGCTCAAATGCGTCAAGTTGCCGGTATGCGTGGTTTGATGTCTAAGCCAAATGGTGAAATTATTGAGCAGCCAATTATTTCAAACTTTAAAGAAGGTTTGACGGTGCTCGAATACTTTAACTCAACGCACGGTGCTCGTAAAGGTTTGGCCGATACGGCATTGAAGACAGCTAACTCCGGTTATTTGACTCGTCGTTTGGTCGATGTTGCGCAAGATGTCGTTGTTACGGAAAGTAACTGTGGTACTGAAAGAGGTATTATTGTTCGTCCGGTTGTTGATGGCGGTAATGTTATCGTTTCTATCGGAGAACGTATTCTCGGTCGTACAATTCAGGAAGATATCGTTCATCCTGAAACAGGCGAGGTTTTGGTTAAAAAAGGCAAACTTATTGATGAAAATGACGTTGATGTCGTTGAAGCAGCCGGTGTTGAACAGGTTAAAATTCGTTCCGTTTTGACTTGTGAAGCTGAACATGGTGTTTGCGCTGCTTGTTATGGACGTGATTTGGCTCGTGGTACTCCGGTTAATATCGGTGAGGCCGTTGGTGTTATTGCGGCTCAATCTATTGGTGAACCAGGTACCCAATTAACCATGAGAACCTTCCATATCGGTGGTGCGGCTTCTAAATCAGCAGAACAAGCTTCCGTCGAAGTTCCTTTTGCCGGTACTTTGAAACTTGATAATGCTCATATTGTTACTAATACAGAAGGTCATGGAATTGTTTTATCTCGTAACTGTGAAATTGTTATCGTTGATACAAACGGACGTGAAAAATCTCGTCATCATGTTCCTTATGGTGCTAAAATTTTAGTGGCAGAAAATGCTAAAGTTAAAAAAGGTCAAAAGGTTGCTGAGTGGGATCCGTTTACCGTTCCTGTTATTACAGAAAAAGCCGGTAAGATTGAGTTGGTTGATTTAATCAATAATCTTTCTATTAAAGAAAGCATTGATGAAACAACGGGTATTGTTTCTAAGGTTGTTATTGATTGGAGATCTAACTCTTCTAGCTCTAACCTTAAACCAAGCATTATGCTCAAAGATGATAGTGGTAATTATATTACTTACGACAATGGTAAAGAAGTTCGTTATTATTTATCTGTTGATGCTATTTTAACGGTTGATAACGGTGCTGATGTTAATGTCGGTGATGTTATTGCTAGAATTCCGAGAGAAAGTTCTAAAACTAAGGATATTACCGGTGGTTTGCCACGTGTTGCCGAACTCTTTGAAGCTCGTCGTCCGAAAGATCAGGCTATTATTTCTGATATTGACGGTGTTGTTGAGTTTGGTAAAGATTACAAGGCTAAACAACATATTACAGTTGTACCAACAAAGGGTGAACCTTTAGAATATTTAGTTCCAAAAGGACGTCATTTGGTTGTTCAAGAAGGTGATGTTGTGAAAAAAGGAGATATGTTGGTTGAAGGTACTCCGGCTCCACATGATATTCTTCGTGTCCTTGGGGTTGAAAAACTGGCTGAGTATTTGGTTAAAGAAGTTCAAGATGTTTATCGTCTGCAAGGTGTTAAAATTAATGATAAACACATTGAAGTTATTGTTTCTCAAATGCTTCGTAAAGTTGAAATTACTAACCCAGGCGATACAACATTCCTTATTGGTGAACAAGTTGATCGTGATGTCTTTGAAGAAGCTAATGCTAAAATTATTGCTGAAAATGGTGTTCCGGCTACGGCTGATCCTATTTTGCTTGGTATTACAAAGGCTTCTTTACAGACGAAATCCTTTATATCTGCTGCTTCATTCCAAGAAACTACTCGTGTCTTGACCGAAGCTGCAGTTGAAGGAAAAGTTGATACTTTACAAGGTCTTAAAGAAAATGTTATTGTCGGTCGTTTAATTCCGGCAGGTACTGGCACGGTTCTCAGATCTTTGAGAAAAGTTGCCGCTCAGAATGATAAAGAAATTCAAACGCTGAAAGAAGAAGAAGCTCAAGCTGCTGCTTTGGAAGCGTCTCAAGCTGAATAACATTTTCTTTGATTTGGCTTTAAGGAGAGGAAATGCATCCTCTCCTTTTTTTGATTGAATATTTTATGTATAAAATGCACTGAAATTATCGATTTAACTCATATTATTTTTGGCTATTGAGTCAAAAAAAACTTGATTTTTGTTTTTTTGAGGTATAAACATATATCCATAACTTTATTATTTATTTATATTATGAATACAAATCCTAAGGGAGAAAATGCGAAGAACAGTAACATTTCTCCAGAAGAAGTTGCTTTCAAAATAATTCATGCCTCCTCTTATAGAGGACCCGTAATTATTTTTGATTTAAGAAGAAGAACGCTTGATGAGAAAGGGTTGCCCTTAACTCATGAAAAAGCTCGCGAAGTGGGTGCTCTTATCGCTGATTATGTTCAGCATTTTGAACAAATGAACTCGCTTATCTTAGCTGATGATCACAGAGATTGCAGCTTTTATGCTACAAAAGAAATCTGTGAAATTTTGCAAGGCAAATTTTCCGACATGATTTGGGCCGGTGCTTTTCCTCATTCTGAATATATTCCGTGTGTTTCATCCGAAATTCAGGGTAAAGGTCATGTTCATGCGTGGGCACATGCTGAAAAGGGATATTCTTTTGGAATGTTAAAATTAAAGTCAATTCCGGAAAATTATTTCCAGTTTAACCATATTATTAATGGTGTGGAAAATTATTTGCCGGAGGTCGTCTATTGGATAATGGAAGCTTTAATTGATAAGGAGTTGTATTATCCTGCCTTGTATAATGAAAAAGCTGAGCAGCATAAGCTCAAACTTCCTGCAAAAATTGCCAAAGATCCCCATATGCGGATTTGGCATAAGACAATGAAACTTTGAACATAAAAAGAGGTCTTGTAAAAAGACCTCTTTTTTTTTAATGCCTTACAGATAACTTCGAGCTTACTCGGGCAGAATACCAAGGTGTTCAAGTAACACCGTTTTATGTAAAGAGTGCGGTCAAAATGTTACTTTTGTAGCTGATTTAGGTTTTCCAATTTATTGGTAAATATCTATTATAAAAATTCCCGAGCAATCTCGGGAATTTTGGTTAATTATTGAATCTATATTTTTACTTTAAATCAACAATATTTATTGTTTCTTTAATTATTCAATAATGCGTAAATTTCTTCGTTATTAGAAGAATTGCGCAACTTTTCGCAGATGTTTTCATCTTTGAGTAAACGTGAGATTTGTGCTAACGCTGTTAGATGGTCAGCTCCGCTTGAATCCGGTGATAATAGCATAAAAACTATATCGACGGCTTTGTTGTCAATTGCTTCGTAAGATATAGGAGTGTTCAATTTTACAAAAAAACCATAGATTTTATCTAAATCTTTTAATCTGGCATGGGGTAGTGCCGTGCCTCCTCCGAATCCTGTTGTTCCTAAATTTTCACGCTCCAAAAGTGCATCAAAAATTATACGTTCATTTACTCCGGTAATTTCTGATGACTTTTGCGCTAATTCCTGTAATAATTGTCGTTTGTTATTTGCTTTGAAATTTGAATAAACACAATTTACAGGTATAATATCCGTAATTTTCATAAATTGAGCCTTCTTCGGTTATTTAAACTATTCTGCTTTAGGTTCAACCCAACCAATGTTGCCATCTTTGCGGCGATATACCATGCTGATATGACCATTTGCGCTGTTTTTAAATAAAATTGCGCACTCGTCCGCTAAATCCATGTGCATTACGGCTTCGCTTACTGTGCAGACTGGGATGTTAGCTTCTGTTTCTGCAATAGTTAATGGAGCATCAACGTTAATATCTAACTCTTCTTCCGTTTCAATTAATGGAAATACTGCTTCATGAGCTATTTCTGCTTCTGTAAGACCGGCTTTGCCTTTATGGCTGTTGAGTTTATTCTTGTGACGACGTAATCTTGTGGCTATGTGTTGATTTGCTGAATCAAAAGCTGAATAGGGGTCGGCACAAGATTCACTTGTTCCTTTTAAGACAATATTTTTAGCAGGATGAACAGTTACTTCAGCTGTAAATTCTTCTCCTTCTTTTGAAAAAGCTACCGTACAGCTTATTGGGGCGGGAAAATATTTATTGACAGAATTTAATACACCCTCTTCAACATGTTTGCGAAGTCTATCGCCAATGTCTACTTGTTTTCCTGTTAATGTAATTTGCATAGTCTTTTCCTTACTGTTTATTATTAAAATGTTCTCTTTATGAGTATTTAATCTAATACTTTTCTCTGTTTATATCAAGCGAATTTTTTGCTAAAAGTCAATAAAAAAGTATTATTTATCTGTTTTGCCGTTTTTTTATTTTTTTGCGTTGCGAGGAGGTTGGAATTCCTAAACTTTCTCTGTATTTGGCTATTGTTCTTCGTGCTACCTTTAATCCTTCTTGGGCAAGTAATTCTGATATTTTATCGTCTGATAATATTTCATCGGCAGTTTCTTTTTCTATGTAATTTTTTATTTTATATTTAATACTGTGTGATGATGCTGCCTCTTCTCCTTTATAACTTAACGTTGCACTGCTGAAAAAATATTTTAATTCAAATATTCCTAGCGGTGTATGCATATATTTATTATTGGTTACTCGACTTACCGTGCTTTCATGGAGTTCGGTATTTTCTGCAATGTTTTTTAGTGTTAATGGTCTTAAATAATTTATTCCTTTTTCAAAAAACTCATATTGTGCTTTTACGATTTCTTCACTTACTTTAAGTATGGTGTTTGCTCGCTGATTTAGCGATTTTATTAAAAAACTGGCATTTCCTAATTGGCTTCTTAAATATCTTTGCGTATTCTTATTTTTTAAATCATGTTGGCTTATTTGCCGACTGTATTCTTTGTTTATCAAAAGTTTAGGTAATGAGAGATTGTTTAGTTCTACCGTATATATTCCATGTTTGTTGCGACGGACAAAAACATCTGGAATGATATATTGAGTGTTTGTGTTTTGATAAGCACTTGCCGGCTTGGGATTAATGCTTCTTATTTTTTTTAGTAAGTTTTCTAATTCTTCGGAATTAATGTGGAGTAATTTTAATAACTCTTTATATTTACCCTCTCCAAGCATTTCCAAATGTGTTAAAAGTGTTTCCATTAGGGGACTTAATTCTTCTCTTTCTTTAAGTTGAAGCTTTATACATTCACGAAGGTTTTCCGCAAAGATTCCGCTTGGTTCAAAAGTTTTCATCTTTTCTAGTATATGTTTAATCTCGTTTTCCGGAACTTTTGTTCTTTGGGATATTTCTTTTGTGTTTCCTCGAAAGTAGCCACTATCATCTAGTGATTCCGTTAGAATTATGGCAATTAGTTTTTGTTTATTATTTTTGAAATTGATGTCTATTTGTTCTTTTATTATTTCATATAGTGTTTTTTCTGATTTTAAACGTTGTTCAATAAAGTCAAAATCAGGATTTGCTATTTGGTTAATGTTTTTTTTTAGAGAGTAGTCTTCCCAACTGTATTGCTCTGATATTTCATAGCCTTCTCTATCACTTCCGTAATCATCTCCGTAATCATTATCATAATCAATGTCTAATTTAAAATTTTCTTCTGTTTCTACCGATGTGTTTCTATCTTCATCATAATTGTCAATATTTTTTTCTTCTGAACTATATTCATTTAGGCGATTTTCTTCTCTTTCTAAAAGCGGGTTGGAGGCTAATTCTTCTTCAATTAAATTGTTCAATTCTAGGTTCGACATTTGGAGCAAATTTATTGCTTGCCGCAATTGAGGGGTCATCAATAGCGATTGCGATTGTTTTATTTCCAATTTTGGCTCTATCGCCATGCTTGAAACTTTGCTCCCGTGTTCTATTTTACATCGAGAAATTGTCGCCTAAATATACTTTGCGGACTTCTTTGCTTGCAACGATTTCTTCCGGATTTCCTTCCATTAAGACTGAACCTCCATGCAATATGTAGGCTCTATCTATTATATCTAATGTTTCTCTGACGTTATGGTCGGTGATTAATACTCCTAATCCGCGGTTCTTTAGTTGTGAGACTAACGTGCGAATCTCTCCCACTGCTATGGGGTCAATACCAGCTAGCGGTTCATCAAGGAGTATGAAATTGGGTTGGCTGGCTAACGCGCGTGCTATTTCCAGTCTTCTTCGCTCTCCTCCCGACAATGCAATTGCCGGAGATTTTCTTAAATGAGAAATTGAAAACTCTGATAATAGTTGCTCTAATAAGTTTTCTCTTTCACTAATGCTGTCTATGACTATTTCTAAAATTGCCTTGATGTTGTCTTCAACGGTCAGTGTTCTAAAAATGGAGGCTTCTTGCGGTAAATAACCTATTCCCATGCGTGCTCGGCGATACATAGGCATATCTGTAATATCTTTACCATCGATGTGCACATCTCCGTAATCCGGTGTAATTAATCCGGTTACACAATAAAAACAAGTCGTTTTTCCGGCTCCATTCGGACCTAATAAACCAACGGCTTCCCCTCTTTTTACGTTTAGTGATACGTTTCTGAGAACCGGACGGTTTTTATATTTTTTTCCGATATTAAATACTTCTAACGTTGATGTGTGTGGGTTATTTTGCATTTTCTTTTAATCCTGAATTGGGGCTTTTTTCTTTAGATGGGGCTTTTTCCTTTTCTTTTTCTTTTTCTTTTTCTTTTTCTTTAAATACTCCTGAAACTCTTTTTTGTTTTGATATCATGCGGCTTATTCCTGTTTTTAAGTTCGTTTCTGCATAATCTCCTTTTAAGATATTACCATCTTGATTAATAACAACATCATCGTATAGGTGTACAAGAGATTGGTTGGGCATGTAGTTGCCTTTTAGCGAGGTGGCCGTTGCTTGAGGAGTTACAATTTTTACATTATCATAAATGTCAACATGCTTCATTTCTAAATCACCATTGGCATTTTTTTCAAAATAGCTTATCATTTTATCGGAATATATGGTGTTTTCTTTATCTTTTGCAACAACATTGCCGGTCGCTATTGCTTTTTGTTGATTGGGATAATAGATTATTTTATCTTCTGCCGTAATTATTTCACCTTTATTGGTTTCAATTTTTGCCGGTTTGCCAATTAGTATAATTTCTTCTTTTTCCAAATCATAATCCATTGTATTTCCGTAGGCTTTACTTGTTGGCGAAATTGCTCTGACATTTCCTTTGGCGTGTAAAGTTTTAAATTCTGTTTTTCCTGCAGAATTTTTGGTGTAATAAGCACTCATTTCATCGGCATAAATTGTGTTGTCTTGTTTGTTGGCTACTGCGTTTCCTATTGCGACGATTTTTTGTTCATTTTGATGGACTTCAACTTTATTGTCTGCGTAGATATTTATATTTTCGGCATGCGAAACGTTATAAAACGATAAAAAGATTATTAGGCTTAATGTACTTTTTTTCATGCTCAGTTCCTTAAAGTTTTTCATCATCAACGACTATTTGTGTGTGACCTGTAAATATAATTAAATTTTTGTCGTTGTAAAATTCCATGCCTTCCGAATCTAATGTTCCCATATCTCCTTCTGCAGATACCGGTGTTGTGCTTATTCCTTTTCCTGTTTTGAAATCGTAGTCAAATTCAACCGTTTTAGCTATCATACCGTTGCTGTAAAAAACGTCAACTTTATTTATTAGTCGTAAGGTATTTTGTTCTTGATTGTAATATCCTATTGGGGATTTTATGTTATACCAGGTACCGTTTGAAGCCGGAATTATGCCTTCGGGATTGGTAAGTTTGATTAGTTTAGAACCGGGAGAGGTTTCATCTATCTTGCTGGCTATGAGATTGTTTACTTTATTATCTTTGTCTGTGATGTAGAAATTGGTATTTTCCATGTGCAATTTTTCGAGCTCTCCTTTTTTGGGGAGAGTAATATCTATTGCTATTGTATCTTTTTGTTGGTTTAATTTTGGAAATATAATTAACATTCCCAGTAAAATTGCAGCAATACTCGGAAATAACAATTTCATCATCTTTATTATACGGGTATGTTTTGAATATGTATCCTTTTTCGGTGTTATCGGATGCTTTCCCGTATCGTTAAAGTATGAATCTATTTTTTTTGGATTTGTCAAAGCGTTAGGCTACTCCTATTCTTAAACAATCGTGCATATGAATAATGCCAATGGGATGCTTATTTTCTAATAAGAAAAGTTGTGTAATTCCTTTTCCGGTGTTGTTCATGATATTAATTGCTTCTCCTATTAAAATGTCTTCACTTATGGCTTTAGGATTTTGAGTCATAATTTCTTTTGCGGTTTTGTTTAATAGGTCGGGAGACATCTTTCTACGCAAATCTCCGTCCGTAATTATTCCAACAAGTTCATTTTTATTGTTAATAATTCCAACACATCCAAGCATTTTGGAAGACATGGTTAATAAGGCTTCTTTCATTGGTGTATCTTCTTGTACAAGCGGAATTTCATCTCCTTTATGCATTACATCGGAAACTTTTTGTAGGCAGGCTCCTAATTTTCCGCCTGGATGGCGTTGTTTGAAATCTGTTTTTGAAAATCCTTTTCTTTCTAATAGTGCTATGGCCAAAATGTCGCCGAGAACCATGGTGGCGGTTGTGGATGATGTCGGTGCTAATCCCAAGGGGCATGCTTCTCCATCATCGGGCAAGCTCAGCCATATATCGGCAGCTTTTCCCAGAGCACTGTTTGGATTTTTTGTGATGCCAATTAATGGAATCCCATAGCGTTTACAATAGACTATAATATCGGATAGTTCTCTTGTCTCTCCAGAATTTGATATGGCAACGACGCAATCTTTTTCGGTTATCATTCCTAAATCACCATGGCTTGCTTCTCCGGGATGGATAAAAAATGCCGGTGTGCCTGTTGAGGCTAGCGTTGCTGCAATTTTGCTTCCAACATGTCCGGATTTTCCCATGCCTGTAATGATTACTCTTCCTTCTGTTTTTTGCATAACGTCAAGTGCGTTGGTAAGATTGCCGTTTAAGTTATTTTCCATAATGCGAAGAGCTTCTATTTCTTTGTCAATAGTATGTTTTGCAGATATGATATCCGGATTTTCACTATTTTCCATTGTTTTTTTCCTAATTTATTGCTTGTAATTATTTTTGAAAATATTCTTTTATTTTTTATAAAGCAAGTCTTTTTTATTTATGGACGCGTATAATGTCTCCTGTAATCGTCCAAGTTATTTTTTGATATAACGGAAGGAAGCTAACACTTTTTTCCTCAATGCTAATGTTTGTCATGTAATCTCCGTGATATTTTTTTACAATTTTTGCTATGGCATTGTCAATTTTTGGCTTCTTATTCAGTGGAATAAATAGTATTTTGCTTTGATCGACGGAGTTACTGACTTGTTCTGCCACAATTTCGTTGTTAGATGCTAAATTGTATAAACTCATTGGTGATGATGATATAACGGCGTAATTTCCATGATGAGTTCCGCAGCAACTAAGAAAAATTATTAAAAATGTAGGCAGACATTTTTTAATCATTGTTAAACGTTCCTTCTATCATTGGGGCTAGTTGTATCGCGTTCCCTCTTACTTCAATGCTGTTATATCCATAGAGTAAGTACCATTTTTGAATTTGGGTAACTTTTACTTCGGTTAAAATGTCGGCATCGTGTTGTTGCAGAGCCTTTTGTACAGCATTTTCTATTGTTGGTGTTCCTGTTGGAAAAATCAAATATATTTTTGCGGTGTCTGTTCCGCTTACATTTGTTGTAATTTTTGCTTTTTCAAGCTGTTTTGTCGTTATGTTTGTTATTTCCGGAGATATAATGCCAAATTCCGCTATACGTTGATGGCTGCACCCGCTTATGAGCCATGCTGTTGTTAAGATTATTCTTTTTAGCATATTGTACTATCTCCTGCCTTTTGGACTCAAATGGACCCAAAATGCGTTTTCTCTTTTTGCCCGTTAACTTGCTTAAATGAGTCATAAAAACACTTTTAAAAGATTATGTATGCGATGTGTTAAAACAAAGTTAACTTTTTTTGGACTCAAAATTGATTTTTTTGTAAAAAAGCTGTTGACTTCATTAAAAAGAATATTTAGTATGCTCTCAATCTTTTAAGTGATTAAAAGTATTGTTAATCTTGTATAGCTTCTGTTTTATCAAGGCTTTATGGAGATTAGTTCCGTTTCACAAAATGTTTTTGTTTGTGAATCGGGTTTTGTCTGTTTAATTAATATTGTAATTTTAAGGAAATTAGTGATGCCTACAATTAATCAGTTAATTCGTAAATCACGAACACCCAAAGTAAAGAGAAACAAAGTTCCGGCTTTGAAAGCGTGCCCACAAAAACGCGGTGTTTGTACAAGGGTTTATACAACTACCCCGAAAAAACCAAACTCAGCTTTGCGTAAAGTGGCTCGTATTCGTCTTACAAACGGCTTTGAAGTAATCAGCTATATCCCTGGTGAAGGTCATAACTTACAAGAACACTCAGTGGTGCTGATTAGAGGCGGCCGTGTAAAAGACTTGCCAGGTGTTCGCTATCATATCATTCGTGGTACCTTGGATACTCAAGGTGTTTCTAAACGTCGTCAACGTCGTTCTCTGTACGGCGCTAAGAGACCTAAATAAGGAGTAATGTAAGATGTCACGTCGTCATACTGCAGAAAAAAGAATCGTGTTACCAGACGCAAAATATCATAATGTTGTGGTAACAAAATTTATTAATAATGTTATGGAAGATGGTAAAAAAGCTGTTGCTGAAAAAATTGTTTATTCCGCTTTTGATATCATCGCTCAAAAGTCTAAGCAAGATGCTTTGACTGTATTTAATGAAGCTATTGAAAATGTTAAACCAATGGTCGAAGTCCGTTCTCGTCGTGTTGGTGGTGCAACTTATCAAGTTCCTTCAGAAGTTAGACCAGAACGTCGTCAGGCTTTGGCTATCCGTTGGATTGTTGGTGCTGCACACAAACGTTCAGAAACAACAATGACAGAAAGATTGGCTAACGAGCTTTTGGATGCTTTTGCTAATAAAGGTACTGCCGTTAAAAAACGTGAAGATACTCATAAAATGGCTGAAGCTAATAAGGCTTTCTCTCACTTCAAATTTTAATTCTATTTCAGGGAAAACACAATGGCTCGTACACATAAATTGGAAATGTATAGAAATATCGGTATTATGGCTCACATTGATGCCGGTAAAACTACGACTACTGAACGTATTTTATATTATACCGGTGTTAACCATAAAATCGGTGAAACCCATGAAGGTGCCGCTACTATGGACTGGATGGAACAAGAACAAGAACGCGGTATTACAATTACCTCTGCGGCTACAACTTGTTTTTGGAAAGGTCATCGAATCAATATCATTGATACTCCCGGACACGTCGATTTTACTGTCGAAGTAGAGCGCTCTTTGCGCGTTTTGGATGGTGCAATTACGGTTTTCGATTCTGTTGCCGGTGTTGAACCACAGTCAGAAACAGTTTGGAGACAAGCTGATAAATATGGCGTACCTCGTATTTGTTTTTGTAATAAAATGGATCGAATCGGGGCTAACTTCTATCGTTGTCTTGATATGATTGTTGATAGATTGGGAGCTCGTCCTTTAGCTTTGCAATTGCCTATCGGAGCTGAAGCTGATTTTCGTGGTGTCGTCGATTTATTGGAAATGAAAGCAATCATCTATACCGGTGATACAGCTGATTCTCCTATCGAAATCCAAGAAATTCCAGCTAATTTGAAAGAAAAAGCTGAAAAATATCATCACGAATTAGTTGAAATGGCTGTTGAAGAAGATGAAAATGCCATGAACGATTATCTTGAAGGCAATGAAGTATCTGTCGAAACATTGAAAAAATGCATTCGTAAAGGTACTTTAGCTCAAGATTTTGTTCCTGTATTTTGCGGAACGGCTTTCAAAAATAAAGGTGTGCAACCTTTGTTGGATGCTGTTGTCGATTATTTGCCTTCTCCGGTCGATATTGCTTCTATTGTTGGCGTTAATCCAGATACCGATAAAGAGGAAGTCAGACATCCGGCTGATGATCAACCTTTAGCTGCTTTGGCTTTCAAAATCATGAATGACCCCTTTGTTGGTTCTTTAACGTTTACACGTATCTATTCAGGAACAATGAGTGCCGGTTCTTATGTCTATAACTCTGTTAAAGATAAAAAAGAACGTGTCGGTCGTATGCTCTTGATGCATGCTAATAAGCGTGAAGATTTGAAAGAAGCTAATGCCGGCGATATTATTGCTTTGGCAGGTTTGAAAGATACGACAACCGGTGATACCTTATGTGATCAGTCTCATCCGATTGTTTTGGAAAACATGGTTTTCCCTGATCCTGTTATTGAATTGGCTGTTGAGCCAAAAACAAAAGCCGACGTTGAAAAAATGGGCTTGGCATTGTCTCGTCTGGCAATGGAAGATCCTTCTTTCAAAGTCTCTTCTGATCCGGATTCCGGTCAAACAATTATTAAAGGTATGGGTGAACTTCACCTCGAAATTATTGTTGATCGTTTGAAACGTGAATTCAAAGTTGAATGTAATGTCGGTGAACCTCAAGTTGCTTATCGCGAAACAATTACCGCTCCTTGTGATATTGAATATACACATAAAAAGCAATCAGGTGGTGCCGGTCAATTCGCAAAAGTTAAAATTAAATTTGAACCGATTCCCGGTTATACAGGATTTGAATTTGAAAATACAGTTGTGGGTGGTAATGTTCCTAAAGAATACATCCCTGGTGTTGAAAAAGGATTGCGTTCTGCTATGGATGCCGGTGTAATTGCCGGATATCCGGTAACGGGTGTTAAATGTAATCTTTATGATGGTGCTTATCACGAAGTCGACTCTAATGTAATGTGTTTCGAAATTGCAGCGCGTGCGGCTTTCCGTGAGGGTATGCGTCAAGCTAATCCGAAACTTTTGGAACCAATTATGAAGGTTGAAGTTGTTACACCGGAAGAATACATGGGTGATATTATTGGTGATTTGAATTCTCGCCGTGGTTTAGTTAACGGTATGGATCAAAGAGCTAATGCCCGCGTTATTGATGCCAGTGTGCCTTTAGCCAATATGTTTGGTTATGTTAATACTTTACGTTCACTTTCACAAGGACGTGCTCAGTTTACAATGGTCTTTGATCATTATGCTGAAGTTCCTAAAGATGTGGCTGATAAAGTTAAAGCAAAAAACGCTTAATTTTTAAGTGAGTAAAAAAATAGGGCTTGTGAAAACAAGTCCTATTTTTTTTGTAATTGGATAATTTGCTGAAGCTGCTCTATAAGAATTTTAGAGCATAGAATTTTTTCTTGATTTTTTTTGAAAATGTGATATTGCAATAGCCGTTTTGTTATTTTTAGGTTTATTAATATATTAATTTTATTATTATGAGTAATACTTTTCCAAAAGTTTTTATGAAGGAAGTTTTCGATGTCGTTGCTGTTAATGGGCAAGTTGATTATCTTCAAAAGGCTAAAAATGTTTTAGAACGCAGTTTGTTGGATTATTATGCCGGTTTTTCTCAAAACAAAGTTTATATTTTGTCGGTTGATCCGGTTACGTCCGCTCAGATGGCACGTTATAATTATCAGTTGTTGCAAGATAAAGTGTATCGGACTTTGCCGGAATGGCTAGAAAAATTTTGTTGCAATAATGAGCAAGTAGAAACTCTGCAACATGATGTTGAAAAAAAAATGGAACGTTTTGCTTTCTATCATGAACTTTTAGAACAAACAAAATGGTATCATTTTTGTGTTCGTGCAAAAATAAGTGAAAGTATAAATCAGCTAGAATGTGAAGAAATTTCTTTACAGAAATTTGTTTGTTTAATTCTGTATTTGTACACTTCTCGTTATCATGTTTCATCTGATTGGCACGAATTGTTAATGCATTAATTTTTTACCCTTCTTTATGAACTGTCCCCCGAAAGTTGGACAGTAAAAAAAGTCCCGAAGATTGCGATAGCAATTTTCGGGATAATTTTTTATACTCACTATATAGATGAAGGGACAAGACATGAAGAGACGAATATTTACAGAAGAAGAACGTTTAGAACTAGAAAAGAATCCCAATATTTTGAAAGAGCTAAACAGCAATGTTGAATTTTGCGAAGAATTTAAGAGCAGAGTCGTAAGGGAGCATGATGAAGAAGGCAAAAGCGCCAAACAGATTTTTGCAGAAGCCGGGATACCGGATTGGTTAAACTCGGGAGATTATGCCAAAGACAACATGAAACGCTGGCGTCGTATATCAAAAAGAAAAGATACGCCTAAACGAGGTCGTCCGACAGCAAACATGAACAAACCGATTTCCGAAATGAGTTTGGAAGAGCTGCGCAGGAGGGTGGCTTATCTTGAATTGGAGAATGAATTCTTAAAAAAACTAGAGCCCTTGGAACAATACAAAAACAAGAATTAATAAAAGTTGTATCCAAGGGAAAGAGATTAGGATTTTCCAGTCAAAACATCTGTAAAATAATGCAAATACCCAAGAGTTCATATTATTACCAACAAAAGCACTGCCTTGATAAAATAATGAAAGACAAGGGTCTTTTGCGATTAATTGAAGCAATATTTTACGCCAAGCATCAAAAAGCAGGCATTCGGACAATCGCAATGATTTTGCGCAATAAATATGGAGTTGTGGCAAATCTAAAAAAGATAGCGCGTATAAAGAAACAATACGGTTTAATAACTAAGGTTCGCAAGAAAAATCCATATAATGTATTGTTTAAGAAAGGTTTGGAACATCGGACGGCTCCTAACTTGCTGAAACAGAATTTTAAGGTAGAACAACCGGATAAAGTTTATTCAACCGATATCAGTTATTTGTTTTATAAAGGTGGACAGCGAGCCTATTTATGTGCAACCAAGGACTTAGCCACAAAGGAAATCGTCGCTTTTAACATCAGTAATAAACTTGATTATTACGCAACTTACGGAGAGTTTGATAAGTTTTTAAGAAATAAAAATTGTAAAAATCTAATCATTCATTCCGACCAAGGTTGGCATTATACACACCCACTATATGTCAATAAACTCAAAGAATTGGGTGTTACGCAAAGTATGTCCAGAAAAGGAAATTGCTTAGATAATGCACCGATTGAAAGTTTCTTCGGGCATATGAAGGACGAAATTGATCTCAAATCATGCCAAACCTTTGAAGAAGTAAAGTCTAAAGTTGAAAATTATATCTATTATTATAATAATGAACGTTATCAATGGAACTTAAACAAAATGACACCGGCTCAGCGCCGATGCCATTTGCTTAATTCCATTTAACTTTCCCCCGGGACTTTTTTACTTGTCCAATTTTTGGGGAACAGTTCATTATGAAGGGTTTTTTTATTGTAATTTTATTTTTATTGTATTATTCTCAATTCTGTTCTTGTCATCCGAAGGGCTTATGGATGAAGAACGGTGTTAAACTGAGCCAAGTTAAGATATTTTGAGAGTTTTTCTCATCCTTCTTATATGTGGCTCCTGAATTTAAGGAGTTTTTTTATGTCTTATTTCTATAAGCACGGGCTTGCGGTTATGCGGGCACAACCTTTTCATATCGGTCATGCAGAAATTATTGATGATATGCTCAAAAAATGTGAGTTTGTTACTGTTATTCTCGGATCTATTCAAGAGCAGGGAACAGAACGCAACCCTCTTAATTATACGACAAGAAAAAAAATGATTCAAAACGTTTACCGCAGCCGTTCAGAGTATAGTCGTTTAAAAATTATCGGATTATTTGATATTAATAATCCGGCTGAATGGGCTGAGTATGTTTTGGATTTTATGGTTGAAACTTTTCCTGACTTGCCAAAGCCTGATGTTTATTTTGCCGGAAGCGATTATGATGCTCATTGGTTTAAGTCGGCGTTTCATCATATTGAGTTAATTGACCGAACTAATCCTAATTTTCCTTTTGTTACTGGATCTATGGTTCGTGATATGCTTAAATTTGGAGATGCTCGCTGGAAAAATTTTATTCATCCCGAAAATTATCATTTAATTGAAGAACATTTCTACAAGAAAAAAGCAATTATTTAAATTTTTATTGGTCTTCGTCTTTCGCAGGGCTTATGAAAGAGAGACTTTTTAACCTGATAAGCCTAAGGAGTTTCTGTTATGAAAGAACGCATTTTAGTTCGAATTGATTTTCAAAATGATTTTGTTGCCTCTGATGGCAATTTAACGATTAATAGTCCGGAATTGATTGTTCGTCATAAACGTTTTAATCAATCTTTACAAAAAGGTATGTTTACAAAAATAATTGATGCTGCGGATACTCATTTTGAGGAAACTTATTCTCAAACGAAGGAAGCGGAATCTTTTCCTTTGCATACGGTTTATGGTACTTGGGGGTGGCAAAAGGCTGCAGAATTTAAAGATAATATTCCGGTGATTAATATTTATAAATCTACCACAAATTTATGGAATGAGGAAAAAACTTATGCTCTTTTACAGCAAAACTGGAAAGGAAAGGATGTTTATTTAAGCGGTGTCCTTTCTGATATTTGTGTTAAACAAGCAATGAATGGTTTTTTACAGCGTGGTGCAAATGTTACGATTTTAGATGATTTGTGTCTGGGGGCTAATCAGCAAATGCCTGAGATTCTTCAGAAACCTGTTTATCAGAAAGCTATTGATGCCGGTTTCTTGCATATGATGACATCCCAACAGTTTTTTCGCATGATTTTGAATGAAAAAAAATGTCAGTTTAATTTGTTCCAAAAAGGCAAGGAAATGTAATATGTGTTATCATTTGAGTAAATGAAGTAAGTTTTTTGAGGAGATAGTTATGGAAAAAATTTGGAATAAGTTAAAAACCGGCTTGCGTGATTATTGTAAAGAGAGCGGATTTCATAAAGTTATTTTGGGCCTTTCAGGAGGTCTTGATTCGGCAATCGTAAGCGTTCTTGCTGCGGAAGTTCTTGGTGGCGAAAATGTTAAAGCATTGATGATGAAAACCAAGTACACTTCACGTTTAAGCGTTGATATTGCCCGTGAACTTGCTATGTTAAATCACCTTGATTATCATGAAATTGATATTCAGCCTATTGTCGATAATCAGTTTGATTTTTTGTATAAGACTTGGGGAGAAAAACCGAAGAATATTGTTCTTGAAAATTTGCAGGCTCGTGAAAGAGGCAAATTATTGATGGCTTTTTCTAATCAATTTGGCGGACTTGTTTTATGTTGCGGTAATAAGTCAGAAGCGGCAATGGGATATTGCACGCTTTATGGTGATACCTGCGGAGGATTGGCTCCTCTTGCTAATATGTATAAGTCTGATTTATTTGAACTTGCAAAATGGCGCAATCAGAAAAATCGCGTTTTCCCTTCGGAAGTTTTAGTTCGTGCGCCGAGTGCTGAACTAAGCTTGGGGCAAAAAGATGAGGATAGTTTGCCCCCATATCCGCTATTGGATAAAGTCTTAAAAGCCTTTATTGATGAAGGTAAAAATATTAATGAAATTGTTGATAAAGGTTATGATGAAGTTTTAGTTAGTCGTATCCTTACACAATACGAAAAAATGGCTTTTAAACGAAAACAGATGCCTCCATTTCTTGATATTTAATTTCAATATGTTGTTTTTCGAGGTTTTAAAGCATTTCTCTTATTTATGAAAGGAAATGCTTTTTGTATTTGTGGCTTTTGACTCTTTTAGCGGTATTTGTCTAAAAATAAAGTTCGCAAGACTCTTTTTTTTATTGATAAGAGACTCGTTGAATTGACTCAATATGACTCTGAGTCGGAAGTAGAAGAAAATATTTTTGCGCTTTTGTGCATTTTTTACTTGCAAAGTTTGTTTGTCTATGATACAAGATGGCACAGTTCAGAGTAAATGGGTAGAATCTGCCCTTTATTTATGTGCTGTTTTTATGGTAATCCGGCATTTTTGCTTTGGTTTACAGAGTTTAATTTTAGATGATAAAATGCATCTAGTTATAACAGGATTGTTTTGAATGATTGATACACAAAATATTAGAATTCGCCTGAAAGCTTTTGATCATCGTTTGCTCGATGCTTCTACAAAAGAAATTGTTCATACAGCTAAAAGAACAGGCGCAAATGTTAGAGGTCCAATCCCTCTTCCAACTCAAATCGAGAAGTTTACGGTAAACCGTTCTCCTCACGTTGATAAAAAATCTCGTGAACAGTTCGAAATTCGTACTCATAAGAGACTTCTTGATATTGTTGATCCAACACCGCAAACCGTTGATGCTCTTATGAAGTTAGATTTGGCTGCCGGTGTTAATGTAGAAATTAAACTTTAGTTTCTACCTTTTCAGAGAAATTCTCTGTAATTTTTGAAATTCCGTAAGGAAAGTAATGTTATAAAACAATGTTGGCTTTTGAAAGATAAGGTCAACCAATTGAAAAAGGAAATAATAATAATGCGTACGGGTCTAATCGCAAAAAAACTTGGAATGTCTCGCATTTTTGAAGCTGACGGAACACATGTTCCAGTCACGGTTTTAAGTGTTGAAGGCTTAAAAGTTGTTGATGTTAGAACTAAAGAGCGTGATGGATACACAGCTGTGCAACTTGGTACAGGTGCCGTAAAGTTAAAAAATGTATCTAAACCGCTTAAAGGTCATTTTGCAAAAGCAAATGTTGAACCGATGAAAAAACTTGCTGAATTCAGAGTTTCTGAAGATTGCTTGCTTTCTGTCGGTAATGAATTGTCTGTAGAACACTTTGTTCCCGGCCAATATGTTGATGTTTGTTCAACATCAAAAGGTAAGGGTTTTGCCGGTGTTATGAAACGCCACAACTTTGCCGGTTTGGAAGCAACACATGGTGTGTCTATTTCTCACCGTTCTCACGGTTCTACAGGACAAAGACAAGATCCGGGTAAAGTATTCAAAGGTAAAAAAATGGCTGGACACTTGGGTGATGAACGCGTTACTGTTCAAAACTTAAAGGTTGTTGCTGTTGATGCTTCTAAAGGTTTGATTATGGTTAAAGGTGGTGTTCCTGGTGCTGAAAATGCATGGGTTCGCATAACTGATGCCGTTAAAATGTCAAGCCCTGTTGAATTGCCTTTGCCGGCTGGCTTGAAAAAGTCTGATGAACCTGTTGCAGCTAAAGCTGAAACTACAGCTGATAATGCATAATCATTAAGGATTGAAAATATGAAACAGGACATCTTAAATTTAGATAATCAGAATGTTGGTTCAATCGAATTGAATGATGCTATTTTTGGTCTGGAAGTTCGTGCCGATATTCTTCACAGAGTTGTTAATTGGCAATTAGCCAGATTACAATCTGGAAACCACAAAACTAAAGGTCGTTCCGAAGTGTCTTTGACACCGGCTAAACCGTTTAAACAAAAAGGTAGCGGTAATGCTCGTCAAGGCTCTCGTAAAGGTGCGCAATTTAGAAAAGGTGGTGTTGTGTTTGGTCCAGTTGTTCGTGATCATTCACACGAATTAACCAAGAAATTTAGAAAACTTGGTTTGAAAACAGCCCTTTCTGCTAAAGCTAAAGAGGGTAATCTTATCATTATTGACGAAGCAAAATTGTCAGCTCCTAAAACAAAAGATTTACAAGCTAAATTGGAAGTCTGCGGGTTGAAAAATTGCTTGTTTATTGATGGTAAAGACGTTGATGTAAACTTTGCATTGGCTACCAGAAATATTGCAAATGTTGATGTTTTGCCTACTATTGGTGCTAATGTCTACGACATCTTGAGAAAAGACAAATTAGTGTTGACTAAAGATGCAGTTAGTTGCTTAGAGGATAGATTGAAATGATAAAATCAAAAAAATCAGCAAACAATGTTACTGCTAAAATGTACGATACATTGGTTCGTCCTGTAATCACTGAAAAATCAATGGTTTCTTCCGAAGCCGGAAAGGTTACTTTTATGGTTCCTTTGTCAGCGACAAAAGATGATGTTAAAGCTGCTGTTGAAACCATTTTTAATGTAAAAGTAACAAAAGTGAATACAGTTCGTCAGTTCGGTAAAGAAAAACGCTTCAAAGGTTTTGTTGGTCAGCGTTCTGACTACAAAAAGGCAGTTGTTACTCTTGCCGAAGGTCAAAATATTGATGTTACAACAGGAATTTAAGACATGGCTTTGAAAAACTATAAGCCCACATCTGCAGGACTTCGTCAGCTCGTTATCGTTGATCGTTCAGAGCTGTATAAAGGTGCCCCAGAGAAGTCTTTGACAATTGGACTTACTAAGTCCGGTGGGCGTGATAATTTTGGACACGTTACAAGTCGTCGAATCGGTGGCGGTCATAAACGCAAACTTCGTATTATTGACTTTAAACGTAATAAATTTGATGCAGAAGCAACTGTCGAGAGAATCGAATATGATCCGAATCGCTCTGCTTTTATCGCTTTGATTAGTTATAGCGATGGCGAAAAATCTTATATCTTGGCTCCACAAAGATTAAAAGCCGGAGATAAGGTTATTTCTGCTGCTAAAGCTGATATTAAACCCGGTAATGCAATGCCCTTGAAGAGTATGCCTGTCGGTACTATTGTTCACAACATCGAATTGAAAGTCGGTAAAGGTGGACAACTTGTTCGTTCCGCAGGTTGTTATGCTCAACTCGTTGGTAAAGATGCCGGTTATGCTCAGTTGAAATTAAGTTCTGGGGAATTGAGAATCGTTCGTGAAGAATGCTTAGCAACCGTTGGGGCCGTTTCTAATCCTGATAATCAAAATAGAATGTTGGGTAAGGCCGGTCGTAATCGTTGGTTAGGTAATCGTCCGGTTTCTCGCGGTGTCGCTATGAACCCTGTTGACCATCCTATGGGTGGTGGTGAAGGTCGCACTTCCGGTGGTCGTCATCCGACTACACCTTGGGGTAAACCTACTAAGGGTTATAAAACTCGTTCTAACAAAAAGACAGATCGCTTTATTATGAGATCTCGTCATGAAAATAAAAAGAAATAAGGAGAAAAGCTAATGACACGTTCCGTATGGAAAGGACCTTTTGTTGACGGCTATCTTCTTAAGAAAGCTGAAACAGCGAGAAATTCAGGTCGTAATGAAGTTATTAAAATCTGGGCTCGCAGATCTACTATGCTTCCTCAGTTTGTCGGTTTGACTTTTGGTGTTCACAATGGTCATAAATTTATTCCTGTCCTTGTTACAGAAGATATGGTTGGCCATAAATTTGGTGAATTTGCCCCAACTCGTACATTCTCTGGTCATGGTGGCGATAAGAAAGCTAAGAGAGGTTAATTATGAGTAAAAGTAAAATGTCTAGAAGAGTAGATGCAAATCAGGCTATGGCTTATTGTGATTCTATTCGTACTTCTCCTCGTAAGCTAAACTTAGTTGCTCAGTCAATTCGCGGTTTGACGGCTGAAAAAGCTGTTGCTGAATTGAGCTTCTCTAAGAAGAGAATCGCAAAAACAGCTCTTAGCGTTTTGCAATCTGCTATCGCTAATGCTGAAAATAATCATCAGTTAAATATCGATAAACTTTATGTTAGTGAAGCTTATGTCGGTAAAGGTTTAGTAATGAAACGTATGCACGCACGTGGTCGCGGTAGAGGCGCTCGCGTTTTGAAGCCGTTCTCTAACTTGACTATCGTTGTAACAGAGCGTGGGGAGTAATATAATGGGACAAAAAGTAAATCCTACAGGTCTTCGTTTAGGTGTTAATCGCACTTGGGACTCTCGTTGGTATGCAGATGATAAGTTCACCGATTATCTCCACGAAGACTTGAAAATTAAAGAATTTTTAAAAGATAAATTAGCTCAAGCTGGTATTAGTCGTATTGTTATTGAACGTCCGGCTAAGAAAGCTCGCGTAACCATTCATTCAGCAAGACCCGGTGTCGTTATTGGTAAAAAGGGTCAAGATATTGAAAACTTAAGAAAGGAAATTCAAAAATTAACTGATTCTGAAGTTCAACTCAATATCTTGGAAGTCCGTAAACCAGAATTAGATGCTAAGTTGGTTGCTGATTCTGTAGCTCAACAGTTGGAACGCCGTGTTGCTTTCCGTCGTGCTATGAAAAGAGTTATGCAATCGGCCTTACGCCTTGGCGCAGAAGGTATTAAAGTTAGTTGTTCAGGACGTTTGGGTGGTGCTGAAATCGCTCGTACGGAATATTATCGTGAAGGACGCGTTCCTTTGCATACATTGCGTGCAGATATTGATTACGCAACATCTACGGCTCATACAACTTATGGCGCTTGCGGTGTTAAGGTTTGGATCTACAAGGGCGAAATTATGGCTCATGATCCTATGGCTCAAGACAAAAAGTTGGCTGAACAGAAATAATCATGAGGTTGTAGAATTATGTTATGTCCTAAAAGATTGAAGTTCCGTAAACAGCATAAAGGTCGTATTCACGGCTTGGCTAAAGGCGGTTCTGAATTAAGTTTCGGTTCATATGGATTGAAGGCTCTTTCTCCTGATCGCGTTACTGCTCGCCAAATCGAGGCCGCAAGACGTGCTATTACCAGAGAAATGAAAAGAGCCGGAAGATTATGGATTAGAATTTTTCCTGATGTTCCAGTATCTGATAAACCTGCCGAAGTTCGTATGGGTAAAGGTAAAGGTTCTATTGAATATTGGTGCGCAAGAGTTAAACCCGGACGTATTATTTTTGAAGCCGGTGATATCGATGAAGCAACTGCACGTACTGCTTTTGCTCTCGGCGCCGCTAAACTTGGTATTAAAACTAAGTTTGTAAAACGTCTGAACTCTGATTTAGGAGAAGAATAATATGGTTAAAACAAAAGATCTTCGCGCTATGTCACTGGATGAGTTGGAAACAAGATTGATTGAAGCTAAAAAAGAACAATTTAATCTGAGAATCCAACAATCTACTGGACAATTACAAAATACTGCGGTAATAAGAAATGTCCGTCGTGAAATAGCTAAAATCAACACGCTCATTAATGAGCTTAAGAAGAATAGTTAGGGAGAAAAGATATGCCTAAAAGAATTCTTCAAGGTGTTGTTGTAAGTGATAAACAGGATAAAACTGTCGTCGTCAGCGTTGAACGTCAAGTTATGCACCCTGTTTATAGAAAGTTCGTCAAGAGAAGCAAAAAATATGCGGCTCATGATGAAAATAATCAGTTCAAAGTTGGTGATAAGGTTTCTATTGTCGAATCTAAACCTTATTCTAAAACAAAAACTTGGACTGTCATCGTTGATAACGCCTAAAAGAGAAGGAATGTAAGAAATGATACAGATGCAAACCAACCTAGATGTTGCCGATAATTCCGGTGCACGTCAGGTGCAGTGCATTAAAGTTCTTGGCGGGTCCAAGAGAATGCATGCAACGGTCGGTGATGTCATAGTTGTTTCTATAAAAGACGCTATGCCAAAAGGACGTGTAAAAAAAGGTGACGTCCATAAAGCTGTAATCGTTCGCACAGCAAGCGATATTAGACGTAAAGACGGTAGTGTTATTCGTTTTGACTCTAATGCTGCAGTTCTTATTAACAAAGATGGTGAACCTATCGGTACACGTATCTTTGGGCCTGTTACAAGAGAACTGCGTGCGAAGAAATTTATGAAGATAATTTCATTAGCACCGGAGGTTTTATAATGAGCCTTAAACTTAAAATTAAAAAGGGTGACCAGGTTATTGTTTTGTCTGGTGATGACAAAGGAAAAACCGGAGAAGTCGTAAAAGCTATGCCTAAAGAAGGTAAAGTGGTTGTGCAAGGCGTTAATCTTGTTAAAAGACACACAAAGCCCAGCCAAACTAACCCTGGCGGTATTGTAACTAAAGAAGCTCCCATTAATGTATCTAATGTTGCTATTGTAGATCCAAAAACAAATAGGGCATCTAAAATTGGCTATAAAAATGTTGATGGGAAAAAAGTACGCGTCGCTCGTAAATCCGGTGAAGTAATCGATAAGTAAGGGAAAATCTAATGACTAATTTTGAAAAATTATATAACGATGTCATTAAGAAATCTCTTGTGGAAAAATTCGGTTACAAAAACCCACATGAGATTCCTAAATTGACGAAAATTGTCTTGAATATGGGTGTCGGCGACGCTGTAACAGACAAGAAAAAACTTAATAATGCTCTTGATGAAATGGCTTTAATTGCAGGACAAAAACCTGTTTTAACAAAGGCACGCAAATCAATTGCAACTTTTAAGTTAAGAGAAGATATGCCTATTGGATGTAAAGTTACTCTTCGTTCTGATAGAATGTATGAATTCTTGGAAAGATTGATTAATATGGCTTTGCCACGAATCAGAGATTTTCACGGTATTACCGGTAAAAACTTTGATGGTAGAGGTAATTTTGCTTTCGGTATTAAAGAGCAAATCATCTTTCCTGAAATTAACTATGAAAAAGTTGAAAATGTTAGAGGTATGGATATTGTAATTTGTACTTCAGCTAAGACAGATGAAGAAGCAAAGTTCCTTCTGACTGCTTTCAACTTACCCTACAAGAAATAACGGAGAGTTTACAAATGGCAAAAACAAGTTCAATTTATAGAAACTTGAAAAGAGTTAAGATGGCTGAGAAGTATGCTAATCGTCGTCTTAAATTAAAGAAAATTGCTAATGACAAAAATGCATCTCCGGAAGAGAGATATAATGCTAATTTGAAATTGGCTGAATTACCTCGTAATTCTGCTCGCGTTAGAATTAGAAACCGTTGCAAAATTACAGGTCGTTCACGTGGTGTTTACCGGAAATTTGGTCTTTGCCGCAATGAGTTAAGAGAAATGGCAAGTTTTGGCGAAATTCCTGGTTTAGTTAAATCAAGCTGGTAGTAGGGAGGTTTTAAGACTATGTCTATGTCTGATCCTTTGGGCGATATGCTCACTCGCATTCGTAACGCACAAAGAGCGAAGAAACTTGAGGTGGTTACTCCTGCTTCTCGCTTGCGTGAGAATGTGTTAGAAGTTTTGAAAAAAGAAGGCTACATTTCTGGTTATGAAAAAGTTAATGTAAAAGCCGGTATTGATGAACTTCACATTAAATTAAAGTATCATGAAGGTACTTCGGTTATAACTGAAATTTACCGCGTATCAACTCCGGGCAGAAGAGTTTATTCTTCAGTTAAAGATTTGCCCAGAGTCTATAATGGCTTAGGAATTTCTATTATCTCTACTCCTCAAGGAGTTATGAGTGATAATGAAGCTCGTAAAGCTAATGTCGGCGGCGAAATTCTTTGTCAAGTATTTTAAGGGAGAAAATGGATGTCTCGAATTGGTAAATATCCTGTTGTTATCCCTAGCGATGTTACCGTAGCTATTGAAAATGATGTTGTCAAAGCTAAAGGTAAATTAGGTGAATTAACTGTTAAATTTGATGCTTCACATGTTAGTGTGAAGTTGGAAGATGGAAAAGTTACGGTTTCTCCTTTGTCTCAGTCTAAAACGGCTCGTGCTTTGTGGGGAACAACAAGAGCTGAAATCAATACAATTGTTAAAGGTGTTCATGAAGGATTTAAAAAGAATCTGGAATTGATTGGTGTTGGTTACAAAGCTCGTGTTGCAGGACGTGAACTCGTTTTGACTTTAGGCTTTTCTCATGATGTAAATTTTGAAATTCCTCAAGGAATTACTATTACCTGCACAAGTCCGACGCAGTTGACAATTTCCGGTGCTGATAAACAGCTTGTCGGTCAGACTGCTCAAAATATTCGTGTATATAGAAAACCTGAACCTTATAAAGGTAAAGGCATTAAATTTGAAGGCGAATATATCCGTCGTAAAGAAGGTAAGAAAAAATAAGGATAAGTAAATGAATACGCCAAGAGAATTATTTGAAAAAAGAAAAGCTCGCGTAAGAACTGCTTTGAAAAACGCTGCCAACGGAAAACCCAGATTGTCTGTTTTTCGCAGTGGTAAGCATATTTACGCGCAGATTATTGACGATATTAAAGGTACAACTGTTGTTTCTGCTTCTACTTTGGATAAAGAAATCAGAGAAAATCTGAAAAAGTCGTCTACTATTGAAGCTGCTAGCGTTATTGGTAAGGCTATTGCTGAACGTGCAGCAAAGAGTGGTGTTAGTGAAGTCGTTTTTGATAGAGGCGGCTATATCTATCACGGTCGTGTTAAAGCATTGGCTGACGCTGCGCGCGCTGCTGGTTTGAAGTTCTAGGAGAGTTAAAATGGCACAAGTTGCAGATCGTCGTAAAGCAGAAAAGAAAGAAGAATTAGTCGAAAGATTGGTTCATATTAATCGTGTTGCCAAAACTGTTAAAGGTGGCCGTAATATGTCTTTTGCCGCAGTCGTTGTCGTTGGTGATCAGAAAGGTCGTGTCGGCTTCGGTTCCGGTAAAGCTACGGAAGTTCCTGATGCAATTACTAAGGCTACAAATGAAGCTAAAAAGAATATGGTTCGTATTCCTCTTCGTGAAGGAAGAACCCTTCATCATGATGTCAAAGGCGTCTTTGGTGCTGGAAAAGTTATTTTGAGAACAGCTCCTGCCGGTACCGGTGTTATTGCCGGTGGTCCTATGCGCGCTATTTTTGAAGCCTTGGGCGTTCAAGATGTCGTTGCTAAGTCTTTGGGATCTAATAATCCTTACAACATGATTAAGGCTACATTTAATGCTTTGCAGTCTATCAATTCTCCGAGAATGGTTGCTGCAAAACGTGGTAAGAAAGTCGGTGATATTGTAAGTCGTCGCGAAAACTCTTCAAATGTTAAAATGGAAAAAGAGGAGGCTTAATCGATGGCTAATAAGACAATAAAAGTAACTCAAATTAAAAGTACAATCGGTCATCCCGATACTCAAAAAGCAACTTTGCTTGGTTTGGGCTTAACAAAGGTTGGAAAAACAAGTACTTTGGAAGATACTCCGGCTATTCGTGGTATGATTAAAAAAGTCAGCCATTTGGTTAAGGTAGAAGAATAACTTTATTGGAAAACTGTTATTGATTTTTTTATAGCAGTTTTCCTTAAGTTTGATTTGAGTTGATTATAAAGATTAGGTGAAAAACAATGAAACTTAATGAAATTAGAGATAACGAAGGTGCTCGCAAATCGCGTAAGCGTGTTGCTCGTGGTATCGGTAGCGGCTCCGGAAAAACTGCCGGTAAAGGTCAGAAGGGGCAAAAAGCACGTTCTGGCGTTGCTGTAAACGGTTTCGAAGGTGGACAGATGCCTGTTTACCGCAGACTTCCTAAACGCGGTTTTAAAAATCACTTTGCAAAAACCTTTGCTGTTGTTAATTTGGATACAATTCAAAAAGCTATTGATGCCGGAAAATTGTCATCTAATGAAATCAATGTTGAAGCTTTGTTGAAGGCTAATATTATCAGTAAAACTTTAGATGGTGTTCGTCTTTTGGCGAGAGGTGCACTTACAGCAAGTATTACAATTACTGTTAATTCGGCTTCTCAAGCAGCTATTAATGCTGTTGAAAAAGCTGGTGGTAAGGTTACTATTGCTTAGGTGATATTGTAGCAATATATGGCGGGGACTTAGGTCTCCGCTTTTTTTGTTCGTGATACCTAACGATTTTTTGTTTAGCTTTTAGGGAAAAAATAGGAGCATAATGCGAATGTTTAAGTTTGAAGATTGTGTTTTGAATTTATAGAGTGATAAAAATATCATTTGTGATTGATTTATTTCATGGATTATAAGACGGTGCATTAATTTTCAGTTTGGGGGACTTACATAATTGGAATATAGTAAAATATAAAAAACATCTAAACACTGTTGTTTAGATGTTTTTTTTTGAATTATTTCTCGCTTAAACTTTGTAAAATTTCCAGACTGATGTTTTTGTATGGACTGTCAATTTTTTCAATTTCTTTAATAGCGTGGGCGAAAAATTCTTTTTCCAATGGCATATTGGTTCTTTGAGTCGAATCATAGTAATAAGCAGATATTGCGGTATCCAGCTTGTCTATAATCTTTGCAAATTTTGCCTCCGGTGTTTTTTGAGCTTCAAATTCTTCAAAGAGTTCTTTAAGGTAAGGAAAGTCTAATTCTGAAGCTATTCGATTGATGGCTTCACTTTCTGCTTGATGTTTTTCTTTATCCGCTTTTTCTCCGGGGACAGGGTCTCCCGAATAAATTTCTTGAATGTCATGGCAAAGTACAAGTTCCAGACATCGTTGTTTGTTTAAATTTTGCGGAGTCAGTATCAAGGTTAAAAAAGTTGCTGAAAACATGTGATCGGCATCACTTTCCGGTAAACTTACATTACGTCTTATCCATCCCGTTCTTTTTAAGTCTTTTATTTTGCCTAAAATTTTGCATAAATTTAAAGCGTGTTGTTTCTTATCCATAATTGTATAATTTAAATTAATAATTATTTTGTCTTGTTTCGTATATATTATCTCTGTTTGAGAGTCAATAATTTTCTCTTTTTGCAATATTTCGTGTATGTCTTTACAAAATAGTTGAATTAAATTTTTTTTAGTGTATTAATATCTTAGCTTATTGGGCTTTTGCCCGTGTTCTTATTTAAATTTTATAGGGTTATAAAAATGGTATCTTTAGCCGAAAAAATGGCATCAAATATGGATTTTGCCGCTTTTAGCAAAGCTGATGAATTGAAAAAAAGACTTTGGTTTACAGTCTTGGCTTTAATTGTCTTTCGTTTGGGAACTTTTATTCCTTTGCCCGGAATTGATCCTCATGTTCTGTCTGATATTTTTGCTCGTAATTCCGGTGGAATTTTGGGAATGTTTAATATGTTTGCCGGTGGTGCGTTGGAACGTATGACTATATTTGCATTGAATATTATGCCTTATATTTCGGCGTCAATTATTATTCAGCTTGGACAATCCGTTATCCCTTCTTTAGCCGCTTTGAAAAAAGAAGGCGAAGCAGGTCATCGCAAGGTTACTCAAATGACACGTTATTTGACGGTGTTGATTACCATTGTTCAAGGATATGGTATTGCTGTCGGGTTGCAAAGCATGACAGGTAGTGCCGGTGTTTCTGCTGTTGTAAATCCTGGTTTTGTATTTATTTTTACAACGGTTGTTTCTTTAGTCGGCGGAACAATGTTTATTGTTTGGCTTGGTGAACAAATCACTTCTCGCGGCGTTGGTAATGGTTCTTCGTTGATTATTACCGTTGGTATTATTGCTAATATTCCTGCTGCTTTGGCTCAAACATTTGAATTAGGTCGTGTCGGATCTATGTCTTTAGGCGTGATTGCTTTGTTGCTTGTTATGGTATTGGTTCTGATTTATGTTATCGTTCTTGTTGAACGTGCTCAGAGAAAAATTATTATCCAATATCCAAAACGTCAAATGGGTATGAGAATGACGGCTGCTGAAAGTTCTCACTTGCCTTTGAAAATTAATCCAACTGGCGTTATTCCTCCGATTTTTGCAAGTTCATTGTTGCTTTTGCCTATTACAATAGCTAATTTTTCAGCAGAAAACGGTCCGGCTTGGGTGCAAACTCTAAGTAATCTTTTGGGACATGGACAGCCTCTGTATTTGGCTCTCTATGCCTTTCTTATTGCTTTCTTTGCTTTCTTCTACACGGCAGTTGTCTTTAACCCAGAAGAAACTGCGGATAATTTGAAAAAGCATGGTGGTTTTATTGCCGGTATTCGTCCGGGAAAAAATACAGCTGAGTATTTGGATTATGTTATTACACGTTTGACGGTGCTCGGAGCCTTTTATTTGGTTGCTCTATGTATCCTTCCGGAAATTTTGATCTCAAAATTATCGGTGCCTTTTGTTTTAGGTGGTACAACTTTACTTATCGTGGTTCAAGTAACTATGGATTTTGTTGGACAGCTCCAATCTCATCTTATTGCTTATCAATATGAAGGTCTGATTAAAAAAGCTGCTCTCGCTAATAAAGGAAAGAGAAGATAATGAATAAAAACGGAATCGGTCGTCATATTATTTTTACCGGCGTTCCTGGTTGTGGTAAAGGAACTCAAGCACGAATCCTTAGAGAAAAGCTCTCTATTCCTCATTTTTCTACCGGTGAGATGCTTCGCGCCGAAGCGGCAAAGGCGACTCCTTTGGGCTTGGAAATTAAGGCATTACTTGACAAAGGCGAATTTGCTACCGATGAAATGATTATTAAAATGGTTGCTGAACGAATCGACCAAGATGATTGTAAAAATGGATTTATTTTAGATGGCTTTCCTCGTACTCTCCCTCAAGCAGAAGCTCTGGAAGTTATGTTGGATGAAAAAGGAATTAATCTGGATGCGGTTATTGAAATTCAAGTTCCAGATGAAATTATTATGGAGAGAATTTTAGGGCGTTATGCTTGTATGAATTGTGGTGCCGGATATCATGATAAATTCCAAAAGCCAAAAATTTATGGAGTTTGCGATGTTTGCGGTGGGACTAATTTTTATCGCCGCGTTGATGATAACCGTACAACGGTTCAAAATCGTTTGATTAATTATAGAGCTTTAACCTATCCGACAATACCGTTCTTTGAGAAAAAAGGTTTGTTGCGTTGTGTCGATGGAACGGGAACTATCGAAGCTGTTAGTAAAAAAATTGACAGCATTATCGGGATTTCCTAATCTTCGTTTGGGTTCTATGTTGTTTAAGAGAATCGGATTCAGTTTTGAATTAAAAAATTATTTTTTTTAGCTTTTTTCTTCGTTTTAGGCTGTTCGGAACTCTTAAAGAAGTAAATTATTGCTTTTTTCTTAAAAAATTTGTTTTTTTTTAAGTTTTTTTGTTGAATGGTGTTGACACATTTAAATTATGTCCTATAATCCGGCTTAATTTTGGAAAGTGGTGATCAACTTTTTAAATGGATTAATTAATTTTTAGAATGGAGAGTTAATTTGGCTCGTATAGCTGGTGTAAATATTCCATCCGCCAAGAGAATTGAAGTTGCTTTGACTTATATCTATGGTATTGGAAGAAAAACTGCTCAAGATATTTGCGCAAAATCGGGAATCTCCCCTGACGTTCGTGTTCATCAGATGTCTGATGAAGATGTTGCTAAAATTCGTGAAGTTATTGATCATGGATATTTAGTCGAAGGTGAATTACGCCGTGAAGTTGGTGTTAATATTAAAAGATTAATGGATCTCGGTTGTTATCGTGGTCTTAGACACCGTAAAGGTTTGCCTGTTCGTGGACAAAGTACTAAACAGAATGCCAGAACCCGTAAAGGTAAACGTAAAACTGTGGCTAATAAGAAAAAGTAAGAGGTAGTCCCTATGGCAAAAACTGTACAACGTATTAAGAAAAAAGAAAAGAAGAATATCACAGCCGGTGTCGCTCATGTGAATTCTACTTTTAACAATACAAGAGTAACTATTACTGATGCACAAGGTAATACAGTTGCTTGGTCCACTGCCGGTGCTAATGGCTTTAAAGGTTCTAGAAAATCTACTCCTTATGCCGCTCAGATTGCTGCTGAAGAAGCCGGTAAAAAAGCTCAAGAAAATGGTATGAAAACTCTTGAAGTCGAAGTTAAAGGTCCCGGTTCTGGTAGAGAATCTGCAATTAGAGCTTTGCAGGTTATTGGCTTTACTATTACGACAATTCGTGATGTTACTCCAATTCCTCATAATGGATGTCGTTTGAGAAAAAGACGTCGCGTTTAGTTTTTTTTGAGAAAGATGAGGTTCTTACCTCGTCATTCTCGTTTTTCATATATTGCATATACTAAAAAGAGGACATACCCGTGATTCAAAAGAATTGGCAAGAATTAATTAAACCTACTAACTTGGATATTGAGTCTAGCGACAATAAAGCCAAGATAGTGGTTGAACCTTTAGAAAGAGGCTTTGGCTTAACTTTAGGTAATGCATTAAGAAGAGTTTTGTTATCTTCTCTTCAAGGCGGTGCTGTTACAGCTATCAAAATTAATGGCGTTTTGCATGAATTTTCTGTTATTCCCGGTGTTCGTGAAGATGTTACAGATATCGTGTTAAATATTAAATGCTTGGCTGTGGCTGTTAATGGCGAAGGTCCTAAAACTATGACCTTGAAAGCAGAAGGTCCCTGTGAAGTAACTGCAGCTATGATTGAAACGGGTCATGATGTTGAAATTAAAAATCCTGATCTCGTTATTTGTAATCTTGATGCCGGTGCTAAAATTAACATGGAACTTACGGTTAATACAGGTAAAGGCTATGTTCCAGCTGCTTTGAATAAAGCTCCTGATGCTCCAATCGGTGTTATTGCTGTTGATGCGATTTATTCTCCTGTAAGAAAAGTTTCTTATAAAGTTGATAATACTCGTGTCGGACAAGCAACGGACTATGATAAATTGACTATGGTTGTTGAAACAAATGGCGTCGTTTCTCCTGAAGATGCTGTTGCTTATGCCGCTCGTATCTTACAAGACCAATTGAAACCGTTTATTAATTTTGATGAACCTGAGGCTGAAGCTGAAGTCGAAAAAGAAGAATTACCGTTTAATAAAAATCTTCTTAAGAAAGTTGATGAATTGGAATTATCTGTTCGTTCTGCAAATTGCTTGAAAAACGATAATATTGTTTATATCGGTGATTTGGTTCAAAAAACAGAAGCTGAAATGCTCAGAACGCCGAATTTTGGTCGCAAATCTTTGAATGAAATCAAAGAAGTTTTGGCTAAAATGGGAATCCATTTGGGTATGGATACTCCAGGATGGCCGCCTGAAAATATTGAAGAATTAATTAAACGTGTTGATGAACATTTTTAATTCCTTTCTTTTTTAATTTTTGAAATCTCCTAACAATACTGCTTAGGAGATTTTTTTTAGATTATTATATGCTCTTATAAGAAATATTGTTTTATTGATTTATTTAAAATTTTCGACTTTGTTTTTTGAGTTAAAGATTCTGCTTGAAATTTGTGTTTTAATGTGTTACAAACCTCGTGAATTGGTTATTTCCATGCATGTTTCTTTATGAATCCGTGGTGGAAATTTGTTTTTATCCGCTTTGTCCTACAAAGCATTTTTTTGAAAGGAAAAGTCATGAGACACGGAATGGCTCATAGAAAGTTTAGTATGACAAAAAGCCAAAGAAGAGCTTTGTTTTCTAATTTAACAAACGCTTTGTTAACTCACGAACAAATTAAAATTACCTTGCCTCGCGCAAAAGAATTGAGAACTTTTGCCGATAATATGATTACTTTTGCTAAAAAAGGTGATTTGAATAGCCGTAGATTGGCTTTGGCCTTTTTACGTGATAATGAAGTTGTAAGCAAATTGTTTTCAACTTTAGCTGAACGTTATAAAAACCGTAACGGTGGTTATACGAGAGTATTGAAAGCCGGTTTCCGTTATGGCGACTGTGCTGATATGGCAATTATCGAATTAGTTGATCGTGATGTTGCTGCAAAAGGCGCAAAGGATTTGGCTCGTGTTGCTGCTGAAAAAGCTGCTATGGCTGAAGCTGAGCAATCTCAAGAAAGCAAATAGTTTTTATTTGTTTGATTTTTAAGGAGTGTTTATCACTCCTTTTTTTTATGTCCTTCTTTTTATTCTTTTCTGAAATTTATGTTTGACTTTTTGTTTTATTTTTGATAGTATGACTCCTAGGAGAAAAATGGAGAGGAATTCTTATTCCGAAGGAGGATATTATGATGAAATATTGGAATTTTGTTTTTTTATCAGCGTCAAGTTGTTTTCTTTTGTCTGCTGATAATCTCAATGCCGCTGTTTTATCGTCATCTCCTTCCCAATCGAGCCACCATCACTCACACATCCACACTTTATCACACCTCGATTTGTCTTGTTTTTCTCCCAATCTTTTTCTGGAGCCAGATGATAGTCAATCTTATCAGACAGCTTCGGTGTGTTTTATAACCGATGCGGGAAATTGTGGAGCGGATAAATTCGGTAATACGGAAACTCCTAACGGAGGAAATGGTGGCGGAGGAAATCCCGATGACCACGGCACTCCTGAGGAACTTTGTAAACAAGCTGGTTATACCAACACGCCTTGTTCCGATGGAAGCTCCCCTACCTCTTATTGCCCTTATGACAGTTCTTATCATTCCGATTGTGAATGTTCTTCCGAATATAATCAAGTTTGTGATACGGCTCTCGGAGAGAAAGGTGTTGGAACTTCTTGCGGCGGTAAATATAAAGAATGTTGTAATCTCTGTTCTGATTATAAATATACATCTATTCCCTCGGGTTATGTGAACAACGGTGAATGTCAATCTTGTGATGGTAAAAAATACAAAATCAAATGCGACCCACAAAAATATGTTTTAGCACCAACCTGTGGAACCTTAGGCGGCTATGGTAATACTTGTACCGATGACGGAGGAACTTACTATGCTGAATGTAAATGTCCCAATAATTATGAATGGAGTTCCTCGCAAAAGAAATGCGTTTGTGCCACTTCTTTCAAATATTCTTGCTCCGGTACGGGTTATTCGGGAGGAGATGGAAATTCTTGTGATAACAAATATTCAAAATGTAAATGTGCGAGTGGTTTTACATGGAACGCTTCACAAGGGGCTTGTGTTTGTTCCGGCTTTGATTTCTGTACGTTAAGTCAGAATTGTTCGGCTTTGGGTTATGCGCAACAAAGCTGTGAGGGAAAATCCGTTAAATGTCCGTTCAATACCAATTATGTTTATTGCCTCGATTAGAAAGGAGAAAAGAAATGAGAAAATTTACTTTATTAACTTCGGTTTTATTAACGGCTCCTTTTGCTGTGGGCAATGTTTCGGCACAATGTGTTGTTACGCAAGATTGCGCTACTTTGGGTTACACCGAAACTTCATGCGAAAATGGCGGTATCAAATGTCCGTTTGGTGATAAATGGGCTTGTAAAAGTGAAAGCTGCGACCGAGGAAGAGATAATCCTGATTGTACCTATGGTTCTATTTATTATCATGATGGAACTTGCATAAAAGAGTTTGTCTCTGGGCGAATTCCTATCGGAGTTATTGTTTATGACGATGATATTACTCATGAAAAATGGATTATGGCTTTAGATGATACTACATCGAAGGGAGGAACATGGTCAACGGAAGAGGTTGATATACCGGAAATAACGAATTATACAATAGAGAGAACGGCAGTAAGTGATTTGAAGAGTTGCGAAAATACGGAAGCGATGCTCGCTTTAGGCGAATCAAAGTATCCTGCGGCAGCGGCAGCCAAGAATTATGCTCCTGTCGGGGCGGAAAATACCAAAGGAAAATGGTGTTTGCCGTCAGCGGGCATATGGAATATGGTAAATAATCATCGTACAGAAATAGATGCGGCTTTATTAAGAGTAAATGGCATATCATTGAATTTAGAAGATTATGGAAGTTATATAGATAAGTACTATTGGTCATCATCTGAAAACTCATCTACAAAAGTATGGAGTTGGGTATCTTCAAAAGGTGAATTTCATCTTGAAAAGAAGGATGATGCTTATTATTACACTGGTTATGGTAGTGTTAGCTCATATGAAATTCGTCCGGTAATGAAAATTTAATTTTGAGCTAAATAAATATTCACAATAACCTCCCTGTGGGAGGTTTTTTTATGTCTTTTTTCTCCTTTCCAAGCAAAATTAAGTATTTACATGTTGCAACAAATATGCTAAAGTAGAGTCGTGATGATAAGCAAGGAGGATGTGATGAAACAATTTTCAAAAGTACTCTTGTTGTCTGCCGTCAGCTTATTTGTTGACAGCGGAAATGTAACTTATGCGTCTTTTGAGGATGATTCTTCACTCCTCAAGTCTGGCATTCCCACTTTACACATACATCACACATACATACGCCATACTCTTCACGGACTTGACTTATCATCACAGCTTTTTGCGAAAAGAACAAATAACGGTGTGCAAATTGCTTCGGTGTGTTTTATAACCGATGCGGGAAATTGTGGAGCGGATAAATTCGGTAATACGGAAACTCCTGACGGTGGAGGCGGCGGAGGAAATCCCGATGACCACGGCACTCCTGAGGAACTTTGTAAACAAGCTGGTTATACCAACACGCCTTGTCCCGATGGAAGCTCCCCTACCTCTTATTGCCCTTATGACAGTTCTTATCATTCCGATTGTGAATGTTCTTCCGAATATAATCAAGTTTGTGATACGGCTCTCGGCGAACAAGGTGTCGGAACTTCTTGCGGCGGTAAATATAAAGAATGTTGTAATCTCTGTTCTGATTATCAATATACCTCTATTCCGTCGGGGTATGTGAGCAATGGCGAATGTCAATCATGTGATGGTAAAAAATATAAAATCAAATGCGACCCGCAAAAATATGTTTCAGCCCCAACCTGTGGAACATTAGGCGGCTATGGTAATACTTGTACCGATGACGGAGGAACTTACTATGCTGAATGTAAATGTCCCAATAATTATGAATGGAGTTCCTCGCAAAAGAAATGCGTTTGTGCAACTTCTTTCAAATATTCCTGCTCCGGCACGGGCTATTCGGGAGGAGAGGGAACAGCTTGTGATAATAAATATGCAAAATGTAAATGCGCAAGCGGTTTTACTTGGAATGCTTCGCAAGGGGCTTGTGTTTGTTCCGGTTTTGATTTCTGCACCTTAAGTCAAGATTGTTCCGCTCTCGGATATGCACAACAGAGCTGTGAGGGAAAATCTGTAAAGTGTCCGTTCAATACCAATTATGTTTATTGCCTCGATTAGAAAGGAGAAAAGAAATGAGAAAATTTACTTTATTGACTTCGGTTTTATTAACGGCTCCTTTTGCTGTGGGCAATGTTTCGGCACAATGCGTTGCGACACAAGACTGCGCTACTTTGGGTTACACCGAAACTTCATGCGAAAACGGCGGTATCAAATGCCCGTTTGGTAATGCATGGGCTTGTAAAGGAAATGCGGATACAGGTACGGAAGATTCTGAAAACGGAAGAGATAATCCTGATTGTACCTATGGAGCAATTTATTATAGCGACGGAACTTGTGTTAAAGACTTTATATCCGAAAAAACGGCGATTGGTGTCGTTGTCTATGATGAAAATGATGAAAAATGGATTATGTCTTTAGAGAATATTTCTTTTGCTGTTTATACGGATGTTATTTCTGGTGATATTTCGTCGATTACCAATTATGTTTCAAAAGAAGAGGTTATAAATGATTTTAAAAGTTGTGAAAATACATCTGCAATTATAATGCAAAATGTTGGTGGGTATTATGCAAGTAAAATGAACAATTATGCTCCAGAAAATGCTAAAAATACTATGGGTAAATGGTGTATCCCTGCTGCTGGGATTTGGAATGTTGTTCAAAAATATCTTCCTGATATTGAAGCGGGTTTGGCTTTGGCAAGAGGTCAAAGTTTAATAACTCCTTATAACTGTAATCTTCCCGTGTTTATATCTTCCTCAGAGTATTCTTCTGATTACATGTGGGGATGGAGTTTACGCAGTTTCGGTTTTCATAACTGGGATTTAAGCTATTATGAATTTACTAATGTTTCTAAAGCATATAATAGTTCGACATCTTCATATTTGAGAGCTCGTCTTATTCTTAAGATTTAATTTTCTGTTATTAAGTTTTTTGCAAAAAAAGCACGGATAAATTCCTTGCTTTTTTATTTATGCTTTTATGGAAGTAGTGGAGACCATGCCGGGTCTGAAGCATCGGCAGGGGTAACTACCATGCGTTCGTTGTATCCCGTTAAGTCAATTGTATATAATTTTACCGGTGCGTTGCGGCGTGCTGAGCCTTTTTCTTGGCGGAAGTACATTAATACGCGTCCGTTGGGTGACCATACCGGTGCTTCAACTAAATAGCCGCTGGCTAATAAGCGTTCTCCGCTTCCGTCCGGGTACATAACTCCGATATAAAATTGTCCGTTTGCCATTTTGGTGAAGGCAATATAGTCTCCTCTGGGTGACCATACCGGTGTCGCGTATCTTCCTGAACCATGACTGATACGTTGAATATTGCTGCCGTCAGCATCCATTACATATAATTGTTGGTTGCCGCCTCGGTCGGAGTTGAAAACAATTTGTTTTCCATCGGGAGAATAACTCGGCGATGTGTCAATGGCATTGGAATTGGTTAAGCGTTTGGCTTTGTATGTTTCCAAATCCATCTCATAGATATTGGTTTTTCCGTCATTGGCATAACTTAGTAATAATTTCTTGCTATCCGGTGAGAAAACCGGTGCAAAAGTCATTCCGGGGAAGTTTCCAATAAGATTTTGTCTTCCGGTTTCAATGTCCAACAAATAAACTTTCGGGATTGTTCCTGAATAGGACATATAAGTAATTTTTTGTAAATTTGGTGAGAATCTCGGAGTTAAAACTAATGAAGCCCCAGAAGTTAGAAATTTATGATTCTCTCCGTCTTGATCCATAATAGCCAAGCGTTTTATTCTTCGTGTTGCCGGACCTGTTTCTGAGACATAGACAATGCGTGTGTCAAAGTATCCTTTTTCTCCGGTTAATCTTTCGTATATTGCATCGGCTATAACATGGGCAATGCGACGCCAGTTATCTTTGGTCGTTGTAAATGATTGTCCTTTCATTTGGTTTTCGGCATAAACATCCCATAAGCGCATCTCTACTTTTAAGTTTTGAGCATTTACTTCACTAATGGCACTTTGTACCAAGGCATGGGCATTAATGGCTTTCCAATCCGTAAAATTGGGTTGTTCGTTAATGGATTTTAATTCTTGAATGTAGCTATTATCCGGAATAATGCGGAATAAACCGGAACGTTCTAAGTCGGCAATGACCACTTCTCTTATTTTTTCACCATAATCTTCTACCGAATCATTGTTATAAACCATTTCCGGAAAAGCCAAAGGTAGGGGATCTCTAACTGCTCCGCTAACATCTATTTGTAATTCGGCATGGGCATTCATAATTGGTAAAATTACCAATAATGCCGCGATTATAAGACGTAATTTCATTAATTTTCTCCGCATCGAAATTTTTTGTGTCATGAGTATAGCTAAAGATGGTTAAAATACAATAAAAACTTATTTTTTTATTTTTTGTATTTTTTTCTTATCTTTTTATTTTTATTCTGTTATTTTGAATATTATTTACTTTATTGGAATTTGATTTTATGGATATACGTGAATTTAAATCTCTTTTGAAACCCTATCGCGCTATTATTGGTTTTGATTATGGTGCTAAACGTTTGGGTATTGCTGTTTCTGATTTATTATTGATGACGGCTACTCCTTATAAAATTTTGCAACGTACTTCTTTATCAAAGGATTTTGAAGATATTCAAAAGATTATTCATGAAAAAGAAGTTGGTGCTATGGTTTTTGGTTTGCCGTTGCAAATGAATGGCGAAGAAGGAGCTATTGCGGCAGAAGTCCGCGATTTTGCCGATAAACTCGGACAGGTTGTTTCTTTACCTTGTTTCTTTTGGGATGAACGTTTGTCTTCTTCTGCCGTGGAGAATTTTTTGATTAAAGATGTTGATTTATCGCGTGCAAAACGAAAAAAAGTTCTTGATGCCGGAGCTGCTGCTTATATTTTACAAGGTTTTTTGGATCGTCTGCAACTGGTTTAAACCTTATAAAGGTATGCGGTTTTTTGTAAAATACTTTTAAAATTTGAGTCCTTCATAAACTCAAAATTTGCGGGTAAGATATTATCGACCAAGTGTTGAATATTCGGGTCAGTTTTAACATATTGCGGGGCAAAATGGCGACAAAATGCATAAGCAGAAGCCTGTGTTGTTATTTCGTCTTTGGTATCATACCCGATAGTTTGCAATAAATTTTCTATATTGTCTTCTGGTAGATATTGGTTGGAATTTGGATATAAACCTATTCCTTCTTTGCTTAATTCTTTCCACGGAAAACATAGTCCCGGATCGGCTTTTCTTGTTGGTGCCGAATCGGAATGTCCGATTATGTTTTCCGGTTTTATGTTGTACTTTTTTATTAAATTTTGTGATAGTCTTATTAAGGCGGATATTTGCTCTTTTTTGTATTCTGTTTGACCTAATGTTGAGTTTTCTAATTCAATTCCGATGGAACGGTCATTGATGTTTTCTTTGCCTCTCCATGTTCCTATTCCGGCGTGATAGGCTTTATCTTTTTCTTTTACAAGTTGGCTGATTTCTCCTCTCTCGGATATATAATAGTGGCAACTCGTTTTGTAATAATTCATCCAATAAAGAAATGTTTTTTTATCAAATATATTGCAATGAATTACGAGTAATTCTATGGCACTTTGCCGAGGCTCTCTGTAAGGTAAAAAATCTTCTGTTGTCATATTTTACGGCTCTTCATTATGTGTTGATAGGCATTATTTATTTCGGCCATTTTTAAAGTGTATCTTTCTATTTCTGAAGCTGTTCCTCCGTGTGCTTGAATGTTGTCGGGATGCCATTTGATAATTAATTCTTTCCAACGAGCTTTAATTTCATCATTTCCGGAATTTGGTGAAATTTCTAATATGTCATAGTATTCTTGTAAAGGCGAATTTGATGAAGGGCGCGGTTTGTAATGTTCGTGAATCAGCTCAAAATTACCGTCAGGGAGCTCAATTATATAGGCAACGGTTTTTAAAATACCTAATTGTTCCGAATGTATCATTCCATCTGCGGCGGCTATTTTGAATAAATTTTCAATTATGTTTTCTTTTAATTCTAAATTGTCTTTGGCTATTAGTTTTAATTGTTTGGCAAAACGTTCATATCCTTCGGGGCTTTTTTTAGCTTTGTTGTAGATATCTGCTATTTTGCTGTTTTCTTCGTAATTTAATTCAAACATTTTTTTAAAAATGCGTATTTCATTTTCGCTGACAACTCCATCGGCTTTTGATATTTTTGCGGCTAAACCGGCCATGGCTTGTATAAATGAAAAGTGTTTGGCCTCACTGGAGTGAAGATAAAATTTCATTAAGTTTAAATTTGACCAGAATTTGTTGATAAATTTGAGATTAATTTTCTTTTTATTGTTGCCGAAGCGGTAGTTATCACAGAAAAAGCCTATGACAACTCCGATAAATATTAAAATATTGCTCTTAAAGCTGTATCCGATAATGGCACCGAGGATTTTGCACCAATGCTGGTTCCAAAAACTTTCAAAAATGCTGCGAAATCTTCCTGACCAGCGGTTTTCAGGCATGTCAAAAATAAAATGTCCTAAGATAAATAGTATTATAAATCCATAAAAACCGAAGGTAAGACTTCCGAGAAGTCCGCCCCAGATAACACCGAAGACATTATTTTCTATACGGTTATAATATTTATAATATCGGTAGGGGAGGAGTAGGCGAATATTATCATCTATATTGCTTAAATATTGCTTGATAAGTTTGCGGACAAGAGTACGGTCTATAAGCATATGTCCTAAAAACATTCCCCATAAAAAACCGTTGGCTCCGCCTAAGCGCAGGCCTATAATTGCCAATGTTAATTTGCCTATCGGGAACATTTTTACCTCTTTTGCTGTCTTTTCTTTTGGCGATGATAGTTTATTTTCCTCAATTAATAAAGAGGATTATAATCTTATGGTTGATAACTCCACGGGAAAGTCTGAAGGAAATTCTATTTTTCCTTGATGTGTATCTCGGCGGTAGCTATAGTATTGTTCTTCATTGGTATAGGTGTCTTCTTTACAAGCTACTCTGTTGGAAATTCCCAAGTTGTTTAATTTGTCTTCTATGTATTCGCTTAAATCCAGAAGATAGTGATTTTCACGAATACTTGCTTTGAAGTATTTTTGATTATGTTTGTTTTGGGCTAAAAATTGGTTGTAAACATCTTCTCCGACTTCAAAAGATTTTTGTTGTATGCATGGTCCTATTGCCGCGGCTATATGCTCTTTTTCTGCTCCGACATCTAACATCATCTGAACCGTGTTTTCTATTATGCCGGAATAGGCTCCTCGCCATCCGGCATGAGCGGCTCCAATTACTCCGTTTTTATAATCAGCGAAAAGTACCGGTGCGCAGTCTGCCGTTCCGATACTTAATAAAATATTCGGTTCTTTGGTAACGGCTCCGTCGGCTTCAATTTCATTTTGACTTGCTTGGGTTATATAGACGCATTTGTTGCTTATTCCTTGTTTCAGACGCAGTAAGTTTTTATATTCCAAGCCGAAATGTTTTGTTATGATGGCACAATTTTTTTGAATATTTTCAAAAGAATCTCGTGATTTAAAATTCGCGTTTAAACTGGCATATTTTCCAATAGAAACACCATCGTTTCTTCCAAAAAAACAATGCTTATCCTGTGGTAAATTTGGGGCGTACCATGTCATTATAAAAAACTCTTTCCGTATTTAAATGGGGGGATTTTGAAATAGTCGGCAACCGTTTGTCCTAAATCGGCATAAGTTTCCCTTTGTCCGATATCTTCAGGAGTGACTTTTTTGCCGAACATGATTACGGGAACTTGTTCTCGTGTGTGATCTGTGCCTTTATAGGTTGGGTCATTTCCGTGGTCGGCTGTTATAAAAACTATGTCGTCTTCTTGTAAAAGGGTTTCTATTTCGGCTAGTCTGGAATCGAAATATTCCAACCCTTGTGCGTAACCTTCTACATTGCGGCGATGTCCCCATAACATGTCAAAATCTTCAAAATTTGTAAAAATCAAACTTCCTTCTTTGGCGGTTTTTATTTCTTTTAGTGTTAAATTCCATAATTCTTCAAGCCCACTTCCATGTACTTCCTTGCTTATTCCTCGATGTGCGTAGATATCGTTTATGGCTCCTATGCCGATTACTTGTTTTCCTTCTTTTTTTAGTCTATCTAATAGAGTTTCTCCAAAAGGTTCTGCCGTAAAATCTCTTCTTCTTGATGTTCTGGTAAATTCTCCGCTTTTTTCTCCAATGAACGGACGCGCAATAATTCTTCCGATGTTGTAAGGTTTTACTTGTTCGTAAGCTATTTTACAAAGTTCATACAGACGTTCTGTTCCAAAATATTTTTCGTGTGCCGCTATTTGAATGTTGCTGTCTGCTGATGTATAAAAAATAGGCAAGCCGCTTTTTATGTGTTCTTCTCCCAATTCTTGTATGATTACTGTTCCGGAAGCGGCTTTGTTTCCTAAAATACCTTTGATGTTACCCTGGCGACATATTTCTTTGATTAATTCTTCCGGAAAAGAGGGATATTCCGGAGGGAAATGTCCCCAGCCTTTTAAATTCGGTAAACAGGCCATTTCCCAATGTCCAGATACGGTATCCTTATCTTTGCTGATTTCAGACATATGTCCGTGTTTTGCATATATTGTGGTAAAGCCTTTGGTTGCTTTTTCTAGCGTATAGTGGCAGTTTGATGCCGCTTCTGCACTTTCTAGCAATCCGAGACTTTGCAGATAAGGAATTTTTAGGTTTGGATAGCGTTGTACAATGTGGCCAAAGGTGTTTGCTCCTTCGTTATCAAAATCCTTCGCATCTTTGGCTCCGCCGATACCAAAAGAATCCATCATTAAAATTATGGCTCGTCCCATCTTTTACTCCTTTATTTAATTTTTTTGATTATCGGATTATGCAATTTTTTGATTGGAGAAGAGCTTAAACGGATACATAAACGTAGTTCTCTGGCGGCTTGTTCATAATCAATTTCACTTTGAGCGTGAATTATGGCTATGGGTTTATTTTTGCTTAAATAATCTCCGATTTGGCAAAATTCACTGAAACCGGTTGCATAATCAAGCGTTTGTTCTGGACGTATTCTTCCGCCTTTTAGTCCGATGATACTTAATCCGACATTTCTTGTTAACATTGATTGTACATATCCTTCTGTTTCTGCATAAACAGGACGTATGATTGCCGCTTGGGGAAGATATTTTTCGGGGTGTTCACAAAAATCTTTAGGTCCACCTAACAGTGTAACCATTTCTTGAAATTTTTGAAGTGCTCTGCCGCTTTTTAATGCTTGTTCCAGTTTTTCTTTAGCCTGTGTCAGATTTTTTGCCAGTTTTGATAAAACCAGAGCTTCTCCGCAAAGTTCCATCGTTATTTCGTATAAACGTGTATCGATATTTTGACCTTTTAAAAATTCTACGGCTTCTTGGACTTCAAGTGCGTTACCAACATTGCGTCCCAATACCTGATTCATGTCTGTAACTATGGCGATGGTTTTTGTTTTGGCCTGATTAGCCACTTTAACTATGGTTTCTGCTAATTCAACGGCCTCTTTTTTATGTTCCATAAAGGCTCCGTTCCCGCATTTCAAATCCATTATTAAATATTTTAATCCTGCGGCAAGTTTTTTTGATAAAATAGAAGCCGTAATTAAAGGAATTGATTCAACGGTACCGCAAACATCTCTTATAGCGTATATTTTTTTGTCTGCCGGTGCTAGATTTTTGGTTTGACCAATTATCGCACAGCCAACGTGTTTAACTGTTTTTTTGAACAAAGTGTTGTTCGGGGAGGTGTTGTATCCCGGAATCGAATCGAATTTATCCAATGTTCCTCCCGTATGTCCCAATCCTCGTCCCGAAATCATCGGTACATAGGCTCCACATGCGGCTAACAAGGGAGCTAACATTAAACTGATTTTATCTCCGACTCCACCGGTTGAATGTTTATCGATTATCGGTCCTTTTATGTCTGACCATTCTAAAACTTCACCCGAATCTCTCATTGCTTTAGTCAAATAACTGATTTCATTGCTGTTTAAGCCGTTTAAACATATTGCCATGGTTAATGCGGCGGTTTGCCCTTCGCTGATTTTTCCCTGAGTGATGCCTTCTATAAAATACTCAATTTCTTCTTTACTTAGGCTATGTTTATTACGTTTTTTACGGATGATTTCTTGTGGCAACATGTTAGTATCCTCTTTCTATTGTCGTGATTAAGTCGTTTAAAAGTGAGCTGGCTCCAATACGAAATGTTTGGGGGGTAACCCATTTCTCGCCCATAATGCTTTCGGCTAAAATCAGATATTTTTTTGCATCTTCAAGTGTCTTGATTCCTCCAGATGCTTTAAATCCGATGTTTCGCCTTCCCGATGATATGTTTTCTAAAATTAAATTTGCGGCTTCCGGTGTGGCGGAAACCGGTGTTTTGCCTGTTGAGGTTTTTATAAAGTTTACTTCGTTTTCCATGCATAATTGACAGGCTTGCGTTATTAATGACGGTTTTGCCAAGATTCCGCTTTCAATTATGATTTTTATGGTTTTTCCTATTGTTTTATTGGCTTTATTAATAATTTCAAAAAATTTTAGGCAACTGTTTTTATCTTGAGCAATTAATGCTTGATAGGGCAGGACAATATCAAGTTCATCGGCTCCGTTGTTTACGGCAATTTCTATTTCTTTAATGAGTTCTTTAAAATCTGTTCCTCCCGCAGGAAAATTAACAACGGTGGCTACTTTTATGGAATCACCTTCAAGCAATTTCTTTGCTAAGGGAACGAATCGCGAATAGACACATACGGCTGCGACGTTTCCGTAAGGAGTACGTGCCGTTGTGCATAATTTTTCAATTCGACCACTGTTGTCGTCGTCATTTAGCGATGTTAAATCAAGCAGTTTTATAAGTTTTTTTGCGGCACTACTGTTATCCATTATCTTTATCCCGAATATATGTTTTTATTAAAATATTTAGTTTTTCAGCCGCTTGCGCCGCTTGAGCCAACGTTTCTTCATGGCTTTGTTTTTGCTCTTGGATGCCTGTTCCGAGATTGGTTATAACTGAAATTCCGAGAACTTTCATGCCCGAGTGTACGGCACATATGACCTCCGGAACGGTTGACATTCCAACCGCATCGGCACCTAATACTTGCAGAGCTTTTATTTCTGCCGAAGTTTCAAAGCAGGGACCCAACATCATCATATAGGTTCCTTCAAATAGTTTTATCTTTTGAGTTTTTGCTATTTTTTTTATTTTTTCTCTTATTGAAGATGTATAAGCATCACTCATATCCGGAAAGCGTGGTCCGTATTTTTCGTTGTTTGGACCGATTAGCGGGTTGGGAATGTTTAAATTGATATGGTCTTTAATGAGCATTAAACTTCCTGCCGGCATATCTTTGTGAAGCGAACCTGCTGCATTGGTTACAATTAGTTCTTCTATTCCGATTTGTCGAAAAGCACTTATTATCGTGTTTATGCTTGAAGCGGGATGTCCTTCATAAAGGTGTACGCGACCTTGCATACATAGTACTTCTTTGCCTTCTAACTCTCCGATGATGAGTTGTCCTTTATGTCCGCTTACCGTGGATACCGGAAATCCATCTATTTTATTGTAGGGAATAATTTGCGGAGACTTTATTGAATTTCCTAAATTTCCAAGTCCTGTTCCCAAAATAATTCCCGTGCGTGGTTTATATTTTCCAAGACGTTGTGAAATTTGTGTTGCGATTTTTTCGATGTTCATTTTTTTAATTCCTTTGCTGTGAAATTTAAAGGAAGCATATCTTTGATGTGATAACTTGCTTGTATGCCCGATTTGTTGGCTAAATGTATCAGACTGTTCGAATCTGAAAATTCTTGAATCCTCTGTAAGCAGGCTCCACAAGGTTTGATTAATTCTTGACTATCGGCTAAAATTAAAATTTCAGATATCTTTTTATCTCCGTTGCTTATCATGGCTGAGATTGCTCCTGCCTCCGCACAGGTTCCGCATGGGTAAGAGATGTTTTCAACATTGCACCCTTTATAAAAATTTCCTTCACTGCTGAGAATCGATGCTCCGACTTTGAAGTGCGAGTATGGGGCGTAAGCGTTTTGAAAGGCTTTTTCTGCTTCTTTTAACAACTTTTGAAGGCTATTCATTGTTTTTTCTTTCACTATCTTGATGTTCTATTAATCAATTTTTATGCTTTGTGTTATATATTAGTGGTAATTTTAAAAAAAACAATTAACATAAGCAGATGATGTAGGAGAAATTTTGTGAAAAAAGTTTTAGTTATCGTTATCTCTCTTTTCGTTCTCTTGTTTGCCGGTCTATGGGCTTATGTGGCAAATCTTGATTGGAATAAACATAAAGATAAAATTGCTGCACAGATTTTTGAACTGACCGGAAAAAAAATTGTTTTTGATGGTTCTGTTGCTTTAACCCTTTTACCGTCTCCTTATTTAACTGCAAATGATGTTAAAGTTTTTAATTCTAAAGGTGTTTATAGCGATAAGCCCTTAGCTGAGTTTAAAAGTTTAGTTGCGAAAGTTTCTTTAAGCTCTTTGTGGAGTGAAGATTGGGATATTAGTCGTTTGTCTATTCTTGAACCCGAAATCTTTATTGATGTTGCAGAAGATGGTCAACTGAATTGGATTTCCGATACCGCTCAATCTTCAAATTTTCAAGATAATACCATTAGTCTTGATAGTGCAACTCTTGAAAAAGCTAAGCTACACTTAACGGATAACAAAAATGGAATCGATACCGTTTTGACTAATCTTAATGCAGAAATTATTGCTGAAAATATTATGGGACCGTATCGAATTGAAGGAAGCTATACACGCGATGATAAGCCAGAAGGTTTTGCTGTTTCTCTCGGGCAATTTACAAAAAGTTTTGCAACTACGGTAAATCTGGTAATTAATTATCCTTCTACCGAATCTTATGTGCGTTTTGATGGTTCTCTCTTGTTAGCTGATAGAACGCTTAAAGGTAATGTTATTTTTGAATCAAATAAATTAGCTGATTTTTTGAATATGATGCTTTCTCGTTCAAATATTGATGCCTCTTATAATTTGCCTTTTGCTATTTCGGCTGCAGTGGCGGCTGATAAAACGCGACTCGATTTTTCTAATGTTGTGGTAAAATATGGTAAAACTTCCGGTGCCGGAAATATTTTGGTTCCTTTATCCGAAGATGTTAAAAATCGTAAAATTGAGCTTGCTTTTAATATGACGGATTGGGATTTGGAACCTTTGCATCATCTTTTGCTTTTGATTGGTAAAGGGTATCAATCTCAAGGTGTTGATTATTCTAAAGATTGGAATGTCGATTTTATTTGTGATATTAAGGCTTTGAAGGCTTACTATAATGATGAAACTATCCGTAATCTTACTTTAAGTTTTGATTGGATAAATAAGTCTTTGAAGTTACGAGAATTGAGTGGTGAACTTTTTGCCGATACCGAGCTTAATCTTAAGGGTGATTTTGATGTTTCCGGTCAAAGCCCTAGTTATAATTTAGATGCGGACATGCAAACTTCTTCTTTTGATAAGTTGATGCAATGGTGGGGAATGTCTCTTAAACAACAAGCTCCTGCAACTTATCAGAAAGCAAAATTAACGGCAAAATTGAAAGGAAATTTTGAAAATTTGCAAATTTCGCCTTTAGAGTTTTCTCTGGATAATACTGTTTTGAATGGTGAGGCAGGTTTTATTTTTGGTGAAAATTTAAAATCAATGTTTGTGTTGAATGCTGATACGATTAATTTTGATAATTATATTCCTAAATTATCTGAAGCAGATGATGATAAAAACTTTGTTCAAAAAATATTATCTCAACTTCAAACGGTGAAAACTCTTGAAAATCTTGATACTCGCGTGATTTTAAATGTGGGTTTGGCTATCTATAATGCTATTCCGTATGAAAAGGTTGCTTCTGAATTTTCTTTGATTAATGGAGTTTGGAATATTCAGAAACTTAATATTGCTAACGTTTTGGGGAGCAGAATTCAACTGTCCGGAGAGCTTAAAGATCTTCTCATTAATCCAAATTTTCAAAATTTGAATTTTAATATAGAATCAGAGCAGGGAGCTGATTTGCTTAAAGCTCTGGGTTTTGATATCAAAGATGATTTGCTGAAAAGTTTTTCTGCTAAAGGCAGCTTAACCGGTGATGTTTCTCAAACTGATGTTCAACTTACTGCAAAATTAGAAAATCTTAATCTTAATTATTTAGGGAAGATTGATTACGGTAGTGAGCTTTGGAATTTTAATGGAAATTTAGAACTTAAAAATCCTGATTTTGTAAAATTTGTAAATAATTCTGGCTTTAATTACAAGCCAAGAGCCTTTTCTTTGGGCTTGTTGCAATTTACATCTCAAATTTCTGGAAATAAAGAGAAATTTACTTGTGATAATGTGGATATGAATATTGGATCTAATAATTTTCAAGGAACTTTTCTTTATGATAAAACAACAGGACGTCCCTTCTTAAACGCTAATCTTAAGATTAACCGTTTTGAATTAGAGCGTTTTTTACAAGATAGTGGTAATGTTAAAAATCGTAGTAAGTTTCAAGGTAATGGAACTTCCGAAGTGGCTTTCTTGCAAACTCCCGAATTGAGTAATTTTAAATTTGATTATAAACCCTTAAATGAATTTGATTTAAACGGAACTTTCTTTTTTGATAATTTGTCTTATAAAGATGAAAAATTATCTCAATTGAACTTTATTTTAGATATTAAAGAAGGTGCTGCGCGATTTTCGGAAATTAAAACAATGGTGGGAAGTGGTAATGTTTCCGGTAATCTGGAACTCCTTTTTGGAACAGAGCCTAAATTAAACGGTAATTTTGTTTGCTCCGGTCAGAATATTACTGGAAAAACTTTTTCGGGTAGTCAATATGGTTTGAGTTCTGGAATTTTTAGCGGAAATTTTGATTTTACTACTTCTGCGGTATCTTTTGATGATATGTTTTCTCATTTGAATGGAAGTTTAAAGTTTACTATTGATAAACCTGTTTGGAAAGGTTGGAACTTGACGGCTATTGCAGAAGATTTAAAAAAACGTACAGATTCCGAAGGTGTGCCAGCTTTGATTCAGGATAATATGCAGAAAGGCTCTACTCCTTTTGAACGTCTAGTCGGAACTTTGAATTTTGTCAGCGGGCGTTTTTCTTTCGAAAATTCCGAATTTGTTTCTCAGCTTGCTAAGATTCCTTTTCAAGCGTCTGGGAATTTGAGTTCTTGGAATGTTGATGCTCGTTTTGATGTTAACTGGAATAATTGGGAAAATATGGTTGGTTTCATTTTTGCAATGAATGGGGAATTGGATTTTCCTCAAGTGTCTGTTGATGCTTCAAAACTTGTTAAAATGTTTGATGACAAAAATGCTCAAATTGCCGCTGAACAGAAAGCAAAGGCTTTGGCTCGTGAACAAAAATTGAAATCTCAAATGGAAGAACAACAACAACGCGCTAAAAAGCTAAAAGATGAATTTGAAAATAAAATTTTGGTACAAATAAATCAATATAATGATTTATTAGAGAGTGAAGGTTCTAAACTTAGACTTGATGATCTTTTAACATTTGTTAATCAAAATATTGAACAGTTGGGAAATGTTTTTACGCTGGCTATGACTCCCGAATACGATGAACAGCTTGTTGCTAAAGTTAAAAGTATTAATGATGAAGTCGAATTTCAAAAAGAATCCTATCCTGAGCGTATAGAGGCTATTTATCATGATGATGTTGCTGAACAGATGGAACTCTATTATAATAAATTGTTAGATATTAATAGACAAACAGAGGCTTTGAATAAGCAAAATTCTGATAATTACACTTTTCATTCTCAGCGTTTGATTAAAGCTAATAGTCCACTCGTTCTTACATCTGAAATTGACGTAGCTGAGATAAAAAATAATATTGGTAACAATTTCGTTATTTTAAAAGGTGCCGTGTTTGATTCTACCAAGGATTTTGGCGTCATTAAAAATGAAAATATTACTGAAAATATGGTTGAATTTACGAATAAATTGAAAGAAAACTTTACCAAAGCAGAGACCGAACTTAAAAAATTGCAAGATAATGTTGATAAAATGTATAATCTTTGTGAGGCTAAAGTTCTTGTGGAAGAAGAAAAAGAAAAACAGCGACTTGAAAATGAGGCAATTAAGAAAAAATTGGAAGAAAATACCAGTACTATTTCTGTGGTCGGAAGTGGAAAAGTAATGAAAGTTGTTCCTGATATTGAAGATGTTAATCGGGCGGAAGAAGCTATTCGCGATGAAAAAGTTAAAGTATTGGATTTTACAAAAGATAAATCTTCTTCCGGTGTCGTTCGGCAAGATAATGCTCCCAGAATTTCGCAAGAAACAAATTATGAAAAGTCTGGACTGGTTGTGAAGAATGGTGATGATGATATTTTAGAAGCTACAGGAAAGGTCGTTCGACAATAGAAAGTTGTGTTCATTATAAGATATGTACTTGTCTCATTATCTTTTTTTGCTATAATCTTTTCATTAAATTTAATGTGGGTATTTTAGATTGAGGAGACTATCATGTCAAAAAAACCTGAAGTCTGTATTCTTCCGGTAGCTGGACTTTCAACGCGTAATTTGCCAGCAACAAAAGTTATTCATAAAGGCTTTTTAACTTTGCATAATAAACCTATTATCCAATATGCCGTCGATGCTTGTCGCGAAATCGGTATTAAAGAAGTTGTGTTTATTTATAGTGATGAAATAGGGAAAGATTTGTTTGAAAATTATTTTTCAACAAATGAAATGTTGGAAAATCATTTAAAAACTCATAACAAACTCGATTTGTTGAAACTTGTTCGTGATATTATTCCCGAAGGAATGAAATTTTCGTTTGCTCGGCAGTCTGAGCCAAAAGGAAATGGACATGCTATCTTAATGGCCAAAGAGATTGTCGGGGATAGAGATTTTGTTGTTATGTGGCCCGATGATGTTTATATTAATTTTCATGGTACAGGGATTTTACAACAGCTTTTAGATGTTTATCAAGAAACCGGCGGTATGGTTGAAAATGTTATGGAATTTCCTCGTGAGGAAATGGTTCGCTATGGAGCGTTGGTTGGTGCTGTGCGTAGTGGTCGCGTGGTTAAAGCAAATGGGCTTGTTGAAAAACCTGCTTTGGAAGATGTACCTTCCAATTATGCAAGTATGGGACCGTATATCTTGCCAAACGTGATTATGGATATTCTTCCTGAAGTGCGTAAAGGGAGTAATGGGGAAATTAATTTAACAGATGCTATGGAATTGGCTGCAAAACGTGGAGTTCCTTTACATGGTGTTTTATGTGATGCTGTTCGTTTTGATTGCGGTACATCAAAAGAATTAGCAAAATCAAATCTTAAACTCTCTTTGATGGAAGATATTGAATTGCGTGCTTTTGCTAATGAAATTCTTTCACACATGGTTGGTTAACTTTAAATAAAATTCTTTATTAAACCTCCTTCGGGAGGTTTTTTTATGTCCTTTTTCTACTTTTCTATTAAAATTATGTATTTACATGTTGCAACAAATTTGATGAAATTTCAACCACAGGAAGACAAGTCGCTTCGGTGTGTTTTATAACCGATGCGGGGAATTGTTCGGGACAAGAATTCGGTAATCTCGAAACACCGGAGGGAACAAACCGTCCTGATTATGACACCATACCTGAGCAGTGTCGTGATGCCGGTTATACCAAAACATCTTGTCCGGCGGGTTCCCATTTGGCTAATCCTTGTCCTTCGGATAATCGTTATTATGAACGTTGTGATTGTAATGAGAATTTAACCGAAATTTGTACCATTCCTTATTACGGGGTCGGACCGTCTTGTGATGGCAAATATGAAAAATGTGAACGAGATGATGACCGCGCTTGTAAAGAAAAAGGTTATCCTTTAACGGGAAGCTGTCCGACTTTGCAAGTTCCCAATCGTCGTTGTCCTTATGATTCATCTTACTATGATAAATGTGTTTGCCAATCAGGATTAATCAGTTGCCCGTCGCCGCAAATCGGAGTTGGAACATCTTGCGGCGGAAAATATCAATCTTGCCAATGTCCGAGCAGTTACAAATCTTGTGATTGTGGCGGAGCTGTCGGAGCTTCTTCTTGTACCATTAACGGCAGAACTACTTATTCAAGTTGTAAGGCTTGTTGTGATGACACTTGTCCTAGCGGTTATTCCAAGAGTTACCCCGGAGGCTGTTATGACACCAGTCGCACGGAATGCGGAACAACATGTTATAAATCAAAAGAATGTTGTGATGATACAGGACGTTATTGTGGCGGCTATTCTTATTGTACTGGTGATGAATTTCAGTATTCTCTTCCCGATTGTAGCGATGTTATATCTAGTTTGAAGGCTCAAGGTTGCTCGACATATTTTCATGGGTGCGGAGCTTATGATACAGTAACAGTTACTGTTACTGTTACTGTTACTGTATCTGTATCTGTATTTTATTGTTAGTAATGCTTTGTCTTGGTTTACAGTCTTTGAATTTCTTGTGCAATCTCTTGTGCCGGATTTAGTGTTTTCTGCGGGGTAAAATCCAAATTTTCTTTGTCTAACATCGTTGCGTAATTTTGATTAAGTAACGTTTTAACAAATTGCAGATGTTTGCGTGTTAACCAGTTCTTTCCGTTAAAAATAAATACGGGTTTCCCTGTTCCGCAGGCTTCACAACACATGGATACCGAATCGCCTGTTACTATGATATTATCCGCGTAGGCTAAGTAGCCCATGTATGGGTTTTTATTCTTATTTCCCCATAAATAATTGTGTTGTGGAATATCTTTTAAAATCTCTATTATAACTTTTTCTGCTTCAGTTCCCGTACGGCGCGAATCCGTGATTAACAGTGAACCTCTTTTCTGTTTATGGAATTCTTTTACCGCTAAAGCAAGATTTTGGGCATTTTCTATTGTAAAACCTTTTCCTTTGATATTGCCACCGATGATTAATGCAGTTAAGGGATGGGGGAGGTTATCAAAATTTCCTTTCCATTCTTCTTTCGCTTCTTGCAGCTTTTCAGGAGTGATGCTGTGTGGTGAACCTGTGGTATATTTTACGTTCTTTCCGTGTATTTTTCCTCTATCATGTTCAGGTAAAAATATTAAATCATAATCTTGTCTTCCAAACATTCCCGGATTTAATAATTGGATAATTTTGGCTCTGCCTTGCGTTTGTTTTTTTATCCAGCGTGCTACCGGTGCTGAGCGACGGCTTCCTGAAAGAACAATATCAGGTAAATCTTTTTTTAGAATTTCTTTTGATACAGAAGTTAACCCTAATAAGCTACGTCCTCTCCAGAGATTGGGAAGACCCGAAAGTTTTGTGTATTCTATTTCTTTTTCTATAATTTCATATTTATCTTTGGGTAATTGTTGTGCAATACCGCGGATTTGTCCTGCACTTCCTTTTCTATTGTCTATTAATAACCATACTTTTTTTTTCATGACGCTAACCCTCTGTTAAATTCTTTTTTTTATTCTATAAGGGTTATAAATTATTACAAGGAAAAAAGTATGAAATATTTTTTTGCGGCATTTCTGTTTTGTTTTATCTGCTTTTCTTTTACGGCTTCGGCTCAGTACGCTGCTCAAGATGATGCAAAATATTTGGCAACTATTAAAGCTGTCGCGGATTTTAAAATTAATGATGAAGAAAATTTACAGGCTGTTGAAGCCTTACGACAAAATCGTGCTTTTAATCAAAAACTGCAAAAAATGCTTAATAAACTCAGTAATGAACGTACTAAAAATACAACAAATCGCAAAGTTCTGCAAATTTTAGAAAAAGCAGGAAAAGATATTTATAATTTGTTGGATTAATCTTTGTTTAAGAATAATTTGTTAATCTTACCTTATTCTTAAGTATGAGGGAGGCAGAAATGAAAAAATTGGCTCAAGATACAAAAAATCTTATTGAAGAAATTCAAGACTTAAGATTGAGTTTGTTTAAGAATATCAGCTTTGATAGTGAAAAAGTAGCTCCTAATCTTAAAACAACAGTTTGTAAAATTGTTAAAACGAAAAAATAATTTTGTATGGTTTCATCATGAAAAAATTTACTTTGCTTTTTTTAATCTTTTCTCTTCTTTCGGCGTGCGCTTCTTGGCGAAATGAAGATCCTGCAAAAGCCTTGGAAGCTCAAAATATGGCTGCTTATAAGCAGAGAGTCAGCCTTTGGAAAGAACAAAAATTAAAGAGTAAAGTTAAAACTGCCGATAATACGAATCGTGTCGAAATTATTCCTTATATTAAAGGAAAAAAACCGTTGGTTAAAAAATCTCCTCATCAAACGACCGTTGCTGAAATTGAAGAGGAAATTCGTTATAAGCAATATAAAGATAAATATGCTCGCTTAATTGATAATGTAATTGTCAAAAAACAATCGGCAGATGGTATTACTTATGAATACAGTGATGCACGTGTTGATGAATTAGCTTTTATGGCCGTGCAATATTGTAAAGAACAAGATAAAAAGAAAGCGTTTCTTAATAAAATTACATTGGTGCAAAATAAAGCACGTCAAGCAACGTTTGATTGCCGACGCTTGTAATTTTTTCCTAAAAACACTATATATATTATTTAGAGTATAGTGTCGTCATATGACATTTGAATAAGGCTAAGAAATATGGTTAAAGATTTATATAGTGTTTTGGGCGTTTCAAAAACGGCCAGTGAAGCTGAAATTAAGTCAGCTTACCGTAAATTGGCGCGGAAATATCATCCCGATTTAAATAAAGATAACAAAGAAGCCGCTGAGAAATTTAAAGAGATTTCGGCAGCCTATGATATTATCGGAAATAAAGAACGTCGTCAAAAATATGATAATAATGAAATTGATGCTGAAGGAAAACCTACAGGGTTCGGAGCTTCCGGTTTTGGTGGAGACGGCGGTTTCTATTCTGCTTATGGAGCAGGCAATCCTTTTGGACAAGGTTTTTCAGGAACTCAACGTGCCGGAATGAATGGCGGGTTTGATTTTTCTTCTATTTTTGGAGAGGATATTTTTTCTCAATTCTCTTCTCAAAGTCAGAATTTTCGCGGTGGGGCGAGACGTCCACGAAAAGGTGAAGATATTGCTTATACAATGAAAATTAATTTTTTGGATGCGGCAAACGGAAGTGAACAAAAAGTCTTTATTGGCGGAAGAAATATAAATGTTAAAATTCCATCAGGAACGATAGATGGTCAGACTTTACGCTTAAAAGGGTTAGGAAATCCAAGCCTTAATGGTGGAGAAAACGGTGATGTTTTGATTACGCTCAATGTACAACCTCATCCCTATTTTCGTTTAGAAGGCAATGATGTCCATATCGATTTGCCTATTACAATAAAAGAAGCTGTCTTAGGAGCCAAAATTACGGTGCCGACTTTGACCGGAAAAGTTGCCGTTAAAGTTCCTCCTTATTCAAATTCCGGCGAAAAACTTCGCTTGAAAGGCAAGGGTATTAAATCAGGTGATGAAATTATTACTTTGAAAATTCTTACCTCATCTTCTAAAAGTTCGGAATTAGAGAATGTCTTAGAAAAATTGCCGGATGTAAATGTACGGAGCTTTTGATGCTGTTAGAGCAACTCAGAGATTTTGAATGGTTTAATGAACCCGAAAATGTTGCCTTTAATGAAAACGGAATGCTTGTTACGGCTAAAGGAAGTACTGATTTTTGGCAAAATGCGCGTAAGAATATTCATTCTGATAATGGGCATTTTTTCTTTGTGCGAAAATTCGGAAATTTTGTAATGGAATTGCGATGGGAGTTTTCCTCTTGTTCACAACTTGAACAATGCGGACTTATGTTGCGTTTTGATGAGAAAAATTGGATGAAGGCTTCTCTTATGTCGGATAATTTATCTTTGCTTCGTTTAGGTTCTTGTGTTACAAATTCCGGTTATACGGATTGGTCGGCATTTGAAATTCCTCAACAAATTCAAGGAGTTTCTTTGCGCCTGAAACGTTTTAATAGTGAATATGCTTTATCTTATTCTTTTGATGAAGAAAAGTTTTCACAAATTCGACTTTTTTCTTTTGTGAACGAAGATGTTGAAGTTAAAGCAGGTGCCTATATTTGCAGCCCGAAAACCAATGATTTTACGGCGGTGCTAAAAAAAATTAATTTTGAGTGAGGAGTAATTGTATGAAATTTGCAAAATTTATATTATGTTCTTTAGGAGCCGTTGTTTTTTCTTTATCGGCTTTTGCTCAGCAAGATAAACCACTTAATATTTTTTTACCGAAACCTCATACTGATGTTGGAAAGCCTTTTATGCAAGTTTTGCAGGAGCGAAAAACAACACGTGAATTTGGTCCTCGTATTATTAATGAACAAACTATGGGGGAAATTTTATGGGCCGCTGTCGGAATTAACCGTCCTAACGGAAAAAGAACTATTCCAACCTCTCGTGATTCTCAAGATTTAGATGTTTATGTCTTGCAACAAGGCGGAGCTTATCGTTATAATCCTATAAATCATTCTTTAGAGCTTGTGAACCCTTCAATTTTGACTTATGCCGCGGCTAAACAAGAGTTTGTGAAACAGGCAGATGCTGTTTTGGTATATGTATCCAGTAATCCTGAACGTGAAGTTGGCGGTATGCATGCCGGTTCGGCCTATCAGAATGTTGCTCTTTATGCGGCTAATGTTGGGATGAATAATGTTGTTTTGCGTATGATAGATATGGATACTTTGCACAAAGAATTACATTTACCCGATAATGAATATATCCTTGCCGCTCAGGCTTTAGGATGGCCGGTTAAAAAATAATCAGGCTTTTCTTGAAATTTATTGTTGCAAAAATAGAAATTATCTTATAGTTTAGCTTTTGTTTTGGATAGATGGCCGAGTGGTCGAAGGCGCACGATTGGAAATCGTGTGTACCCCTAAAGGGTACCGTGGGTTCGAATCCCACTCTATCCGCCATTCTTTCTCAGGCGATTTTGTTTGGTTGTTATGACTGTTTGGTTTTGCCTCTTTTCTTCCCTTTTTATTTTTGCTTTGGTTTGGGCTTTTATAATTGAGCCGAATTTACTTAAAGTTACACGTTATCAGATAAAACAGCCCTTACTTAAAGGAGTGAGAATTGTTTTTGCCAGCGATTTTCATTTGGCTCCATCTCACAAAAAACGTTTAATCAAAATAATTGATACCATTAACGCTCAAAGTCCCGATATTGTTTTGTTGGGTGGTGATTTTATTAAAAATCGGACTTTCCAATCGTCGATGTCGTTAAATGATATGGCGAAGCAATTTGTCAGAATTCAGGCGAAATATGGGGTGTATGCCGTATTGGGGAATCATGACTGGTATGTTGATGGTTACAAAATTATTGATGTATTTTCAAAAATTAATATCAAGGTTTTGTTAAATGAAAACATTAAGTTATCTCTTGGAAATATAAAAATGATTTTGTCTGGAATTGAAGATATGTATAAACGCACTCCTGATTTAAAAAAAACTCTGCCTGAAACGAATTTACCGATAATTCTTTTAAGTCATGAGCCGGATGTTTTTTCTTATGTTTCTAAAAAAGTTTTTTTGACCTTGTCTGGACATATGCATGGCGGGCAGGTCCGTATTCCTTATTTGGGAGCTTTGATTGTTCCCTCTCCGATGGGACGTCGTTTTGCGCGAGGTTTGTTTGAGAAAAACGGAAATTATTTATTGGTATCTTCCGGTTTAGGAACAAGTCTTTTGTCGGTGCGTTTTAATGCTTGCCCTGAAATTGTGGTCGTCGATTTTATATAATTTTTTATTTTGTCTATTGATTTTAAAATTTTTTTCATGTATTAAGATTTTGTATTTTTAATTATTTTTATATTATGACAACAGATTTAAAAAATGCTGTGGCTTCTCTAGGTATTAGCCTCAGTGTAACAGCCGATGAAATTCGTAGTCATTTTGGTCAAGATGCGGAATGCATACAAAAAGTAAACATGGAAACTTATAAGTTTCTCTCAGTATTGCTTGTTTCTTGTGAAGAAGCGGAACGACTTGGATTTTTTGAAAATAAGGCTGTTTTGATTCTTCTTAAAGAAGAGTTGGAAAACTTTATGCAAACCAATGATTTTGCTTCCGCCGAATTGTTTGTGAAGCATGGAACAGACGGAAAATTCTTAAAGAGATTTGCTGATGGCAAAGCTCTTTTGGAAGAAATCCTCAAAGGTTAAAATTGTGAGCCTTACAATCGTAATGATTGTTAAGGCTCTTTTTTTTTGAATTTTTTTAAATTATTGCTTGACGAAATTTCGAAAAAATGGTATTAGTCTTTCAATTCATTATATTATTAATTTAAATTTTTTATTATGATAGATTATAATCGTTTACCGGAGATTGCTGAACTTTCACCAGCTGAAATTGAAGCGAGAGCAAAAAGAAAAGGGTATCGCACCGCAAAAAAATCTTTTGCAGAAAAACGCGATGAAATTTTTGAAAATGCAGTTGAATTTATTCTGGAGAATAATTTGCAGAATGGGCAAATTATTCAGCTGCAAAATCCGTCTGAAAAAGGTCTGTATTTTACCGTTTGCGGAAAAAATGTCTATGAGGATGTTTTGCTCCAAACGACAGGAGGCGACTTCCATTTTGTAGCTTCCTATTCGCAGGCAAAAAACAGTGGAATTTACCAAAGAAAAGCGACTCGGGTGCTTGAGTCGTATAGTTATTTGGTTTCCGGTTTGTCTTTGGTTCCTCTTTTAGGGAATCATGACTGGTTGACATTAAAACATGTGCAGTCAGCAATGAGCAAATTGGAAAAATTTTTTCACGTTACAGCCGTAAGTGATATTATTATGGCTGAATGTAAAATTAAAAATATTTTGCTGAAAGCTGCGCGAGTTCAAAAATTCTGCGATAAGAAAGGGCATGAAAAGTTTATCGTAGTTTCAATGAACTCCGGAAAAATTTGGATATTGAATCCGGAAGAACTCGAAATTATTGCTGATGTCAGCGAAAAAGTTACAATTATGACACAGTTTATCTGTATTCGTCAGATAACACGAGGTGACTATATTGTGTTATCTTAATGACGATGCTTTAAAAAATAAAAAAGAGCGGATTTCCGCTCTTTTTTATTGTACTTTTTTATTTTTACTCTGCGTTTTTTTCTTATGATTCAAAAAAATCTTCTCTCTTGTGCTTTTTGTTATTGAAAAATTAAATATTATTGCTTAAGTTAGTTTTTGTATTAGTTGTTATGCAATTAAGATAATAAAAAACCATATGGAGAAATAATATGAAAAAACTTTTAAGTTTGTTCTGTGCAATTGCATTTATGGCAGGATGTTCTGCTTTCGATTCTAACGGCGGCTTATTTGGCGGCAGTGAATGCGAATCTCGTGAAGCTCGTGACTTCATGTCTAATGCTGAAGACAGAGTTTTCTTCGCTTTCGATAGCTCTGCTTTGTCAAATAACGCAATCGAAGTTTTACAAACTCAAGTTGATTGGTTGAAGAAAAATGAAAACGTCGATGTTATTGTTCAAGGTTACTGCGATGAAAGAGGTACAAGAGAATACAACTTGGCCTTGGGTGAACGTCGTGCTAATGCCGTAAAACAATACTTGATTTCTCAAGGTATTGCTGCTAGCCGCATTTCTACCATTTCTTATGGTAAAGAAAGACCGGCTGTTCTCGGTAGCAATGAAGCTGCTTGGGCTCAGAATCGTCGTGCAATCACAGTTGTTAAAGCTAACTAATTTAATAATTGCATGAGTTTCTTAAAGCACACTCTTTTTCAGAGTGTGCTTTTTTGTTGTCAAACTGAGATTTTTTTCTGCACTTTGAGATGTAGATAGCTCCTATTTTCGTCTTGTGAAGATTAACCTTTTGTTTTATGCTAATCTAAATTTGAGTGTTTTATGAGGTTCGTTATGTTAAATTGGAAGTTTTCTGTTCTTGCTCTGTCTTGTTTGGCTTTTACTTTGCCTGTTCAGGCTCAAAGTTTGCAATCTTTGAGTGATGATGTCGAAAATTTAAGAGAAGAATTGGAGATACTGCAAAGAAGACAATATCGTGAAAATTCTATGAATGATATACCAACGGCAACTTCATCCAGTGTTCAACAACGTTTGAGCCAAATGGAAGAGCAAATGCGCGATTTAACAGGACGCTTGGATGAAGTAAATTATCAACTCAAGAAAATTGATGAGAGATTTCAAGTTATTAATAAAGATATCGATGTACGTTTTAAACTTTTAGAAGGAAAACCTGTAACTAATTCCGGTTTGGGAACGACTTCTCCTTCTGCAAAAAAATATGACGCTCCCGTTGCTAAAGGAGCTCCGAAATCTATATCCGGTGAAAGTGTTAAAGGTGAGGATTTAGCTCCACTTGTAAAACCTCAGAAAGAAAAAACACAACCAAAAACAGAAGATGTGAAAACGCTTTATCAGCAAGGTTTGGATAATTTTAATGCGGCTAAATATAATGAAGCTGAAAAACAATTTAATCTTGTGTTGAAAAATTATCCTAAAGATATTTTGGCCGGAAATGCTCAATATTGGCTCGGTGAAGTTTATTATGCACGTGCTGAATATCCCCAAGCTGCCGTTGCTTTCGGTAAGGCTTATAAAAATTATAAAAATGGTAATAAAGGTGCAGACAGTATTTATAAATTGGGTATGACAATGCAAAAAATGAATAAAAATGCCGAAGCCTGTGCCGCTTATACCAGTCTTCCTACCGAATTTCCAAAAGCGGAAAAAACTTTAAGAGATAAGGCAGCCGCAGAAGCAAAAAAATTAAAATGTAAATAGTTTTTATGAAAACTTTTTTTGAAAAATATCCTCTTGAGGAAAATGTTATTGCCGCAGGTGTTTCCGGTGGTGCTGATTCTTTAGCTTTAGTTTTGCGCCTAAAAGAATGGGCTGACGAAAATGATAAAAAGGTTGTTGCCCTTACTGTTAATCATCACTTGCGTCCCGAATCGACTTCCGAGGCTCTCTATGTTGCTCAACTTATGAATAAGTTTGGAATAGAACATCATATTTTGTCTTGGGAAGGGGAGAAACCTCAAACCGGAATTGAAGAAGCTGCTCGTGAAGCTCGATATGCTTTGTTAAAATCTTGGTGTGATGAACACAAGGTCGGTGTGTTGGCAACGGGGCATCATCTTCGTGATCAAGCCGAAACTTTTTTGTTGCGCCTTATTCGCGGAAGCGGGGTATCCGGTCTGAGCGGAATTTTACCTGTCAGCTATCGTTGGGGAATTAAAATTGTTCGTCCGCAGTTGTTTGATAAACCGGAATTTTTAAAAGATTATTTATCAGCTCGAAACATTGTTTGGGTGGAAGATGCTTCTAATCAGAATGAAGATTTTTTAAGAGTTAAAATTCGTCATTTTTTACCTCTCCTTTCTCAGAATATCGGCTTGTCTGAAGAAAGACTCGCCGCAACGGCGGCAATTATGGAAAGAACACGTTCTTTTTTGGAAGCAGAAGTTCAAAAGTTCCTTTCTCATTCCTGCAAATTATGGGCTAATTTGGCGTATTCTTTTTCTTTGAAACAATTTCTTCAACTTCATGAAGAAATGCAATATCAGGTTTTATCTTATTTGTTAAAAACGATTGGTAATAAATCTTATGTTCCTGAAGCATCAGAGGTTTTGCGTCTTTGTTCCGTAATGCATGAACTTTCATTTAAAGGGGCAACGTTATCTGGTTGCGAAATTATTTTCTTTCAGAATAAAATTTGGATTATTCCCGAAAGGAAAAATTCCTTGAAAATTACAAAGAAAAATTGGGACGATTTTCTGGAAAAATTCCCTCTCTATCAAAAATACACTCTTCCTTATAAACTTAGATGTATTTTATTTGCGGATTTCTTCATAAAACATTCTTGAGTTTTCTTGACTTTCTTCCTATATTTAAAACGAAATAATTATTTTTGTAAGGAATCATGATGCAACAGTCAAAATCTATTATGTTATGGGTCGTCGCTGCTTTATTGTTGTTCTTGTTTGCAGGCGGTATAAATGGCGGAAATCCTAAGAATCATGGCGAAACATTAGCCTTTTCCGATTTTATGAATTATGCGGAAGAAAAAAAGGTCAATGAAGTCTTAATTGAAGGTGCCGATATTACCGGTACTCTGTCTGATGGGCGAAAATTTTATACTTATTCTCCTTATGATCCGACTATGGTTGATACTTTACGGAAGAATGGTGTTAAAGTTGAAGCTCGTCCTGAGGATACCTCTTCTTCGACTTTTTGGGGCGTGTTTGTTTCATGGTTTCCAATGATTCTTTTGGTCGGTGTCTGGATTTATTTTATGAAACAGGCAAATTCCGGAAATAATAAAGCCATGAGTTTTGGTAAATCAAGAGCTCGTCTTATTGAGAATAATAAAAAAGTTACTTTTGCCGATGTTGCCGGTTGCGACGAATCCAAACAAGAACTTGAAGAAGTTATTGATTTCTTAAAGGATCCTTCAAAATTTCAAAGACTCGGCGGTAAAATTCCGAAGGGTGTTCTTTTGGTTGGTCCTCCGGGAACCGGTAAAACTTTGTTGGCAAAAGCCGTTGCCGGTGAAGCCGATGTTCCTTTCTTTTCAATTTCAGGTTCTGATTTTGTAGAAATGTTTGTGGGTGTCGGGGCTTCTCGCGTGCGAGATATGTTTGCTCAAGCAAAAAAGAACTCTCCTTGCATTTTATTCATTGATGAAATTGATGCAGTTGGTCGTCATCGTGGTGCCGGCTTGGGAGGCGGAAATGATGAACGTGAACAAACCTTAAATCAGTTATTGGTTGAAATGGATGGTTTTGATGCTAATGAAAATGTAATTTTGATTGCCGCAACAAACCGTCCTGATGTCCTTGATCCGGCTTTGTTGCGTCCGGGACGCTTTGACAGACAAGTTACGGTTTCGAATCCTGATATAAAAGGACGTGAGGAAATCTTAAAAGTTCATGTTAAAAAAGTTCCTTTGGCAAAAGATGTTGATTTATCCGTCATTGCCCGCGGTACTCCCGGTTTTTCCGGTGCTGATTTGGCTAATCTTGTGAATGAAGCAGCTTTGTTAGCGGCTCGTAAGAATAAGCGCAAAGTTACTTCTTTGGATTTTGATGAAGCAAAAGATAAAGTATTGATGGGTAATGAGCGTAAGTCTATGGCTATGGATGAAAAAGAAAAAACTCTAACCGCTTATCATGAGGCTGGTCATGCTATTTGTGGTTTGTTTACCGAAGGCGCAGATCCTATTCATAAAGCAACGATTATTCCGCGAGGAAGAGCTTTGGGTATGGTTCAATATCTTCCCGAAAAAGATCGTTATTCTTTTACCCGACAACAAATGCTTGCTCGCTTAACCGTAGCTATGGGGGGGCGTGCGGCGGAAGAATTGAAATTTGGTAATGAGCAAGTTACTTCCGGTGCCGCAGGCGATATTTCTATGGCTACAAATTTAGCTCGTTCTATGGTTACGGAATGGGGGATGAGTGATAGCTTAGGTCCTGTTCTTTATGCTGAAAATTCCGGAGAAGTTTTCTTGGGAAAATCAGTTACTCAAAATAAAAATATGAGTGAAGATACTGCTCGTTTGGTCGATGCCGAAATTAAACGCTTTGTTACCGAAGGACATCAAAAAGCTGTTGCTTTACTGAACGAGAAAAAAGAAGAATGGGAACGTTTGGCTCAGGCTTTGATGGAATATGAAACTTTAACCGGAGAGGATATACAGGCTGTTATCAAAGGTGAAAAAATTGATATTCATAAAGAAGCTCCCGTTCCTGAGGAAAAACGAACTAAATCTTCTGTTCCTGAAGTCTAGTTTTGTTGTATCTTTGAAGCAGGCTGTTTTACAAAAAAACAGCCTGCTTTTGTTAATTACGAATGATAATTTTTCTTTTTGTTTATTGTTAAGGGTTGCCTTTTCTGTAATTTGTTTTACAATCAACTTTATTATTTGTTATTTGAAATGTGGAGTATCTCAATGGGAAATAAACTTTTTGGAACAGATGGTGTTCGTGGTGTTGCTAATCAATATCCTATGACTATTAAATTTGCTATGAATTTAGCTCAAGCCTGTGCTCTTAGAATTTGTACCAACCGCAAAAAAGTGGCTATTGCCAAAGATACTCGTATTTCTTGTGATATGCTGGAGGCTGCTCTAACTGCCGGTTTTACAGCTCAAGGTGTCGATGTCCTACAAATCGGGGTGTTGCCGACTCCAGCTCTAACAACTGTTACAGAAAATTTGGGCGTTGATATGTCTGTCATGATTACTGCATCTCATAACCCATTTCATGATAATGGAATTAAACTTATTGATGCTCAAGGTAATAAATTTTCCGATGATGTTACTGGAAAAATAGAAGAATTGATTATGCAAGGTGAATTTCCAACGAATCCTGATGCTATTGGAAAGGTTTTTCATAATTCCGAGGCTTTATCTTGTTATTTGGCTGTGGTTAAATCTATTTGTCAAGGCGAATCTCATCCTCTTAAAGGACTCAAAATAGTTGTTGATTGCGCTAACGGGGCGTTTTCAGACATTATGCCACAAGTCTTTTTGGAACTTGGTGCTGGGGTTATTCGCTTGAGTGATGTTCCTGATGGATATAATATTAATCGCGATTGTGGTTCTCAACATATTGATAATCTTTTAAAAACTGTCAAAGAATCTCATGCTGATATTGGAATTGCTTGCGATGGCGATGGGGATCGTATTATTGTTTGTGATGAACATGGTCAGAAGATTCCAACGGAGCAACTTATTGCCTTTTTGGCGCAATATATGAAAAATTCTGGTTTACTTAACGGACGACCTGTCGTTTCGACCATACTTTCTAATACGGGGTTGGATAGTTTTGTTGAAAGTTTGGGAGTTGCTTATTATGCAACGAAAGTTGGTGAACGTTATGTTATTGAAAAAATGAAAGAAGTCAATTCTCCTATTGGCGGTGAAGAATCCGGGCATGTCGTTTTAGGTGATTACTCAAAAACTGGTGATGCTCTTATGGTTTCTTTGTTCTTGTGTTTGGGTTTGGTTAAAAGCTCTAAGAAAATGTCTGAGTTATTCCCTGTTTTTCGTTCCGAGCCTTTTGTTTTTGAAAATATTCGTTTCAGCAGTAATGATGCTGTTCAAAATGCTATTAACTCTTCTGACGTTATTGGCATTGTTGAAAAAGCCAAAAAAGCTATTGAGGGGCAGGGTCGTGTGGTGTTTCGCGCTTCCGGCACAGAACCATTGGTGCGAATTTGGGTCGGTGGAAAGGATGAAAAACTCGTGAATGAACTTAGTGCTGAAATAATTGGTACTGTGTTACGTCTGAAAAATTAAATTTTCTCGATTGTTTTGTTAATTTTTTGTTTACTTTGTTATTTTATGCTGTATCTTAGGTGGCATAACTTTTAACAATAGGGTTTTCCATGAATTATAATCTTAAAGATAATTTTGATACGGCAAAGTATAGTTCTAATTCTCAAGTTAAGCGTGGAGATATCTCTATGATTGCGGCTTCCGTGATTAAAGGCGGCAATCTTGTTCTTTCTCCAAATCGCCAACGTTTTGTTTGGCCGAGAGGTTTGGAAGATAGCGGTTCTCGTTTTTTGACGCGCCGCGTTTGGGCAAAATCTCGTTAATGTCGGTTGAGGCATGTTTAAAGGTATTCTTGCGCTTTTTAAAAGCGGCTTAATTGTTAATCCTATGGTTCTTTTGGGAATCGTGTTCGGTATCGTTTCTGTTTCTTATTTAAGTTTGTCTGATATTTATAAATTATTTCAAGATTGGCATTTCTATCTTTTCGTGATGCTTTGTGCTCTTGTTTATAATCTTATTTTTCGGAAAAGATATCATGAAGGTGCTATCGGGTTGGATTTTGCGACAATGTTTCAAAATAGCTTAGGTTCCGCAGCTATGTTTTTAATTTCTCTCTTTTGTTCTATTTCTTTTGTAACTATGTTTCTTCTATAAGTCTTATTATATTGAGATATCAATGTTTTGCCCAAGGTAGTTCGAACTTGGAACGCTTTTTGATGAATCAAGCAGAATTTCTACACTTTGCTGTTGTATGTCTATTTGTGTCTTTATCAAAGACATTTGCATGTTTTGTACGGCTAAAGCATATGAACTTATTGCCCCTAATTCAGACATTTGTTTTTTCTCCTCACATTATTTTGCATTATACCATAAAATATTTAAATTATCACTAATTTTGTTTGGACAAAATCTTTCTTTTATGTTACCTTGAAATTTCTGACGAGGTAGGTTTTTTATGAAATGGACTCCTGAAAAGCAAAAGTTGGATGATGCTATCGCACAGGATATTATGCAAAATAATAAATTTGATGTTTTGCATTATTTTTTTCCTGAAACAAAAGATATGGTGGCTTATTCTAATGCTGTTTATCCTTATCCCTATCGTCGAAATAGTGTTTTGGCGTTGTTAGTACAAGCTGAAAATCTCGATTTGTTTCATCATTTTTTTGATACGTATTTTTCTAATCATTCTGATAATGAATGCTTTGAAAAAAGTTTTTTGTTTGGAACCAATCAAATCGGTCAGGTTATGAATTATCATTATTTTCGTAAGAATTTATCCGATGATGTTTTGAAACAAGAAGCTGATTTTTTGGGGTTCCCTTTTTCTTCTGATAATTCTTTTTTTAAATCTTCTCAGAAATCTGATATTTATTATTTTCTTAAAAGTCGATGGAAGAAATTTCATGATAATCTTATTTTTAATCAGAATGAGCTAATTCAAAATAATGGAGAGTTATCTGAAAAAGTTTTTTTAAATGAAACTTCATTGTGGAAGCATGCTTGTTCTCCTTGGCGTGATATTGCCTTGCAAACTGATGACAATTTTGTTGAACAAGCTCAGGTTTCTTTAATGTCAGATACAAGTTTTTGTGAGCAGGTCTTTAAACAACTTAACTTTCCGGATGATTTTTTTTGGGCAGCCGATATGTTGCGTCAATTCGAAAAGCAAGCCCGAAATATGTCTTCTCAAATGAAAGAAAAAACCTTATTTTTTAATGAAAATAATGGTATTGTACTTTTTAATCAACAACAAGATAATACTAAGACGAATTTGCAGGATAATAATGCGGCAGCTTATTTGGCTTATGGTAATCCTCAAGGTTTGGTCTTGGGCTTGAATCGCAAAAATTTAACTAATAGCCATAACTATGATGAAATTTTACAACATGAATTAACTCATGCGGTGGATTTACGACAAAATTCCTATCAGGATACAGCTTTTTCTGATAGCGATTTTATGAAACTCGTTGATATGGCTTGTTATGTTAATCGCTTGCCTATTGTTAAGTCGGTCGTAACTCGTTATCAACATGAAGCTCGTCGTTGTGAACTTTTAGCGTGTATTATGGAAAATGATAAACTTGATATGCCTATTTTTGAGGCAGTGCATAAGATGTTTCATCGTTATACAGAACTGCGTTTAGGTAAAGATTATTCCGCTTTGGAAGAAAATGAAAAGAAAGTACAAAGAAGTTTTGATAATTATAATGCTTGGCTGGCTTTGTATGATGCTTTTGATAATTTTACCGAGGTTGATAATTATTATAATAATTATAATTCATATATTTTTGATTTTGATAGTCAAGCGGCTAAAATAGAACAAAATTTTTATCGTAAAGCCTTTCGTTACTTTGGTACAAAAAATGATTTTCGCCAGACATTGCTTAAAAAAGTTTGTGATGTATCGGAAAAAGTTTTAAATCCTTCGGATACTCGTAATGAAAATTTATTGCTTTCTTTGTATTATAGTTTTACCAGACGTTCCTAATTTTTTACACGGAGATTTACATTGTTTGATATTAAGCATGGACTTGAAATTCTTAAATCTTATATTCAGAACGCTCCTGAAAAACCAGGTGTTTATCGTATGCTTGATGAAAATAATGTGGTTCTTTATGTCGGTAAAGCTAAGAATATCAAAAAACGAATCGTTAATTATTCTCATATAAATCATCTTCCTTTGCGCTTACAGCGAATGGTTTCTCAAATTCGTAAAATGGAATTTATTATTGTCGAAAATGAAGCGAAAGCTCTTCTTATGGAAAATGAGCTGATTAAACAGCTTGAACCTAAATATAATATTTTGCTCAAAGATGACAAAACTTTTCCTCATCTGGTTATTGATGTCGAATCAGAGTATCCTGCATTACGAAAATTTCGCGGAAAACGTAATGATAAAAGTAAATATTTTGGTCCTTTTGCCAGTATTGGTGCCGTAAATAGTGTTGTGGATATTTTGCAAAAAACTTTCTTGCTTCGTTCGTGTCGGGATAGTGTTTTTGCTCACCGTGACAGACCTTGTCTTTTGTATCAAATTAAGCGATGTTCGGCTCCTTGCGTTGCCCGAATTTCTCAGGAAAGTTATCGTGCTTTAGTACAAGATGCTATTGATTTTCTTGAAGGAAAAAATACGAAAATTCAAGAGGAATTTTCTAAGCTGATGCACGAAGCCAGTCAAAATTTGGATTTTGAAACGGCTATGTTTTATCGCGATCGAATCCGCGCTTTGACTAATGTACAATCGGGAAATTTAGTTGAATATGCCGATATTAAATCTACGGATATTGTGGCTTTAGCGCGTAAAGGCGATATGGTTTGTATTCAAGTCTTTTTTATTCGCAGCGGTCAAAATTGCGGTAATGTCCCTTATTTTCCTAAACAAGCCGAAGATGCTGACGATGCTGAAATTTTGGAGGCTTTTTTAAGCTCGTTTTATAATCAGCACCTTCCTCCTAAAGAAATTGTCGTGTCTGAAAATCTTACTAATAAAGATTTTTTGGAAAATGCTTTAAATGCTAAGATAAATACTTATTCTCGCGGTAATAAATATAAACTTGTTTGCAATGCTCTTGAAAATGCTAAAGCCGCAATTGAGCGAAAATTAGCTATGGAAACTTCTGTGAAAGTTAACCTAGAAGAAATGGTTCGCGTTTTTCAACTGAATAAAATTCCTGAAAGAATCGAAGTGTATGATAATTCACATATTCAAGGTGCTTATGCTATTGGAGCCATGATTGTTGCAACTCCCGAAGGGTTTGATAAAAAACAATACCGAACTTTTAATATTAAAAATTCTCAAATTACCAATGATGATTTTGCTATGATGAAGGAGGTTTTAACGCGTCGATTTCAAAAAATGACTCCAGAGAATCGTCCTGATGTCATTTTGCTTGATGGAGGTTTAGGGCAACTTCATGCTGTTTATGATGCTTTAAAATCCTTTGATTTAACCGGAATTCATATTATTGCTATTTCTAAAGGACCTGATAGAAATGCCGGAAAAGAATTTTATCATCAAATCGGAAAAGATAGTTTTTCTCTGCCTTTTCAATCTCCTATTGCTTTTTATATGCAAAATATTCGTGATGAAGCTCACCGTTTCGCTATTGGAACACATCGAAAACACCGTGCTAAATCGGTTTATAAATCACGTTTGGATGAAATTGATGGAATTGGGGCTAAACGAAAACGTGATTTGCTTAATGCTTTCGGTTCTGTTGAAGAAATTGTTCAAGCCAGCATAAAAGAAATTATGAAGGTTTCCGGTATCAGTAAAAAAACAGCGGAAAAAATCTATAATTATTTTCACAGTTGATAAATTTTCGAATATTATAATAAAAACTTTTTTATTATGAATTTTAATGGAGAGATGAATCGTGTATAATCTGCCTAATATTTTAACTATTTCCCGAATCGTTGTCATTCCTGTTATTTTCCTGTCTATCTATATTCATTCTATTACATGGTCTGTTTTGACAGCCGTTTTATTTATTATCGCGGCTATTACTGATTATTTGGATGGATATTTAGCACGTAGCCGAAATGAAACATCTGCTTTCGGTCGTTTGTTGGATCCTATTGCTGATAAGTTATTGGTTGTTTCTGCTCTCCTTATCATTGTTGCAAATGGTATGGTTCATAAAATCAGTTATATCCCTGTTGTTATTATTCTTTGTCGTGAAGTGCTGGTTTCCGGTTTGCGTGAATTTTTGGCTGAAGTCAATGTCGGTATGCCTGTTACTCGTTTGGCAAAATGGAAAACAGCTTTCCAAATGACGGCTTTATCTTTAATTTTACTTGGCGATACTAGTAAGGTCTTTGCTTGTTCCGGTGAAATTTTATTGTGGGTCGCCGGTATTTTGACTTTTATTACCGGATATCAATATTTTGATTGCGGTTTGGCTTATGTGAAAGGTATGGAGGGAAAAAAGGTTATTAAAGATGAAGTCAAAGCGGCGACTCGTAAAGTTATTAATGCTGCTGTAAAGGTTAAAGAAGTTGTTAAGGAAAAAACAAAAAAGGCTTCTCATAAAACTACGGAAAGTATTAAGAAAACCAGCCCTATTAAAAAATCTACTCATAAAAACTAATATGAATGAGAGGTTTTATGGCTAAAGAAATTTTCCATCTTTTGGTCGTTGATGATGATACTCGCCTGCGTTCTTTGCTGCAAAGGTTTTTGCGCGAAAATGGATTTATGATTTCCGTAGCTAAAAATGCTGAAGAAGCTCGAAAACGTTTATCTGAATACGATTTCGATTTGCTTATTGTTGATATTATGATGCCTAATGAAAGTGGTCTTGTTTTTTTGAAAAAGTTACGCGAAGAAAGTGATGTTCCTGTAATCCTCTTAACAGCAATGGGAGAAACTCGTGATCGTATTGCAGGATTAGAAACTGGGGCAGATGATTATTTGCCTAAGCCTTTCGAACCTAAAGAGTTGGTTTTACGAATTAAAAGCATTTTAAAAAGAACTCCTAAAACGACAAATCAAGTTTTGGAACAATTAAATTTAGGGTTATGCGTTTTTAATTTATCAACAAAAGAACTTTTTTCAAAACAAGGGCACATTATTCACATTACGCCCGTTGAGCAATCTTTGCTTTCTGTTTTAGGGCAAAAATACGGACAAGTCTTTTCTCGTGAAAAATTGGCCGATTTATTGGGAGCAGGGCAAAGCCCTCGTTCTATTGATGTTCAAATTACGCGATTACGCAAAAAAATTGAAAAAGATTCTAAAAATCCTCGCTATTTGCAAACTGTTCGCGGCAAAGGTTATATGCTTCTTCCCGAATAAGTCTTCTTTCTTTTGTGATTGTTTCGAAATTGTAATCTTTTGTTAGTTTATTTTACTGGAATTTATTTTGTTTTGATTCTACTATTTCTTTTAGTTAATTCTAAGGAGAAAAATTATGCATGTAAAATTTCCCAATAAAGTTGATAACGTTCTTCGGTATTTGAAACTTAAATTATTACCCAAAACGTTGTTCTTTCGCACAATGTTATTGATATTTATCCCTTTAATCGTGGTTCAAATCGTTTTGATTGTTGCCTTCTTTGATGGTAACTGGGCACGAATGGGAAAAAAACTTTCTGATAATTTAACCGCAAATATTGCTTTTGTCGTCAATTATGCTCAAGACAATCCTTCTAAAGTTAAAAGTATTGCTACTTTAGCTTATGAAAATTGGGATTTGACAGTTAAGTATTATTCTAATAATGAAAAAGACGGCATTTTAAGTAATGCTAGCAAAAATAATAAGATGATTACCGGATTTTTGGAAGAATCCTTGAAAAAAGCTTTTCCCGGTCAGGTTACTAATATTTATATGAGCTCTAAACGTGATTTGTTGTGGATTTTTGTTGATACGCAAAAAGGTATGTATCAATTCTCAACTCCGGGAAAAAATATTTTTAGTACGGCTATGTTTAGCTTTTTGGCTTGGATGGTCGGAACGTCAATTTTACTCTTTCTTGTTGCTGTTCTCTTTTTGAGAATTCAAGTTCGTTCTATTGCTGATTTAGCTCGTTTTTCCGAGGATTTTGGTAAAGGTATTGATAATAAAGATTTTAAACCTTATGGCTCTTCTGAAGTTCGTAAAGCCGGTTTAGCCTTTATTAAAATGAAGGAGAGAATCCAGAGGCAAATTAGCGAACGGACACAAATGTTAGCCGGTGTTTCCCATGATTTAAGAACTCCTTTAACGCGTATGAAATTACAAGCTGAAATGATGCCTGAAGGTGAAGATCGTCGTGATTTTATACAAGATATTTCGGAAATGGAAAAAATGCTCGACGGTTATCTTGATTTTGTTAGCGGTGAGGGCGGGGAAAAATCAGTCTTTATTGATATGAATGAGCTTATTTTAAGTATTTTGAATAAGTTTCGCAATAAGAATGCTTTAATCCGTTATTCTACTAATGACCAAGTTAGTGCTATTCAAGGTCGCGAACAAGCCTTAAAACGTGCTTTAACAAATATTATTTCTAATGCTTTTGACTTTGGTAATACTGTTTCGGTGGCTTTGGAAAGCAATAATCATAATTTAAAAATTACTGTTGATGACGATGGACCGGGTATTCCTCAAGATAAAAGAGAGGAAGTCTTTAAGGCTTTTTACCGTATCGAAACTTCCCGAAATAAAGAAACAGGTGGTGTTGGTTTAGGGTTATCTATTGCCAAAGATGTTATTACTTCTCATGGTGGAAAAATTGAGTTGTCTGACAGCGATATGGGAGGCTTGAGGGTTCTCATTTCTATTCCCTTATAGTTCGGTTATCCGCCGTTTCTCTTTGCTCTCTTTATTAAAACCCAGTTTGTCTTAACTGGGTTTTTTTGTTAAAATCATTTTAATAATATGCTATTATACTATTTGCATTATTGTTTTTCTGGGAGGTTTTTTTATGGGAGATATACAACAGAATAATAATCAGGTTTCTTTTTCTGAAAATTCTGATGAACAATATTCTAATCTTATGGGAAATCAAGAATTTATTGCAGAATATCCTGTTGCGCCGGGTACTGTTGAATTGAGTATTCCGGTGAAGCCTGTTCATCATACGGAACCTGTTCCTAAAGCGAAACCTGAACCGGTTATTGAAAAAAAAGTTGAGAAACCCAATCTTCCCGAAGTGGCTTTTGTTGAAGCTGATGTTGATTCTGATGGGGTTGCTTTGACTATTCCTCCTCACAAAGTCAATCCTCATAATGCTGAATTAGATGTTTCTCCTAAATATATTAAACCTCAAGGTCTTGGTATTGATGTCTTGAATAATAATTTTGGAGAAGATAATGGTGATGGGGGGATTGATGCTGCTGATGTTACTGTAACAGATTTTGAAAATTTTACTGCTGATAATACTTCGTCATCTGTTTCTGATAATCCTATTACAAGTAATGTTTTTATTGAACAAAATTCTACTCAGAAACCTTCTTTATATGATGAAAATTTGACGTCTCAAGCAGTTAATAATGAAAATCTTTCTTCAGAAACTACTGATGTTGTGCAAGAACTTTTGTCAGATAATACAGAGAACGTTTCCAATATAAACGTTTCCGATTCTTTATTGAAAGATACTCCTTCATATTTTCAGGAAAATTCACAAGAAGCTATTAATGCCGATATTCCTTCAGAAAAACAAGATGTTGTTAATGAACTTTTAGCTGATAATGCTGAAGGAGCATTTACGAAAGATGTTTCTGAACCTGTAATCGAAAATGTTTCTTCATTTCTTCCTGAAACTTCACAAAAGGCCTTCAATGAAGCTGTTCCTTTAACAGAATCTGACGTTGTGCAAGAACTTTTGGATGATAATTCCGTTTTGTCTTCGTCAGAAGAGAATTCGAATTCTCTTTTGCAGGATGTTTCTTCTTCATCTGAAAATTCTACTCAAGAATGGGAATACGTGGAAGTTGATTCTGCTGGTGATGAACAAGAATGGGAATATGTGGAAGTCGGTTCTGAAGAGGAGGAACAAGGTTGGGAATATGTAGAAGTTGATCCTGCTACTCAAAATGAGTTACCAGCACCTGATAATAATGTGAATTCTCAACCTAATTCTGATTTTTTACAAGATGGTCAGACAGCTACCATAACTCCGACAACTTCTCAAGAAACACCCAATTTTTTACATGGTTGGTCTGATTTTGGCGAAGAAGCGGAAAATGAAGCTCTAAATACAGCTGTTGAAGAAAACAATTCTTTTGAGAAAAACAATGTTCATTTTGATGGAGTGAACTCTAACAATCTTTCTTCTTCTTTTGATAATCAACAAGCTATTATTGAAGAGAGCGAACAAAAAGTTACTGATGTTTTGCTTGATGATAATCTTGTTTTACCATCGGATGTGGCGCCATCTTCTGAAGGTGAAAAATTGTCGTCTCAATTTCAATCGTCAGAAGAAGCTGTCATGCCTGAAGTTCATGATATTCCTTTATCCGATGAAAATGTTTTCAATGAAAATTCACCAGTTTCTGAGACATTTACTGAGTTATCCGTTTCTGAAGAAAATTCAGAAAGTGAATGGCATCCTGTAGCTCAAAGTGAAACTTATTCTCAAAGTGCTTTTGAGGAAAAAGAAAGTCAAGAAGTTGATCCTGTTTTAAGTTCTGACAATGAAATTGCTCTTCCATCGACCTCTGAGATAGATTCTGTATTAGATTCAACGGTGGATATTCCTGTTGCTACAACATTAGATCCAACAACGGATATCCCTGTTGTTGCTGCTCCTTTGGTCGTTTCAGGTGTAACTTCTGAGGAAAATGTTTCAGATAAGATGGTTCAAGACTCTGTTCTTGTTCAAGATAATGCGCAAAAAGAATTTTTTTATGATACTTATCATTTTAGCGCCCAAAGCGGTATTAAAAATTTTGTTGCCAAAGGCAAAAATGGTTGTATTTGTTTGGATTGTTTACGTGAAGAGCTTAAATATTGGACTTTGTTGCTTTTACAAAGTACTTGCCAAGAGTTGTCTTCGGAACAAAATTCTTTGACGTTGCCCTTAAAACAAGCTGTCCTTCGTGAGGCTAAAATTTTGCAATCAAATTCTCAACCTTTAGTTTTGTATAATTTGGAAAATTACGATTTTCAAACAGTAGATAAAAATTTTGTTTTTGCAGAAGATAAAATTGTTTCGGGAAGTTACACAAATAAAGCTGTTTTTCTTAATGATTTTACGGTGCAGGCTTTAAGTTCTTTAGAGACTAATGTTATTGAATATTCTTCTCCGCAAATAGGAGTCCTTGCGGGGCCTGAAGGTGCTTTTTTATCTTTTGCCGGAGTCTTAAAATTTGAAATTCCTGTGGAAACCGTTGTTAAACAGACTTTTGATGATAATTTAAAACGTATTGCTAAAAGATATACAGGACATTTATCTGATCATTATGCTAATTATTCTACGGCTAATTTGGAAGGAACTTTTACGGCTACCGAAGATTGTAAAGCTATTCATTTGAGTCTCGGAAAGTCATCTTATGGATGGAGTGTTCATTTTGATAATGGACTTGTTCTTGGTTTAGCAGATGTTCGCGAATATCAATTGCGTAATGGTAAATTACCCATGAATGAGGGAACAATCGTTTATGGAAATAAAAAGCTTAAGTTTTCCGGTTGTGAACGTATTGTGATTTATAAAGAAGCGGAATATTTTTCTTATCGGTAATACAAAATCCCGCTTTTTTGCGGGATTTTGTTTGATGTTACTATGGAATTGGAGATGGTTCCGGTAAAGTAATCATCTCTCCTAGTTTTAAATTGTATTCTTGAGGTTCAAAATAACTTAGCCCACTGCCGGATGTAAAAGTCATTTCGCCGAAGTAGATTTTTCCGTTTACATCGTAAAAATCAACACGTACAAATGCAAATCCCTGACATAAAATTTCAGCCAATTCTACCATTTTATCAAAGTTCTTAGGTTTCTTGTCGAGTGATTTTTTTGGCATCTTTCCGATTTTAAAAGGACATTCTTGCCAATTCCTATCATAAAAGGCTCTTTGTGGGTTGCTTCCGAAAAAGTCTAATTCTAATAAACAAAATTCAAATTTTCCATTGAAACAGAACATTTTATATTCGATGGGATTGTTGGGAATGTCTAAATATTCTTCTACTAAAATTTTGGGAGGAATATTTTTATATTGCATTTCTAATCCGGCATGAAATGCAAAATTTGTTTTCAGCCATTTTTTGAATTTTTTTTGTGCTTCTTTGCTATTAAAATCTTTTTTATCTTTTACGATAATATTCCATGATGCTCCGTGATTGCATTTTAGGGCAAATCTTTCCGGAAGTTCTTTTATGTTTATATCTTCAAATCTATCATAAACTCCGATTAAGGGGGTAAGATATTCTTCTCCTATTTTTTCTTTTACCCAATCTCGTACTAAGTATTTATCTGCTAATTTTGTTTTTAACGGTGTGGCATTATATATTTTCAGCCATTGGAGCTTTTCGTTAAATGTTTTAGGTGATTCAAGGTTTAACTCTATTCCTGTGTTCTTTTGGTACCATTTCTTTAGTTCCTGGGGATATACCGAGGGAGAGAGTTTTTTATAGTATTTTTGTTGTTGCGAAGGTGTAAGTTCTTTGGAATTTCCTTTTGTTATGAATTGTTTTATTTTTTGTATAAAGTTTTTTATTTTACAGCTTGTATTTTTTGCGGTGTCTTTTTGTTTGTGTTGATGAAATTTTTTTATATCTTTTAGTAATGTTTGAATTTCTTTCCATTCCTTTTTAGAAAATAGAGTTTTATTTAATTCTTTCTTTTCTTCAGCTTGTTGCATTTCTGTTTGGAAACGCTCTAAAAAGCTCATTTTAAATTCATCGGCTATGCGATTATAGGTGTTTATATAATTTGAGTAAGCCATTACGTGAAAAATGCCTTTCAGCTTTTCTAAAAGGTTTCTTTCTTTTAAAAAGTTGTATATAAAGGCATATTCATCGCACATGCAGAATACTTTTGCTTTCGATTTGATTGAGGAATTGGGGTTGTCTCGGCGGACCATATAAAATCCTTCACTCATAAAATACATTCTTTGGGCTAAGGCGTAAGTTTGAAAGTAAAAGCCGTTATCTTGGTAGGATGCACCCGGAGTTTCGTTGAAAAGAATTTTATTTTCTTTTAGAAAACTGTTTTTATATAAACCTGTCCAAATTACATTGTGTGAACGTTTAAAAATACTTAAATCATCATAAACATTTAAAACTTTGTTGTAAAATTGGGGAAGTGTAATGTTTGTATATTCCGTTGTGCGCGAATCCTTAGAACCGTAAAATTTTATAAAGTCTGCTTTTAAAACGTCTAAATTTAGTTCTTTGGCTACTTTGTATTCTTTTTCATACATTTCCGGTAAAATATAGTCATCAGATTCTACCAGACCGATATATTCTCCTTTTGCTGCTCTTAATCCACTGTTGTATGCTGCTCCCAATCCCGCGTTTTTTTTGTGAATGACTTTGATGCGTGAATCTTTTTGGGCATAGTCATCGCAAATTTTTCCGGATGTATCTTTTGAACCATCATCTACTAAAATTATTTCTATTTCTTTTAATGTTTGATTGATTATACTTTCTATACATTCGGGAAGATATTGTTCGACATTGCAAACCGGAACAACTACGGAAACTTTAGGAGACATTTGTTTTTTTCCTTTTATTGTTTTAGTGATTTTTCATAGATTTTGTATATGTACCATGGAAAGAGTAAATAGGCCTTGATAAAACTGAAACATATACCTATTCTGTGTTTTACTTTTTTTATTGTTGCATGGGGATGATAATTATATAGATACTCATAATATTCATTCGCATTGTAAAAGTAAGACTTAGAATGTCCGTGGACATCAAATTCTTTGAAATATTTTGTTTTATAATCTTTCGCTAATTGTTTTTGTATTTTTTTGTTATGTATGCTATGTATTTGCCAGAGTGAAAAGTGTAGTACATAATTAGCAAAACTTTGTTTAATTTGCTCATAAATTCCGCTTCTTAAGGCTTCTTTGTGAACAATTTGTAGAGCTTTATAGAAATCTGTCGGGGATTTATCTCGATTGTTGGAAACAGATTTTGTATTCTTTACGCGGTAGCTTATTAAAACATCATCAACATAAGTGATTTTTTCGGCTTTCATCAGTGCTTGTAATGTAAAAGCTGCGTCTTCTGATGATTTGAAAAGAGGAAATGATAATTTGTTTTTACGAATAAATGTTGTATTAAATAATTTATCTTCTGCCCAGCCTACGCTGATTTGAAATATTTTTTCTGGAATTGTTTTTCGGGAGAATATTGTTTTTCCATTTAGCAAATCTGTGCGAATACTTAAGGGGGCAGGGATGATTTGTTTTGTTTGGGTGTTAAACATTTGCATGCGACAAATGGTAATATCTGCTTCGCTTTTTTCGGCTTGGGTGTATAAAGTTTCTATTGCTTTCGGCTCAAAGATATCATCACTATCCCAAAAACAAATGTATTTTCCTTTGGCGGCTTCAAGTCCCGTGTTTCTAGCTTTTCCTGCTCCTCCATTTTTTTGGGTGATGATTTTAATATTTTTGTGCTTTTTTTGGTAACTTTCTAAAATTTTCAGGCTGTTATCCGTTGAACCATCGTTTACACAAATAATTTCTATATCTTTAAAAGTTTGCGCAATAATACTATCGAGGCATTCATTTAAATATTTTTCTGTATTATATACGGGAATAATGATTGATACCTGAGGGGTAGAAGACATCTTTATTTTCCTTTATTTACTTACTTTTTTAACGGATAAACTTTTACATTTGTATTGGGGTACACGTTATTAGCCGCCGGATTTTCCGCTTCTAAAATGTCGAAGGCTTTGCTTGGAACCTTACTCCCTTTGGAGAATCTTAAATTTGGAGCTAATGGGTAGGCATCTTTGGGTAAGCGGATAACCATATAACCCGAACCTCCTCCATATGTCGGACCAGATAAGCCGATTGAATAATATCCTCCGATGTATCCGTAATCTAAATCAATGTAATCAATAGAAAATACGGTTTTTATACTCGTTTGACCAATGGCATTCATTTTGCACATATAGCCGGGGTCTTCCATAATTGTATTGCTTACACTTGCTGAATATAAAATTGTTTGTGCCGGGAGACAATCCGGTGTTTGTCCGTTGTAGGATACATTGTAGTTAATGACTAAATTAATTTGGGTGTTTCCTTTTCCTACTCCTACATCGGTTAATTTTAATGAATCTATGTAAAAGTAGCCCGGAACTATTCCGATTGTTACCGGAAGCTGAATGTAATTTTCCGTACACATATGACTGTCAGGGTCTGCTTCGCAAATCATACCCGTTTGGCGATTGTTGTTTTGTAATAAGTGCAGCAAGCTATTATATATGTATTCTTTGCTCATTGATAATTTTGCCGGTGCGCATTGTTTGCTTCGGCAGACGATGATGGAACTTGGATGTTTTAATCTACCGTTTTCAACGTGTGTTTCTTCTAAAAATGGATCCCTTAGAAAATCTTGTATGCTTCTTGTCCTTAAACCGCAGCCGCATAATCCTAATAGAGCGACACCGAAGAATAATCTTTTCTTAAAATTAACGAGAGACACTTTTAATTTTCCTTATCTTAGCTGCTAAAAAAGTTTATAAACTGCCGTTATCATAGGACAAACTTTTTAAAACAACAAAGTTTTTTTTCAGGTTATTAAACACATTTTTAATTACGAAAAGGTATTGTGAGTAGGGAGGTGCTTATGCGTTTTTTATTTTTATATCTTTTTTGCTCTCTTGTTTCATTGGCTCAGGCAAAACAGTATGTGAAAGTCATTGATGGCGACAGCATTGTGGTTGATGGTGTCGAAATGCGTTTGGAAGGTATTGATGCTCCCGAATATCATCAACTTTGCTATCGTGCCGATAAATCTTCTTATCCCTGCGGAATAGAGGCTTTTAAATATATGAAGAAACTTGTTCAAAATCAGAATCTTTCTTGTAAAAATTTAGGCAAAGATCGTTATAAAAGGCAAATTGCCGTTTGCTTCGCTGATGGTCTTGATATTAATCAAGAAATGGTTCGTGCTGGATGGGCGGTGGCTTATGATCGCTATTCTCGAGATTATGTTGATGATGAAAAATTCGCTAAAAAGAAAAAAAAAGGTCTTTGGCAAGGCAAATTTATGAAGCCTGAACTCTGGAGACGTTTGCAAAATTAATCTTTTTTATGCGTTTTGCGAATTAATTTGCTTTTTTGCTTAGATTCTTGTTGACAGCTACGATTTCTTATGTATAGTGCATTCAAAGGATTTATGTTTAATCTATAAATATTGGATGGATAAAAATGTACGCAGTAATTAAAACAGGCGGTAAGCAATATAAAGTTACGACGGGTGATGTCGTTAAAGTTGAAAAACTTGCTGCCGAAGAAGGAAAAGAATTTATTTTTAACGAAGTTTTGGCTTTGGATGATGTCATCGGTACTCCTTTTGTTAATGGGGCCAGTGTTAAAGCTACTGTTTTGAAACAAGCTAAAGATGCTAAAGTCATTATCTTTAAAAAGAAAAGAAGACAAAACTATCGTCGTAAAAACGGACACAGACAGCAAATTACTTTGGTTAAAATTACTGATATCTGTGGTAAGTAAGAAAGTTAAGGAGAATTTATTATGGCACATAAGAAATCTGGCGGTAGCTCATCTAACGGACGCGACTCCATCGGACGTCGTTTGGGCTTGAAAAAATCTGGTGGTCAAGCTGTTATTCCCGGTAATATCATTATTCGTCAACGTGGTACGAAATATCATCCGGGTGAAAATGTTGGTATGGGTAAAGATCATACGATTTTTGCTACTGCTGAAGGTAAAGTTGAATTTAGTAAAAAATCTGGTGACAAAACAGTCGTTTCAGTCGTCTCTGATAACTAAATATTTTTGGTTTGGAAGGAGGGGGAGCTTTTCCCCCTTTTTCTGTTTTTGAATTAGAGAGTGACCTTCTTGTATCGGGGTATCTATGAAATTTTTGGATCAAGCGAAAATCTTTATTAAATCAGGCAACGGCGGTGCCGGTTGTGTCTCGTTTCGCCGTGAAAAATATATTGAATTCGGAGGGCCTAACGGAGGTGACGGCGGTAAAGGCGGAAGTGTTTATTTTGAAGCTGTAGAGAATCTTAATACTTTGATTGATTTTCGTTATCAGCAGCATTTTAAAGCAAAAAATGGTCAGAATGGTATGGGCTCACAAATGACTGGTGCTAAAGGTGCCGACTTGATTGTTAAGGTGCCGGTTGGAACGGAAATAGTTGCCGATGATGGCGTTACCGTACTTGCTGATATGGTTGTGCCGGGACAAAAGTTTCTTATCGCAAAAGGTGGTGATGGTGGACGTGGAAATATGCAATTTAAAACAGCTACCAATCAGGCTCCTCGCTATGCCGAACCCGGTTGGCCCGGTCAAGAATTGTGGGTTTGGTTACGTTTGAAAGTGATTGCCGATGTGGGGTTGGTTGGTTTGCCTAATGCCGGAAAATCAACTTTTTTGTCTGTGGTTACCAAGGCTCGCCCAAAGATCGCAGATTATCCTTTTACGACTCTTCATCCGAATCTAGGTGTCGCTTGGGTTGATAATTATGAATTGGTTATTGCTGATATTCCCGGTTTGATTGAAGGTGCTCATGAAGGCGTGGGGTTGGGTGATCGTTTCTTGAAACATGTTGAACGCTGTGCTGCCCTGCTTCATTTGATTGATGCTACGGCTGAAAATGTTGGCGATGTCTATACTTCTATTCGAAATGAGTTGATTTTGTATAATGATAAAATGGCTCAGAAACCTGAAGTGGTTGTCTTAAATAAAATTGATACTTTGTCTGATGAAGATGTGCAGAAAAAAATAAAATTATTAGAAAAAGTTTCCGGTAAAAAAGTTTTTGCCATCTCGGCTATTGCTAAGATCGGTTTGCTTCCTGTTCTGCGTGAAGTTAATAAATATGTTACGCGTGATCGGAAAAAACTTCTTGAAGATAAACCAATTTTAGAAGAAAATGAAGTTACTAAATCATGGTCACCTTTGGATTAAGGAGTGTTGTACGGTGAGAACAAATTTGAAAAAACAAGATGCTGTTGCAATAGATGAAAAAATTTTAGAGATTATTACACAGACTTTAGATGATAATAAAGCTCAAGATGTTGTTGTTATGGATTTACGAGGTAAAACATCTATTGCTAATTTTATGGTTATTGCCAGCGGTACTTCTCAAAGGCATGTGGCTACTCTTGCTCAAAAAATTCAAGAAAATTTGAAAAAATCAGGTTTTAAATCTAATTCTGAAGGTGAAAATAAAGCAGATTGGGTTTTGATTGATGCTTTTGATGTTATTGTGCATTTGTTTAAACCCGAAGTGCGCGATTTTTACAATATTGAAAAGATGTGGAGTACTGTTGCAAAAATTCGCGAAGTAAATAATTAAAAAATGGAATCTTTTAAAGATTCCATTTTTTGTTAACTCAGCATTAAAAATGCCATTATCAAAATAAATAATCCAAAAATAATTTGGAAGATTTTTTTGTTTCTTTTCTCAGCTAAAATATGCGAATTGTTCGTATATAGCGGAGAGTAAAAATAAATCATACTGTGATTTACTCGAATTTTAAAAAATCCAAGTTCATTTCTGTAAGTGAATTGTGTGAAATGCAGATATGATGATGGATTGCTAAAAATGCTCATATCAGTCAACAGAGGAATGGTTTTTATTTCTATTGCCTCCGAAGAAACAAAATTTTGTGTTACTTCCGTTAGTGCTTTTGCAACATCTTCGCGACATTTAAAACCATTTGGTTGCGGATATTCCAGTTCTAATCGTGGAATATCTTTTCCTTCTTTCTGCATTGTTTCACATTTTTTTAAATACTCTTGAATTTGAAAATAATAATTTGTTTTCATACCTAATTATTTTTTTAATTATATCTATTTACTTTTTTTTATAAGAGTTTCTTTACGAGGAGTCAAGCTACTTGACTTAATTCTTTCTTTATTTAAAATTCATAGAAGGAGATGTTAAAAAATGAAAGTTACAATTTTAGCTATTGGTAAATGTAAAAAAAATTCCCCAGAAGCTCAACTTATTGCCGAATATGTGAAACGTTCCGGTTGGGAAATTGTTATAAAAGAAAAAGATAATGCTACTCAAGATGTGGAAGCTCATTTTCTTTTAGAGAATATTCCGCATGGGGCAAAAGTTGTGGTACTTGACGAACGAGGCGCTAATATGAAAAGTGTTGAGTTGGCTCAAAAAGTTGAAAACTGGATGTTGAACGGAGTTTCTGATATTTGTTTTCTTATTGGGGGTGCTGATGGACATTTACAAGAAACACGTGATAAAGCTGATTTGCTTTTGTCCTTTGGAAAATTGACTTTTCCTCATATGTTAATGCGTGCTGTTCTTATGGAACAGATTTATCGCATTCAAACAATTATTAATCACCATCCGTATCATCGTGAATAGTATTGTGTTGTTCTTTCAAAAGTCCGCTGTCTTTGAAAAGTTGATACGTTTTTGTGTCATTAATGGTGATTGCTGCGGTTAGAGCTTGGAATTGCGCATCTTGATTGCTGTATTTTATTAGGACTTTTATGATTTCTCTGGGGCTTCCTAAAAGAACTGCTAATGTTAGTGGGTAAACAGGATTTCCTTTGTATTCAAACGGTATATTGGTATTGGCTCCGTTTTGCAGTAATGCAACAATGGCTTCATAAGGAGCTTTGTGTATTAGTCCTGTGTATAAGGCTGTTTTTCCCTTGTTGTTTTTGTCATTGGGGTTAAGTCCATAATTAATCAGCATTTGTATCGTTTTTGCATTCGCTGATTGGTTTAATGCTATTGCAAGTAAATTTTCTTTTTTGCTGTTTTCAAAACGAAAATCAGCTCCGGCGTTAATTAACTTTTTTATGATTATTGGTTTACTGTTGATTGTACATGCTAAGCTCAATGGCGTGTAATCCTGATTGTATTTTTTATTTAAATACGCTCCATCGTTTATTGCTTGTTCGACATATTCTATATTATTTTCTATTATTCCCAAATAAAGTCTTTTATCCGCTGTTATGTCTGAAGCACGTGCTGATATAGAAATAAAAATTAGTAGTAAAACTATAAAATTTTTCATGAGATATTATTTCTAAAAAAACGCCAGCAGTTTTCCTGCCGGCGTTACTTTGTTATTCGTCAAAATGCGGCATTTGAGCTTCTGAAACTAAATTGTTTATAAAATCATCAAGTTTCAAAATTTCTTGTTGCTCTATTCCCAAACGGCGAATCGTAACTGTGCCGTTTTCTTGTTCTTTGGCTCCGACGATTGCAATGAGCGGAATTTTCGAAAGAGAGTGTTCTCTTACTTTGTAATTTATTTTTTCATTACGCAAATCGCTTTTGGCTTTTATTCCGGCTTTTTTGAGTTTCTCACAGACTTCTTGAGCATAATTATTGAACTCGCTTACAATCGGGCAAACAACAACTTGTTCCGGAGATAACCACAAGGGCAGTTTTCCGGCATGGTGTTCTATCAAGATACCTAAGAAGCGCTCAATAGAGCCGAATAAAGCTCGGTGTAACATGACCGGTTGGTGTTTCTCTCCATCTTCGCCAATGTAGGAAATATCAAAACGTTGGGGTAGGTTCATATCGACTTGAATTGTACCACATTGCCATTCTCTACCAATGGCATCTTTTAATATGAATTCCAGTTTCGGGCCGTAAAAAGCTCCTTCGCCTTCATTAATCTCAAATTCGTAGCCGTGAGAACTCAAGGCGTTGGCTAATGATTTTTCACATAAATCCCAGATTTCATCAGAGCCAATTCGTTTTTCCGGTCGGGTTGATAAATAAATTTTAACATCTTCAAAGCCGAAGTCTTTGTATATGTCTAAAATTAATTTCAACGTTGTAATGCATTCTTCTTCCATTTGTTCCGGAGTGCAGAAAATATGCGCATCATCTTGTGTAAATTCGCGAACTCTCATTAAGCCCATTAAAGAGCCGGAGGCTTCGTAACGATTTACTTTTCCGAACTCTGCTACGCGCAAGGGTAAATCTCTATATGATTTTATTCCTTGTTTGTAAACCAATAATCCTCCCGGACAGTTCATCGGTTTTATGCAGAACCATTTGCCGTCTTCTGTTTGTCCGGAATAGTTATGGGCTCCATATTTTTCCCAGTGTCCTGATGTTTCCCATAGTATTCTATCCATGACGCGGGGGGTTGAAATTTCTATGTAGCCGTTATGTTCTTGGCGATTACGCATGTATTCGATTAATTTGCGATAAATGCGGTATCCTTTATCATGCCAAAATACAGCACCGGGAGCATATTCCGGTTCAAAGTGGAATAAATCCATTTCTTTTCCAAGTTTGCGATGGTCGCGTTTAGCTGCTTCTTCCAACATTTGCAGATAATTTTCTAAGTCTTTTTTATCTGTCCATGCGGTTGCGTAAATGCGTTGCAGCATTTCTTTGTTCGAATCGCCTCGCCAGTATGCTCCTGCAACTTTGGTTAATTTGAAGGCATTGCCTATTTTTCCTGTTGAAGGAACGTGTGGACCACGGCATAAATCTGTAAAATCTCCTTGGCGGTACAAAGAAATTGTTTCTGTTTCCGGTAAATCTTCTATGATTTCGGCTTTGTAATGCTCCCCTTTGTCTTTGAAGAATTTAATGGCTTCATTTCTCGGCATAACAATGCGTTCAATCTTTTCATCTCTTTTGATGATTTCGTGCATCTTTTCTTCTATCTTTGCAAAATCTTCCGTTGTGAAAGGTTCTTTTCTGGCAAAATCATAGTAAAATCCGTTTTCAATAGCCGGTCCGATTGTTACTTGAACATCAGGCCATAATTCTTTGACTGCTTGTGCCATAACGTGTGAGCAAGAATGGCGCAAGATATGTAAACCTTCCTTATCTTTACCGGTAATGATGGTTACGGTTGCATCGGTCGTGATGGGAGTGCTTAAATCTTGTGTTGTTCCGTTAACATTTATTGCTAATGCCGCTTTGGCTAAGTTTGGACTGATTTTATTGGCGATATCTAATCCATTGACACCGCTTTCCATATTTATTATTGACCCATCGGGTAATTTTATTGCAACCATAATTAAAATACCTCTTTTTTCTTTTATTGTTTTCTTTTTTCTTGATTTATCACCTCGCGATAAACCTCTATTGTTTTATCACACATAATTTGTTTTGTAAAATGTTCTCTTACATTTTTGATGGCGGCTTTAGAAATTTTTTGTTTTTCAGCTTCTTTTAACTCTAAAGCCCAGTCTAAAGCGTTTGCCAGCGATTGCGAATCGCCTGATTTAAAGAATTTTCCGGTAACACCATCTTGAATTGTATCCAGACTTCCTCCAATGTTTGAGGCTATTACTATTTTTCCCATGGCTTGACCTTCAACGGAAATTCGTCCGAATGCTTCCGGTTCTATTGCCGTTGATAAAATTACGGTTGATACCATCATTAAAGCGGGGACATCGCTGTATCTTCCAAAAAAACCGACTCTGTTTTCTAAATCGTATTTCTTTGCCAGTTCTTTTAATGTATTTAGATATTTAATTCTGCCTTGCGAATCTCCGGTAATGATGCAGTAATAGTTTTGATTCTTCATTAGATGCAGAGCTTCAAGAAGTAAATGTTGTCCTTTCCAGTGTGTGATTCTTCCGGGAAGAAGAATTACCGGTTTGTCATCCGCAATATTGTATTCTTTAATTTTACTTATCATACGGGCTTGCGTTACGGCTTGAGGTGAAAATTTTTCAATGTCTGCGCAGCGGTGGATTAAACGAATTTTTTCTTTATCAATTTTGTAATTTTTAATGATGTGATTCTTTATATGATTGGATATTGCTATGACGCGTTCGCCGTAGGTCATTATTTTATTGTATAGTTTTTTTAATCCTAAGGGGCCTAAGCCATAAGTTCCGTGAAATGTGGTTATATAGTGGACGCCTGCTGCTTTTGCTGCCCAATAGGCACTCCATGCCGGTGCTCTTGAACGTGCGTGAACTATATTAATATTATTGTCTTTTATGTATTGGGCTAGTTTTTTAGCATTTGCTCTCATTGTAAAAATATTTTTGCTTTTTAAGGGAAGTGTTAGATGAGGAATTTTATTTCTTTTTAATTCATTTACCATCCTTCCGCCTTGTGAGGCAACGAAATTTTTTATTCCTTGTTTCTTTAATTCTAATGCGATTTCTATGGTTCCCGTTTCAACGCCACCGGTTTCTAATTCCGGCAATACTTGTAATACAACAGGGGCTTGTTTATTTTCTTTCATTTTTTTCCTTTTTGTTATTTCTCTTTTTCTTGAATTTATATCTAATTTGGTTTTGCGCCAAGATTAATTTAATGAAAACTCACAAGGTTCATAAAGTTTCTTTATTTTTATGCAAAAAAACTCCAGAAAAAATCTGGAGTTTTGTTTGGATGTTTATTATTTTGATTATTTAATAATCTTAGAAACAACACCTGCTCCGACAGTATGACCACCTTCACGGATAGCAAAACGAAGACCTTCGTTCATAGCAATCGGGTGAATCAATTTTACTGTCATGCGAATGTTATCACCAGGCATAACCATTTCTGTACCTTCAGGTAATTCGATAGAACCTGTTACGTCTGTTGTACGGAAATAGAATTGTGGGCGATAGTTTGAGAAGAACGGAGTATGACGTCCACCTTCTTCTTTTGTCAAAATGTAGCATTCGCAGTTGAAGTCTGTGTGCGGAGTAATTGTTCCGGGAGCAGCCAAAACTTGACCACGTTCAACTTCTTCTCTCTTTGTACCACGTAACAATACACCGATGTTATCACCAGCTTCACCTTCGTCCAACAATTTGCGGAACATTTCGATACCGGTACATGTTGTTTTTTGTGTCGGTCTAATACCAACGATTTCGATATCATCACCAACGTGCAATACACCACGTTCAACACGACCTGTAACAACTGTACCACGGCCTGAAATTGAGAATACATCTTCAATTGGCATTAAGAATGGTTTATCTTTTGGACGATCCGGTTGTGGAATGTAACGATCTACTTCTTCCATTAATTTGACAATAGAGTCATGTCCAATCTTCGGATCCCCATTTTCCAAAGTTACTAATGCTGAACCTCTTACTACAGGAATTTCATCTCCGGGGAAGTCATAAGATGACAAAAGTTCACGAATTTCCATTTCTACCAAGTCTAATAATTCTGGATCATCTACTTGGTCAACTTTGTTCATGTAAACAACAATTGCAGGAACGCCAACTTGACGAGCCAACAAAATGTGTTCACGTGTTTGAGGCATCGGGCCATCTGCTGCAGATACAACCAAAATTGCACCATCCATTTGGGCTGCACCTGTAATCATGTTCTTTACATAGTCTGCGTGTCCTGGGCAGTCAACGTGAGCATAGTGACGATTATCTGTTTCATATTCTACGTGTGATGTTGAAATGGTAATACCACGAGCTCTTTCTTCAGGTGCTTTATCGATTTGATCATATGCTGTGAAGTTTGCTCCACCTTTTTCTGCCAATACTTTTGTGATGGCTGCTGTTAATGTAGTTTTACCGTGGTCTACGTGACCGATTGTGCCGATGTTGCAGTGCGGCTTGCTACGTTCAAATTTCTCTTTTGCCATTATTATAAATCCTAAAGTTTAATGTTAAGACTGTGTTCAAAAGGGAAGTTTATTTGGAGCGGGTGAGGGGAATCGAACCCCCGTCATAAGCTTGGAAGGCTTCTGCTCTACCATTGAGCTACACCCGCTTAAAACCCCTCTTTTGAGTATGCCCGCTTGAATTAAAATGGTGGAGGGGGAAAGATTTGAACTTTCGTAGACCTAAGTCGACGGATTTACAGTCCGTTGCATTTGACCGCTCTGCCACCCCTCCATGTTAATCCAATTTACGGGTAGAGGATCTTACTTTTGTGTAATCACTACCTCGCAAATTAATAGCATTTATGCGGAAATGTCAATACCTTTTTTATATATTTCTTAATTTATTTGTTTTATTATTCTCCTTTAGTGAGGTAACTCATTCTGTTTGCGGGAGTTTATTTATGACTATCTTAACCGAAAATGTGAATCCAAATACCGAAAATATTGATTTGGAAAGTGTAATCAACATCCTTACTTTGATGAATAATGAAGATAAAAAGGTTGCTTCATCTGTTGAGAAAGTTTTACCTCAAGTTGCCGATGCCGTGAATGCTATCGTTAAGGCTTTTCAAAATAACGGGAGACTCGCTTATTTTGGGTCAGGGACAAGCGGTCGAATCGGCATCTTAGATGCCTCTGAGTGTCCTCCGACTTTCAGTGTGGATAAAAATTTGGTGCAAGCTTTTATTGCCGGTGGAAATGATGCTGTTGTTCATGCCGTAGAACATGCCGAAGATAATCTTGTTTTTGCGCAAAAGGATATTCTAACGTTTAATCCTCAAAAAAATGACGTCGTCGTGGCTCTGTCTGCTTCGGGTAATCCTAACTATTGCCTTGAAGTCTTGCGTCTTGCCAAAGATTGCGGTGCAACAACCGTGGCTGTTTCTTCCAATCCTGATGCGAAAATTAAGGATATTGCCGATATTTTTATTAATCCTTTGGTTGGACCGGAAGTTATTGCCGGTTCTAGCCGTTTGAAGTCCGGTACGGCTCAAAAATTGATTGTTAATATGCTTACAACGGCTTCTATGATTCGAATCGGTAAAACTTATAAAAATTTAATGGCCGATGTTTGTGTATCTAATGATAAACTTTATAAACGTGCCTGCCATATTATTGCCGATATTACCGGTGTTTCTTTATCAAATGCCGAATCGTATCTGAAAAAAGCTAATAACCGTGTTAAAACAGCGTGCGTGATGATTTTGAAAGATTGTTCTTGTGAAAAAGCTGATTTTTTATTAAATAAACATAACGGAATTTTACGAAAAGTTTTACAGGATAATGCCGATGAGTAATAAAACTAAAAAAAATGTTTCTTCTTCTAAAAATAATTCTTTGCTTATTTACGGAAAACATCCCGTCGAAGCGGCTATGCGTAATAAACACCGACTTATTTCTCAGGTTTTTGCTTGTTCGGAAAATGTAGAGTTCGTAAAAAAACTTTTATCGGATAATCACCGGACTTCGACACTGCTTAATATTGTTCAACGAAAGGAAATTGATAAATTACTTCCTCCCGATGCCGTTCATCAAGGAGTTATTGCTTTTTCTCAACCTTTAGATTGGGGAGCTTTTGAAGATTTTTATGAAATTTTGGCACAGAAAGAATCTGCAAAGGTTCTTGTTTTGGATCAAGTAACCGATCCTCAAAATATTGGTGCCATTATTCGTTCTTGTGCGGCTTTTAATGCCGATGCTTTGATTGTGCAAGATAAAAATTCTCCTCAAGAAACTGCTGCTATGATTAAAGCTTCTGCCGGAACCATAGAGCTTGTTCCTGTTTTGCGTGTCGTTAATCTAACAAGAGCCTTAGAACAACTGCAAAAAATTGATTTTTGGGTTCTCGGAATGGATGGCAAAGCTCAAATGACTTTGGATAAAATTAAAAAGCCTTCTAAAGTTGCTCTGGTTATGGGAAGTGAAGGTTCAGGTATGCGGCGTTTGGTTCAAGAGGCGTGTGATGAAATTGTTAAACTGCCGATAAATCCTTTGGTCGAAAGTTTGAATGTTTCTACCGCGGCGGCAATTGCTTTATATGAATTTTCTCGGGAATAGGTTTTATGTTTTCTATTGAAATAAAAAATTTATATAAGAATTTTGGCGATATTACCGCTATTCAAGATTTTAATTTTAAGGCGAAAGATGGCGAAATTATTGCTCTCTTAGGACCGAACGGCGCCGGAAAGTCAACTCTTATGAATATGATTACCGGTTACTTAACACCATCATGCGGTGATATTAAAATTTTGGGAAAAGATATTAAAGATTATCCTCTCGAAGCCAAAAAAAATATAGGCTTCTTATCCGAAGGGGCTCCCATGTACCCGGATATGTCCGTGCGGCGGTTTTTAATTTATATGGCAGAGCTGCGCGGTTTTTTTGGTAAAGAAGCTCAACAACGTGTTAAGCAAGTTGCGCAAACCGCGCAAGTCGAACCTGTTTTGTCTCAAAAAATTGAAACTTTATCAAAAGGTTATGTTCGTCGTGTCGGATTTGCGCAAAGTATTTTGAGTAATCCTGAAATTTTGTTGCTCGATGAACCAACGGATGGTCTTGATCCTAATCAAAAAGAACATATTCGAAAATTGATTCAACAAATGGGAAAACAAAAAACTATTCTTATTTCAACGCATCTTCTTGAAGAAGCGGAAACAATATGTACGCGAATCGTGTTGTTGAATAAAGGAAACATAATTGCCGACGGTTCTTTGAAAGATGTTTTAAAACAAACTAAAACCAAATCTTTAGCTGAGACTTTCCGTGTGTTAACCACAACCGAAGAGGAGATTGTGCATGCTTAAAATAGGGGTCGTTGCCAAAAATGAGCTTATTCGCTATTTCCTGTCTCCTTTGGCTTATGTTTATCTTATTTCTTTCTTAGTACTTAATGCCTCTTTTGCTCTTTATTTCGGTCATTTCTTTGAACGTAGTAGTGCGGATTTGTCTTCAATGTTTGCGTATCAACCATGGCTCTATTTATTGTTTGTTTCCGGAATTTCAATGCGTTTGTGGGCTGAGGAATTTCGGACAAAGACAATTGTCCAAGTTGTTACAATGCCGGTATCTATCACTCAACTGGTTTGGGGAAAATTTTTGGCTTCGTGGCTTTTCTGCCTTTTTGCTTTGTTTTTAACATTTCCTTTTGTGATTACGGTTTCGGTTTTAGGAACTCCTGATTATGGTGTTATTTTTTCCGGATATTTGGCAAGCTCGGTTTTGGCCGCTTGTATGCTGGCTATTTCGCAAACAATGTCCTCTTTGACTAAAAATCAGGTCATTGCATTAGTTTTAGCCGTTATTGCTAATTTGATTTTCTTTTTAAGCGGCTTGGAATATGTTCTTGCTTTTTTCCGAATCTTTTTACCTCTGCCCATTGTGGACATGATTGCTTCTTTTAGTTTTTTGACGCATTTTAATATGATGATTGAAGGGCTTTTGGAATTTCGCGACATTGTCTTCTTTTTATCTTTAATTCTCTTGTTTAACTTCACAACAATTCTTGTTGTCAGTTTTCGTACTTCCGGAAGTTCTCATCTTCTTAAATCAGCCTCGCGCAATTACTATATTCTCTTTTTTATTTGTTTGCTTTTAGCTTTTGTCGGTATTAATTTGTTGGCGAATTCTTTTTTACGTCGTTTTCAATTTGATTTTACCGAAGAAAAAGTTTTTACAATTACGGAACCAACTCTTAAGGTTTTAGAAAATATTGAGTATCCGGTTACTGCTAAGTTGTATTATTCTAAAATCCTTGAAAAGAAAAATCCTAATTTGCGGCAGATGTTTGACAAAGTGCGAATTCTTTTAGAACAATATGCCCGAGTTTCTGACGGAAAGTTTAGTTTTCGCATTTATAATCCCGAAGTTTTCAGTAATCGCGAAGATCAAGCCTTGGCTGACGGTATGCAGCCTTTACCGATTATTGACCTTAATCAAAATGCCTTTTTTGGAATTCGTTTTACCGATGAATTGGATAATCATGCGGTTATTCCGTTCTTTGCTTTGGAACGAATTAATTTTCTTGAACAGGATTTGACTTCAAAAATTTATACATTAAATCATAGAAAAAAAACTGTCGGAATTTTAACACCTTTGTCTGTTTTTGATACTGTTCAGGACAATAATATTGTTACGCAAAAATGGCAATTTGTATCGCAAATTGAAGAATTTTATAATGTGGTTAATGTGCAAACAACCGATGATATTGATGGGTTGGATGCTTTAATTATTGTTTATCCTCGTCATTTAACCGATGCGGTTGTTGAGAAAATTAAAAACTATTCTAATCAAGGCGGAAAAATTTTGCTTTTTGCCGATGTTGCTCCTGAAGCTGCGCGTATCTATTCTCCGAATAATAATGATTTATTGCCTTCGGATCTTTCTGGCTTGGATAGTTTTTGGGGATTTCGTTTTAATACTCAAAAAGTGGTGGCTGATTTGACGAATTCTTTGACGGTTGATGCTACCAATAATTATCGTACGAATCCGACTTTTACTCAGGATGTTTTACAGTTTATTTTGAAACAACGTAATTTTAATAAACAAGCTCCGGAAATGATGCAACTTAATGAAATTCTTTTTGCTTCTGCTTCGGTGATTGAACCGTTAGAAAAGGCCAATGTTGCTTTTACGCCGCTGATTTCCGCAAGTTTGAATTCGCAACTTATGCCGGCTCTTGCTGCTCAGAGAAGTGTTTCTCCTGAGCGTCTTTTACAAAATTTTCAGCCCGATGTCGAGGACAAAGTTTTAGCGGCTAAAATTGTCAGTCTTGATGAAAAACGCCCTTATCAAGTTATTGCCGTGGCAGATACGGATATGCTTTATGATTCTTTTTGGGCAACTTCTCAGGTCGTTCTAGATAAAACTTATGTTGTTCCTCTGTTGGATAATGTCAATTTTGTTTTAAATTCTTTAGAAAGTTTAATTGGTGAAGATGTTAATTTAATAGGTTTAAGGGGAAAAAATGCGCGACGCCGTTCTTTTGAAAATGTTGAAAAAATGCGTCGTGATAATGAACGTAATTATAAAGTTAAAGAAGCTGAAATATTTCAAAAAATGACAACTGCAAAAAAGAATATGCAGGATATTTGGAATAAAAAAGATTTTGAAGAAAGAAGTAATTTTACTCCTGATGAATTAGCCGTTATTTCCGGAGTTCGTAAAACATTAGATGATTTGCGCTTGGAACTTGCCGACATTCGCAAAAATGCCAATGTGCAGATTGCGCAAATTGATTTTAAAGTGAAGTTTTTTAATATTTATTTGCTTCCGCTTCTCTTCTTGACCGGATGGGGAATTTGGGGAATTATAAGACGCAAGCGCCGTCAACATTTTACGCGTTTTCAGTTTAATTCTCAGGTGTTTGTTGCGGCAGGGATTTCGTTGCTGATTCTTGCTTTGGGGTTGACTGCCGTTCATTTTCAAAATTATAATTCTAACCAGCTGTTAGAAGATACAAAAGTTTTTCCGAAGTTGCCGGATGAGATTAATCAAATAACGGAAATTTCATTGACAAGTCATTCTTCACAGCTTGATTTTTATAAAAAAGAGGGAATTTGGTATTTGAAAAATTTTGAACATTTTCCTCTTTATCAAGAAAGAATCCGTAGTTTTTTGAGTGCTTTGTTAGAAGCTCGTTATTATGAACGAAAAACCTCTAATGCGGAATTTTTACAGCGTTTCCATTTAAATCCCGTTGCGGATAAAGATTCCAAAAATCTGCGAATCGAATTGAAAAATTTACAAGGTGATGTTCTTGAAGGTTTTGAAGTCGGCAAATATGATGTCGATATCGGAAGGGGAGGACGTGCGGCTTATCTTAAGTTTGATGATAAATTTCAAGTTTGGTTAGTCGCCGTTGATTTTATTGATTTGTCAACAAACTGGCGTGATTGGACTTATTCGACTTTATGGAATTTACGTTACGGAAGGTTAAAAAGTGCCAATGATTCTTCAAATACCGACTTTTTGGCTTTGGTGATGAAGTATATTTTGAATGTTCCTTTGGAAAAAGAAATATCTCTTCTTTCTCAAGATGAACAGAAAGCACTTGAAAAAAAGATTGAACTTAAGTTAGAAACCGAAGACGGAAGTTCGGTTAATTTGATTTTTTATAAAGGTGATTCTTCTTTTTATGTAACCTATGATTTTATGCGCATTGTCGATAATAATGCTTTGCATTTTGTTGAACCGTATGTTAAAGACAAGTTCTATCAGTTGTCTTCGGATGATATGGAGAAAATCGATTATGTCCTCACAGGTAAAAAATCAAAATAAATTAAAACATTTAGCTTCTGCAGCTAGTGTGGCTTTGGCTGTTATATTGACTTTGCTGAAAATTGTGGCGGCTCTTTATACCGGTTCATTGGCCGTTTTGTCTTCAATGATTGATTCTTTGGCTGATATTTTTGCATCGTCGATTACGTTTGTTGCGGTTCGTTATGCTTCAATGCAAGCAACGGATGATCATCGATACGGTTTTGGTAAGGCAGAAGCAATTAGTGCTCTTGTTCAGTCAGCTTTTGTGGCCGGTTCCGGTATTTTTGTTTTGTATGATGGTATTAAACGTTTGTTCAATCGAGAAGTGGTTGATAAACCGGATGTCGGTATTGCGGTTATGGTGCTCAGTTTGTTGGCAACGCTGGGACTGATTATTTTTCAAAAATATGTTGCTAAAAAAACAAATTCCTTAGCTATTGCCGCTGATTCCGCACATTATACCGTGGATGTTGTTACGAATCTTGCTATTATTGTTACGTTGCTTGTCGTAAAGTTTTTTCACTTTTATTGGTTTGATACGGTTACGGCACTTTTGGTTGCGGCTTATTTGCTATTTAATGCTTATAAATTAGCCTGTCATGCCATAAGTATTTTGACGGATGCTGAACTTAGCGATGATATTCGGAGCAAAGTTTGTCAGATTGTGATGGATAGTCCTTTTGCTCGCGGAATCCATGATTTGAGAACACGTGATTTAGGCGGTGCTTATATGTTTGAATTTCATCTTGAGCTTGATGGTGATTTGCCTTTGTCTGCGGCACATGATTTAACGGAAATGGTTGAAGATAATTTGCAGGAGGCTTTCCCAAATGCTCAAATTATTATTCATCAAGACCCCGTCGGAATTAAAGAAGAACGTCTTGACCATAAGTTAAAATATCGTCGTCGGAAACGAAAAAAATAAGTTTTTTATTTCAAAAGCCTTGAAGTTTCTTCAAGGCTTTGCGTTTATATCTTGGTTAGCAAGGACTTGACTATATCTATTTTATAATATTTTTCTCTTTCGTTTGTCTTCGGGAAACTATCGCTGACACCGCTTGCTAAAATATTTGCTTGTTGGTTGATGAATATTTTTTCATCGTTTTGTATGGCTTGGTTCTTTTGCAGGTATTCTCCGTAATTTTGCGCTTCTTTTATCGTTTCTTTCAGTAACCCATCTCTTTGGGCAAATATTTTGGTGTAGCCTTCAATAACGATAATACTTCCTAACAAGCAGAGGATACTGATTAAATGAATGTATAACCACATCATTACCATGCCGAAAAAGATTATTACAGCGCACAAAAATTTGCTGGCATAATTTAAATATTTGCTGCCTATTTTTAAATTGAACAAGTAAACAAAACATCCCATGGCTATGCTTCCGCCAAAAATAACGCTGAATGTTTGTAAGGGGCTGACTTGCAATAATGAAATGGCTCCTTCCGCGATTATCAACATACCGATACTGAAACATAAATACATGCTGTTTATTTTTAAGGCAAATAATTGAAAACGTTTTTTGGTGCTTTGTAATATGTGATTATAGGAACGCTTGATTTTGAGATTATTATCTTGATTAATTTCAAGGGTTGATTCTTTATTGGGAAAGAGAGCATTTACTGCTTGTTTTTCTTTTCTTGATAAATTGGATAACAAATCTGTCTTTTTTATTAGTTTTATGATACCCTTGTCTTCAACTATATCTATAATCTTCTTTTTGTAGAGTTCTAATAAAAAGCTACCATAACTTATTTTATCAAATTGTCCGGTGGCAAAGTATCTCAGTAATGCGGCACTCTTCTTAAAGTCATATCTTTTTTGTCCCTTGTTTTCTTTTAATTGTTTTCCAGACAAATAATATGAAATAATGATTGCTCCTAATAACAACAGACTGATAATAATGTCTCCGTAGTCATCTAAAAACCATGAAAATTTTTGGCTGAAATCAGGAGCAATAAAGTCTTCTTTGGCTAGCGAAATTATCAGGTGCAAACCTTCGCCGATGAAAAGCGGATCTTGGCTGATAAAACCTATGGAATTACCTTCACCCTGAATGATGTTGACTTTGTTGTTCATGTATCCTGGGTAACCTTTGACTGCAACGACACCTAAGGGGTTGTTTTGACTCGGTAATGTTACTATCGCTCCAATTCGACTAATTACCAAATTCCAAGTCCCGCTTGAGACATTCCAGTAAAATTCAAAAAAGTCTTTATAATCCCATATATTGCGGTTGATGATGTAGTGAAAATTGTATGTATAGACTCCGGGGGCTAATTGATAGTTGTCTTGAGGCTCTATGATTATGTTTGTGCCGTCTTTTCTTAGTTTATAAGGAATCTCAGAACCGTTAACACTCACTTTGTTTAGATTGTAGTCAATGGGTTTTATAATGCCCGTGCGTGAATAAGCATATCCGGGGAGAGCTCTTGATAAACCATTATTCAGTTTTTGACCGTTGGCAATTATCATGATTGTTTCATCAATGTTAATTTGTCCGCTTGGTAAAATTTCTATATCGGCGTACATGTAGGGAATGTGTTCTTGGGCCGGAACCATTATTTGTTGCTGACTTTCCGGTAACCGAATGTTTACTACCGGAAAATTGGGCTTTTGTGGTGCTTCTTGCCATTCCTTTTTTTGCTCTTGTGTCGAGAGTATTTCTCGATTTTTTAATAATTCTAAATGTTGTTGCTCCTCTTGATTGCTTATTCTTTCAATAGCGTTGTCGTAAATCTTTTCAAATATCGATTTTTTGTTTTCCTCCATTTGCTGAATATATTCTTCACTGTGTTGTACATCAAGGGCACTCGAGTTACTTAAATCTTCTTCATTAAAATTCGTATCAATTATGACATTATCTTCTGTTAATCGCTTTTTGATAAAGGCATTTATACTGTCTCTATCGTTGATATCCGGTAAATTGGAATCATTTATGACTTCTCTCGGTGCCATTTGTCTTTGTTGAAGCTCTTCCATATTGTTTAGTTCTAGCGTTTCGGCTCGGCTTGTTATTGCGGAAAAGTAAGGAATGATGAAACAAATTGTAAGAAAAAGTTTTTTCATAATTTTGATTCCTTGATTAATAAATAAAACATATTTAGTATGCTATTCTATATTTATTAAAAGATGTTAAAGGAGATACTATCAATGAATAATAATGTTGCCGTTGTCATTTTGGCCGCCGGAAAAGGTTCAAGAATGAAATCAGATTTGCCTAAGGCCTTGATGCCCGTTTGCGGAAAACCTATGATTCGTCATATCTTGAATACCGTAGAAAATATGAAAGTCAGTGAAGTTGTTGTTGTTACTTCAAAAGACGGCGATTTAGTGCGTCAAGAAATTGTCCCTCATAAATATTGTATTCAAGAACAGCAACTCGGTACCGGTCATGCCGTTGCTTGTGCTCATGAGGCTTTGAAAAATTTTGATGGCAAAGTCTTAGTGGTTTATTGTGATCATCCGATTATTACACAACAGACTTTTGAACGCGCTTTGAATAAATTAGATGAAGGGTATTCTATTGTTGTTCTCGGCTTTTATCCTCAAGATGCTGCTCGTTACGGACGTTTGAAAATGAATGGCGATGAATTGGAAAAAATTGTCGAATATAAAGATGCTACCGAAGAGGAAAAAAATATCGGCTTTTGTAATTCCGGCGTTATGGCCTTTGATGCCAAAGTGTTATTTGATTTACTCTCTCATCTTAAAAATAATAATGCCGCCGGTGAATATTATTTAACCGATACTATTGAAATTGCTCGTCAAAAGGGACTTAAATGTAGTGCTATCGAAACTTCTGCCGAAGAAGTTGCCGGTGCAAATACTCAAGAAGAATTAGCCCAACTTGAGAAATTTTTGTTGGCGCGAAGTGCTTAGTTGAAGGTTTGTTAAGTATGGATTTTTTTAAAAGACATTGGTTCGGCTTGCTTTTATCTCTTGTTGTTTTTGTTTATTTTGCGGTTTTTCTTTTGGTGCTGTTTGCTCCACGCGATGATGAACAAAAACGCGGCTTTTCAAAATGTTCTTCTCTGCTACTCGAGGATATTACAAATTGTCAGAAAAATGCATTTTGTACGCTTGGTTCAATTATGACATATTCCGGTTGTAATTTTACCGTTGTGGGCGAGGGACTTAAATTGTGGCTTTTAAATCAACAAAAAACCCCGTGGGATAATTATTTCTTTGAACAGAAAATTTCTTCAAACATCGCGGATGATGATTTGGCTCAACTCTATGAGGAAAATCCCGAATTGCGGGAAAATTTTGATGATGACCTCATTCGTCAATATAAAAATTTGGAAATGAAAGTGTTGGAAAATGAAAAATAATACTCTACCGGCTTGGAATCTATCCGATTTGTATAACGGAATTGATGATGCAAAAATTAAAAAAGATATTGCTGCTTATGATAAACTGAATCGCGATTTGGTGGCAAATTGTAAAGGAAAAATTGCTTCTTTGTCTTCCGAACAGTTTTTTAAGGCTATTCAAACTTATGAAAAAGCTGCTGTTATCTCGAGCAAATTGGGGATTTTTGCTTATCTTAATATGATTACGCAAATGGCAAATAAAGAGGCTATGGCCTTTTATCAAAATATTAATGAGCAACTTACCGAAATCGGCAAACAATCTATCTTCTTTACTTTGGAAATTAATGCTCTTCCTGAAAAGGTTTTTAAAGCCTTTTTGAAAGATGAAAAGGTTGCTTCTTATGCGCCGTGGCTTAATCGTTTGCGCTTGTTTAAGCCTTATGAACTTTCGGAAGAGGTTGAAGCCCTTTTGGCTGACAAAGCCTTGACTTCTTCTGCCGCTTGGGTTCGCTTGTATGACGAAACTGCTTCAAAACTTAAATATACAGTCGATGGAAAAGAGTATAATGATGCGGAAATCAGTAAACTGTTGCAAGATAAGAATCCTCTTGTTCGTGAAAAAGCCGGTAAAGAATTAAATCGTGTTAATAAGGAAAATGGGGAACTCTTTACCTTTATTTATAATATGATTGTAAAAGATTGTGCCATCGAAAATACAAAGCGAGGTTTTAAAACTCCTATCGCTTCTCGTAATTTGTCAAACATGGTTGAAGATGATGTTGTCGAAACTTTAGCTAAAACCGTTAAAAGTAAGTATAAAGATATTGCGGAACGTTTTTATAAATTGAAAGCAAAATGGCTCGGTGTTAAAAAAATTCAATATTGGGACAGAAATGCTCCTCTTCCGTTCTCAGATGACCATCATTATTCTTGGCAGGAAAGTGTGGATTTGGTTCTGAAGGCTTATGGCGATTTTTCTCCTAAATTGCAAAATATTGCTAAAGATTTCTTTTGTCATGATTGGATTGATGTGCCCCCTCGTCAGGGAAAAAGAAGCGGTGCTTTTGCGATGCCTCTGCCTAAAGGATTGCATCCGTATTTACTCTTGAACTTTGTCGGAAAACAGAATGATGTGTTGACGCTGGCTCATGAGTTGGGACATGGATGTCATATGCAGCTTAGCATTAAACAAGGCGATTTAAATGACGATACTCCTTTGACTTTGGCAGAAGTCGCTTCTGTTTTTGCGGAAATGCTTACTTTTCAGTCTTTGTTGAAAGAATTGAAAGATGATAAGGCTAAACTTTGTCTTATTGCGGCTAAAGTTAACGATATGATTAATACGTCTTTGCGACAAATTGCTTTTCACTTCTTTGAAACAAAAGTTCATGATGAACGTAAAAATGGTGAACTCTCTCAAGAAAGAATTTCAGAAATTTGGTTGGAAGTTATGCGTGAAAGTTTGGGAAATTATGTGATTGTCGATGATGACAGTAAGTATATTTGGCCAATCGTCAGCCATTTTTATCATTCTCCTTTCTATGTTTATGCTTATTCTTTTGCTGATTGTTTGGTTAATTCTTTATATCAGGTTTATCGAGAGGGGAATGTTGCTGATTTTGCTGATAAATATTTGGATATGCTTTCGCAAACCGGTGTTAAACGCTATGATGAGTTGTTAAAAAACTTTGGGCTTGATGCTCATAGTGATACGTTTTGGCTCAAAGGTTTGGCTTTGATTGAAGAATATATTGATTTACTTGAAGAACTTGATAAGAAAATTTCAAAGTAGTCGTTAAAAAGGCTGGATTTTATCCAGCCTTTTCTTTTTTTATTCAATGATATCCGGTTTGGCGCGTTTGCGTTGTATCGGATCTAATATTCTCTTTCTTAAACGAAGGCTTTTCGGCGTTACTTCAAGAAGTTCATCTTCTTGAATGTAGGCCAAGCCTTGTTCCAAGGTTAATTTGCGTGGCGGAATTAAATCTATTGCTTCATCTTTTCCGGCGGCACGAATGTTGGTTAATTGTTTTGATTTTGTCGGGTTGACTTCCAAATCATTTGGTTTGGTATGTTCTCCGATAATCATGCCGACGTAAACCGGAACATTGGGGTCAATAAACATTGGACCACGATCTTGTAATTTCCACAAAGAATAGGCGATGGCTGTGCCGTTTTCCGAAGAAATTAATACTCCGTTACGACGTCCTTCTATTTCTCCTTTATAGGGTTCATAACATTTAAACAAACGGTTCATAACACCTGTACCGCGTGTGTCGGTCAAAAATTCAGAGTGATAACCAATCAAGCCCCGTGACGGTGCATTGAAAATAAGGCGAACCTTGTTTCCTAATTGTGATGGTATCATTTCAACTAATTCGGCTTTGCGGCGTCCTAACTTTTCGACAACGGCTCCGGAGAATTCTTCATCAACATCGACGACTACTTCTTCAACAGGTTCTAATAATTGCCCGTTTTCATCCCTTTTCATTAAAACGCGAGGACGTGAAATTGATAATTCAAAACCTTCACGACGCATGGTTTCTATTAATACTCCGAGTTGGAGTTCCCCGCGACCGGCAACTTCAAACGAATCGCTGGTGTCGGTTCTTGATATCTTTAAGGCGATGTTTCCTTCGGCTTCTTTTTCAAGTCTGTCCCAGATTACTCTTGACGTTACTTTATCGCCTTCTCTTCCGGCCAATGGCGAATCGTTAACGGAAAAAGTCATGGCTAGTGTCGGAGGATCTATCGGTTGAGCATGTATGGCTTCGGTTACGTCAAGAGCGCAAATCGTATCCGCAACCGTTCCTTTAACAACTCCTGATACGGCTACGATATCTCCGGCATAAGCTTCATCCAACGCAACGCGACTTAAACCGCGGTAAGCCAATATCTTGGCTATTCTTGTGCGTTCGATTTCTTTTCCTTCGCCATTTAGAATTTTTACGGTATCGTTTACTTTTAATTTTCCCGAATGAATTTTTCCCGTTAAAATACGACCGATGAATTTATCAGACTCTAATGTTGTGGCTAACATGGAAAAAGGTTTATCCGGTTCACATACCGGTTCCGGTACATAAGAACAGATTTTTTCAAACAGAGGCGTTAAATCTTTTTTCTCTTCACTTAAATCGTTAACAGCCCAACCGTTGCGTCCCGAAGCATATAAAACAGGAAAGTCCAGTTGTTTATCATTGGCATTCAGGCTTACAAATAAATCAAATATTTCATCTAACACTTCGTCAGGACGTGCATCGGGTTTATCGGCTTTGTTGATGACAACTATCGGACATAAGCCGATTTTTAAGGCTTTACCCAAAACAAATTTAGTTTGCGGCATTGGTCCTTCGGAAGAATCTACCAACAAAACAACACCGTCAACCATTGATAAAATACGTTCTACTTCTCCTCCGAAGTCTGCGTGTCCCGGTGTGTCAACGATATTTATTCTTGTTCCTTTCCATTCTATGGATGTACATTTGGAAAGAATCGTAATTCCTCTCTCTCTTTCCAATTCGTTACTATCCATGACACAGGTTTCAACCTTTTGATTATCTCTGAATGTTCCGCTCTGCTTTAATAAACCATCTACCATGGTTGTTTTACCATGGTCAACGTGAGCGATTATGGCTATGTTTCTTAAATTCATTCTTTTATCCTTTTTGTAAGCCCATTTATGAGCTTTTGCTTTTTGTATAACCTATCTTCTCAGAAAAGATATACTATTCTAAGTTGACTTTACAATAACAATTTAAATTTATTTTGCAAGTGAATTTGATTTTCTTTTTTTTGTTAAACGCTTTTTAATTTTTTTATGCTGTTCTTTATTTAGATTTTAATTATTTTTACTATTAACTTTATTTTATTACTATGATGATGCTTGTTATTATTTTTATTGTCGGAATATTGCTGATTATGGCGCAGTATTTCGGGGTTCAGAAATTCGGAAATAATCTTGTATTGTCTTTTTTCAAAGCTATGGCTTATGCTTTGGTAGCAATATCTGCATTTTTTCTGGTTTTGCTGAATCCGGATTGTTTTAAAGATTCTGAAGGGTATACTCTAGCGGTGTTCTTATCTATATTTTTTCCTAAGATTGTTGATTTTATCCTAGGAGCAACTTTGGGAGGGTATAGATATGAACGTTAGATTTTAAAAAGGCACTTTTCCAGTAGGAAAATCGTGTCTTTTTTTTGTATATAGTCGAATTTTGTCAAAAATATCTGTTTACTTTTTTTTAAATTTGTGATATTAGTATATCATACTATGGAATTATCCATGGTTGTACCTGAGAAGGTACGGAGCTGTCGAAAGCTCTTTTATATGATGCGGTGCCGGATATAACATCGTTAAATTGTCTCTACAAGTTTTGTATGGGGCTGTTTATATCCCCCTCGATTATGTGACGCGTCCATGGTCGGGGAGCCTTAGACATATGTTCAGAAGTAAAATGGAACGTTTGTTTTGTCATGCTTTAAAAGTCTAAGGAGTCATTTCATCATATGTGATTTTCGAACTCTCCGGCCACCTTCTTACGGTGGTTTTTTTATTTTGAATAATAAACGGAGAAGTGTTATGAGTACGCAAGAAGAACAAGAAATTATTAAGAAATGGCAAGAAGAAATTGCACGTCTTGAAAAATATGATAGTGTGGGTGGGGCTTGGAAACTGTTTTATGATGCAAAAGATCATCCTGAAGTTGCCAGAGAATTGACAACAATGTTTTTAAATGCAGTTGATAAGCTTGGTGTCAAAAGTTGTGATTATATATTAGGAATTTATATTTCTGATATTAAGTCCTTAGGCAGATTAGATGATAAAATTCTTGATGATGTACTGAAATTTACAGATAAAAGAAAAATTAAGTTGTATATTGATCGCGATAATTGTGCTTTGGATGAGTTTATTGTAGCGATGAATGAAGGCAAAATATCACCCAAATTGTTGATGAAAAATCTATCTAATGGTAGTTTGGATGCTATGGCTTTATGCGTTGCTAAAGATCCTTCTTTGGTTGAAGACTTTTTGAAAGCTGATAAGGCCGTTAAAGAAGATAAAGACCAATATTATAAATATAAATACAAACCTAAAGCTTTGTATCAATTATCAACACAATTGGATAAGCTACCGGAAAAAATGACTCCGTGGTTGGTTGATGAAATTAGAAAATTTGATAGAGATGCTCTTGGGGAATGCATACCTAAGACATTCTTCAATATTGTTCGTAACAATGTTAAATATATGACTGAATATCAAAAAGATGGTTATAAGCTCTTAAACAATAAAGATGCAGAGTTTGTGGCTAAAATTTATGAAGATTTGCAGAACAGAGTTCCAGATACTTTGACTGAAAAAAATGTCAAGAAAAACAGACCGATAAGCTCTTTGACTAAAGAAGAACAAGAGTTATCTAAAGCTTGTGAAGACCTGTTGAAAGGTTATAAAGACAGAGTTGCACTCAAAGCCAAATTGGTGAAAAAATATCCGATGAGTGCAGAAGCACTTGGAATTGAAGATAATACTTATATCAATATGTGTGTCAATAATCTAGAACATCCCGAAAAAGAGAATATTCGTTCGATTTTGAATCGCTTAGAGGCAACAGAAGCAAAAACTTATGAGGACTTTGCTGCCGCGGTTGATTTTGTACACAGAAGGGATAAATTCCGCAAGATGTGCCAAGAATTTAATGATGAAAAGACACAAGCAAATCCGCGGTTAACAGAATATGAAAAACAACAATACAAAAAGGATAAAATAAGCATGCCATATGTTAGTGAAGGTCAACTTTCCTACGGTATGGCGGAAGCTGGTATCAGAAGTCAAGAGGAAGCGGCAAAAGTTATCAAATTATTTTATGAAATGAATCGACGCCCCGAGACCTACGGCTCTTCTTTAAATAATTTTTATCCAAGCACATTAAAAGAGATGACTAATCTTGAAGAGTGGATGTATCCGATAATCAAGCAGGCAGTACGTAGCGAAGTTGTTGATCCTAATCGCTTGGGAGGAGGCAAAGATTTGTTTGCGGCTTGCAAGGCGTGGAACATCAACCCCAGAATGCCTAAGGCTATTGCTGAACAAATCGGGGAAATGTCTTTGGCTAGGCGTATGGTAGCAGGTGCCATTGTTGATGATATGGGAAGAGAGCAAGTAAGACTTCACTATAAAGATGCGCCACATCTTCAACCGGATTATTGGCTAATTGAAGATCCCTTATATTTTCCCAGAATGAACTATAATAAAGAGCTGATACCGGAGTTCTGGAAAGAAATGTCTAAGGCTCAGGAGATGTCTTTCGGTGAGGCGATGAAGACTTATGTGCCTGATACTCCGATTAACCGCAAACGCTTTGTGGCGGCTATGTTGGAAGAAATGGGTGTAGAAAACACCGAGGCTAAGTATCAACAAACATACAAAAATTTGGAAGAAAACGGAAAGTTTGAAGAATTTTTGGCTTCTGACTCTAAAGAAGATAGGCTCGAAAGAGTTGAAAAAATCAAACAAAACAAAGCTAAAGTTCAAGAAAAATCAACGAAGGAACGTTCAGCACGTGAAACCATTCGAGAACGTTTAGCTAAGAGAGGCATCTTGCCTGAAACCGGAAAACACGGAGAAGGACACAAGATAAAAATTCCGTCAAAGGATATGTCTCAATTCAAGACTTTTGTAGATGAAACTACCCGTTAAGTTTTAAAACTTATACAATAAAGCCTTTATAAAACAAAAGCCTCGTGATTGCGAGGCTTTTGTTTCGTTGCTAAAGTGTTTTACCATATTTGACAAGATTGTTGCGAACATAACCGCGCAAAGATGTTTCCGGACGTGCTCCGTAGTGGCCGATAATCTCCGCTGCCGCTAAACCTCCTATGATGGCACATGTTCCAATGCTGCGGCCGTTTATTAATCCATATAAAAATCCGGCGGCATATAAATCTCCGGCACCGGTTGTATCGACAACATTTTCAACACTTTCTGATTCAACAAAGGTTTTAACCCTCCCGCTAACGATGACAGAGCCTTTAATATTTCTTGTTATGGCAGCTATGTCAACTAAAGGTTTGATTAAATCTAAATTGGCTTCGAAGTCGTTTGATTCAAATAAAGCATTTAATTCGTCTTCATTGCCAAATAAAATGTCAACATGTTTGGTGATGAGTTCCATAAATTCCGAACGATGTCTTTCGACACATGATTTATCGGATAAGCTAAATACAAAATCTCGACCGTATTTGTGGGCAATTTCGGCGGCTTTGATTATGGCTGCTTTGGCTCCTTCATCTTCCCATAAATAACCTTCAACATAAGTCATTTTGGCTGATTTTATTATATTTTCATCAATGTCTTCTACGCTTAAATGAGTGGAGGCTCCTAAATAGGTAAACATTGAGCGTTCCGCATCCGGAGTCACCAAAACAATGCTTCTTCCCGTGGATGGTCCTTGTGTTAATGGTTTGGTGAAAAAGTCTATACCTGCGGCTCCTATGTCGCGGCTAAAGGCTTGTCCTAATTCATCATCGTGTACTTTTCCGATAAAGGCGCAGGCTGAGCCAAGAGAAGCCATGCCTGCTATGGTGTTGGCGGCTGATCCTCCGGATACTTCTCGTTCCGGCATAATATCTTGGTATATTTTTCCGGCAGAAAGTGCATCTAATAGCACCATTCCGCCTTTTGGCAAATTCCTTTCGCTTAAAAATCTTTCTCCGACTTTGGCCATGACATCAACAATGGCATTGCCTATGCCCACGACATCATAAAAAATTGCCTCATTTTGTTTGGCGTTCATTCTTATCCTCTTATTGAATTGTTTTTCCTTCTTTTAACTTAATACAAGTTTATTTAAATGCAATAAAAAAGCACAAGATTTGTTTCTTGCGCTTTTTTATTGATAAAATTATCTTTTATTCGTTTGCATTTGGCCATTCTGCGGCTTTTTCTGCATTGAATTTTACTACAGATTCGTCGGCTTCGTCTTCCGGTGAAATTGCTCCTTGTGGGCATTCGGAAATGCATACACCGCAAGCAATACATGTGTCCGGATCAATAGCCATTTGGTTATCACCTTCGTGAAAAGCATCAACCGGGCATACAGAAACGCAAGCGCGGCATTTGATACAAGAATCATTAACTACTGAAACCATATTTTTTCTCCTCTTTTTCAGCCCTTTAGGACTGATAGTTTTTCTTTCGCTGTTCAATGTACTCATTACTAATTTAAAAATCAAGTATTTTATGTCAGGGGTTGCGAATTAATTATTTTGTACCCATATATTATTCAGATTGTTAATTATGGAGTTGTAAAAATGTCGGATAAAATGGAATTTAAAGCAGAAGTTAATAAACTTTTGGATATTGTCATTAATTCAATCTATTCGGAAAAACAAATCTTTTTGCGTGAATTGATTTCAAACGCAAGTGATGCTTGCGATAAACTTAAATATTTAGCTCTTATGAATCCTGATTTGGCTCAATCGGCTGCAAATATGCGAATCGTTCTCACGCCTGATGCAGAACACAATACTTTAAAAATTACCGATAACGGAATTGGTATGAATAAAGATGATTTGATTAATCATCTTGGTACAATTGCGAAATCCGGTACGGCTGATTTTGTTAATAATGTTAAAGATAATGGTTCTGATGTCGATTTAATCGGTAAGTTTGGTGTGGGTTTCTATTCAGCTTTTATGGTGGCTGATAAGGTTGAAATCTTAACACGAAAAGCCGGTGAAAATGCTGCATGGAAATGGGTGTCTGACGGAATCGGCGGTTTTGAAATTGATGAAGCGCAAAAAGAAAATAATGGTACAGAAATTACAATTTTCTTAAAAGAGGCGGAAAAACAATATACCGATACGATTTATTTGCGTCAAATCGTGCGCCTCTATTCCGATCATATTAATTATCCCATTGTTTTAAATCTTGGTGAAAAAGGCGGTGAAGAGGTTATTAATACCGGATCTGCTCTTTGGGCGAAAAATAAAGCTGAAATTACTAAAGAACAGTATAATGAATTTTATCATCATGTTTCAAAAAATTTTGATGAACCCTGGATGACACTGCATTTTAAAGCAGAAGGTAATATTGAATATACCGGATTATTATTTATTCCGGAAACTCAGCCTTATGATTTGTTTCAACCCGATCGAAAAAACGGTTTAAAACTCTATGTCAATAAAGTCTTTATTTCGGATAAGGTTGAAGAACTTTTGCCTAATTATTTGCGCTTTGTGAAAGGGGTGGTTGATAGTTCGGATTTGCCTTTGAATATTTCTCGTGAAATGCTCCAACAAAATCCAATGATTGCTAAAATTCGCTCAGGCATAGTGTCTCGAATTCTTAAAGAGCTTAAAAAACGTCGTGATAATTATGATGATTATATGAAGTTTTGGACAGCTTTCGGGACGGCTTTTAAAGAAGGAATTTATGAAGATTTTTCAAACCGTGAAGAAATTGCGGCTTTGTCTTATTTTAATTCCGCTCTAAATCAAGAAAAACTTATTTCGCTTGATGACTATGTTGCTTCTATGAAAGAAGGACAAAAAGCTATTTATTATATTACCGGTGATGATGTAAATGTTTTGGCGAATAATCCTCAGTTGGAGGCTTTTAAGGCTAAAGGAATCGATGTTTTGTTGTTGGTTGATCCGATTGATGAGTTTTGGACGCAGGTTTTGACAACTTATAAAGATAAAGCCATCAAACATATTTCTCAAGCTGAAGAAACTTTTGATATTGAACGTTCTCAATCCCAAAAAGCAAAAGATGATAATTTGAAAAAACTTACCGATTATATGGCGCAAGTTTTGAACGGAGAAATTGCCAAAGTTACAACAACGGATAAATTAACGAACAGTCCGGTTAGTTTAACGGTTGAAAACGGTCAGATGAGTATTCATTTGGAACGCTTGATGCGTAATCATCAGCAACAAACGGCTTTTTCCAGCTTGAGAATTTTGGAAGTTAATCCTTATCATCCTTTGATTATTAAATTATCTGAAGCTGTGCTTGATGATAATTTGAAAATGAAAGTGTCTGATATGATAAAGATATTGTATGATCAGGCTCTGATTGCCGAAGGTGAGGCGATTAAAAACCCCTCTTTCTTTGCTGAAAAACTCAGTGAGTACTTGCTCGCCGCCGTTTAATTATACGTCTTTCTGATTTCTATTGTTGCCGCTTGTGTTCTTAATGCAAGCGGTTTTTTCTATTTTATTAACATATGTTTAAAATAAAGGATTGATTATTTTGAACAAAACGTTATTTTAAAATAAATTCTTTGTTTGTGTTAGGCGGTAATTATGGGTAAGAAACGTCTTGTTATTAGTCTGTTGCTGACTATATTTTTTGTGTTTTTATTACAACCTTTTTATTCAACTGGTAATCTTTTAACCAGCTTTTTAGCAACAAAAAATCATAAACTTTATCGTATGGATGTGTTTGCCTCCGGAGCTTCGACAAATAAAGTGGAGTTGGTTAGCCATACACCAAATGCTGTTTTTCAAAGTCCGAATTGGTTTAAAAATCCGAAGTGGCGAAAAGATAAAGGCAATGGTTCTTTGATTCATGGGGCTTTAAAATCGAAATGGCAAGACTCTTTGATTAAATTAAAAGTCAAAGGCGATGGGAAATTATTTATTTCTCTGCGCGGAGAAGATAAAAGAATTAACGGGAAACGTTATCCTGTTCTTGTCGATTATAAAAAGTTGGTTGTAAATGGTAAACCAGTTTTACTTGGTCGGAAAACAATTTGGCATGACAGGCCTTTCAATTATTCATTGCCGGTGAAAAATGGAGACGTGGTTACCCTTGAAGTTACGGCAAGAACGCATCATTTTCGATGGAGTGATTTGCGGTATGTCTATGACGTTAATTTTAAAATCCTATTTACGGTTTTTATCTTAAGTTTTCTGTTTTCTTATAAATTTGTTCAGTATGTAGCACGGTTTAAAATTTTAGAGCATCACAGTCGAATCGATATTGTTTTTTTATGTGCCTTTTTTGCTTTGTTGTTTGTTCCCATGCTGAAAATTAATCCGGCGGATAAATCGCTTCAGGAAAATCGAATGTTGGCAAAATATCCTGCTTTGTTTGTGTCTAACGGGCTTAATCTTAAGTTTGGTTCGCTTTTTGAAAAATGGTTTAATGATCGTTTTTGGGGAAGAGAGTGGCTCATAGATTTAAATACGTTTATTATATCAAAATTTAATGGCTTACAAGGAAATGAGAAAGTTTTAGTTGGTAGAGATGGGTGGTTATTTTATAAAGCTGATAATGGGATTAATAATTATAGAAACATTGATTTGTTTACAGAAGAAGAACTTAAAAAAATTGCTAAATATTTATCGGATATTGATGGTTGGAGTAAAAAGAATGGTAAAAAATTTTATTATATGATTTGTCCTGACAAAAATAAAATATATGGAGAATATTTTGCTAATGTTCATAAAGATAATCCTGATACAAAAAGCAGAGCTTTTCAATTAATTTCTTATTTGAAACGTTATACGCAGGTTTCTGTTATATATCCGTACGATGTTCTTATAAAAAATAAAAATAAAACATTATTGTATTGGAAAAATGACACTCATTGGACTGAATTGGGTGGATATTATGGGTATGTAACTTTAATGAAAGAAATTAATACGACGTTTAGTGTTGATATTAAAAAATATGATAAATTAGTTTCAAGGTATTATCCTAAGGGGGATTTGAACAAAATGTATCCTATATTTCCTGAAGATATTTCAACAAAATATTTAGTGCCTAATTTTATTGATACAGCAAAATGTGATAGTAATTATAGAGATAGAAAAGATACAAGGTGTTATAATCATGAAGGTACAAAAAAAATTGTTTTGTTTCGTGATTCTTTTACATCGCGAATGGCGCCGTATTTGAATAGTACTTTTAGAGAAGTTTTTTATTTTTGGCGTTATGATATACACGAATCAGATTTACCTTTTTTGAAAGAACACTCGGATGTTATAGTTTTAGCTCATGTCGAGCGTTTTATTGTTAAGCTCAAATCTTTGAATTTTCCAGCAAAGGATTAAAATATGTTATTTTCTTCTATGACATTTGTTTTTTTGTTTATGCCGATTGTGTGCGGTCTTTATCTTTTGGCTCGTAAAGAAATCCGTAATTATCTGCTTTTGATTGCCAGCGTCCTTTTCTATGCTTGGGGAGAACCGAGTTATCTCGCTATTATGATTTTGACGATATTGGTTAATTATATCGGTGCTAATTATATTTATCGCAGTCATAATGAAAAACATCGTAAACAGATTCTGTGTCTTTCTCTTTTGCTTAATCTGGCGTTCCTTTTTTATTTCAAATATTTTAATTTTGTGATTGATAATCTTAATGATGTTTTTCATTTAAATGCTCATTTTATTGATGTGATTATGCCTATCGGCATTTCTTTTTACACATTTCAAGCAATGTCTTATTTGATTGATGTTTATCGTCGTGAAGTGCCTGCGCAAAGAGATATTTATAAATTAGCCCTTTATATTACTCTTTTCCCTCAGCTTGTTGCCGGTCCGATTGTGAAATATCATGATGTTGAGAAACAAATTGATAATCGTTCGGTTACTTTTGATAAAGTTGCTTTAGGTGTTAAACGCTTTATCATCGGTTTAGCGAAAAAAATGCTCATCGCTAATACTTTGGGAGCAGTTGCCGATAAAATTTTTGCTTTACCCGTTGAGCAATTTGATACCTTTACGGCATGGTTGGGCGCAATTGCTTATTCTTTACAACTTTATTATGATTTTAGCGGTTATTCGGATATGGCTATCGGTTTGGGAATGATTTTTGGTTTTCGTTTTTTAGAAAACTTTAATTATCCATATATTTCTAAATCAATAACCGAATTTTGGCGGCGATGGCATATTTCTTTATCAACTTGGTTTAAAGAATATTTGTATATTCCTTTGGGTGGAAATCGTGTTTCTCCAAAACGTACTTATTTTAATCTTTTTGTTGTTTTTCTGGCTACCGGTTTTTGGCACGGAGCAAGTTGGAATTTTATTTTTTGGGGATTGTGGCATGGACTCTTTATTATTATTGAAAAAATCACCGGTTGGCATAAAAAAACAGGTGGAGTTTGGCTGTCTGTGATTCAACATTTTTATGCAATTATGGTTTTTGTGCTTGGATGGGTTATGTTTCGTGCCGATACAATGTCTTATGCTTGGCGTTATTTAGCCAATATGTTTGGTTTTATTCCAGCTCATTCTCTGACTTATGAACTTCCTTACTATATTGATAATTTAGAAATTATTGTTTTTGTTATCGCTCTTTTATGTTCTTTACCGATATTTAAAAATATGTTGTTCCTTGATTACAAACGGAAGGTATTAAGAAGTTTGGTTAATATTTGGCTTATTATCTTGTTCTTGTTGTCTTCAGCGACAATTGCGGCTTCAACATATAATCCGTTTATTTATTTTCGTTTTTGATTATATTTGTTCTTTTTTAATTGTTTTTTAGGCTTCTTGGTGTAGCCTGTTATTAGGTTATGAAGGAGACTGAGCGATGTTGTTTGCTTTGTATGGTTTTATTTGGGGGGCTTTTATTCCTTATTTGGCTCGGCGGTTTGCTAAATTTATGCCTGCAACTTTAGCTTATGCTCTTTTCGATGTTTGCCATTTTCGTTTTGTTTGGAAAAAAACTTCTCATCAAAAATTTGCTTTGCTTTTGCGTCGTTTAAGATGGCGCAGCTTTTTGTATGCCTTGCTTACGGCTGCTTTGTTTTTTTGGGTTTCTTTTAATCCAACCTTTTCTCATTGGTATTTGATTTTTATTGCTGCTTCTCTTTTGTTGGCAGAAATTGATTATCGTATTTTAATTCTTCCCGATATTGTTACTGTCCCATTGCTTCTTATGGCTTTTTTAGCTTCTTGTCTGAGTCCCGCTTTCCTTTTACCTTTTGAAGTGGCTATTGGAGCAGCCGTGGGCTATGTTTTACCGACTCTGGCATCTTTATTTTTTGTTTGGAAGCATAAAGATGTGTTTGGTGGTGGAGATATTAAATATTTATCTGTTATCGGAGCTTGGCTCGGTTTGGAAAATTTATTGCATGTTATTTTATTTGCTTGTATTATTTTTGCAATTTATGCCGTAATCTTTCGTAAACGCGTCGGTGCTTTTGGACCGGCTTTGGTTGCCGCATCGCTTGTCGTTTTGTTGTTTTAGAGGATTTTGTTATGGATTTGAATTTGAAACTCAAAAAAACTGTTTCTCAAGATAAAAGAAAAGTCAAAAAATTAGTCGAAGGACGAACTTTTGATTTGATGATTATGTCTTTAATCCTTTTTGATGCCGTTATTATGGGGTTAATGACAACGTCTTTGTTCGGACCTTATGCTTGGGTATTGTTTATTCTTGATAAGTTATGTTTGGCTATCTTCATTGCTGAAATGGTTATGAAAATTTGGGCTTATGGGAAAAACTTTTTTCAAAAGGGGTGGAATGTTTTTGATTTTACCGTAGTTGCGCTTTCGGCTGTTCCCAGTATTAGCTTTTTTGTCGTGTTGCGTACTTTTCGTCTGTTCTTAATGTTACGCTATATCAATCGCTTTAAACGTTTGCGGCAGGTCATTTCTGTCTTTATTGAACTGTTTCCGTGTTTTGTTGCCATGTTAGTTATTTTAGCGATTTTCTTATATGTTTTTGCGATTATGTCTGTTTGCTTGTTTGGCGATGCTTATGTCGAATTTGAAACTTTTCCGAAAGCTCTTTTCACTTTGCTCCAACTCTTTACTCTTGATGGTTGGGCGGTTAGTATTGCAAGACCGGTAATGGTCGAGTTCCCTTATGCTTGGATTTTCTTCTTGGCCTTTATTGTCTTCTCTTTCTTATTAATCATAAGTTTTATTATGAGTGCTTTTACGGAAATCTTAAGAAAACTTCTTGGTGTATCCCCGCGTTTTAAATTGTAATTTATTTTTTACTTTTTTTATTTAGACATCTTGATTTACGTATTTTTAATTCCTAACTATCCTGTTAGGAATTAATTTTATTAAGGAGTTAATCAAAAATGAGAATTAAACCTTTGCATGACAGAGTTTTAATTAAACGTGTTGAAGCAAATACAAAAACAGCCGGCGGAATTATTATTCCTGATACGGCTAAAGAAAAGCCTAGTGAAGGTATTATTGAAGCCGTTGGCAACGGTTTTCGTGCCGAAGACGGTAAAATTATACCGATGTCTGTTAAAGAAGGCGACAAAGTTTTATTTGCCAAATGGTCCGGTACGGAAGTTAAGGTCAACGGTGAAGACCGTGTTATCTTAAAAGAATCGGATATTTTGGGTGTTATTGAAGATTAATTAGTATAAGGAATTGGATAATGTCTGCTAAAGAAATTATGTTTGGAACAGATGCTCGCGCTAAAATGCTTAAAGGTGTCGAAACTTTGGCTAAAACTGTTAAGGTTACTTTAGGACCTAAAGGTCGTAATGTCGTTCTTGACAAATCTTACGGAGCTCCGAAAATTACAAAAGATGGTGTTTCTGTTGCTAAAGAAGTTGAACTTTCTGATAAATTTGAAAATATGGGTGCTCAACTCGTTAAAGAAGTTGCTCAAAAAACGGCAGATAAAGCCGGAGATGGTACAACAACCGCTACGGTTTTGGCAGAAGCTATTATTAAAGAAGGTTGCAAAGCCGTTGCCGCAGGTATGAATCCGATGGATTTAAAACGCGGTATCGATATGGCTGTTGAAGCTGTTGTCGAAGATGTTAAATCTCGTTCTAAAGATATTAAAACTTCTGAAGAAATTGCTCAAGTCGGTACTATCTCTGCAAACGGCGATCGTTCCATCGGTGAATATTTGGCTCGTGCTATGGAAAAAGTCGGTAATGAAGGTGTTATTACCGTTGAAGATGCTAAAGGTTTGGAAACAGAACTTGATGTTGTTGAAGGTATGCAATTTGACCGTGGTTACCTTTCTCCTTATTTTATCACAAATGCCGAAAAAATGATTTGTGAGTATGATAATCCTTATATTTTGCTCTATGATCAAAAAATTTCTAATTTACAGCCGCTGATTCCTGTTTTGGAAGCCGTTGTTCAATCCGGAAGACCTTTGTTGATTGTTGCTGAAGATATTGAAGGTGAGGCTTTGGCTACTTTGGTTGTTAACCGTTTGCGCGGTGGTTTGAAAGTTTGTGCCGTAAAAGCTCCGGGATTTGGTGACAGACGCAAGGCTATGTTGCAAGATATTGCTATCTTAACCGGTGGTCAGGTTATTTCTGAAGAATTGGGTATGAAACTTGAAAATATTACTTTGGAATATCTTGGAACGGCTAAGAGAATCGAAGTCAGCAAAGAAGAAACTACGGTTATTGACGGTATGGGTAATAAAGATGCCATCAAAGACAGAACAGCTGAAATTCGTAAGCAAATTGAAGATACAACATCTGATTATGATCGTGAAAAATTGCAAGAAAGATTAGCTAAATTGTCGGGTGGTGTTGCTGTTTTACGCGTAGGCGGTGCTTCAGAAGTCGAAGTTAAAGAGAAAAAAGACCGCATTGATGATGCCTTGAATGCTACCCGCGCTGCTGTGAAAGAAGGTGTTGTTGCCGGTGGTGGTGTTGCTTTGCTTTATTCTATTAAGGCTTTAGATAAGTTAACACCGGCTAATGCCGATCAAAAAGTTGGTATTGATATTATTCGTAAAGCTATTCAAGCTCCTATCCGTCAAATTGCTGAAAATGCTGGTGTTGATGGTGCGGTTGTTGCTGGAAAACTTTTGGAGCAAAATGATACCAACTACGGTTATAATGCTCAAAATGACGAATATACTGACATGGTTAAAGCCGGTATTATTGACCCGACTAAAGTTGTTCGTACAGCTTTGCAAGATGCCGCTTCTGTCGGTGGTTTATTAATCACCACCGAAGCTATGGTTACCGAAGCTCCGCAAAAAGAATGCTCTTGCGGTTGCGGAGGTGCCGGCGGTATGGCCGGTGGTGCTGCCGGAATGGGTGGTATGGGTTTCTAATCCTGATATTATTCTTTGTAAAGGGTTGCTTTGGCAACCCTTTTTTTGTTAATGAACTTGTTATTTTTTCAGAATAGATTATATTTTTCGCAGGAGGTTTTGTGATGCCGCTTATACATGTTTGTGATAAAATGCAGAAAGATTACTGCTATGAATTATCTGCTGAAATGGGAAAAGATTTTGCACCGGATTTTACTCCCGAACTTTCACCCAAACAAATGTTAGAAATGGGCGTGTTTGAGGGACATTATTTAACTGATTGTCAGCAGGAATTTCCGAAGGATTGGTTTGTTCATGCCTTATTAAATGAAAAAAAGGCTGATGTTTCTCTTAATTATTTTCGGGTTAAATCACGTCTCTCTCTTAATGAATGGCAGTCAAAAGGATGGATAATCGGTCCTGATGTCCGTGGTTGGTTTCAATGGTATTGTCGTTATTACATGGGACGAAGAATTCCTGATATTGATATAATACAAATTAAACGTTGGAAGTCATTTAAACGTCATAAAGCGCAAATTTTGAAAAATTGCATGATAGGAGATTTAAATTGTCGTCCTCGGCAGAGACAAGCCTTGTTGCAATGGGCTTATAATCCTCTTTTTTAATTATGAAGGAAATGATTATGTTATGGGATAAAATTTCAGAAAAAATAAGGTTCTTTTTTGTAAAAGAAAAAAATTTGATTGATCATTGGTTTGATTTTGATGAGCGTCTGCGTTTTGGATTTTTAGCATCTGTAAATATGTTGTTTCGTTATTTTTTATTTGTGGTGTTAGGAATTGTATTTTCAACATTACATTATCAGATTATTTTGTTAATTATGTGGCTTCTTTCTTCTCTTGTGGCCTTTTATTCTTATAAAGTTTTGGTTTTTCAATCAGAAGGAAGTCATGTTCGTGAATATATGAAATGCCTTTTGATTTGGGCTTTAAGTTATGTGATAAATGCAGCTGTTTTAAACATTCTTGTTGAAAAATTGTTTTGGAATGTTTATTTTGCGCAAGTTATTGCAATCGGTTTCTTGTTTATCATCAATTATTTGCTCTTTAAGCATTTTGCTTTTAAACAGGAAATAGTGATGACGCGTTGGGAGAAATTTTTATCTTTGTTTGATGTTTTGGGTAAATAAAAAGCAAATTTTTCATTTTGTGCTTGTCAATTTGAAAAAAAAATTCTATTAACAATATGTTGACTGGAGAGATGGCAGAGTGGTCGAATGCGGTTGACTCGAAATCAATTGTGCGTGTAAGCGTACCGGGGGTTCAAATCCCTCTCTCTCCGCCAGTTTATTTGAAAGGACGCTTGAAAATAGCGTCTTTTTTTGTATCTACGGAGAAGCCGTTTCAAACTACGCACAGCTTGTTTTCAACGGACGGGATTATCCGCTTGGGCATCTAGGCTTGCTTTGGATATTCTTCAATATATTCAAGCGCGCCAAGATGTTCCCAAGAGCTTGCAGACAAAAATGCCATATTAAAGGCATTTTTGCTTAGCGCTTCCTCTCTCTCCGCCAGTTTGAAGCCCTGCACTATGCAGGTTTTTTTTGTATGCATATGTGATATAAGACCAATTTAATTTGATTATTACGATATAGAATATGAAGAAATTTTTTAATTATTAAAAAAAATGAAATTTTATGCTTGCATTTATTTTTTTTTATGTTAAATATTCTTTTGTTCTACTTGATGCGGGTATAGCTCAGGGGTAGAGCGCAACCTTGCCAAGGTTGATGTCGTGGGTTCAAATCCCATTGCCCGCTCCAATTTAATAACCTTGCTTGCGCAAGGTTTTTTTGTACCTGCTTTATTGTTTTTCCTCTCCCTCTTTAAAAATCTTTTTTCATAAATATATCTTTTATGTCAGTATTTTTATTTGAAAAGGTTAATCTTATGAATATCTCACGTTTTTTGTCTTTGTCTTTGCTTTTAGCAAGTTCGTTCATTTCTTTGCCTTCGCTTCTTTATGCCGCTCAGAATCCTGATGACTCCAATGTAAAATCTGCTAAAAGTGCAAAACAACGAATCGCTGCAAATCAGCAACGTCGTAATTTTGAATTCTCTGATTTAGGAAATGATTATTCTGATTTTAAAAATATGCTGAATAATCGTTATGGAATCGATTATTCTATTGATATTTCTTATATGCCTCAATGGGGCGCTCCCAGCGGAAAACATAATGCAAACCAGACGATTATTTATCCGAGTCTTACTTGGACGATGTTTAATAATGAGTATGGAACCGGATCTCTTAATATGGCTTATAATATTGTTCGTTATGGCAATTCCAGTGCTTCTTCTTTAGGAAATCGGCTTGGTGTCGTTACCGGTATTAACGATTATACATCTCGTTCAAATTCTTTTGATGAATTGTATTATTCTTATACCTTAGGCGGAAAATGGAGTTGGTTGACTGTTGCTCTCGGTCAATTTCCTCTTTATAATTTTGATGGAACAACTTATGATTCTAATCAACAAGTGAATTTTATTAATGAAACTTTATCTCAAAATGCAAGCTCTACTTATTCAACAGCCGGTATCGGTTCTTATGTTCAAATTAATCCTAATCAAAACTGGTCTTTTGCTCTCGGAGCTCAAGATGCTACAAATGTTGAAGGTGTTTCTGTTCGTACAAATGATTTGAATGAAGCTCATTATACAACTTTTGCATCAATTTCTTATTCTCCGACCATTGAAGGACTTGGGCAAGGTCAGTATTCTCTTTTAGTTTATAATCAGCCTTGGGTGGAAGAGCAAAAAGAAACAACAAACGGCTGGTCTTTAAATCTTTCGCAAGATATTGGTGAAAAATTATCTTTATTTGCACGTATGAACGGTTCTTCGGGGAATGTGGCTGAAATTAACCAGTCCTATGTCTTTGGAGGGGTTTATAATAATCCTTTAGATCGTAATCCTCTGGATCAGATTGGTTTGGCTTATGCCTATAATAAAATTAATGAAGATGCTGTTGGGCAAAATTTAGAAAATTCCGCAGAACAGGTTGTTGAAACCTATTGGGCTTGGGGAATTTCAAAATGGATGACTATTACTCCGGGATATCAGTTATTAATTAATCCAGCTCTAAATGCGAAGTCAGATTTAGCAAGCGTCTTTTCTTTGCGTATGACGGTATTTTTCTAATCCTTTGTTCTTAACAAAAGCCCTTTCTTACAAGAAGAAAGGGCTGGTTTTTAATCCCATTTCTTAAATACAAAAAATACAGCAAGCAAGATAAGAATAAAACCAACAATATAGTTCCATTTTAATTCTTCTTTTAAATAGAAAATTGAGAAAATGGAAAAAACGCAAGTAGTAATTGCTTCTTGCATAATTTTTAATTGTGGTGTGTCAAAATAATTGTGTCCAATTCGGTTGGCGGGAACTTGAAAGCAATATTCAAAAAAGGCTATTCCCCAACTGGCAAGAATTACAACCCACAATGCCGTGGATTTAAATTTGAGATGTCCATACCACGCAAAAGTCATAAAAATGTTGGATATGAGGAGTAAAATTACCGGATATAAACTTTTCATTTTTGTATCTTTTTCATATTAAAAAGTCGGTGTTTTTCTTTTTGTAGTTCTTTATTATTTTCTGCTTTTTCAAGACTTCCTTGTTTTACAGCTTCCTGATAGAGATTTATTTTATAATCTATTTTTTCAAGATGTTTTTGAAGTTCTTTGATTTGTTGTTTCAAATAAATTTTTTGGTTTTGAAACATATTGAGACGTTTGGAAAGTGTGGTATCTCCTTCTTGGTACCAGTCAATGTATTGTTTGATACCTTTTAACGGCATGCCGGTTGCTTTTAAACATTCAATCATGCTTAACCAACCCAAATCATTTTCAGAAAATACGCGGATTCCTGCACTGTTTTTTTGAACAAAGGGAAGTAGCCCTTCTTTTTCATAATAACGCAGTGTATGTGTTGTTAAACCGGTCTTTTGTGAAATTTTTCCTATCGTGTATCTCATGTTTTTCTTCTTTATTGGTTAACTCAATTTTTAAAAAGTTTCTTTATTATAAAAATAATACTTGACTTAGAGTCAACTCTAAAAATTATGATGTTTTTAATTTTAGAGTTTCGATTATGCAATTTAAGGAGAATGTAATGTCTTATTTAGTAAATATCAATTCACCCGAAGATGTTAAAAAACTTAATCTTCAAGAAATGGATGCCTTAGCCGGTGAAATTCGGGCTGCTATTCTTAATCGTGATAGTAAAATCGGCGGTCATGTCGGACCTAATCTTGGAATTGTTGAGGCGACAATAGCGTTACATTATGTTTTTGATTCTCCTAAAGATAAAATTGTTTTTGATGTTTCTCATCAATGCTATCCTCATAAATTGTTGACAGGTCGAAAAGCCGGTTTCTTAACCAAAGAAGGGATGGAAAAAATTTCCGGTTATACGAATCCTAGTGAAAGTGAACATGACCATTTTGTTGTTGGACATACATCAACTGCGGTTAGTCTTGCTTGCGGTTTGGCAAAAGCACGAAATATTCGTGGTGAAAATCATAATGTCATAGCTGTGCTTGGTGACGGGTCTTTGAGTGGTGGCGAAGCTTTAGAAGGTTTAAGTAATGCCGCGGTTTTGAAGAGTAATATTATTGTTCTTCTTAATGATAATGAAATGTCTATTGCCGAAAATCATGGTGGCTTATATACGAATTTACGTTTGTTGCGCGAGACAAAAGGGCAGGCGGAATGTAATCTTTTTAAGGCTTTGGGATTTGATTATTACTATGTTGAAGATGGTAATTCCATTAAGTCTATGATAGATGTTTTATCTAAAGTTAAAGATACCAACAAACCGACCTTGGTTCATATTCATACCTTAAAAGGTAAAGGTTATAAATTTGCTGAAGAAAATAAAGAAAAATGGCATTGGAATCTTCCGTTTGATATCAAAAGCGGTGAAAACACAATTTCTGACGGAAATGAAGAAAATTATAATGACATTACGGTCGATTATTTAATTGATAAAGTTGCTCAAGATAAAAATGTGGTCGTGGTTAATGCCGGAACCCCAGGTGCCGTCGGTTTAACACCCGATAAACGAGAAAAACTCGGTGAAAATTTTGTCGATGTCGGTATTGCAGAAGAGCATGCTGTGGCTTTCTCTTCGGCTTTAGCAAAAGGCGGTTGTAAACCGGTTTATATGGTTTGGAGTTCTTTTGTGCAACGCACCTATGACCAATTGTCTCAAGATTTGGCAATTAATAATAATCCTGCGGTTATTTTAGTCTTTGGCGGTGCTATTTCTTCTGCCGATGTAACCCATTTGGGGTGTTTTGATATTCCTTTGATTTCAAATATTCCGAATATTATTCATTTGGCTCCGACAACAAAAGAGGAATATGTATTTATGTTGGATTGGGCAATTGAACAAACACAGCATCCGATTGTTATTCGTGTTCCTTCACAAGTTATTTATGCTCAAGAAGACGTAAATACGCAATTTGATAATTTAAATACATCTGTTGTGGCTCAAAAAGGGGAGTATGTTGCAATTTTGGCTTTGGGAAGTTTCTGGGAACTTGGGCAAAAAGTTGCTCAAAGTTTGAAAAAACAAAATATTGACGCAACTCTTATTAATCCTCGTTTTATTAGCGGTCTTGATGAAAAACTACTTGCTGAATTAATGGAAAATCATGAGGTTGTCGTAACATTGGAAGATGGTGTTTTAAATGGTGGATTTGGTGAGAAAGTTGCTCGTTTTTATGGTGCTACGTCTATGAAAGTCCTGAATTACGGCGCAAAAAAGGAATTTACTGATCGTATTCCTCTTCAAAAACTCTATGAACAGAATCGCTTAATTCCTGATATGATTGTTGATGATATTTTGGCTTTATCAGCTCTGAAATAAATTTGTGTGAAATGATGGTTAATTTTTATAGAGGAGATTTTTGAGTTATGAGGAATGCTCCCATTGATACTGTTTTTAATCAAGGTAAACCTAATCCTTATGGAGAATTTTTTACAGGGAAGACTTATTTGACTATGCTAAGTGAAAAAGATGATGTTTTTAATGCACCGATAGGAAATGTTACATTTGAACCCAAAGCCCGTACGCATTGGCATAAACATAGCGGTGGGCAAATTCTTTTGGTCTTAAGCGGAGAGGGGAGATATCAAGAAAAAGGTAAAGATGTTCAGGTTGTTCGAAAAGGTGATGTTATACGAATTGCTCCTAATGTTGAACATTGGCACGGTGCTGCTCCTGATTCTTGGATGACACATATTTCTGTGGAAACAAATGTTCCAAACAATACGACAGAATGGTTGTCTCCGGTGTCTGATGATGAATATTGCTTTTCTTAAATATTTTTGCTTGGTATTCTCGTTTATTAAAAAATTCTTGACAAGATTGAACAACAGGACTAGTACTCTTGTCAGTTGATTATTTTTTTGTTTAATTATCAGATTTATAATTTTATTTCGCAGTTGATGGCTTGAAAAGTATATTCGAGGTTAGGTTTTCGGTTCGGAAATCTCATGGTGCGAAATTTTATTATATTTTATTGCGGGTTAATCAGTTGTGATTTATCTCAGCATGAATATTTAACACTTTTATATAAGTTGTTATGAATTAAAATAAAATAGCTTTTTTAGCCAATTAGCTTATATTTGGAAAGGTCTGCGTTGTGAAATGCGGATCTTTTTTTTGTTATTTTTTCTTAGGCATTTCTAAATGAAGAAGTTCATACATTCGTTTTAAGCGGCGATGTACAATATAACGAGCAATAGGTTTTGATATTTGTTCCAAACCTAAAAAACTCCACGATTTGTAATTATTGTAACTTTTCATATCAATATAGCATAGGCGATATGTTTTGCCTTTTTTTTGAACAACAAAATTCATGAGATTGAAATCATAAAAAAACAAATCATTTTCTTGGAGTAATTGGCTGAATTTGTTGATTTCTTGTGCAATTTGCGGCACCATTTGCCCGCTTATTACATAACTGACCAGAGGTTTTGATATTTTTCCGTCATCATCTTTAATTAGTTCCGAAATTAATCCTAGTCCTTTGTTGGTTTCTACTAATTCCGAACCATAATGACATATGAAATTGCCGAGAATGGGATGAACTTTGTTGTAAACGTTTAATTCTTCAAGGAAAGCATTTCTTGCTTTTTGCGGATTTTGAAAAACTTTTACGCATTTTTCTTTATCAAAAGGATGCGCATAACATTCTCGTGTCGCTCCTTTTCCGATTAATTCTGTTAGCTCTAACATTCTTACTTTCTTTTGTAATCTAAAAATACGGGACGACGCCCTTCCTTCAAGGCTTTGCGTTGATATTTGGTTTGTACCCAATCTTGTGGTTCTCGTTTCCAGTCATTGCCACATGTGGCTGTCCATTCAAAATCAGAACATTCATGCATTTGTCTTAATGTCCAAGCTTTGTAGATTTTGTGGTCTGTCGCAATGCGTAAAATCCCGTTGGGTTTTAATATACGTGCTAATTCTTTTAAATTTTCTTGGTTTATAAAACGTCGTGAGGCGTGTTTCTTTTTGGGCCATGGATCCGGAAATAAAAGATATATTTTATCTAAAAATGCATTGGGCATTCTCTTAAATAATAAACGTATATCGTCATCATAAATTCTTATATTATCAACCCGTTCCGGTAAAAGGGATATTGTTTCCGGAATGTTGCTGCCTTCTTTTATTCCGGTAATTAAGGTTAATAAATTAGCTACGCCATTTTGAAAAACTTCGGCTCCGATATAACCGTTTTCCGGATGTTTTAAGGCTTGTCCGGCAAGATGTTCTCCATTGCCAAATCCTATTTCTAAGCAGATTTCTTTTACTTCTCTTTTGAACAGGGTTTCGGCTTTAAGTTCTGTATCTTCATTGATTTTTATTGAAGGTAAAAAACTTTCAAGCAATGTTGATTTGGCTTTCCTTATGGTTCTTCCCTTGCGTCTGCCGAAAAATTTTGGTTTGTCATTTGCAAATGTATTGTTTAAAAACATGTTTGTAATTCTCTGATTAAATCTAATTTTTCCCAGGTAAAGAAATCTTTTTCTGCCGGACGTCCGAAATGTCCGTATGCAGCTGTCGGTTGATATATGGGACGTCTTAACTTTAAATGTTTTATTATACCTTCGGGGCTTAAGTCAAGATTATCTTGAATGAATTTTTTTATCTTGTTTGTATCCCCTTGTTCTGTTCCGTAATAATCTATGTAAAATGATATGGGGGCTTTACATCCTATGGCGTAAGATATTTGTATTAGACATTTCTTGGCTAATCCTGATGCAACAATGTTTTTAGCTAGATAACGAAGCATATAAGCTGCCGAACGATCTACTTTGGTTGCGTCTTTTCCTGAAAAAGCTCCTCCGCCATGCGGGGCGTATCCTCCGTATGTGTCAACTATAATCTTTCTTCCCGTTAATCCCGTATCCCCATCGGGACCTCCTATAACAAAACGTCCGGTGGGATTAATTAGAATATTTGTCTCTTTTGTTATAAATTGTTCGGGTATCGTTTCTTTTATAATTTTATGTACTATTTGTGATACCTCTTCGTGGGATAATATTTCTTGGTGTTGTGTTGAAAGAATTATTGTTTGAATATCTGTTGCTTCATGTTTTTCGTTGTAATGAAAGGTTATTTGGCTTTTCGAATCCGGTTCAATGCCGCTAATCATTTCTTGATGTCTGGCTTGTGCTAAATTTTGCAAAAGTTTATGGGCATAATAAATGGCTGCCGGCACATATTCGGTATCTGAATTGCTTTCTGCGTAGCCAAACATTATGCCTTGATCTCCGGCTCCTTGTTTGTTTACTCCCAGGGCTATATCCGGTGATTGATGGTGTAATAAATTTTCGATTTTTACTGTTTGCCAACTGAAATTTTTTTGATCATAACCGATTGCTTTGATTTTTTCTCTTACCCTTTGTTCTATTTCTTGCGGCGAGATATATTCTTGGCACGAAATTTCTCCTGACAATATTATTTTGTTTGTTGTAGCTAATGTTTCTATGGCTGTACGTGCATGTGAATCTTTTTCTAGGTATAAGTCTAAAAGGCTATCTGATATTTGATCACATATCTTATCCGGGTGGCCTTCTGATACTGATTCTGATGTGTATAGATAATCCATGGGGCTTCTCCTTTGGTCTTTTTTTATCATAAAAAAAAGCCGGTAAATTACCAGCTTTTTTTCTGATTACAGACAATTTTTTTTCATTCTTCGTCGTTTTCTTTGTTTTTTTCATAATTGTTGGTTGATTTTGACATTGCTACAATTAAATCAAACAAATGTTTTGCTGCTTTTCTGTTGGATATTTTGTAATAAGCTTTTACTAATTCTATTGTTTCTTGACGATTCATCGGGTCAGAATCAAATGTCGCCTCTTCTTCTTCCAAGCACAATGGTTGACTATCCGGAATGCTAAACATTCTTGGGCTTTGATTAGCTACGCTTTTATCCATATCTTCATAGAAAAATTCTACGGGAACATCCAATACTTTTCCGATATCCCATAAACGGCTTGCTCCTACGCGATTCATACCCCTTTCGTATTTTTGTACTTGTTGAAAGGTGAGCCCTAATAAAGAAGCGAGTTTTTCTTGGCTTAGGCCAAGCAGCGTTCTTCTTAAACGGATACGATTTCCGACATGTACGTCAATAGGATTGGGTTGTCCTGTCGGCGTTCTTCCTCGGCTCGATCTTTTTACAGTCTCTGCACTCATAGTTCTTTCCTTGTTATTATTTAGTCCATGTGCTAAAAATATGATGTTCTCAATCGTTCGTCAATAACAATTTTGCAATATTTTTTAATTTAATGTGCTAAAACCTAACTAGTGATTTTATTGTATGAATTTCAAGCTACTAACGTTTGTAATTTGTTAGAAAAATTACGAGTATTATATTAAATATAACTAATATTAGTGGTATTTTATTTCCGCTTTTTCCATAGCTTGTGTATAAGTTTAGTTGTAAAGGGAGTCTGTCGTCTAAAATTCCTCGTTGGTTTAATCCTATTTTATTTTGTATTTTTCCTAAAGGAGTTATGATGGCGCTTATTCCGCTATTGGCAGCCCGTACGATGCTTATTCCTTCTTCAACGGCTCGTAATTGTGTTGCTACCAGATGTTGATACGGGCCGGCACTGTTTCCATACCAACCATCATTGGTGGCATTGATTATCCATTCTGGACGCTGATTCTGATTAACAATTTCGTGTGGAAAGATAATTTCGTAGCATATGACGCTGCCGATACTTGGGTAGTTCTTTATTTTAATTGTACTTGGACCCGAACCGGATAGAAAGTTTGCTATGCTGTTGGCTATCGGGCGGACAAAAGAGGGTAAATATTCACGCATGGGGATATACTCTCCAAATGGAACAAGATGACTTTTGTCATATTCTCCGATTATATCCCCTCTTTTATCAATGATTAATATTGAATTTTTGGGGAAGGCTTCTCCGTATTTATCTATCATATAACGTAATGTGCCCGTAATTAAGTAGCCCTGCGGCGGTATTGCTTCCGTAACTTTTTGACGATGAAATGTATCAATGTCTAACGGAAAGGGGCTCGCTGTTTCGCCCCATATTATGAAATCTTTGTTTTCATATCCTTTTGTTTGACTTAATTTAATGTAGTCTTGAAGATTTTTTTCTAATGTTTCTTTATTCCATTTCATGGTTTGGGGAATGCTGGGTTGGACAATGCGTATTTCAATGTCTGATTTCTTTGTCGTATCGTATTGAGATATTCGCCATATTCCATAGATGCCGATTGTACTTATTCCTGTCAACATAATTGCTAGTGTGATTAATATATTTTTTTTATCGTGTTTTTCCAGTGCTAATATCGGGGCGCAGCTAATTATGAGAACTAACCATGACAAACCATAGGTTCCGATGATGGAGGCCAGTTGAATTCCTACCGGGTGAAAGGCTAAGCATGAGCCTAATAAATTCCATGGAAATCCGGTCAATATAAAACTTCTCAACCATTCTGACAGAACCCATAATGCCGGAAATACCGCAAATTTGCTCTTAATGTCTTTGAAATATACGGTGAAGCTACACGGAAAACCTGTAAATAAGCCAAAAAATGCTCCGCTGCTTATTAAAGCAATGGGGTAGAGCCAGCCAAAGGTTGCCGCGTCTATTAATAAGGCATTGCCTATCCATGAAAAACCAAAAGCAAAATAACCAAATCCAAACCAATAACCTATGGCAAAACTTTGTTTGAAATTTTTGCTCCGGTTAAGCAAAAAAAGCAGCCCTGTAAAACTCAGTATCAGTATGGGGAGTATATAATACGGAGGTAGCGCTAGTACACTTAAAGAACCTAATATTGCTGCGCTTGTTTTATAATGTTGAACAAGTTTCTTTAACATGTTTCTTTAGTCTTTATAAGGATCATCTATCTTTAAAATATTTAAAATCTTTCTTTCAAAATCTTCCATGTATTCGGCTTCGTCATCGTCTTGATGGTCGAAACCTAAAAGATGAAGTATTCCGTGGACAAGAAGATGGCTGTAATGGTTTTTGAAACTTATTCCTTTTTCTTGAGCTTCCCTTTCCAATGTTTCTCGGGCGATGATAATGTCGCCGAGTTCTATTTCTTCAAAAAGTTGGCATTCCTGCGCAAAGTTCTCATCATCAATATTGGCAAAAGAAAGAACGTTCGTCGCTTTATCCATCTTGCGAAATTCTTTGTTCAATTTATGAATTTGTTCATCATTGCTTAGGCAAAGATTTATAATTAAAGTCTTATTAGGTGGAAGAAACGATAAATCATCATGCTGTTTAACATAATTTATTCCTGTTTCAATAACTTCTTGTGAATATGTTTCTTTTTGAGGAATACGTTCATCCCAAAGCTCATCTTCTTGAGTAATATAAACTTCCGGTTTAATCGTATCCATGTTGACGTTTTCCTTTTTCTTCATAAGCCTTGACAATTTTTGCTACCAGTCCATGTCGAACAACATCCGAGGCATTGAATGTTACGGAGCTGATGCCCTCGACTTTGTCTAAGGTATCTAATGCATCTTTTAAGCCGGATATAACACCTCTTGGTAAGTCAACTTGACTTAAGTCCCCATTGATAACCATACGTGAATTTTCTCCCAAACGCGTTAAAAACATTTTCATTTGCATGGGGGTTGTGTTTTGTGCTTCATCCAATATGACAAAGGCGTTTGAAAGTGTTCGTCCTCTCATGAAAGCTAACGGCGCAATTTCAATTTCTCCGATAGCTAACTTTTTATCAACCTGCTCTGCTGGAAGCATTTCGTATAAAGCATCATACAAAGGGCGAAGGTAGGGGTCAACTTTGTCTTTTAAATCTCCGGGGAGGAACCCTAAATTTTCTCCGGCTTCTACGGCCGGACGAGATAAAATAATTTTATCTATTTTTCCTTCGAGCATCATAGATACAGCCAATGCTACGGCTAAATAGGTTTTTCCGGTTCCGGCAGGCCCTAAGCCGAATACCATTTCGTTTTTCATCATTTCTTGAATGTATTTTGCTTGAGTTGCCGAGCGTGGATAAATATGGCGTTTTTTTGTCTTGAGAACGATGTCTGCAAGATTTTCTTCATTCGTATCTTCCGTATAACCACTCCCTAAACGGACGGCTGCTTTGACTTCTTGAATGGTTATTTCTATACCTTTATTTAGTTTGTGCTGCAAAATTTCTAATGCTTTATGTGCTTGTTTAACGGCACCTTCTTCTCCAATGATTTTTATTTGATTGCCGAATGAGGAAATTTCAACATCAAGCATTTGCTCAATAATTTGAAGGTTGTTATCTTGTGGACCGACAAGTTGTTGAACTTGTTGATTGTCATATATTTCAAAAATATCTTCGGTCATGGTTATGCTCCTTCCATTTTTCCGCTCAGTGAATTCGTTGTGGCTGCTGTAATTTTTACATTGACGATTTTATTTAATTGGCCTGCGGGAATGCTTGCATGCAGATTTTGCATATATGGTGTTCTTCCGATAAGTTGTCCTTTATGACGTCCTTGACTTTCAAATAAAACCGGCATGGTTTTGCCTATGCAGGATTGGTTGAATTGATTTTGATAGTTAAATAATAAGTTTTGTAAAATTTCTAGGCGTTCCTTTTTGATTTTTTCTTCAACTTGATTGGGCATTAAGGCCGCGGGAGTTCCCGGACGTCGGCTGTATTTGAATGAAAAAGCCTGAATGTATTTTACTTGATTGACGATATTTAACGTTGCTTTAAAATCTTCATCCGTTTCTCCGGGAAAACCAACGATGAAATCTGAGGACATGCGCAAATTTGGATTGGCTTTATGTAGTTTTTCAACGATTTTTAAGTAATCACCTGAAGTGTGTCTTCTATTCATACTTTTGAGTATTTTATCCGAACCCGATTGTACCGGCAAGTGAAGATAAGGCATTAACTTATCTAGATCTTTATGGCACGCTATGATTTCATCGCTCATATCTGCCGGATAGGAGGTGGTGTATCTTATTCTTTTTAATTTATCAAATTCTGCCAGTTTGCGCAAAAGGTAGTCTAAACCTCTTTCTTTGCCGTTTTTATCTTCACCGTGGTAAGAGTTAACGTTTTGACCGAGGAGGTTAATTTCTATACTTCCCGAATCGATGAGCCTTTGTGCTTCCTTTAAGACATCTTCAACCGGACGGGAATATTCGGCTCCTCGTGTATAGGGAACAACACAGTAGGTGCAGAAGTTATCACAACCTTCTTGTATGGCTAGATAAGAACAGCTTGTTGTACTGGTGTTTTCCGGAAGATAGTCAAATTTTGCTTCAACAGGAAATTCGGTATCAATAACAAAATCTCCTTGTTTCCTTTTAATCTTGGCTAAAATTTCAGGAAGACGGTGATATGTCAATGGTCCTAGTGCGAAGTCAACAAAGGGGGCACGTTTCCATATTTGTTCGTCTTCAGCTTGTACAACACATCCAACGACACCGATTATTGTTTTTTTATCTTGGTTCTCTCTTTCTTCTCTGATGAGATTTAACCGTCCTAAATCCGAAAAAACTTTTTCTGCCGCTTTTTCGCGGATATGGCAGGTGTTGAATATAACTAAGTCTGCTTCTTCTATGCGTTCTGCTTCTTTATATCCTAAACTTTGAAGTATGTTGGCTATACGTCCCGAATCGTAAACATTCATTTGACAGCCAAAGGTCTTTATATAATATTGCACGTTTATCCTTTAATAATTTTGTTTTTGTCTTCTTTCCATTTTATGATATATTCTTTTTCTTTTCAAACATTATTTAATCTTTATTTTGTTTCAATTTGCTTTTTTTTGTTTTTTGTAAAATTCTACTGGTAAAAATTGTTTTTTTTTGTTAGCATGTTTTTATTATTTAATCATTTTATATTTTAAGGGTAATCTTATGTTGGAGCGTGATATGAAAATTATTTCTCAGCTTTCTGAAGAACAAAAAATTGCTTTCTTGGCCGCTTTTGCAAAATTAGCTGCTGCTGATGGGAAGATTGATGAAGAAGAAAAAATTTTTATTAAAGATGCTGCTTTAACTTATGGACTTCCTGAAAAACGCGTCGAAGAAATTTGGAAAAATCGCTCTCTACCCGAATTATTGAATTTGGTAAAAATTATTGATAATCGTCAGGCTGCTTTGCTTTTGATTAAAGAAATGTGCTTTTTAGCTCATGCCGATGAAAAATTATCTGATAATGAAACATTATTAATTGGTCAAATCGGAGAAGCTTTAGGGGTCGATTTGGATAAAATTCAGCAAATCAGTAATTGGGTTATTGATCGAATTATTTGGTTGGAACGTGGAAAACTTATTTTTGAAGAAGTGTAGCCTATCCTAAGGAGTACTTGTTTATGAGTGATATTGCAAGTGATGATAAATTTCAAAGCCGTATTCAAAAAATGCAGCTGCTGCGTAATGATAATCCTCGTTTAGATACTCCCGAAAATATTATTCGTAAGGCTGTGGAACGAAAATATCCACGCTTGAATTTTGAAGATAGCCGTAAAATTGTTAATGACTTGGTTACAAAACCAACATCTGAAAAAATTAAAATCGGCAATGAAGAAGTTCGAATAGATGATTTGACTGAGTATGTGGCTGATAATATTGAACTTATCAATGCCGGCTCTTCAGAATATGGTGCTTCTTCTTTAGGTGAATATTTTGGGTGGATTGAAGAAGCTCAATCCGTTATTAAACACATGAATGATGGTGAAGTTACGGCACAGGATTTAGATGATAAACATAATCTGTTAACCAATTTTCAGCAACGAGAAGTCGATTTGATGGTTTGTATTTCTTTATACCGTCGTTGCAATCTTGAAAATCCCAGAATTAAGCAAAAATACGATGAACTTAATAAAAAGTTACTCCGTTTGCGTGAAATTCGTAGTGCTATTGAGAATTCTACAAAAGATAGAGTTGATGAGAAAAAAAATGAAGATAATGATAAATCTCCTGAGTTTTTAAAGGCTACTTTATATCTTCATTTTTTAGCTCTTTTACATAATGAAATACAGGAAAATCGTCAGATTGTTTCCGAGGAGGATCGACGAAAACTAAATGTTTACAGTTCCTCTTTTGTTAATTCATCCTATATCTTGGATAATATCAAAAAAAATAATTTATTGCGAAAATCGGCTTATCGCGAAAGTTTAGCTGAAAAGTTTGTTGAAAGTAAACCTGAAGTCCATTCTCGTGAGGCGATTGAGCATAAGTTATTGATTTTATCCGGTAGAATTAAACCTGAGTTTCGCGATTCAAACTATGATGCTTCAAAAATTCGAGAAAGAGTCTTTGATATGAATAAGTATCTTCAGTTAAAACGTATGCAGGATGGACAAGAATATTTACGAGCTTAATCTTTAATTTTTGGGGAGGTTATTTATGGGATTGTTATTAGAACCCTTTGTTTATGTTACTGCTTTGTTATTGAATTTGTATTTTTATGTTGTCTTTGCGGAAGTTATTTTGCATTGGTTGGTTAATTTTGGGATTGTTGATGCTCAAAAGAGTTTTATGCCCCGTCTTATTTCGGTGTTACAAATTTTAACAAAACCTGTTTATGAAAAAATCAGGTCCTATGTGCCGATTATTTCCGGTTTGGATTTTTCTCCCTTTATTTTGATGCTCATCCTTCTTTTCTTGGAAAGATTGCTGTTGCGAATTTCTCAGCTCTTGTTAGGTTAATCTTTCTATGTTTTTTGAAGAAAAAAATAATCGAATAATTTTACGTGTTAAAATTATTCCTAATGCTTCTTCTTTGAAAACTTCCGGCATAATTTCGGGACCGGATAATATGGATTATCTTAAAATTTATGTCGTGTCTGTTCCTGAAAAAGGAAAAGCCAATAAAGAATTATTTGCTTTTTTAGCGCGTCTTTTAAAAATTGCAAAATCAGATATTTCTTTGCTCTCCGGTGAAACAAATCATTATAAAAAACTTGAAATTTTCGGGGAGCTTGATATGATTAAATGTCTTTTAGCAAAAATCGCGGAGGAAAATTTTGACAGCTCAAATAATTGATGGACGCTCTTTAGCTCAACAAATCCGTGAAACTTTAAAATTTAAAGTCTCGGCTTTAAAAAAGAAACCTCATCTGGCAGTTGTCTTGGTCGGAAATGATGAAGCTAGTTTGATTTATGATCGTAATAAACAAAAAGCGGCTTTGGAAATTGGAATGAAATGTAATATCCATCATTTGCCGGAGGATATTAAGCAAGACGAGCTTAATAATATTGTCGATGCCTTAAATAAAGACAAAGATGTTAACGGTATTATTGTTCAAATGCCTTTACCTCTTCATCTTGATGCTAAAGATGTGTTGAAGCGTATTAGCCCTGAAAAAGATGTCGATGGTTTTGGCGTTGAAAATTTAGGGTTGTTGTTGGTTAATTCTTCTCAGGCTCTTGTGACGGCTACTCCAAAGGGAATTTTGAAACTTATTCAAAGTGTAGAACCTCATCTAGCCGGTAAAAATGCCGTTATTATCGGGCGTTCAACAATTGTCGGTAAACCTTTGGCGGCTTTACTTCTTAATCATGATTGTTCTGTTACGGTTCTTCATAGTAAGTCTGTGGGAATTTCTGATTTCGTCCGTCAGGCTGATATTGTTGTTGCAGCTTGCGGTAATCCATTGTTTGTTAAAAAAGAGTGGGTAAAGTCAGGTGCTATTGTTATTGATGTCGGCATTAATCGTTGTAATGGAAAATTAGTCGGTGATGTCGATTTTGATAATGTTCGTCAGGTGGCCGGAGCTATTACTCCTGTTCCCGGTGGGGTCGGTCCTATGACGGTTGCCATGCTTTTAGATAATACTTTTGAGGCTTATATTAAACAAAATAAGGAGTTATGATGTTAACGGCTATGCGTAAAGTCAGTACCTATTTTCATCGTTTTGTTCGATGGTGTTACGATTGGATGATTGATATGGCATCCAGTCCTCATGCTTTGTTCTTTTTGGCATTGATTGCGTTTATTGAAAGTTCTTTTTTCCCTATTCCTCCCGATATTATGATTATTCCTATGGTTTTGGCTTCTCCTCAAAAAGCCTGGAAAATTGCCGGAGTTGCAACGGTTGCCAGTGTCCTTGGCGGCTATTTCGGTTATGCAATCGGGGTGTTTGGTTACGAACTCATTGCTAAGCCGATTTTAAATTTTTATGGTTATATGTCTCAATTTCAAACATTCCAAGGTTATTATCATGAGTGGGGGGCTTGGATTGTTTTTGGTGCCGGAATTACGCCTTTCCCTTATAAAGTGATTACCATTGCCAGCGGTGTCGTTCATATGGATTTATTGGTCTTTGGTCTTGCTTCCGTTGTCGCTCGCGGTATTCGTTTTTATTTGGTTGCGTGGTTGCTTAAAAAATATGGCGAACCTATGCGTGAGTTTATTGATAAAAATTTAGGAATGCTTTCCGTCCTTTTTCTTATTTTATTACTCGGAGGTTTTGCTTGTATTAAATATTTTTAAGGTTAAAGAAAGTGCTGTTATTTTCATAACAGCACTTTCTTAATCTTTGTGGCGGAATGTGATTCTTCCTTTGGTTAAATCGTAAGGGGTCATTTCAATATCTACCTTATCTCCTACCATAACCCTTATTCGGAATTTACGCATTTTTCCTGCGGTATGCGCCAATATTTCAACTCCGTTTTCTAGGCGTACGCGAAACATGGCATTGGGAAGTTTTTCAATAACTTCTCCAGTTAATTCAAGAAGTTCTTCTTTACTCATAAATTTATCCTTAACTATTATTGTTGTTCTTTATATAAACCATTATTTTTGTTTATGCAATTGAAAAATTTATATTCTCTTTTTAGCCTTTCTTTAATAAAAATATATTAATCTCTTTTTTGTTATTTGTTTTAGAAAGTGTGTTCTTATGGAAAAACAGAAATTTTTTGATAAGGCTTTTGAGATTCCTTCAGAATTTAGAGAGGATTTTTGTTTCTGGAATGATCAAAATGTTGTGTTTATAAAAAACGATGTGCAGGACGGAAAAGATATGTGGTTGGTTTATGCGGCTGATGGTACGAAGTTGGCGACAACGGATAATCGTGATTTTGCTTTTTTGGTGGCTCGACAAAATAATTTAGAACCCAAAAGTGTTCATTAAAAAAAAGCCTCAAGTTTCTTGAGGCTTAATTTTTAATTATCTCCGATACGAAGAGCTTCGATAAATGCTGATTGAGGTACATCTACTTTACCGAATTGGCGCATTCTTAATTTACCTTTCTTTTGCTTATCAAGAAGTTTTCGTTTGCGGGTAATATCTCCGCCGTAACATTTGGCTGTAACATCTTTGCGTAAGGCGGATATTGTTTCGCGGGCAACAACTTTGCCTCCGATTGCGGCTTGTATCGGAATTTTGAATAAATGTCTGGGAATTAAATCTTTTAGGCGTTCACAAATTTGACGTCCTCTTGATTCCGCTTCTTCTCGGTGGCATAAAAAGGCTAAAGCATCAACCGGTTCTTCATTTATTAAAATTTGAACTTTTACTAAATCCGAAACTTCATAGCCGATGAGTTCGTAGTCAAAACTTGCGTAACCACTGGAGATTGATTTTAAACGGTCGTAAAAGTCAAAAACAATTTCGTTCAGCGGAATTTTGTAAACTATCATGGCTCGTGTGCCGGCATAGGTCAAATCTTCTTGTTCTCCACGACGTTCCGTGCATAGTTTGAGAACACTTCCCAAGTATTCATCCGGTACTAAAATTGTTGCTCGAACCATGGGTTCTTCAATGGTGGCTATTTTCGTTACATCTGGCATATCTGCCGGATTATGTAACGTCATTTGCGTGCCATCCGTCATGTTGATTTTGTAGGCAACTGACGGGGCGGTTGTGATTAAGTCTAAGTCGAATTCTCGGCTGAGCCGTTCTTGGATGATTTCCATATGGAGTAATCCCAAAAATCCGCAACGGAACCCCAATCCTAATGCCGCAGAATTTTCATTTTGATAATCAATGCTCGCATCATTTAATTTTAGTTTTGCTAAGGCATCTTTCAGCAAGCCGTATTCGCTGCTGTCAACCGGAAAAATTGAACAGAATACGACAGGTACGGAAGGCTTAAATCCTGCAAGTGCTTGTTCGCAAGGGATGCGATTGTCAGTTATGGTATCTCCGACATGGCAGTCGCCAACACTTTTTATGCTTGCGGTAATAAATCCGACTTCTCCTGGAGTTAATTCATCAACATCTTGCATTTTGGGAGTAAAAATTCCCACTTTGTCAACGATATATACGGCGTTATTTGACATCATGCGGATTTGCATCTTTTTGCGAATCGTTCCGTCATATAGACGTACGAGTATGATTACGCCAAGATAACTGTCGTACCAACTGTCAATAAGCAAGGCTTTAAGCGGTGCGGCTATGTTTCCTTGCGGAGCCGGTAGTTTGTGAACAATGGCTTCTAACAAATTATCAACTCCATAGCCTGTTTTTCCTGATGTTTCTATGGCCTCAGAAGCATCAATTCCTATGACGTCTTCAATTTGTTTTTTTACGCGTTCGGCATCTGCTGACGGCAAGTCAACTTTGTTTAATACCGGAACAATTTCGTGATTGTTGTTAATGGCTAAATAAACATTGGCCAATGTTTGTGCCTCGACACCTTGTGTCGCATCAACGACCAATACAGAACCTTCGCATGAGGCTAAAGAACGAGATACTTCATAAGAAAAGTCAACATGTCCCGGAGTGTCTATCAGGTTTAATTGATAGTCTTTTCCATCTTTTGCTTTATAATTTAATCTTACCGTTTGGGCTTTTATGGTGATGCCTCTTTCTCTTTCAATATCCATCGAATCGAGAACTTGTTCTTGCATTTCTCTTTGTTGCAAGCCTCCGCAATATTCAATTATGCGGTCGGCAAGGGTGGATTTGCCGTGATCTATATGCGCTATTATTGCAAAATTTCTGATTAAACTTAATTCTGTTGCCATTTTTATCTTTCTTTTTGTTCTTTATGTTATTTCTCTTTTAGAGTAATTTTTGGTTTATGGCAATAATAATTATATTGTACATGATGCAAAAATATGCTTAAATATATTTTAATATGAACTATTCAAAGGGGAGGGTATGATGAAAAAATTTATTGATGTACAATTCGGATCATCCCGCTATGAGGAATTAGTGGAGTTGCGTTATAAAATTTTGCTCGAACCTTTGGGATTGAAGTTTTTAGATAAGCACCGCCAGCAAGAAGTTAATTATCTTCATATCGCGTGTATAGAGCAATTAGATGATAAATTAGTCGGCGGACTTATTTTGGCTCCTTTGAATAATGATGATATTCGTATGATGCAAGTTGCTGTGGCGACAAAATATCAAGGTGAAGGTATCGGTACAGAGCTGGTTAAATATGCTGAAAAACGAGCTAAAGAAGCCGGTTATCATCGTTTAATCATGTATGCTATGTTGTCCGTAGTCGGGTTTTATGAACACCTTGGTTTTAAGCAAGAAGGCGATATTTTTGATGAAGACGGGATTACTTTTGCTAAAATGGTAAAACTTTTATAGGAATTTTATTTCTTTTAAAACCTCCTTCGGGAGGTTTTTTTATGTCCTTTTTCTTTATGTAAAGTGAAAATAATGATTGTAATATTGCAACAAATATGTTATATTAGAGTCGTGATGATAAGAAGGAGGATGTGATGAAGAGTATATCAAAGATACTGTTACTGTCTGCTGTCGGCTTATATGTTGAGAGCGGAAATTTATCTTATGCGTCTTTTGAGGCAGCTTCATTTCACCTCAAGTCTGGCATTCCCACTTTACACACACATCACACATACATACGCCATACTCAGGAAATACTCAACTTATCATCACACCTTTTTGATAAAGGAACAGATAAGGGTGTGAAAATTGCTTCGGTGTGTTTTATAACCGATGCGGGAAATTGTGGAGCAGACAAATTCGGTAATACGGAAACTCCTGACGGTGGCGGGGGCGGAGGAAATCCCGATGACCACGGCACTCCTGAGGAACTTTGTAAACAAGCCGGTTATACCAACACGCCTTGTCCCGATGGAAGCTCCCCTACCTCTTATTGCCCTTATGACAGTTCTTATCATTCCGATTGTGAATGTTCTTCCGAATATAATCAAGTTTGTGATACGGCTCTTGGAGAACAAGGTGTTGGGAATCCTTGCGGCGGCAAATATAAAGAATGTTGTAATCTCTGTTCTGATTATCAATATACCTCTATTCCGTCGGGGTATGTGAGCAATGGCGAATGTCAATCTTGTGATGGTAAAAAATATAAAATTAAATGCGACCCACAAAAATATGTTTCAGCCCCAACCTGTGGAACATTGGGCGGCTATGGGAATACTTGTACCGATGACGGAGGAACTTATTATACTGAATGTAAATGCCCCAATAATTATGAATGGAGTTCCTCGCAAAAGAAATGCGTTTGTGCCACTTCTTTCAAATATTCCTGCTCCGGTACGGGCTATTCGGGAGGAGATGGGAATTCTTGTGATAACAAATATACAAAATGCCAATGTGCAAACGGTTTTACATGGAACGCTTCGCAAGGGGCTTGTGTTTGTTCCGGCTTTGATTTCTGCACGTTAAGTCAGGATTGTTCGACTTTGGGTTATGCGCAACAAAGCTGTGAAGGCTCATCCGTAAAATGTCCGTTCAATACCAATTATGTTTATTGCCTCGATTAGAAAGGAGAAAAGAAATGAGAAAATTTACTTTATTGACTTCGGTTTTATTAACGGCTCCTTTTGCTGTGGGCAATGTTTTGGCACAATGTGTTGCCACCCAAGACTGCGAGAGTTTAGGTTATACCGAAACTTCTTGCCAAAACGGTGGTATCAAATGTCCGTTTGGTGATAAATGGGCTTGTAAGGGAAATGCGGATACTGGTATGGAAGGTTCTGATACAGGAAGAGATAATCCTGATTGTACCTATGGAGCAATTTATTACAGCGATGGAACTTGCGTTAAAGCCTCTATATCCGAAAAAATTCCGATTGGTGTTGTTGTCTATGATGAAAATAATGAAAAATGGATAATGGCATTAGACAATGCGGCAAGTAGAGTAGCATGGTCAACTGAATATGTTGATGTACCGAAAATAACCAATTATACAACAGAACAAACTGTGATAAATGATTTGAAAAGCTGTGAAAATACGGAAGCGATGCTCGCTTTAGGCGAATCGAAATATCCAGCGGCGGCGGCAGCCAAGAATTATGCACCAGCGGGAGCGGAAAGTACCAAAGGGAAATGGTGTTTGCCGTCAGTGGGTATCTGGAATATGGTTAATAATCATCGAACGGAAATAGACGGGTCGATTTTATGGGCAAGAGGAACCCCATTTGAGACTCCATCATCTTGTTGGTCGTCGTCCGAGTACACCATTCACAGCGTGTGGACTTGGCAACCCGTGGGGATGTTCTCCTTCACAGATAAGGGCAGCTCCCGCCACAACGGCTATGTTCGCCCGGTGATGAAAATTTAATCTTTGTGTTAAACAAACATGCATAATAAAACCTCCTGTCGGAGGTTTTTTCTTTAATAGCAAGCGTAAAATCCGCCGCAGGTGTATGTGCTTGTCGTCTTATTCATTTGATAACAGTCTTGAGGACTATATCTGTAATCTTCAGGGCAACATTCTGCATAATAACTGCTATGGTAGGGACATCTTTTTCTTAAAATCATTCCTCGGTCGCAACTCTTGTATATGTAACCGGCATTCTCACATTTGGTTATTTCTGAACGGCTTGCTTGATAATTTGATGATGAATCCTCATCTCGGAAGGAATCGTTATATTGGGTTTCAGGACCGTTGACTAAAAATCTTACTCCCGCAAAACTTGATGTCCAAGTTACGGTTGCTATTCCCAAAACTACTGAAAAACAGAATATTCGCATTTTTGTTCCTTGTTGTTTTCTTTTTTTTAGAATAAGGTATTTTTCTGCTTTTGGCAATAAAAAAGCCTCATCATTTAATTTTTGATGATGAGGCTTAATTCTTATTTGCACATTAATTTTTCTTGTAAAGCCATGCGAAGTAAAGTGTCTTTTTTGAGGAGTTTTTGCTTTTTTAACTCTTCTATTCTTATTAGATTTTTCCAGACATGCTGTTCTTCTTCATGAATGGCAGCTTCCAGATAGGCATGTTGAATTTTTAAATTCTCCATGCTTTGTTTGTTGTTCAGCATGTGTCCCTCCATACTTTTCTTGTAATGTCTTTATTATAATCTATATTTTTTTTTATTCCAAGTTTATTTTTCTATAACGAATTGATTTTTATTATATTTTAGTATGTATATTTTTTTTATTTGCTTTGTATTTTTGCCATACTTTTTTCATTAGTGTTGAAATAGGGTAGTCTTTAAGCGATGTTTCGGGAACAAATAAGCCATCGGTTAAATTTTTTTCGGTTTGTATGTTATAAATTTGTAATGTGAGTTTGAAGTGGCTGAAGTTGTGGGTAACTTGTCTTCCGCTGTCCGTAATGCAAAGCGAATCCTTTTCAAACATCTTCCCTTCATCTTTCCATGGAAATTCGTACAATCCTGATAGCAATCCCTTTTCCTTTCTTTTACGAATGTAAATTTCTTTTTGGGAATTTATGATGATATAAACACTGCCGTATTTTTCTTGTCTTTGTATTTTTGTGCGGTTTGGTATTTGTTCTATGTCTTGCTTATTTTTGCTTTGGCAGTACTTTTGCCATGGGCATAATAAACATTGCGGTTTCTTGGGTGTGCATATTATTGCCCCTAAGTCCATAATGGCTGAGGCGTAGTCTGCCGGAGATTCTTTATCGGTTAATTCTTCTGCTTTTTGACGGATTATGTTTTGTATTTTTTCGGTCGGTTCCGTAAGATGGTAGAGCCGAGTTATAATTCGTATTACGTTCCCGTCAATTATGGTTTCGGGTTTGTTAAAAGCTAATGCCAAAAAGCTGGAAACAGTGTAGTTCCCTATTCCTTTTAGTTTTAAGACTTCTTCTCTTGTTTGAGGAAATTTCCCTTGTTCTTTTATTGTTTTGGCGGCTTCATGCAGGGATCTTGCTCTGCTATAATATCCCAGACCTTGCCAATATTTATAAACTTCTTCTTCTGATGCTTGTGCCAAACTTTCTATGTCGGGAAAGCGTTTCATAAATTTTTTAAAGTACGGTATTACTGTTTTTACCGTGGTTTGCTGAAGCATTATTTCTGATACAAACACAATATATGGGTTGGGATGGGCTCCTCCTTTTACGCGCCATGGTAAATCTCGGCCCTGCGCTTCATACCAAGATAATAGCTCTTTTGATTGTGTGATTTTATTCATTTTTTTATGGGCTTGCTTATTGTTTTTCGCTTGTGCAAGCAAATTTGGTGCTCTGAAGAAGACTTGAACTTCCACGGGCTAACACCCACAAGTACCTGAAACTTGCGCGTCTACCAATTCCGCCATCAGAGCATTGCTTTGTTTTTAGCTTAATTCGTTTTATTTTGCAAGACTTTTATTGTAAATTGGGGGTTAAATAACCATAGCTTTCTAAAAGAAGATAGCTTCCCAGTAATATACGATAGATGACAAAGGGTAAAAAGGTTGATTTCTTTAACCACCACATCATTATATATATCGCCATTAGTGAGGCTACAAAAGAATAAAATACTCCATCAAATGCTTCCGTAAGTGCTGCTATGTTATTGTTTTGGTATAATTCATAAGCGGTTAATACTCCGGCTCCGAATATGGTGGGGATGGATATCAGCATGGAAAATTTTGCGGCTTCTCTTCTTTCTAATCCTAAAAATCTACCCATGGTTATTGTTATTCCTGAACGACTCGTGCCGGGGATAAGAGCTAAACATTGTGCACAGCCTATCCATATCGCATCTATTATTCCTAAATGTTTGACTTCTCTTATTGTCATGCCTATCTTGTCGGCAATGAACAAAAGAATTCCAAAACATAGAATTGTCCATCCAATGATTTTGCTGTCTCGTAACCATTCCATGCCATATTCTTTTAAGGTTAATCCCGCAATTACTGCCGGTATTGTCGCTATGACGATTAACCAGAATAAACGATTGCCCTCATTACTGAAATTTGGAATAAATTTTGTTTTAATCAATCCTTTGATGATTTGCCAAATCGTTCCTGAAAAATAGATGCAAACAGCAATTATTGAACCGACATGTACCGCTATGTCAAGTGTTAGACCTTGATCCGGAAATGTTGTGAATTTTGAAAAAAGTATTAAATGTCCTGATGAGCTTACCGGTAAAAATTCTGTCAGCCCTTGAAGTATTGCCAGCAATAATATGTGAATATTTATCTCCATGTTCTTATCCTATTCTTTTTTCAAATTCAGTGCATCTTCTATTCTACTCTTTAGAGCATTGGGGGATATCGGTTTTACCAGATATTCTTTGATGCCCAGTTCTTTTGCTTTTAAAACAGTTTTTTCTTGTGTATCAACGGTTACCATAATAATTATAAGGTCTTTTAAACTTTTGTTGGGAAGTCTTTTGACTTCTTGCACAAATTCTATGCCGTCTTGATCAGGCATGACTTGATCTAAAATAACTAAATCAATTCCATATTCTTTTAGAATTTCTATTCCTTCTTTGGCTGAAGAGGCTTCTTTGACATTTTTTATGCCGATTAATGAAAGTGCTGATTTGATGAAGGTGCGTGAAAATTTATCATCATCGACGATTAAGCAATTTGTTAAGGTTAATTCATTTACTTGTTTTTTTTCCATCCTGGTTCCTTTGACGATTATAAATTAATACATGTATCCTTTTGGATTAAACCGATAAGTTTTTCAGGGTTAAATCTTATATTGTGCAGAGAGGCTCCCCAGTGAAGATGCGGACCGGTTACCCTACCGGTTTTTCCAACTGTTGCTATAACTTCTCCTTGTTTTACTTCTTGACCTTCTTTTACTTTAATATCTTTTAAGTGGGCATAAATCGTGTGTAGTCCTTGTCCATGGTCAATAACAATCATGTTTCCACTGTAAAAAAAGTTTTTACCCGTCATGACAACTTTTCCATCACTAGGTGCCATAACTTCTGTTCCTTCCGGAGCCGCCATATCTAGTCCTCTATGCGGATTTTTCTTTATGGTGTTCATAATCCTTTGTCCTCCGAATTTTCCGCTGATGCGGTATTCTTTTAAGGGCATTTGAAAACCTTGTTTCCAATATGATGTTTTACTATTGTTTTCTTCTATGGCTTTTCTTAAACTTTGGTTCTCTCTTAGAATTTCATCTTGGTCTTCTTTTTTAGGGGTAACTTTTCTTTCCGGAACACCATTAATCTTTTGTATGTCCCATTTCGTCGGTTCAATCGTAAAGGTAAAATTTTTAACGGGATAGTTTTGTTCGTCATTTTTATAGAGTATTTTTAGACTTTGTTTTAGCTGGTCATCTCTATCAAATGCCAACATGAAGTCTCCCTCTTTATTCGGGGTAATTTTTTTGTTTTGAAATTGTACTTCATGGACATTTTCTTCATGAAGCAATAGTATTGAACCTTGAGCTTTATCTCCGCATATTTCCAGTGCCTGACTTGGTTGGCTTAATAGCGGAAAAATGCTACATATCAAATAAATCGCCTTGTATTTCATTCTTTTTCACTAATACTTTTGTTTTTATACTTCCATCAGCAAAACAAATTTCTAAGTTATTGCTCTTTTGGGCTTGAGTTGCTGAATAAATGGTGTTGTGCTTACTGTCTTTTATCCAAGCAAAACCCCGTTTTAAAACAGACTCAACTGATACTGACTCTAGTCTAAGCGATAAATTCTTTAAATTTTCTTGCTTTTTTTCAAAAATATTCAAAATAAGATAAGGTTTTAGGTTATTTTTTTCTATTTCATTGTTTTTATTTTGTAAGTAATTTTTAAAGGCGGTCTTTAATCTTTCTATTCTTTCATCAAATTTTTGTTGGCTTTCTTGTAGGATTTGTTCTAGGTTGGGTATGCCTCTTTTCAGCCCTTCTAATAATGTTTGATAGTTGTTTAAATAACGTTGTGTTGCGTGTTGTAATCTTCCTTGAATAATACTTAGGCGTGATTCTAATTCTGCTTTTACCGGAACGGCAAATTCTGCCGCGCCGGTCGGGGTGGGGGCTCTTACATCGGATACATAGTCAATTAACATGGTGTCTGTTTCATGACCAACTGCGGAAATTATCGGTATCTCCGAATCGTAAACTGCACGAATTACGGCTTCTTCATTAAACGGCCATAAATCTTCCAAACTGCCGCCTCCGCGAGCGACAATAATGACATCCGGTCGTGATATTTTTCCATTCTTAGGAAGTTTATTAAAACCTTTTATTCCTAAGGCGATTTTTTCGGCGGCACCTTCTCCTTGTACCGGTGTCGGCCATACAATAATATGGCTGGGAAAGCGATCACGGACACGATGAATTATATCACGAATAACGGCTCCGCTTGCAGATGTTACAACTCCGATTGTTTCTGGCAAGTAAGGAATTTTCTTTTTGTGTTCTGCGGCAAATAAACCTTCGGCAGCGTATTGTTTTTTCTTTTCTTCCAATAATTTCAGTAACGCTCCGGCTCCTGCTACTTCCATTTGTTCTATAATCAGTTGATATGAGGATTTGCCTGCGAATGTTGTAATTTTTCCCGTGGCTACGACTTCTAATCCGTCTTCGGGTTTTATTCTTAAATTTGCGGCTACTCCTTTCCAACATACAGCGGATATAACGGCATTTTCATCTTTTAATGAAAGATAATAATGTCCAGAATCGGCTCTTTTACTGCCGAATATTTCTCCTCGGATACGAATATGGTGAAATTTTGTTTCAACGAACTTTTTGATTTCTGCTGAAATTTCGCTAACGGTATATTCTTTTTCTTCCGGTGATGGGGCTTGGTTATTTTCGGTTAGTTTGCTTAATAAATCTTCCATATTCGAATCCTTTGTTTTATTTGGTGCATCTTAGTATTTTTTCTTCTTTTTGTTAAGATATCTTTTCGTAATGTGGATGATATTTGCTTGATTCTTTTTACTTCTTATGTTAGTTTTGCTCTACTTTTTTATTATTAAATCTTACAATTATGGAAAATACAAAAAATTTTGTTTGGCAAGATGATTATAAAACTCTTTGTCAAAGACGGCTCTTTTTTGATGCGTCATCTTTAAAACATTTTTTGAGGACGAATAAACGCACTGATAAAAATGTAATCTTGAATTTTCTTCAAATTGACGATGTTTGGTTTATTCTTAATTCTTGGAATCCTTATGGCGGTAATTGTGGACATTTACATTTGTATTTAGTTGAAAATAGTTATAAAAAACAATTGTTTTATAAACGTTTTTTGATTACTAGTGAACAACTTGGCTATCGTGTGTTGGCTGAAGATGTACAAATTCAAGATGCTGTTTTAGATAAATCTCAAGATGGTTTGGTTGTCGTTGTTAAACATGATGATAAGTTTGATGTCTTGTATAAAGCTCCTTATACAGTGGTTGACCCGTTTCGAAAACAACGAGAGTATTTAATGGATCAAAATGTTATTGGAATTCCGGTATATGAGGAATTGCAGCCCTTTGTTTGTTGGAAAATTTGGTGTCTTAAAAATATTTCCGCATTTGAGTTAACTGAAAAATATCATCTTAATTTATTTTAATTTTTTTGTTTATGATTATCGATAATCTTTTTAAAAAGAAGTTTGGTTTAAGTTCTGAAGCTAAGCTCAGAAAAGGTTTGCAAGTTTGGTGTGATTTGAATAAAATTCTTCCTGAAGCCTGTGGTGTTGCCGAAAACGATAAAGTTCGCTTATCTTTGTTTTCTAAAAAAGTGGCTGTACTTTCTAAACGCAAGAAAGAATGTTTAAAATTCTGGTTGGAAGGACAAGTGCATGATTATAAATATAATTTTTGTGAATTTTGCACTCCTTCCCAAGAAGAGTTTGAACGCAAGCAGCTGCAAATTTTTGAGAGCCATTTAGAAGTTCTTCAAAAATAAAGACTTGAAAAAAAGCATTCGTTTTTCGAATGCTTTTTTTGTTTCTATATATCTAACAAATTTTGAGCATAGTCGTGAGCCGAAAAGGTGTCTAAATCTTCTATTCCTTCTCCTACTCCTATGTAATAAACAGGTAAGGGGTTTTCTTCAGCTATGGCTACTAAAATTCCCCCTTTGGCTGACCCATCGAGTTTGGTAATAATTAACCCATCTACCTGACACATTTCTTTAAATATTTTGGTTTGTTCCAGTGCATTTTGTCCTGTGGTCGCATCTAGTGTCAGTAGTATTTGATGCGGGGCTTCCGGAATTATTTTTTTGATTACGCGTATGATTTTTTTGAGTTCATCCATTAATCCGTTTTTGTTTTGAAGGCGTCCTGCCGTATCTATAAAAACAATATCGTCGTTGTATTTTATTGCTTCTTGAATGCCATCATAGCAAAGTCCTGCCGAATCGCATCCGTCAGTTCCTTTAAATACGCGAATCCGGTTCCTTTCTCCCCAAATGCTCAGTTGTTCAACGGCTGCTGCTCGAAAAGTATCACCGGCTATGAATGATATTTGCGGGTGTTTCTCACTTTTTTGAAATTTTGAAGCTAATTTTCCTATTGTGGTTGTTTTTCCGGCTCCGTTGACGCCTATCATTAAAATGATGTATGGTTTCTTTTGTTCTTCGTATGTAAAAGATTTTTCGCAAGGCTTTAAAATTTCTTCTATCTCTTTTGATAATTCCTCTTTTATTTCGGTTATTGTTGCTTCTTTGTTGAGACGTTTCTTTTTGAAATTTTCAATTATTTTATCTGAAGCCTTTATTCCCATGTCGGAACTTATTAATATATCTTGTAAATCTTCCAATGTTTCCGAATCGACACGTTGTTTGGTAAAAATATCGGAAATCCCAGAACTTATTTTCGAAGAGGTCTTTTTTAGGCCTTGATTTAGTTTTTGAAAAAAATTAATCATTATTTACCTCTCCTTGTTCGCGTAATATTTTCGCGCGTTCTTTCCGTATTTCAATCGGAACTTGCGGCATGAGTGCGGCAGGTGTTCCGGGGCGTTCCGAATAGGGGAATACGTGTAGTTTGTTTATGCCGGCTTCTTTGACGAGTTTGACCGTGTTTTGGAAGGCTTCGTCGCTTTCTGTCGGAAAACCGCAAATAAAGTCTGCTCCGAAGGTTGCTTCCGGTCTTATTTTGCGTATTTTATGGCACAGCAATATCACATCTTCTCTTGTATGGCGGCGTTTCATTCTTTTTAATATCAAATTGTCTCCTGACTGTATTGAAAAGTGAAAATGCGGTGTAATATTTGAGTATTCTCCGATTAAATTTATAAATTTATCATCAAGTGCAGCCGGATCAAGAGAACCGAACTGTAATGCCGGAAGTGTTGGAAATTTTTTTAGTATGTGTTCTACCAATTCGCTGAGCGAGGGTTCATAAGAACAGGCATCTACTCCTGTTAAACAAATTTCTTCAAAGCCTTGCGCTAAAAGTTCTTCTATCTGTTTGAATATATGTTCTTCTTTTACAGAACGATTATTCCCTCGTGCGTAAGGAACAATGCAATAAGTACAACGATGATTGCAGCCTTGCTGAATTTGAACAAAGGCGCGTTGGCGACCTTCGAATCCGGTAATGATATAATCATCATATCCTTCACAATCAAATATGTTGCCAACATATGATTTTTCTTGATGCGGAGAATTTATATAGTTTTCAAGAGCAATTTTTTCTTTATTGCCTAAAACTAAGTCAACTTCTTCCATTTGAGCAAATTTTTGTGGAGCGATTTGTGCCGCACAGCCGGTTATGATTATGCGTGCCTGAGGATTTTCTTTGCGTAGTTTGCGAATCGTTTGTCGGCATTGTCTTTCCGCTTCTGATGTTACGGCACAAGTGTTGACAATGATAACGTTATCTAAATTTTTCAGCTTCTCTTTGAGTATTTCCGACTCGAAACTATTAATTCGGCAACCGAACGTAATTACTTTAACCATTTTTTTCCCTATAAAAAATCCTCTTCTTTTCTTTTATACGGAATTAGAAGAGGATTTGCAATCGAAATTGTTATTTCGTTTATTTTGCAATCATTTCTAAGGCTTTATCGGAATATTCTTTCATGACTAAGGCACTGTCATGTAAGGCTTTTCTTTCTTGTTCATCTAGTGCCGGATATATAACTTGATGAACACCGCGTTTTCCTAATACTGTCGGTAATGATAAACATACGTTCTTTACGCCTTCAACATTATCTTGGTGTGAAGATACGGTGAGAATCGCATATTCATTGTTGGTGATGGCACGGCATATACGACATAATGCTCCGGCAATACCGTAGAAGGTTGCTCCTTTACCATCAATGATTTTGTAGGCAGCATTCCGAACACCGTCATCTATTTCTTTTTTGACTTCCGGATTGAATGGTTTACCGATTTCTTCTGCCAATTTATCTAATGAAACAGTACCGGCATCACTTGCGGACCATACCAAAACTTCACTATCCCCATGTTCTCCGATGACGTTGGCGTGTATGGATTGAGGAGAAACTCCTAAATGATATCCTAATAAAGTACGGAAACGAGATGTATCTAAAACTGTTCCTGAACCAATGACTCTTTCTTTGGGAAAACCTGAAAGTTTTATGGCTACTTCTGTCATAATATCTGCAGGATTGGCGGTGATGATTAATGTTGTTTCCGGTGCCGCTTTGGCGATTTGCGGAATGATGCTTTCAAATATTTTTACATTGCGTCCGAGTAAATCTATTCTTGTTTCTCCGGGGCGTTGATTTGCTCCTGCCGTAACAATGACAATTTCACAACCTTTTAAATCTTCATATGTTCCGGCTTTTATTTTGTTGGCATAGGCAAATGGTGCCGCATGGGCTAAATCCATGGCTTCTGCTTCTGCTTTCTTTTCATTTGCATCGATTAAAACAACTTTTCTTGCTACGCCTCTCATGATTAAGGCAAAGGCTGTTGTACTGCCGACGGCTCCGGCTCCGATTATTCCTACTTTCATTGTTCTTTCCTCTACTTAATTTATACCTGTTTTATATATAGTCATTGCTTCTCTTTTCGCAAGCGAAAAAACGGGTTCTCGTTTTGCTTTTTGATAACAAATTTTTGCGAATTGTTACTCTTGGATTATGGTTTCTTCTTCATTAGCCGTTATGGACGGATTTGTTTCTTCAACTTCTTCTACTATTTCGCCATTAATGCTCATATTGCCGTTTTCGTCTTCCGTAACGACTTCTGTGGCGTCATTTTGATGTATGTTAATACTTTTTCCCGCTTCTCCGGTTAATTTTGCAATAACTAAAAAAACAATAATTAAACCGACTATATAAAAAATTTTTTTCATTTCTTTTTCCTTTTTAACTTCCTTTATGGTTTCTAGCCTATTTTCTATCTTTTTTCAATCTTTGTTTCTTTTCTTTTGGGGAAAAAATGTCTTTTTTAGCTTTTTTTTATCCCTTTTTTATATTTTTATCCACCTTTATTTTTATAAAAAATGTTAGATTTTCTGCGGTGTTTGCCCTTGTCTTGTTCCTCTTGTTATCCCGAATTGAAAAATAATGCTTGTCAAATTATATGTTTTTATGCTAACAAATTTCTCACAGGCTGTTGTGGTCTGATAAATTTTGTTTTAATTTTTTTGAGGTTAATCATATGACTGATGTAGCTAATCGCGTTAAGAAAATCGTTGCAGAACACCTTGGCGTCGAAGAATCTAAAGTAACTGAAAACGCTAGTTTCATTGACGATTTAGGCGCTGATAGTTTGGATACAGTAGAGTTGGTTATGGCTTTCGAAGAAGAATTTGGTTGTGAAATCCCTGATGAAGCTGCTGAAAAAATTCTTACTGTTAAAGATGCTATCGATTATCTTTCTAAGAATGCATAAGTCTTTATGACTATAGATTGATTGATAAAACTCGCCAGTCGTGTTTAGGCGAGTTTTATCTTATTTTAGAGCTGATATTGCTCTCTTGCGTAATTTGAATACGAGGTATGTGTATGAAAAGAGTTGTTGTTACCGGATTGGGAATTGTTTCTCCTCTCGGACGAGGTGTGGATTTTAACTGGAAAAGTATTTTAGAAGGAAAATCCGGAATTCGTAAAATTGAAGGTATGGATTTAAAAGATATTCCGGTAACGATTGCCGGTCAGGTACCTTGGGGTAAAGGTGAACATGATTTTGATCCCGATACGGTTTTGCCTCCGAAAGATCAAAAGAAAAATGATCGTTTTATTATGTATGGTTTAGCTGCCGGCGCTGATGCTTTGGCTGATGCCGGTTGGAATGTGGAAACTGCTTCTGAAGAAGAAAAATATCGTTTTGGTGTTATGATGGGATCCGGAATCGGGGGACTCGATGTCATTTATGAAAATTCTATTTCGTTCCATGAAAATGGTATGAAGAAAATTTCTCCTTTCTTCATCCCTTCTTGTTTAATTAATCTTGTATCTGGAAATCTTTCTATTAAGTTTGGCTTAAAAGGTCCGAATCATGCTTGTGTTACAGCTTGTTCTACCGGTACTCATGCTATCGGTGATGCCGCACGTATTATTGCTTGCGGTGATGCGGATATGATGTTAGCCGGTGGTGCCGAATCTGCTGTTAATGTTTTGGGGTTGTCCGGTTTCGCTCGTATGAAAGCGATTACTTCGGATTTTAATGAAACTCCTGAAAAAGCCTCTCGTCCTTGGGATAAAGCGCGCAGCGGTTTTGTGATGGGTGAAGGTTCCGGTGCCGTTGTCTTGGAAGAATTAGAGCATGCTCTTGCCCGTGGTGCAAAAATTTATGCTGAAGTTGTCGGCTACGGTATGAGCGGTGATGCTTATCATATTACAGCACCTTCCGGTGATGGTGCTTATCGTGCGATGAAAATGGCTGCCGATCATGCTAAAGAGCATGGGGTTGAACTCAAAGATATTAATTATATTAATGCTCATGGTACTTCTACTCCGGCGGGAGATGTCGGTGAAGCTCTTGCCGTTAAACGTTTGTTTGGTGATGATATGAAGTATGTTTCGATGTCTTCAACGAAATCTGCAATCGGACACCTTTTAGGAGCTGCCGGTGCCGTCGAAGCTGTCTTTAGTATTAAGGCTTTGGAAGACCAAATTTGCCCGCCGACTCTTAATTTGGAAGATCCTGCCGATGAAGTTAAAGATATGGATTTGGTTCCTTTGAAAGCTAAGAAAAAAGAAATTAAAGCGGTTATGTCTAACTCTTTTGGTTTTGGAGGTACTAACTCTTCTTTAATTTTGAAAAAATTTTCTAAGTAAAGAATTTTTGTTTACTTTTTTAGGCTCCTTTTATGGAGCCTTTTCTTTTATTTAACTTTTTCTTATAATTATGTGAGTATTTTTTAAGTACTTTTGTTTTTTGTGGAGTGAAAAGGGGAAAATATGAAAAAATGGTGCTTCCTTGCAGTTTTGGTTATTGGTTTGGTAAGCTGTTTTTTTTATGCAAAGGATAAAATTTATTGCGAAAGTGATTTATCTCAAGACGTTACTTTGGTTATTCCTAAAGGCGCTGCTTCTCGCTCCGTGGCAAATATTCTTGCTGAACATAAAGTTATTAAAAATCCTCTCTTTTTTCGAATCGTTGCGCGAATCTATGGTTTTGATAAAAACTTAAAAGCCGGTGAATATTTGTTTCCTGCTCGAATATCTCTTTATGACGTTTTATTAAAACTCTCAAAAGGTGATATTGTCTATCATCGCTTAACGATACCTGAAGGTTTGACTTCTTTTCAAGTTGCTCAAATGGTTAATCTTCTTCCTCATCTTAATGGTGAAGATTTATCTGATATACCGGAAGGTTCTTTGCTTCCTGAAACCTATACTTATAAATTGGGCGATTCAAAACAAGAAATTATTACTCATGCTCAAAAGGCAATGGATAATATTTTAAATAAGGCTTGGCGGCTTAAAGATAATGATTTACCCCTAAAATCTCCTAAAGAATTATTGATATTGGCTTCTTTAATTGAAAAGGAAACCTCCCTTCCTGAGGAAAGACGAATCGTTGCTTCCGTTTTTGTTAATCGCTTGCGTAAAGGAATGCGTTTGCAAACCGATCCTACGGTGATTTATGCTTTAACTCAAGGAAAAGGAGAGTTAGGTCGTCCGTTGTATCGCAAAGATTTGAAATTTGAAAGCCCTTTTAATACTTACCTTAATTACGGACTACCTCCAGAGCCTATTTGTAATCCAGGAATCGAATCGATTATGGCTGCGGCACAGCCTGAAAATACGGATTTTTTGTACTTTGTCGCTGATGGTAAAGGGGGGCACAATTTTGCAACAACACTTAGTGAACATAATTCTAATGTTCGTCAGTGGAAAAAAAATAGATAAATTATTTTAAGCTTGTCCGGCTGTTTCCATCATCATTGGGTATAAGGCTTGTTGCGGAGCCATGCCTTTGGTTAAAACGACGTTGAATATCGGATACATTCTTTCGCACTCCTTAACGGCAATTTCAATAATTTGTGCTATCTTACTTTCAAAAACATCTTTATCCGTGTCATCAATAATAATTGAATGTTTAAATACCGGCATATTTTCTTCCGTCCAATAAGAAAAATGCCCTATCCATAATTCTTCATTTACAAGAGCCATTAATTCAAATATTTTACTACGGTCTTCTATTTCACTTTTGATGTCCATTAAGCATGACAAATGAAGACAACGCATGTTTTCTTCCCATGTGAAAAACAGCAACATATTGTTCCATTTTCCTTGAACTTCTATGACAATTTCATTGAGATTCCGACGTTCAAGTTCATAAGATTTTGTTGCAAAAATTGCTTCAACGCTGTCTATCGGATTATATTGTAAGGCATATTTCTTTGCCAGATTCACTGTTGTTCTCCACTATTGACTACGGCTCATGAATAGAGATTGCCTTAGGGAACTTTTTTATACAATAAACAAAGTTAAGTTTTCCACTTTTCAAAATTAAAAAATTGTGGATTATTTTTTTTATTCCAATTATTCAATACCTTAGCAGAATAGACTCGGAGGATAATTATTTTTAGGTGTGGATTATTTTTCTTATTAAGGTATTATTAATTAAGTTTTGAGTTTTGTTTTTTTTGTGAGGTTATTTTATGGGATTAACTTATCCGGAAATTTCTCCTATTATGCTCCAGTTGGGACCTTTGGCTATTCGTTGGTATTCTATGGCTTATCTCTTTGGTTTGCTTATCGGTTGGTGGTGGGTCAACCGCAGTGTTAAGAAATTTGATATTCCTCTTTCCTTGCAAAATATTGAGGATTTGGTTTTTTATGTTACTCTGGGAATAATTTTAGGAGGACGGCTTGGTTATGTCCTTTTTTATGGTCTGGATATGGTCAAAGATAATTGGCTTGAAATTTTTGCTATCTGGAAAGGCGGTATGTCTTTTCATGGCGGAATTTTGGGTGTTATTGTTGCTTTGTGGGCTTTCTCTCGTAAGGTTAAACTTCCCTTTTTGCAAATTACGGATTTAGTTGTTCTGCCGGCTCCTATCGGTTTGTTCTTAGGTAGAATTGCAAACTTTGTTAATGATGAATTGTGGGGACGGGTTACTGATGTTCCTTGGGCTGTCCGTTTTCCTAACGGGGGGTATTTGCCTCGTCATCCCTCGCAACTTTATGAAGCTTTTTTTGAGGGAATTGTTATGTTTCTTGTCCTTAATTTACTCTGGAAATCCTCAAAAGTTCGTGCCCTTCCCGGATGTGTGTCCGCTTGTTTTGTTATTTTGTATGGTATCTTTCGTATCTCTATGGAACAATTTCGTGAACCAGATGCTCAACTCGGTTATTTTTTTGGAGGGGTAACTATGGGGCAAATGTTGTCTCTTCCTCTTATCCTTTTGGGTATTTGTGTTTTAGGTTATCAGCTCTTTTTTAAACATAAAAATTAGGCTTTGGATGTGATGTTTTGTGTGAATTGATACGCCTTTTGTAATGCTTTGCCTGCTCGACTTAATACTTCAATTGCATTTCCGTCGCTTCGTTTCTTTTCGGAGACACTTCCTGAAACTGTGAGTTTTATCGGCTTTTTATATCCCTTTAGTATGAATTCGGCTGAAGCTATGCTTCTTCTTATTTTTTCCATCTTATCGTAGGCTTCGTTTTTGTTTTCTCCCCGAAAGATTATGACAAATTCTTCTTGACTGTATCGGTAAATTTGTCCTTCTGTTTCGGTTTGATTTATTCTTAGACATATCATTTTTATCAGAGAATTTAGGGAATGTTTGCCAAAAACTTTTGATAGTCTGTCGTAATCATCAATTAAAATTATTCCGATACTGTATTTGAGAGGGAAATTTTTAGCATGATTCATAAATGAATTACGGCTGTATAATCCTGTTAAAGGATCGTGGTAGGTTATGTTGTATAAATGCTCACAGATGCTTAAGAAAAGTGTGAGTGATGATATTCCAAAAAATATAATTGTTCCACTGCTTGAAGGTGAATAATAATAGCTAAGACATATTTCTACAAAGACAAAAAATAATGCACTGTCAACTATTGTTCCGCTGATAGAAAAACTTATGAAAATTGTTACAAATCCTATACCAAAGAGCAGCAGACTTAAATTATTGAGACTGCCATAGCTTTCTGTTCCTAGTGAAGAACCTAAACTTATTCCTGATGCTGCCAGTTTTTCTCCTATTGCGTATTCTGAAAATAGGATAAGTAATATAATAATGTTTTTTCTTTGTAATAATTTCCATGTGGGAAGGAAATATAAAATTATTAAATTTAGTGCTATGAATATGCTTAAATTGGTGTATTCTGGTGTTAAAATATATTCTTCACCGTATTTCCTTTTTAAAAAATTTAAAACAACGTAACCTAAGAATATTGTTACTATAAAAAAAATAGGTTTCCTTTGATTGAAGTAAATTAGTAGGGTTATACTTAAAAGGTTTAAACCTATGCTAATGTAATGTATTTGATTGAGGCGTTGTGTGGATAATGGTTGAAATAAGTAAAAACCTAACAAGCCGATTGTAAATAACAATGCGGGTTGGTAGGTGTTTTTTAAAAGCGGAAAGAATTTTTCCAATTGTTTTAAAAGTTGTTTCACGTTTCATTTCCGATTATCTTAGAACTGTTCGGATTATAACGTGATTTGGTTTAAATTTTATTTACACATTTTAAAATCGAGCTATCGCCGTATGAATAAAAACGGTATTTTTCTTCTATTGCATGTTGGTAAGCTGCTTTCATTCTTTCTGTTCCTGCAACTGCGCAAATGAGCATGAATAATGTTGAGCGCGGAAGGTGAAAATTGGTTATCATCATATCAATAACTTTGAATTTATATCCCGGCGTAATGAAAATATCGGTTTCTCCGGTAAACGGGTGTAAAATACCTTGTTCGTCAGCGGCACTTTCTAACAATCTTAATGATGTTGTTCCTACGGCGATAATTCTTCGTCCTTCTGTTTTTGCTCGATTTATTTTATCACATACATCTGCGGTGATTATTCCGTATTCTGCATGCATTTTATGGTCTTTGGTGTCGGCTACTTTTACCGGAAGAAATGTTCCGGCTCCGACGTGAAGAGTTAAAAATAATTTTTCAACGCCTTTTTCTTCCAATGCTTTAAAAACTCTATCCGTAAAATGAAGTCCGGCTGTCGGTGCGGCAACAGCTCCTTCATGTTTGGCATAAATTGTTTGATAGTCTTCTTTATCGTTATATTTATTCCATAAACCTTGATTGGGTTTGTCTCGTTTTATGTATGGAGGCAAAGGCATGGAGCCGTATTCTTCCAATAATTTTCCTAAATCTTGAGCAGAACAATTAAAGCGAATTTCAACTCCGTCCTCTCCTTGTTTACTTATGACTTCTGCCGTAAATTTTGATTCTGAACTGCTTATATTGTCTGTGTAGAACTTGATGGTATCGCCAATATGTAATCTTTTGGCATTCTTGATAAATGACATCCAGCTTAAACCATCAAGCGGATGATAAAGAGTTACTTCAACCAAGGCTTCTCCACGTGCTCCGTATAAACGTGCCGGTATGACTTTTGTATCATTAAAAACCAGAATGTCCCCTTTTTGCAAAATGTTTGGAAGATCATAAAAGTGTCTGTCGTGTATGGTTCCTTCCTCGCTTAAATCCAAAAGCCGCGAGGTGTCGCGCGGATTAGCCGGTTTATCTGCAATTAAGCTACGATCTAATTCAAAATCAAAAATATCCACTTGCATTGTTCTTTGTCCTTTATTTTTAGCTTGTTATAGTATATAACCCCTTTGTTCGCAAGTTTTTTTTGAAGGTATTTTCTCATGAAACTTAAAATCGCTTATCAAGGTGTGGCTGGTGCCTATTCTCATATCGCTGCCAAAACTGTTTATCCTGATGCTTTCTATGTTCCTTGCGATACTTTTGAGCAGGCTATGGATAAAGTGCAAAATGGAGAAGTCGATTTTGCTATGATTCCTATTGAAAACTCGAATGCCGGACGAGTTACGGATGTGCATTTTCTCCTTCCCAAGACCGGATTGTTCGTTGTTGGCGAATTTTTATTACCAGTTCATCATCAGTTGCTCGTTTTACCTGATGCAGATTTGAATGATGTTAAAGTTGTTATGTCTCACCCTCAAGCCTTGGCTCAATGTTCGGCTTTTTTAAGACGCAATAATATTAAAGCTGAAGCTCGTATTGATACAGCTAAATCTTGTGAATTTGTGTTGGAATATCATGATAAGTCGCGTGCTGCAATCGCTTCTTCTTTAGCTGCTGAAATTTATGGTTTGAAAATTGCTTCTACGAATATTGAAAATGCTGCTAATAATACGACTCGTTTCCTTATTATGGCTAAAAAACCATCTCTTCCCGAATATGACGGTGATGATTTTATTACTTCTTTTATTTTTAAAGCAAAAAATATTCCCGCGGCTCTTTATAAGGCTTTAGGCGGTTTTGCGACCAATGGAATTAATTTGATTAAGATTGAAAGCTATTTGGAAGAAGGGACTTTTATATCTGCTCAATTCTATGTCGAAGTGGAAGCTCATCCGTCGCAAGTCGGTTTTAAAAATGCTATGGAAGAATTGAATTTCTTTGCCGAGAATGTTCACATGCTCGGGACTTATTGCCGATGGAAAAGGTAAAAGTTTTAGTTAAGTTTCCCTATTGCTTGTATCGATTTGTCAATTAATTTGCTTTGTGTTTCTTGACTTAAATTGTCTTGAATTGCTTGTTTGACTATTTTTATACTTAATGCTGAGGCTAATTCTGTAAATTCTTTGTCTGCATTCTCTTTTGCGGCATTTATTCTTTCTTCAGCTTCCTTTTCTTTGGTACGCATTTCTTGTTCTAATTTGCTGAGATTTGCTGTTTTTATATACTCAATTTGTCTTTTGGATTTTTCTGCTATATCTGCGGCTTCTTTTTTGGCATTGCGTAATTTTTTTTCATAGTCGCTTAATAATTTTTGGGCATCTTCCAAAAGTTGTTCTGATGTGGTTAAACGGTTTTTTATACCTTCAATCTTGTTTTGTATCATCCCTTTGATGACTTTGCTTATGGGTCTGCTTAGGGCTAATACGACAAATATAAATGCCAATCCAACCCAAAATTCGGGGTTCTCGTAAAAAGTGTTATAATGATGTTCGTTTAAGACATTTGCCGTTTGTGCGGCGGCATTTATTACTGCTTGCGACATGTTAATTTATTTCAACCTTTTTGCTGGATGTTTTGATTATTTTTTCATCAATTTTTTCAAGGCCTATTTTGTGTATTATTTCTTCAGCAATGCCTTCTGAAATTGTTTGAATTTGTTTTAATGCCTGTTTTTTATTATTTTCTATTTCGGCTTCACTTGTTGCTATTTTATCTCTTAATTTTGCATCTAATTCTTTTTGTTTTTGATTGATAAAATCTGTTAATTCATTTTGTGTTTTCTCTAGTTCTTTCGATGCCGCTTGACTTGCTTCACTTAATGCTTTTTGGTATTTGTTTAGTGAGCTTTCGGCTTGCTTCTTTATCTCTTCCGCTTTGTTGATGTAATCATCTATTTTATTTTGTCTTTGCTCAATAATGTCTCCGATTTTGGGGAGAATAAGCTGTGCCATAATAAAATATAAGCTAAAAAAGCATACGATTAACCAAAATATCTGTGAGCTATAAGTGCTGACATCTAATTGAGGCATTGATTCTGTCCTTATGGGTTAATTCCAGAGACAAATCATTTTTGTTAATTTGTCTCTGGAATGTCTTGTTTATTTTCCGGTAAGCATTACCAAGGCGATAACTAATGCATAAAGTGCGATAGCTTCAACGGCGGCAAAACCTGCCCAACCATAGATATCGACATCTTTTTTTACTTGCGGATTACGTCCTACTGTGGAGATGATTGTGGTCCAAACTTGAGACACACCCCAAGCGGCTGCCATCATTGACAGAGCGCACATTCCGGCTCCAATATATGCCATAGGTTCCATTTTTTTTGTCCTTCTTTTGTTATTGTTACGAGTTATAATAATTTGAACAGCGGGGCTGTCATTGCTGTATTTATTTAGTGTTCGTGCAAGGCGTCTCCTAAATAAATGCAGCTTAAAACGGTATAGATGAATGCTTGCAGCAAGGCGATGAATATTTCAAACACGATGATGCAGGCATCAAATGCAAAAGGAACAATACCGCCTATTCCTAATGCCAGTATGAATCCGGCAATTATTTTTAGCATTATGTGTCCAACGGTCATGTTTGCAACCAAACGGACTGTTAAGCTGAATGGTTTTGAGAGATAGGATATCATTTCTATCGGAATTATCAGAGGAGCTAAGGCTAAGGGGATGCCTCTGGGTAAAAATGTTCTTAAAAATCCTAATTTTTTCTTTTTAATGCCTATACTGATGTTGAAGAGAAGTGCAATAATCGATAAACCTCCGACTGCTGCTAAATGTGAGGTATAGGTAAAAGCATAAGGGAAAAGTCCGATAACATTTCCAAATGCTACAAATAAGAATAAGCTAAAAATAAATGAAAAATATTTTAATCCTTCTCTTCCGACATTTTCTTTTATGAGATTATTTATAAATCCATATATACTTTCCGGAATACATTGAGCTGCTGTTGGAATAATATTTCTTTTGCGGATGCACAATCCCAAAATCAGGCTTGAAGCGAGAACTGCTATGACCATGCATAAGGCTGAATTGGTAAACGATATGTCTATCCCTTTATATTCTAAGGGAATTAAAGGCTTTATCGTAAATTGTTCCATAGGATTTGACAAGCTCGTTACTCCTTTGTTGCTTCTTTATTTTTGGCAAACCTGTAAACATTTAAAAAGCCGGCACAACCTCCTAATAAAAGAAATATAATAAGTAAATACGGAGTGGTGTTTAACCATTTATCTAAAAGCCAACCTATTCCTCCTCCGACAATTACTCCTGATACTAACTCAACCCCAATTCGAAACCCGACGGAGGCTGCGTCTGTATATTCATTTTTTATTTGGCCGCTTTGACGAGTTTTCTTTTCTTTTTGTTGTAACGTTTTAATTCTTTCGTCAAGCCTTTTTATGTCTTCAGGAATCTTTTTCATTGCATTAACTATAATGAAAATTTATTACTGACTTATTAAAAACTTAAAGTTTTTTATCAATAAGCGGTTTTATTTCTTCAAAGTCTAATGCTCCGAAAATGACTTCTCTTGAATTGCGGTTGGCAATGACAAATGTTGGGGTGCCTTGAATCTCAAGGGTTTTCATGGCTTCTTGTCGGCGGCTAATCAAATCTTGAGCTCGTTCTTTGTCGGACATACACTTATAGGCTTCCGACTCGCTTAAGCCATTTTGGGATGCTAGTTCTGCCAGAGTTTTTTCCGTATTGAACGAAAGACTCCATTCCCGCTGTTTTTTAAAAAGCAGCGCAATGAAATCATAATAGTTGCTGTTGGGCATGCAGGAGGCAACTAAAGAGGCCTTGAGTGATTTTTGATCAAGCGGAAAATCTGAAAATACTATACGAACCAGACCTTTATCGACATATTCTTTTTTGATTTGCGGCAAAGTATCTAAATGAAAATCGGCGCAGTGGTAACAGCCAAGGGATGAGTATTCGTACAAAGTTACCGGAGCTTTGGATGAACCTAGTGAGCGTCCTCCGGGGATAACTATGTTATTAGGAATGTTTTTACTGCTTAATTCGGAGGCATTTGCTCCTTTAACTAAAACAATTTCTCCGTCAATAAACTGAAATCCTTTTGCGGAAAGGTATATGCCAGATGCTAAGAAAAATATTACAAATCCGGCGGCTATACTGCTTATTTTTTTTATCGTATCCTCAAATTTCATGGCAATCACTTCTTTTTGTTCTTGTTCTTGTTCAATACACTTTTTCCTAACTTGGCGATTATAGCTTTTAATTTTGTATTGTCGATAGCTTCAGCCAAGTTTTCAATATATTTTTCTTCCTCTTTGTTTAATTTATATTCATAAGGTTTTTCATATTCATTAAGATTTTCAAGTGAAGACGTCTGTGTTTGTAATGTTTGGATTATTTTTATGCCTGACACAGCATTGTATCCAAAATAGGTGTTGATTTTATCGATGATGTATTTTTCTCGATGCTGTATTTCAAGGGCAAAAGCTCCCGACGTGGTACAGAGGTAAAGTAAACCTTCATTCTTGCTCTCTTTTTTGAAACTTATTTTTTGCGGAAAACTATATTGCGCCAATTCCGTCCCGACTATCGAAGACCAATTGGTTATGATGTCAACTTCAATAAACCCTCTTTTGCCGAGAAGATTTTTTGCCCATGGAAGTAAGGTTTGGGCTATGCTTGACAGGCCGTTGGAGGTTCTTTCTTCTGTTTCTGCGTCATTTTTGTTCATGGCTTACCGTAACATATTGCTATTTAAATTACAACATGATACTAACTATTTTAAATAGAAAGTTTGTCAGGTGAAATTATGCATCTTATGAGTATTTTACATGCTGTTTTGGCTTTAGTTTTTGTTTTGGGGCTTCTGTTCTTGACCTTATGGGGAATGAAGTTCGTCCAAGTGAAATTTGCGAAACAAAATCTCTTTAAAAATTTGAAACTTGATGAACGAATCCATATTTTGGAAAAAAAACGTGTCGATGCGAAAAATTTGTTGCTCTTGCTAAAAAAAGATAATACCGAATTTTTAGTGCTTGTTGGCAGTGGAGGGGTTCTCCTTTTGGATAAAAAAGGCGAAACTCTCGAAAGTGAAAAAGGAGATGCCTTTACTCATGCTTAAAAAATATTGGTTTTCAGCTTGTGTGCTGTTGTTTTTGTGTTTCTTGTTTTCTGATGCTGCTTTGGCTCAGACAATGACGCTTGATGTGCAGGGAAATCCCACAGGCTCAACAACGGCTCGTATCTTTAATGTTATTTTGATGATTACGGTGTTGTCGCTTGCTCCGAGTATTTTGGTCATGATGACGTCTTTTATTCGAATCGTTGTTGTTTTTTCAATTACTCGAAGCGCCTTGGCTACTCAATCTACTCCTCCGAATATGGTCTTGATTTCCTTGGCTCTCTTTTTGACTTTTTTTGTTATGGCTCCGGTTTTTGAACAATCTTGGGAGCAAGGAATTAAACCTATGTATGATGAAAAAATCGAAATTACCGAAGGAATCGAAAAAGCCGCGCAGCCTCTTAAAGAGTTTATGTTGCGTAATACACGTGAAAAGGATTTATTGCTTTTTTCCGATTTGGCAAAGTCTGATTCTGTTTCTCAAACACAAAGTGAGGAAAATAATACTTCCGATACTCAACAATCTCCTCAAGAACTTAAAGATGTGCCGATGAAGGTTGCCGTTCCCGCTTTTATGATTAGTGAACTTCGTCGTGCATTTGAAATCGGTTTTTTGATTTTTATTCCGTTTTTGATTATTGATATGGTTATCGCTTCGGTGCTTATGTCTATGGGTATGATGATGTTGCCGCCAACGGTCTTGGCTCTGCCGTTCAAACTTATTTTCTTTGTGCTGATTGACGGATGGTATATGCTTGCCGGTTCGTTGGTTCGCTCTTTTTCTTGAAAAATTTTGTTTTGGGAACTTAAAAAAGCCGTGTCGCCCTTGCGTGATGCGGCTTTTGCTTATTAATCTCATATTAATAAATAAGTGTTATATGTAATTTTATAAAAAAAGTTCTTGCATAATTTTTTTGTTTATTGTATAAATTTAGACAAAAATAAGATGTGATTCCTTGGAAACACTAAATTTAGGAGAAGTTTTTATGAACAAAAAATTATTAACAGCAGTTTCGGCTATGGTTCTTTCCGCTGGAATGGCATCAACAGCTTATGCGGGGTGTGATGGTATTTATGTTGGTGTTCGCGGAGGTGTCATCAATCACAATATCGGTGATAACAGTGAAACATTCGGTGATCGTTTAGATGTTGATGATAACAGCTTGATTGCCGGTATTGCTCTTGGTTATCGTTATGGTTATCTGCGTACGGAATTGGAATATACGTGGCGTGAAAAAACAGATACCGGTGTTGGTTTTGGTGCCGGTGCTGATTTTGAATCTGAATCTTATATGTGGAACGTGTATGTTGACTTGTCTCCCTATACAATGTTTACACCTTACTTAATGGCTGGTATCGGTATGAGTAATCTTGAAGCAACAACAACAAACGTTGTTGTGGGTCGTCGTCTTACCAATTCTTATAGTGAAGAAAACTTTACTTGGGCTGTTGGTGGTGGTATTTCCGCACAAGTTACGACTCGTATCAATGCTGATATCGGTTATCGTTTTTGGCATATGGGTGATATTGAACATGCTTCCGTTCGTGCGCATGAATTCTATATCGGTGCTCGTTACGTTTTCTAATTTGAAAAACAGTATTGTAAGTATGAAAGCTCGTGGTTGCGGGCTTTTTTTGTGTTTGAAACAGTGTTGTGTTTGATTTGAAACAGATTTTTAGCTTTTGAAAAATGTGTATATGAGGAGAGGAAGAAAAAGAAAGCAAGAGGAGGGGACAGTCGAAATAGCTTGAGAAAAAATTGTTTGCGCAAAAATGAATAATGTTTGAAATCTCGTTGAGAAAAACAATGCTAAAAAGAAACGGAGGCTATTATGGAGCCTCCGTTTCTTGTATAATAATAGACATGTCTTAATTTTTTTCTTTTAGTATTTAACCTTGCGATTAATACCAAAAGTGAATCGCAATCCTGCCTCAAATGTGCCGGCATTGACCTTTTGGTCACCGGCTTTGTATGAGTAGGTGTAGCATCTTGCGTACACACCAATGTGATTGGTGTAGTGTACGCGGATAGTGGCACCTATTTCGCCACCAAAGCGGAAGGAATTTCCGCTGTAAGGAGTGGTGGTTTTGGGATAGCAGTTGCCTGCTTCGTCAGTGCAGGCTTCTTTTACAAAGTTGAATTTGACAGCTTGGTAGCCGCCAAATCCTCCTATGTAAAAGTTGGCTTTACTGCCAACAAGAGGCAGAAAGTCATAATACAATCCCAAATCGGTTTGGAGACCGATTTTTTTTGCACCCATGTACTCAAACTGGGTTGCCCCAATTCGAGCCTCAGCGTGCCAGTGATTTCCCATGACACCGATTATGGCGGCGGCATTGGGGTTAATCACTTGCTCTGAGTTCACCTTTTTGAAGGTGGCGCCGCCGGAAGCGCCGATATAGATTCCATTCAAACGGTAGCCGGTCAGCTCTCCGTTCTTTACTTCCGCATGGAAGAATCTTCCAACGCGGTTGCTGAATGTTAAGTACCTTTGGCTTACTTCTGTTTCCTGCGCTGAAGCAGGAGTTAATACTGTTGCCATGATGGCAATGATTACTGCGAAAAAATATTTTGTAGTTTTCATATTGATAAGTATTGTGGAAAACAGGGTACTCCCCTGCTTTCCGGTTTGTAAAAAATTTTTTTTGTTCTCAATTTTGACTGTTTTTAATACTGGCCAAAGGTAGCTTTGCTCCAGTTGTTTGAAACAGTCCAGGTGCCGTCTTCGTTGACGGTCTTGCTTACCGGAAGGATTCCTGACGGATAGCCCTTGTAGGTAATGTCGTGTTTTGTGATGTTGCTAATACCACCACTTACACCAACATAACGGTAAGAGCTACCAACTTCAGTGATTGAAGCTGCTTCCCAACCGCTTCCTGACGGAATGGCTGAAATTGTTCCTGACGGGGCAGTTCCTTTATAGACCTGCTTGCCATCAACAAACAAAATACAGTTGCCATTATCGTATCTTGCGGCAATGGTTACATGTGGTCTATTATCATAGCCCCATGCAACTGTTGAGTAGGCTGCAATAATTCCGAAGTCCGGAATTTCTGGTTCGTCCGGTGTTTCATCCGGAGTTTCATCCGGAGTTTCATCCGGAGTTTCATCCGGTGTTTCATCTGGAGTTTCATCCGGAGTTTCTTTTTCAATTGTCTCAATAGCGTTGTCGCTTGAAGAAGCAACTTCAACATTGTCTGCATACAATCTTGCCGTGAAGCTGTAAGTGTTAGCATCTTCTGTTGAATTTACTAATGCAACGGCACCTGTTACATTGCCCGAAATGGTCAATGTTTCGGTAATTCCATGCGCGCTTACGGTGTAAGACGTCTGCAAGGAAACTGTTGCAATGTTGTTGCCTCTATTGGAAGCAAAGAAGTAATCTTTTGCTCCAGAATAAGTCTGATTGGCAGAGCCTGTCAGCGCAAATCCTGTTTCACCTTCTTTGGCTGTCCAATCCGCTACGGCACTTGCTGTTATATTATAAACAAGGTTAACAGAGCCTTCTTCGGTAACATTCAGTTCCGGATATAAGCTATGAATTTCCTTGTAAATATAATACAATTTGCCGTTTTCAACGCGGTTTTTGACAATTGATTTTGAAACTTCGTCTTCTTCTGCCGGTTCTTCCGGCTCTTCCGGTTCTTCAACTTCTTCAGAATAAACAACTTCTTGCTTACCTGTGGCTACTTCTGTTCCACCATTGATCAGATGGTAGTTGATGTAGTCAAGATAAGAAATAACGTTACTTGAAGAAGAAATGTTTGATGTTCCCAGTTCAACTCCGGTTTTTTCAACCAAGAGTCCTTCGTTCCAGATACTGAGGTTGTAGCCATTGTCGTTATAATTGACAACAGTACGTCCTTCAGAGACGATTTCATTGGTGAAGTCTGCATACACGAAATTTGAGGTGTATTGGCAGAAAGTACCGCTGTAATTACCGTCCTGGAACGGTTCTTCTGAGATGAGAACCATTTCCGGAGTTGTCGTTACATAAGATCTGTTCAGAGTGCTCTTGCGAGCTTCTGTTGACATCTTTCCCATATGACGCACGCTCATAGGAGTTTCAGAATCATCGGCATTGTTATAAGTGCGGACGAGAGTCCACTTGATATAACTACCTTCGATGCGAATATCCTTTGCGTATGCTCCGGTTTGAACCGTTGGATCTTCCGGTGTTCCGGGATCTATTGTTTCATCTTTCACAAGATTAACAATAGATTCAATATTTTCAGAAGTACCCACATAGCTTGCGTTAGCTGTGTAGGTCAGAACCATACGATTGCTGTTTCCTCCATCATCGGTAACTGAAACTTCATTCAGTTCCCAACCGGTGATGTCCCAAGAGTGTTCGCCACCCAGAGGGTCAATCAGTATTGGAAATTCAAAGATACCACCCATGGTTACAACCGCTTTGGTTGTTTTCATGATGATGGTGTTTTTCATTTCCGTTATCTGAATCTGGCAACCTAACTGGCTGTCAGAACGAGCATTGCCAGTCTTGATGTTCTTTCCGAAGCTGGGTTCCAGCTTGGAATAATCAAAATTAATAACCTTGATTGTTTGTTCTTCATTGTTGAATGTTGAACAGTTCAAAGGGATATTAATTTGACCAAGGATTTCCTTTGAACCGTCGCTGTAGATGACCTGAAGATCACCTGTAACGCCGTTTATAGAGATTTCCTTGTTTATAACATCATATTTCACCGCCTCTTTGGGGTCTTCGGTTGGAGGAACAACCTCAGATGACTTAGCCTCACGGTAAGCCATCTCGATATAGAAACCCTTTTCAGATTCATTGTCCGCAGTTACTTTGGCAATGCCGTGTACGCGAACAACATATTTTGAAAAGTCAGCAGAATCACCTTCTGCGATGATTTCTGTGCGGTCGTAGCTGTATGCTATGTTGCCTTCACACAAGTCTGTCATTTCCTGACCGGCAATGGTCAAAGAATTTACAGAATTCTGTGCGAAAGCACGGAAAGCGATTGTTCTTTCCCCGTAAGTCAAGAAAGTGATGTCGCCATCCTTTCTGATTTCAGGGTCAGAATTAAACACTTCCATACCGCCGTTTTCTACAAACTTAACGCCTTTGTAGCCAAACCCAGGCACAAAGTAGTTAATTTTGTAGGTTTCATTGGCGTCTTTTACAGAACCGTCACTGTATTTAACCTCGGCGAGGTATTTTACAGCTTGAGTTCCAAAAATACCACCATCGCGGGCTTCCAAATCGTAGGAAGCTCTTGTGATGGTTGCATTTTCTTCTACCCAATCGACGTTCCCGTATTCGCAACCGTAGTGATCAACGGTTTCTACTTTTACTTCCGGCTGATCCGGTTCCGGATCTTCACCGCCTTGCTGACCGCATGTCGGACATGGGTCAACTAAGGTGTCAACTTCGCTTTCGCAAGATGCGAAAGTTACGGCGAATACTAATACGCATACGAGTGCGATGGCACTCTTAACTGCTGCAGCTGCGTATCCTGCAACAGAGTTCATAGTCTTTTTCATATATTTTTTATTTTTTATTATTATTTTTTTTTGTTTTTGAAATATAGGGAACTCACCAAAATGAAAATTTTGGTAAGTGAAAAAAATTTTTGAAACTCCGCTGGCAGTCCGTGGACCGCAGAGTTATATATATGTGTATTATTATTGAGAAGTCCGAATTTTCACAAACCTTTTCCTTATAATTTTGAAAACTCAAAATCTTTTCTAATAATAATTATTCTAATAGGGTTGACATAATAAGATTTTGTCAATTTTAGAATAGCATAAAATCGTCTTTCGTGCAACAAAAATTACAAAAGTTAATGAATCGTTTAAATTTTTTTTGGCATTCTTTTACTGGCTTTTTGGACGAAAATTAAAAAATGAAAATATCTCTCTGCCGTAATCCTTTGGAAAAAGACTCGTTTTTTCTCCCTTGTTTTTTGTTTTGCAGAATCTGACAAATAAAAATATACAAAAATTCGGCTTTGAACAAAAAAAGTTTTTTTCCTTTTCTCTTTGTTTTTTCGCTTTTTCTTGTTCCGACTCGCAAATTTGAGGTCAAAATCGCTCTTTCTTTGCTTTTCCTTTGGTATTTTCGCAAAAAAAAGCCGCGGCACTTGCGTGCGGCGGCTTTTTTTAATTAGAGTCTGCGAAGGAGCTTTTTTCTCGTTCGCTTTTTTTATCAATACTGGCCAAAGGTAGCACTTGTATAGTTGTTTGCAGCGTACCATGTTCCATCATCATTCTTCTTTACGTTGACAGGAAGAATTCCTGATGGGTAGCCTTTGTAGGTAATCTCATGCTTGGCGATTACACTAGACGCACCACTGACACCAACATAACGGTAGGAATCTCCTACTTCCGTAATTGAAGCGGCTTCCCAGCTGCTTCCTGACGGAACGGCTGAAATTGTTCCTGCCGGAGCTTTGCCTTTGTAAACCTGCTTGCCGTCAACATACAGAATGCAATTTCCGTTGTCGTACGATGCTGCCATGGTTACATGAGGTCCGTTGTCATAACCCCATGCGACGGTTGAATAAACAGCAACAAGTCCATAAGGATTTGGATCCGGATCCGGTGTTACGGTTTCAATGGCTTCGTCACTCGCATTGGCAATCTCAACATTGTCCGCGTACAATCTCGCTGTGAAGCGGTAAGTATTGGATGTTGATGATGTGTTCGTGCGTGTTACTTCACCACTGACCTTGCCATCTACCGTTAACGTAAAGTCTTCTCCGTCATGTGTTACAATGTAGCTCTTCTGCAAAGATGCATTAGCGTAGTTGTTGCCACGGTTCGAACTGAACGTATAGTTTCCTGCATTTCCGTAAGACTGGGTTGTACTTCCGGTCAAATTGAAACCAGATAAACTGTTTTGAGCTGTCCAGTCATCAACAGCTGTTGCACTCAAGCTCTTAACCAAAGGAACAGAGTGTTGTGTTGTAGAGTTCAGTTCGGTGTTAACAGAATGTTTTACAATATAATTGTAATACAGCTGTCCATCCTGAACTTTTATCTTTTCAACTCTTCTGGTAATTACATCATCCGGTTCGTCTTCTTCAATCGTTTCAATAGCTTCATCGCTTTTGCTTGAGATTTCAACATTGTCTGCATATAATCTCGTGGTGAAACGATAAGTATTGGATGTTGAAGAAGAATTTATCTTGGAAACTTCTCCCGTTACATTACCAATAATGGTCAATGTTTCGGTAATTCCATGCGCGCTTACAGTGTAAGACGTCCGGAGATTCGTTTGGGCGATGTTGTTTCCGCGATTTGACGCGAATATGTAATCTTTTGCACTCGTATAACTCTGGTTGCTTGAACCTGTCAGCGCAAACCCTGTTGCCGATGATGTTGTTTTCCAGTCGTTTACGGCAATTGCTTTATGCGTATATACAAGATCAACAGAGCCGTTTTCCGTAATATCTAATTCCGGCTTCTGGCTGTGTCTTTCTGTATAGATGTAATACAATTTACCGTTGGCAACTTTGTCCTTGGTTATATTCTTGCTGATGATGTCTTCACCACCCGCATTTTCCAAAGTTTCAACAACTGTTGCCGAACTGCTCTTGAAGAATACGTTGTTTACATACAAATCTGTCTTGAAAGTGTATGTGTTTGTATTCGTATCCGATGCCGTTCTGCTGACAGAGGCTTTGATGTTGCCGCTTACCGTAAAGGTATGGCTTACTCCGTCATGAACTACCGTATATTCGGTTTCAAGAGATGTGTTGGCTTTGTTCTCTCCGCGATTTGAAGCGAATATGTAATTTCGCGGTGTGTCGTAAACCTGATCCGTGTTACCTGTCAGATTAAAGCCTGCTGTTTCTGCTGCCGTTGACCATGGGCTGACTGTTTGAGCAATGATGTTGCCGACTAAGTCTATACTGTAACGAGTCTTGGAGTTTAATTCCGGATACTTACTATGTGTTACAATATAATAATAGTAAAGTTTTCCGTCTTGAACTCCGTCTTCTTGGAAGTCGCGTGTGATGATGTCTTCATCATTGTCTCCTCCGCCTTCCGTCGTATAGGCTACTTCTTGCTTTCCGGTTGCTACTTCCGCTCCACCGTTTGTTAAGTGGTAGTTGATGTAATCCAGATAAGTAATAAAGTCTTTGTCGGTCGAAATATCATAACGGCCCAACTCTTCGCCGGTCTTCGTGACCAACAATGCTTCGTTCCAAACTTCCATTTCAAAACCATTATCATTATAGTTAACAATGGTTCTTCCTTGTGATGAAATTATGTTGGTGAAGTCTGCATACACAAAACTTGAGGTGTATTTACAGAATGTACCTGAATAATTGTTTTCCGTGAATGATTCACTGGAAACTAAGTTCATCTTCGGAGTGGACGTGTTGTAATCGCGAACTTCGGTTGTCTTGCGGCTCTCGGTTGTCAGATTGCCTAAATGGCGGATACTCATCGGAATTTCTTCATCCACAGCATTGTTGAATGTGCGGACTAGAGTCCAACGAATTAAGGCTCCGTCTATATAAGCATCCTTGGCATAAGCTCCTGTCTGATGGGTAGGATCATCAGGTTCAACATTTTCATTTTCCGTGTATCCGACTTCTTGTTTTCCTGTGGCTACTTCTGTACCACCGTTTGTTAAGTGGTAGTTGATGTAGTCGAGATAAACTTTTTGGTTCGGATTGGTGGAGATGTTGGTTGTTCCCAATTCCACACCTGTTTTTTCAACGAGCAATGCTTCGTTCCAGACATTCATCTTAAAGCCGTTGTCATCATAGTTGACTACTGTTCGACCTTCCGATGAAATGATGTTGGTAAAATCTGCATATACGAAATTTGAGGTGTATTGGCAGAAACTACCATAATAATTTCCATCTTGGAACGGCTCCATGGAGATTAAATCCATGTTCGGTGTCGTTGTTGCGTAGGTACGATCCTCAGTTGTCTTACGGCTTTCGGTCTTTATCTTGCCCATATGACGAATACTCATCGGTATTTCTTCATTGTCATGGTGGAGGAAGATTCTTACCAAAGTCCATTTGATGAATTCACCTTCGATATGGGCATCTTTGGCGTAAGCATCAATTTGTTCTTTTTCTCCAGGGTCAATGTCACCGCCGCCGTCTTCTTTTACAAGATTTACTATGGAAGTTAAGTTTTCACTGCTTCCGTAATAATAAGCATTGGCGGTGTAGTTTAACACCATCAAATTGCCGTTGCCGCCGTCATCAGTTATTGAAATTTCATTCAGTTCCCATCCAGTTATGTCCCATGTGTGTTCAACACCCATTGGGTCAATCAAAACAGGAACTTCATAAATACCGCCCATGGTGGCAACCGCTTTATCGGTTTTCATGGTAATGGTATTTTTCATTTCAGTTATTTGAATCTGGCAACCCAACTGATAGTCGCTTCGTACGTTTCCGGTGCGAATGTTGTTGCCAAAGCTCGGGGTCTGTTTGTTGTAGGCAAAATTATTTACCTTTACCGTTTGTTCCGGATTGGTAAATGTTGATATTCTTAACGGAATATTAATATTGCCTAGCGTTTCTTTACTTCCATCGTTGTAGATGACAATTAAATCGCCTGTAACTTTGTCTTTATAAACCTTTTTGTTTATGACATCGTATTTGACGATTTCTTTATCTTCTGGATCTGGTGGAAGAACACCTCCATCTTTGGCTTCTCTGAAGTTCATTTCAATGTAAAATCCTTTTGAAATGTCTTCTCCATCAGAGGCAACAGCTGTTCCGTAAACGCGAACAACATATTTTTTCCAGTCGGCGGAATCGCCTTTATATATCAGTTCTGTTCGGTCATAGCCGTATTCACTGTCAACACCGCACAAGTCGGTTTTTTCTTTTCCGTTTATTGTAATTGAATTAACGGATTTTGAAGTGAAAGTACGGAAGGCAATTTGCTTCGTACTTCCCCATGTGAGGAAGGTAATGTCGCCTTGGTGGGTGATGTCGGGATCTGATTCAAAGACTTTAATGTCGCCGGCTTTCAAAAATTTGATGCCGCGGTAGCCGAATCCGGCAATCGAGTGGTTTACACTATAAGGCCAATTCGAATTCACAACAGAATCGTTGCTGAATAAGGTTTGTGCCTTGTAGGTTACTTCTACCTTGCCGAAAACACCTCCGTCGCGGTCAGCTAGTTGGTAGCTTGATGTTCGTGTCAAAACGGCATTTTCTGCCGTCCAGATGTTCTTTCCAAATGCACATCCGAGTTTGTTGACCTCTTTGACGGTAACATCCGGTTTGGGGTCAGGGTTAGTATCCGGTTTGTTGTCTGGGCAATCGCCTCCGGGACAGGGTTCAACTATGGTGTCAACCTCTGTACCACAACTGCTTAATCCCATACTCATTGTTCCTATCACAAATACGCAAAGGAACATCATTAAGATGTTCTTTCCTGTTGCAGCTGCGTATCCTGCAACAGAGTTTAAAATCTGTCTCATATAATAAAATTTTAAAAGTTATTAATTATATATGTTAGAACTCGCAAAATTGTTTTGCGAGTGAGAGAAATTTTTGAACTCTGGCGGAAGCACGTATGCTGCAGAGTGTATTATGTTGATGGAAAACCAGTATCTTTCTTTGACTCTTCTTGGTTTTCTAATAATTCCTAATGTAATATTATGACATAATCGTATTTTGTCTAGTGTAATGTAACATAATGTCCTTAATTTTGCAAGAAAAATTAATTGTTATTTTGTTTAATTTAACAAAAATGAAACAAATGGACAAAACTTGTCTCTGTTTGCGTATTCGTAAGCGAATCGATTTTTTCTTGTTTCCTTCAAATTATAAAAGTTTTAAACGAATCGACTTTTTTGACACTTTTATCCCATTCCCGTTGTGAATAAATCTTTCAAAACAAAATTTTTCTTGAAGAATCTTACAACCTGTTATAAATTTGCGGAAGTTTGATAACTAAGTGGCTGCGAATCCTGCGGCGTTTTTTGCAGGCCAGCCTTCGTTTTAACTTTATTAGCTGATAGGAGCTGAATTGACCATGAGTAAATGGGTTTATACATTTGGTAACGGCAAAGCCGAAGGCGATGCCAGCATGCGCAACCTCCTCGGCGGTAAAGGCGCTAACCTTGCTGAAATGAATAAAGTAGGATTGCCCGTACCCCCTGGATTTACTGTTACAACTGAAGTTTGTACTTATTATTACAATAACAACAAAACTTATCCTGCTGATTTGAAAGATCAGGTTAAAGCTGCTGTTGCTTATGTCGAAGGTATTATGGGCAAAAAATTTGCCGATGCCAATAATCCTTTGCTCTTCTCAGTTCGTTCCGGTGCCCGCGTTTCTATGCCGGGTATGATGGATACCGTTTTGAACCTCGGTTTGAATGATGAAACTGTTAAGGCTTTGGCTAAGGCTTCCGGCTCTGAAAGATTTGCTTACGACTCTTATCGCCGTTTCTTGCAAATGTTCTCTGACGTTGTTCTTGGTGCCGATATTGAAGAATATGAAGGCGCTTTGGAAGCTATGAAAAAAGCTAAAGGCTATAAATCTGATACCGATTTAACCGCTGAAGATTTGAAAGAATTAGTTAATCAATATAAAGAAATCGGTAAAAAATTAGGTAAAGTCGTTCCTCAAGATCCTTGGGATCAACTTTGGGCCGGTATCGGTGCCGTTTTCGGTTCTTGGATGGCTGCTCGTGCCATTACTTATCGTAAATTAAACAATATCCCTGGCGATTGGGGTACTGCCGTTAATGTTCAAACCATGGTATTCGGTAATGCCGGCGATGATTGTGCAACAGGTGTTTGCTTCTCTCGTGACCCTGCTACCGGTGAAAATGTTTACTATGGCGAATATTTGGTTAATGCTCAAGGTGAAGACGTTGTTGCCGGTATTCGTACTCCGCAACCAATGGCTTCTAAAGGCGATGGTACTTCTTTGGAAGAAAAATGGCCTCATCTGTATAAAGAATTAGTCGATGTTCGTAATAACCTCGAAAATCACTACAAAGATATGCAAGATATGGAATTTACTATCGAACATGGTAAATTGTGGATGTTGCAATGCCGTAACGGTAAACGTACCGCTGCTGCTGCCGTTCGTATGGCTGTTGAAATGGTTGAAGAAGGCTTGCTTAACAAAGAAGAAGCTATTATGCGTGTTGGTGCCGATCAATTAGACCAATTGTTGCACCCAATGTTGGATCCTAAAGCTAAGAAGAACGTTATTGCTACCGGTCTTCCTGCTTCTCCTGGTGCCGCTGTCGGTCGCGCCGTATTTAATGCTGAAGATGCTGAATCTTGGGCTGAAAAAGGTGAAAAAGTTATCTTAATCCGTAATGAAACTTCTCCTGAAGATATTGGTGGTATGCATGCTTCTCAAGGCGTGATTACTGCTCGCGGCGGTATGACTTCTCACGCTGCCGTTGTTGCTCGTGGTATGGGTACTCCTTGCGTTTCCGGTTCTACCGATATTACTATCGATTATTCTAAAAAAACTATGACAACAAAATCAGGCGTTGTTATTAAAGAAGGCGATTGGGTATCTTTGGACGGTGCTAAAGGTCAAATCATCGAAGGTCAAATTCCTACCGTTAAAGCTGATACTCACAGCGGTAATTTTGGTAAATTAATGACTTGGGTTGATGAAATTCGTACTTTGAAAGTTCGCGCTAACGCTGAAACTCCTAAAGATGCTCAGACAGCTTTGGACTTTGGTGCTCAAGGTATCGGTTTGGCTCGTACAGAACATATGTTCTTTGATGCTGACAGAATTCCTGATATGCGTGCCATGATCTTGTCTGATAACGAAGAAGGCCGCCGTAAGGCTTTGGCTCGTCTCTTGCCTTATCAAAAACAAGACTTTAAAGATTTGTTCAAAATTATGGATGGTCTGCCGGTTACTATCCGCTTGCTCGATCCTCCTTTGCACGAATTCTTGCCTCATACTGATGCTGAAATGCAGGATTTGGCTAATAAAATGGGCTTGACTTTGGAACAAGTTAAAACTCGTTCTAATGCTTTGCATGAAGCTAACCCGATGTTGGGTCATCGTGGTTGCCGTTTGGCCGTTACTTATCCTGAAATTGCCGAAATGCAAACTCGTGCTATCTTAGAAGCTGCTTTGGAATGCTCTTCTGAAGGTATTAAAGTTACTCCGGAAATCGAAGTTCCTTTAATCGGTTCTAAGAAAGAGTTGGATATCGTTAAAAATATTATCGATACAACAGCTGAAAAAGTTTTTGCAGAAAAAGGCAAGAAAATTGATTATCTCGTCGGTACCATGATTGAGTTGCCTCGTGCCGCTCTCGTTGCTGAAGAAATTGCAGAATCTGCCGGTTTCTTCGGTTTCGGTACTAACGACTTGACACAAACAACTTTGGGTATGAGCCGCGATGATACGGGGGCTATTCTTGATGAATACAGAGCTAAAGGCGTCTATGTTGCTGATCCATTTGCATCTATTGATGTCGATGGTGTTGGTAAGTTAGTTCGTCGTGCTGCCGTTGAAGGTCGTGCTACAAACTCTGATTTGCACTTGGGTGTTTGCGGTGAACACGGTGGTGATCCGAAGTCTATTGAATTCTTTGATGAAGTCGGTTTGGATTACGTCTCTTGTTCTCCATATCGTGTCCCTGTTGCTCGTTTGGCTGCGGCTCAAGCTGCTGTTAAACACAAAGGTCAGAAGAAAGCCGTTGAAGGTGCATGCCACGGGGCTTGTTCTTCTAAAAAATGCGCTTAATATTCATTAAGTGAGTATTTCGTACTGATTGTCAGAAAGAGAAGATTATCTTTACTACTCCATTGTTGAAATCTTCTCTTTCTTAAAAAATCTTATTAGTTGCGATTTTAAGCATTTTTCAAAGCGAATGATTGATATCATTCGCTTTTTTTGTGATGTGTTCTTCCAAGTATTTCTTACAGCCATTTGTTTTGAGAATTGATTTTTATGTTGTTTCTGTTATATATTCCTTTGTAAAAAAAATTATTTTGTAGATTTAAAACTTGATTATTATGAAAACTTTAGACATGACATTGAGTGATTTTTGCAAAGTTTATGATATGTTGTTAAATTTGCAAAAAGTTGAAATGAATGTTCCCGCTGTTTGGAAAGCTCTGAAAAACTCTTTAAAAACTATGAAAAAATCTAAAAAACTTAATCTTAATTGTGATGAACATAAAAAATTATATGATTTTTATTGTTCTAAATTATGATTTTTTTCGTGCTTGATTTTTTATCAAGCACTTTTTTGTTGAAATTATGAAGTGTTTGGACTAAAACATTCCTACTTAATTTATTTTTGTTTTAATTATTAACTAAATTTTATACTATTATGAAAGAAAAAGATTTATTTGATTTCAATCAAGATCTTTCTTTGGTTGATGAGGTGCAAAATCTTGCTCTTCAAAAAAATTTGGATCTTCATGAAATGTTGTCGGGAATCGCCTTCAACTTATTTTTTGCTTTAGATTTAGATATTCAAAATTCTTGTCGAGATTTTTGCAAAATTTATAGTTTGTGGTGTGGTGAAGAGCAAAATAATCATTTATTGCTTACTCTTCAAAACTTTTTACAGGATAGTGCTTTAAGTGAACTGTTAGATTCGAATCGCAAGCGTATGGACTGGTGTCTTGAGTCTTGGTATGAAGCTTTTCCTTATACAAAAATTCAGCTTCAACAGATTGGAGATGATGAAATTTCGTTGTTGTTTAAGACCTTAATAGCGGACATTTCTAAAATTTCTCACTGCGAGTTTAAGTTTTTGATTTTGTTGCGTGAGCTGGCTTCTGCTGATTCTATCCAAAAATCCAATTTGTGGAAACTTGGCGAGGAGATTTTGCTGTCAGACCATATGGTATGTTTCATTTTTGATAATGCTCATGAGCCTCAAGTGAAAAATTTTGCATATTGGTTGGGAAATTTTGCTAATGCCCAATCAAAATTAGCATTTTTTCAATATCTTGATACTTTTTCAAAACTGATTGAACGGTTGAAGAGTATTGCCGGTAAAAATAAAGACGTTGATTCCCTTTTAGCAATGATGAAAACGTGTTTGTAAAAAATTATTTTTTTAGTGAATATGAAACCTTGTGAATTTGAAGAATTGTATCTTTTTTTTGAAGATCAAATCGAATTTGAAGAACAAATGCTCGAAAATGCGGAATCTCTGAAGCCTTCTATTCGAGAATCTCTTAAGTCTTTGAAAATTCAACGTAAAAAGTTAGTTGAGAATTTTTTGATGAGTTTTCCAGATGTTTCTCAAATTAATTCTGATAAGATCTCTCTTCGAGATGCTAGCGCTGCTTTTAATGTGTTATTGAAATTTCCTGATTTATGCAAGGGTATTGAAAAACGACTTTTGCTTTATTTGGAATATGGGGAAAAAATGTCCGGCGATGAATCTAATTTGCGATATTTGCTCCCTTTGATAACATCTGTTTTGACAAATCAGGTCGTTTGTCATTACATCTTCATTAATATGGCGAAATCTCAAGAAATTCAAAATTTTTATGTGTGGCTTAAGTTGCATAATTTTAAATCTAAAGAAGTGCAAGTTAATGTTGACCGCATTTGTCAAAATGTTGAACGTATTATTAATGGAAACGGAGCTTAATGCTCCGTTTTTTTTAATTTTCTTGATTGCTTGTTTCTGTTTTGTGCAATTTCATTCGTTCGCTTAATATTCTGCGAATGCTTCTGCCTCGTGATATTTTATGATAGCTTTCATAGCTGATGAGTACTATTGCCGATACAATTAAGGGAAGAAGGTAATAAATAATGCGATAAGCTATTAAGGCACTGAATAAATATAAGGTTTCGTGTTCTCCGGGCATGATGAGCAAGAATAATCCTTCAAAAACTCCCAGTCCTCCCGGAACTTGACTGAAAACACCTAATACCTGTGCTATAATGAAAACTCCGATAAATATGTCAAAGGGAATTTCAACAAAGGGAATTAAGGAAAAGTATAATACGAGCGAGGCTAACAAAATATCGGCACTACCTAAAAATACTTGGGCCAAAGCCATGCGAAAACTCGGTATGTCAAATTCGACGTCTTTAATAATAATCGGTTTTTTGTAGAAAAATGTTGCTCCGAAGTAAAGTGCCAAACCAACGGCTGAAATTATGGTTACGATTAAAGTGGTTGCATGGGATACCGAACCTCCGGCAAAAGCATGGTTCGGGGTTAAAAAGTAACCGATGATGACGAGGAAAAAACAGGCAAATAAATAGGTGAAACCTGAAAATGTTACCATACGAACAATTTCAGATGCGTGAAATCTCCATCTGGTGTACATGCGATATCTTATGGCTCCTCCCGAAACTATTGCATGTCCGGCATTATTGCTCACCGAAAAACCGATGAATCCGGCAAATATCCATTTCCACGGAGCTAAATGTCTGCCGATATATTTTAAGGCTAAGTAGTCATAAGATGATAAAGCAACGTATCCTAAAAATGATGCTAAACAAGCCATAACCAAATTGTGGTGAGGAATACTCAATAAGGCATTTTTTATATCTTCCAAGTTATATTTGGATAATTGAACGTATAGCATATAAGCGGCTAGACCAAAGAAAAATAATCCTGACCACGATACTATTTTTTTTAAGATACGTTTGGCTTGAAATGACATATTCTTTTTTTCCTTTTTTTCCTAATTATTGCTCTCTGTATATATATTATTGATTTTCTAAAATATCAATCTTTTCCCCTTTGTTATTCTCCTATTTTACGGCAAGCATGCTTTAACCATGTTTTTTCTTCTTTGCTTAATTTATTTTTAAGGGTGTTATATACTCTTTGATGATAGTTGTTTATCCACTCGATTTCTTGAGTATCCAAAAGTTTGATGTTGATTAATTTTTGTTCATAAGGAACTAAAGTTAGCGCTGAAAAACAGAGCATCCCTTTTATTGTTGATGTTGTTACTTCAACTAAATTTTCAATACGGATGCCATAGCGGTTGGCTAAATAATATCCTGGTTCTATGGAAAGAATCATGCCCTTATTTAATCCGGTTTGTGAGTAGTTTGAAGAAATACCTATTGGTCCTTCATGTACATTTAAAAAACATCCGACCCCATGGCCCGTTCCATGGTTATAATCCATACCATGTTTCCATAATTCTTCACGACTGAGAATGTCTAATTTTATACCAGATGTTCCTGTCGGGAAAATTGCTGATGAAAGTTTTATATGTGCTTTAAGTACATAGGTATAAGCATCTATGAGTTCTTGATTTTCTTTTCCGAGCATTATTGTGCGGGTTACGTCAGTGGTCCCGTCATAATATTGGGCTCCGCTGTCTAAAAGAAGTACGGAATTGGGTGTAAAGTTTTTTTCGGCTTCTTCTTTGGCATGATAATGGACTATGGCTCCGTGTTCTTTGTAGGCGGCGATAGTGTCAAAACTTTCCGAATAATATAAATCTTGTTCGGCACGAAAATCATGTAATTTGTTGATGATTCTTTTCTCGTTTAATGTCGTTATATCTTGTTGATCTAACCAATATAAAAATTTGGTAAGTGCAACTCCGTCACGGATATGACATTTTCTTATTCCGCTTAATTCAACTTCGTTTTTTTGCGATTTCAGTTCTTGGCAAATCTCAGGAATGTTAATAAGTTCTATTTTATATTTTTCACTAATCCGTTTTATTTGATACGGTGTGGTCTCTCTTGAAATTCCAAGTGTTTTCTTTTTGTATTTTTTTAAAATATTCGGAAGTTCGTTAAAACGGTATCTTTGAAAATTCGGTTGTTCTATTTCTGAAAAATCTAAATTGTCGGCAAATATACTGATATGACCGTCTTTGTCTATTAGGGCATAAGCACGCATTACCGGAGTGTTGTTTAGACAATTTGCTCTTAAATTTAATAACCATGATACACTATCGGGTGCGGTTATTAAAATACCATCCAGTTTTTTATCCGGAAGCGCATTTATGACTTGTGATAATTTTTCTTCACTGCTGATTCCGGCATATTCTATATTATGTTCGAAAACTTTAAATGTTTGCGGACTTAATTGCGGTTCTTCTTCACAAGCGATTAATTTTATTTGCGGAAGTTCCTTTTGAAGGGTTTCAACTTCTTTGATACTTAAGCACCAAGGATTATATCCTATTTTGCATGGATAACTCTTCAGTTTATATTTTAACCAGTCGGTAAAACTTAATTTATTGGCGGTGCAGTGGACAATAATTTTGGAACGAACTTCTTGTTCGGCTTGAAGTTCATAGCGACCATCTACAAATAGAATCGCATTGCCTTGGCTGTAAATCAAAAGACGTCCGGCTGAACCGCTGAAATTACTGATTTGTTGCAATAAATTTTCTTCTTTCCGTATATCTTCTTCTAAAAATTGATTGTTTCGGGTTATGATTATGGCATCTAATTTTTGTTTGCTAATCTTATTTTGTATTTCTTCCAATAGCATTATTCTTTCTCCAAAATAGCGGCACGCCAATCATCTTTTTGATAGGTCTTTATTCTTTTTAAGCCTTGTTCTTCGTGTGCTTTAATAACCCATTCTTCTTGTTCGGCTACAAAACCCGATAAAACGCAGTAACCTCCTTTTTTTAAGGATGCATAAAGCGATGGCGCCATTTCAATTAGCGGGCGTGCCAAGATATTTGATAATATAATATCGTAAGGCGCATTCTTTTGCGCTAATTCTGTTTTATAGCCATCTCCGGTAGCGGCATCAATATATGTTTCTAAATGATTGGTCGCTGCATTTTGCAGGGTTACGATAATGGCTTCTTCATCAATATCAATGGCAGTGAGGTGGGTTCCATCCTGCCATAATTTTGCGCAGGCCAAAGATAAAATTCCTGAGCCTGTTCCCATGTCTAAGATATTTTTATGAGCAACTTTTTTTTGATGAAGCCAACTTATGGCTTCCAAACAACAACGGGTTGTCGGATGTTCTGAGCCAAAAGCCGTGGCAGCATAAATTTGTAGGGCAAGTTTGTCTGTTTGTGGGGCTTCTTTTTCATGAATGCCGTAGATTAAGAAATCAGCAATTTCAACAGGGGCAAATTCAATGACGTAATCTTTTAACCAATTTGAACTTTCAAGTATGCTTTTGCTGTATGGTGGAAGAATAATTCCTTTTGCTTTTGCCGTATTTAAAAAATCTTGTTCATCAAAATTTATATCGGCGTAAGCGACGAGTTCTTCTTCTCCGTTATCTTGATAATTTAATGACGATGTGGTGAAGTATTCATCAATAAAATTACTGAATTCTTCATCGTAGTTTAATGTCGGAGCAAAGTTTATTTGCCAACAGCTGCCGCCTTTGTTGTTTGATTGCATGTTTTTTCCTCATAACTTTGAAAGAGTTGTTTACTATCTTTTCTTTATGATTATAATAGCTAATTAATAAATAATATTTTAATTTTTCGAAGAGTTGGAATAATGAAAAAATTGGCAGTTTTATTCGGTGCTTGGATGGCAACAGCCTGTGTCTATGCCGGTGAAGTTTCTGTTTTGGATGAAAGAAGACAATGGGTGGAAAGTTTTTATACTTATCCAATTGAGTTTTTTAATCAAAAACCGCTTTTGTTAAAGACAGAATATATTACAGAAAATAAGCAGAAAAAAGATACTGTGCTGACTGTCTATACCGGATATTCTATGGTCAATACGAAAGTTATGCGTAAGGATTATTATATTTCTGATAAGGTTCGTGCTGCGATGAACGGCGGACTTGTCGGGGCTTCAGCTCCGATGATGTTTAAAACGAATGAAGAAATTCCTATCGTTGGACAAGTTAGTGTTGATAGACAAGATTTTGTTCTCGTTCCGACAGAATTAGATGGTTTTGTGATGCTTGTTGCTCGTGATGGTTCCGTGTATGGACATTTGGGGCAAATTCGTGATGGCCGTCTGGCCCTTTTGGATGATAATATTCTTACTTCTCCTGATAATTTCCATTTCTCTCCCGTTACAGCTACTTCTGTTGATGCTTCTGAACCTGTTAATGGATTTGATTTGCGCTATGATGGTATTAAAAACGGACAAATGGTCTTTAATTATATGGCTTATAATCCTTCGGATGGTAAAAGCGGTGAATTTCAAGTCGTTACTTTCCCGAAAAAACGCGGAAATTATCGAATTGATGATGTTGTTATTCGTGTCTTGAATGCTACTCCCGAACGTATTGATTATATGATTCTTGATAGTTAATATATTCTTTTTTCGACTTCTTCTTCTCTGTTCTCTTTTGCAGATGAGGACTTGATTTTGTGAAAAAAAAAGTGTAGAAATACCGAGAATTAAAGTTTTTGGAGATTAAAAAAATGTCTGGACATTCCCAGTTTAAAAATATTATGTACCGTAAAGGTGCTCAAGATGCTAAAAAAGCTAAGGTTTTTGCTAAACTTGCTCGCGATATTACTATTGCTGCCAAAAGCGGTTTGCCTGAACCTGATAAAAATCCTCGTTTGCGTTTGGCTATTCAAGCCGCTCGTGCCGAAAGTATGCCGAAAGACAATATTGAACGTGCTATTGCCAAAGCTACTCAAACAGCCGGCGGAAATGATTATGTTTCTGCTCGTTATGAAGGTTTTGGCCCCGGTAAAGTTGCCGTCATTGTTGAAGCCTTAACAGACAATAAGAATCGTACTGCCGGTAATGTCCGTACCATTTTTGGTAAAAGAGGCGGTGTTATGGGCGAATCCGGTTCCGTAGCATTTAATTTTGAACGAATCGGCTATATTAAATATCCTTTTGATGTTGCCGATGCTGATAAAATGTTTGAAACAGCTTTGGAAGCCGGTGCTAATGATGTTGTTTCTGACGAAGAAGCTCATGAAATCGAAACTTTGCCCGATGATTTAAGTATGGTTACTGATGCTTTGGAAAAAGTTTTCGGTACTCCTTCTGCTTCACGCTTGGATTGGAAACCGACTGTGAAAACGGATATTACGGATTTGGAAACTGCTCAGAAATTTTTGGAATTCGTTGATGCTCTTGAAGATGATGACGATGTTCAAAAAGTTTATCATAATGCCGAGTTTTCCGATGAAGTTTTGAAAGCTCTTGAAAGTGAATAATTTGAAGGGCGGTTTTATCGCCCTTTTTTCTTTTTTTATGTTTTTTAGCTATTCTTTGGGGAGTATGTGAGTGCGCATTTTAGGTTTGGATCCGAGTTTATCCTCAACAGGGTGGGGAATTGTTGATGTCGAACATAATCGGTTGCATTATGTTGCCGATGGTTTTATTAAAACAGATCCGAAATTACCTTTACCCGAAAGATTAACCTTGATTCACAATACACTCGCGCAAGTCATTGAAACTTATAAGCCTGATGAAGCTGCTATTGAACAAGTTTTTCTTAATGATAATCCGCAATCGACCATAAAATTAGGAATGGCACGCGGTGTTGTTATTCTTGCTCCGGCTCTTTATCATATTCCGGTTACCGAATATGAACCTAATTTGGTTAAAAAAGCAGTCGTCGGTGTGGGAAGAGCGGAAAAATCTCAAGTCGAAATGATGGTAAAAGTTTTGTTACCGGGGTGTAAACCTAAAAATAATGATGCTTCTGATGCTCTGGCTTTGGCTATTACTCATAATAGTTTTCGCAAGAAAGTTGCTTAAATGATTTTAACTCCCTCTCAAAAAATTGAACTTCAGCAAAAAGTTAAGAATTTACTTGCTCAGGATAACAGCGGACATGGCTGGGCTCATGTGGAACGTGTTTGTCTTAATGCGCTTCGCCTTTGTGAAAAAGAAAATGGCGATAAAGATATTGTTTTGTTGGCTGCTCTTCTTCACGATTGTGATGATTATAAACTTTTTGGAAAAGAAGCTGCCGAAAATTTAACAAACACCAAAAAAATTATGCAAGAATGTTCGTTGGATTTAACTCTTCAAAACGCAATTTTGGAAATAGTCCGAAATCTTGGATATAGTAAATATTTATCCGGTACTCAGAAACTCAATAAAAACGGAAAAATCGTTCAAGATGCTGATATGTTGGATGCGTTGGGCGCAATCGGTATTATACGCACTCTGGTTTTTAATGCTACAAAAGGGAGTGGTATTGTTTTTCAACCGGACATATTCCCTCGCGAAAAGTTAACCTGTTCGGCTTATCAAGATAAATCTGCTCATCAGGAAACAGCTATTAATCATTTGTTTGAAAAAATTCTTAAACTTAAAAATATTATGTACACGAAATCAGGTTATGATGAAGCTTGTCTGCGTTTTGAAACCGTTGTTGCCTTTTTGAGAGCTTTTTTTCGTGAACAAGGTTTGCAAAACTGGCTTGATTATCTTAACGCATATCTTGAGGCTTTATCTTCTAAATAATTTTTTTTGACAAAAAACTTGATTTTATGGATATATAATTATATGATGTTGAAAATTTTTATTATTAATCATAAAACTTTATAATTATGGATACTTTTGCGATAATTGAAAAAATTAAAGAGATTGATAGGCAATCTTTTATTCAAAAATGTAAAATCATGACTTTTTGGCAAAAAAATTTTCATGTCGATTTTCAAGGAAAAATGCCTGATGAACTTACATTTGCCGATTTAATGGAAAAGGTTGAAAATGAAAATGAAGAAGATGTTTATCAAGCATTGAAAAAACTGGTTAAACATGGGGTCGATTGTCAACAGAAACAATTTTTGTATAATATCTATGCTCCGGCTATTTTTTTGGATGATGGTGTGCATGATTTTGATTGTTTGTTAGATCATTTTGCAACACAATTTCGTGAAGAAAGAGTTCGTAATCTGATGTTTGTACAGCAAACGACTAATCAGGAGCCTGTTGTATCTGCTTATTTTTATGCTTCTTATCCCGTGCCAATGCTGGAATGTTTTTTTCAGACCGAAAAACCTCTTACGGAAGCTCTGTTAGTGCAAAACGGTTATTTATTGATTCTTCGTGCCGTGGTTTCGGTTGAAGAAGAAATGCAGTTAAAAAAACTTAAAACTTCCGATAAAGGCGAAGTTTATGAACTTTAATCTCTGCTCGAGGGACGGAAAATTTTCCGTTCCTTTTTTTATGCAAAAATAACTTGAAGATTGTGCGCTCTTTGTATAATCTAATTCATATTGTTTGAAAGGTTAATTATGATTGCAAAATTACGCGGAATTGTTGATACAATAGGAGAAGATTATTGTATTTTCGATGTTAACGGTGTCGGTTATTTGGTTTTTGCTTCTTCTCGAACGTTGGGAAAATTATCCAAGGGAATTAATGCTGTCTTGTTGATTGAAACGGTGGTGCGTGAAGATAGTATTTCACTTTTTGGTTTTGCCGATGCTTGGGAAAAAGAATGGTTTTTAACGCTAACAAAAGTTCAAGGTGTGGGGGCAAAAGTTTGCTTGAGCATCCTTTCTGTTCTTTCCCCTAATCAACTTGCTCAGGCCGTTGCTGCTCAAGACAAATCTTCTTTTACAAGGGCTAGCGGCGTTGGTCCGAAATTAGCAGCACGAATCGTTACGGAACTCAAAGATAAAATTGTTACCATTCCTATGGAGGTTACTATGAAAAGTGATTTGAATTCAACTCTTGGCGAAGAAACTCCCGAGCAAGAAGTCGAGTCTTATGATGATGCTTTGGTTGAATTGCAAGCCTCTCAAGACTCTCATGTTGCTGATGATGCGATTTCGGCTCTGGTTAACCTCGGTTATCAAAAAATTGAAGCCTATCGAGCTGTGAATCTCGCTTTGAAAGATAATCCCGATGCCGATGTATCGACTTTGATTAAACTGGCTTTGAAAGAATTTGCAACGAAAGAATTATAAAAAATGATTGATGAACGTATTGTCAGCCCTAAAAAACAAGCCGATGATGAAACAAATTCTGGAAATCCGGTTAGTTTGCGACCGAATAGTTTAGATGATTTTGTCGGTCAACGGCAAGTGTGTGAGAATCTTAAGGTTTTTATTGAAGCTGCTAAGTCACGTGGTGATGCTTTGGATCATGTTTTATTATTTGGTCCTCCGGGATTGGGTAAAACAACTTTGGCTTCCATTATTGCAAAAGAACTTGGTGTCGGGTTTCGTGCAACATCGGCTCCGATGATTACAAAGTCCGGTGATTTGGCTGCAATATTAACAAACTTGGAACGTAATGATGTTTTGTTTATTGATGAAATTCATCGTTTGAATCCCGCTATTGAAGAAGTTTTGTACTCTGCTATGGAAGATTTTCAACTCGATTTGATTATCGGGGAGGGGCCTTCGGCTCGTTCCGTGCGAATCGATTTGCAACCTTTTACTTTAGTCGGTGCGACGACACGTTCCGGTCTGCTTTCTACCCCCTTACGCGAACGTTTCGGAATTCCTTTGCGTTTAGATTTTTATTCTCCAGAAGAACTTATGAAAATTGTGGTTCGCGGTGCGCGTTTGTTGGGAATGCCGATTTCGGAAGACGGGGCTCTTGAAATTGCAAAGCGTTCACGCGGAACACCTCGTGTTGCCGGAAGATTGCTTCGTCGTGTCCGTGATTTTGGTGCGGTTGCGCAAGCTGCGCAGGTTGATGTTAAAATTGCCGATAAAGCCTTGAGGCGTCTTGATGTTGATGATTATGGACTAGATGCTTTTGACCGTCGCTATTTAAATTGTATTTTAAAAAATTACGGAGGAGGGCCTGTCGGAGCTGATACTTTGGCGGCGGCTCTGTCTGAAGAAAGAGATACGATTGAAGAAGTGATTGAACCTTTTTTGCTGAAATTAGGTTTCTTGCAACGTACTCCGCGAGGGCGTGTTATTTCTGATTTGGGGTGTGATTATCTCGGGGCGCCTCGTATTAAAAAAGGAATGAAAGCGGCTCCCGCTCAATTTGATTTGCTTAGTGTTATTGAGGAAGAAGAAAATGGGTTTTGATATTAAGGCTCCCGAAGGCCGTTTTGAAGGTAAAAGTTTTGTGTTTCCGGCTCGTGTCTATTATGAAGATACGGATGCCGGCGGTGTTGTCTATTACGCTAATTATTTAAAATATGCCGAAAGAGCGCGGACGGAATTTATTCGTGCTTTAGGTATTAATCAACAGCCGATTTTGGAAGAAGAACGTACGGGATTTATGGTGCGAGGTTTGACAATTGACTATAAAGCTCCGGCGGTCTTGGATGATTTGTTGTCGGTTACTTGTGAAATGACAAATATGAAAGGCGCAGCTTTGGATATGCATCAAGAAATTTGGTGCAAAGAGACGTTGTTGGTGTCATTGGATGTTAAACTTGCTTATGTTTCTCTTACACGGAAACGTCCGGTGCGAATTCCCGAAGAATTAATCAAAAAAATTGCAAGTTTATAATATTGCTCTGAAATAGCTTCTGTTTTTTGTTCAAAAGACTTGTGCTTTTTGATGAATCGTGTTAATGCTCTTTTGTTAACTCTATTATTTACTTAAAATTTTATGATTATGAAAAATATTATTAAAAGAATCGTGCTTTGGCTCGAAAAAGGAAGAATCTATTTTTTGACAAGTTTATTTTTAGCTACATTAGCCGGGATTGTTACTCACAATGTTGCCAGTGGTCTTGTTGTTCTGTTGCTTTTGTTGGGAGGAGCTCTTCTCTATGTAACCTTTTTGTATTTTGGTCTTGATAAATATGGAGATGGCGAAAATGCCTCTGATGCTGTTAAATGCGGTTCCGGTTTTTTGGCGGTCTTGCTTTCTCTTATTGTTCCATTAGTCTTGTATTTCTTTTTGGGAGGGGAAATGCTCAATTTTTCTCTTGACCTTATGCTTAAGTCAATGGCGTATTTTTTTGCTTGTTCATTCGCTTTCTTAGGCGTTACACTTGTCTGGAGATGCCTTCTTAATTGGGCTAAAAAATAGCGATATGTTTTTTATGTTTTGTTGTTTTGAAATATCCTGCTCTTTTTCTGGTTGCAGGATATTTTTTTTGCTGATTTTCTTCATTTTCTTGTCGAGAATTAATTGAAAATTTAATATTTTATGTTATTTATAAGTCTAATTTTACTATTTGTTTATTTACCCTGAAGGTGAGAATTATGGATACACAAACTTTAACCGATGTTACGGCTAACGCTGCCGCTCAAATGTCTATGTGGGATATGGTCTGGGCTTCTGATATGGTTACCAAAGTGGTTATGATTGGTTTGGTGGCCGCTTCAATTTGGTCTTGGGCTATCATTATTGAAAAATTTGGTACATTGCGTCAGGTCAAAAGAATGTCTAAATCTTTTGAAGAAAAATTTTGGTCCGGCGGTTCTCTCGACCGTTTGTATGATGCTATCGGTAATCATCCGCGCGATCCTATGTCGGCTATGTTTATTTCCGCTATGAAAGAATGGAAAAGAACAAATATTTTAAAATCGAAAACCGATAGAGGTTTGCGCGGTGTGTCTTTACAACAACGTATCGAAAAAGCTATGGAAGTTTCTATGGATAAAGATCTTGAAGCTCTTGATATGCGTATGGGCTTTTTGGCTTCTACCGGTTCTGTGGCTCCTTTGGTCGGGTTGTTTGGTACCGTGTGGGGGATTATTAACAGTTTTAATGCTATTGCCATTACTCAAACCAATTCGTTGTCGGCTATTGCTCCGGGTGTCGCAGAGGCTCTATTTACAACAGCTTTTGGCTTGATTGCCGCTATTCCGGCTGTGGTGGCTTATAATAAAATTTCTTCCGATATTGACCGTTATGCCGGTACTTTGGAGAATTTTATGGCCGAATTTTCAAGCATTTTATCTCGCGAAATTGATGATACGGCTATTAAAGCCGAAATGGCAGGAGAGTAATTATGGCTTTTATTCCTCAACAACAACGCCGTCAACGTCGTTCGCAACGTACTTCCCGTCGTAATGCCGATATTAATATGACAAATTTGATGGATGTTATGATGGTGTTGTTGGTGGTCTTTATGGTGGCTGCTCCTCTTATGACAACCGGTATTGCCGTTAATCTACCTAAGGTCGGAGGCAAATCTATGGAAGGTAAAGATACTTCAATTACCGTTAGCGTTGATAAAGACGGCTATTATTATATTGGCGAAACGGAAGTCCCTCAGGATAAAATTGTTGATAAACTCAAAGCCATTAAAGGAGAAAATGACGATTTAACCGTTACGATTTCCGGTGATCAATCGGCTAATTACGGTCGTGTTATCGGTTTGATGGCTTTGCTTAAAGAAGCCGGTTATGAAAAGGTCGGCTTGCAAACACAAAGTAAACCTTTGGCAAAGAAGAAAAAATAGTTGGCGATGAAAAAGGCTCTTTACAAATCTTTAGCTTTGCATTTGTTGGTATTAATCATTTTTGTGATTGATATGCCTCTTTTGTGGCATCGTGATGATCCTTTTCGACAAGTTCCGATTATTGTTGATTTGAATAAAGTAAAAATATCTGAGATGACAAATCTGCCTCCAAAAGCAAAAAAAGGTAAAGAAGCAAAAGCTGCCAGTACAATTAAAAGAAAAATTGAAGATAATTATACTCAAGATAAGCCTAAAGAACAAAAGCAAGAAGAAAAAAAGCAGGAAGCGAAACAAAATAAAAAACAAGAGGTAAAGGCTGTTGAAGAAAATCCCGAAAAGCCGAAAGACGATTATTTAGTTGCTCCGCAACCTAAAAAACCAAAAGCTCCGGTTAAGAAAAAGCAAGAAAAGGTCGTTCCGGTACAAAAAAATAAGCCAAAACCTAAAAAGCAAGATACTGCAAAACCGAAAAAAACACCAGAGTTGGCTAATCCTCTAAAGAGCCTGTTGGCATCGGTTGATGCTCTTGAAAAGAATCTTGGAGAAACATCGCAAGAAGCAGTCGTTGATGAAAAAGATGATGTTCAACATCTTGGGGTTGAAGGAGGTACTCAAGGCTCCTATTTTAGTGAATTGTCTATCTCGGAAATTGATGCTATTGCCGGAAGATTGCGCGCATGTTGGAACTTAGACCCCGGAGCGATGGGAGCGCAAAATATGATTGTGGAGATAAGAGCCTTTTTACGTCAGGACGGTTCGGTTGATCAAGTTGATATTTTGGATCAAGCTCGTTATAATTCGGATCCTCATTTCCGTTCCATTGCTGATAGTGCGCGTCGTGCAGTTTATATCTGCGCTCCGTATAAGATTTTTGCTGAAAAATATTATGATAATTATGATATGTGGAAAACGATGTTGTTGCGGTTTAATCCGCTAGATGCAACGATTGAGTAATTCTCTTTGTTTTAAGTATTCCTTTATAACCTCCCTTCGGGAGGTTTTTTTATGTCTTTTTTCTCTATGTTTATCAAAAATATGCATTGCAAACAGCGAAAGAATATGTTATATTAGAGTCGTGATGATAAACAAGGGGGATGTGATGAACAGTATTTCAAAAACCATATTACTGTCTGCTGTCAGCTTATTTGTTAACAGCGGAAATGTAACTTATGCATCTTTTGAGGACAATTCTTCACTCCTCAAGTCTGGCATCCATACTTTACACACACATCACACACATATTCGCCATACTCTTCAAGGACTTGATTTATCATCACGCCTTTTTGATAAAAAAATGAATAAAGGTGTGCAAATTGCTTCGGTGTGTTTTATTACCGATACTAGGAATTGTTCGGAAGACAGGTTTGGTAATCTTGAAAGCCCTAACGGAGGAAATGGCGGCGGGGGAAAACCTGATGACCACGGGACACCCGAAGAACTTTGTAAACAAGCCGGTTATACCAATACACCTTGTCCTGAAGGTAGTAAGCCGTCTTCTTATTGTCCTTATGACAGTTCTTATCATTCCGATTGTGAATGTTCTTCCGAATATAATCAAGTTTGCGGTACGTCTATTGGAGAGAAAGGTGTCGGGACTTCCTGCGGCGGTAAATATAAAGAATGTTGTAATCTCTGTTCTGATTATAAATATACCTCTATTCCGTCGGGTTATGTGAGCAACGGCGAATGTCAATCTTGTGATGGTAAAAAATACAAAATCAAATGCGATCCGCAAAAATATGTTTCAGCCCCAACCTGTGGAACACAAGGCGGAAGCGGAAGTACCTGTTCCGATGATAGCGGAACTTATTATCAAAAATGCAACTGCCCCAATAATTATGAATGGAGTGATACCCAAAAGAAATGCGTTTGCGCCACTTCTTTCAAATATTCTTGCTCCGGCACGGGGTATTCGGGAGGAGATGGGAATTCTTGCGACAACAAATATTCAAAATGTAAATGTGCGAGTGGTTTTACATGGAACGCTTCACAAGGAGCTTGTGTTTGTCCCGGCTTTGATTTCTGTACGCTAAGCCAAGATTGTTCCGTTTTGGGTTATGCCCAACAAAGCTGTGAGGGAAAATCTGTAAAATGTCCGTTCAATACCAATTATGTTTATTGCCTCGATTAGAAAGGAGAAAAGAAATGAGAAAATTTACTTTATTAACTTCGGTTTTATTAACGGCTCCTTTTTCTGTGGGCAAAGTTTCAGCACAATGCGTTGCGACGCAAGATTGTGCGGCTTTAGGTTATACGGAAACCTCATGTGAAAGTGGCGGTATCAAATGTCCGTTTGGCAATACATGGGCTTGTAAAAGTGAAAGCTGCGACCGAGGAAAAGATAATCCCGATTGTACCTACGGTTCTATTTATTATAATGACGGAACTTGTATAAAAGAGTTTGTATCGGGACGAATTCCTATCGGAGTTGTCGTTTATATGGATACCGTAGATAATCAAAAATGGATAATGGCTTTAGACAATGCGAGAAGTAATGTAAAATGGTCAACGGAAGAGGTTGATGTACCGGAAATTACAAATTATACACTGAAACGAACCGCAATAAGTGATTTGAAGAGTTGCGAAAATACAAAGGCCATGTTAGCCTTAGGTGAATCGAAATATCCAGCGGCGGCAGCGGCCAAGAATTATGCACCAGCGGGAGCGGAAAGTACCAAAGGGAAATGGTGTTTGCCGTCAGCGGGTATTTGGAATATGGTTAATAATCATCGAACGGAAATAGACGCGGCGATTTCACGGGCAAGTGGAACGGCTTTTTCATCTTCATCATTTTATTATTATTATTGGTCGTCGTCCGAGTACTCCTCTAACAACGCGTGGTATTGGGGTTCCTCGGAGGGGGCGTTCGGTAACAACGATAAGGACGACTACTACTACAACTACAACGGCAACCCCTACTTTGTTCGCCCGGTGCTCGCTATTTAATTTTTGAGCTAAATAAATATTTATAATAACCTCCCGCGGGAGGTTTTATTGTTTGATTATGTGGTTGGTGAAAAAAATGTCTTTAATTGACAATTTATGAAATCATGCTATTTTTCGAGAAAAAAGAGGGTTTTTATTGATGAATACATCGTTGCATGCGAAAAGTTTTTCTGCTTCACAGATGTTCCGTGAAGCCATTGGTTATTGTTTGGAAAATAGTCGTGCCATGGGTTTTTTTGTTTTGGGACAAATTCTTTTTTCTGCTGTATTCGTCTTTATTGGCGGTTGGACACAAGAATATTTTTTGCTTTGGGCTTTTGCTTATTACGCTTTTACTTATGCTTTTTTTCGGTTTTTGTTTCAACGTGAACCCTATCTTTTAAGTTGGAAATTGTTGGCAACTTTAGTTCCTTCCGTGAAAATCATCTTCCTTGTTTTTCTTTGTGTTTTGATTTTGGCTATGCTTCCTTTTTTGCCTTATGTGATGAATGGTGTTTCTTTGGAAGTGAAAGATAATTATACTTTTTTCTTAAAGCAATATATGCAAGATTCTCAATCTGTTGATATTGTTTTAAATGTTGTATTTACTGTCTTTTCTCCTTATTTATTTCTTCGCCCTTTTTTGGCTTGGATTGGAGCTGTTTTAGGTCGTAGCGGTTCTATTCTTTCCGCTTTCACTCGTACAAAAGGTTATTATTTTCCTATGCTCCTTTTGATGATTGTTTTTAATCTGGTTTTCGGTGGATTGTTTTTTGCTTTGCGTATGGATATGATTAACGTTTGGGTGGTCGTCTTCTTGTCCGCTCCCTTGATTCTCTTTTTTAATTTGGTTATGGCTCGCGTTTATAACTACTTTTTTCTTTCTTGATTTTTTTATTTGTTTATTAATTCCAAAAATTCTTGTTCGCTGAGTATCTTAATTCCTAATTCTTGTGCTTTGGCCGCTTTTGAACCGGCATCTGCACCGATAATAACGTAATCTGTTTTAGAAGATACGGAACCGGCGACTTTAGCTCCCATACTTTGAGCTTTGGCTTTAGCTTCCGAACGTGTCATTTGTTCTAAGGTTCCTGTAAATACAACCGTTTTCCCACTTAAAGGCGAATCATAATTTGTTGTATCAATGTATTCTTCTACTGTGATTCTTTCAAGCAAACGATTGATTATCTCCTGATTATGTTGTTCTTGAAAAAATTCGACAATATCGGTTGCCATTGATGCTCCGATGCCATCAATACTGACTAGCGGACCTGTTTCTTTATTTTCCATTTCTTGTTTGAATTTTGCAAATGTTCCGTAATGACGAGCCAGAAGCAAGGCTGTTGCCGTACCGACTTGGCGAATCCCCAGTGCGTAGATAAAACGCGGTAAGGAAATTTTTTTCTTTAAGGTGATTGCCTGAAATAATTTTTCAACGGATTTTTTACCCCAACCTTCTCTTTGTTCTAAATGTAGAACGGAACTCTTTTGTTGGGAAAATAAATCTCCTTCTTGATTGCGTTCTTCTAAACTGAAAATATCCGCCGGATTTTTTAAAATGCCATCATTATAGAAGTCTTCAATGATAGAGCTTCCCAGACCGGTTATATCAAAGGCATCTCGAGATACGAAGTGAATTATTCTTTCTTTGGCTTGTGCCGGACAAGTTAAACCTCCGGTGCAACGTCTGACGGCTTCGTCTTCTTCGCGAATGGCGTGAGCTCCGCAAATGGGGCATGTTGTCGGAAATATAAATTCTTTCGAATCTTGTGAGCGTTTTTCTTTTATGACACTAACAATTTGCGGAATTACATCTCCGGCTCTTTGAATGATTACCGAATCGCCAATGCGTATATCTTTTCTTTTAATTTCATCTTCATTATGCAAAGTTGCGTGTGAGACGATTACCCCGCCGACATTTATCGGTTCTAAATCGGCAACAGGAGTTAAAGCTCCCGTTCTTCCGACTTGTACTCGTATGTTATTTATTTTGGTTACTGCTTGTTCGGCCGGAAATTTATGGGCAATGGCCCAACGCGGTGTTCGGGTGAGAAAACCTAATCTTTCTTGTAATGCGATATCATTTACTTTATATACGACTCCATCTATATCATATGGAAGCGATGAACGAATTTCGCTCAATTTTGCAAAGTTTTCTTCAATTTCTTGGAGATTTTGGCAGAGCTTGTTGTGTGGATTTATCGGAAATCCCCACTCTTGTAGATGTTTGAAAAAATCTTCTTGTGATGTCCAGACACGTTCGGAAACTTCTCCCCATGTATAGGCAAAAATACTTAGGTTCCTTTCGGCGGTGATTTTGGCATCCAGTTGCCGCAAAGAACCGGCTGCGGCATTACGCGGATTAGCAAAGGTTTTTTTGCCTTCTTGTTGGTATTTCTTGTTTAAGGCAAAAAAATCTGATTTAGCCATATAAACTTCACCGCGAATCTCCAGTATCTCAGGAACATTTCCTTCTATGTATTGGGGCAGTTGGCGAATCGTTTTTAAATTTTCTGTAATGTCTTCTCCGGTTATACCGTCTCCACGCGTTGCTCCTTGAACGAATCGACCATTTTCATATCTTGCGGAAAAAGATAAACCGTCAATTTTTGGTTCTGCCATAAAGGTAATATCTTTTGAGGTGTTTAAAAAACGTTTGACCCCCATTATAAAATCGTCAACTTCTTCCGAACTAAAAACATCTCCGAGCGATAACATCGGAAAGCGATGCGTCACTTTTTTAAATGCGCTGAGAATCGGGGCTCCGACTTTTTGTGACGGACTGTCCTTGCGTCTTAAATGCGGAAAAATTTTTTCCAGTTCTTCATTGCGGCGTTTGAGCGAATCGTATTCAGCATCGGTGAGGTAAGGATTGTCGTTTTGATAATAGGCAATATCTGATTTTGCCATTTCTGAAGCAATGTAAGCAAGTTCTTGTTTCGCTTCGTCTTCACTTAATTCTTTTACTTCTTTTTCAAACATAACGAATCCTTTTTCTTATTGTTTTCGGTTTAGTTTATCCGAAGATTCCTAATGAATTATAAAGCGAAAAAAATTTTTATTAAAAATCTTGATTTTGTATATTTTGTCTGCTATAATTGTTTTTAGACAAATATTAAAAATAAATAATTATGAAAAAAATTTTTTTCGCAGCTGCTATGTGCTTGGCTGCAATTTCAATGAATGCTCAGAGTGTAGAAACAGTAAAAGCTGCTGCAGATTCCGTGGCCGTTGATACAACCGCTGTGCCGACAAAGGGTAAGACTGTTTATCTCGCGCCGGTAAGTAAAAAATTTGAAACCGTGGTTCTCATCGTCAAAAACGCCGGTTTTGATGATGAAACCTGTACTTTCCTTTACGGAGGGAAGTATTATATTGGTGAAAACTTGGCTTATGAAGTAGCCAAGTGCTATAAAGTCGGTTTCCGGTTAGTTTCTACAGCTTCCGATCCTACTCTGGGGGCTGTTCACTACGTTCTCGAACGTCCGGTGAGCGAATAAATAAAAAAAAGAGCCGTATTCCTTTCGGAGTACCGCTCTTTTTTTGTTGTGTCATTTAGATTTCTTTATCATAACGCGGAACGTATTTTCCGTTTTTAAGAAAATATAATTTCTTTATTTGCTCGGTGTTCTTTTGTTGCATGCCTTGTATAAATTGTGCAACAGAGAATCGACCTGCTAAGACAGCTCCACATAGCCAACGTTGCTTTATTTGTTCGTTCGTTAAGTTATCTTGAGGACGATAAGAGCATAACGTTTCTGCGCAATCTAATGCCGGTTTGTCTTGGTTTAAGAGTTCAATGACTGCGTTTTGTGTAAAATTATCACAGCCGAAAGCTCCCATGTAGTAACAAATACCGATGATTTCATTCGCGCTTAAATAATGTTGAATGCAAAACATTCCGGGGATTATCGAATCCTGCATTACTTCATAAGTTACTTGCGGATATCCTGCTTTTGCTGCGTATAACTCCGTGATACCTTGTTTTATGGCTTCTTGATGTTTGTCAAACAGGGCACGATTGTAAGAAAAATAATCTAGTGATTCTTCTTGAATAGGTGTCTTTTGTTCAAAACTCAAAGAAATCAGCAAAACAACAGCTAAAATGAGTAAGCCTCCGATTGTTTTGATTCCGTTTTTAATTAAATCTTTTGTTTTCATAATAATGTATTTTAATTAATAATAAATTTTTCTTTACAATAGAGTATTTTCGAAATTTTGGCAAGAAGTTTTTGGGGCTTAAAAAAAGAGCCTTGCTTGGCTCTTTCTTGTTTTATTTTTCAGGGGAAATTATCATCATCATTTGTTTGCCTTCCAATTTGGGGGCGGAATCGAGTTTACATAATCCCTCCAAATCTTCTAGCAAACGGTCAAGAACTTCTTTACCCATGTCGTTGGCACTCAGCTCACGTCCTTTATAACGCATGGTAAACTTAACTTTATTTCCTTCTTTTAAGAATTTTTTTGCCTGCTTTACTTTGACTTCATAATCATGAGTGTCAATCATCGGACGAAGTTTTAATTCTTTTATTTCAACAACTTTTTGATTCTTTTTGGCTTCGTTCTTTCTCTTCTGAACTTCATACTTGTATTTGCCATAATCTAAAACTTTACATACCGGCGGTGTCGCTTGCGGAGAAATCTCTATTAAATCTAGTCCGTATTCTTCTGCAACATTTAAGGCTTCTTTTATTGAAACTATGCCTCGATTTTCTCCTTCGGCATCAATTAAACGAACTTCTTTGGCTTTTATCTCTTCGTTAATGCGTGGTCCGTCACCTTCACGTACTGGCGCATTTGTACTCTCTTTTATTATTGTAACCTCCTAATTTTGTTATTAAACAAACCTATATTACAGAACTAATGCTTCTTGGCAAGTAAAATTATGCTTTATATTAAGGAATCTTCATATTATTTTATATGAGAATCTTAGCATTGCGAATCACCGTTCTGTTTTGAGTTTGGGTGATAATTGTTTATTATTATTCTAAAATCGTTAATTTTTGGTTTGTTAACAGCCTTAAAATTTAATTTTTTTTAAATTAAAATGGCAAAGATTCAAATACTTATCTATTTACTCACAAAAAAGTTATATTTTTTTTAAAAAAGTTGTTGACTTTCATTCCCTGTCGTTTTATAAGCACTTCTTGTCAGCCGGCGAGAGCTTGGAACAACAAAGCAAACAAGCCGCTGATAGTTATAAAGAAGTAGTGAATAGGAAGAGGGGATACGCAGACGGTATATTAAGAAGAAGAAATGAAGTCTGTGATATTTCTAAAGGAACCAAGAAAATTCTTTTGAAGAAAGTAAGACAGACAGGATGAGCAATCATTTA
>CALXPL010000002.1 GCA_944390275.1 uncultured Alphaproteobacteria bacterium
ACAGCACAGAACTTAACAAACCGTGCAAGCGATTTGGAGTCTTTGTTGGATAGCATGGGACAAGGTATTCAAACGATTAAAGCAGCCAATGAAGGTATTGAAGCGATTACTTCATTCGTTCAACAAGCTAAGGCTGTTGCCAATACGGCTCGCGATACCGCAAGTAAAAATGAAGTAAAATCAAGTGGTACTTTTGAAGCACCTGGTGTAGCTACAGATATTAAGCTGAAAATAGGTGAAAAAGAAGTAACCTACAATGTTAAAACTTCAGATGGAATTGGAGAGGTTGCAACTGGATTAAAGAGTGCTTTGGGAACAGCAGGTATTACAAACGTAGAAATTAAAAATGTTGACGGTGCGTTAGCAGTTGTTGCTAAGCCTGGAGAAAAATTGGAAGGTGTCGCTGTTTCTATTATATCAGATGAGAAATTTGGTTTAACTATGAGTGGTGAAATAGATACAACAACTCGTGATACTTCAATGAAGCAATTCAATGATATTTTAACTCAGATTGATCAGTTGGCATCAGATGCATCTTACAAAGGTGTAAACTTGTTAAAAGGAGATGATTTGAAGGTAATCTTCAATGAAGATCGTAGCTCGTTTATAGAAGTAAAAGGCGATGATGCAACAGCCGGAGGATTAGGGTTAACAGCGGTAGAAGATTGGTCAACCAATGATAAAGTAGAGGCGACAATTACGGCCGTAGAAGGCGCTATTACAGAGTTGCGTAATATGGCATCAGAATTTGGTAACAACTACTCAATTGTTCAAACCCGTCAAGACTTTACGGAAAACTTAATGAACGTATTGACAGAAGGTGCGGATGATTTGACATTGGCCGATATGAACGAAGAGTCGGCAAATATGTTGGCACTTCAAACCAGACAACAACTTGGTGTCAATGCCTTGAGCTTGGCATCACAATCGGCACAATCTGTATTGTCATTGTTCTAAACAAAGGAGAAAACCAAAAAAGAGGGAGTATCGTCTCCCTCTTTTTTTTGTTGTTGTTAAAAAAAATATTAAAAAACTGTTAATAATTGAAAAAAAATTTGGACAAGATGATAAAATAAGTAGAAACTACAAACAAATAGAATTTTATCCAAGAAATATCAGGAGAAAAAATATGGCAGATATATCATTAACAGCAAGTATGCGGACCAATCTTTTATCATTGCAAAATACCCAAAGTTTGATGGATATGACACAAGAACGTCTATCTACGGGTAAAAAAGTAAACTCAGCCATAGACAACCCATCTTCTTATTATACGGCGCAAGGCTTAAATAATAGGGCTAGCGATTTAGAAGCGTTGCTAGATAGTATGGGACAGGGAATTCAAACAATTAAGGCTGCTAATGAAGGTATCGAGTCTATCACCTCGTTTGTTCAACAAGCTAAGGCTGTTGCTAATACAGCTCGCGATACGGCGCTAAAACCATCAATTAGTACGACAGGAACATTTGAAGCTCCTGCGGCAAATACGAACATAAGTATTACAATAGGCGATAAGACTTTGACCTATGAAGTTAAAACAACTGATGGAGTGGACGACGTTGCCACAGGTTTGGACGGAGAATTGGCAGGTGCTGGTTTAACGAATATTATAGAAATAGCTGAATCTGATGATGGAAATTCAATAGTTTTTTCAGTAGCAGACGGAGTTTCTTTTGAAAAATCCAATATTTCAATTACTTCAACCGATACTTTTGGTCTATCTCTTAATGGCTCTTTGGATACAGCAGCTCGTGATACTTCAATGAAGCAATATAATGACATTTTAACACAAATTGATCAGTTGGCATCAGATGCATCTTACAAAGGTGTAAATCTCTTGAAAAACGATGATTTAAAGGTTGTTTTCAATGAAGATAGAAGTTCTTATCTTGAAGTTAAAGGTGATAATGCAACTTCAGCAGGCTTAGGTTTAACACAAATTGATGACTGGTCAACAAATACACTAGTCGATAATACGATAACAGCTGTAGAAGAAGCAATAACAAAATTGCGTAATATGGCATCAGAGTTTGGTAACAATTATTCTATTATTCAAACTCGCGAAGATTTTACTGAAAATCTGACAAATGTTTTAACAGAAGGTGCTGATAACTTAACCTTGGCAGACATGAATGAAGAATCAGCAAATATGTTGGCACTTCAAACCAGACAACAACTTGGTGTCAATGCTTTGAGCTTGGCATCACAGTCAGCACAATCTGTATTAAAATTATTCTAAGCAAACAGGAAAAAACAAAACAGGGCGGAATAAAAATACCGCCCTGTTTTGTTCTTGTAATTTTAAGAGAGTTTGTTACAATGCCGTAAAAGAAATTATGGAGTGCTTTGGGGATGAAAAAACAAATTATATCAACAGTTTTAATTGGAGCTTTAAGTGTTTTCCCAGCTTTTGCAGAAGAAAATAAATCATTGGATTCGGAACAAGCAGAAATAGCAGTAACAGATAAAGATGTTATTTCGGATAATGAGATAAAAGGACAAGAAGCTCCAGAAAATCAAGAAGAGCAAAAAGGCTTGTTTTCTTTTTTGAATTTTTCATTTTCGGGCAAAAAGAATCCTGAAATTGTTAAAGAAGCAGAAGAACATCGCGAAACTTTTTTACAGACCATGACAAGAAAAGCGGAAGAAGGAAATATCGATGCACAACTTTCTTTAGGATATATGTATTTGTATGGCGATTCGGATGCCGGAGTAACATCAGATTACGAACAGGCATTTAAATATTATGCCATGGCGGCAGCTCAAGGAGATAATGTTGCAATTAACAATTTAGGAAGTTTGTATTATAGTGGCGTTGGAACCAAAAAAAATCCATATAAGGCAGCAATTTTATTTACTCAAGCCTCAGGGTTGGGAAATATTGAAGCAGCAGTAAATTTGGCTTTTTTATATCTAAGTGGAAGCGGAGTTCAGCAGGATAATGCCAAAGCAATGAATTATTTTGCTAAAGCGGCGAACCAAGGAAATCTTACGGCACAATTCATGATGGGATATGCCTATTATAAAGGCTTTATTGTTCCGCAAGATTATAAAAAAGCGTTTGAATTTATACGTTCACCGGCAACGGCAGGATTTGATGAGGCACAATATACAATGGCTCTGATGTACTTGAATGGCGAAGGGATTACCAAAAACTATGGTAATGCAGTAAAATATTTAGGAAACTCGTTTATGCAAGGTAATGTTAACGCCATGTTAAAATTAGGAGATATCTTGGCAGCAGGAGAGGTTTATCCAAAAAATATTTACCAAGCACATATTTTATACAATATAGCTTCGGTTCGAGGAGCTCCGGAAGCAGCAGTAAAACGTGATGAGTTAGAAAAGGCATTAAAAATAAATGAAGTCTTACAAGCTCAAACAGAAGCTGAAAATTTTAAGGATACTCCAAAAGAAATTACGAGTTATATTCGGAAAACATTTGGCACAAATATAGCGTCATACATTGATGAGCAACTTCCAGAAAAAAATCTGCCGAGAAAGGGAATGCCAAGTGGAAACAATATTCAAATTATTCAGCCAACACAACCGGTTATAGAAAATCAGACACCTCAAAGCAAGAGATTACTTTAAGTTATGGTTTAACGAAAAATTAAACAAAGTAGTTGAATATAAAAACGAATTTTATTTTGTTATATTAACCACAGAAATGGGAGAAAAGAATGTCTGATATATCATTAACAGCAAGTATGCGTACAAATTTGCTGTCCTTACAAAGTACACAAAGTTTAATGGATACAACACAAGAAAGATTGTCAACAGGTAAAAAAGTAAACTCAGCCATAGATAACCCATCTTCATACTACACGGCACAAAACTTAACGAACCGTGCAAGCGACTTAGAGTCGTTGTTGGATAGTATGGGTCAAGGTATTCAAACAATTAAAGCGGCCAATGAAGGTATTGAAGCTATTACAACCTTTGTACAACAAGCAAAAGCTGTTGCCAATACTGCCCGTGATACATCAATAAAAACTGAGGCAGCAAGTAGTGGAAAGTTTGTAAATGATTTAGCAGAATCAACAACGGCAACAGCAAATAAATCAACCATGACATTAAAAGTTGGAGGTGTAACTTTAACTTATGATGTTAAGGGAAAATCAACCGGTGGAGATGCTGATAATTTAACGGCTGTTATTAATGGTTTAACCACAGGAAGCAATGCAACAGCATATGGTGCTGCTAATTTTACAATTGAGGCAAATGCTGACGGCGATGGAATTGTTATTAAAGCAAAGCCTGATGCTGCCAATTTCACAGCTTCAATTAGCTTAGAAGGCGGAATGGGTATGACCATAAGTGGTAAAATAGATACAGCCGCTCGTGACGAGTCAATGCAACAATTTAACGATATTTTAACTCAAATAGACCAATTGGCTTCAGATGCATCTTACAAAGGTGTAAACTTGTTAAAAGGCGATAACTTGAAGGTAATCTTCAATGAAGACCGTAGCTCGTTTATCGAAGTAAAAGGAGATGATGCTTCATCAGGAGGATTAGGGTTAACAGCGGTAGAAGATTGGTCAACCAATGACCAAGTAGAAGCGACAATTACCGCAGTAGAAGGAGCTATTACGGAATTGCGTAATATGGCATCAGAATTTGGTAATAACTACTCAATCGTACAAACCCGTCAAGACTTTACAGAAAACTTAATGAATGTATTGACAGAAGGTGCAGATGATTTGACATTAGCCGATATGAACGAAGAGTCGGCAAATATGTTGGCACTTCAAACCAGACAACAACTTGGTGTCAATGCCTTGAGCTTGGCATCTCAATCATCACAATCAGTGCTGTCATTATTCTAAAATAAAAAATAATAAAAAAGGGAGAGGAAACTCTCCCTTTTTTATTACAGAAAATAGAAACTTATAAAACGATTTGTTGAATAGATTTAGACAACCCCGTATTATCATCAATATCAATTAAAACGGCATAGAGTGTCCCTTTTCCTTTGGATACGGATAACCTTCCGCCAGTATATTTTCGAGAAAGGCGATTAATAGGCTCTTCAATCTCAAAACCAAGAACAGAGTCGTAATCCCCACACATTCCAACATCTGTAATATAAGCCGTCCCTTTTCTTAAAAGTCTGAAATCAGCAGTAGGAACATGCGTATGAGTTCCTGTAACAGCTGAAACTTTACCATCAAGATAATAACCTAAAGAGAGTTTTTCAGATGTTGCTTCAGCGTGCACATCAACGAAAATAGCATCAATATTTTTTCCAAGAATGTAATTTTTCAGAAGTTTATCAATTGCTTGTACGGGGCAATCGACAGCTTCCATAAAAAGACGTCCAAGCAGTTGAGTAACAAGAATTCTTTTTCCGTTTGCAAGTTGAAATTCAACAGCTCCTTTTCCGGGGAGAGTTTCAGGATAGTTAAGCGGTCGAATAATAAAGGGGCAAGAGTCAAGAAAAGGGATGATTTCACGTTGTTGCCACACGTGATTGCCTGTAAGTAAGACGTCAGCGCCGGCTTGCAAAAAATCGCGGCATATTCCGGGGGTAACGCCAAAACCATGAGCAGCATTTTCAACATTAACAAGGAAGAGATCTATTTTGTAAGTATTTTTTAGAAAATCAACATTGTTGAGTACCACATCTCTTCCAGCACGTCCAACAACATCTCCACAATATATTATTTTCAAAATATAACCCTTATAAAAAAAGAAAATCCCTTACGGGATTTGTAAAAAAATTAAAACCAAAGCGAGGAGAGCCATCATAACCGTATATATGTATTCAAACACGAACCGTTGTCAAATAAGTGGGCACCATATAAACAAACCACGATTTGCTCAGAGACAGTTCCCTATAAAAAAGTGTTGGCTCGGTAGACTTACGGAAACTACGAGAGAGACAGCACCTCCTCTATGTTCATTAGCTTACAATGATTCGATTTTTTTTGCAATAGATTTTATGCGTTCGCCGACTAAAAAAAGCTGATTAGCAAGCAAATCGTCTTCTTTATCAATTTCAGACTTATCCACAGCATCAGGATTTGGAATAACTAAAGGATTCCCTTTTTTTAATTCAGTCAATTCATCAGCAAGAAGTAATCCCACCATAGCCAAGAGCATATTTTCGTTAATTTGTCCGGTAGCCTGAGTTAACATTTTAGCTTTGCTATCAAGAATTTGAGCTAACTCTAAAATATGCATTTCTTGCCCGTCTTCACAGGCAACGGCATATTCGCGAGAGTTAATAGTTATTGTTATCTGAGCCATTTTTTTCCAACACATTGTTAATTTTATTAATGATAACTTCCATGCTGCTAATAGCATGAGCAGAGGATTTTTTAATATTGTCCAATTCTTTTTGTTTTTGAAGTAATAAAGATTCCTTATCGGCAAAACGCTTTTTCAAAGAAATTTCTTTAGTTTCCCATTCCGATTCTAAAGAGGTAAGAGAATTTTGCAAAGCGGTAAGAGCTTGATAAGTTTTTGATAAACAAGTATTTTTACTTTCCATACCGAATTTACTTCCTTTTAAGGGATTAATCACGTATATTAAACACGAAAACATAATAAGGCATAAACATTAAATTTCAAGAAGCAAACCGGATTATGCAAAAGTTTATTTTATACATAAATGAAGAAAGTGATAAATATCTTCAAGAAGAAGATATATCCTGTTATTTGTTGGAAAGCACATTATCAGAAAAGTTTATCAGAGATTTTATTAACAAAGCAGGGAAATTAGAAAAGATAGTTTTGTTAATAGGAGGGTTAGCCGCAGAGAGACAAAAAGAATTTCAGGCAGATGGCATTGTTATAGATTTGAGCAAATCCCAAAACGTTGTAACAGACTATAAAAAAGCGGTAAAAGGATGTTCTAAGAATGCAATAATAGGGGTTATTTCACGGAATCGCCGTCATGAAGCCATGTTAATAAGTGAATGTGAACCGGACTTTTTGATTTTTAATGTTTGGAAAGACGGAGATGAACAAACGCGTGAAATTATTTCATGGTACAATGAACTTTTTTTAATTCAGTCCGCTCTATTTTGCCGAGAAGAAGGAATAGAGATAGAGAAATATCAAACAGATATCGCCATAATAAATGAAAAAATGTATAAGATTCTTATTGCTAAAAAAAGAAAATTAGATTAATTTGTCAAAAAATCATAATTAACATTGTAAATATGGAGAAAGAAAATGAAACAACTTGCAGGATCAATCAGAATAGGTTGGGTAATTGAATACAAAGGGAAACCATGGACAATTGTGAAGGCACAGCATATAAAACCCGGCAAAGGCGGAGCTTTTATGCAGGTTGAAATGAAGGCTGTTGAAGAAGGTACAAAAACAAATGAACGTTTCAGAACAGAAGATACGGTTGAGAAATTAATGGTTGAAGAAAAAGACTGCCAATTTTTGTTTGAAGACGGGACAGGATTAACTTTCATGGATAGTGAAACATTTGACCAATTTACACTTCCTTCAGATATCTTAGGAGATTCGCGGCCGTTTATGACGGATGGAATGGGAGTAATTATCAGTTTTATAGATGGAAAGCCCATATCTGTTGAACTTCCGTTGCAGGTAACCTGCACAGTTTCTGAAACAGAACCCGTTGTTAAGGGGCAAACGGCAGCGTCATCATACAAACCAGCAATATTAGACAATGGTGTGCGCGTTATGGTTCCTCCATTTATTTCGGCCGGAGATAAAATTGTCGTCGGAACAGCAGAAGCTAATTATGTGGAAAGAGCAAAATAATGTCATACCTATCTCCCAATTTAACAAATTTAATTTCAGCAGTAAAAAAAGCCGCAACATCATTAAACAGGGATTTTGGCGAAATAGAAAAATTGCAATCATCTGTAAAGGATTATAAAAATTTTGTAGCAAACGGTTATAACAAAGCAGAGAGAACATTAAGGCAAGAATTGCAAAAACTTCGCCCCGGCTATGTATTTGCAGAAGATGGTAAGAACAGGCCGCAAGGTGGGTATTTTGTGATATCTCCTATAAGCGGAATGAATAATTTTATTCATGGAATCCCATGTTTTTCAATGACAGTAGCAATGTGTGAGAATAATACCATATTAGCGGCAGTTATTTATAATCCTGTAACCGATGAAATGTTTTTTGCAGAAAAGGGAATGGGAGCCTATAAGGAGGGTTTTCGCAATCATGAACGATTAAGAGTTTCATCACGCAAAGAACTTCCCGAGTCGTTAATAGCAATGGAAGTTTCATCTCATGATGAATATAAATTATTGCAAAATAAAATAATTTCAGAAGTTAGAGGCATAAGAACAAGTGGAGATACAAGTCTTGACTTAGCCTATGTTGCTTCTGGAAAAATAGATGCATTTATTTCATATGCTCAAAATCCAACAGATATAACAGCGGGAATTCTCTTAGTAAAAGAAGCCGGAGGCTATGTTTATGATATAAATCAAAAAGATATCAGAACAGAAGATATAAGTGCGGTAATTTCTTCGGGAGATATTATTGCTGTTAATGCAAATTTAAATAACAAATTATATGATTTAATTAGTAAGTAATCATATTTTAAGGAAAAAAAGATGCGGTTAAAACTATTGTTGTCATTGTCAGTATTAAGTATAAGCATTTTTTCGCATATAGCCACAAGCTGTGCAGAAGATGATGTTTATATAGATTATTCTGTGTTGAATAGTTTGCAATCCAATAGTTTTTCCGCACCGGCACAACCTTTGTTTCCGGAGGTAAAAGAAGAAAAAAAAGCTCCTCAAAAAACAAATGTTTCAAAGTCAAAACAGTCTAAAAAGAAAAAATCGTTAGCCGTAAAAAAGAAAAAAATAGAGGAAGCACCTGAAATAGAATCAAAGAAAGAAGAACCAGAGCAACTATCGGAAGAAATCAAAATTCAAGAACAACAAAAAAACATAAATACGCTTAAAGCAGCTTTAAAACAAAATTCAGAAGAAACCAATACGGTTTTGCCATCTCAAAATAGTGATAAAATAAGTATTCCGCTTTCCGTATCGGAAGAAAAACAACCAGAAGAAATAAATACCAAACAAGAAGTTGATAATAGCCCGATGGAAACAAAAATGGTAAATGTTTCATTGAAGCAAAATGTATCGGAAAATCAAACGGCTGAATCCGAAATGGGTGAGGATGAAGAGTCGAAAACAGAGGAAAACATAATAAGTAAAACAATTTTATTTTCAGAAGATTCATCTGAGTTAACGGATAAGGATAAAACCCAAATAGATAAAATTATTGGAGGATTTAAAGATATAGCTAATAATAAAATAGCCATTACGTCATACAATTTAGATGACGGAAAAGAAGTATTTTACCGAAAGAAACAGAGTTTGGATAGAGCAATAGCAGTTCGTTCCTATTTATTGGGCAAAGGATATAAAAATTATAGTATAAAGGTTATTAATATCCCGAGTGGAGATGAACGAGTAAATACGGTAGATATTTTTGAATTAGAATAAAAGAGAAAAAAATTAAAAATATGTAAATTAATGCTTGCGTTATTAAAATCTCTAATGTATAAAGACACTAAATTTGTAAAAAAATAGAATTTTGGAGAAAATAAAGATGAAAAAAGGAATTCATCCCGATTATCATGAAATTACATATGTAATGACAGATGGTACAGAAGTTAAAACAAGATCCACTTGGGGAAAAGCTGGAGATAAAATGAATTTGGAAATAGATCCAAAATCTCATCCGGCATGGACAGGTATTCATAGAATGGTAGATACAGGTGGTCAAGTATCAAAATTTAATAATAAATTTGGTGCTTTTATGAAAAAGGCAAGTGCCAGCTAGTTAAAAAAGAAGATTATTTATGCTTTATTAACCCAAGTTTTATAGAATAAACTTGGGTTTTTTTGTATCAAAGGAAAAATAATGGTCGATATAACGCACTATGAAGTCTATACAGATAAAGGTGATGGATGGAAATTAGAAGAAAGGTTTCCAGTAGAACAACGTTTAAATGCAGTGAAATATGCCAGGGATAGAGAACACGAGAATATATCGGTTAAATTAATTTGTGAAAAATTTGATGTTTTAGATAATAGTTATCAGGAAAGTATAGAATTTGTAAGTTTGGCGCAGAAGAAAAAAAGCAAGAATATATCAAAAGATTACAATGACTTTTATCAGTCCGAAGGGGAAGAAAGTACAAAATTTCGTAACACTATATATGATGCACTAAACGAAGAAGAAAACTCATTAGGTTCAATAGTAAAAGCCTTAATAAAATTATTTTTCATAGTCATATTCAGTTTGTTATTTGCGCATATAATAGTTAGTTTGAGTATGCCGTTGTTGGAGGAATTTATCCCCGAAAAGGCTTCGAAAACATTTTTATTTTTATTCTTTTTTGGACTTTTCCTTATTACAGCAACCCCGCTAATATTAAAGAAAATACCTTTAAATGTATTCGGATTACGTCGAAAAACAAAAGAAAAAATTGTTCCAGAAAGAAAGTTTCTCAAGAAAGCGCAAAGAATATTGCAAATATATAATATAGATGAGCAATTAGAACCAGGAGTAATTCCGACATATCCGGATGCGGATATTGAAGATAAGCACTATATCATAAATTTTTTGAGTAATATTATAGCAAATTTGGATTCGAAAACACCATTGAACGATGATTTTAACCGTTTTGGAATAAAATTGGTTCTATTTGGTGGTTGTATGGAATTGGCAAGAATAAAAAAATTAAATATAGCAGAGGCTAACTCACTGTTGAATGAGGCATTTAGTGTTTTAGATGGAAAGAATAGTGAAGTTTCCGAGTTTTATGAAGCCAAAAGGAGTTATAAAGAAAACAGAGTTGCCATATTTTTAACAGGAGTAGGAGCTCATTTAATGATGCAATTATTAAGAAGAGAGGCTTTAGATAGTCAAATTTTGCATTTGACATTTTATAAATGGCGACAACAAAACATAATACCTCATCAAGAAGAAATAATAATACCGGAAAAACAACAGAATACAAAAGAAAAAGAGGAAGTTCGTTCAGAAACACAAGAAAAAGAAGAATCCTATAAAGGGAGTATTTTGAGTTGTCAAACGCGAATTTTACTAAATAATGCAGAAAACAATCCAAGGAAAGAAGCAGAAATAAAGCAATCAATAGATAATATAATAAAGAATTTATTAGGAAAATTTGAAGGAACAGAACTAATACAAAGCGCAGAAAGTAAGTATCGGAGCATAGCATTTTCAGAAGTAAATCAAGCATTGCATTTTGCAATAGAATTTTTAAGAGATTCAGAAATATATGTTAATGAATTAAATGATGACGATATTATTATAGCACACAAATTAAATATTGTAGAAGGAGACATAGAAACATATCCAGACAAAAATTCTTTAATATTAGATATATTAGATAACACCTATGATGGAGAGGTGCTGATAGAAGGAAAATTGTATGATAGGGGTATTCCGAGCCATTATCAATTAGATTTTCTGGGGGAGAAAAACCTGGAAAGAAGTGAGGAAAATATTCCTCTTTATAAATTGATAACAGAATAAGCAAGAAAACTTGCATGATGTTTAATTTTGTGATATACTAAAAAGGTATGGAAAACAAGAGGATAAAACTATGGTAAGTAGTATATCAAGTGCAACAAACGTTGATGATAATGGTGTAAATCACTGGGAAAAGACCGTTACGGATGTCAACGATGTGGATGAAAGTTTTGCAAACGCAAGAGATTTAGGGTATATGCGTTTAAACTATGCGCGCGTCAGTGCCATAGGAAATTTAGCAAAATATGATACACAAGATATATATAAGATACAGGTTCAGTCTAATGGAAAATTAACGATAGGTTTGCGAAGCGGAACAGAAAGTGACGAAGATAGCGTTTTGGATTTATCAGAATATGAAGCAAAATTAAATGAATTAAAAAAAATAACAGATCCGGAAGGTTATGCCAAAGAGCAAGAAGAATTAAAGAAAAAAGAAGAAGCCTACGGTTTGTTGGGTTCAGCCGGAGAGGGATTACAAATACAAGTCTATATGGTAAAGAATGGACGAGAAGTTTTAGTCGGGGATAGTACGGCAGATGTAGATAGCAAAGAATATGCAAATATGGAAAAGATTCTTAACGGAGAATATCGTGCTCAAAAAGGAGATTATTATATAAAAATAAGCCGTTCCGAAGATTTCGATTCACGAGAAGAAGTCCCATATCTATTACAAATTAAACAAGGAGAAACATACAAGCACGATTATGTTACGACAGAACAAGCCTCTGATGATACAAAAAACAACAAAAAATCTACAGTTCCCATGACAAATGTTAATGGAACCTTGTCATCGGTAAATGCACTGGCAATACAGGCGCAAAGATATCAGACAGCAGCGCAAATGTTAGAAGTCGGATATTTAAATATGGCGAATATTTATAACAATAATAGTAAATTTTAACAAAAAAATATAAAAAAAACTTGTATAAAAGTAAAACATTCTCTATTCTTAGCCCAAGAAGAGAATGTTTTTTTATTGAAAGGATATAGAAAATGACAGCGCCTTTAATGCCTAAAGCAACGGCAGTGTGGTTAGTAGAAAACACAACATTAACATTTAAACAAATAGCTGATTTTTGTGAATTGCACGAATTAGAAATTCAAGCAATAGCCGATGGAGATGTAGCATTTAATATCATGGGCATTAGTCCGATAGAGACAAACCAATTAACATTGGAGGAAATAAAACGTTGCGAAAGCGATGAAAACAATACATTAAGAGCCAATGTGATGGAATTAAATGTTAGAGAAAGAAATGCAAAAGCCAAAAAGGTTTTATCACCTTCACAAAGAAGTGACAAGCCGAATGCAATAGCATGGATAATCAAAAATTGTCCAGAAGTTACAGATAGTCAAATATGTAAACTTGTTGGAACAACTAAACCGACAATTCAATCAATTAGAGAAGGAACTCACAAAGATATGGCAAATATCCGAGCTAAAAATCCGGTGGCCATAGGATTATGTACAGAAAAGGACTTAGAAAAGGCAATAGCCGTATCCAAAGCCCCAACAAGAAGAAAAAGTAAGTAGAGTAAAGGAAAAAACACGGGAAAACATCTCGTGTTTTTTTTAGTTTGATTTTAATTTATTTTACAAGAAATCGTTCATTAGAGTCCATTTTTTTTAAATCCTCCTCCAGTTCAGGATTAGAAGGAATCACACCAGTTAGGGCAACATTTTTAATACTTTGTAAATAGGTATCATAGTTTTGTTTATAACGAGGTGTCTCAGCTAAAGTCTTAAAATCGAACTCAGAAATTTTTTCATTAGCAGATACTTCTTCGTTTGCTTCAGAAGAAGAAGGATTCTTTTGAATATGTGAAATGGAGGAATTTATTTTAACAACAGAAGAGGAACGAATTGGAGGAAGTTTTTCTTGAACGTTCAAGGCATTTTGAGGAACAAAAAAATCAGGAGTTAAAGATTTCCTTTGATAAGAAAGGCTAGTTTGAGCCCAAACATTTATCGGAAAAGAACAAATAAAGAAGAGTAAGGTAAGCAAAAAATTTATCATTTCTGTAACTCAAAATTAATAAATGGAATTTAATATAAGATACATGAAAAAACTTTTTATTGTATTAATAATTTTAGCAAAAATAAATTTAATTGCGTCAGCAGCGCAGGGGTTATCACCTTGTAATAAATTCAAAAAAAAACCGGAAATAGAATTTTACAGTTCATACGGTAAACTCATTTATGATCAGAGCAATAATCAACGACAATTAACGCAGTTAGGTAAAAAATACGGAATAGTTGAACATGGTTTATTTGCATCAGGATTAGCTACGGTAGGAGTAAATTATCAAGTCTCAATAGATGCAACGGCGCAGATGCTGGAAAACGGAAAATATTGTGTCGTTCCAGAAAAAGTAAAAGTTTATATAGGTTATCAAAATCCGACAATCTACATGGCAAGTGATTTAAGAGAAGAAAGTTGTGAACAAAATATAGTAAAGCGACATGAACAGACACATCAACAAATCAATATTACGGCATTAGAATATTTTTTACCTAAATTTCAAAAATCGGTACGAGCGATATTGAAAGGTATAGAGCCGCAACTTGTAAACTCTGAAGAACAAATAGAGCCAAGCATACAATCTCAAACAGAAGTGTATTTAAAAAAAATAGAACCATTAGTCAATTTTTTCAAAGCAGAACTGTTAAAAGAGCAAGGAAAACTCGATAGAACAGAAAATTACCAATTTGAAGGGAATTTATGCCGCTATTATAAATCACATCATTAAAAATCACATTTTTTTAACTGAGAAGGTAAATCTTCCAAGAAAGATTGAATACCTTTATAAGCAGCATCAATATAGGTTTTATCTTTTGCAGAGTTTTGATTATAGTAAATGCGAACGGTAGTCATACCGATTTCTTTAGCAAATTCTAAATTTGAATAGCTGTCATCAACAAAGATACAATCTTTAGGAGAAACATCAATTTTTTCACATAATTTTTTATAGACATCGGCATTTTCGTTCTTTTTATAAGTATTAAAATCTTCAACAGAATAGAAACGCCCTTTAAAGAAGTCATAAAGGCCGATGTGTTTTAAAATTTTCTCACACACATCGCGTGTACTTGTAGAAAAAATAAACTGTTTACAGGGAAGTATTTGCAGTTTTTCAAGTAAATGTTCATAAGGAACAATAGGAGCAATAGGTTTTCTTTTGTGATAAGCAAAAAACATATCTTTAGGAGAAATGCCATAATCACGAACAAAGACTTCGCCGCCGTCTCTGTAAACAAGATAAGACTCTTTTACTTTACTTTTAGCATCTTCAAGAGAGAGATTGACCCCCAAATCCTTTACGGCAGCAACAGCAGTTGCTTCATCAAGCATATCGGCAAATTCGGGAGTGATACGATAAAGAGTATTGTCAAGATCCCAGATAATATTTTTTTTACAAAAGTCCGCCAAAAGATATCTCCTTAAAATTAAAACATAACAGAAACATTTTAGACGTTAAAAAAACAAAGTCAATAATTTTATCAGAAAAAGCCCCTAGGTAAGAAAAACAACCGAGGGGCTGAGAAAAATTAGCTATTTTCTATAGCGTAAATATCAACAATAGACCAATTATCATTGTCATTTTTCATAACATAGATAATTTTTCCGTTGCACAATCCAAACCAGTTACCATTACAAGTACCGAGAGTAAAAACTTCATATTGATTATTGGGAAGAGGCTTGATTTTCGTAATTTGATAAGATAGTTCTGTTGGACGCCCTAAAAACTCATCTTCCATAAAAATGAAATTAGGCATATTATTTTTATGAGCTAAACATTTATCGAGTTTAGGATTGAGAGTACATTGAATAGCAAGGTTAATAGTACAAACAATTTCACTTTTTTCTGAGCAAGGTTGCTCAGTAGAGTCCAAATTGAAATGAAAAACCTTATCAGAAAAATCCGCAGAGAGCGTCTCAACGTTTTGGGAAAGACTGCTTTGCGAAGATTGTTTATCATCTTTTTTATCAGAACAAGCAGTAATGAATAAAAAAGCAGAAAGGATTAAAGGTAAAAATTTCATTTTCTAACCATGTTAAAAATTATAACGAATACCTGCGGAATATTCCATTAAATGGTCGTAATCATTGATTTGATCCAAAGAGACATAGCGAGCTACGGCTCTAACCGACCAATTGTTATCCAAAGAATAGATGACGCCCAATCCGGCACGATAACCATAGCCATGGTCATGTCCACCTTTAACAGCAGGATTATTATAAGAAGATTTAAAATCATACAATCCGATACCTGCCGTTCCCAAAAGAGCAAATTCGCGATTGCAAGTTAAGGGTAAATAACCATAAATATCCAATCCTCCGGCTTGAAAAGAAGATTTAATTTTATTTAAATAGTTCCCTTTTTTTGAATCATCAGAATATTGATAAAAGAGTTCAGTTCCGAAAAAACGGTTATAATCTGTTCCGACATTAAGACTAAGAGAATTATAATTAGGTCTTAAATTATGAGCAATTCCGTTTGTATAGGCGTAATCAAGGCCGACATAGGGGAGGTAATCAAAATTTTCTTCGGCAGATGCAGAAAAAGCAGTTAAAGATAGGGCTGTAGCAGCCAAAAGGGATAAATATTTTTTCATAAAAACACTCCTTAATAAAAGACATTACAATGTTCATAGAGAAATATATATGATATTAATTAATACGATATTAATTAAAATTAAAGCAAATTAAGATAAATATATTGAGAAAGAGAAGAAAAAATGATATAAATATAAAGATAAGAATGGAACAAGGGCAACGGCCATGATGAGAGAGAATGAGCAGGGATATACAATGATGGAAGTAATTAGTGTGCTTGCCATCATAGGAGTATTAGCCGCTAGTGCAGCCAAACTGGTAAGTAATATGTTTGATCGTTACAAGGCGAGCCGAGTTGCAGACCAGATAGTCGAAATGCAAAAGGTGATTAACAGACGCTATGTTGCTGAAGGAAACTATAGTAATTTAAGTGCAGAAACCCTTATTCAAGAAAAATTAGTCAGTGGAGATATGCGGAGCGATGATAAAATAGTTCATCCATACGGAGATGTCGAAGTAACTGGGGGAAGCATATCTTTCAAAGTAGCATATAAAACGCTTCCGTACAATGTATGTGTTACTTTGGCAAACTTAAACTGGATAATACAAGATAGCTCTGATTTAGTAACATTAGACATTAATGGAAATAAGTATGCGTGGCCGGAAGCAGCATCAGATGCGAAACATCAATTACCCATGGATATAAGTAGAGCCATGAGCGATTGTAAACGAGACAAAGATAACACCATTACATGGGAGTTCCAATAGGAAAAGGAGAAGACCATGATAGATGTAAGTCAAATTAATAAAAGCTCTAATGAGTTAAAAACAGGAAAAAACAAAAAGGTCAGTTCGGGAGCGAGTTTTAGTTCTTTTTTAGAAAAAACAGTTTCAAAAGAAGAAAGTCCACAAATAACATCTAACACGGGAGTAAGTGCAACTGATGCCTTGTTATCATTACAAATGGCGGGAGAAAATGAAGAAGAAGAAATAAAAAAGAAGCTTTTAAAGCGAGGGAAAAATTTAATAGAAAGACTTGAAGAAATACGTGATGGATTGTTGATTGGGAGCATATCAAAAGAGAGATTAATAGAAATATCGCGTTTTGTTAAGGAACAAAGCTACGAAAGCGCGGATAAAAGATTAACGGAGCTGCTGGAAGAGATAGAACTCCGTGTTGAAGTCGAATTGGCCAAACTGATGAAATGAGTGTGATAATTAAGATTTTTTTATTGATTAAAAACAGAGAAGTTTGCATACTGGAAAAAATAAAGTTTTTTAAAAGGAGTATGAATCATGGAAGCAGCAGTAATCCTTCCTCCCGATTATAAACCTACCGAAGACGAAGAATACATGAATGATTATCAAATAGAGTATTTTCGCCAAAAGTTGGAAAATTGGAAAAAAGAATTAATTGAACAATCGAAAGATACGTTAGACGATTTACGCCAAGGAGGTTTAAATCAGCCGGATGATATTGACAGAGCTTCAATGGAAACGGATAAAGCGATAGATTTGCGGACAAAGGACAGAATAAGAAAGTTAATAGGCAAAATAAATGAAGCCTTGCAAAGAATAGAAGATGGTGTCTATGGTTATTGCGAAGAAACAGGAGAACCAATTGGACTAGGTCGTTTAGAAGCACGTCCGATAGCAACGTTATCTGTAGAAGCTCAAGAAAGACACGAAAGGATGGAGAAAACCTACGACGATGATGCTATCTAAATCAGTAATATTAAGATGCCAATAAAAGATTTTATATTAGCGTCATCATCTCCGCAAAGAAAAGCGCTTTTATCTCAGATAGGTTATGAGGCAAAGGCTGTTATTTCAGCGGACATAGATGAACGAGAGCATAAAGGGGAAAAGCCATCAGCATATGTTAAAAGAATGGCAAAAGAAAAAGCTCTAAAAGTATATTCGGAAAATCCGGGAGAAGTAGTTCTTGGAGCAGATACGATTGTCTGTGTCGGAAGACGCCTTTTACATAAAGCTCAAACAGCAGATGAAGAAAAAAAGGTAATAGAACAATTATCAGGACGTTCACACCATGTTTTGAGTGCTGTTTGTGTCGTTGATAGAAAGGGTATCCCGTCAGTAAAATTTATAGACACAAGAGTAAAAATGAAAAAAATGTCGGCAGAAGAAATTTTACATTATGTATCAAGTCAAGAATGGCAAGGATGTTCAGGATATAAAATAGAAGGTATAATGGAAGCGTATGTTTCTAAAATAATAGGTTCGTACAGTGGTATAATAGGTCTTCCGCTATGTGAAGCAAAAAAATTATTGAATGGTGTAGGAATAAAATGACAATAGATACAATCATATATGAACAAAAAGGCACATTAACGAGCATTGCATTAATGGAAAAAGGTGAGTTAAAGGAAATAGATATTTTTGACAGTAGTAAAGCTATGGAAGGAAATGTTTATTTAGGAAAAATTTCTCATAAACTAGATACAGCCAATGGTCGGGTTGGGTATATGATTGATATAAGTGATGGCAAAGATGCTTTTTTGAATGCGGATGAGCAAGGATTAAAAGAAGCCGAATACACAAATGGTCAAAGTATAGTTGTCCAAGTTTCTCAAGAACAACGAGCCGAGAAAGGAGCAAAGGTTATCCGAGGTTTGCAGTTTGTGGGAACGTATTTAGTCTATTGTCCATATCGTACAAAAGTAGAAGTGTCTTCACGAGTAGAGCCTGAAGAAAAGGCGCAAAGTTTGCACGAGTTAGTTTTTAATAACAGTCTAGGACAAGAAGGTTGGATTGTTCGAACAGCGGCAGCCGATGCCGAAGCCGATGAAATTATGGATGAAATGGACGAGTTAAGAAAGAAATACGATTCGGTCAGAGCCAAAGCACGGGTTGCATCGGCTCCATGTCTTTTATATGCCAAAGGGAATCCCTTATTCGAATATATGGCAGCCAATTCAATGAGTTTAAATAAAATCATCGTCAACACACATAATATGGAAGAATCGATTAAAGATGAGTTTGATGGTGATTTTGAAATTGAAGTAATCAATGAACCCTTTAAGCAGTATGGATTAGATGAAGTAATATTTGAAGCCATGGAAAAAGAAGTAAGATTAAAAAGTGGCGGTAGAGTATTTATAGAGGAAACGAAGGCTTTTGTTGCAATAGATGTCGATAGTGGAGAAGACAGAGGGAATGGTTCAATATCACATTTAAATGAAGAAGCAGCGGTTGAAATTGCCAAGCAAATACGTTTAAGAAATTTGTCAGGAAAAATAATTATAGATTTTGCAGGTTCTTCGGAATATCGTTATATGAAACCCGTCCTTGCGGTTTTAGAAAGAGAATTTGCTAAAGATAGCGTTCGTACACATGTTGTTGGATTGAGTAAAGCCGGCAACGTCGAAATCATAAGAGTTCGCCGGCGTCCGTCTTTAAATGATGTTTTAAGTGTTGAATGTCCGACCTGCAAAGGAACAGGAAGAGTAGAAAAATAACTATGTCTGAAGTAATAAAAACTTATCGCTGTCCGATATGTAAAAAATTAGTAACCTCGGACAATAAATATCGCCCTTTTTGTTCAAAACATTGTGCAGATGTTGATTTGGGAAATTGGTTTAATGAGGCGTATAAAGTTCCGGTAGTAGAGCTCGATGAGCAAGAGCTTGAAGAATTGGAAAAATCTTTAGATGAACAGTTAGATAAAGATTAGAGCAAAAATAAAAAAAATCAGGAAAATTCCTGATTTTTTTTATGTCTTTTTTCTCCTTGTTTATCAAAAATATTGATTGCATTGTTGCGACAAATATGATAGACTAGAGTCGTGATGATAAAAAGGAGGATGTGATGAAGAGTATTTCCAAAGCACTATTCGTGTCTGCTGTCAGCTTATGTGTTAACGGCGGAAATTTGTCGTATGCTTCAATTAAAATACCTGATTCCATCCCCAAGTCTGGCATCCCTACTTTACACATACATCACACATACATACGCCATACTCAAGAAATACCCTTTTTATCATCACATCTTTTTGATAAAAAAATAGAAAATGGTATGAAAGTCGCGAACGTTTGTTTCATAACCGACACCGGAGAATGTGCGCATGACAAGTTTGGCAATTTAGAAAGTCCCAACGGTGGTGGCGGAGGTGGAGGAAATCCCGATGACCATGGAACACCGCAAGAGTTGTGTCAAGATGCCGGTTTTACAAACACACCCTGTCCGACAGGAAGTACAATTGGCAGTAATTGTCCTTATGACAGTTCTTATCATACCTGTAAATGTCTTCCCGAATATAACAAACTTTGTAACGGAGCTGATGAACAAGGTTCCGGAATTGCCTGCGACGGAAAATACAAAGAATGTTGTAATTTATGTTCGGCATATAAATATACCTCTATTCCATCGGGATATGTAAGCAACGGCGAATGTCAATCGTGTAGTGGTAAAAAATATAAAATTAAATGCGACCTGCAAAAATATGTTTCCGCCTCATCTTGTGGTTCACAAGGCGGAAGTGGAAGTACGTGTTCCGATGATAGCGGAACTTATTATCAAAAATGCAACTGCCCCAATAATTACGAATGGAGTGATAGTCAAAAGAAATGTGTTTGTGCCACTTCTTTCAAATATTCATGTACAGGCACGGGTTATGCCGGAGGAGATGGAACAGCTTGTAACAGTAAATATTCAAAATGCAAATGCGCAAGCGGTTATACTTGGAACGCCTCAACCGGTACATGTATTTGTTCTAGTTCTTTCAAATATTCATGTACAGGCACGGGTTATGCCGGAGGAGAGGGAACAGCTTGTAACAGTAAATATTCAAAATGCAAATGCGCAAGCGGTTATGTTTGGAATGCTTCGCAAGGAGCTTGTGTCTGTAATGGTTTAGACTGGTGTTCTCTTAACCAAAATTGTTCGGCTTGGGGTTATGCGCAACAAAGCTGTGAGGGAAAATCCGTAAAATGTCCGTTCAATATCAATTATGTTTATTGCCTCGATTAGAAAGGAGAAAAGAAATGAGAAAAATTACTTTATTAACTTCGGTTTTATTAACAGCTCCTTTTGCTGCGGGCAATGTTTCGGCACAATGCGTTGCGACACAAGATTGCGCAAGTTTAGGTTATAGCGAAACTTCTTGTCAAAATGGCGGTATCAAATGTCCCTTTGGCAATTATTGGGTTTGTCCTAATAAAAATATAAATAATCCTGATTGTACTTACGGTTCTTATTATTATAGTGATGGAACTTGCTCAAAAAGTTATACAACGGCAAAAAAAGTAATAGGTGTTGTAGTTTATGATGAAAACAATGAAAAGTGGATTATGGCTTTGGAAAATGCGCGAGTCGCAGTGAAATGGTCTGAAGAATATGTCGATATACCGGAAATAACAAATTATACAATAGAACGCACAGCGGTAAGTGATTTGAAAAGTTGTGAAAATACAGAAGCCATGTTAGCTTTAGGTGAAACGAAGTATCCTGCTGCAGCGGAAGCAAAAAATTACGTGCCAACAGGAGCTGAAAATACCAAAGGCAAGTGGTGTCTGCCGTCTGCAGGCATTTGGAATATGGTTGATATTCATTTTACGGAAATAAACGCAGCAATCTCACAAGCAAATGGCACAGATTTAACAGCTTCTGCCTATTATTGGTCATCATCCGAGTACACCTCTAATCACGCATGGTGTTGGCTTTCCTCTGGAGGGTTCTATTGGTATGTCAAGACATATCCCTACACTACCGACAAAAATGTTCGTCCTGTAATGAAAATTGAATAAAAATACATATTTTAAGCCTTATTGAGAAAATATAACTTAACGTTCATAAGCAGCTTCAATAATGCGGTTGTTACGCATTTCTTCAAGATCGTAATTAGCTTGTATATTTAATTGAGGAGCAATCGCTTTAATAATGTTACCCGCTGTAGGAACAGTATTCCAACCTGAAGTTACAAATCCCCAAGTTTCTTTGAGAGGTTTAGGCTCGTCCATCATGAGCATAAGAGTATAACGAGGATTTGAGACGGGAAACGTTCCCAAAAAGCTGGTCATGACTTTTTTATCAATATATTTTCCGTTAACCAACTTGTTGGCTGTTCCTGTTTTTCCGGCAACTTCATAGCCAAGGATATTGGCTCTTTTTGCAGACCCTTCGACAACAACGCCACGCAAGAGTTGTCTCATATTTTCAGAAGTTTTTTTAGATAAAACTTGTATTCCTTCTGAAGTAGTTTTTTCACTCAAAAGAACACTCGGTTGATGATATACGCCACCATTAACCACAGCAGAAAAGGCGGTAGCTAAATGCAAAGGTGTAACAGAGATACCATAACCATAAGCAACGGTAGCCGTTGTTGCTTCTCCCCAAACACGAGGAAGAATAGGAGAAGCTTTTTCAGCGACTTCAAAGTTTTTAAGAGATGAAAACAGACCAAGACTTTTTAAGAAATTTTGTTGTTTTTCTTTTCCGACTTTAAGCGCAATTTGAGCAGAACCGATGTTTGAGGAGTAGATTAAGATTTCTTGCAAGTCAAGCCAGCGATTTTCTCCGCGATAATCTTTAATGACATTATAACGAAGTTTAATAGGCTTAGTCGCATCAAAACGATCTGTAAGTTTAACATGTCCTTTTTCAAGTCCTAAAGCGGCATTAAAGACTTTTAAAACAGAACCGGGTTCGTATAAACCTTTTGTAGCAAAATTAAAGGTTGCACGGTCAGATACTTTAATTTTACGATTCGGATCAAAATCGGGAAGAGATACCATTGCAATTATTTCAGAAGTATTTGTATCCATAAGAATAGCCGTTCCGCCTAAAGCGTGAAATTTATCAATACCGGCCTGAAGCTCTTGACGGATGGTGTCTTGAATTCCGGCATCAATGGAAAGTTGTAAAGGAATATCAGAATTTCTTAAACGTTCGTCGAGCTGTTTTTCAATACCGGAGATTCCGACATTATCAATGTTTGTGGCCCCAATAAGATGGGCAAACAAATTTTTGTGAGGGTAGATTCGTTTTTCACTATCTTCAAATTCCAAACCGGGGATACCTAAAGCATTAATTTGATATTGCTGAGAGGGTGTTAAATTACGTTTAATATAAACAAAGGAGCCTTTTTTTTGTAATTTTGCCAAGATATCTTCATAACGAATATCAGGAAGAATACGAGAAAGTTCCACGGCAGCTTTTTGGGGATTGTCAATTTTTTTTGGATTTGCAAATAAATGAACGGTAGGTAATGACGTTGCAATGATTGTTCCGTTTCTATCAATAATATCAGCTCTTTTAATAGGATTTTCAGGCAGAGCATAAAAACGATCTGCTTCCGCAATTGTCGTTTCAGGCCTGTCGAAAGAAATACAAATATTAAAAAGACGAATGGTGAGGATGCTAAAGACCAAAAAAAACATGCAGATTGCAAAAGCGACACGGTTTTTACATGTAGAAAGGGGATCTTTTTCACATGAATAATTTAAAAATGAAAAACTCTTATCGAGTTTAATTTCTTCCCCTGGAAGATAAAAGGGTTCATTTTTTTTGGAAAAAAAACTTCCGAACATAATTTGCTTCTGCCCTGCGTTTAGTGCTGAGCCCTGACCACCTTCTTTAGTCTGTTCTGCTCAGCATGTGAATTAATATTTCTTTGAGCGGCTAATCTTCTTTGAGATTCGTTTTGCTCATACTCAAATGGTAACGCAGAATAGTTAATAATTTGTTCAGCTTGGAGAGGTTTTAAAGAAATATGTTTTGAAGCAAGTTTTCTTAAGCGAGCCGGAGAATTAAGATGGCTCCATTCAGCATTAAGGACATGAATAGTTTTAACGTCATCTTGTATATTTTTATTGATTTGAGCTAATTCAGCTTCAAGGGATTGTACTTTGTTTTTCATAACAAACATACCGCATCCGACTAAGCAAGTAAGGGAAATCCATAAAGATAAAGTAGCTGTTTTAGTACTGCTCATAACGATATGTCCTTTCTAATTAACGTTTAATTGCAAAACGAAGTTTTGCAGAGCGAGAACGAGGATTGTGGAAAATTTCATCATCAGAAGGTGTTAAAACCTTTGAAAAAGAAGATAGGGGGAAAGAAGTTTCGTTGCTATCTTGAATGGCGTAGCGAGAAACATGTTGCTTCTTTTGAGCGTTATTTTTGAAAAAAGTTTTAACGATTCTGTCTTCTAATGAATGAAAGCTGACAACGACTAAACGTCCGTTGTTTTTTAATTTTTGAAGTGCCCCATATAATCCATTTTCTAATTCATCAAGTTCATTATTTACAGCGATTCGTAAAGCCTGAAAAGTTCTTGTAGCCGGATCAATAGTGTTTGGACGTTTATGAATAACGGAATAAACAATATTAGCCAGTTCAAGTGTCGATTCTATTTTTTTATTTTGACGATATTGAATAATTTTAGCGGCAATTTGACGCGATTTTTTTTCATCGCCGTATTTATAAATGAGGTCAGCCAAATCATTTTCAGCATAGGAGTTAACGATATCGGCAGCCGATATACCAACACAAGACATGCGCATATCTAAAGGAGCGTCTTTAGCAAAAGAAAAACCTCTTTCAGCTTGGTCAAGTTGCATGGAAGATACGCCGATATCAAAAACGGCACCATCAATTCCTTCAGAAACAAGAGAAGAAAAGTCGCCAAATTTTCCGGCACGGAATTCAAAACGGTTTCCGTAAATATTTTTTAATTCTTCAGCTCTTGTTTGAACATTTGGATCTCTATCAAGAGCAATGACTTTGCAATTTGCTGATTTAAGAATAGCTTCAGAGTAACCGCCGTTACCAAAGGTGGCATCAACATAAATTTTTCCGTCAGAAGGTTTGAGGGCTTCCAAAACTTCCGATAACATAACGGGAATATGTTTCTGAGAGAGGTTATTCATAGGATTTAACCTCCGCAACTTTATTTAAGGAAGGACGTTTTTTTAGAACTTCGCTACGAATACGAGCTTCTTCTTTTTCCCAATTTTCAGGATTCCAAATTTGAAATTTTCGCCCTTTACCGACAAATACAGCGGTGTCTGTAATTGCTGCGTGTTTCATGAGCTTTTCGGAAAGATTGATTCTTCCGGTAGAATCAAAAGGAAAACGTTTGGCATCGCCGAAGATTAAGTTTGTTAAATCATCTTGTTCTTGAGAGAAAAAATCCATTGAGTTTTCCATATCGGCAGCAAGTTTATCTAATAAATCTTCGGTGCAACCTTCAATGCAAGGAGATGTAAGGCTTCGATAGCAAACAATTTCTGTAGAGAGTTCTTTAAGAATTGCGCGGTAATCTGAAGGAAGGGAAACGCGTCCTTTCGCGTCCACTTTATTAACTATTGTATCGATAAAGAGAAAATTTTTTCTCAAGACCAGATTTCCTTCCTAAATCATTACCCGTATGTTTATGGTATATCATGGGATTTCATGGGAATCAATGGGAAATTTTAGTATTTTATTAACTGTTCTTAATTTGTTCTTAATGCGAAGTTTGTGATTATTAGCAAAAGCAAGGTGGAAGTGATGTGCGCGCAAAACAAGAAAAACAAATAAAAATGTCAATTTTTTAACAGGTTTTTAAAAACTCCGTGATAACGAGAGAAACATAACCCGACTCGGAAATTTTTTGCATAAAATAGTCTTCAACAGGAAAGTTAAGAGGTACATTAATGTCTTGCAAAAATAAAGGGACATGTATAAACTTAGAAACACAGGTGGTCGGATAGCTGCGCCTCGGAAGGGAATATCTGAAGGTGAGGAAAGTCCGGGCTTCAAGGGAACAAGGTACCAGATAACGTCTGGCTGGAGAAATCCACGGGACAGTGCCGCAGAAAGTTACCGCCGAATTTAGTTCGGTAAGGTTGAAAAGGCGAGGTAAGAGCTCACCGCATAAACAGCAATGTTTATGGCATAGGCAAACCCTACCTGAAGCAAGACCAAGTTAGGAGAGCTTTGTTAAAAAGTTATACGGAGGGTTCCCAATCCACTCCAGAGGTAGGTCGCGTAGAGTTGTTTAGTGATAAACAGCCGAGATGAATAGCTATCGCTTCTTTAGAGAAGTACAGAACCCGGCTTATAGACTGCCTGAATTTTAAAAATAGATTGTAAAAAGCCACATTGGGGAGAGACGATGCAGAAGACATTGAAACAATCCGTAAAGATTGAAGGGATAGGGTTGCACTCGGGTTGTTCCGTTGTGATGAGTATTCATCCCGGAAAAGTAAACGAAGGGATTATTTTTAAAAGAGTGGACATGTCTGAAAAACCGGAGGTGTTGGCTCGTTACGATAATGTAAAAGATACCCAAAATTGTACTTGTATAGCATCCAAAGAAGGAGCAATTGTTTCAACAATAGAACATATCATGGCAGCACTTTCTGTTGCAGGCATAAATAATGGCATTATTGAAATTAATAATCAGGAAACGCCGATTATGGATGGAAGCGGCAAGATATTTTATGAAAAAATCAAACAAGCGGGAATTGAAGAGCAAACAGCAGAAGAGAAAAAATTAAAAGTAATGAAGACCATTTCTTTTTCTGATAACAAAGGGAATACAATCAGCTTATCTCCTGCCGATGCTTTTATTGTCGATTTTGAAATAGAATTTCCGTCAAAGATTGTAGGACACCAACGATTTGTGGGAGAAATTACACCGGAGATATTTGAAAGTTCAATAGCACCGTGTCGAACCTTTTGTGAAAAGTATCAAGTGGATTATCTACAATCAATAGGATTAATTAAAGGTGGAAGTCTTGATAATGCAATCGTTCTAGATGGGGAAACACTTTTGAATCCCGAAGGATTTCGAGTACAAAATGAGTGTGTTAATCACAAGGTTTTAGATGCAATAGGAGATATGTACACGTCGGGGTACCATATTTTAGGTAAGTTGCAAGCATCAAAGACAGGGCATTATCATAATAATGAATTGTTAAAAGTCTTATTTTCAGACCCATCAAATTATAAAATAATATAAGGAAAAGACATGAAAAATAAAGCATTGGCAATGATTTTGGCAATTGCCGTAAGTTTTCTTTCAAGCTGTGGCACAACAAAAGAAGAAACAATAGAAAACCCAAGTGCAGAAGAAGTTTACAATCAGGCTTACGATTTATTGGAGAGAACGTCGTATAAAAAGTCAGCAGAAATGTTTGAAAAGGTAGAAATAGAACATCCCTATTCAAAATGGGCAACGCAAGCCAAAATAATGAGCGCTTATGCTTACTATAAAGATAAAGATTATGATAGCGCGATTATTAATTTGGATAGATTTATAAAGTTTCACCCAGGAAATAAGGATATAGCCTACGCCTATTACTTAAAAGCACTGTGTTATTATGATCAAATAGGACCGGTAGAAAAAGATCAAAGCAATAGCCAAAAAGCATTAGAGGCTTTTCGTCAGGTAGTCATTCGTTTTCCGAATTCAGAATATGCCAAGGACGCCGAGTTTAAAATGGCTTTGGCAAATGACCATCTTGCCGGACATGAAATGGAGATAGGAAGATATTATCTGTCTCAAGAAAATTATCTTTCGGCATTAAATCGTTTTTCGGATGTTGTTAATAAATACCAGACAACGACGCATATTGAAGAAGCATTATACCGACAGGTCGAAATCTATACGATAATCGGATTGCCGGATGAAGCAAAACTTTCAGCAACGGTATTGGAACATAATTATCCGAAAAGTAAATGGTCAAAAAGGGCACAACGAATAATTGGAGATACAAAATAAAGACCATGCTGTCAGAGTTAACCATCAATAATGTTGTTTTAATAGATAAACTGGACTTGGAGTTTAAGTCCGGTTTAAGTGTTTTAACCGGAGAAACCGGAGCCGGAAAATCCATTTTGTTGGATTCGTTAGGTTTGGTTTTGGGAAATCGCGCAGAAGTTTCTCAAATTAGACAAGGAACAGAAAAATTAAGTGTAACGGCCGTTTTTGAAGGAGAAGGAAAGAAGGAAGAAGTTTCAGAATTTCTGAAAGAATATGAGATAGAAACAGATGGAGAATTGGTAATTAAAAGAACACTAGATAAAAACGGCAAAGGCAAAATTTTTATTAATGACCAACTGATAAGTGCCAAACTTCTCAAAGAAATCGGAAAATTTTTGGTTGAAATACATGGGCAGTATGACAATCAAGGACTTTTAAATCCAGCAAACCATAAATCTATTTTGGATGCATACGGCAATTATAAAGACCTCAAACAGACAGTAAAAAGATGTTGGCAAGAGTACAAACAAGCTGAAAAAGCAAGACAAGAAGCCGAAGCAAATATAGCCCAAGCCAAAGAAGATGAAGATAATTTACGTCATTGGGTTGAAGAGTTGGAAAGAATAGGAACATATAGCGGTGAAGAAGAAGAACTAAGTCAAAAACGACTTGAGTTAATGAATGCGGAAAAATTAATAGACAATTTAAAGGCAGCCTATTCCTCTCTAAACGGAAACTTTGATATAGTTTCAGCTTTAAGACAAGCTCAAACGGCGATGGAAAAGGCCAATCAAATTGTTGCCGGAAAATATGATGCAATTGTTGATATATTGGAACAAAGCCGTATCAATGCCGAGGAAGCACAAAATGAAATAGAAGAAGCAACGAATAATATCAATCTAAATCAAAATGAGTTAGATAAAATAGAAGAGCGTATCTACGCGTTGCGCGGCATAGCAAGAAAACACCAGGTCAGTGTAGAAGAATTACCCGAACTGTTAGAAAAATTTAAACAAAGATTGAACAATCTGGAAATGAGAGAAGACGGACTTCAAAATTTACGTCAAAAAGAAGAGCAGGCTCGGTTGTTATACAAAGAACAAGCAAAAGAATTGAGTTCACAACGCAAGGCCACGGCATTAGTTCTTGATGGAAAAGTAATGGCCGAGTTAGCTCCATTAAAGATGGAAAAAGCCAAATTTATTACGCAAATTGAAGAACAGAAACCTGAAGAATGGTCGGAAGACGGAATCGATAAAATTCAATTTACGGTTTCAACCAACCCCAATTCACCGCAAGGGCCATTGAATAAAATTGCCTCAGGCGGAGAATTAGCCAGATTTATGCTTGCCTTAAAGGTAAATTTGGCACAAACATCAAATGTTTCGACAATGATTTTTGATGAAGTGGATGCCGGAGTAGGCGGAGCAACAGCCAAAGCCGTAGGTGAGAGATTGGCGCGATTGGCAAAAGATGTCCAAGTTTTAGTCGTAACACATTCCCCGCAAGTAGCCGCCAGTGGCAATCATCATTATAAAGTAGAGAAAGATACGCAGCAAAATGTTACCACAACGCAAGTAAGAGAATTAAACGGAATAGAACGTCAAGAAGAAATAGCCCGAATGCTCGCCGGAGAGACAGTAACGCAAGAAGCCAGAGCCGCGGCAAAAGTTTTATTATCCGCATGAGAAAAAGACTTGTTAAAAAAGTAAAAAATAGCTATCTTCAAAACAAAAGAAAATAAAGAAAATAAGGGATAAAAAAATGACAATAAGAACCAGATTTGCACCAAGCCCGACCGGATATATGCATATAGGAAATTTAAGAACAGCCTTGTATGAATATTTAATAGCCAAAGGCAATAGTGACGGAAAGTTTATCTTAAGAATAGAAGATACCGATCAAAAACGTTATGTTGAAGGTGCAACGGATATTATATACGCAACATTAAAACGCGTAGGAATGAATTGGGATGAAGGTCCTGATATCGGAGGAAAATATGGCCCTTATGTCCAATCGGAACGAAAAGAAATATACGCCGAATACGCTCACAAACTTGTTGAATTGGGCGGTGCACATTATTGTTTTTGTTCAAAAGAAGAAGCAGATGAAGAAAAAGACGAAGAACAAAATATTAAATTTGAAGATCCTTGCAAAAATATTCCATTAGAGGAAGCGAAAAAAAGAATAGAGGCCGGAGAGCCATACGTCATCCGCCAAACCATAAACAAGCAAGGAAAATCAAAATATCATGATGAAGTTTATGGCGATATTGAGATTGATTATGATGAATTAGATGAAGGTGTTCTTCTAAAATCAGACGGCTTCCCGACATATAATTTTGCAAACGTTGTTGATGACCATCTCATGGAAATTTCTCATGTTGTCAGAGGAAATGAATATATTTCATCAACACCGAAGTATAATTTAATTTACGAGTCGTTCGGTTGGACTCCTCCGCATTATGTTCATGTTCCTCCGGTTATGAAGGATGCTCAGCATAAATTGAGTAAAAGAAACGGCGATGCCTCTTTTCAAGATTTGATAGCCAAAGGATATTTACCGGAAGCAATTATAAATTATATTGCGTTATTAGGGTGGAATCCGGGAACTGATGAAGAAATTTTTTCTTTGGAGGAATTAAAAGAAAGATTTTCCGTAGAAAGATTAAATCGCTCACCGGCCATATTTGATATTGTAAAATTAACATGGATGAATGGTCAGTATATTAGAAAATTGAGTGAAGAAGAGTTTTATGAAATGGCACTTCCTTACATAAAGAAAGTTATAACCCGTGATGTAGATAACAAACTTTTAAGTAAGGTATTGCAGTTGCGCGTAGAAACTTTGGCGGATATCCCATCACAAATAGGATTTTTAGAACAAGTAGAAGACTATTCGAATGATTTGTATATCAACAAAAAAATGAAAACGGATGGAGAAATATCCAAACAAGCATTAGGCTACGCGGCAGCGGCTTTAGAACAAACAGAAGAATGGAATAATGACAATCTCTTTGCGGTATTGAAGCATGTTGCAGAAGAAAAAGGGTTAAAAAACGGACAGATTATGTATCCCGTAAGAATAGCTCTAAGCGGCAAGGAAACAACACCGGGAGGAGCAACGGAATTAGCCGTTATCCTTGGTAAGGATGAAAGCTTAAAACGTCTGAAAAACGCATTGCTGAAATTAGGCTGATTTTTCAGACAAGATATAAAAATGTTTATACCAACTTGAACTGCCTTCGGAAAAGCAAACAGTGCAAGTTGGTATTTTATCTAAGCGATTTTACTCAAAATTCAATAAAAGGTAAAACAGCCCTAAAATTACATTTAGGCAAATGATTACCGCTATATCCACATTTGAAGGTTATAGGAGGATTAGATTGAATTTTACACCAATAGGCATACTCTGATGCTTTTTCATTTGATGTCCAATAAGTATATTGGTAAATATTATAATCAGGTTTTTTTAAAGCTTTCATTTGGTAGGTATATATAATCATACTTTTAAAAAATTCAGTCACTTGAAGCATACTAGGAAGAAACCATTGACCTTTGCCGCACCATTCTTCAGTACAACCGCTAGGAGTATATTCATAACAATATTCAGCAGCAGGAAAAAGTAGGTTTTTCTCTTTTCCATAATTAATAATTTTATCTGTATTTTGCTTACCATTAGATTCACAAGTTATATTATTTGTGGCATTAACTGAGGTAAGATCAGCGACTATACAGTTCGGTAAAGAAGGAATATCAACAAAAATAGCTTGATTACAATTCCAGTCAGACGTGTTGTTCGGATCGTCTTTCTGCCAGGAGACAGTGGGTTGTATTTCTAGAGCGACAGCCAATCGCTTTTTTGCATCGATAACTATGCCGATGGGTTTTTTTGAGGAAATGACATCAGGGCTTGTCGTTTTATCAGCATATAAAATATCTCCGATGGAAGGAGTATTTTGTATTTTATTTTCTATGCAAGCCCATTTATCGCCAAAAGGGCATTTAACACCCCCGCTTTCACAAGAAGTTTCGGTGTAACCTAAAGTCGCGCAGTCTTGGGTGGCAACGCATTGTGCCGAAACATTGCCCGCAGCAAAAGGAGCTGTTAATAAAACCGAAGTTAACAAAGTAATTTTTCTCATTTCTTTTCTCCTTACTCATTAAAGCAATACACATAAGAGGTATCAAACGGACACTTAATTGCTGAACCTGAACAACTCTGTTTTGCATATCCCAGAGATGTACAATTTTGGTTAAGAGAACACCAGTCTAAACCATTACAGACACAAGCTCCTTGCGAAGCATTCCAAACATAACCGCTTGCGCATTTACATTGTGAATATTTGCCATTACAAGCAGTTCCCTCTCCTCCGGCATAGCCCGTTCCACTACATGAGTATTTATAAGAACTTGAACAAACACATGCCCCTTGCGAAGCATTCCATGTAAAACCGTTTGCACATTTACATTTTGAATATTTGTTGTCGCAAGAATTCCCATCTCCTCCCGAATACCCCGTACCGGAGCAAGAATATTTGAAAGAAGTGGCACAAACGCATTTCTTTTGCGAGGAACTCCATTCATAATTATTGGGACATTTACATTCAGTATAATAAGTTCCGCTATCATCGGAACAGGTACTTCCGCTTCCGCCTTGAGAACCACAAGATGAGCCGGAAACAAATTTTTGCGGGTCGCATTTGATTTTGTATTTTTTACCATCACAAGATTGACATTCGCCGTTGCTCACATAACCCGACGGAATAGAGGTATATTTATAATCAGAACAGAGATTACAACATTCTTTATATTTACCGCCGCAGGAAGTCCCGACACCTTTCTCTCCGAGAGCCGTATCGCAAACTTGATTATATTCGGAAGAACATTCACAATCGGAATGATAAGAACTGTCATAAGGACAATAAGAGGAAGGAGAACTTCCTTCGGGACAAGGGGTATTGGTATAACCGGCTTGTTTACAAAGGTCCTCAGGAGTACCATGGTCATCAGGAGTTCCTCCGCCGCCTCCACCGTCAGGAGTTTCCGTATTACCGAATTTATCCGCTCCACAATTTCCCGCATCGGTTATAAAACATACCGAAGCTGTGAGATAGGATTGTTTATCAGACTGTTTCAAAAAAAGATACGGAGAAAAACGAGACAAATCGAGGTGTGATAAAGTGTGGATGTGTGAGTGATGTTTGCTCGATTCGGAAGGGATGGATGATAATACAGTTGCATCAAGATTATCTGTTGACAAGAGCAAACAACTTGTTGCCGATAATAAACAAAAATGCCAATATTTCACCATAATATCCTCCTTCGGAATAAGAATCCCTCTCCATTTTTCTCCTAAGAGTCATACTATCAGAAATAAAATTCAAAGTAAAGTATAAATTTCAAAAAAGAATAAAAAGAAAGACATAAAAAAAAGACCTCATAAAAGAGGTCTTTTAAAACTTAATCAAAATAAGATTATTCATCATCTTCTTCAAAATCATCAGGCTCATCGGGATCATATTCAATTCCCAATTTGGCTAACATATCCTCATTAATATCTTCACGCTGAGCAACAATCCAATCCGGTACACAAGGAGCCGGAGGCAAAGCCGCCATTGCTTTCATCCTTTTATCTAAATACCAGCGAGGAGAATCAGCCATAATAGGTCTGTCAATAAAACCTTGCATAAGAACAACTTGCTTAAGCATGGGCAAGCTAAGGAGCTGTGTCGTACTGATAACAGAAGTCCCTTGAAGTTGGTAAGAAACATTTTTAGAAAAGGGATTAGCTCCTTTGCCTAAACCTTCATTCTTAGAAAAAGAAGTTGTTTGAACGGTTTTATTACCAATCATTTTAGAAAAACGTTGTGCCGTAACTTCATTATTTTGAGAAAGAATAACTTTGCAAGCTGTTGTTGAAATAACAGTTTCCAAATCATCTTTTCCATATTTACCGGAGATTTGACCTAAGTCTTGTCCTATAAGGAGATACGAAACTTTTTGACCACGGCCGACAGCCGGACCATCAATAATTGCTTTTAATTTTGGCATTTGAGGAAACTCGTCCAACACAAAGAGAGCAGGAAAAGGCCCCATAACGCCATCTGTTTTATTTTTAAATTTAGGAGGATTCGCAATTAAATAAGAAGACATAAGCTCAATGAAGGTACCGCTAATAATACCGAGAGCACGAGCATCAACTTGGTTAACGGATAAGTAAACAGAAATCGGTTTCCACTCGCCGGTAACCGGATCTTTCATACCTCGCAAGTCTTTGAATTGTAAATCAGAAAAACTTGTACGAGAAACAACGGCTGAGTTTTTGAAAATACCGATACCGGCCAAACCGGTAGATAAAACGGATCCACGTTCTTTATCTGGCATTGCGGAAAGCTGGCTCAATTCTGTAATACAACGGTTAGAATAGCCGAATTTGCGAGCTTCTTCAATAGCCTCCTCAAGCATATTACGCATGGGATCGGCCATTGCAGCCATTTGGTCGCCTTCTTCAACGCGTCGTTTAATTTCTTGAGATTGTTTGATTTGTGCTTCTGTAATCCACTCCAAAATCATTGCCAAACAAGGTTCATGTCCAATCCATTTTTCCGGCAACAGACTCCAAGTCCCGATAGGGAGATAATTATCAATGGTAATATTATTAGTTCTTAAATCTTGTATAGCACGAGCAGCCATAGGATCATGCATTTCAAGATAATAGCTTTCTAAAACTCGTTTATCTTCTTCATCAAGTTTTCCTTCATAAATTCTTCCGATGAAATAATCATTAGCACGAGCTTTTTCACATTTAAAAGACACAAAATGGATAAACCCTGTTAAAGCGGAACGACCAGTTTTTGACCAGTGCGGATCTGCTCCGCCTTTAGGGTCTTCAACCAAAATATTGCACATTGAGTCAATATACATATCACGGTCAGGTCCGGGGAGAGGTAAAGCGTTGGGAGAAAGAGGATTCCAACTTGGGTAATAAATTCCTTCAGCCGGATTATCTTCAGCCCCCCAGTTAATAACGAACACGGGACCGACTTTTGCTCGAGCACCAGTTGTGCTGTAACAAAGTTCAGGTTTAGGGTCGTTAACAATGATACTTAAACCTTGAGAGTTAAAAATTGTCGGAATAACCACACCAACAGTTTTACCGGTACCCGGAGGTGCGCAACAAAGTGTAGCTAGAGTTTCTTTTAGTTGAAGAAGATGACCTTTATATTTTCCGACCACCATACAAAACCCATCTAAGAGTCCCATTTTTTTGATATCTTTTAAATCAGCGAGTCGAGCAGAACCGTGAATATTAGATTGAAAACGATAAGGATTTGTAACGACGCCAATAATGAGACCGACAGGAAGAGTAATAAAGGGTAAAATAGGCAGCCACAAACTAACAGAAAAAGGTCCGTGATAACCGGAAAGTTGTCGAAACCAAACATTATAGCGAGAAACAAGATAAGAAGGATTATTCAAAATAGTTTTGATAAAACGATAGACGTCATCCATACTTCCTTGAGAAATTCCCGAACCGATAAGATAACCTAAAGGCAGAGAAATGACAAGAAGAACAATAGTAACAACAAAAGAAATAATAACGGTCATCAACATCCATTGGACGGCATGATCATATTCTTCCCATTCTTCTCCGCGTTTTTGTAATCCCATAATATTAATCCCTTAAGCAATACTACGAATAATTTTTTTAATTTTTTCAAAATTTTCTTTTTTAATAGGTCTTTCTGCGTCAACAAGAGTTTTAGCAAAAAGTTTAATTTCTTTAGGCGTTCCGCGGTCAATACGTGTAACATGAATTTTCATATCATCCCAAATATCAAACATATCTTCCGCATTAATAATATTACCAAGTTGGATGACAACGTATGCGTCAATTTTGTATTGCAAACCTTCAGTTTTTAATTTTTCATCTAAAAATTTACGAGCTAAATCGATTTTGCGAACAGGAGAAACACGATGGCTGCTTTCAGAAAACCAAAGAGGCTCTTCATCATTAAAACGTTCTTCATCAGCCAACCAGTCCCCGGGTTCTTTATCAATTAAGCACAGGCAAATTTGCGTTTCGGAAATACCGATAAAGTCAATAAGATTATTTTTTATGGTTGCACCATTAATTGTTTCGTATCCGTGTTGTTTAATAACATCAAGAGAAGAATTTCCTGATTTAACGGGAGAGGGATTTTTAGTCGGAAGATTTTGTTTATTTGCATTTTTTGTAGGCAAGCGTTTATTATTAATGGCAGGCAATTCTTTATTTTGTTTCGGTTGAAATTTTGTAGAATTTTCTTTGTTTGTATCTTCATTTGACGATGTCGCTTTTGTAAAGTCAAAATCATCAATATTAAAATCAAAATCATCATCTTTTGAATCATCAATATCAAAAAGAGAATGATTGAATTGTTTAGGGCTTTCAGGTTGAGCAGAAATCGGAGTAGATGTTTTTAGAGTTTGAGGTAAAGGTTTCAAAGGGGCATCAGCAGCCTCAATAGCTGCAGTTAAAGGTTTTGTTCGAGATGCTGCAGTCAAACGTTTATTATTTGCGGGTTCAGGTCTGTCATCTAAAGGCAAAGTAAGACTTCTTGGACGAATTTCCTTATAGGATTTTTTCTTCTTTGTTTTTGGTGTTGCGGTATTCGCAATAATTTTTACGGGTTTAAAACAAAATCTTTTAAAGAGTCGCCACGGAAAAAGAACTGACTTGAGAATATAATTTTCCCATTTTACCATGCTGAGGGCTGCCCATCCGCAAAGCCAAAGAGGAATAAAGGTAATTATAATTAAAATAAAAGCCCATTCTTTTGGGGTATCAATAACCCACCCTGAGAGCCAAAGATTCCAAGCATGATTCCAATGTCCGGTTTGAAAGATGTCAAAACGCCAATTTCGGAGCATAATAACCCTTATACCTTCAATGAAGAAAATACTCCAAAAAAGGCCGACACACATAATTCTTGTTAAAATAAGTAAGGGTTTCAAAACATTCCTTTCAAAAAAAATCATATAACTTAACGATAGTATAACGCACTAAGGTTAATAAGAAATTATCATATATCAGAATCAATTTTTGATGCAATACTTTCTCTGATTTTAGATGTTTCTTTTTCGTTGTCTAATTTTTTTTCTACTTCTTTGAGTTTTTCTTTAATAATATCGTTTTGGTTTTTATTTTCTACGACTGTTCCGATATTTTTTATAACGATACGCGATGTTTCTCCATAGCGTTTAAGTTCCCAACGGCTATAATATTCAAAGGGCAGAGTAAGAAGTTCTGAAAATTTCAAATGATATAATTTTTTTCCACACCAAATCCATAGAATTAAAATAAAAATAAAAGAAGCGAAAAAGAGCAAATCGTCAGCGGACTTAATTTTTCCACCATTACTCCAAAAAGAATGAATAATTTGCCAATCATTTGAATTAAAAAGATTAAATTTCCAGAATCTAAGAAACAAATAATTGCATAAAGACAAAAGGGCACACGTCCATAGAGATTCAATGACAATAAATTTAATAATTGAAGAAAATTTTTTCATTTTTATCGACTAACTCCAAAGTGTTCACGTAACATATTGGTAAAGTCAAGATCTTTTTTCCCTTCAATATTAGTAGATACATAATTAGGATTTTTCAAACGTTCAATAAGTTGAGCTCGTTTTGCAGCACGTCTCGATTCTTTTTCTTCACGTTCTTGTTTTTTTGCAGGATCATTGAGTATGCGAGCTTTAGCCTCTTCAAGTTGCTTACGACGTTTTTCCAAATGCAAACGTTGTGCATGTTCAGTATATTCTTGAGAATTAAGTTTTTCCATTTCTTGGGCGATACCTTTATCAAAATCTTGCTCCATAAGCATTGATTCAAGCATATTTGCAGGAGGTTCATTAGGATTAATTCCTTGCAAAAGATTATTAAGTTGTTGCCAAGAGGAATTATTTTTAGGTTGCCCATATTTTTTTCCGGTAACTTTTCGGTAAGCGCGACGATACCACGCATTGTTTTTCTTTTCAAAACCGGAAAAACGACCATTATTAATAATATTATGTTGTTCATCAAAAGCTTGTTGAGCATTTTTTAACAATGTTCCACTTAACTTCTTTATATTTCCGCCGTTAGAGGCCTCTCTGCTAAGAGCTTTAACATATAATTTGAAACCTTCTTGATACTTTTCTTTATAAGCGTTATCTGTTCCATTAGGATGGCTAAAATTTTTATCTTGTATTTTAGGATCAACAACGGCAACAGCAGCATACAGATTAGCAAATTGCATAGCACTAATCATGTTATTTTTAAGATTATCTTGGCAATTTTTGATACGCTTTTTATCAAAGAATTTTTTTAAATCTTGAGGATGCATATTTTTGATAAGTGTTTTTACATTATCAGGTAAATTTGTTTCATCAAGTTTTCCATCACGGATTTTATCACAAATTTCTACTAATCCATTATACTTATTAAATTTTTCTTCTTTTTCTTGCGAATCATCAAGAGCTTTTTTAGAATATTTATCATTCCACTTATAAGCATCATGTTTTTCCAAATCTCGGGTTTTTTTCTTTTGAGCTTCTTTTGCCATCATACTTCTTTTTGCATTATACCAACCCGTTTTAATTTTTTTTGCCGATTCAGCCCATAACCAGTTTGCTCCGCCAATAAGCCAATCGGTGTACATGTATTGGATAATATCACCTTCTTTAAAAGGACCTTTTTCTTCATCACCATCTTCAGTCTTATCATCATTTTGCCGATTAATTTCGTCATTATCATCATCAGAGGTTTCTTCGTCTTCATCTTCAGGTTGTTTTTGTTGTTCAGGCTTTTTTTGTTCAGCAACTTTTGTTTCTTGAGGATGTTCATTAAAAGATGTTTCCTTATTTTTTTGCTGATTTATGGTCGTTTCTTTAGCTTGCTCTTCTTGATTTACGGTTGTTTCTTTTTTTTCATCTTCATGAAATACGGTTTCAGTATTATCGGAAACAGCTTCATTGATATCAACCTTTTTTTGAGAGGTATCGTTATTTTCTGAAACATTTAATTTTGTTGGATTTTCGTCCATGTTATTTACCCTTCAAAGATAATTTTATTCTTAAATAAATAATAACATTAAAAAACTATTTTGTCTATATTTTTTCTATGCTTTTAATTTTTTTAAAAACTCGCCGATTAAGCGATTAATACGAATGCCATCTTGAGGTCTGACTTTCAGCAATCCAAAAAAGCGCGGCTTTATTTTATTAAATTCAATAGGAGCAAAAATTGCAGGATTTTGGGTGAGAGCATTATAAGCCCCTTCAGCATCTTTTTGAGCGGTTTTAAAATAGTTTTTGACTAAACGTTCGGCATCAATAGGAAAATTTTTTTCTTTAAGAGCTTCAATATAACGATTGATACGGGCGATTCTTTTCTGGTGTTCTTCATAAATTTCACGTTCCAATTTTCGTTTTTCATGTTTGAGCTTACGTTCTTTATAAGAGATTTCACAACCTTCAAGTTCAATAAGAAGTTCGACGTAAGAAATTAAGGCAAATTGCAGAGCGTCATCATCGCTCTTTTCAGCAATGTTAAGCATTTCTTCATCTGTAGCATGAGGATGAATAACACCTTTTAACTCAGGATGAGATTTAAGAATAATATCCCAACCAGCCAAAGTATCATTAGCAATAATTTTTCCGACACTTGGCTTATAATTAGGATAGAGCATAGTAACAGAGAGTTCGAATTTAGGAGAGTTTAATTGAAAATCACTGGCAAGCAAATCAAGAGCATCACCAAAATTCCGATAGGCTTTCATAAGAGATTTCTCATTATCTTTAAGAATCTCAAATTCTTTATCTTCTGGAGATACTTCATCATCATCTTGAGATTGAGAATGTTGAATATTATCGTTTTTTTTATTGCTTTGAGGAGTCTTGGAAGGAGTGTTTTCTTCAATATCAACATCTTCTAATTGCGAAGAAATGAATTCATTTAAGAGTTTTTCAAATTCAAGATCGTCATCAGTAGCCATAATTAAACATCCAAATTAAAAGTTGTTGAGTTTGATAGTTGAAACTTTTTGACCGCTTTGAGGATTAAAAAGAATAATTCTGTCAGATATTCCTCCATCCTTAACAACGATATAAATATAATCGCCATGTGCTAAAATATTGTTAATTCTACTTTCTCTTGGTTCTTCAAGAAGAATTTCCGAAGGAAAATTTTTTTGATTGGTAGTTGTTTTTTTATATAAGACGGTAAGAAGCGTTAACGCTCCCAAAACAAATAAGAATGTCATAAAAAATACAATAAATTTTATAAATTTAAGTTTATCCATAATCTTTTCCTTGCGAAACACTAAAAAACTTGTCATATGTAATAAATAATAAAAGCACAAGTTTAAAATTTTACAAACGCAACAATGGAAGAGCAAATTTTATATACGGAAACGGCAAACGAACAAGATGTCGGTAAACGTCTGGATATTTATATAAGCCAAAATTTTCCAGATTTATCTCGTTCACGAGTTCAGAAATTAATCAAAGAAGGTAATGTTGTAAGCGATGAAACATTAGTTATTGATTCTTCAAAGAAAATTAAGCTGGGAGATTCGTTTCAAATTAACATTCCTCCGGCAGAAGAAGCCATACCCCAAGCAGAAAATATTCCTTTAGATATTGTTTATGAGGATGAAAGTTTATTAGTTGTAAACAAGCCGGCAGGCATGACGGTACATCCGGCAGCAGGAGCACATTGCGGAACATTGGTCAATGCACTGTTATATCATTGTAAAGGTAGCCTTTCAGGAATAGGTGGCGTTAAACGACCGGGAATAGTACATCGGATTGATAAAGATACTAGTGGATTGTTAGTTGTTGCTAAAAATGATATAGCCCATCGAAAATTATGTGAACAATTTTCAGAACATTCCATAGAGAGAACCTATTATGCGATAGTTTATGGAGTCCCCAATCCATTAATTGGAAGAATAGAAGGAAATATAGGAAGAAGCCCTTATGATAGAAAAAAAATGGCGATTCTTCAACGAGGGGGAAAATATGCTGCAACAAATTATAAAACAGAAGATATATTTGATAACGCAGTTTCTTTAGTCAAATGCACCCTAGAAACAGGAAGGACGCATCAAATCAGAGTACATATGTCATCAATAGGTTGTAATTTGATAGGAGACAAAGTTTATGAAAAGTCGCATAAGACGAGAATTCTTTTATCCCCAGAAAAAAAAGATTATGTTAATTCATTTCCTCGTCAAGCATTACATGCCGCAACATTAGGATTTATTCACCCGCAAACGGGAGAAAAACTTTTGTTTGCATCAGAATTTCCGACAGATATTAGAAAATTATTAAATATTTTAGGACATAAATTTAAGAGTATAAAAAATATATAAACCTAAAGTATAGGTTGCAAATAATAATAGTAAAAGTAAACTGAAAAAAGTTCAATTTAAGGAGAATTGCAATGGACAAGACAGAAACTCCTAGTGGACTTGACTTTTCGCCAGAGCTAAACATGGCGAGATATTTGCAAAAAATAAGCAAATATCCAATTTTAACACCGGAAGAAGAATTTCAACTGGCAAAATCTTATGTCGCAAGTAAAGATTCAAAACTAGCATGCAAATTAATAACGTCCCATTTGCGTTTTGTGGTCAAAGTAGTATCGCGTTATAAAGGCTACGGTTTGCCAATAAATGAAATGATTGCTGAAGGAAACATGGGTTTGTTGTATGCTGTAAATAAATTTGATCCTGATAAAGGGTTCCGCTTCTCGACTTACGCCTTGTGGTGGATAAAAGCGTCTGTGCAAAAATATATATTAAATTCATGGTCGCTGGTAAAAATAGGAACAACGACAGCACAAAAAAGGTTGTTTTTCAATTTAAGAAAAATAAAAAATAGACTAAATTTGATAGAAGAAAAGTCTCTGTCAATGGAAATGCTTTCACAGATTGCCTGTTCGTTAGAAGTTAGCGTTCAGGAAGTCGTTGATATGAATAATCGTTTAATCTCTCAAGATAGTTCCTTAAATACAAGTTTTAATAATTCAGAAGATACACGAACGGAATGGCAAGATTTTATTATAGATAAAAAGCCAAATCAGGAAGAATATATGGCACACAGTGAAAATTATGCCTATCGACGTAAAATTTTACATCAAGCATTGAAGTGTTTGGATGAAAGAGAAAGAGATATTTTATATTGCAGACATTTATGCGATAAAAGTACGACATTAGAGGATTTGAGTCAAAAATATAAGATATCAAAAGAGAGGGTAAGACAAATAGAAGTAAAGTCAATCAAAAAACTACAGAAAGAAATTAAAAGAATCGTAGCATAAATTAATGAGCTTAGATAAGCCATCAAGGCATAGATAAAAAACAACGAAAAAAGTTAAAGTTTATTCTGAGGAATGTTTGTTCCCCATTCTTCGGCTAACTTAACTAAACGTTCGTTAATTTTTTCAATTTGTTTTTGGTAGGAATGTTGCATATAAGTAGCATAAAGATTTGGAACTTCATTGTAGAGAATAAGTCCAATTCCAGCCGAAGCCAACATTAATATCAAATTAAAAATATCACCGACAATAGAAAATGCGTTAGGAAGAGAAAAGTTGTTGAGGACATTAAATAAATAAAAGAAAACACCGGCAATATTAAAACATCCGACAATCATTTGCTTGTCATAATTTTGTTTATCGGTAATCATGATTGTGATTGTAGGTAGTAATCCGATAAAAAGTATAAAAACGATAGGAAAAGAAGAAAATGTTAAAATAAGTAACAAAACAATTAAAACAAGTTTTTGTACTTTATTTAACTTTTTAAAAGAATATTTTGTATTAGGAGTTGTTTTAGAGTTTTTCATTGAAATATCCACATAACAAGGTTATAAGCAAAAGAGGCCAACATGACAAACAAAGCAAAGATAGAAAGAGCTTTAATTGCCATTTCTTTAGAATCATTTTCCAATTGGTCATTTTGATTTAAATATTTATTTTTTTTAAGTAATAAAGCATTTGTCTCATTAAGTGCGGCAGCATAATCCACTTTATCTTTATAGAGAGCTTCTTCATTTTCCAAAAGATTAATAATATCAATAAGTCGTCCCTTTTTATAGACTTTAAGCAATTCTTTTTCTAAAAATTTTTGATAATGTTTATTATGATAAATTTGAATAATGGGATGAGCACAATGAGCCACCCACTTGGTTAAATTTATCAATAAGGCAGGACCATGTTTGTTTTGTATATTGGCATACAGATGCAGAAGAGCACTTGCTTTAATTTCTTCACGAGAAGAATTAAGATCAACAACAACATTTTCAATTTTTTTTCCGATTTTGCAGCGCAAATAAGCAATAATAGTTCGGTCATAAGGAACAGAATTTTTTAATGTTTCAGAATAATTATTATTTAAAGCGCGTAGGAGTGGAGCTAAACCATCAACAAATTCATTTCCAAATAAAGGACTTGTACATGGCAAATCATCATCAAAATCATAAATAATACGTTCAAGTCCATAACCTATATCACGACGATTAATATAACTACGAAATTCGGTAGCATTAGCGGGAGAGCGTAATCTTTCTTGCTCTTGATACCAGAGTTTGATTAAATCAGAATTAAAGATTTCAACAAAGGTATTAAGAGATTTTTGTTCTTTTAGAGCGAGAAAAACCATTTTGGGTAGTCCGCTAGGAAAGAAAGTAATACCTTTGTAGCGAATAGGAAAATCAGGATTTAGGGTAATACAGATTTTGGCAACACACAAATCCTTGTCAGCTTTTCCGACAGCCGCTTGACCGACAATAGTTTCTATTTTACTTTTAATTTTTTCATTTTCCAGAGCATTTTTAACCCATTCTGTAATTTTTCCATTAATAAGCATATCGAATGCTTCTTCAATATTGCTGTATAAAGCATAGACGATTTCATTTGGAGTATAGCATTTTTCACCATTTATCGCGAGTGCACGTTTGGGTTTTTCAGGAGATGCCTGATTAGAATGATTTAATGGTTTACCTTCTAAAGTAGCGTATATTTGAGAGTGCCCCCATCTATTTTCAGGAACATCGTTTAACATACCTTTCAATGCAGGGATATAGTTTGTAGGAATTTTAAGATTTTCAGCTAACAAGATATAAGAGCCCTTTTTCATCTTTTTGTAGAGCATTTCTGCCGGAGTGCAATTAAAGGAAAATTCCTTGCCGGTAGCAAGACAAAGAGCTGTAACTCCTAATGAATAAATATCATCTTTGTCAGAACCATTTCCTCTCCCCGAAATTGAAGCATATAAATTTTCGATTGTTTCAAAGACAGGAGGTTGAAAATAAGCAGGAAAAGTTGACGCACAATCACCGACAATAATTTCGGATTTTTGGGCATCTTGAAAGTAAAGATTATCAGTTCGAATAGAACGATGAGAAATCCCGTGGCTTTTTAAAGTATCAATCATACTAAGGATTCCAAGTACGGTTTTTTTAAAGAGTTCGGGATTGATATCGGTAACAATAGAAGTTCCGTTTACAAAAACTTTTCCTCCTTGAGGTATAACATAAATCAATGCCATGTTATGAGTTTTATTCAGAGGATATTCAATAACGCCATAATCAACAAGTTTCATAAGATTAGGAATATATGTTGATTTTAAGAAAGAAAGTATAGATAAGCGAGGCGCCGTATCACAAGGGCAGATTAAAGCAAAAAGTTTTTTAGTAGCATCGATTCTATCTGTAACGGCATAGGCAGGAGCATTATTATTGTCCAACCAAGAAAGGTGATTAGAAAAGTCAATTTCATAACGTTCTTTAATTAAAACTTTTCCAGAAATATTATTTTCCGATTTTACTTCATTATCGGAATATACAGAAACATCTTCTTTAATTTGAAGATTATCCTCAAGGAAAGAAGATTCATCGAAACTTCTTTCTGAAACATTTTCCAAAGAGTCAAGGGGTTGATTATCCTCGATATTTTGTTGTTTGACTTCTTCTAGCACTTCCATTTTAATTACTCTTATAGACTATTCTAAACGGGATTATAAAAGAATATTATTAACAAAGCGCAAATATTTTATTTAATTGTTTTTTAAAAAATAAGGAACTAATATAAAAAAGATAAAAAAATTAAGGGTATGGTAATGAACGAAAAAAATAATTTAAATGACATATCTCAAGCGTTTTTAGAGGGATTGGATACAGAACCAAGCACATTACAAGTTAAAAGTAACAAAAAAGTTCTTGATAAAGCAGAAGAATATCACGTTAACTTAGAAGATATAGAGAATATCACAAAACAGCTTGATAGCCAAAACACCAAGAATAATAGAAGAGAAATTAGATTGATTCCGGCAACGGGAGAAGACGAATATGAGATTGTTGACGTTCCCCAAAAGAACATATTTGAACAGGTTGATGTTCACCTTCAAGATATGATAGATAAATTTTTTCGCAATTCGGAACGTCCGATAGTAATTATTAGTGATGATAAAATTATGTATTCTAATGCATCATTTATTAAATTAATAAATGTAGAAAACCAAACAAAAGTAATTAATCACAATTTTTTGGAATATGTTGTAAAAGATTATTGGAATATTGTTGCAGAAGGAATAGGAGAGGCATTAACAACATCCAAGAGTATTCAAATAGGGATTAAAGATAAATTAGGCAACATCCACAAAATAAATTTTGATGCCATATATATACCAGATAATCATACATTTAGTTTTATATTAGTAGGCGAGGCACAACAAACAGAAGAAAGCGATGCGCAATGTCTGTACGATAAAGTAACCGGTTTACCGACTTATTATTTATTAGAAGATAGAATTCAAACCATCATAAGCAGCAAACATGTACGAGAAATAAGTTTTGGGAAAGAAATCGTAGCCTTAATAGGCATATCAATAGATAATATAGATCATTATGATAGATTAGGTAATACCAATTTAATTTTAAAAAGATTAACGTCAAGAGTAGGTTTAAGTTTAAATAAAAGTTACACGTTAGCACGAGGTCTAAAATTTCAATTTTGGATTTTTATTCCGCATATTGACGATTATGAAAGTTTAAATAGTGAAATAAAAAAAATAAAAGCACTATTTGATTCACCGATAGAGGATAATTTCAGCCGATATGAAATAAAGACAAGTATTGGAGTGAGCACATATCCGGAACCGGCAACATCAGGAAAAAAACTGATAGAGCAAGCAGTCATGTCGATTTTAAAAGCGCAAAAAGATGGGGGCAACAAAGTCGTTATCTTTGGAGCCTAAGAGGAGATATCAAAAAAGGATTTTCCGTGACGAAGGATGGCTTCAGCTTCAGGAGAATAGTTTCCATTTTCTAAATGGAGCGTAATTCCTTTATAGATAAGGGTTGGAGCTTTTGAATCTTTTTGAGCAATAACAATGACGCGTTTAGCATTTTGATTATTTTTTGAAAAAAGAGGAATAATTTTCATATTTCCCATTTTACCATAGAGAGTTGATATGATTTCATTAAGAGCTTCGGCACGATTTATGATGTAAAAGAAACCGAAAGGAGCCGTCATTTTTATGCAGAATTTAAGCCATTCCGTAAGACTAAAGTCAAGCATGTTGTGAGCAGTTGCCTTACTGGGGTTAGGTGAAGGTAAATCATGGTCGGTGTAGGGGGGATTAGTAATAACATGTTGAAAACTACAATTTTTTAGAGGAACATTATGGCGAATATCGGCATTTATAAATTGAAGGAAATTGAAATTATTTTCTTTTGCGCTTAAATTAGCTAATTCGACTAACTCGTTCTGGATGTCAATTCCAAAAATTTCAGGCGATAAATTTTTGAATCTTTCGGCAAGACACAAAGAAATAGGACCGGTTCCTGATCCGACATCAAGAATTTTATTCCCTTGTTTTACTTGAGTAACCATAGAGGATAAAAGAATGGCGTCCGTAGAAGCGCGATATCCATTCAGAGGTTGAAAAATTTTAATTTTTTTATTCAGCAAATAATCATTTGAGTAAGGGAGCATACAGCATAACTTTCATCTATTCGAAACAGCACTAAGATAAAGCAAGAAAACGAAGAAAGAAAGTAAATTTTATATAAAATTTAAAGTTTTTTAGAGAGAGCATCCTTATTTTTTTGATTATCTTGAGCTAATGCGGTAAAGGCATGTGTTGTGTCGGAAGGAATAGGAGTTGTCGGAGTATTGGCAACATAGTTTGGACCGCGCGTTTGAATTGTTTTTTGTGCGAAGACAACAAAGGCAGCAGCCGTTAAAGAAAAACAAATTACAAAACTGAGCGTCCCAAACATTTCCATAATAAAAGAAACAATAATCGGACCGGAAATCATACCGATGCTTTGTAGCATAATGAGCATACCGCTGGCTTTAACACGATTCGCATCATCAATTTGGTCATTAACGTGAGAAACACAAATAGGATAGATTATAAAAGTGCAAGCTCCGAGTAAAAAAGCGGAACAAACGAGTAGGAAAGTACCTTTTGTAATAAAAAGGCTCAACAAGGGGGCGACGAAAAACATAACAACGCATACCCACATCATGACGACACGTCTGTCCATAGTGTCGGATAGTTTTCCGATAGGAATCTGAGCAGACATTCCTCCAAGAATAGCGACGAACATAAATAAAGAAGTTTGAGCAAGATCAAGGCCGCTTCTCGTGGCAAAAATTGTTCCAAGATTGTAAAAACAACCAACAAAGACACCACTGCAAAGACATCCGACAACTCCGACGGGAGATATACGGAAGAGTTCGGCAAGATGCATATTTTTTCGAATGGAAATGTCGGGAGTAGGCAGAGCGGTTAAAGAAATAGGTACAAGAGCGATAGAGAAGATAATAGAAACGACAAGATAGATAATAACCCCGTTAGGGTCAGGAATGTTTAAGAAAAGTTGTCCCAATCCGGAGCCAAGATATGTTGTAACCATATAAAGGGAAACGATTAATCCGCGATTTTTATTATTGGCACGAGCGTTTAACCAACTTTCAAGACACATCATAGAAGAACCGATACAATAACCTTCAGCTAAACGAAGTATTCCCCAAAAATAAGGAAAATTAGAAAAGACATGCATTAGAGCCAAAGCGGAAAAAATAGAAATATAAGCGGAAAAGGCACGAATATGACCGACTTTATTAATAATTTTGAAGGCCGTAAAAGAAGCAAAAATATAGCCGACGTAATAAAGAGAAAGAATAATACCGATTAAAGATGTTGATATACCAAAAGCGTTCATTCTCAAAGACAGAGTAGAAGTAAGAAGAGCATAACCAAGACATGTAAAAGTTGTTCCGGCAAAAAAGGCCGATAAAGGGGAAACAACAGATTTAATAGGATTAATATAATTATTCATACTCATAGCAGATTACCATTATAGAATTATTACTGTCGGCACTATAAAGAGAAAAGAATTAAAAATTAGTTTAATAAAAATAAAATAAAAAAAATAGAATTAGGTTTTGTTGCAAGTAGATAATCATGAAAAAAAGATTGCAAATCATGAGTAAATAGGTATATTCAGAACAGAAGAAACTAATTTTAAGGAGATAAAAATGCCTTTAGTTACAATGCGTCAAATACTTGACCATGCCGCAGAAAACAATTACGGTGTTCCGGCATTTAATATTAATGATATGGAACAGGTAATTGCTGTTTTGCAAGCAGCTAAAAAAGTAAATGCCCCGGTAATTTTGCAAACATCAACCGGAGCACGTAAATTTGCCGGCGATCCCATGATAAGACATATGGTTCAAGCTGGAATAGAAATGTTTCCGGAATTACCGATTTGTATTCACCAAGATCATGGTTCTTCAGTAGATATCTGCCAGTCCGCAATTGTAAATGGTTATTCATCAGTAATGATGGACGGATCTTTGGAAGCAGACGGTAAAACTCCATCATCATTTGAATATAACGTAAAAGTAACAAAAGAAGTTGTTGCCAGAGCACATGCTGTCGGAGCATCAGTTGAAGGCGAACTCGGAGTTATTGGCTCCTTGGAAACCGGAAAAGGAGATAAAGAAGATGGTCATGGTGCCGAAGGTGTAATTGATAAAAAACGCTTGGTAACAGATCCGGATGAAGCGGCAAAATTTGTAGCGGAAACACATCTGGATGCGTTAGCCGTAGCCGTTGGAACATCACACGGTGCATATAAATTTACACGTAAACCGACAGGCGATATTTTAGCCATTGATGTGATTGAAAAGATACACGCAAAATTGCCGAATACTCATATGGTTATGCATGGTTCATCATCAGTTCCACAAGAACTGCAAGATTTGATAAATGCTTATGGCGGTGCCATTCCCCAAACATTTGGTGTTCCAGTTGAAGAAATTGTTCGCGGAATTAAATCAGGTGTTCGTAAGGTTAATGTGGATACAGACTGCCGCATGGCAATTACCGGAGCGATTCGCAAAATGTTTGCAGAAAATCCGAAAGAATTTGATCCTCGCAAATATTTGAAACCGGCTATTGAAGAAATGCAAAAGGTTTGTGAGGCAAGATATATTGCTTTCGGAGCTGCCGGACATGCTGATAAAATTAAAGTAATTCCGATGTCAGAAATGGCAAAACGTTATGCAAGCGGAGAACTTTAATTTTATAAAATAGAATAAAAAGTTCAAAAAAAGACCTCTTTGAATATTTTTCAAGGAGGTTTTTTTTACAGTAAAATAATTCGAAAAAAAGTTGGGTAAGAGAATTTATTGCATTTTTGAAAGCTTCTTTTGCATTCTATAAGCGGTTTTAGCGGCTCTTTTACCGGATTGAGCCGCAGCTTCTAAACAACAGGGCCAATCACGCATGGTCCAATCACCGGCTAAAAAGAAATTCTGAAATTGAGTTGTACAGTTTTTAGGACGTATAAGATTATTTTTATCATCATGACGTAAAGTAGCGTAAGGATATTGAAGCACACGATAAGGAGGAACAAAAGGAGCTTTTACTTTTCGGATTAAGCAAATTTCTTTCCATACTTCTCGCGCAAGCTCATCTTTGGATAAGTTAATATTTTCAGCATGGCTTATTGTAACCGAAAGAATGTTATTATTAACAAAAATCCAATGCGCAAGGGCATTTTTTACAGCAAGGCAGGACTTACTTTGAGGCAGAGTTAACGGAGTACTTGTTCTATAATGAATATTTATGATTTTTGAGTATTGAGGTTCTTTAGTCTTGAATATTTTTGCAAAGTTATGGATATCCAGAGCCGAAATAACCATATCGTTAGGTTCAAGAGAAATAATTTTTTTGTTGAAGCAAAGTTTTGTTGCTCGTCCGTCTTTTCCTTGAACATCTTTCAAGACATAATTAAAATGAATTTCATCAAGAAACTGAATATAAGGATTGATATGTTTTTCGTTGGTAAGGTTTTCAGAAAAGTAAAAATAGTGAGATTTATAAAAAGGAAACATTTGGTAAAGAGTTTTTTTCAAAATTCCGGAAGCAACCAGATGAAAAGGTAAATTGAAAAGAGATAAAGCCAGAAGTTTGAAATGAGAAAACAAGTTACATGAAAATTTTTGAGAAAGGACATCATAAAAGAGAACAGATTTTTGAAAAGGAACGTTTCCGATTATTTTAAGAGCTTCAGAATTGCATTTTAGGACAGCATGAGTAGCAATATCAACTTTTGCATCTAATTTTTTATCAAAATAAGATTTAAACTTTCCGCCACAATTTTGAGCAGCTTCATAAAGAATAATTTTTGCATCGGGATGATATTTTTTTAAATATTTTGCAGTTGTTAAGCCAGCGATACCGGCTCCGATAATATGGTAGGTTGTTTTAGTCATTTATTTGAAAAATAAGCCTTTGCCGCTAAAGTAAATTTAGTAAAATTATTAATATGAGGTTTAGGAGAAATTATTTCCCATCCGCGATTTTTCATAATATCAAAATATTTTTTATAGATAGCCATAATTGCTTTGACGGAGCGAGCAGATTTTTTATCCAAGAGTTTTATCAATTTTTCGGATTTTTTGAATTCTTCATCAGCAATTTGTGCTAAAGCCTCACGAGCAATGACAAGGTTTTTATTAACAATAACTTCGTCAGGAGAAGTCGAATTGATGTTAGCTTTTGATAACATTTCTTCAGGAATATATAAGCGATTTGCAAGAGCATCTTCTTTTACATCGCGTAAAATATTTGTAATTTGAAGAGCATTTCCGAGAGAAGTTGCAAGATTTTCAATCATATTTTCATCTTGGCAGCCAAAAATTCTGAGAGATAAGTTTCCGGGAACACCGGCTACACCGCGGCAATATTTAAAAAAGTCCTGCATAGAAGGTGCTTGAACAGGATTAGGAATATCCATGGATATTGAATCGATAAGTTTTAAAAATTCAGATTTTGGGAGTTTAAAGCGCATACAATTTTTATAAATTTTTCTTCCAATATCGGTTGTCGGCACTTTTTTATCATAAATATTATCCATTTCTTCACGCCATGCTTGAATGAGTTCAAGTTTTTCATTCATAGGAATATCATCGCCGTCAACAATATCATCAATATGACGGCAAAAAGCATAAAGAGTGTACATAGCCATTCTTTTTGCTTTTGGTAAAAAACGCATACACCAAAAGAAAGAAGTACCGGAACGTTTTACAATTTTTTTAATATCATTCATTTAATTAAGCCTGTTACTCTTGTTGCTTTTCTCTTTGTAAAAAGAGCTTGACCAAATGCTTTTGTTGCGGCGCATATCCAATCAAATTTTGATAGTTTTACGTTTTGCGCAAGAAAGTCGCAATGTTGTAATTTATATATCATAGATTTTGTTAAATTTATGATAACAAAAATTTCTATTCTAAGGGCAGAAGAAGTAACAATTTGCGGAAGAATTTCGGCATCTTTTAACAGACGTTCAACTCTTACAAGTATATCGTTAGCGGCATTTCGTAATTCTTCAGATAAAAAGTTATTTTCTAAATCTGCAGTAGAAACATTATATTTATGCAATATTTTTTCAGGAAAGTAAACCCTTTTTAAGACATGGTAATCATAGCGAGTATCTTGAACATGGTTAACAATTTGCAAGGCCGAACACAAGGCGGCTGCAGGAATGTAGGTGGAAGGGCTTTCGTTGTAGAGAGCGAGAAGAAAACGTCCCACGGGAGCAGCGGAATAAAGACAATAATTTGTGAGTTGAGCCCAAGATTGATAAACAAAACCATCAGCATCTTGTCGAAAAGCGCGTAAAAGATCCGTAGCAACAGAAAAATCAAAGTTGTTATCAAGCAGAATGGTGCGTAAATCCGTAGCGCATTGATAATCGTGAGATAAATTTTTTTCTCCCAATAAAATTCTTTCAAGAATATCAAGTTCTTTTATTTTTTCATCACAGGAAAGTGATGGATTATCAGCGATATCATCAGCAGTGCGAGCAAACATATAATAGGCATTAATTATTTTTTTATAATGACGAGGAAAAAGGCAAAAAGCTACTGGAAAATTTTCATCTTTTTGGTTTTTGTGACGTGTTTTCATGCGATTTCCTTAATCCAAGATTGAATATCCTGTAAAGCTCTTTGACAATAAGCAAATTTTTTATCGGCTCCTTTAAGTTTTAAGAGCTTTCCTGTTGTTAAAAATTGTTTATCGAGATTGGGAAAAAGACCGAAATTAATATTCATTGGTTGAAAATCATCACAATTAGTATCGTCGATTAGGTGAGAAAGCATTGCTCCGAAAGCCGTAGTTCTTGGAGGAAGTAGCGGAATTTTATTTAAGGCTTGTGTTGCTGTAAAATAACCGCATAGCAATCCGATAGAAGCACTTTCGATATAGCCTTCACAGCCGGTAATTTGTCCGGCAAAGCGAATGTTAGGTTGTTTTTTTAGGCGCAGGAAATTATCTAACAAAATCGGACTTTTGATGAAAGTATTTTTGTGAATGCCTCCTAATCGAGCAAATTCAGCATTTTGCAGACCGGGGATAAGTTGAAAAATTCTTTTTTGTTCACCATGTTTTAACTTTGTTTGAAAACCGACAATATTGCGTAACGTATCGTCTTTATTGTCTTGACGAAGTTGCACGACGGCAAAGGGTTTTTCTGAAGAGTGAGGGTTGGTTAAGCCGACAGGTTTCATAGGTCCGTAAAGTAAAGTGTCGATTCCTCGTTCGGCCATAACTTCAATGGGAAGACAGCCGTCAAAATAGTTAACTTTTTCCCATTCATGAAAAGTAACTTTTTCAGCTGTTAACAAGGCTTCTACGAAAGAGTAATATTGTTCTTTATTAAGCGGGCAGTTAATATAATCATATTTATCGCCTTTGTCATAGCGAGATTGATACCAAGCAAGAGACATATCAATACTGTCTTTATAAACAACGGGAGCGATGGCATCATAAAAAGATAAAGATTGATTATCAATTTTTTCAAGAATTGATTTGGCTAAAGAGGCACTGGTTAAAGGGCCGGTCGCAATAATTGTTTCACCGAAATTTTCATCGGGGAGTTCGGTTATTTCATCCTCAATAATGGAAATTAAAGGGTGATGGCGAATTTCTTGTGTTACGAGTTGAGCAAAACCGGAACGGTCAACAGCAAGAGCTCCGCCGGCAGGAACTTTTGTTTTATCGGCACAAGCCATGATTAACGAATTTGCCAAACGCATTTCTTGGTGTAACAATCCGACAGCGTTGTGTTCATAGTCATCGGAACGAAAAGAGTTTGAGCAAACCAATTCAGCAAAATCAGATGATTTATGAGCATCGGAAAATTTATAAGGCTTCATTTCATGCAAAATAACAGGAATACCGCGTTGAGCAATTTGCCAAGCAGCCTCACAACCGGCTAAACCGGCTCCGATAACGTGAATAATTTTTTCATTCATAAACCAATCTCCCGCAAAAACAACCGTATTATATAATTTTTTTGAAAGGGTTCAATTAAAAAATATTGATAACTTATTCGAAGCTGTTCACTAATTATCAAAAACATATATAATAAACAAAAACGTTGGATAAAGAGATTCTTTTGAATGAAAGTAAGCAGAATAATAGGAACTCTAATTTTTTTAAGCGGCTACATGAACATATCGACACTGTATGCGGCAGAAGTTCTGTATTCTCCTGAAGAAAATAATGTAGAACAGTCGAAAACTCCGGCACAATTTGAATTAGAAAAAAGCGAAATATGGGTAAATCCCAAATTTGTCGATGATGCCGATTTAAACTTTGATGAAATTATGTTAGAAGATATGTCGGATGAGGAAAAAAATGAAGATTCAAATTCTGTCCGTAATGGGGAAAACACAAATAATGATAATCTTCCGATATTGCAGAAAAATGAAAGCGATATATTGCCAACACAAATTGTTAAGGACATTCCACAAGTTGTTCCCGAACAACCATTAGATAATAAGGGGGAAAGTTCGGTAGAAAACAAAAGTCTTACGGAAGTAATCAGTGAAACAAAACAAAGCATGACGACAGATGAAAACGAAGAAAAGGATGAAGATGTAGTACCATTAGAAGTCAAGAATAATGAAGAAAGTGATGAAAAAAATGAACAACAAGAAACGTGGATAAATAAATTAAAAGCTCCGTTAAGTGCATTATCCTCAAATAAAGAAAATGCATCATTAGAAGGTCTTTTGACAACCGGAGGAAAAAGAAAATCCAATGCATCGGTTTTTGATATATCGGGAGCAATGTTAAGAATGTCTGGTCAACAAGTAGATGATGCTCTCAAAAAAAGAGGCTTTCAAAAAATATACCAAAAATTTGATATTCCGAATTTTATTCGCTGGAGAAACGAAGAAAACTGCAGGAATCGCGGAGTCGCAGGTTATGAACGTTTGCAAAGTTGTGTTGTTGAAATGGCAAAAAAAGAAAATCATCAATATGTTGCATTAACGAAATATTCGAAATTTTCAACTAAAGAAGAAATAAGTGTAAGCTATACGAGTAATTTTACGAATAATAAAGTTTATCGTATTACATATAAAAGTATGTCTCCCGGCATAATCGGAAACAGTCCCAAAGCTTTATACTTAAGAAATATAAAAATTTATGATTTTTGGAAAAGGATAAACCAAAAGTACGGAGCTCCAGATAACAAAGAAGATGTAACATGGGGACTGGGAAGCAACAAACCCTATATGAGGGCAAGCACGGGCTTCTTATTGTTAGAAGATCCAATGTTAAGAGAATTAGACTATACAAGGATGTCGAGAGAAGACCAAAGATATATGAATACGGATATTTATAGTTTTTAGGAATAAAAAATGTTAAAGATAGCAGCAACAAAACTTTCTCAAATTATATGTACGCGCATTAGTCATGATTTAATTGGCAACATAGGAGCTGTTTCCAACGCAGTAGAATTATTAGAAGAAGGAGATATGGATTTTATGGATGATATAAAATCAATTCTTCAAGTAAGTTCAGAGGTTTTGTCATCAAGATTAAAGTTTTTTCGAATGGCGTACGGTTTAGATAATTCTAATATTTCCAATCAAGACATGATAAAAGAGGTAAGCGAAAAGTATTTAAAAAGTATAGGAAATCAAAAAGATTATCCGGTAAAACTCAATATGTCATTACAAAATGCCGATAGTTATGGTCGTATGTCAATGTTGGGAATAATGGTAATGAGTGATATTATTATCAAAGGTGGAGAAATAACTGTTTCAGCAGTGGATAAGTTGAAAATAAGATTAGTTTCACCCAATGCACTTTCTTCCGAAAGAAAAATGAATATATTATCCATAAATCAAGGCACTCTTCCCGAGAATTTAGCCCAATACGCACCAATGATCTGTTTACAAACTATAGCCGAAGAAAAAGGAAAAAACATACAGTTTAGAGAAACAGAAGGGTTAGAGTTGATAATTGAATAGGAGATGAATATGCCGCAATGCCTGATAGCAGATGATTCAAAAGTAATCCGCATGATATTATCCAAAATAATGAATAATATGAAATATGATGTTATAGAAGCTGAGGACGGAGAAGAGGTAGTTGAATTATGTGAAACGAAGGAACCTGATTTAATAATAATGGATACAAAACTTCCGATATTAGATGGCATAGACGCAATGTATAAGATTCGAGAAATGCAAAAAATAAAACAGCCCAAAATAATATTTTGTTCATCAATTGCGGACCCTGAAAGAATAAGAGAAGCCCTTGACGGAGGGGCAGATGACTATATAATGAAACCGTTTGATGAAGAAATAATACTAAGTAAAATGGAGATACTTAATTTAGTATAGGAAATCCTCATGAAAAAAGACGATTTTGATTACATACTTGGATTATTGAAAAAATATGCTGGCTGGGATTTAGGTGAAGACAGATACTTCATTATAGACCGAAAGATATATAATTTCGTACGAGAAAAAGGCTATTCAACAGTAGAGGATTTGATTGCGGAATTGAGAATGGGGCAAAGAGGGCTTTTGTGGAGCGTTATTGAAGCCCTTACGTTGTCAGATACCTGTTTTTATAGAGATTACAATGTTTTTGCAAATTTTGAGAATCACATTCTACCACATATAAAAGAAGCCAATAGAGGGAGCAAAAAATTAAGAATATGGAGTTTGGGGTGTTCATCAGGGCAAGAAACTTATTCCATAGCAATGGCAATAAAAACAAAGTTTAAAGATATAAGCGATTGGGATATAAAGATAATCGGCACGGATATTTCCACAGTATCAATACAAAAAGCGCAAAAAGGCATTTACTCATCATTTGAAGTTCAAATGGGGTTAAATGCACGCAAAATAATAGATAATTTTCAACCGGAAAAGAACCAGTGGCAAATTAATCCCGATTTGATGAAGATGACAGAATTTAAGCGTTATAACATGTTGGATGAAATGACATTTCCAGAAGGGTTTGATGTAATTTTCTGTCGTAATGTATTAAGATTTTTTTCAGCAGATGCCCAAAGATTGATGATAAATCACATATATCATCATCAAATTTCAGGAGGATTGTTATATTTGGGTGTTGGCGAAAGAATTATCGGAATAGAGGATTACTACAAATCGATAAATGGGATGAAATGTTTATATCAATCACGAATAGGAATTGAAACGCACAAACTGAGTGTAGAAGAAGTGAAGAATAAGACAATACTGTCAGAAGAAGAATACGCCATGCCAAAATTTGTACGACCGAATAATTTAAGACCATTAGCCAGCGGAAATATAAAAATTGTAGATCCTCAAAAATATAGAGAAGAGTAACCCAGTAGATACAACAAACCCCGTTTCATAATTGAAACGGGGTTTGTATATGTAAGGGGAGAAAACCGGGGCTGATAATTAGGGGTATTAGCCCCGGCGCGATAGCTTGTCCGTGAGTAAGGACAAGCTCATCCAAAAAAACGGCAGACCTTTTATTTGGAGCTATAGATTAAGATAAAGTCAATAAATCCGTTTTTTTGGGAGTGCATACAATTTGCTTTTCTCAAATTTGTCATAAATTTACAACATTTCTGAATTTTGTCAAGAGTTTTTTTGAAAAATTTAATTATATCTTAAGCAAGAATATGTAATAATAAGAAATAAAGGAGAAAGTAATGGTTTTAATCGCCCCAAGTATATTAAGTGCTGATTACGGAAATTTGGCGGAAGAAGTCCAAAAATTGGAAACAGCCGGAGCCGATATGATACATATGGATATAATGGATGGACATTTTGTTCCCAATATAAGTTTTGGTCCAAGTATTGTAAAAGCATTAAGGAAATATAGTAAAATTCCATTTGATGTTCACTTAATGGTAAGCAAACCGGAAGAAGTAATACCATGGTTTTCGGATGTTGGAGCCAATATCATAACAATACATGCCGAAGCGGCAAAACATTTAGATGCAGCTTTGCGTCAAATACGCGGTTACGGCATGCAAGCAGGCGTTTCATTAAATCCTGAAACAGACGAAAATGAAATTAAGTATGTGTTAGATAATGTAGATTTAATTTTGATAATGAGTGTGAATCCCGGATTCGGAGGACAAAAATTCATAGAAACACAAATAAAAAAAATACAGGCATGCCGAAAAATGATAAAAGGCAGGCCGATAAGAATTGAAGTGGACGGAGGAATAACGCCGCAAACTGGGGCATTATGCAAAAGGGCAGGTGCAGATATTTTGGTTGCCGGAACATCTATTTTTCAAGGTGGTAATTATAAAGAGAATATAAAGGCATTAAGAGACAAGTGAGTAGAAATAAATTAAGGTTAACTAATTGATTAAACGGAGAAAATTTACATGGCAAATAATAGTGTAATGATAATAGAAGACGAAGAAGCCTTGGCCGTTCTTCTAAAATATAATCTCGAAAAAGAAGGTTATACCGTTTATATAGAAAGTAGGGGAAATCGAGCTATAGCTGAAATAGAAAAGTGCCAACCTTCTGTTATAATTTTAGATTGGATGCTTCCCGAAATGTCAGGAGTTGAGATATGCAAATTTGTAAGATCGAAACCGGACATAAAAAATATTCCGATAATTATGTTAACAGCCAAGGGAGAAGAGGAAGATAAGATAAAAGGATTAACAGCAGGAGCGGATGACTATGTAACCAAACCGTTTTCCGTTCCGGAATTAATGGCACGAGTTAAATCACAATTGAGAAGAGCTCCAGAACCAAATGAGCAAAAAGAATTGATTTTTGAAGATATAAGAATGGATTTAGTAGAGAAAAAAGTATTTCGTAACGAAAATTACATACATTTAGGTCCAACAGAATTTAGACTTTTGAAAATGTTAATGGAAACTCCGGGAAAAGTTTTTTCAAGAGAATATTTGCTAAAAAATGTATGGGGAGATAATATTTATGTCGAGTCGCGAACCGTAGATGTACATATTCGTCGTTTAAGAAAATCGTTGAATGAATTTGGACCTGATTACATTCGAACAGTCAGAGCCACGGGATATTCAATAGATGTTCACGGAGCCGTAGAAAATGACGACAATTAAAAGAAAGTGTATTTACAAATCAAAAATAATTCATTAAATTCAAAAAACTAATACTTATTATTGTTTTACCTCAAATTATTATGTTATGAAAGACTTAGATTTTTACTGGCTTTGTTCCAGTGTGTTTTTAAGCATTTTGCTTTTCGTTGTCATAGTTTGTCTTTTGCTTTACTGCATTTTTTGTTTAAAGGCAAAAAATTTTGGTTTTCCGCTTGCAGAAAGGTTTAAATTTGTAAACAAGTTTCGCTACATTACAAAGAGTTTCTCTCGAAGAGCCAGCCAAGCAAAAGAAAAAGTCCAGTCGTTACGAATAAGAAAAATGCAAAAAACAACGGTACAACGTACCGGATGCCGAAATAAATAAAGGTATTAGGTCTGATAATAAAAGTCCGCAATTTCTTTACTTCAAAATTTGAAAAAAAGATATTTGCGGACTTTTTGTTTAAAGGAAAGAATGAATCAATTCTTTTTTAACATAACGTCAGGAGCTTGAATTCCCAGAAGATTAAGCAAAAGCGTCAGAACATCACGAGTAATTCTTGCCAAACGAAGACGAGATGAAGCAAGTTCAGAACTTTTGGCATTCATAATAGAAGCGGCATTATAAAAAGAACTGAAGATTTGAGCAAGAGTGTAAGCATAATCGGAAATAATACTAGGCTCTTTGTCCTCATGGGTACGGAAAATAACGGAACTAAGCTGAGAGAGTTTAAGAGCTAACATACGTTCTTCCGGAGTATGAATAAGAACATTTCCTTCAAGAATTTGAGCAGCATTAGCTTTGCGCATAATAGAATTAATACGTGCAATGGCATATTGAATATAAGGTCCCGTTTTGCCTTCAAATTTAGCAAAATCATTAATTTCAAAGGAGTATCCAGAAGCAATATTATTTTTTAAATCTTGGAATTTCATTGCAGCGATAGCAATTTGATTAACCAGATTTTCAATATAATTATGCGCTTCTTGAACAGAAGAAAAACCATCTACTTCATCAGGAGACGGCATCGATTCGCGAACCTTGTCTTTTGAAAGGTTAATCAAATCTTCTAACTTCATAACTCCGCCGTCGCGTGTTTTGAAAGGTTTTCCATCAGGTCCGTTTACGGTGCCAAAACCAATGTGTTTTAGCTTAACATGAGGAGCAATGCCAAGTTTTTCGACTGCTTCAAAAACTTGTTCAAAATGAAGAGACTGCCTTTGATCGGTAAAATAAATAATTTCATCGGCATGAAGTTGATTAACCCGCATAAGAACAGTGGCAATGTCTGTTGTGTGATAAGTAAAACCACCGTCAGATTTTTGCAAAATGACCGGAGGTTTTGGTTTGTTGCTTTCATCTAGTCGAATAATCGTAGCTCCATCATCAACTTCAGAAATGTTTTTCTCTTGAGCAATTTTTAAAATTTGATAGCAAGATTGATGAGCATCGCTTTCGCCCCACCACAAGTCAAAGTGGACATCTAAGCTATCAAAATTTTTCTTCACGGCTTCAACGGAAATATTGCGTAAATGCTGCCATAAAGCGCGATAACCGGGATGTCCGTCTTGAAATTTGGCTGTAATAATACGAGCCTTTTGACGGGCATTTTCATCTTCTTTGCAACGGGTGTTAGCTTGTTTATAAATTTCAGTTAATTCTTGAACGGAATAAGGTAAAGAAACGGGAAAATTATCTTTTTTTGTATCATCAAAATACGGCCATTCAGGATGTTTAAGCATAATTTCAGAAATAATCATTCCCATAGGAGTTCCCCAATCACCTAAATGTGTGTCAGAAATAACCTTATTTCCGAGGAAACGCTCGATTCTTTGTATCGATTCGCCGATAACAGCAGAACGTAAATGTCCGACATGCATTTCTTTAGCGACATTAGGAGCACCAAAATCCAAGACGACTGTTTTAGGATTTTCAATTTCAGCACAACCTAGGCGTTTATCAGAAGCAATATTATTCATAACACGGTTGAGTAAGATGTCAGAAACTCTAATATTAATAAATCCCGGACCATCAACGGAAACTTTTTCAAAACAATCATCATTTTCAAGCAAAGCAACAATTGATGTTGCAATTTCGCGGGGATTTTTATGTGCAGATTTTGCCAAAGATAAAGCGGCATTACATTGAAAATCGCTTAAATCAGGTCTGTCGGAAATTTTTACAAAGGCAAATTTTGTATCAAGTCCGAGTTTTTCAAAACAATCAAATAGTTTAGCGTTAACAGTTTTTTCCAAAGATAAATCCATGTTGATAGTTCCTTAATTATTTTTCACATTTAAAATTAATTCGGGCAGGAAGGAGCAATCGGCAAGAGAATGCTTCTTGGTTGACAGGGACGGCGTGTGTCCCCGTTTTATATTTAAGACATTCATCATCGGCAAGTTTTTTGACGGTTTCATAATCTGTAGTTAAAAGATTATAACAAATAGACGGAGCATCTTTTTTTGAACGACCAACGTATAGTTTATCCTCAGGAGCACCGGCATCACGCTTACGGTCAACATAAGGATCCAATACGGAACAAGCCGTAAACAGGAAAGTAAGCAAAAGGAATAAAAAATTAGTTCTTGCCAATTTAAAAAACTCCATTACATTAAAAGAAATTATATCCTTTATATATGAAGAAAATAAAAATGAAAAGTCAAAATGAATATATCGGTGATGATAGTTTTATAAAATTGTTAGAACATTATAATTGTCCGATGCCGTTGAGTATTATAAAAATGCGCTTTGCAGGAGCAATTTGTAGTCCTAATTTAGAACTACGACCAACGGATGTTATATCCTCTTTTTGGCCGAGCGGACAAGAACCACGTCTGGAAACCCAAAAGGAAGCTGAGTTGTTTTTTAAATTTTTTATGGGTTTGTGGGATAAAATTTTTAAGGATATCAAAATAAACAAAATAAAATTGGAAAAGATTCCAAGTACAACCCAAGAAGCTGTAAAAGAAGCTTGTTATCGTCGCTATGATGAAATAGAGGCAGGATATGTTGAAGGTTTTTGGGGAGGAAAAGAAAATTTAAAAATTCCGGCATATTTAGCAGAAATTATCGATTCTTTAAGTGATTTAGCAAATGTATATAAGCAATTAGCGCAAAAAGCGGAGAAAGCAGAAGATATAGACACTCTAAAAAGTTCAATCCAACATACGGATAAAATGGTTGAAAAGGCAATAGAATTTATAATCGAAAATTCTGTTTTACCGAGAATAGAAGATTTAAAACGTCAAGTAAATTAATCCTAAAAAAGGAGAATAGAGATGGAATTAATGGAAGGAATTTTAAGCAGACGGTCTGTTCGCAAATACGAAGATAAACCAATAAGCAAAGAAATTCTAGAAAGGATCATTAAAGCAGGCCAATATGCTCCCTCAGCGCATAACACGCAACCGTGGGAATTTTTGGTTATTCAAGAAAAGGAAGTTTTAAAACATTTTCGTCATATGCAACGTTCAGCCTTGTTTGCGGAAAATGCGGCCGCGGTAATTTTAATTTGCGGTCGTGAAGATATTTCATTCCATAGAGAAAAAGAAGGGTGGAGTTATATTGATATAGATTGTTCGGCAGCAACGGAAAATATGCTTTTAGCGGCACATGCTTTAGGATTAGGAGCCTGCTGGTGTGGTGCATCCCCCATGAGTGGTCCGATAGCCAGTATCAAAGAATTTTTTCAACTTCCTGAAAATGTAAAACCATTTTCCATAATAGTTCTGGGTTATCCGGCCGAAACACCGAAACAACCGGAAAGATATAATTCAGAGAGAATCCATTGGGAAAAATGGTAAAATAAAGAAATAAAACGCCGTTTTAAAAAATGGCGTTTTATAACAAATAAGGATAAAGTAATAATTATTTAATGCTTCCTCTTGGTTCAATATGAATAACGACCCGTCTGTTTTGAGATTGATTTTGAGGAATAGGTTCTCCAAAAGGATCTAAATTGGGAAGTTTTGGGATGTTATCATAATAACCGCTAACTTTAATTCTTGTACGAGCAATCCCACGAGCTTCAAGAAATCGAGCAACAGCAGAAGCACGAGCTGAAGATAACTCCCAATTAGAAGGATATTGTGTATTGGAAAACTTTTTATTACTTGTATGACCTTCAATACTAAAATCAAATTTATCGTAGCGTTCAGATTGCAAAGTTGCCGCAATTCTTTTAAGAATAGGGAGAGCCTCAGGATTTAACTCGGCAGACCCAGGACTGAAAAAAGCTCCTCCACCAAATTCCAAGACAACACCTTGAGAATCTGTTCCTAGGGCAACTTTATCTTCCATATTTAGAGCTTGAATATCATCGGATAATTCAAGCATCATCATTTCAATAGGCCTTTGAACATCAACTTTTCCAACTCCTTCTTGCATTCCAGCTTGAATGATTTCGTATTTAGCCATATCGACACTAGACATCGCTACCATTAAGACGAAAAAACAAAGTAACAAAGTTACCATGTCGCCATAAGTATCCATCCAAGATGAGTCAATTGCTTGTTCTTCTCTTTTTTTCATGACAGGGCACTCCGCAACTAGGATTGATTATCACTATCTCTATTCATATCACGATCTATAAGAAATTGATCTTTAACATCGACAAAGGAGTTTAATTTGTCTTGAATATAACGAGGACTTTTCCGTTCAGCCAGTAAAACTAGGCCATCCAGTTGAAGCGAGTTTTTAAAATCGGTAACATCAAAACGAGCATTCATTTTTGTAGCCAAAGGAATACAAACCAAACGAGCTAAAATCACCCCGTAGAAGGTAGTAATTAAAGCAACAGCCATACTTGGACCAATAGTTGCTGGATCACCGCTCATATTGCTTAACATAATAACCAAACCGATTAAAGTACCGAGCATACCGAAAGCCGGAGCATCGCCGCCCATTTTCATTAAAGCCCCTGTATGAGCTCTTTCGCGCGATGATTTTGATTCCATCATATGCTCTAAAATTTGTTTAATTTCATTACCCGTATAACCGGTTACAACAAGATCGGCACCATAAGCGAGAAAAGGATTTTCCTCACGTAAAGAGTCGGTAATTTCATTTTCTAAACCTTGAAGACCATTTTTTTGAATGATATACCCCCAACGGACGATTCTTCCGACTTCATCTTTAAGAGGAGATTCTAAATCTTTATATTTTTTAAAGGAAGCCAACATTGTTTTAAAAGCGGCGACAGCATTTTTGGGTTCGTAAGAAATGAAACAAGTAACAATAGTTCCGCCAACCACAACAATCAAACTTGGCACATCAAAGAAAGCAAGCGGACGATCAGTTGCAGACATGATAGAAGCGATGACCATCCCGAAACCGCCTAAAAAGGCTAATAAAGTACCTAAAGACATAAAAATCTCCATAGAATAAGGAATTATTATAGCGAGAATAATAACATATAATTATTAAACAAAAGTTATTTCTTAAGATTTGGTTTTACATAAGCCAAAGCGGCATGTTCTTCACAGTAAGTTTGCCCAAGTTTTACACGTTTCCCGCAGAAATGAAAATTTTCATCTTTTGGGTCGCCGATAGGCCAACGGCAAGTGTGGTTATCAAGATTGGTTAACATAACTTTTCCGTCTTTACGAACAATGGGCTTACTTTCAATTTTTGTAGATATAAATTTTTCTTCGTCTGGAATAATTTTTTGAGGAGGAACAGATACTTGTTCAACAGGTTTAACGGATGCTGTTTTCTCGTTAGATGTTGTAGAATTTTTCGTTGAAACTTCATTTGGTGTAGAATTAGTTAAAGAAGGTTTGGGAGCAGATGTATCTGATTTTCTTTTAATAGGGGAAGGTCTTCCTGAAAGTCCCAAACGATGAACTTTTCCGATAATAGAGTTTTTAGAAACACCGAGTTTTTTTCCGATAGCCCCGGTAGTCATACCTTCTTTCCACATTCTTCTTAAATCTTCAACCATTTGGTCAGTCCAAGCCATTTTAAATCTCCTAAAATAACAATGAAATTACTCATATAATATTTTAATATTTATCCCGAGTCTAGAATTATTATTGAGAAAAGGCAATTTTTTTAAGATTTTTTAGGAGATTTTTGATAAAAGAAAACAAAAAAATTAAGAAAAGGGGTAGGACATGAAATTTAGAAGCTATTTAGCAATTTTTGGAATAAGCATGTTAGGTTTTGTTGCCGTAAGTCAAGCAGAAGAAGTTGAGAAGCAAGTTTCTTCGGATAAAACAACAAATATGAATATCAGCATATATAATAATGATGTAGCGTTTGTAAGAGATAGACGGAATGTTGATTTGCAACATGGATTAAACAAGATAGCTTATGTTGGAGTATCATCACAGATTCGTCCGGAAACAGCCATGTTGTATGGAAAAGCTATAGAAGTAATAGAGCAAAATTATAATTACAACATGCTTAATCAGAGTAATCTTTTAGAAGCGTACATAGGAAAGAAAGTAAAAACAGCCCTTTATAATGAGCAAACAGGCAAGACAATATATGATAGCGCAGAAGTCTTAGATGGCGGAAAAGGTAATCCGGTATTGAAGTTTAGTTATGGAATAGAAACGGATTATCCTGGGCGGATAATATTTGATAACATACCAACAGAATTGAGACGAGAACCGACATTGGTTATAGATTTAAATAATAAAGCGGTTTCTGGGCAGCAAGAAATTGAATTAGCTTATTTAACCGGGGGAGTAAGTTGGAAAGCGGATTATGTTGCGGAAATACAAGAGGATGATAAATTAAAACTCAATGGTTGGATAAGTTTGAGTAATAATTCAGGAGTCGATTATGATAAAGCCTCAGTACAATTAATAGCAGGATCAGTCAATAAAGTAAACGAAGTAATAGCTCCGATGATGGTAATGAGAAGCGCAAAAACAGCAGGAGCGTTTATGGAAAACGGAGTCGCCGATAGCGCTATGATGCCGACGTCAGAATCATTTGCGGATTATTATTTGTATCAGCTACCGATAAAAACGGACATTAAAGATAAGCAAACAAAACAAGTCAATTTAATGACAAAAGACAAAGTTGATTATAACAAAGAATACAAATTAAATTCACCGCTTTATCTAAGTTATAAGAGTAATGAAACAGAATTTACGAAAGCCAATCCCGAAGTTATTTATAAGTTAAATAATGTCAAAGAGGAAGGTTTAGGAGTTGCAATACCATCAGGAACGATTCGTTTTTTTGAAAGCGATAAGAATAAGAATCTGCAATTTATCGGTGAGGCCAAACTTCCACAATTAACAGTAGGAGAAACAGCAGAATTGGATTTAGGACAAGCATTTGATATTTATGCTAAAGGAAAGGTAGTTTCTGTTCAAAAAATATCGGATAAAACATCAGAGGTTGAAGTTGAAATAACATTGCAGAATTCGAAAGCAGATTCAGTAACAGTAAGTTTTATTCAAAATTATAACGGTCATTGGAAAATCATAGAAGAAAGTGAAAAAAGCCAAAAGAGAAACGCTTATTCTTCAGAATGGAAAATAAATTTGCCGGCAAATGAAAAACAAATTTTAACATATAAAGTTCAACTTAGCCAAAAGTAAAAAAAATGAAGTTAGGATTAAAAAAAATTGCATTTTTATTTTTACTGATTGTTTCGTCGAACGGTTATGGAAAAGAAAATGTGGAGAATTTTTTTGAAATAGACATGGAAGCTCCGCTACCAAGTTATGAAGAGTTATATGAAAAATATTCTCCACCACCGGTTTATGACAAAAAATATGAGTTCACGTGGAATATAGGAACAATTTTTGATAAAGAGTTTTACAACACAATACAAGCATACGGTTCAAGCGACAAACGATTAAAAAAAGAAAACGAGGATGTTTTATTTACGTTAATAACAACGGCGCCGAAAGAAATTTACCCTTATATAGGTCCTTATTTGCATACAGTACCCAATATATCACCAAAAATACTGAATCTACCGGGGATTAAAGAAACGAAAGGAAAATTTCCGACAAGAATAGCCCCACAAATGAAAGACATTCCCAATTTAGAATTTTTGTCGCCGCATATGTATTTTTTGCTGATGCCAGAAATATGGCCGGAGAATTTAAGGATGATGGAAGGGAGTTTCACACCAATAAAAAATCCGAAGACAGTTTACAGGCCAGAGTTTTATAAAAGAATACACGAGTTAGTACCAGTAAAGCAATTTTATCCGAATAATCAAGAAAAAAAGAAGATAAGCAAAAGTGATTTAAGAACGGTTTCTCCGAATAAAGATTCGGCACTGACAACGGCAGACATACAGGCATTTGTTCGAACGATTAAGGGTGTTAATGATTTTGTAGCGCAACCGGGGATGAAACTACGTTTATTTTCAGCAGGACAATTATTAGATGCGTATGAGAACGATATAAAAGGATATTCAGGAATAAATGCTCTTAAGGATATTGTTCACCCATGTCAAAGATTTGTGCAAAAGGTTAGAATTTTAGGCGAAGAAACAAACTTAGAATTAATTGTTGGAAAAGAAGCCTTTAATTTAAATGAGTGGGCATATACATGCGATAAAACCATAAAAGCATATAGAAAATCACAAATGAGTAGTTCAGTTGCGGCATCTGTAATCAAGGCAAAGAACGGAGAATATGAAAAAATCATAACACAACTTGATAGTTTTAACGCTGAAAAATTGCAAGCCGTAAAATCATTAGAAGTAATGTATCATGCGCCAATAAATGATGTTTTGGAAGCCATAAAAAATCGCAAATTGCTGAAAGAAGAATTTTCAAAGGCACATTACGAAATAGGAGGACACCCCATAGCTCTCCATTAAGAAAAAAAATAAAATTACAGATTTTAGTATTGCAATTTATATAAAATTTAGTATAAAGTCTAAAAAAGATTTTATTTATAATAATTAACAAGGTACAAGGAAATGGCACGCGTTACAGTAGAAGATTGCATTGATAAAATTCCAAATCGCTATGAATTACTAATGGTCGCAGCGCAAAGAGCAAAAGACTTAAGTGCAGGAGCTCCTTTAACGGTAGCAAAAGATAATGATAAAAATCCGGTAATAGCTTTAAGAGAAATAGCTGATGGAACGGTAAATATTGAAGAATTGCAAAAGTCATTGGTAATGGGACTTCAAAAATATGTAGAAGTTGAAGAACCGGAAGAAGAAGAATTAGAAATTTTAGCGGCAGAAAAAGAATTATCGGAATTAGATGATCAATTTTCAGGAATTAGCTTGGAAGCCGGAGATATGTCAGAATCGATGCAGATTAGAGAAGGAGACGATTCTCTAGATATAGAGAATGAAGAACTCGATAATGATACGGTATTAGATGATACTTTTGATGACACATTAGATGCAAATGATGATTTTGGTGCTGATTTTGATGAAGAAGAGTAAATAAATTCAGTATTTTTTAATTATCATCTGTCTATAATTACAACGCCTGCATCTTTTAAAGAGATTAGGCGTTGTAAATGGTTAAAAGGGTACAACAATAAAGAAAAAATAAGAATAAAGTTGAGGCTCAATGTTAAGACAGTATGAATTGGTAGATTTAGTAAAATCCTATGATCCGGATGCCGATGAAGAAGCATTAAACCGAGCCTATGTTTTTGCAATGAAGAAACATGGAGCTCAATTAAGAGAATCAGGAGACCCCTATTATTCACATCCGATAGAAGTTGCCGGAATATTAACAAAATTTAAATTAGATTCAGCCTCAATCGTTGCAGCACTTTTACATGATACAGTAGAAGATACAGATACAACAGTAGAAGAAGTAAAACAGCTTTTTGGCGAACAAGTAGCGAACATTGTCGATGGTTTAACAAAATTAGCTTTAATTGAACAGAAATCCTCAAATAATAAGCAAGCGGAAAATTTTAGAAAATTATTATTAGCAATGTCAGAAGACATAAGAGTCTTGCTGATAAAACTAGCGGACAGACTACACAATATGCGTACGTTGCATTACTGCAAACCGGAAAAAAGGCAAAGAATAGCAAAAGAAACGTTAGATATATATGCTCCATTGGCAGAACGCATTGGTATGCAGGAAGTTAAGAGTGAGTTGGAAGAAATAGCTTTTTCGGAATTGCATAAAGAAGCGCATGATTCAATAGTCGCTCGTTTAAATTTCTTAAGAGAACAAGGAAGCAATATTGTTCCCAAAATTATTCAGCAACTAGAAAAAGATATGGCGGATAATGGAATAAAGGCAAGTGTCAGTGGTCGAGAAAAAACGCCTTATTCCATATGGCGCAAAATGCAACAAAAGAATGCGTCATTTGAGCAATTATCAGATATTATGGCATTTCGAATAATAGTTGATGATATCGGTTCATGCTATCAAGCCCTAGGAGTAATACATAGCAAATATCACATGATACCGAGACGTTTTAAAGATTATATTTCGACTCCGAAACCGAATGGATATAAATCGATACATACCGGAGTAATTGGACCGGAAAATACGCGTATTGAAATTCAAATCAGAACGACGGAAATGCATGAGATAGCGGAAAAAGGAGTTGCGGCACATTGGGCATATAAGCAAGGTCAAAAAGTTGAGGGTAAAAATTTCCGATGGATAAGAGAGCTTCTTGAAATATTGGAACAAGCCCAAAATCCCGAAGAGTTTTTAGAAAATACAAAACTGGAAATGTATAATGACCAAGTTTTTTGTTTTACGCCCAAAGGCGATTTAATAGGATTACCTGTAAATTCAACACCTGTAGATTTTGCGTATGCTATCCATTCTTCAGTTGGAGATACATGTGTCGGAGCAAAAATTAACGGAGAAATACGCCCTTTAAGAACAGTTCTTCAGAATGGAGATCAGGTAGAAGTTTTAACGTCAAAAGCGCAGCACCCCTCAACGGAATGGGAGAGGTTTGTCGTAACGGGAAAAGCCAAAGCCGCCATAAGGAGATATGTTCGCGCTCACAAGCGAGACCAATTTATCACGTTAGGTCAAGAAATACTGGAAAGATTATTTAAAACAGAAAATTTTGAGTTTTCAGAAAAGTTATTAATCAATGTACTGCCTAATTTTGAGGCAGATTCAATAGATGATATATATGCCAAAGTCGGGGAAGGATTGGTTACGGGATGGGATGTTTTAAAAGCAGTCTATCCGGCGTATAAACAGTCGAAATTGGAAAAAGTCGTTAATGCCATAAAAGTTCCCAATCTGAAAAAGGTTTTAAAGAAAGGAAAAGGGAAAGGCGAACCGTTAAAAATAAAGGGATTAATACCGGGGATGGCTGTCCATTATGCTGGTTGTTGCCATCCGTTGCCTGGAGATAGAATTGTGGGGATAGTAACAACAGGAAAAGGGGTTGCTATTCATACAATAGATTGTAAAATATTAGAAAAGTTCGCCAATGAACCGGAAAGATGGTTAGATGTAGCATGGGGAGATGATGCCTACGGAGAAATATATGTCGGCCGTTTAAAAATAATGTTGAGCAATGAACCGGGGGCTTTGGGAGATTTATCTAACTTAATAGCAAGATGTAACGGAAATATTGCAAATTTAAATATAGTTTATAGAACGGTAAGTTATTTTGAATTATTGGTAGATGTTGAAGTAAAAGATACCAAACAATTAAATGAAATAATAGACGTGCTTAAAGCCAGTAAAGTCGTAAGTTATGTAAGTCGAGCAGCACAATAGAAAGGAAAGATATGATTATAGGAATAGGTTCGGATATTACAAATATTTCAAGATTTGAGAGATCGATAGCCGCATATGGAGAGAGATTGATAACAAGAGCTTTGGGAAAAGAAGAACAAGAAGAACTTAAAAAGAAAAATTTTGTATCCAAACAAGAATACGCAGCATCTGTGGCAAAACGCTTTGCCGCAAAAGAAGCCTGCGCAAAAGCCTTAGGGACGGGGTTTAAAAATGGAATATATTTAAAGGATATTCAAACAGTTCATAATAAGGAAGGAAAACCGGAAATACTATTAAGCGGAGGAGCACGAGAACGGTTGCAAAAAATATCTGAAAAAGAACAAGTAAATATTCAACTTACCATAAGTGATGATTATCCTTTGGCGCAGGCCTTTGTTGTAATAGAGACTTATTAAAAAAATTATTGTGTAAGCAAAATACGATTGCTTTAGATAATATTACGAGTTGTGAGCTTATCCAAGGCAATAGAACCAATAAGTTTAAGGAAAAGAAAATGGATAAAGAAGAAAGTATTGCCGACACGATTAAAACCATAATATACGCAATATTAATTGCAGTATTTATAAGGACATTTATGTTCGAACCATTTAAAATACCATCGGGGTCAATGTATCCGACACTCTATGTTGGAGACTTTTTGTTTGTATCAAAATATAGTTATGGCTATTCAAAACATTCATTACCATTTAGTATGCCGTTGTTTGAAGGTAGAATATGGTCGGATAGTCCGGAAAGAGGGGATGTTATAGTATTCAAAGAACCTCAGTATAATAAGACGGACTATATAAAACGATTGATAGGGTTGCCGGGAGATAAAATAAAATTAGTTAATGGACGCTTATATATTAACGGCAAACAAGTCGAAAGAGAACAAATAGAAGATTTTGTCTTACATGATAAATATGGCAATGTTGAAAGATATAGACAGTATGTGGAAACACTACCGAATGGAGTAAAACACAAAATACTTGAAGTATCCGATAGTGAAGATTTTGATAATGTTCCGGAAGTAACAGTACCGGAAGGACATTACTTTATGATGGGAGATAATCGAGATAAATCGGACGATAGTCGCGTAAATGTTGGTTTTGTTCCAGAAGAAAACTTGGTTGGAAAAGCGCGAGTCTTATTTTTCTCATTAGATTCAGACGGAGATTGGTACAAACTTTGGAATTTACCACGTCAGATTCGTTGGTCTCGTTTATTTAATAAAATCAAATAGGATTACAATGAAAGACATAAAATTATTGGAAGAAAAGTTAGGTTATAACTTTAAGAATATAAATTTATTGAGACAAGCAGTTACGCATAGTAGTTATGAATCTTCTATTCATGGCAATTATGAGCGGTTGGAGTTTTTGGGAGATAGAGTATTAGGAGTCGCAATAGCCAGTTTACTGTATAAAATTTTTCCGAATGAACCGGAAGGAAGTCTCTCTCAAAGACATACAGGATTAGTTTGTAAGGAAACGGTAGCTGAAGTCGCAAGACGTCTTGATTTAGATAAATATATAATATGCGTTGGTAATGAGATACACGAAAATGAAAATGTCCTTTGCGATGTCTGCGAAGCGGTAATCGGAGCTATTTTTATAGACAGCCATTGTGAAAGAGCCGTAGAGTTTGTTAACGAACATTGGAGAGATTTAATTGATAAGAATATGGCTCCTCCTAAGGATAGCAAAACATTGTTACAAGAAGTTGCTCATGTAAAAGGGTACGGTTTCCCGATATATCAAACAGAAGATCGTACAGGAACGGAACATGAGCCGACGTTTGTTATGTCCGTAACGATAGAAGGTTTTGGAAAAGCGTTAGGTAGCGGAAAAAATAAAAAGATAGCAGAGCAGGATGCAGCAAAAAAAATGCTCATACAACTTGAGAACAAACAAGATGAGTAATACCGAAAAGAATCAGGCAACACGATGCGGCTTTGTCGCATTAATAGGAGCCCCAAATTCAGGAAAATCAACGATAACCAACCATTTTACCGGCTCAAAAGTTTCCATAGTAAGTCCCAAGGTTCAAACGACGCGAAGTATTGTAAAAGGCATAGGGATAATTGAGAATAGCCAAATTATATTTTTGGATACACCGGGGATATTTAATCCGAAACGCCGTTTGGATAGAGCCATGGTTGCATCCGCATGGGGAGGGGTAAATGATGCGGATATAACGGTTTTGGTTGTTGATTCGCAAAAGGGGTTAACGGAAGAAGTCGAGAATATAATAAAGCACCTAAAAGAAAATAATTTAGCGACAATATTAGTTTTAAACAAAATAGATTTGGTATCTAAAGAAAAATTACTACAACTGGGTGCCACATTAAATAAAGAGTATTCGTTTCAAGAAACGTTTTTTATATCTGCATTAACAGGCAAAAACATAGATGAATTTTATCGATATTTAGCAGAAAAGTTACCGGAAAGCCCATGGTATTATCCGGAAGAGCAGATGTCCGATATGCCGTTAAAATTATTGGCAGCCGAGATAGTTCGCGAAAAATTATTTTTGTATTTACAACAAGAATTGCCGTATATGCTGACCGTGGAGCCGGAATTATGGGAAAGAAGGGAAGACGGGAGCATTCGAGCAGAGATGACAATTTATGTTCAAAGAGATAGTCAAAAGATTATAATTTTGGGTAGGCAAGGACGTATGATAAAAAAAATAGGACAAACAGCTCGTAAAGAAATAGAAGAGCTGTTGGAAGAGAGAGTTCATTTATTTTTATACGTGAAGGTGAGAGAAAATTGGTTGGACGATCCGGCACGATATAGCAGCTGGGGATTAGATTACAACGCATAAAAATAAAAAAGAAAAATTAGGTGATTGAAAAGACCTAATTTTTTTTAATGTTTAAAAAAGAATTAAAATTTGGCACGTTATTTGCAATAGAAATGGCAAAGCAAAAATTATCCTTAAAATAGGGGAAAAAGATGGATAATACAAATTATATAGCTTTGTCAAGACAAATGGCATTGTGGAAGCAAATGGATGTTATATCCAATAATATGGCTAACATGAACACGTCAGGTTACAAAGGGGATGAAGCCGTATTCACGACATACTTAGCACAAACAGAAAATCCGGCAAAAGGAATGGTAGGTAATCCGCTTTATTTTACAGAGGATTACGGAACATATAAAAATTTCGCAGAAGGAATGATAGAACATACAGGAAATTCTTTAGATGTAGCCATAAAGGGAGATGCTTTTTTTGCAGTAGAAACGGCAGACGGTGAAAAATATACAAGAAAAGGTCAGTTTTTATTAGATTCTAATGGGGCGATTATAACAAAAGAAGGCTACACATTGCTCTCGGAAAACGGAACTCCGTTTTTTATAGCTCCGAATGAAAAAGAAATAAGCATAAGCAAAAGTGGAGAGGTAAGTACGGAAAACGGTTCTTTAGGAAGAATAAGATTAGCAAGTTTTGAAAATAAGCAGGATTTACAGAAGGTGGGAGATACTCTGTTTGAGAATAAAGAGGGCAATATCGTAGAATATAATAATGGGAACTACGAAATAGAGCAAGAATCAATAGAAAAATCTAATATAGAGCCAATTTCGGAAATGACGAAAATGATAAATTTGCAACGTTCTTATGAATATGTCCAACAGATGATAGATACCGAACATGAACGTTTATCAAATACAATAACGGCATTTTCACAACAAATTTAACTAGGGGAAAAAGACAATGAGATCATTAAATATTGGTGCAACAGGAATGCTGGCTCAACAGACAAATGTTGATGTCATTTCCAATAATATCGCAAATATGAACACCACAGCCTATAGTAAACGCCGTGCAGAGTTCAATGATTTGCTTTATCAAAATATAGTTCGTCCGGGAGCTGTATCAACAGCAGGACAAACAATCGTTCCGGCAGGAATACAGTTGGGGACAGGCGTAAAAGTTGCCGCAATTTATCGAATAACGGATGGAAATGCTTTAACGAATACCGGAAATAGTTTGGATTTGGCAATTAAGGGAAGAGGCTATTTTCAAATTGAACTACCGGAAGGAAAAGGTACGGCATATACCCGAGATGGAGCATTTCAAAGAAACGGGGACGGAGTAATTGTTACACATGATGGATACGTTGTTCAACCGGAAATTACCATACCTGATGACGCCATAGAAGTATATGTAAATGCGGCCGGAGAAGTTTGGGTAAAACAAGATGGTCAGGTTGATGAGTTAAATGTAGGTCAATTGGAAATAGCCGCATTTGTAAATGAAGCAGGATTAGAAGCGATGGGGCAGAATTTATTTTTAGAAACAGAAGCCTCCGGAGCACCGATTGTTGACAATCCGGATAATGAAGGATTTGGTTCTATTCAATCAGGGTATTTAGAAACGTCAAATGTAAATCCTGTATCAGAAATCACCGAATTAGTCTCGGCGCAAAGAGCTTATGAAATGAATTCAAAAATCATAACAACATCAGACCAAATGCTTTCAACGGTAAGTCAAATGAAGTAAGAGTAGAGTATTAACGAGAATGAATAAGAAGATTGCTTACATATTTTTACTATTTGGAATACTTTTCAAGAGTCTGAGCGTTTCAGCAGCCGTTTATGTTAATGAAAAAGACGTATCAACAGCTTTAAAAGAAGAGTTTTTAAACGAAGGTTACGAAGACGAAATTGAAATAGAGTTTTTTGGCGGAAAGACAAACTATGAATTTTTAGAAGGTAATGCATTTAAGATAATGATAGTCAATTTAAAAATTGACGAAACGCAAGAAAGATTTTCAAGCCAAGCAGAAATATATGTAGATGGTCAAGTAAAGGGAAAAACCGAATTAAGTGGAAAGTTTTATAAATTGGCAGAAGTTTATGTCCCGTCTCGTAACATAAAGAAAGGGGAAATCATTAAAGAAGGTGATTTAAAACCAATCAAGATAAGAAACGGACGTATAAAAAACACGCATATAACGGACAAAGAGAAACTTTACAATAAAGAAGCCAAAAGGATGCTAAAAGAAGGAAAATTAATAGTCGATAATGATGTTGGCGAAAAAATAATTATTCGTAAAGGAGATGTGATTACCGCACTTTATGCAACGCCGCATATGCAGATAAGTGCCAAAGTGGAAGCTCAAGAAGATGGGGCTAAGGGAGAAAAAATAGAATTATTAAATAATAAAAGCCAAAAACACATTTATGGAGAGGTTATAGACGCGGAAACCGTGAAAGTCGATATTCAGTAGAGAGGAAAAGAAAAGATGAAGAGATACCAACAAATAATACAAATACTGATGCTCGGAACGCTTTTAAGCGGCTGTAACACATGGTCAAGATTAAGTACGATAGGAAAGGAGCCCGAGTTAACTCCGATAGAAAATCCGGTAACACAACCGAATTATCAACCGGTAAGTATGCCAATGCCGCACCAACCGGATCAAAGTCGAGGAGCAAACTCGTTATGGGCAAAAGGATCTTCAGGTTTCTTTAAGGATATGAGAGCCTCGAAAGTAGGAGATATTATTACGGTAAATATCTCGGCAAAAGATGCCGCGACAATGAAGAACAAGACAGAACAAACGCGAGATACAAACTCAGATACGGTTAATGTCGGCAGCCTTTTTGGTTACGAAGAATATGCCAAAGATTATTTGCCAGATGGAGTTGATGTCAACAATTTGGTAAATGTTACATCAGACCATGATATTACGGGAGAAGGGAAGATTGACAGATCGGAAACAATCGACATGACAATGGCAGGAGTTGTAACACAAGTATTACCAAACGGTAACTTAGTAATTGAAGGCTCGCAAGAAATAAGAGTAAATTATGAACTAAGACAATTAACGGTAAGAGGAATAATCAGAAGAGCGGATATTACATCAGATAATTCGATAGACTCAAGCAAGATAGCCGAATTAAGAGTTTCTTACGGAGGCAAAGGAACGATATCAGATGTTCAAGAACCACGATACGGACGTCAGTTAATAGATATTTTATCTCCGTTCTAAGCAGATTTCCCCATATTATTATGTAAGTAAGAAAAAATCTCCCCATTTTTTCTTAGAAGAAAAGAAAGCCTGTTTTATTTTTCCCCTAAATTATTAAACAGGCTTTTTTTTGTTAATAAAAGAAATTTTTTTGATTAAATTAACGATTTAAAAGTCTATTTATAAGAAGGTATATCTGTAAATAAAATTGCGAAATAATTTTTTAAGGAAGCTAAATATGAAAAAAACAACAGACCAAGTAAAAAATGCCGAACGAGAAGCTTCGATTCTCTTAAATCATGCTGTTGAATTGTCGCAAGCGGCAGCAAGCAATAGTGATAAAGAAAAAATCTTAGCTTTAGACAGCAATTTAAAACTTTGGGTAGAGATAGAAACAACTTTAAAAAACGCAAAGAATTTGCTTCCAGAAGAAATTAAAACAAATCTTTTAAAATTATCAAAATTTGTAGAACGCTTGACATTGACCAAAGGTGTTAAAATGACGAAAAATGATTTTGATACTTTGGTTAACATTAATATGCAAATTTCAGGAGGTTTGGTAGATGCGGTTAAAAACAGTTTAGCCCGTGAAGAAGCGTTTCAATTATTAAAATGTGCAATAGATTTATCGACGGCAAAAGAAAATAATAATACGAGCGATATGGTAAATGCCTTAGAAAACAATATGAAATTATGGGTATATATCAAGACTTTGGCCTCATCAGAAAAGAATCCTTTGCCGAAAGAAACAAAAACAAATTTAATCAAGTTAGCAGATTATGTTTCCTCAAAAACATTGGAAGTAGGAAAGAATGTTGATAATATCAATGAAAAAGCAATAGATTCGATGATAATGACAAATTTGCAAATTTCAGAAGGTTTAATGACTAAAAGAACAAAATAAGACAAAGCCAAAGAAAATAATCCCTCTTTTGAATGAGAATTTAAAAGAGGGATTATTTTTAAGATAAAAAATAAGGCTTATTTAAATCGAAAATAAGCCTTAATTAAAAAGAGCATATGAAGAACTACTTTAACTCACCAATATACATCCCCAAGGCATGGGCTGCTTTAACAAAATCACTATGAACATCAAGGAGAGTAGTTCCTTTTTTAACAACATCGTCAATGCTATAGGCTTCAACGTGTCCATTTTTCCATGCCACCATCATGTTTGTTTGATCATTAGCTAATAATTCAACAGCTTTAGCACCAAAGAGAGCGGCTAACATTCTGTCGAAGCAAGAGGGAGTGCCGGAACGCTGAACATGTCCAAGAGTTGTAACACGAGTCTGAAAATCTTTATAACGATTATTAATTTCGGCAGATAGATATTGTCCGATCCCACCGTAAACAGCTTCACCGATTAAATTTTTGGCAGCAGAAAGATGTTGTCCGTTTTCAGTTTTAATACCTTCAGAAACAACAATGACGGCGTGATTTCTGCCAGATTTTTTAATTTCCTTTAATTTATTAATAACCCCATCAATTTTATAAGGAATTTCGGGAACCAAGCAAACATCAGCTTGACCAGCCAAAGCAGATTGCATAGCAAGATGACCGGCATCACGTCCCATAACTTCAAGAATAAGGGCACGGTGGTGAGAACGAGCGGTCAAATTTAAGCTGTCAACAGCGTCGGTACAAACTTGACAAGCCGTATTAAAACCGACAGAGAACTCAGTAATAGGAGTATCATTATCAATGGTTTTAGGAATTCCAACCATTTTAATACCGGCACCTTTACAATAATTACTGGTAATATTCATACTTCCGTCGCCACCCACAACAATAACGGCATCAAGACCTAATTTTTTTACACCATCACCAAAACGTTTAGACATTTCGGAGAGAGATTCCATTTTAACGCCCTTATTAAGAGAACCTAAATAAGATCCGCTAAGGCGAGGCCAAGGCGTATCTGAAAAATTATGAACGGTAAGAACTTCATAAGAAAGCGGTTCTTCGGTCAAACCATCCGTACCATTGTGAATACCATAGATTTCCCATCCCAATTGAGCAGCCGCATTAACAACAGCTCTGATAACGGCATTAAGACCGGCACAGTCGCCACCACTAGTCAAGATACCAATTTTTTTTGTTTTCATAAAAAAACTCCTGATAAATTTTATTTATTGCATTTTAAGTAAAATTGCTGTATAATGTAATACAAATTTTATTGGAGTATTTCCAGTAAAAAATGTGTTTATCATAAATTTTTTTAATCGAAGGGGAAAAAAATAGATGTTTAAAGACGACAATCTCGGAAAATTACAGCACAAGCTGTGTGAACTCAAACTCGAAGAACGTCGTATCAGTTCAGACATCAGACACTTGGTATTAAAAAATAGAACCATTGATTTTTATCAAGCAAAACAATTAAATGCGCTTCGTTGTGGATTAAAAAAACAAATAAAGAATGTCGAAGCGAATATAACGCCAAATATAATTGCGTAAAATAACGCTTGCAAAAATGAAATGCATGTGTTAAACAGAGCATAATTTTTGATATAACAAATTAGAAAAAAAGAAAAGAGGTGATTTAAGTGGTTCAAGTTACTGTAATAGGTAATGACGTAGCTCAGTCTTTAAAAGTCTTGAAAAAGAAGATGCAAAGAGAAGGAATTTTTAGAGAGATGAAGTTAAGACGGTGCCATGAAAAAAATTCTGAAAAAAAGGCTCGTCGTCAAGCTGAAGCGATTCGTCGTGCAAGAAAGCAGCTTCGCAAACGCTTAGATACAGAAGGTTTCTAAAAGAAACAAAAATGCTCTGGAAACGGAGCATTTTTTTGGTTTAAAAAAGAAATAAAAAGCCTTGGATTTATTCCAAGGCTTTTAAGTAGCAGACTATTCAAAATATTGAATATAAAGCCACAAGCAAGCAATTCCGACACTGATAAGCATGACAGGAATTGACCATTTTAAGAAACGGATGAAATTGATATGATGACCGGCACGCTGAGCCATACCCGCGACAATGACGTTAGCGGAAGCACCGATAAGAGTACCATTTCCGCCAAAACAAGCCCCAAGGGATAAAGCCCACCAAACGGGCATCATGACTTCACGACCGCCTAAAGCTGGCTCCATAGATTTCAACATAGGAATCATAGTAGCCACAAAAGGAATATTATCAATAGCACTTGAAACAATAGCAGATACCCACAAAATGAGCATCATTGTATTGGAAATGCTACCCTCAGTTAAGCTGACAAAATAATTACCCAAAAGCTTAAGAACACCGGTTTCTTCTAAGCCATAGACAATAACAAACAATCCGGTAAAGAAGAAAATGGTAGTCCAGTCAACCAGAGCAAAAATATCGGCAGTTTTTTTATCTCTTTCATCATGAGGATTGCCAAAAGTGTACAAAAGCAAGAGAACAGAAGCTCCGCAAAGGGCGATAGTTCCGTTAGCAATATGCAAATGTTCAGCCAAAATGAAAGCTGTTATGACACAAAAGAGAACAAATAAGGATTTAATTAATAAAGATTTATCCGTGATGGCTTCAGCTTCTTTTATTTTCATTACTTCAGCTTGTTTTTTAGCATTAGTTTTGAGAGATTTACCCCAAAAGAAATCAAAGATAAGAATAATCACTACCATTGTTACCAGCACGATAGGAGTTAACTCTTTTAGAAAATCGGTAAAAGAGAGATTCAAAGCGGAACCGATAAGAATATTAGGAGGATCACCGATAAGAGTAGCCGTACCACCGATATTTGAAGCAAAAATTTCTAAAATCAAATAAGGGTAAGGGTTCACATTAAGCTTTTTTGTAATTTGAAAAGTTACAGGAACAATTAAAAGAACCGTCGTAACATTATCCAAGAAAGCTGAGAAGAAAGCGGTAACAAAGGCTAAAACCGCCAAGAGACCGCGAGGATTAGCTTTAACGCGTTTAGCTCCCCAAAAAGCGACATATTGAAACATTCCTGATTTTTCAGCAATATTGACAATAATCATCATACCGGTTAAGAGAGCCAAAGTATTAAAGTCAATTCCTTGAAGAGCCGTATGTTGAGTTAAAATTCCTGAAAAAATCATAATCGTAGCACTGAGTAAAGCGACAACGGCACGATTTAATTTTTCAGAGAATAAAATAAGATAACATACAACGACAATAGCTGTTGCCACAATTTGAGGATTCAGACCCCAAATTAAATTGACGGCAGGCAAAGCATCTACAGTATTCATCTTAGAATTCCTTATAAAATTGATTAAAAAATACAAGATACTTATAAAGAAGATATGCTAAGATTCTCTTAATTTTTAAGTTATCAAAGAGAGAAATAATACAATATAAGAAAGATTAAGGAAATTGAAGAAAAGGAACATAAAAAACCTCCCGAAGGAGGTTTCATTGCGTACATAGCTCAAAAATTAAATTTTCATCACCGGTCGAGTAGTATTATAGAACGAGAATGAACCATAGTTACTCTTTAATGTAGTAACAAGCAAACCATCAAAAGGACGGCATATCCACACTTCTTTAGAGGATAATTCAGATGATGACCAATATTTCTCAACACTACTTAAATCTGATCCATTTGCTCTTGATAGAGCAGAGTCAATTTCCGTTCGATGATTATTAATAATCATGTTCCAAATACCAGCTGAGGGTAAGCACCATTTTCCTTTAGTATTTTCAGCACCGTAAGGAGCATAGTTACGAGCCGCACTAGCAGCAGGATAAAGTTCTTCACCTCGAGCTAGCATGGCATCAGTATTTTCACAACTATTCATATCATGAATAACGTCTTTTTCAGAAACATAATTCGTTATTCCTTTTACATCAAAATATTCGGTTGACCATTCAGTAGTAGGAGATATAACATTAAGAGCCATAACCCATTTTTGATTATTTTCATCATAAACAACAACGCCAATCGCTGTTTTTTTAGATATAAATTCTTTAACGCATGTTCCGTCGCTATAATAAATTGCCCCATAAGTACAATCAGGATTATCTCTTCCGTTTTCAGGATTTTCGGTACTGATGTCGGAATTTCCCTTACAAGCCCATTTATCACCGAACGGGCATTTGATACCGCCGTTTTCACATGATGTTTCGGTATAGCCTAAACTTGCACAGTCTTGTGTCGCAACGCATTGTGCCGAAACATTGCCCATAGCAAAAGGAGCCGTTAATAAAACCGAAGTTAATAAAGTAAATTTTCTCATTTCTTTTCTCCTTTCTAATCGAGGCAATAAACATAATTGGTATTGAACGGACATTTAACCGATGTGCCCTCACAGCTTTGTTGCGCATAGCCCAAAGCCGAACAATCCTGACTTAACGTGCAGAAATCAAAGCCGGAACAAACACAAGCCCCTTGCGAAGCGTTCCATGTAAAACCGTTTGCACATTTACATTTTGAATATTTGTTGTCGCAAGAATTTCCATCTCCTCCCGAATAACCCGTACCGGAGCAGGAATATTTGAAAGATGTTGCACAAACGCATTTCTTTTGCGAGGAACTCCATTCATAATTATTGGGACATTTACATTCGGCATAATAAGTTCCTCCGTCATCGGTACAAGTATTCCCATAGCCGCCTAATGTTCCACAGGTTGGGGCTGAAACATATTTTTGCGGGTCGCATTTGATTTTATATTTTTTACCGTTGCACGATTGACATTCGCCGTTGCTCACATAACCCGACGGAATAGAGGTATAATCGTATCCTTCGCAAGAAGAGCAACATTCTTTATATTTACCGCCGCAGGAAGTCCCGACACCTTTCTCTCCGAGAGCCGTATCACAAACTTGATTATATTCGGAAGAACATTCACAATCGGAATGATAAGAACTGTCATAAGGGCAATAAGAGGTAGGGGAGCTTCCATCGGGACAAGGCGTGTTGGTATAACCAGCTTGTTTACAAAGTTCCTCAGGAGTGCCGTGGTCATCGGGATTTCCTCCGCCGCCTCCACCGTCAGGAGTTTCCGTATTACCGAATTTATCCGCTCCACAATTTCCCGCATCGGTTATAAAACACACAGAAGCTGTCTGATAAGATTGACTATCATCTGGCTCCAGAAAAAGATTGGGAGAAAAACGAGACAAATCGAGGTGTGATAAAGTGTGGATGTGTGAGTGATGGTGGCTCGATTGGGAAGGAGATGACGATAAAACAGCGGCATTGAGATTATCAGCAGATAAAAGCAAACAACTTGACGCTGATAAAAAAACAAAATTCCAATATTTCATCATAATATCCTCCTTCGGAAATAAAGAACTTCCTCTCCATTTTTCTCCTAGGAGTCATACTATCAGAAATAAAATAAAAAGTCAAACACAAATTTCAAAAAAGAATAAAAAGAAGGACATAAAAAAAGGAGTGATAAACACTCCTTAAAAATCAGAAAATTCAGGCTACATAAAATGCCTAAAGTGCAAATACAAGGCTGCGACCCCAACGCTAACTAACATGACCGGGATTGACCATATTAAAAAGCGCAGGAAGTGGATAGGATGCCCTTCTCTTTGGGCCATTCCGGCAACAATAACATTTGCCGAAGCCGCAATTAAGGAACCATTGCCGCCAAAACAAGCACCAAGAGACAAAGCCCACCAAACCGGCATCATTGCTTCTCTTCCTCCCATTCCGAGTTCCATTGTTTTAATCATCGGAATCATGGTAGCAACGAACGGTATATTATCAATTGCCGTAGAAACAAAGGCAGAAATCCAAACAACGAGCATAGTAGCTTTTTCGATGCTTCCGTCGGTATAATCAATAAATTTATTGCCGAGCAAGTGCAAAACACCGGATGTTTCCAAACCATAAACAATCGAAAATAAACCGGCAAAGAAAAAGATTGTTGTCCAGTCAACCAAATTAAACGCTTCTTCTATCTTATGATCTCGTAAATCATGAGAGTTGCCGAATGTATAAAGAAGCAACATAATCATGGCACCAAACATAGCAATTGTTCCGTTGGCTATGTGCAGATGTTCTGCGGAAATAAAGCCAATTATAACCAAAGCCAAAATAGTTAATGATTTCCATAACAAATTAAAATCGGTAATAGCATCAATAGGTTTCATTTTAAGAACAGCTTTTCTGAGACGTGCAGCTGTGGGGAATTTTCTGCCGTAAACAAAATCGAACGCCAGAATTAACAAGAGCATTGTTACTAAAACGACTGGGGTGAGCTCATTAACAAAATCCATAAAAGACAGGTTTAAAGCAGAACCAATAAGGATGTTAGGAGGATCACCGATAAGAGTAGCTGTACCCCCGATATTTGAAGCAAAAATTTCCATAATCAGGTAAGGATAAGGATTCAATTTAAGCTTTTTTGTAATTTGAAAGGTAACGGGGGCGATAAGTAAAACAGTAGTAACATTATCAAGTAAAGCTGAAAAGAAAGCGGTAACGATAGCTAAGACAATCATAATTCCGCGAGGATTTGCTTTAACTTTTTGAGTAGCCCAAATGGCAACATATTGAAACATTCCTGATTTTTCAGCAATACCGACAATAATCATCATTCCAATGAGTAACGCAAGCGTATTAAAGTCGATGCCTGCAATAGCTTGAGATTGCGTAAGGACGCCGACTAAAATCATAAAGACAGCGCCGGTAACGGCAACAACGGCACGATTTAATTTTTCGGTAAATAGGATAAGATAGCTGATAAGTAAAATTGTTGTCGAAACAACCATGGGATCCCACCCGAAAATTACCTGAGGTGCAGATAATAATTCCGCAGAATGCATAACATTTCTCCACTTATTGATAAAACAAAAGGAGAATACAACTTTTCTCTGAAGAATTCGTTAAATAAAGATTATTTTTGAGATAAATAATTAATTACCCCGTAAAGGGTGTTGAGTTCCGATTCGGTAATTTCCCCGCGTTGAAAAATATTATGTAAATTGATGAGCATGCTCGGACGTTTTTCTTCATTTTGAAAGGCTTTACAACCGGACAATTTGTCATCTAAGAAATCAAAAAAATGTTTTATTTTTTCTTTGTCAGCTAACTTTGACGTGTTGGTAATGAGTTGGGCAGAAGGAACAGAAATTTGTTTTTTGTACCATTCATAGCCCACCAGAAGGACTGCTTGAGAAAGGTTTAAAGAACAATGTTCGGGATTAAGAGGAATTTCAATAATTTTATCAGCTAAAGCAACATCATCATTATGCAGCCCTGTTCTTTCTGGACCGAATAAAATACCGTAAGATACATTTGAATTTGCTTTTTCAGACATTTCGCATGCTGCGGCTTCAGCTGTTTCGACAACTTTAATCATATTACGGCGTCGAGCGGTAGTTGCATAAACGAGAGATAAATCGGCAATCGCATCTTGGGTTGAATCATAAATTTTGGCATTATGAAGAATTTTATCTGCACCGGATGAAGCAGCAATAGCTTTTTCAGAAAGGTGGTTTTCACGAGGGGCAACGATTCTCATTTCATAGAGACCGCAATTCATCATAGCGCGAGCGGACATTCCGACATTTTCAGCCATTTGAGGATTAACCAAAATTATTGCTGGATTTTTCATAAAATCTCCTAAAACATAAAAAATTATCATGATTAAATATCATGAAAGCGACAAGGTCAATAAAAAAAGGTCAATAAAAAAGAAAAAGAATAAAGGATTATTCTGTTGAAAGAACTTGGATTGAATTAAATAAAAGATTTTCCATGTCTAAACCTGTTCCTTCTTCAAAATTATCCATCATTCGCGTAAAACCTTTACCTAAAGGATCGGAAAGTTGATAAACTTTACTGTAATTTTCTTTAAGAAGCTGTCCATAGGCTTGAGGCATTTGAGCAATTTTAGAGTCATAATTTTCTGGAATTTTATATCCCATTTTACGAAGATGGTCTAAACCGACAATCATATTATGGCGGTTAACTTCAGGAGCAATCATTTCTTGCCCTTGGGCATCCGTATAGGTTGTTGCTTCTCCGGTATAATTCAAGCGTCCATGACGTCCGCTTCCTCGCCATGATGTTGTTCCGCTTCTGTCGCGAGCTGTTGCCCAAGGATCAACGGGTAAAATATCATCATTCGGAGCGTAAAGAGGAGCAGTTGTCGGTTGAGAATTTGATTTTACTTTTGTTTTTTTGTAAGAGGCATAGTTTTGTTGAGCCGTAATTGATTTCCACGGGTTTGACGGTAATTGAGCGGAAGCCGTATAAGTTGTAATAAGATACAACATTGCGGCAAGGATACAAACAAACTTATTCATGACAAACTTCCCCTTAATATAAATAAATTATAGCATAATTTAATCAAAAATAATAGTGACAATTACGTTACAAAACTTGGGTAATAATTCCGCCCCCCATAACCCGAGTATCATTATAGAAACAGCATCCTTGTCCCGGAGCAGCTCCAAAGAAGTCGTGGAGAAGAGAAACTTCAGCTTTATTATTGGGAAGAAAAGATATTTTGGCACGAACGGGATTTTGTCGGGATCTTAATTTGACATCAAAATCAGCGATTTGAGGATATTCTTCTCCAAGCCAATTAATATCATCAATCATTACTGTTTTTTGTGTAAGCTCCTGTTCAGAACCGACAACAATTTCATTTTTTAGAGCATCGATTCGTAAGACATAAAGAATATCGCCGCCTCCGATACCTAGACCTCTTCTTTGTCCGATTGTATAATGGATAATTCCTTTATGTTGCCCAAGGATTTTCCCTTGAGAGTTAACAATATTCCCTTTTTTTTCAAGATATTGAGGCAAAATGAGTTTAATAAAATCAGCGTAATTACGATTTTGTACAAAACAAATATCTTGACTATCCGGTTTTTTGTAAATTTCTAGGCCTGCTTTATGAACAATTTCTCTTGTTTCATTTTTTGAAAAATGAGCAAGGGGACATCGCAATTTTTGTAAATTTGACTGCGAAACGCCAAATAAAAAATAACTTTGATCTTTTATTAAATCTTTTGCTTTGTGAAGTTCTACACCGTTTGACGTTTTTCGAATGTCAGCATAGTGTCCGGTAACAACAACATCGGCACCAAGAAGAGATGCTTCATCAATCAATCTTCCGAGTTTAATAAACTTATTACACATAAGGCAAGGGGACGGTGTTTCTCCGTGAATATAGCTGTTAACGAAATAATTGACAATTTTATCGCGAAAATCCTGTTTTAAATCGAGAATATGATGAGGAATGTTGAGCCTGTGAGCAATCTCAGCAGCCTCATTAACTGAGTTGGTTAAATTTTGATAAGGAGCCTCTAATAAGTCCAGAGTCAATCCAAAAACATCATAGCCTTGTTCTTTAAGAAGAATTACGGCGGCAGTACTATCAACTCCGCCGGACATAGCAACGCAGACTTTTGTATCTTTGGGAGCTTTATCAATACCTAATGAATTCATCTTATTGACCTTTGTTCCTTTTGTTTAGCTCGGATTTAAGCTGAGCAATTTCTTCGGTTAAAAGATTAATTTTTTCTTCCAAAGGGTCTGCAATATTGTTGACAATTCCGTAGGCGGCAAAAGGCTTGTTTTTTTTCTTTTGGTTAAGTTCGGAAACTTTATGAGCCGCCATGCCGATTACAGTCATGTTATCTTCAACATCTTTTGTAACAATAGCATTAGACCCGATTTTAACATTATTTCCAATAGTAATAGGACCTAAGACTTGAGCTCCTGAACCGATAATAACATTATCTTTAATTGTCGGATGTCGTTTTCCGGTATTCTTTCCTTTTGTTGTAAATACGGTTGTACCACCAAGAGTAACGTCATGATACAGAGTAACATTATTTCCGATTTCTGTAGTTTCACCGATAACAACCCCCATACCATGATCGATAAAACATCCTTTCCCGATTCGCGCTCCGGGATGAATTTCGATTCCGGTCAAAAAACGAGAAATTTGTGAAAAAATTCGTGCCGTTAAATGAAAATTTTTTTTCCATAACCAATGATTAAATCTATGAAAAACAAGGGCATGAAAGCCTGAAGAACATAAAATTGCTTCGAGACACGATTTTGTAGCCGGATCGCGTTGCAAAACGGCATCAATGTCTTGTTTAAACATCTTGAAATTTGCTTTCATTTTGTGCTATTTTCCTTTTAATTCAGAAAAATTAAGAATTTATATAACATTCTTAAGGCAAAATATAAAACAATTGTTACTAAATTAATGTTAATAAATAAAGAGAAATTGATATGAGCGAAGTATTATTTAACGGACATGCCGGAAGATTAGAAGGTCGTTATCACCAAAGTGATAAGCCGGGAGCTCCGATAGCCCTAATCCTTCATCCCCATCCACAGTATGGTGGGACAATGAATAACAAAGTTGTTTATACATTGTTTAGTTGTTTTGAAAAGTTAGGATTTTCGGTATTGCGTTTCAATTTCAGAAGCGTTGGTCGCTCCCAAGGTGAGTTTGAAGACGGCCCCGGAGAATTATCAGATGCAACCGTTGCTTTAGATTGGCTTCAATCGGTCAATCCCGAGGCAAGACAATGTTGGATTGCCGGATATTCGTTTGGAGCTTGGATAGGGTTGCAGTTGTTAATGAGACGTCCGGATATAAATAATTTTATAGCCGTATCACCACCGGCTAACGAAAAGGATTTCAGCTTTTTGGCACCTTGCCCGACATCCGGCTTAATTATTCAAGGCGGACAAGATGAAATCGTTAATCCTCAAAGTGTTTCGGTTATGGCAAGAAGATTAAACACACAACGCAATGTTGAAGTCGATTTTGCTTTAATAGAAGAAGGCGACCATATGTATAATAATCATTTGGTTGATTTGTATAAAATAGCAGGAAATTATATTATAGGTGCCATGCAAAAGAAAGCCCCGCAAAAGAAACGTCGTGGAAGAAGAAGAAAATCAGAATTAGAGGCAGAAGAAAACGATACATTGTTGCTTGCCAATGACACGGAAGATATGGAAATGGACAATGAAGAAATTGATGCCGATGAAGATTTTGACGAAGAAGAATAAAGTAAAAAATCCCGACAAGTTCGGGATTTTTTGTAAAGGATAAAACTATGAAACGAGTAACGGCAGCAATTATCAAATATCAAGAAAAAATTTTAATAGCTCAAAGAAAAAAGGAAAAGAACCAAGGCCTATTATGGGAATTTCCGGGTGGCAAGCAAGAACAAGGAGAAACATTGGAAGATTGTCTGAAACGAGAAATTATGGAAGAATTGCATTTGCCGATTATTATTGAAAAATTTTTTATGGATACAGAATATCATTACCAAGAAGGAGCAATTCAACTATTTGCCTATTTTGCACGATGCGAACAGAATAAAATTGACTATATGGATTCTCATGAACAAATTAAGTGGGTTTCACTCAAAGATTTAAGCAATTACACTTTTGCTCCTGCGGATAGACCCATAGTTTTAAAACTGCAAAGTACAAAACTATAGAAGTTTCATCTGAATAGCCGCTTGCTGCAAAATTTCAGGATGATAGAGTAGAGCTAATTCTTCTTCTTTTGTTAAATCCAGAGTCGTATTATAACTGATATAATTTTCCAGTTTGATTTGGGCTTGTTGTACTTCTTGAGATGAAAAATCAGGGGTAGGACCGTTAACGGGAAGCATGAAAATATGGAGATTTTGTAAAAGTTGATTTTTTAAGAGCAAGATAACGCCCGTATCATTAGGAGAAGAAGCCAATAAAAGAGATTTATATTTTTGAGCATCTTTGAGAATATTAGGCAAAGAAATTTCTTCAGGAATAGAAAAGAAATTATGCTTTTTTGCCCACAAACCGATTCGGACTTTTGAAGTTAATAAAGAAATCGGAATTGAAAAGATTAAACCCAAAGTAATTGGGAGCATCCACCAAAATAATTCCTGAGCGTAAAAAGCGACAATAAGAGTAGTCGCAATTCCTAACAAGGTATGCCAAAAATGGCGTTGCAGTGCATCTTTAAAACTTGTTCCGCCGTCATCACGATTTTGGGTATTCCAACTAACGGAATGTCCCGTAAGAATGTCAAAGACAAACTTGCTTTGAAACAACATCATTATCGGAGCCATCAAAGCACTTAAAACAATTTCAACGAAAGTACTTTTGAGAGCTCCTGACGATTGTTTATTTCTGATTTTATAAATAATCAATCCCAAAAACTTAGGAAAAATAAGCATAAACATTGATAAAATAAACAAAGCAATTGTTCCGATTTTATCAAAAATCGGCCAAGTAGGAAAAAGAGTACGGACTTCCGTAAAATAAGTCGGAGGAAAAATTCCGCGCCCCAAAGCAATAGCCAAACCGACGATTAAAAAGCACAGCCAAATTGGAGAAGATAAATAAGACATGATGCCGATAGTAAAGTGGATTCGGCTGATAGGGTGTAAATGCTTGGAACACAAGACTTTAATATGTTGGAGATTCCCTTGACACCAACGTCTGTCACGAGCGGCGAAATCAATCATAGTCGGAGGACATTCTTCATAACTTCCGGTCAGTTCGGGAAGTAACCATGCCGACCACCCTCCTCGGCGAATAAGAGCCGCTTCAACAAAATCATGACTCAAAATGGGGCCTCCGAAAGGAGCTTTCCCCGGTAGGACAGGCAAGCCGCAACATTCGATAAAGGCTTTAACACGGATGATGGCATTGTGTCCCCAATAATTGCTATCTCCGACTTGCCAATAAGCCAAACCGGCCGAAACAATAGGTCCATAAACTCGACCGGCAAATTGTTGGATTCGCGCAAAAAGGGAATGACTATTAATCATCATTGGCGGTGCTTGAATAATACCGGCATGAGAATTTTCTTGCATAAGCTGAACCATTTTCACAAGAGTAGGGGCAGTCATAAGGCTATCAGCATCAAGAATAATCATAAAATCATAAGCGACACCCCATTTGTTGCAAAAATCTTCAATATTTCCGCTTTTGCGAGCAACATTTTTTGCGCGTCTTCGATAGTAAATATTAACATTTTGAGGCATTAGTTTTTTTGCCTCAAGCCAAATTTGCTCTTCTTCGACCCAAATTTTAGGATTCGTCGTATCGCTAAGAATAAAAAAGTCAAAAAACTTTTCTTGTTTTATTTTTGCCAAATCATGAGCAATAGCGATGAGGTTCGCAAAAGTTCCTTGAGGAGATTCGTTATAAACAGGCATTAATACAGCGGTTTTTGTTTTTAAAGAAGCACCTGCTTTAGGCCAAACAATACCGGGAACATTTTTGTGTCTTAATAAAGTCCAAAAACCAAACAAACTTGACCAAAAAAACAGAGAAATCCAAGCAAAGGTCAAGATGAATAAAAAAATCATCAAGAATTTAGTGAAAAGTGTACTATCGGAAGGAATAACAGTAATCCATTTTAATGTAGCAAGAAGCGTACTTAAAATCATCAGTCCGAAAACTTTAAACCTTCTTTCAAAGAGTAAATTATTAAACGTTTTATTCTGGAGATTAGCACTAGAGAGAGACATTTTTTTTCCTAAAAGAAAACAATTTATGAAAGATATTTTTAGGGCGAATAGGTTCTATTTGTTGGGCAAGCATATGAGAAAGTTTATAGGATGGAGCATTGGAAATTTTAAAGTTAAGAAGGACAGATTTAAAATTTTTAGAAGTTGTCGGAACAAACAGTTCATCATTCCAGCGATTGAAACCTCCCGATTCTAAAAAACAAAATTTGCAAAGAGAAATCATCTGAGATTTAGTCAGTTTGATATTTCCAAAAATAGTAAGAGATTTCTTATAGACAAGCTCATCGAGTAAAGAAATGACATCAACGGCTTTATCATCTAGGTTTCCGAGAAGATTTTTAAGCAGAGGAACGAGGACGGATAATTTTTTAGTTGAACAACATTCAAGCGTTTGAAGATAGGCTTTTATAATATCATCAACACTTTGAACTTTTATGGTAACCATTGATAACTCCATACTTCGGAAACAGTTTTTCCGTCTTTAACAAGAGAAATTCTGAGTTCGGTGGTTTTTCCGTTGGGTTGAAAATCAGTATAAACAGTTGCACCTTTGGTCAAAGGGTTATAAATTAAATGAATACCTTTAATTTTACCTTCTGAAGTAGAAACATTGGCAATAAGTTTACCATTTTCAATATCTTGTTTGACATGGGGAAGAGGAGAAAAATCAACAACAAATTTTCTTTTTTCCGTTTCCAACATGCCGGATACACCGCCAATTCCGGTATAGGTATTAATGACTTTAGCAATTTTACGTGTTTCAGGAATATCTTTATACCAATTAAGGCGGTAAGCGAAATGATATTCTTTATTCGGTAAAATTTCTTCATTGGGGATCCAAAAAGCGACAATATTGTCATGAATTTCTTGGATAGAAGGAATTTCAACAAGTTGTACGACCCCTTTCCCCCAATTTCCCTGAGGTTGAACCCAAACACTGGGGCGTTGTTCGTAATAAGATTCAAAGTCCAAATAATGCTCAGGATTGTCATCACGCTGCAACAAACCAAAACCTTTAGGATTGTTATCTTGAAAAGAGCTGATACGAAGGTATTTTGAATTATCTAAAGGACGCCATAACCATTCATCATTTCCGTTGTGAATGAGCAAACCGTCGCTGTCATGAACTTCGGGGCGATGGTCATCAAAACGATTTTTTGTGTTTTCGCCGAATAAAAACATTGATGTTAAGGGAGCAACGCCTAATTTTGTAATCTTTTTTCTGGGATATAAAAAGGCATCAACATCAACAATAGTATTTTTTCCGGGGATAATTTCAAATTTATAAGCACCGGCAACGCTTGGACTGTCTAGAAGAGCATATAAAGTGATATGAGTATCTCTTTTTTTAGGTTTTTTAATCCAAAATTCTTTAAAAATAGGAAATTCTTCTCCGGTTTGTAAAGCTGTATCAATAGCCAAACCGCGAGCAGAAAGTCCGTATTTTTGTCCTTTGCCTAAGGCACGAAAGTAACTGGCACCGAGAAAGGCGATAATTTCGTCATAATAGGTGGGTGTATTTAATTTTCCGTGAAGGCGAAAGCCTGCGTATCCTAAGATATTGTGATTAAGATTTTGTAATTTGTTTTTTCCATAATTAAAATAGTCGGGAGAGAAAGCCACCGGTTTAACTTTACCATCAACAATTTCATTAATTAAAACCGAATATTGAAAAATGGAACCGACATGAAAGAATTGCATTTCAAAAGGCAATCTTTGTCCAAACCACGGTCCTTGTTCACGAACAAAGCGAATATCACGATATTGGTCATAAGAAAGGTTCTTAATAGATTCCGGTAAATTTTCATCGGGAGCTTTATAAGCAAGCAGAGAAAGTTCTTTAGCTTTTTCTTTAAGAGTAGAGAGTTTAAACTGTTCAGCGGGAAGAAGAGCAGGTTCTTGTTCAACAGGTGAATTATTTTTATAAAACAAGAACAAGGTAAAAAGAATAAGAGATAAACAGAAAAGTATCAAAAACTTTTTCAACATGATTTTGAGTTCCCCATACAAACAGTAATTAAAAACATATCAAAGCAGTTTAATGCAAAAGTCAAGACAAATAAAAAAGAATGGGAAAAGAGAAAAAGTTAAATAAAAGCTGTAAAATTTACGGAGCATTAAGGGATAATCAATACAATGGAAAAAAAACAAAGGGAGAAAGAGATGGATGAAATAAATATAACGCAGTTGCTTTGTATTTTGGGAACTGTTTTGCTAATAGTAGAAATTTTAACACCAACATTATTTTGTTTAAATTTAGCATTATCTTGTTTTGCAACGTCATTGGTATCTTTATATACACAGGACTATATGTATTTAACGTTGAGCTGGGTTGTCTTTTCTTGTTTATTTTTATTATTGCTACGTCCTTTTATCTTAAAGAAGACAGCATCAAAGGGCACAGAAACGGGAATAAATAAGTATATAGGCAAAGAAGCAACGGTTCTGGAAAAAATAACGGCCAACAGCGGAGTAATAAGTATTTATGATGAACGTTGGAAAGCAAGAAGTATAAATCAAGAAGAAATAGAAGAAGGTAGTCGAGTCGTTATAGAACGTAATAACAACCTAACAATGTATGTCAGAAAGGAACAATAAATATGTACGTAGAATGGATTATAATAGCAGCCGTAGTACTTTATTTTTTGAAGGGATTAATTATTGTTCAACAAGCAGAGTCGGTAATTGTTGAAAGATTAGGAAAATTTGAAAGGGAGTTATCTCCTGGGTTAAACTTTATTTTTCCGTTTTTTGAAGCTCCAAGAAAAATCGCTTGGAAAATCACAATGAAAGGTCCGCATGGGGATAGCTATTCCTATGTAAGAGAACGTACGAAAATAGATATGAGAGAAGCGGTTTATGATTTTCCACGTCAAAATGTTATTACAAAAGATAATGTAACAATAAGTATTAATGCCTTATTATATTTTCAAATAATAGATGCGAAGAGTGCGGTATATGAAATACAAAATTTACCGGAAGCTATAGAAAAGTTAACGCAAACAACGTTGCGTAATTTAGTAGGTGCAATTGATTTAGATGAAACTTTGGTGTCAAGAGATAAGATAAACCATGAGTTAAGAGCAATTTTGGATGAAGCAACCAACAAATGGGGTGTAAAAGTCAATCGTGTTGAGTTACAAGACATCATACCTCCGTCAGATATTCAGCAAGCCATGGAAAAACAGATGAAGGCCGAAAGAGAACGTCGCGCCGCAATATTGGAGGCAGAAGGATTAAAGAAGTCGGCGATATTAAAAGCCGAGGGTCAGAAAGAAGCTGAAATTAATAAAGCGGAAGGAATAAAACAATCGTCAATACTTCAAGCAGAAGGAGAGGCATCGGCACGAATCAAGACAGCGCAAGCAGAAGCTGAAGCGATTCGCCAGATAACGGAAGCAATTGCGAAAAATGGTCAACCAGATAAATACTTGATAGCCATGAAATACTTGGAAACCTTAAAGAGCATTACCGAAGGAGAAAACAATAAAGTGGTTTATATGCCCTATGAAGCGACGGGAATATTAAGTTCGATTGATGGTATCAAGCAAATGTTTGAAAAAAAGTAAGAGTAGAAAAAGCTGCCGAATATTTTCGGCAGCTTTTTAAAGATACATACTAAAAATGCGACAATAGAACTTGAATATGAAAAAGGACAAGAATATATTTTTCAAAAGACAAGAAAACATTAGTAAATAAACATGGAAATCACATATAAGCAAAATAAAGAAAAATTAACGGTATTTTTGAGCGGCAGTTACGTTGATTACGATAATGAAGAAGAGAAAAGCATACTCTATGAAAAATCTCAATCGCGAACAATAAAAGAAATAGTCGTTGAAGCGGACGATTTAAAAAATTGGGATTCAACTTTAGTTGTAGTCCTTTGTAAACTCAGAACAATAGCGCAAGAGAGAAAGATAAACTATAATTTTTCATCACTTCCGGAACATCTAAGCCGTTTGATAGATTTAGCCTTTTCAGTAGATAGAAAACCGACGCATAGTGATAGCGAATTTAAATGTTATTTGGAAAGGCTTGGAAATATAGGGGTAAATGCATGGAAAAGTTTTTGCCGCGGTTGCCATTTCATGAGATTGAGCTGGAGTTCTATCGGTCGGTTGCTTATAGGAAAAGCCATATTTCGAAAGGTTGACTTTTTATTTTCTTTGGAGGATTGTACCTACCGCGCCGTAGGAATAATATCTTTGGTAAGTTTTATGGTAGGTTTAATATTGGCCTTTGTAGGAGCAATACAATTAAAAAACTTTGGAGCGCAAATTTATGTTGCAAGTTTAGTAGCAATAGGTATGACGAGAATTATGGGCGCGATTATGGCAGGAGTTGTTGTTTCGGGTAGGACAGGAGCCTCCTATGCGGCAACAATAGGAACCATGCAAGTTAACGAAGAACTGGATGCCTTAAAAACCATGGGAATATCCATAATAGATTTTTTGGTTTTGCCAAGAATTTCCAGTTTAATTATAAGTATGCCTTTTATTACTTTATTGGCAGATGCCATGGGAATATTAGGCGGCGGTACGGTAGGAATACTCATGTTGGGAATTTCACCGGAAGAGTATATAAAATATACAACAGATGCATTGAATATGAAAAATTTTTTAGTTGGGGTGTTTCATGGTTTTATTTATGGCTATGTGATTGCCATATGCGGATGCTATTATGGAATTAATTGTGGAAGAAATGCAGATAGTGTCGGTGTCGCGACGACAAAAGCAGTTGTTTCATCAATAGTCTGGATGATAGTCGTGACCGGTATAGTTACGGCAGCAATGGAGGTCTTAGGCATATAATGGAGAATTTACTTCAAATAAAAGCAGAAAATATAACCATTGCTTATGGCGATTTTGTTTTGATGAAAAATTTAAATTTTGAAATCAAAAAACAAGATATATTTATAATCATGGGGGGAAGCGGTTGCGGAAAGAGCAGTTTGTTAAGAATATTAACGGGATTGCATTCCTCTCCGACGGGAAGATTCTTTATAGATGGTATAGATTATGTCCATTCGACACCGTTACAGCAAAAAGAATTAATGAAAAAATGTGGAATACTCTATCAAAGCGGAGCGTTATTCAGCTCAATGACATTAGGAGAAAATATAGCATTACCGCTACAACAATATACGGACTATTCACCAAAATTGATAAAAGAGTTGGTTGAATTAAAACTAGCCTTGGTAGGATTAAAGGGATTTGCTGATTTTTATCCATCGGAGATAAGCGGAGGTATGGCCAAAAGAGCCGGTTTGGCAAGAGCCTTAGCTTTAGATCCGGAAATATTATATTGCGATGAGCCTTCAGCAGGGTTAGATCCGATAAGTTCAAAATTGTTGGATGATTTAATTTTAGATTTGAATCAAAGTTTGGGAACGACGTTTGTCATTGTAACACATGAGTTAGCGTCAATATTTGCGGTTGGAAGCAACTCAATTTTTTTGGATACGGAAAGCAAGAGTATATTGGCACGGGGCAATCCTAAAGAATTATTAAATAATCCCCCTAATGAAAAGATATATGAATTTTTGACAAGAGGTAAGAAACATGGCTAGAAAACCAAACACCAAAATGATAGGGCTGTTTATGCTCCTAGGTATAGTTAGTTTTATCATGATAATCGGTACATTTGTTGTACAGAGATTCTCGGGTAATAAAGAAGATATGCTTATTATGTATTTTGAAGAATCAATAAAAGGGTTAAATGTCGGTTCTTCAGTTTTGTTCAAAGGTGTTGAAATTGGAAAAGTGGCGAAGATTGAAATTATAGCCGACACAAGTACGCTAAGTTTTAGTATTCCCGTATTCGTAAAAATTAACAATTACCAAAAAGTAATTTCAAAGGACGGAGAACACCAAGAAAATCAAAGATTACTAAATGAATTAATAGAAAAGGGATTAAGGGCGCGCCTTATTAGTCAAAGTTATTTAACGGGACAATTGGCAATTGAGCTAGAAATGTTTCCGGATACGCCGATAATTTTAAAAAATAATGATAGATTCAAAGGTGTGTTGGAAATTCCCACGATATTATCTCCGATGGGAGCATTATCAAAAGATTTAAGAGAATTGCCAATAAGACAAACAATAGCAAACGTGAATGATGCTTTTATTGCATTAAATCGGCAAATACCGGTAGTTATGCCGCAAATAGCAAAAACATTTGAAAATATAAATAAAGCTGTTGTTGAAAATGCTCGTGTATCAACATCAGCTCTGGTAAATTTGAGTAAGGCAGCAGACGGAATCAATAATGCGGCCAATTCATTTGAAAACTTAACGGATTATTTGGAAAGACATCCGGAATCACTATTGCGAGGGAAGGAAAAAATGAAATGAGAAAAATTTTTGTATTAATGTCATTATTGTATATAAGCGGATGTTTTGGAGGGGGAAGTCCTAATTCAATTTTTTATAAAATTTCTTCACAAGAAGTAGCCGTGGAAGAGCGAAATAACAAAATAAAAAAGAGTATAGGAATTGATTCGGTAATAATTCCCGATTATTTGAATAAGCCGCAAATTGTAACCAAAGATGCCAAAAATTATGAACTAACGATTTCAGAATTTAACCGCTGGGGTGAAAATTTAGGTGGAATGCTACAAAGAACCATAGCCGAAGATTTAGCACAGCTAATGCCAAAAGCGCAGGTAAAACCGCGAGTAAACATTATCGAAAATTTTGATTACTTGGTAAGAGTTGAAATAATGTCTTTTGATGGGACATTTGATGAAACAGCTAATCTCAAGGCATGGTGGTCAGTCTTTGATGCTGAAGATAATTTACTAGTGAGAAAGCAAGCAAAATTAAGCGTTGCCTTGCAAGGCGATTATAATGATTATGCGGCACAACAAAGCCTATTAGTTATGGATTTATCGAAAGAAATAGCAAAATCTATAAAAGAGCTTAAGAAATAAAGAAATAGGAATGACTATTGACAATAAGAAATTTTAACTATACAATAATAATTGAACAATTATTCAAATGTTGAGGTGTTGAAATGAAGAGGGTTTATACATTAGAAGATTTAGATTGTGCGAACTGTGCAGCAAAAATCGAAAAAGCCATAAATGACATTCCGGAAGTTATAAAGGCAGAAGTGTCTTTCATGACACAAAGATTGGTTGTTGAACTAGAAGAAAAAAATTTACAAGAAGTTGAAAAGAAGATAAACGAAGTTGTAAAAAAAGTCGATTCGGATGTAACATTAAAATTAAAGTAGGTAGGACATGAAAAGACGCCAACAAGTAAAAAAAATTGTTATTGCAGCCATATTGTTTGTTATGGGCTTTATCTTTTCCAAGGATAGCTTAGCTTCCGAAATAATGTTTTTGATAAGCTATGTTTTAGCCGGCTATGATGTCATAGGAAAAGCCTTAAGAAATATGGTAAAACGCCAGTTTTTAGATGAAAATTTTTTAATGGTCATAGCAACTTTTGGAGCAATTTTCTTAAAAGAATATTCAGAAGCCGTCGGAGTAATGCTTTTTTATCAAATAGGAGAGCTTTTTCAATCCTATGCCGTCAATCAATCACGAAAGTCCGTAGCGGCCTTAATGGATATTCGTCCGGAGTATGCAAATTTAAAACATGGAAAAGAAATTCGCAAAGTAAGTCCGGATGATGTTAAAATAGGGGATGTAATTGTTATCGAATCTGGGGAAAGGGTACCGCTAGATGGTGTGGTTATAAAAGGAGTTTCTTTAGTCGATACATCAGCTGTTACGGGGGAATCTGTTCCGAGAGAATTGGAAAAAGGAGATAAGATAATCAGCGGAAGTATCAATATAAACGGTTTGTTAGAAGTAAAAGTACAAAGCAAATATCAAGAATCCACCGTATCAAAGATATTGGACTTAGTTGAAAATGCGGGCAATAAAAAAGCCAAAACAGAACAATTTATTACTGAATTTGCACGTTTATATACACCAATAGTTGTTGTATTAGCAATCTTATTAGCCATTATACCGCCGCTATTTTGGGAAGGAGCCGTATTCCAAGATTGGTTATACAGAGCATTGACATTTTTGGTAATTTCTTGTCCGTGTGCTTTGGTAATATCAATACCATTAAGTTTTTTTGGGGGCATAGGAGCCGCCTCAAAACAAGGAATATTAATCAAAGGAAGCAATTATTTACAAGCGTTAAGCGAAGCAGAAACAATAGTTTTTGATAAGACAGGAACATTAACAAAAGGAAATTTCACTGTTGTTGATATTCAGTCAGAAAAGTATTCACCACACGAATTATTGAGATATGCCGCCTATGCTGGTTTTCACTCAAGCCATCCGGTATCAAAATCAATAAGAGAAGCCTATAAAGAAAAAATAGATAACGGGTTGATTTCCAGTTTTGAAGAGATTCCGGCACATGGTGTTAAAGCAGAAGTCGATGGACATGAAATATATGTCGGCAGTAAAAAATTATTAGAAAAGAATAAAATGACATCTCCGCAAATAAAAGCCATAGGCAGCATAGTGTATGTAGCTATTGACGGAGAGTTTGCCGGGTGGATAAGAATAGCCGATGAAATAAAATCGGATGCGAAACAAGCACTTAAAGATTTAAAGGATTTGGGAATAAAAGAGCTTGTAATGTTAACGGGAGATACAAAAGCCGCGGGCAAATCTGTCGCAAAAGCATTAGGTTTGGACAAGGTCTATACAGAATTATTACCTCACCAAAAAGTCTCGCAACTGGAGCACATTTTGCAAGAGACGAAATCGGGAAAAGTTGTATTTGTCGGAGATGGATTAAATGATGCTCCGGTTTTAGCGCGTGCCGATATCGGAATTGCGATGGGAGGAGTAGGTTCAGATGCCGCGATAGAGGCCGCCGACATAGTTATTATGACGGACGAACCATCTAAAATTGTATTGGCAAGACATATATCTCAAAAGACTATGAGTATTGTTAAAGAAAATATAATATTTGCTTTGGGAATAAAATTTAGTGTTTTGGGGTTGGGCGCAATAGGAATTGCCACCATGTGGGCGGCTGTTTTTGCAGATGTCGGGGTTTCGGTTATAGCAATATTAAATGCTATCCGTACTCTTTATGTGAGACGCTAAACATTCCATTTCAAAAACATCATCAATCATTTTATGAATGAGGAGAGCTGTTTTTGTTTCAGCAAGTTTGTAATAAATTTCTTTGCCGCAACGATGATTAACAATTAAACCGGTTTGACGTAAGTTGCGTAAGTGATGAGAAACAGCAGAAGTACTCATTCCGACGGCACAAGCAATATTATTAACGCATTCTTCACTATGAGCCAAAAGCCACAAAATACGTAATCTTGTAGGATCGCAAAGTTGTTGAAAGATATCAGAGGCTTTGAAAAAATCCTTTTCTTGAGGCATAGCCTCTAAAATTTTTTCAATATTTTGGTTGTGATTATGTAAATTAGTTTTTGCGGAAGAATCATTCATAAGTATATCTCAATACGATTAAAAATAGTTCACAATAAAATATAGAATGATGGCTAAATCTTGTCAAGAGAGGGAATAAAAAACGGAAATTGCACTACGGCAATTTCCGTTTTTTATAAACCCAATGGAGTGAAAACGGGTCTATAAACTTATAAATTATGATCTCTGCTTTGTTTAAGAGCATTTAACAATTCAGCAGAAGAATTGAAATCCCCCTTAAATTTTGCACCCTTTTGAATAATTTCACGAGTTGTATCTTGATTAAGTTTTTTCAATTCTTCACCAGTCTTCATGTGAGCTTCTTTAACTTCAGGATCAGTTGATTGGTTGGCATCATAAAATGTTTTATTTTCCATTTCAACGACACCATTTTTCTGAAAATCATTCAACATATCTATTGTTGAAGAATAATCCCCACCATAATTAGCCAAAACTCGAGTTCCACTTTGTGTTGGAGGAGTTGTTTTTGTTGGAACCGGATCTTTGTCGCTTTCAACAACAGGAACTTTACTTTTTTCAACAAAGTCAGGAGCTTTATCTCTTTCAACAAAATCAGGAGCTTTTTCAGTAGCTACGGATTGATGAGAAGTCGTTTGTTCAACAATAGGAGCAACCGGTTCCGGAGGAGTAGTAGTCTTGTCTGGTTCCGAAGTTGGCCGAACAGGATCGGGTTGTGGATTCGGCTGAACAGGTGTCGGTTCAGGATTAGGTTGAACAGGTGTCGGTTCGGGATTAGGTTGAACAGGCGTTGGTTCAGGATTGGGCTGAACAGGCGTTGGTTCAGGATTGGGCTGAACAGGAACATACTGATTATCATCGCAACAATTATCGACATAAACAGTATCATGTGAACTATAATCGTAGTAATTGTTAACAATGTTGTTAATAACACGAGGTTCATTTTCAGTTCCATCAGCGGTATGAGAACCATGAGGAACTAAATCATAATGATTACGAGCTTCTGCGGCTAAAGCAAACAAAGCAACAGCACCGGCAGCTTTAGCAACAGCTTTTGTTAAATCTTTAGATGTACCATTCTTGTAGGCATCGTGGACATCAATAACTTGTTTTGTTCCAACGGCAGCCGCACCGGCAACAATTTTTCCGGTAGAAGCAAATTTTGTGAAAGAATCAGCTATTGTAGCTCCAGCAGAATTAGCAATATTGTGAGCGGCAACCGCAGCACCAATACCAGCAGTCAGAATGGAGGAAATTGTATATAGACCAGCCATAGCCGCATCACCTTTATGCTGTTTTGCATATTGGCTCAAAGAAATATTTGAGTTTTTAGTTTCTTGACGATAAGCATTAAAGAAAGGCATAGCGTGCTTATTGAAAGTATAATAAGCATAAATACCTAAACCGACCGGACCAGTTGCACCGGCAAGAGTAGCTAAGCCTAAATCGGTAACAATACCGGAAACACCGCGTACAATAGCTTTTGCTTTAACGTATTTGGTTCCAAGTTTCTTGGTTAATTTAGAGTCAATTTTGCTCAAACGGTTGTTAATGGCAGCAACAGCAGGAATATTGCCAAATTGTTTTTGCAAGTTTTCGGAAACATTAGCAATTTTTTGATTTGCAACGCTAAGAGCTCCGATAACATTATCGACTTTAACTTCAATTTTGTTCTTTTTTCCGCCAGCGGTAAATTTGTTGACCATATCACCAAATTCTTTACGCATAGTTTTTGTATCACCGGATTTGGTTAATTCGGCTACGCGATCGGCATTGATAATAGAAAAGACCATCATGTCAATATTATCGCGGAATTGGCGATTAAACTGTTCTTTAGAAATTTTATCTTTAGAGGCTAAAAGTTCAGCCATTGTTTGAACACGAGCAGTTTCAACGATTTCATCACGTACGTCAATAGAATTATTATTTTCATCTTTAACGTCGAGCATATCTAAAGCATCGCGGCTAGAAGCAAATTCGGCGTTGTTTTCATTCAAAGGATTGACACTGTCAGCGAATAAAGCCATGTGAGAGTAATTTCTGTTTAATAAAGCCGCATTAATATCCTGTGTATCAACATCTAATTCATAGGCGGATTGATCAGGAGCTTGAGGTTTATTTTGATTATTATCATCATTTGTTTCTGAAGCTTCTGTTACAGGCTTAGTATTTGAATGAGACTCATTTGAAGTATTTTCATTCTTTTGTGCTTTAGAGTTTTGTTCTTTTCTCGGTTGAGAATTATTTTTTTTGTTAGAAGCGAGCAAAGAAGGATTATCTTTAGCTTCTTCTTGTAAAAGACGTCTATCATCTTCAGTCAAATCAGACCATTTGACATCATCTTTATACATTTGAGAACTATAGTTTTGTAAAAAAACTTTTTGAGCTTGAGTAAGTTCATCAGAAGAGGTTGATTTTTGTGCTTTTTTGATAAAATCGAGTTGTTTTTGTGTAGGCATTAAGTTTGGATGATCTTTTCCTTCTTCCATGAGAAGTCTTTTATCTTCAGGAGTAAGATCAGCCCAAGTTAATTTTTTCCCGTACATTTGAGAGCTGTAGTTTTGTAAAAAATCTTTTTGAGCTTGGGTTAAGTAACCAAAGTCAGCCAGCTTATCATCAAATAATTTTGTCATATTTTTATATTCATCTGAAGATCTATTTTCTTCAGGTGTAATATTATCAGCCATTTCAGCGGCTGCAAAAACTTCATCTAAGCTCATGCCGAATAAAGAATCTTGAACATTTTCAAGTTTTTTACGAGTCATTGTATATAATTTTGTAAGCTCGGCATAATCGGTATTTTTTAAAGCGTCATAAGCATCTCTAATTTGAATAAAATTCAAATCAGCATTAGAAATGACGAGTTTTATTGCTTCTTTTGTGTCCATTTTAATTCACTCCATTGTCTTAAATTTTCTAAACTGCAAGCACTATAACACAAATTTAAAAGAAAATCAACAGGAAAATTGTCAAATTTGTCAATTTTTTTATATTAAAAAAATAACCGGAACTTGAGCTCCGGTTATTGAGAGTGTTAGTGTGACATATTTCGTTTATTTATATTTGCAAGTAAAGCATTATAGAAATTTTTATCACTTTCCATGGTTCCAAGACCGGCGACCTTCTCATTAACGACTTGGTCAACGACGGCCTCACTTTGATGCCCTCTTTTTAGAACTTTGAGCTGAGATTTTACTGCTTCAATTTGTTCTGGAGGAGTCCCATCTTTTTCCATGCGGTCAATTTGAGCAGAAAGCTCTTTTTGAGATAATTTAACCATGGAATCGGTATATTTTTTCAAGGCTTTATCAGAAGCAGCTTGTGTCTTTTCATAATCAGGATCATTAGGATTCATTCTTCTAAGTTCTAGCTGCTTTTCATGATAATCATTATAGGCACTATTAGCTTTTGCTTTTGCAATCGAGATTTTACGGTTGTCATCACCATCAAGAGTGCGAGCAATTTCGCCTTCTTCTTTTTCTGTCTGATTATAAACTTGTCGAGCATAATCAGTAGCCGCTTTTTCATTTCCTTGTTCCATTAGTTTGGAGTAATTTTCCATATCATGTTTAGCTAATTCAGTTGCTAAAGCAGGATCATTGGCGATAGAACGGCGTTTTAAGAATTGTTCATATAAGGCTTTATCACTTTCAGTCAAAGGATGTGAATCAACAACAGGTGAATGTTCTGTATTTCCTTTGTCTGGAGTTGTTCCATCATTGCCTTTATCGGGAGGAGTTGTTCCATCATTACCTTTGTCGGGAGGAGTTGTTCCATCATTACCTTTATCGGGAGGAGTTGTTCCATCATTACCTTTATCGGGAGGAGTCGTCCCATCATTACCATTATCAGGAGGAGTTATTCCATCATCTGGACCATGTGGAGGATCAACAAGTATTGTTTCCCCGGTAACCCCATCAATATGATTATCAGGAGTAGGTTGATGGTCTCCGAGAACATTTGCAGCTTCAGCAGCAGCCAAACCGACACCGGCACCAAGTAAGCCACCCCAAAAGGCTTCTTTAGCTTTTTTCTTATCCCCGTGGGCCAAATTAACCATGGCAGCAGCAGTACCTGAAGTTAAAGCTAAGCCAGCTCTTAAAGCCGTTTTAGGATTAGTAATGGCTTTCTTAAAGCCGTTCCACAAAGTTTCTTTATCAATGTTCTTAGCTTTATCAACCATATCAGAAACAGAGATATTAGCCGCATTTCCGTGAATGTTTGAAGCCATTTCTGTAATTCCGTCAATAACGTTACCGCTATTTTGAATGGTATGGTCAATTGTTTGCCCGATAAGACCGGCAGAACTGATACCATGAGTCATAATATCGCCGCCGGCAAAACCGACAGATATAATAGCGCCAGCCACAGAGGTAGCTAAAGCAATAGCTTCAGTTTTATTCTTTTTAAGATAAGTAAAGAAGCTCATGTTGTTTGCTTTTGCCTTTTTATCAACGACGCGAAGAACTTTATTAGCTTTATAGGCAGCTAACACAGCAAGACCAAAACCACCGGTAGTAAGGCTAACCGCAGATGAAAGAGCAAAATTCTTTGCAAATCCCCACATTTTGGGGTGAGATTTCGATAAACGTTGGTCAAACTCCTTAACTTTTTGCCACATTTTCATAAAGCCGGATTTTTGAGCAATGCGTTTATTTTGTTGAATTAAGTTTTGAGATCTGTTATGAAGAGCAGCTTCTAAATTAGCAGCTTTTGCATGGAAAGGTTCAGGTTTTGCCGGAGCTTTTCCTGAAGATTTTTGCTCTTCGCTTAAAGCTAATTCTTTAAGAGTTTCAGCACCTTTAATTAAAATATCTTTGTCTTGTTCGGAAAGGTCGTTCCAAGTAGTATCGGGATTAAATTGTTTGTTTTGTTTTTTATAAATTTTACTTAAATAATCTTTTTGATTTTCCGTTAAAGGAACAGGTTGCTCAGCCATATAGTTTGTTTGTTGTTGCAAACGTTCATTAAGAGCTTTTTTATACGCATCAGTTTTGCTTTGGAACTCAGCAAGCAATTTATTACGTTCTTCATCAGATAAATTTTCATCTTTAAGTTTTTCAAGTAAAGCAGCGTTTTCTTGCAAAAAGTTTTGTCCCATTTCAGTAGATATAATACTGGAAATACCTTCTTGCATTTTGCTTAAAACTTCTTTAGCCACGGCCTCTTTTTTCTCTTCAGGAGAAAGTTTTGCAAAATTTTCATCAATCATAAGGGTGGTTTGAGCTTCATGAAGAGCTAAATCGACCATATCGCGTTTGAAATAGACATTACTGATAAAGTCAGAATTTTTATCAGAATTGTCGATTTGCATTTCATCGTAAAATTCTTCAATTTTAGCAAACCGAGAATCAAGTAAATTACCATTTTCATCACGAGCTAAAGGATCATAATTTTGTAAAATTTCTTCAAGAGAATCAAAGTTGCCTTCAAGCATTTTTCCTGATGATGAATTAAGAGAGGTTAATTTATGTTCTTCATCATATGTTTTGTAAAAATCATTAATTTTTTTATGAAGGGCGACATTACGAGGAGCTTTGTCTTGTTCTGGAGTCGCTTCATCATTAACCCGCAACCAAGCATCAATTTCAGGAGCATTTTCCATGTCAAGAGAGAAATCTTCTTTTGAGGCTTCATCAATTTTGATATCAGCAAAGCCGCGCATACGAGCTAAAGCATTTGCTTCGGGAGAATTTTCAGGAGCATTTGCATTTTGCAAAAGATAATTAATATTCTCTATTTGATCGAAAGTTAAACTATTCAAATCTCCGTTAGCCAATTTAACAGCTTCTTCCAAAGTCATATTAATAGTAATGGAATTCTCGTCAGTAGGTTGATTAGGAGTATTATTTTGTTCTTGATTTAAGTTATTGTCATTAGGTTGGTTAGGAGTATTGTTTTGTTCTTGATTAGTATTTTGAGAGTCCAGTGTAGATACATTTAGAGAATTTATTTGTTTTTCAGAAGGAGCCAAAGAAACGTCATTTTTCCCTTCTTCTGTTAGTAAATTTCTATCAATCTCTGAAATATCAGACCATTTGGGTTTAGAACTGTAAATTTGAGAACTATAGTTTTCAAGAAAAGCAATTTGATTATGATTTAAATAGCCATAATCAGCTAATTGATTATCTAATTTTTGAACAAGACTATGATAATTTTCGCTTGATTTTTCATCATTTGAAGAAATTGTATCTAACAAATCAGAAGCGGCAAGCAATTCATTGATTTCTAATGATTTTCCGTCGTTTTGCAATTCGTTTAATTTATTACGGGCCATAACACGTAATTTTGTAAGTTCGGCATAATTAGTGTTTTTCAATGCATCATAAGCTTCTTTGATTTGACTAAAATTTAAATTGTCGTTAGAAAGAACTAAAACAACAGCATCTTGTATATTCATTCTTAGATACTCCTCAAAATTTATAAACTAATTATAATATTAGCTTAATTTTACGGAATTTTCAATACTTTTTGTCAAAATTAAGCAAATTTTCATATAGTTGTAACATAATTAGTAACTAAATAGCATAAAAAGGTTAATATTTACTATACAAAAATACCTCCAGAACTGGAGGTATAAGCAAGAGAAAAGGTTAAAGATTGTTACATAGGTTGGACAGAAGTGTCAAGTTCAAGAGAACCATTGGAAGCAGGAACTGTTGTTGGTACAATTTCTTGAATGTTCACGTCTGTTTCTGTTGCTGTCATGGGAGACATGGCATCTTGAACAGATTCTGCTTCCACACCTGGGGTGCTGGGGACAGGTTGCATATCAGTATTATTATATTGACCATTTCCCATAGGAAGAGAAACCTGTTCTTGTGTAACAGTTAAATCTGTTTCGATAGGTTGCATATTTTGTGCTTGAACATTATAAGACAACCCAAAAGAAAACAAAGAAGCGATAACAAATAATTTTTTCATTTTAATACATCCTTATAGGTTAAATGTGATATCCAAAAAATATATAAGTTATAAATCGTGATTTTCAATATTACAGTTTTTTGTCAGTTTCAGATTTTTGAGAATATCCTTTTATCATAAACAGGGCTTGAAGAACTAAAATAATGAGTAATTTCATGAAAAAGGAGAGAGAATAACCGAAAAAGACACCGACAAATTCGCAAGCTGATATAACAACAAGGAGCAAGAAGGACAATCTCATGCGTTGATCAAGAGTATAATCTTTCCTAAGAATTGCTGAAACGAGATAAGAGCAAACAGCAACAACAAGTGTGTATAAAAGCATCCAAAGGAAGAAAATAACAAAGAGTATAAGAGTACAGTAAGCAAGGATTACAAATTTATAGTCCATAATTTCATTTGTATAATCTCGCGGTTCGAGCAAAAAAGAACCATTTTGAGGAAAATCGCGAACTTCTGTTTTTGAGTTTGATTTAACGTAAATTTTTGTTCTGCTTAAATAAATTCCCTGAGGAAGGTCAGATGTTTCAATACTGTCTGTTGTGGCATCAATAACAATAGGCAAAGAAAAAGATTTTGCATCATCTAAAAAGATTTCATCTTTAAGAATTTGGTTTGTAGGCTGAGTTAAAACACCGTTTTTAATTTCCAAAGGAGCGATTCTATTAGGTATAGCTCCAAATTGTTCCGCGATAAAATTATAATAATCACCTAAACCAAAGCAAATTAAGACGGTAAATAGCAAAGAAAGGAGTGCAATATATTTAGCGGAAATTCCTTTTCCGAAGAGAATATAATTTTTAAGTGAATTCATTTTTTTACCTTTCGAATAAATAAAACATAACCGAATTTTAAGTGTAAGGGAATGAATTAATTATTAATAAAAGTAAAAAATAAAGACTTAGGATAAAGATTCTTTAGTTTTTAAAAAAGCAACTTGAGGATAATCTTCTTGAGCTTTATTTAAATGCCAAGCATTACGAGCTAAGAAAACAGGAGAGCCGTCATAATCTTCAGCCATTGAAATCTGGTTGGAATTTTTGAATTTATCAAGAAGGGTTTTGTCTTGAGATTCAATCCAACGGGCTGTAACATATTGAGTTTGCTCAAAAATGACGGGGATATTAAATTCGTTTTTAATACGATCGGCCATAACTTCAAATTGCAAAACCCCGACGACACCGACAATCCACTCCCCGCCGTTAATCATTTTAAAAACGGAAGCTCCGCCTTCTTCCGCAATTTGAAGTAACGCATTTCCAAGATGTTTTGACTTCAAGGGGTCAACAGCACGAACGCTTTTTAAGAGTTCGGGGGCAAAACTTGGAATTCCGGTAAATTTTAATTTTTCACCTTCTGTAAGAGTATCTCCGATGCGCAGTTGTCCGTGATTAGGAATGCCGATAATATCGCCGGCATAAGCATCTTCGGCAAGTTCTCTGTCTTGAGCCATAAACATAACGGGCGTTGGTACTTTTATGGGTTTGTTCGTGCGAATTTGTTGGAGCGTCATTCCGCGTTTAAAATGTCCGGAGCAAAGGCGCATAAAAGCAATTCTGTCACGATGTTTGGGATCCATATTTGCTTGGATTTTGAAGATAAAGCCGGTAACTTTCTTTTCGTCAGGAGAAACCATTCGTTCAAGAGTGGGGTGAGGGCGAGGTGTTGGAGCGATTTCGTGTAATCCCTCCAAAATTTCGCGCACACCGAAATTATTAATGGCACTTCCAAAAAAGACAGGGGTTAAGGCTCCGGCCAAATAAAGATCCAGATTGAATTCGGGGCAAAGTTCACGAACCATGGCAACATCTTCACGGAGTTTTGCAACGGCATAATCAGGGAGAAGATTATCAAGTTTTGGATCATCAAGCCCTTCACAAGTTTCAATAGTAGAGTTAATTTGGGATTTATCACCTGTTTTGTTCATAAGAATTAAGCGGTCATTAAGTAAATCATAACATCCGAGAAAATCTTTTCCCATTCCGATAGGCCAACTTGCCGGAGTAACATCAAGGGCTAAAGTTTTTTCGATATCATCCAAAAGTAAAAAAGGATCTAATCCTTCGCGGTCGAGTTTATTAATAAAGGTAAGAATTGGGACATTGCGCAAACGGCAAACTTCAAAAAGCTTTTTTGTCTGAGCTTCAATACCTTTGGCGGAATCAAGAACCATGACAGCAGAGTCAACAGCGGTTAAAACGCGATAAGTGTCTTCTGAAAAATCTTCATGACCGGGAGTGTCTAAGAGGTTAAAAGTAATGCCGTTATATTCAAAATTCATAACAGAAGAAGCAACAGAAATACCGCGTTCTTGTTCCACTTTCATCCAGTCGGAACGAGCATGACGAGCGTCACCGCGAGCTTTAACGGCACCGGCTTGTTGAATGGCACCTCCGAAGAGAAGAAGTTTTTCGGTAAGGGTCGTTTTACCGGCATCAGGGTGAGATATAATTGCAAAACATTTGCGCGGATTTACTTTGTTTTCAGGCATTTATTAAAACTCATTAAATTACGATATTAAAAAACAAGCCACTTTTAACGCAAAAAAGCAGAATTTGCAAGTAAAAAGAAATAGGGGAAAGCAATAGGTCAAAAAAAGAGCTGATATCATAAAGATATCGGCTCTATCTTAAATGCCTAGTGCAAATAACATTTACACTTTTGATTTTTGGTGCGGACAATAACTTTTTTGCCACAAATAGCCTTTTCCCAAGGCTCAAAATTTGTATCAAAGCGATGGGACTGAATATAAGATTTTTTATCCTCATCGTAGTCGTACAAAATACCGCGATCCGAAAAATCTTCTTCTCGATTACGGTCATAGATTTCAATCATGCGTTTATCCGAAAGCATAAATGTTAAGCACCGGCGCATTTGTTTCGTCTTTCGAGAAACAATGACTTTTGCTTGACGGTTAACAATCGTCAGGGTGTCGTTTTGGCTTTTAGCGGCATAAGCTACAGTGCCGGCAATTAGGCAAAGAGCTAAAATGAAAATTTTTTTCATAATAATAATAATTTAAATTAATACTTGAATACTTTATAAAATAGCACATAAAAAAGAGATGTCAATATTTTGTCTAAAAAATATTGCGAATAAAAAATTTTGAGAGAACCTTATTAAAAGGGAGAAGAAACTTCAGGAACAATAATTTCTTCACGGATAATAGTCGTTTCTGGAGCAGGGTTTGAAGAAATTGATGAAAGTTCATTATTTCCTTTTTTTATGTTAAGAAGATTTTTAGGAGACTGCTTATCATCTTTTTCTTGAGGAGTTTTCGTTTCAACAGAAACATTTTGTTTAGAAGGAGTTGATGTAACAGCATTATTCAATCCTAAAGATTTTTCAATAGCAGTTTTCTCTTTGTCTTTTTCGTTTTGAGTGATAAGTCCCAAATCTTGAATGACTTCAAGTTTGCGAATATCTTTAGCGGCAGAAAGAATGTCTTTTGCAGGAGCTTTAGGTTTTAATCTTTGGCGAGGATGAGGAGGCAGCAAAGCCTCGATAATTAAGTTTCTTTCGGCAGAATATTCTTGCGGGGTAATAGCACGAGCTTCAAGAGCTTCTTTTAAAGAATTAATACGCTCTATGATTAAGTCAGGAGACGGGACGGGAGCTTCAACGCCTTCAGCTGGCGGAATATTTGTTAAGGGGAGCAGCCCTCCGATATTCGCTTGCCGAGCATCTAAAAATTCTTGTTGAGTAATAAGGTCTTTTTCAGCCAACTCATTCATAGTTAAGAAGCGTGAGATTATATTTTTTTCATTATCGTTAAAGAGCAATTCTGCAGCTTTTACGGTAGCATCGGATGAGGCTTTATTTTCAGCAATAATTTTTTGTTCACGAACAAAGAGAGCCTCTTCGATGGCTGATTTTCCTTGCCTTTGGGCAGCATCTTGAGAGATGTTAAACAACATTACCCCGTCGTTATCTTCGATAATAATTTCGCTTTGCTTCATATTGAGATAGCGCAAACGACGGCGTGCCACATCAGACATTCTTTCAGGAATGGAGTCTTTTGTTCCGAGAATTGTCATTGTTTCTGTTCCGACGATAGTCAAATCTTCGTAGTATTGTCGAGCACGATTTAATCTACCGAGTTTTTCATAAACCAAGGCCCCCACCATAAGGGCTTGAGGTTGCCTGGGGTTTGCCTCTAGGGCTTGAATAACATATTTTTCAGCTTCTTCAAAATTTCCTTGAGAATAGGCCATTGTTGCTAATTCGGCATCATCTTGCCCTTTTGAGCCATAATTTTTTCCGGGTTCCCAACTGTGGTTAGGTGCGGTATTTGCAGAGTTATCAAACCAAGCGCAAGATGAGAGTAACGAGGCAACCAAAGTGCTACACAAAGCAATTTTTGCATTTTTAGCTGAAAACACGAGATTCTCCTTCATCATATATATTTGGAAATCCATTAACAAATTAAGCACATCATAATAAAAATAAAGATATATTACAATAATTTTAATGGGGTTGTTAATTTTACTTGATTTAAATAAAAAAATATGTAGTATTTCAAGCAATAAAACAAACCCGCAGGCGTGGTGAAATTGGTAGACACGCCAGACTTAGGATCTGGTGGCGTGAGCTGTGAGAGTTCGAGTCTCTCCGCCTGCACCATTCTTTCAATAGAATGTTGTGCAATTTAATAATATAAAGAGAAAATTCATGAATATAACCGAATTAAAATCTGAAGGATTAAAAAAAGAATACAAGATTGTCATTCCGGCTCAAGATGTTGAAAGCAAGGTTGATAATAAACTGACACAAATTTCAAAGAACATAAAATTACCGGGTTTTAGAGTCGGTAAAGCTCCAAAATCAATGTTAAAACAAAAATACAAAGCATCGGTAATGGGTGAAGTCTTAGATGATATGATAAAAGATGCCAGCGAAGAAGTAATTAAAAATAAAGAATTACGTCCGGCAATGATGCCGAATGTCAAAATTACATCATTCAGCGATGGCAAAGATGTTGAATTTGAAATGAGTGTTGAAATCCTTCCGGAAATTAAGTTTGGAGATTTAAGTACCATTTCTTTAGAAAAGTTAATGGCAGAAGTTCCTGCGGAAGAAGTAGAAAAAGCAATAGGATATTTGGCAAAATCGCGCAGAAACACGAAAAAGGTTGAAGAAAACAGAGAGACCGTAAAAGGTGATACGGTAGTGATTGACTTTGTCGGATCAATAGATGGTGTTGAATTCAAGGGTGGCAAAGGCAATGCTTATCCGTTAGAATTAGGTTCAGGATCTTTTATACCTGGTTTTGAAGAGCAATTAATCAGCAAGAAAGCAGGGGACAAAGTTGATGTAAAAGTAACATTCCCTGAAAATTATCATGCAAAAGATTTAGCAGGTAAAGATGCTGTATTTGCCGTTGAAATTAAAGAAATAAGAGAAACAGAACCCGTAACGGTTGATGATGAGTTTGCCAAATCTCTCGGCGAAAAGAGCCTTGAAGATTTAAAGAGTAAAATTGCAGAAAGAATTAAGACAGACTATGAAGCTGCTTCAAGAATGAAATTAAAACGTCAATTATTAGACATACTTGATGAAGAATACAATTTTGAAGTTCCAAACGGATTGGTCGAAGCTGAATATAAAGGTATCGTTTCACAATATGAACAAGCCAAAAAGATGAATCAGTTGGATGAAAGCGAAAAGTCCAAATCCGAAGAAGATTTATTGGCAGATTACAAGAATATTGCAATTCGCCGTGTAAAATTAGGTTTGTTGTTGTCCGAAATCGGTAAAGATGCAAAAATTTCAATTGAACCGGATGATGTAAACAAGGCGATTATGAATGAAGCTAAGAGATATCCGGGACAAGAAAAGGCCGTATTTGATTATTATTTAAAGAATAAGAATGCGGTAGAAGCATTAAAAGCTCCAATTTTTGAAGAAAAAATTGTTGATTATATTTTATCAAAGGCCAAAGTAGCTGAAAAAATCATTTCAGTAGAAGAATTATATAACTTTGATGAAGAAGACAACAAAAAGCCAAAGAAGTCTTCAAAAAAAACGAGCGGAGAAAAAAACGCTAAAAAAACAACGAAAAAATCAGCATAAAACGTAAAAGTATAAAAGCTCTGAGTGAATAGCTCAGAGCTTTTTTTATACTTTTAGGACTATGTAATAGAAATTTGCCAAACGATTTAAGGTGATAGGACGTATATAAAAGAATAAAAAAGCTACTCTTTGATAATCTTGAAATTCTCAATCAAAGAGTCGTGTAACCAGAAAATTATTTTATACAACACATTCGCGGATGATATCGTCTTTTACTTTAGCTTTAATACGTTTAATCCGCATTTTTTCCGTAGCAATAATTTCATAAAAGCAAAATTCGTCTTCTATTTTATCGCCAACCTTAGGAACACGTCCGAGAAGTCCGAAAACATATCCGCCAATAGTGCTTTCTTCATGATTACAAACAGGCAAGTCAAAGCATTCAAAGGCATCTTCAATAAGAACAACACCATCAAATTCATAAGTTTTATTGTCAATTTTTTTGATGGGTTCTTCCGTAACAATATCGTGTTCATCTTGAATATCACCGACAAGTTCTTCCAAGATGTCTTCCATAGAAAGCATACCAGCCGTTCCGCCATACTCGTCAACAACAATAGCAACATGAATATGCCGCGACATCATCAAATGTAATACTTCAGAAATAGATTTATTTTCAGGGACAAAAAGAATTTGTCTTTTAATTTTGCTTAAAAGCTCTTTCCCCGGCATTTCAACAGTATTTTCGAGCAAATCACGAATATGAATCATTCCGATAATATTATCTTTATCTTTATCACATAAAGGATAACGAGTATGTTTTGTATTACGTACAAAATCCATAACATGCTCATAAGAATCACTTAAGTAGAGACATTTCATATCTTGTCTGGGAATCATAATTTCATGAGCAAAAATTTCAGAAAAATCAATTGCATTTTTAATAATTTCGCTTTCGGTATCATCAATAACACCACCTTGTTTTGAAGCATTTACAATAAGTTTAATTTCTTCTTCCGAGTGGGTCATGTCGTTTTCGGTAGCCGGAGTAATTCCCATAAGTTTTAAACAAAAGAGAGTTAAACTGTCCAAAACCCAAATAAAAGGATAGAAAGTTCTTTTAAAAAGGTAGAGAGGATAGGCCACAATTAAAACAAAAGTTTCTGTTTTTTGAATAGCTAAAGATTTTGGAATTAATTCACCCAAGACAACGTGCATAAGGGTTATGAAACCAAAAGCCACACCAAAGCTGATGGAATGAAGCAAAATAGGATTATCAACAAAGAAGTCGCCTAAAAGATTTTCGAGTAATTTAGAAACGGCCGGTTCACCAATCCAACCAAGACCAAGGGAAGCTAGAGTAATTCCGAGTTGGATTGCACTAAGGTAAGTATCCATTTTATGGTGAATTTTTAGAGCAATTTGTGCGCGTTTATTTCCGGCATGGGCTAATTCTTCCAATTTTGTACGGCGCATTTTAACGATAGCAAATTCAGAAACAACAAAAAAGGCATTAGCCAAAACAAGTAAAAAAACTAAAAATAAATTAAAAACATACGAATAAATTGGACTCATAATTAAAAAATATACCTCATAAAATTAATAATAAAAAAAGCTATAACATATTTTATTTTAAATTTCATTAATTTTTTAAGAAAAATATTACGAATAATAGATTATTTTTAGAAATAAAAGGGAAGGTTAAGAAAATTTTTAATCAAGATTTGAAACAAGAAAAAAAGGCCTATATGATAAATATTAGAATAGGTTATTTTATAAAGTGAGGAACAATGAAGAAATCCGCCTTAATTATGAGCTTAGTTTTTTTACCACATTCTGTTTATGCTATTACGACAACAATACCTGCCGGAACGGTCCAAACAGGAGGTGATGTCAATACGGTTGTAACACAAAATGTTTACGGAGAGGCTGATAATTTTACGATTTCAGGAAATCAGCAAATAATGAGTGGCGGAATCTCAAAAAATAGTAATATCTATCCCTATGGGCAACAAAATGTTTACAAAGGCGGAACATCTTATAATACGAATATTCAATATAGTGCAATGCAAAATATTCAAGGAAACTCCTATACAAGTAATGTTGAATCACAAGGAACCATGAATGTTAATAGTGGAGGCAATGCTTTTGATACGACAGTGAATGGCGGAACAATGTCTGTTTTAAAAGGAGGTACGTCCCAAGGAACTGTTTTATCTTCAGGGACAGTAAATGTTTATGGAACAGATAACGGTACAACAATAAACGGCGGGTTATATGAAATTAAATATCGTGGAATATCAAATAATGCAATCTTAACCAACGGAACTCAAAAGATAGATTCGGGCGGAAAAGCAAAATACACAACAATAAACGGGGGAACACAAGAGGTTTACGGAGATTCCTTAAACAGTACATTAAATACCGGAGGAGTAATGAATGTGTATAGCTCCGGTTATGTTGAAAATTCAACGATTAACGGAGGAACACTGACATTAAAAAGTGGAGCATTTGCTCAAAATAATACCATGCTTAGCGGAAATGAAAATGTTTATGGTCAAGATATCGGAAGCACAATAAAGGGTGGAGTGCAAAAAATTTATCAAGACGGAGTTGCCGATGAGGTAACCATAACAGAAAATGGCAAACAAGAGATATTACAAGGAGCTTATGCCTATAATAATAATGTATCCAATGGCGGAATACAACAAATAGATGAAGGAGGATACGCGTACCGCAGTAATGTAGAGAGCGGAGGAACCATGAATGTTTCTGGAGGTAGTTACGAAAGTAATATAGCTCAAGGGGGAATAATTAATGTTTTGGCCGGAGGAAATGCAGAAGACACGGCAGTGAACGGAGGAAGTTTGCTGATTAATGCAAATGCCGCAGCGCAAGGAACAAATTTAAGCTCAGGAACGGAAACGATATACGGCACGGATAAGAATTCAAGCATAAGCGGAGGCGAACAAATTGTCGAAAGTGGAGGGATAATAAGTGGCAATAGTGTGTCTGGACAAGGAAAAATAACGGTAAATGCCGGAGGGAATGCTGAGAATACAAATGTAAAAGGCGGTGGCTTGTATATAAAGAGCGGAGCTATTTCCAATAATAGTATCATTAGTGCGGGAACGGAATATGTTGAAGGTATAAGCAATAATGCAACAATCAAAAACACTGGCAGTCAAAATATTTTGTCAGGAGGTCAAGCGAGTGGAAGTAAGATAAGCAATTTCGGTACACAAAACATCTATGAGGGAGGTTTAGCATCAAACAGTACAATTAATATATATGGAAGGCAGAATATTTATGAGGGAGGAGTAAGTGATAAGGCTCAAATAAATTTTTGGGGAACACAAAAAGTATATAACGGGGGAAAAGTAACAAATAGTAATGTTAATACGGGAGGAACACTAACAATTTTTTCAGGAGGAATTGCTGAAAATACAAAAGTTACAGGAGGTGTACTCCAATTAAAAAGCGGCGGAATGTTGATGGGGCAAACAACAGCAAATAACAGTATTATTAACGTTTCGGGAAATAATACAATTCCACAATTAGATTTAAATAAGAGTCTTGTTAATGTTGTTTATACTCCTAATTATACAACTTTAAATATTAATCAATTAAATGGTAATGGTGTTTTTAGCTTAAGAAGCGATTTAAGTCAAAATAAAGCAGATATTCTTAATGTAAGAGGAGGCGATGGAAACTTTGGATTAATAGTAAATGATTATAGCTTAGCAACAGCACCAAAGAAATATAAGATTATTGATGAAAGTTCATCGGCACACGATAATTTTTATCTCATTGGCGGAGGCGTTGATGTCGGAGCCTATGTCTATGATTTAAAAAAGGAAAATAATGCTTGGTATTTGGAAAGGACGGATATACTGTCAGACAGTTCCTATATTGCTAAAAATACCTATAGTTCTCTTTCTTCACTTTTTTATACGCATATAAATCCGGTTTATAATCATTTGCGCATAGGACATAAAAATAAACAAGAAAAAGGAGGCTTATGGGTTGACAGCATTGGCAGAAGAGTGAAATTACATTATAAAGACAAAACCAAAAGCCAAATAGATGTTTATGGTGGAAGTTTAGGAGCGGATTATCAGATATGGCAAAATGATAATTATACAGCCCGATTGGGTATTTATGGAGGTTATACGGATTCAAAACAAACTTATGACCGTATGGGACGAGGAGACGGTGATACAAAAAGTTTAGGTTTGTATGGAACGCTGGCAAATGAAAACAATTGGTTTGTTGATTTTGTTGGGACGTATTTTTGGCATGAGCAAGAAATCAAAAGTTATACGCCGGCACAAGACGTTGTTCGCGGAAAGTATGATACAAACAGTTGGCAAATGGCGACATATCTAGGAAAAAGAATAGAATTAGAAAATAACTGGTTTTTAGAACCAACGGCAGGTTTGAGTTATATGCATGTCGAAGGGCTGGAATATCGTACAAATTACAACACTTATGTTAAAGCATCGGGAGCTGGTTTCTTAAGCGGAAGTGCCGGTTTATATGGCGGAAAAGAGATAATTTTTGACAATGGTATGATTTTGAATGCTTATGGTAGAACCAATTTGATTTATGATTGGGATGGAAAAAGCAAAGTTCAGGTATCGGATTATGTTTTTGAAGAAGATATTGCTTCGTTGCGATATGAATTTGGTGCGGGAGTTAATGCAAAATTTGATGAGCAGAGTTCAGCTTATTTTGAAGCAACAACACAATTGGGCGACCAAGTTGATATTCCTTGGGAGTTTAATGTAGGATATCGCTATGCTTTTTAAGAAAATTAACCTTTTATAATTCTAACTTCAAAGCTATTGTCAGCATTACGAAATAAAATATGGCAACCATAGATTTCCGCAATTCGTAAAACAATGGAAAGTCCAAGACCGCTTCCAGATTGCTTTTGTCCGGCAGGACGATAAAATCGGCGGCCGATAAGGGAAAGCACTTGATTATCAAGCTGAACATTTGTATTTATTACGGATAAAATATTATTTTCAAAAGAAATTTTAATTTCTGAGTCTTGGGGAGAATATTTTAAGGCATTATCCAATAAATTGCGCATGATAAGAGAAGCTAACAGAGAATTTCCTTGGTCAAAAGGTGCTGTCCCGTCATCGCTGAAAGAAATATTAATATTTTTACGAGTGGCTTCTTGTGAATATTCCTCAATGAGCTGTTTGGTTAATTTTGACCAGATTATTTTTTCAGAGATTGTATCTTGAAGTGAGGATTCTGCCTTTGATAGAGCTAAAAGTTGTTCAACTAGACGAGAAGAGCGGGCAATACCTTCTTGAAGTTTTAATAGAGTTGATTGGCGAAGTTGTTCATCATTATCCGCCATTTGCAAAACTTCTAATTGAACTTTAAGAGCCGTAAGCGGCGAGCGCAATTCATGGGCGGAATCGGCAATAAAACTTCTTTCTTTATCAAGCATAAGTTTAATTTTAGCAAAAAGATTATTCAAAGAAAGCACCAAAGGACGAATTTCAGAAGAAAGGTTTGCCAAATCTAAAGGAGATAGGTCATTAGGAGACCTGTTTCCTAAATTTTTAGCAACTTTGTTGAGCGGAATAAACTCAAGAGAAATAATGAGAATCATAAGAATTAAAAGGATAAAAATTCCAATTCCCCAAGGAATAAGGAATTCTTCGGTCATATCCCAAACAACATCGTTCCTGTATTCTAATTCTTGTCCGACAGCAATGACAAAGTTATTATCCGCAGAGTAGAGCCAGACAATGCGCCACTTTTCTCCGTCAACGGGTTGATTGACAAAAGTCCCGACATGCGGAAAATACAGAAAGTCTTTTCCGTTTTCATTATCATGGAAAATGAGCTTTCCGGTTTTATTGAAGATGGCAAAGCCAATTGCTTCGTCTTCTTCTTCAGCATTATGAATGTTTTTAAGCAAGCGATTTGTTGATTTTTGGGTAGTATCGGTAATTGCGTTCCAATCGGCAGAAGCAAGTTGACGAGCAAGAGCTATTTGGTAAGTATCAAAAAATTCATCAACTTTTTTATTTGTTTCATGATAGGAAACAAAGGCCGCCAGAGAAAAAACGATTAAAGAAGTTAAGATGAAGGCAAGAATGAGTCTTAAACGTAAACTGGATCGAAACATTTTATTCCTCCATAATATAACCGATTTTGTTAATAGTTTTAACAATATCTTTTCCGAGTTTTTTTCGTAAATGGTGAATATGCACTTCTACGGCATTACTTTGCACTTCATCATCCCAAGAGTAAATTTTATTTTCAATTTGTTCTTTAGATAAGACTTTGTTTTTATTGAGCATCAACAGTTCAAGAACAATAAGTTCTTTAGGGGAAAGCACAACTTCGCATTCTGATTTAAAAACTTTACGGGATTGAGGAGAAAAACGGACATCTTTGAAGGTAATGTCGGGTGAGAAAGTTCCGTTGTTTCGTCGGATTAGGGCATTAAGCCGAGCTTGAACTTCTTTTAGATCAAAGGGTTTTGCGAGATAGTCATCAGCACCGGAGTTAAGACCAAGGATTCGTTGGTCAACATCACCACGAGCCGTAAGAATAAGGACAGGTTCTTTTTTCCCAGATTGTCGCCATTCATGCAAGATATCTAAACCATCAATATGAGGAAGTCCTAAATCAAGGATGACAGCATCGTAGGGAGCTTGAAAAAGAGCTTCTTTTCCGTCTTCGCCATTATCAAACCAGTCGATGGAAAATCCTAGTTTTTCTAAACCGATTTTAATTCCGTCGCCGATAAGATTGTCATCCTCAATTAATAGAACTCTCATATTATTAGCCTTTTATTTCTTGAGATTGATCATATCAACATCAATTTCTGTTTTGAAGAAATCTTTATCAACTTCACCTTGGATAACAACAGTATCCTTAGGCGTTACATTTATACCACGCCAATCTTCATGGTCAATATCAATCGTAACAGTTCCGGAAGCATCTTTAAAGAGATATTTTTCATCTCCGAGGCTGCGTTCGATATTACCTTCTAAAACAACGGGAGTATCATCACTATAAGACAAGGCTTGAGCAACGGAAGATATTGCCAATCCAGGACCTTGAAAACCGCCTAGATTTTGTGGTCCGTTAAATCCGGCAGCCATAGAAGTTCCGGCAGACAAAGTTAAAGCAACAGCCAAAACGGAAGCGGAAAGAAATTTATTCATTTTAAGTCTCCTATAAAAAAGTTTAATTTGTTTGCAAAGTTAGTTGACCATTGCGAACTTAAGGAACGCTTAAGGAAAATAAAAAAATTTTGATAAGAAGATTAATTTCTTTGTTTATGGTGTTGAACGAAATTGAGTAAATATTTATGTTTAACCTTCATGATATTTTTTTTCTTAGTTAAGATAACAAAAGCAAATGGTTTCAGAGCGTAGGTATCGTTAGGATTTAAAAGAACGACTTGATGAGAGTTTCTTCTTTCAGAAGTATCAATAAGTAATTGCCATTTTCCTCCGGAAGGAGGTTTGGGTAGAGTATAAGTAATAGTATTTTTATTATCGCCTGATGCTAAAATTAAAAAATCATCATCTTCTTTTCGAGAGCTTGTCGCCGCTCCGTTTAACATATAAGCACCTGTTTTTAAAGAAGGATTATTCCAATCCTCACAAGATCTTTCAGTTCCGTCTGGTCGCAACCAAGTAATGTCTTTAGTATTATTTTGAGGAATTATCTCTCCTGTAAATAATTTTAAGTCATGAAAAATAGGATGTTTTTTTCGAAGAGCAATAATTTTGCATATAGTTTTAAAAAGCAATTTTTCATTAGGATTAAGATTTTTCCAATTTAACCATACAGATTTATCATCAATACAATAAGGATTATTATTGGGAGAAGCAAAAGATTGTTCGTCACCATTTCGCAAAAGGGGGATACCTTTGCTTAAGATATTTAAAGCAGCAGAACTTGCAGCTCTTTTAAATAATTCGGTTTCATCAGAAGATTTGATATAAATATCGGGACTTCCATCAAAACCATTCTCCCCATTAGGATAAGTATCCTTATGATATTTAAAAGCACCTAAAAGACTAAAACCATCATGAGTAAAAGCCGTACCAACCATAGCAGATTCGTTCAACGATATACTTTGTATGGCAGAACCGGCAATTTGATTTGCAAATTCAGCAGCAGTATTTTCCCGAGAATTGAAAAAGTCAGCAACAAAATATCTTCTTTTGTCACTCCATTCTTTAACATTAGGAACAAGCAGAGAAAAGCGACCTGTAAAATTTCCGCTGAGAGCACTCCAAGGTTCAACATACATTTCCATATTTAGTTTATTCGAGGCGAATTTAAGTTCTTGAATAAAAGCCCCATTATCTTGAAAGTTTCCAAAATTATCTAAAGCATTATCTCCGGCTAAATCCCAACGAATTCCATCAACACCGAGTTTATGCAAGAACAGAATATAATCATGCAATAAACGCTGTCCTAATTTTGAATCGAGATTAAAATTATTATGGCAACCGGTAGAATTCATGTAATCGGCTTTATTATTTCCATCAGGACGATAATAACTTGGACTATCCAAAAGTTTAAAGGAAAGAGCACGATTCCAATATCCTCGTGCAGCATGTTCACCGGTATGATTAAACACCGCATCAACTATAACTTTAATATTATTTTTATGCAAAGAATTGATAACATGAGTAAAATCTTTTAGATTTCCATAGCGTGGGTCAATTGCAAAGTAACAATAAGGGTTATAACCCCAATTATCGAAATATCCATTTTTTTCAGGAATTTGTTTACCGGGACAAGTAGGATTTATAGGCATTAATTCTACAGTATTAATACCGACTTTTTTCAAATAGTCAATGGTCCAATCTTGGGAAAGAGCGGATAATCGTCCACGATGTTCCATATTAATATTAGGATTTGCAAAGGAAAAGTTTTTAATATGCGTTTCATAAATAATATTTTCCCCGATAGGAAAATTAGGACGAGAACAAATTAAACTGCTATCAAAAATTTCATTTTGGTTTATAACAACGGATTTAGGCATAATAGGAGCAGAATCCAAGTTATTTTCAATGTTAAGGGAATCACTTGTCCAATGAGTAAAAGGAGCAGAAATTTCAAAAGAATAAGGATCGACAGCTAATTTAGAAGGATTAAAAAAAAGTCCGTTTTGAGGATCATAATCTCCATAAGCTCTATAACCGTATTTTTGTCCGGGTTTAATATTTTTAATTTCTGCTTTCCATATGTTTCCATCTTTTTCCATAGGAATTTTATGTTCATTTTTTTCATCTTGAGAAAAAAGACACAAATCAAGAGCCATAGCATTTTCGGAGGCAACAGAAAAGACTGTAGAATTGGGAGAAAAATAAGCTCCTAAATGTTTTTCAAACATAACGACATAGCCCTAACAAAAAAGGTTTACAGTTACCAAAAAAAAGGTTAAACATAAACTTAATATAAAATAAATAATGTAATAAAGAAAAGCAAGGGAAAAAATATGGAAACAAAACAAGTAATCTCATGCTCAATCGTTGCTTTAGGAATTGCCTTAGGGGGATTTTTCCCAGGCTATTTTTACTATAATGCCAATAGAGATAACCGCACGGTTACCGTAAAAGGTTTATCGGAAATGGAAGTAACGGCAGATTTGGCATTTTGGAAAATAAAATTTAAAACAACAGGCAATGATTTGTTGGCCTTACAAAAAAAGATGAGTTCAGATTTAAGTTTGATACAAAAATATCTGGAAGAACAAGGTTTTAAATCGGAAGAAATAATTGTTGGCCGTATCAATACCAATGATTTAAAAACAAATCCTTATCGTACCGGAGAAATAGGCGATTCTCGTTATATTTTGGATCAAAGTATTACGGTAAGAAGTCCGAAAGTCAATTTGGTTGAAAGTTCGTTAAGCCAAATAGGTAATCTGGTTTCAAAAGGGATTATATTTGATAATCAGGAATATTCATCGCCGGTTTCTTATTTATTTACGGGCTTAAACGGGATAAAACCGAAAATGTTGGAGGAAGCAACACAAAATGCTAAGGAAGCAGCAGAGCAGTTTGCGAAAAGTTCAGAGAGCAAGGTCGGTAAAATAAAAACAGCGAACCAAGGAGTATTTTCTGTTCTTCCCCGAGAGCAAATTCCCGGAGTAAGTGAAAGTGAACAAATAAATAAAGTCGTAAGAGTTGTTTCAACAGTAGTTTATTATTTGGATTAAGGTAAAAAAATGATAATAAAGAATATATTTTGGGATGTAGATGGTGTTTTGGCCAATTTAAATTATGCTTACTATAATTTTTTGACCAAACATCCGAAATATGCGCCGATTTACGGAAAGATAAAATGGGAAGATTTACCGAAAGTTTTACCTATAGTTCCCAAATACGGTGCATTAGAGTTAAAAACTCATCCGGAGCAAGGCGTAGAGATGGATTATGATTTTTGTCATTCGCCGGAATTTTTTACCAATCGTCCGTTGTATTCAGGTGTAATAGAAACATTGAAAGAGTTGCATGATAAGGGGTATAAACAGTTCACGCTTTCAGCTACATTCGATGTTGAAACCAAAAAGAAATTTTTAAATAAATTATTAGCCGAGGTAAGTGATTTTTTAACGATAGAATGTGTGCAGCACGGAAAGTTTATGCATGATTCGGCGAAAGAGGATATGTTAAAAAAATGCTTTGAAAAATATGGACTGAAGGCAGAAGAAACAGTTCTGGTTGATGATAGAATCTACAATCAATATGCTGCTATCAATGTAGGAGCGCATCCTATTCGTTATCGTTGTGAATTTACGACAGATTTACCGGAAGAACTAAAAGACATACCAGAAGTTCGAAATATGCAAGAATTAAAGGAATGGCTAGCCAATAATACAACGCAAGGCTAAAAATAAAAAGCACTGGCAACAGTGCTTTTTATTTAATCCATTTTAAAGCCTCATGATACTCATCAGGAGTATTAATATCGGCAGGAGCTTCTTCAATCAACTTAATTTTATCAAAGAGTTTAGCACGAATTGTCATCCCGTTTTCGAGAGCGCGCAATTGTTCAAGGGCTTCACGTTTTTCCAAGATACCGACTGGCAGAGAAACAAATTTTTGCAAAGATTCAGCTTTGTAAACATAAATACCGATATGGTGGTAAAAATCATGATTTGTACATTTTTGAGGATCTCGAATATAAGGAGCTGCGGCGCGAGTAAAATATAAGCAGCGGGCTTCCGTTTGATTTTGTTCTACCCCCATCACGATTTTAACCATACTCGGGTCGATAATATCTGCTTTGTTTTTAAAAATCATACCGCAGGTGGCAATATCACAATTTGTATGTTCAATCATCTCAATTAAAGGAATATTGACTTTCGGATCGACATTAAGACCATCACCTTGGAAGTTAACCACAATATCATACTTTGTTCCATGAGGATCTATTTCATGAAGAGCGGCAGCGATTCTGTCCGTACCGCTGGGAAGAGAAGGATCGGTAAGAATAGCTTTTGCGCCGAATTTTTGAGCTTCATCGACTAAGATTTGATCTCCGGCTGCAATTACAATATCTCCGGGAACACAATTTTTAACATTTTCATAGACACGTTGAAGAACCGTTTTCCCGTTAACATCAAGCAAAGGCTTATTAGGCAAACGTGAAGAAGCCATACGAACGGGAATCATGGTAATTATTTTAGACATATTAATCCTCACAAATAATGATAATAACTCAAGATATAACAGTATTTTGCAAAAATAAAGGATTTCTGTAAATTTATACACTCTCAAGAGAATCATCACAAAAGAAAGGATAAAAAATGATTTATGGATATATAAGAGTCAGTACGGATCAACAAAACGTTGCCAATCAGCATCATGAAATTGAGAATTTTGCAAAAGGAGAAAAATTAACCATAGACAAATGGGTTTCGGAGATAATATCATCAAGAAAGCCATTGCCGGAACGCCGATTAAGCAATGTTTTGAAAAGATTAAAACACGGAGATATACTAATAGCAACGGAATTATCGCGTTTAGGACGCAATTTATTAGAAGTTATGAGCATATTGGAACATTGCTTAGAGAAGGGATGTAAGATATGGACATTAAAAGAGAATTATCGTTTAGGCGGAGATATACAATCAAAAGTTTTGGCTTTTGCCTTTTCTTTAGCCAGTGAAATCGAACGCCAACTAATTTCTGAAAGAACAAAACAATCTTTACAAAGATTAAAAGATGAAGGAAAACATTTAGGCAGGCCTTATGGAAAGGGGTATCAAAAACTGGAAAAAAATCATGATAAAATAAAACAATTACTTTCGGAAAATGTATCGAAGGCAGAAATAGCCAGAAATATAGGAAGTTCATGGATAACAGTGCACAGATATATTAAACATAATATACATTGATTGACAAATTAAAGGTTAAAGGAAAGAATACCTCATATTTTAGAAATAAAGATATGAGGTGTTTTATGAAAAAAATATCAGTGCTATTCTTTTTTATGATTTTTATTTCGGCATGTCACAGTATGCAAAATAAAGCATATGTTGGCGAGTGGATAGAAGTTATGCCGGTAAATAAGCAGATTATTCAAGGAGTAAATTTAAAAGAAGATGGTACGGCATCATCCATAGGAATGGCAACACTTCAGTATAAAACATGGAAAATAAGTGGAAATCAAATGATTCTGGAAGGAACAAGTATCGGCAACGGACAAACAATAGAATTTGTAGATACTTATGATATAAAAGAAATTACCCCCAATAGCTTAAAATTAGAAAAACAAAATAAATATCAAATTCATTATTATCGAAGAGGGGAGTATGAAAACAAAAAATCAGAAATCAAAGTAGTAACAGGAATATTATGCATAGGGCATGAAGTTCGTTCTTTTACGGATGAAGCCAATGGAAAAGAATATTGGGTTATTGATAAGTCAGGTAAACTAATAAAATCATATCAAGCTGTAATAGGAACAGAGATAATGAAATATCAACCGATTAAAGCAATATTGAAAGTACAAGATATCGGCGAACAAACAGATGGTTTCGGAGCAGAATATGAAGGCACTTATGAAGTAAAAGAAATAATTTCCTTATCACAGCCATAAAGAAAAAAGCATCTTTTATCAAACAAATCTCGTAGAGAGAAGCATTTGGATAAAAGATGCATAAATTTAATCATGGTCTAGATTAAGTTTTTTCAAGATGGGCAAAATTTCTTTCTCCAATTCAGGGTAGAACTTATAAAGTGTTTGATAAGCGTTAAGAGGCTTATCCGGCTTGGTAAAACGAGCACATTCCCAATCAATTATCATTTCAACATAGTCATTGTAATTTTTGTTTACAGGATTATGCGGGTGGTGCCTAGCCCAATTTCGATGGTGTTTTTGAACCCACTGAGAATCTTTACCGAGTAGATATCCGATAGGAAACCACCATAAGAGTTTATCCAAATCATGAACAAGTCCGCGATAAGAAATTTTTCCAAACAATTTTTTTTCCACTTTTAAAAAGGCAATTTTATGAGCCCACGTATAGCGGAAAGATTGTGCTGTAATTTTTTTTTCTTTCATAATTGTACCTATAATAATTAAGAGTTAACGGTAAAAAACTTTTTCAAGAAGTTTATTTTGCAATATCTTTTGCTGAATTTCTTTATCATCAGCCAAAGGAAAAGTTTCAACTTGTGAAAGAACACAATTTTTATATTTTTGAATAAGGTTATAACGTAAAATAAAGTCATGTTCAACCATTTTTTTGTCTTTAAGTCCAACATTAAAAGAAAGCTCATTTTTTCGAACAGAAAGAGTATTATCCGGCTTTGTATAAAGAAAAATAGTTGGTAACATGAGACTTTCCCATCGTTTCATTTCCTTTTGTTTTTGCTCGGCAGGTAAAACAGAACCAAGAAGCGTGGTTAGACCGGTTAACCAACCACGGTCAAAAATCAAAATTTCATCGGCTTTTTTATTGTTAATGTCTGAGGTAATTTGTTTAATGAGTAAATCGTTGCAAAGAGGAGCAGCGATGGGGTCAAGACTTGCCGGATAAGTATTTTCAAAGCCGGTAAGTTTTTTTAGTTCGGGACGAACGTCATAAAAAGGAGCTTTGACGACAACCGATAACTTTTTTGTTTCAAAAAAATTTCGCAAATTTTGAATTGTTGTTGTTTTTCCGGCTCCTTTTGTTCCTTCGACACAAAATATTTTAATCATTATTCCTCCAATCCGAGTAAACACGAGGCTAATTTCCATTTATTAAGCGTATTTGATTTATCTTTATTTTGAAAAATTTGAATATACTCAGGAATAGAACCAATATAAGACAAACTTCCCATATTATCGGGAGAAATTTCGGTTAAAACTTTATCTCCGTTTTTATTAAGAAAGAGGCACATATCGGTAATATCCAAATCATGATGATTTAAGAGCTTCTTGACCAAAAGAAAGGTTTTTAAAGCAGTCTTTTTAGCCGTTTTTGTGTTAATAAAGTAATCGGCTAATCCTTCGGGAAGAAGAACATCGTCATCAGGATGAGGTAAACGCCAATCGAAACGAACATAGGGTTTATGCAGAGAATTAAGAGAAATCTTTGCTCCAAAACGGGTTTCGACATTTGGCAAATTCTTATAAATATGCTTAGGAGATCCAGAAAAGGCTTCTTTTACAACAACTTCAATATGAGTAGTAGCATCTTCTAAAGATATCAGAGCGTATTTTCCTTCAGTAACAAGCGTGCTGGAAGAAATTCCCTGAAGGGTAAGATGTTTGGCAATAAATTGATTTATTTTTGCGCGATAAAATTCCGTTTCCGGAGCATCAATTGGACCATGAGCTGAAAAAGAATAAATAACGGGATTAAAGCGCATGATTCCGTAATTAGTCTTGGGAATGAGACGAATTTGACGGCTGTCGCCATTATGAATAAGCGGCAGAGAATCATAAAGAGGAAGATTTTGTTTCAATATTTGAGTCAGTAAAGATTTTTCATAATAAAGAGGAATTAGAGGGGATTTAAGTGCTTCAAGCCCATAATTATCCAAAAGTGCATTTTTATTGATAAGAATCCCGACGGTTGGTGTCTTTCCGCACATATTCCCACAGACGATGTTTCCGATTCCTCCCAGAAGTTGATAAATTTTGTCTTCGGGCATAGCAGCAAGACATTCCTGTATTGTTAAAAAGGTAAGACAGTTAGTTAAGGCAATTTTTCGAGCCTCATTTTCATTATCAGCCGTTCCGATAATAATAAATTCGTCAGGAGTTTCAATAATTGGAAAATCAAATTTTTTAGCTTTGAAAACTTGCAAAGTAACTTTAGCATCACATTCCAAAGCCATACCGGACACTTCGCCGCAACCTTGAACAAAATGAACATCTCCCAGAGCCAGGAGTGCTTTTGAATAATTAACGGGTAAATAAAGAGTTGCTCCTGCTTTTAAGTAAGGCATGTCAAGATTACCGCCGTTAGGACAAGCGCGTCCTCCTTTTAAAGGTGTTGAACAAATAGTTGCGGCAAAACCAAGAGACGGAGCAGGGGAAAGGAATAAGTTATCATTGATTTTCAAGTTATTATTTTCTTGAGAATAAAGGGTAACGCTTCTCCCTTGATAATGGTCTTTAAACAAGCCGGTAGATTTTGATAAGCAAGAATAAGTATTTTTGGGTTCAATTTTTAGGATTTTAACGGCAAGAGAGTCTGAGTTATCAATACCGCAAATTTCAATTGGCCCCGTACAAGGATGATTTTTTTCATTTTTTTCGGAACTGTTCATAAAGGCATTAAAGTCATCAGCCGTTGAGAAAGATTTTCCAAATCCGTTCAGACAATCAATTTCAAAAATTTCTCCGATATTAACTGTTCCGATAGGTTGAGTTCCTAAAGTATTTTTTGCGTTTTCGGCAGAAAAAGAAGTTCTATTTAACATAATTTTTAATTCCTTCCGTTAAGAGAGCATAACCATCATAAATTTCAGATTTTGACTTCTGCTGGCGAAATAAATCTTTAGAAAGAGAAGCCCCGAATTTATCACGGATTCTTGAAGAATCTTGCGTATATTCATCAGCAACAATAAAGTCGCGAGAATGAGGAAGAAAGCCGACTTCAAATTTTCCGTCTTCAAGAACAAAATCAAGACTATTCAAAAATTCTTTAAGAATGTTGTTAACCTTAAGAGCCAGTTTTCTTAATTCTCGTTCTTCATCGGCATTTTGCAGCAAATGTCCCCGTAGATAATCATCTTTGGCATATTTATTAAGAGTGAGTATCATATCAAGATTGACTCTCGGGTCATCTTTTATTTCAGCAGTTGGCATAAGTATCTTTTGCAGAACAGGAAGATGAGAAAAAAAAGCATGAAATTTTTTTTGAGCAAAAGACAGTTGTTCATAGGGAAGATATTGAGTTTGTTTTTTCCATTTAACACAATATTCCACAACAGGAGCATCAAAGGTAATCCCTTGAGAAAGCAGAGGCCATTTATGGGCATCAACCCAATAGCCTCGGCTAACGTAACGTACAATAAGTTCCAGAGGCAACATGGTTAATTTTTTTACAAAAATTCCACGTTCGGCAAGGGCATTTGGAGCAAGTTGCGTTTTAATTCCTTCTTTTTCAAGAAGTTTGTAGAAGTAATAGCAAAACTCTTCACGCAAACGTCCTGTTCCTTTAATAGTATCCTCACGACCTCTTCCATGAATAACATCTTTAAAAATAACTTTAAAAATATTGGGGTCATTTGTTTCATAAAAATCTTTGCTAGAACCGGAAATAATCGGTTTTTCTTTATAAAATAAAGAATTGTTCATTTCCTTCTCCTATTTATGACGTTGTTCCAAAATGTTAAGAATGTCAGAAAGCGGACAGTTTTCAGCGTTTAGGAGCAACAAATAAAAGAACAATAAGTCTGCAGCTTCTTCTTTAAAGCGAGGCATATTTCCCGATACGGCTTCAATAATAACCTCACTGGCTTCTTCACCTAATTTTTTAGCAATTCGGTTAATTCCTTGGTTAAAAAGTTTTGCAACATAGCTATGCTCAATATCTTGAGCCGCTTTTCTTTGGTTAATAATTTGATTCAGTTCATAAATCCAATGAAGTTTTGGTTTAGCCTTTTCTCCGAAACAAGAGAAATTACCGGTATGACAAACCGGACCGGTCGGATTGACCAAGACAAGAAGAGCATCATTATCACAATCAGCAAGAATATCTTTGAGTTCTAAATAGTTATGAGAAGTTTCACCTTTGACCCAAAGACATTGTCGAGAACGACTGTAAAAAGTAACAAGTTTCGTATCAAGTGTCTTTGTTAAGGCCTCTTTGTTCATATAACCTAACATAAGAATTTCGGAGGTTTCAAAATGTTGAATAATAACAGGAAGAAGTCCGTTAGATTTTTCAAAATCAAGAGATTCAATATTAATCATGGTGCAATACCTTTTCTAAATTTATTTTATTTTCATACAAAGCCTTTCCGACAATAGCTTCGTCAAGACCGATATATTCAAGTTTTTGAATATCGTCATGAGAGGCAATTCCTCCGGAAGCCTGCAAAATAATGTTTGGAAATTTTTGTTTTACAATTGAATAAAGTTCAAAATCAGGGGAGGAGAGCATACCGTCTTTTTGAATATTAGTTGCCAACACACGAAGTCCTTTGTTGGCAAAAAAGGATAAAGTATCAAAAAGACGAGAAGAACTGACTTTTTTCCAACCATGAGTGGCGAGAACAAAATCTTTGCCCATCGGTTGGTAATCAAGAGCTAAAACTAAATGTTCCACCCCAAATTCATAAAGCCATGTTTTAACAAGCTGAGGCTGAGAAACGCAAAGCGAGCCAACAATTACGCGTTGAGCGCCATTGTCCAAAAGTTGTTTTATTTGCTCTTTTGAACGAATACCTCCGCCGATTTGAAAAGCAAGACCAGCTTGGTTTATTTTTTGACAAATAAAACTTTTTTGCGAGTTAGAGGGATTATCGGCAGCACTTAGGTCAATGATATGCAGAAAATCAGCACCACTGTTTTTAAAGCGTAGAAGGGTATGGGAAATATCGTCATCATAGATATTTTTTCTTTGAAAATCACCTTGCAGCAAACGAACACATTTCCCATCCATAATATCAATGGCGGGAATTATTTTCATTCGCAATCTCCATAAAAAATCATGTTTGAGGGACAAACCTCAATTAAAATTTGCGGGAATTGTTCAGAAACAATTTTCATAAATTTTGAAACACTGTTATGATTGATGAAAAGCTCAAATCTGTTTGTCGCTAATTTTTCAAAACCAAAAATAACATCATGGTACTTTTGTATCAGGTCAAAGAACTCTGAAGAATATTTATCATCAAGATGAATGAGCAAATGGCGAAAATCTTTGGCTTTCATAGCGGCTTGCAAACTTTTAACAATAAAAGCAAGAGCATGTTTTTGTTCATTATCAAGGTCATTTCGTCCGATTAAAATGGGTGAGGCTTCCATAATCGTTTGGACTTCTACTAAATTATTTTCTTTAAGAGAAGTTCCTGTTTCCACAATATCGACGATTCCATCCGCAAGTTGAAGTTTAGGATAAGCCTCGATAGAACCGGATAAATCAAGAATTTTAATATCATAGACACCATTGTCGGCAAAGAATTTTTTGGTAATATTCGGATAGGCAGAAGCGATTCGTTTTCCCTTAAAATAAGATAATTCGTGTTTTTCGGGAGCCGCCAATACCATACGATGATAATTAAAGTTAAAGCGTAATAAGGGATTTGTTTGAATATTAAGTTCGGTTAAAACATTATCTGTTGAAATTCCGCAATCAAGACCTCCGTTAAAAATCGAAAGAGGAATATCGCGTGAACGTAAATAATAAACCTCAATATCTTTCCAGATTTTACCATGACCGAAATTGCTTCGATTTTGGCGAATAAGAGGAATTTCAGCATCATTAAAGAGATTAAAAATAGTATCAAACATCCGGTTATTGGATGGAATACCCAAACGTAAAGTCATAAATTTTCTCCTCGACAGTAGGTTAATGAAATTGATTTGTCTCGACTGTCCCTACAAGACCCAAATCAAACAAAAAAGAAGAGCTCTTAAAGAGGAGCATCCTCATAAAAACTTTTGATAATTAAATCAATATTCTCAGGATGGACCAAAGATTTCCATCTTTCATCATGTAACATAATCATATCGCGCACCATATTTCCCGATAGAAAGGGAAAATCTTGCGTTGTACGAGAACAAACTTCGACATGAGGAACATCATCGGCAAACAAAGAATATTCAGATTCGTTACCGACATACATCACCTCAGGCATAGGTTTATCTGCTTGTTCTTTTTGGAGAGTGTCCAGCACCAACTTATTCCAAGGAATAGTAATGCTGTCTTTAACACCGGCAATCCAAAGACGGTCATAAGCCTCGCTTTTTCGCCAAACGTTTTGTACCATTTTCTTACGAACAAAGTAGGGAAGGGGATTTTTTTCTGTTCCGCTTTCTTGAGCAGAACCGATAAGAACTGTTCCCCAAGCACACTGTTCCATCATCTTTTTGATAAGACGATCGTGTCCGATATGAAAAGGTTGGCAGCGAATGATGCAAAAACCATGTTGATATTTAAAAGTCATAAAAAAAACCTTTCAATTATGAAAGGCCAAACATCTCAGTAAAATAGAACATTTAACAAGATGACCGGCCACGTCAATTGTTCGTACCCATAGCCCTCGAGTACCCGAACAAGAAAAGAATAAACAAGAAAGTTATACAAGTCAAGTTAAAATTTTTATAAGATTATCAAACAAAAAAAGGATAGTCTCTCGACTACCCTTTTCGTTTTTTTCTGGAATCAGAATTTTTTTGCTTCCTGATCAGCGTGTTCGCCCAAATCACGAATTTCAGCATCCCACAAGACGACTTCGGAATTGAGAGCATCAGCCACCAAATCCAACTGAGCCTTCCACTTTTCAACGCTGAGATGGTGATTCTTCTGAGAGAAGATTTCCACCCACGGCGTTTCATCGCGAGCTAAAATATCCGAAACAAATAATTTCAGATAAACTTTTTCCTTGCTAGCGATTTCTTCCAGAAGGCATTTTGAAGTTTCGACAACTTCATCGAAACTACGACCTTCAACTCGGATAGTGCCAATAACCTCTATGCAATGTTCATCCCCTTTTTGATAAGGATGAAGTTTGTAGTAAGTAATTGGCGAAATGCGGTGAGCCATAGCACGGCAAATCCCCTGTGACGTATTGGAATGATTGCGGACGCGGATCCGCATGTATTCCTCACTCATATAACGAGACAAATACAGACAACGCCGAACGTTGTTACTTTGGCTAGCTAAAGCTGCTTTCAATGAACTACTCTTCGGAGCAAACAAAAATCTTTTTATCTTTTCCATGATATACAAGAATAAAAGGGTTAATAATATGTTAATAATCAATCTATGAAAAGAGGTATATAACAGAATAGACAAATTTGCAAGTGTTTTTTTATAAAAAATTTAGAATTATCAAATATCATGATATGGTAGAAAATATAATAAAAGGTAAATATTATTCGATAGGATGAAATGCAATGCAGGAATTCGTTAGAATTATTGTTATTAAGAATAACAAATATCTTTTAATAAGAGAGAATAAAAAAATAAGCTATAAATTATTTAAATTTTGCTGGAATTTTTGTAAAATTTCCAAATTGAGTTTTTGCTTTTCAAAAAGTTTTTCAAATTCATTTAGATTATAATTGTGTGTTGTTCCTTCAAATATACTAATTTGTGTATTATCAAATTGATAATTATCATTTTTTATCTTTTGTATTGCTCGGTAAGTATCCTTGGCATTGGGACAGTAGTGACCGCTGAAATTGGCCAACTGAGAAATTTGTCCATTGCTGAATTGTGCTTCTCCGGCAAACATTACAGGGCGACCGTAGCTAAAAGATGTATGGCGCAAAAATTTGTTTGGCATTCCCAGATAATACTTTCCATGTTCATCTATAACAAAACAGCTTAAGTTGTTGGTTTGTAGTAATTGTCCTTTTTGATAAAAGCTACCGTTATGAAGGTGTATTTCATATAAATATTTCTCCTTTGGGAGAATATATTGAATCTGCGGAATATTGGGTTGAATTTTGTTTTCTAACCACAGAAAAAAAGGTTGTTCTTTGGGCGAAATTCCGGATTCCAACCAAAATTTTTTATATGTTTCCATATAAGGACGATGGCAAGGATCAACAGTTTCAAGCCAATATTCTCCATATTGACGATTAAGTTTGGCATTGTATTTTACTTGATTTCCCAAAGTTAAAAGTTCTTCAGAAGTCGAAGATGCCTTAAAAAAAGGTGTAATCAGTTCTTGGTTATATATATGAGTATCTTTTGTTAATATTCCTCTGTCATAACTTTTTTTCAGACAAGATAAGTAATTTTTCTTATGAGCAATGTGTTCTTTTAAATAAGATTCATGTAAAGTTTCTTCATTTTCAACATAGGTAAGAGCAGCATTCAGGAGAATAATTCTTTCTGTTAAATCAAATATTTTATTTTTAGAACATTTATTATATGATTTTAAAACATTACAAACTCTCGTATTGATATTCAATGTTTGCAATATTTCATTATCGGGAATATCAATAAATGCTATTTCTTTACCTTTAGCTATATAATCGTCAAAATTTTCCATTTTTTTGTTATGCAATTTTCTTATGATGGTAAAGTTTTATCAAAGCCATAGGAGTTGGAGTCGGTTTTAAGATACCTTCTTGCGGAATATCTATTTTTGCAATTATTTCTACTCCTTTTTGCAGGGCTTCTTGGATATTCATTCCGTTTTCCATTTCATATAAAGTCATTTCTGGAATTAAAATAATTGCGGGATTATCTATTGGTTGCATTTCAAAATTATTTTTTAAAATTGTATCATAAATAAAAACATTAGTCTTACTTTTTCGTCCCGGTTCGCTCCTTCTATTTTGAAAAATGAGGTGAGGAAGTGGATTTTTATCAGAAGGATAAATATTTTTTCTTTCAACTGTTTCTTTTGTCACCCAAGGGATTGATTTTTCATAATTTTCTAAAAGTGTAAAATCACAGCCAATTTCTTCAAGGGATTCGCGGTGCAAGGCTTCAATCAAAGATTCCCCGACCTTCACTTTTCCTCCGATACCGCCGAAAAATAAAATATCACTTCCATTCTCTGATTTTCCCCAACGATTTTGCGGTTGTATGACGAAACAAAATTTGTTTTTGATTTTTGTAAGCATCGCTACGGAAATGTCCGTATCGTTCTCATTTAAGATATCTTCAATGCTAATCATTATTTTTCCTTTCTTTGTAGAGGGCATCTGGGGTCTGTTGGGGTCATTGTCATTAATCGGACACTGGGACAGCCTCCTTGACAAGAGTTAACAAAGGCACATTTTGCACAAGGGCTTTTAAGATTTTGCTCTTTAAAAAACTTTCTTATTAGTAAAAAACTTTTTCCGTTTCGCCATAAGTTATGCATTGTATTTTGTTCTGATAAGCCAACAGAGGGAAAGTGTTGTTCGATAAAACCGCAAGGGCAAAAATTGCCGTTTGCATCAATATATGCAGAACGAGTTCCCGCAGCACAATCCAATTTGCAATCATAGATAGAATATCCAGTCGGTCTATCATAAGAAAGCATTTCTTCAATGTTAATAAGAGAATTTTTTTGCGCCAGTAAACGGATATTATCAAAAAACTTCCAATATTCAGCATTCGGATAAAGTGCAGCACTATTATTTTGAATCGCCCTTCCTTTAGGTTTGACAGTTCTAATACGGATTTTTGTTTGAAGATCTTTACTTAAATCATTAAGAAATTGAACCTGTTCATACGATGATTCATTATGAGCAATTGTTGCACGTAGTTCTACGTTGTTTTGAGCTTTTTTCAAAATTGTTACGGCATTAACAGCTTTTTGAAACAATCCGCTTTTATTTCTTAAGATATCATGATATTGTTGGTTGCCGTCAATACTGATAGATATTTTAACTTTATTCTGTGCAAAAAAATTGAGTTCTGCTTCAGTGAGCTTGTCAATTAAAATTCCAGATGTGCTGCACGAAACAAAAATTCCCGCTTTATGTAATTTTTCAATGATGTCATAAAAATAGGGATACACAAAGGGTTCACCGCCGCCGATTTTAACTCGTAATACCCCCATGTCAATTATTTGTTGAATATAGTTCAAGATTTTATCTTTACTAATTGACAAAGTACTTTGTTTTGATGAATCAGACAAACAAAAGGGACAGGCAAGAGGACACAGGGTTGAGGGGTCTAAAAAGATTTTTATGGGTGCAGAAAAGGCATCGGGAACTTTGAGATTATTAATTATTCTAGCAGAAGAAGGTAATTCAGGTTCTTTCTCACCTTCTTTAACAATGAGTAACTCTCCATTATCAAAAATTCCTAAACCTTTGATATTTGCATAATCATACTCATGACGATAAATTAAAATTTTTGACATTATATAGATCCTGTTCTGGCTTTTATGGCAAATATAGGAATACCACATTGTGCCATAAATTCGTTAATGTGTATGCCTTTTAAATCAAAGCCTCCGCGGCTAAGCATGGATTGAGATATAAAAATAGAATCCATTTTTTGTTTTTGAGCTTTTAATTCGTTAAATCTATCGTATAAATCTCCAAAAGTTAATAATCCTGCAATACTGACGTTTCCGCCAAAATATTTATTTTCAACAGCATTTAGTTGCAAATTTGTTACTTTTTCATTATTTTCTAATTTAGAAATGGCGTCTTCAAAAAAAGGTTCAATAACTTTTCCTGTAAAAATATGAGGATATTTGAGATTATGTTTATTTTGTAATTCAGCAATTTTTTCAAAAATACCAAAATCGACATCATCATGTATAAGCATGCCAAAGAGTCCGACAGCTCTTTCACCGGCCATTCGAGGATTGTTTCTTTCAAGCATTTGTGAGATGTTATACGTTTGAAATGTTCCATTATTTTTTTTAATGTCAACAGCAATGGTTTGCTTTTTTTGATACCAAGCTCGACTTAAAACCAAATTAGCTTCTGTACGAGAACGGATTTTATGTCCATCAATATTTATAATTTCATCACCGCTTTGAATTCCGGCAAAATCTGCGGCTGAATTTGGGATGACTTCTTCAATAATAGCATTTAATCCGCTTCGGTTTTCCAAGGCTACGGTTGTGATTATCGGGGCTTTTATTTCTGGTCTCAGACTTGTGATAATATTGTCAATTTCGCATAATTCTTCTTTAGTACGCAGTAATTTCGGATTATGATGTTTAGTCGCTGTAGGCAAGGCAACTCTGATGTATGAATGCGGTGTAAAATTATCGACATATTTTATCGTTTCTATAATATCGCTCATCGGAATAATGTTGGTTGCAGCCACAATAGAAACATCAAAGTTAATTTTCATTTTATCCATTAACTCAATGGATTTAATTGCGGTTTGATGCTCTTTCAATTTGGCTCCAGGCATGAGTTTATGCCGATAAAATACATTAGCACTATTGAGAGAGACTTGAAAAAGTACATTTTTCTTTAAGATTTCGTCATCGGCAATTTTAGAAAGCAACTCTTGAGTTAAAGCACCGCCATGCGTAACAATAGGAATTTGTTGTGTCGGGGCAATATGCGCAATTTTTTGTAAAATTTCAAAGAACTGAGGATGTTCGGTTGGTTCCCAATCCATCATTGCAAAACGAAGAATAGGATGACTTTTTCCTTCTTTCATATCATAATCTTCTAAGATTTTATCTATGTCTTCAAGTTTACGACACCAATTATGCGGATACTTAATAGCAGACAGTCCTCTATCAACATAGCAAAAACGACATCCTTGTTTGCAGTTGTTAAAGACAAAAGGAGTGATTGCGCGTTGAGCGGTTGAAGCATTGATTTTTAGATATTCCCTGTTATTTAGTTTTGCTGTCTTATGAGCAAAATCTATGGAAAAATATTGCTGAAAATATTGTCCGAGTGTGTGGGAAAGATCATATTGGTTATTATTATTTGTCGAAGTTTCTTTTTCATTAATGAAACAACTTTTAATATTTGCAATAGATTGCGGTTTAATAATTTTTTTATCAACATTATATAAAATTACTTCATTGAGAAGAGCATTGATAACGTTATTCCATGTTACCTTTTGGTTCGATTTAGAAATTTCTTTGTCATTCACACATAAAAAATCACTTAAAACAGAAACAATGGGAACATCTTGAGAAAAAAGTATTTCAGCTTGAGTCGCTGCATTATAGTGAGAAGGAATTTCAGGAGAAAGAGGGATAATTGATGAAGAATTTTTAACGCGGAAATATGACGGAACGATAATATTATTAGAATTATCAAAAAATTGTGTGAGCCGTAGTATAGACGATATTAATTTATTGTGATATTTTACATTCTTTTGGGGTTGTGCATGAATTTCGTCAATATATGAAACAAAATTAGGATCAGAAATTAATGTTGCCATTTGTTTTTCCATGTTAATTAATATTTTGTTAATAAATGGAAACTAGTTGAAAAAAAACATTTTGTCAATATTTACTTTTACTAAATTGTCTATTTTCATAGTTAAAATAAGACAATTACGATGTGCTTCATTTTGAAAGATTTTTTAGTTAAAAAACTTTAGTTTACAGTTTTATTTGTTGAACGAAAAACTTGCTAAAAATTTATTAACCTCTTTTTTCATGAAATCAAATTGTTTTTTGCTACCATGCCCATAATCGGCAATAATTTCTAAACGAGCGTTGGGCAAAATTTGTTTTAAATCCCAAGCCTGATAGACGGGACAACAAAAATCAAGGCGATTATGAAAAATAATAGTCGGAATATCTTTTATAGAATTACTTTTTTGCAAAATTTCATTAGGTTCAAGAAAGTAATTATGACGTTCATAGTGAAAGAAAATCCGTGCATTATTGATTTTACGTTCATCATATTCTTCGCTTTCCAATCTAGGTGATAAACTTCCTAAAATTCCTTCGTATTTTCCTAAAAGATTATATCCCAACATTTGATCATTCGGGTTGGAACTATTAAGTAATTTATTGTAGTAATTAAAGAAATTTTCTTCGTTAGCATTTTCAGATAACTGCCTCATAAATATCAGGGTAAAAACGGCGACTATCATGCCGAAGCCAAGCCAAATCTTGTTCTCTGGCTAAAAAAATTAAAGATAGAATCAAAGACTTAGTTTTTTGAGGATACTTCTCAGCAAAAAGCAAAGCCTAAGTTGAACCCCAAGAAGCTCCGGTTACAATAACCTTACCTTGTATTTTTAGATAAGTCAGCAACTTGTATGCATCTTCAATCAGTTCAGATGTCGAATTATCTTTTAGCAAATCTTTATATTTTGATTTTCCGCATCCTCGTTGGTCAAACTGAATAATACGATATTTTTTAAGATTAAAAACTTTTGCAAACTTTGCTTTTGACTTTCCACCAGGACCACCATGGAACATGAGGACTGGCTCGCCTTTGGGATTACCTATTTGTTGATAATAAATAGAATGATCAAGGCTGACATTAAGAAAGCCTTGATTATAGATGTAATCTTTTGAAGAAAACCAAAACATAAATTTTTCTCTTAAATAAATTTTGAAAGAAAGAATAGGAAAATCAACTAAACTTAGAAAAATATATTATAGCCAATCTCAAAAGTCAAATAATTTTCAGGAGGAGAATTTGAATAGTTTATTTTGCGGAGACGCAGAAATTATAGTATATTATTGCTTATCGCGGCAAAGTAAAATATTTTTCGCATAACACCAGAATTTTAATTGTAAATTAAGATCTTGGCTTATAATATAAAACCAGTTATGGAGAAATACTCCCTAATTAGTACCTTTAGTGGTACGGAGCTTTCATCGGCTCTTATAGTCGTCGGTGTTAGGATATAACATCGTTATATTGTTGGCTACTCATCATAGCTGACAATAAATATATCCCCGATACATAGTGATATGGTCGGGGAGCTTTTGGTGTATGTTCAGGAACCATATCTCTATCTCTGAAAAAATATGGCTCTAAAGACTAAAGGAATCATTTACGACTATATGATTGATGAACTCTCCGACCACCTTAAACAGGTGGTTTTCTTTTAATTGCAATTAAAGAAGAAGGAAGTTTAATCATATGAAAAAGAAACTTTTATTTTCAACCGCATTAGTCGCCGTTCTCAGCGCAACTAATGTTTATGCGGAAGATTTAACCCTTAACAATGGAGATACCCATCAAATAAAACAGTCGGAAACAGAAAGAGAAAGTTTTGACCGTCTGTCAATGACCGGAGGTACGCTCATCGGAACAGCATCCAAAGGCAAAGATGCAGTATTGGAAGTAAACAATGCTGACATTTCCGGAGGATCTATTACCTTAACAGGCTATTTACCAGAAAATCCTGGAGATATTGCGAATTATAAAATATCAGGAATTACCGCTGAAAATGATATTAATATCAGTGGCAAGGATACTCATATTACTCTGAATACCGGAGGATTAATCGGTACAGAAAATGGAAGCCTAAACGTTTCCGGTGGAAATATTGAAATTAATAATGGCTTGTTAGGGGTGATGGGAGGAGCACAAACGAACATCTCCGGCGGACAAATCAACGCTGTTTCCGGAAACATTGGAGGCGATAATATTACAATTTCCGGAGGTAATATAAATCTCAAAGAAGAGAGCGTTATCGGAGTAATGGATAGTTTAACAATTTCCGGAGGAACGATTAATGGAGAGCAAAATACTCAAATAATGAGTGATAAGCTCAATGTTGAAGGCGGTAAAATTAATTTGACCGATTCTGCAAAATTAGCCTCATATTCAGCAAACGAAGTATCAGATTTTAATATTACCAATAAATCTGAAATCATAGCATCCAACAACAGTTCAATAGAATCTTACGGTTTGGTTGAAAAAGACAGTCCCGTTCAAGCACAAAATTTGGATGCGAATGTATCGGGAGGGACAACGACCCTTCGTGATAATGCCAAATTTTTAATCGGGGCCTATGCAATGGAAGGTGCTAATGCAGCTTCTATGGAACTGATAACAGAAAACATTGATAAAAATATTACCGGTATTTTGAATATGAGCGGAGGAAAATTAAATATGAACGATTCTTCCTCCATTGAAATCTATACCTCCAATGGTAAAGTCAATATGGATGGCAGTTCCATCTCAGGTTCCTCGGCTGAAGAATTATTATCCAAAGCACCAACAATCAATATTAATGGCAACAATAAAATTGCAAGTGATGTCAATGTAAAAGACGGTTTGATTAAAATAAGCAAAGGAGCAACATTATCGTCTGGTGATATTACTCTTGCATCAGGAAACTTTGCCTCAATTATAGATGTGGCCGGAACATTAAATGCGAATGTCAAAGGTTCAGATAAAGCCCAGATGACATTCTTTGATTCCTCAGCAAAAGTAAAAGGTACGGTAGATAACATTGAAGATATAAATGTCCGTTCCAATCTTTCTTTGGCGTCAGCTTTTGAAAAAGGAGCAAGTAATATTAACAACATTAATGTTTACGGATCAACCCTGACTTTAGATAATGAAAACTTCAACAAAGCCCAAAATCTTATCCTGAACAATAAGTCAACAGCCAAATTAGCAAGAGACTTTACTGTCTCAAATAAGGTTAAAGTCAAAGATGGTTCGGTCTTAGATTTGGGAACATCGACCCTGAATGCGCAAAATGTTGAATTATTTGAAGATGCACAAGTCAATCTGACTGTAGCCTCATTAGATAACCACGGAGCAATTGCTGCAAGTGATAAAATTACATTTGTTGGAGGAAATGCGGAAGATGGTTATTCCAATGGAGCAAATAAAAATATCAATTTGAACGTTACGATGCAAAACGGATTGGTTAAAAAGGATGAAACAACAGATTTAACCTTACTTACGGCGACCAATGGTTTTGATGGAGACTTCAATAATATTAATGTCGCAAACAATCGTTATAAGTTTGAACAAATTGAAGCCGGAAAATTCAAAGTTACCGGTATAGCAACCGGTGAAGATATTGCCAAAGACGCTGGCGGTACTGTAAATAATGCCGGTACAGCAGCCGCTTGGGTTGATGGCGATAGTTTTAAAGCCGGAACACAAGCAGCAGTTGTTGCTGAAAAACTAAATGAACTTTCTCAAAAAGCTGGTTCTGAACAGGCTTATGTTAATGCTTTAACCGCAGTTGCGCCGGAAGTTGCACCAATGGTTCAACATACACAAACCGAAACGGCTAACCAAGTCTTTGGTGCTATTGGTACACGTTTGAGCGGTGGCAGTATTTCCACCGGCGGTGAAGGTATGTCCTCCGGTGATAATGTTTTTGAACGTGCGGCTATGTGGGTTCAAGGTTTGTTCAATCACTCAAAATTGGATGACACATCAAAGGCTTATGGTTTTGATGCAGATTCATCGGGTGTTGCAATGGGTGCTGAAAAATATGTTACCGAAGATACCAAAGTTGGTTTAGGTTATGCTTATACCAATACCGATATTGACGGTTTTATGAGAAGTACCGATGTTGACACACATACCGCCTTTGTTTATGGCGAATATAAGCCAAGCAACTGGTATGTAAACAGTATTGTATCTTATGGTTGGTCTGATTATGATGAAAGCAAGAATGTTGCCGGAATTAATGTAAAGTCTGACTATGATGTTGAAACCTTTGGTTTGCAAGCTATGACAGGTTATGATATGCAGCTCAAACACTTTGGTTTAACCCCTGAGGTTGGTTTGCGTTATGTTCATATCAGCCAAGACGGCTATACAGATTCAGCTGACCAAAAAGTCTCCGGTAATGATTCCGATATCTTAACCGGTGTTATCGGGGCTAAAGTCAGCAAGACTTGGACACTTGAAAACGGTATGAACATCAAACCGGAAGCCCGAATTGCGGCAACTTACGACTTAACGAACGATGATACAAACTCTGTCGTTACATTAGCCAACGGTTCAGCTTACGCGGTTGATGGTGATGCTTTAGATCGTTTTGGTATGGAATTTGGCGCTGGTGTAACCGCAGAAGTTAACAATAATGTTGATTTTTCATTGGGGTATGAAGGTAAATTCCGTGAGGATTACCAAGATCACACCGGTTTGGTTAACTTAAAATATAAATTTTAAGGCTTAATTATGCAGCATGAAATACCCTGTAACTTATTGGTTGCAGGGTATTTTCTTTTTTAGATTTTTACCAAATCCGGCCATCCATGGGTTGTTTATGGAGATATGGGATAGGTTTTAACCTTATTTTCAACATAAAAGGAGAGTTTTTTAGAAGCCCCTCCCTTATCTTGTTTATTCAAAAGAATTTAGTTTTATTCCAGAGAATCAAATCCGGCTTTGTCATCACATTCAATTCGTGCCTGATAAAGGTATTTTTTTACCAAATCCCGAATCCAGAATGATGCTGTTGCAATTGCTTCTGTATTATACATAGTTCCGCCTCGTACAGAGCCATAATCACTATGTTGTACGATATCATGAGCGCATGCATAATAAGCCTTGACAAGTGTATCAAAATTCTTTTTTACCTTGTCGTTGTACTTTTTGTAATTTTTTTCAAAAAGTTTATTGGCTACAGAAATAGAACAATCGCCGACTTTGTAATAAGCCTCGTTCATATCTGTTGTTGATGGAACATCCGGCATTTTAACTTTACAATTAGCCAACTCTTCCTCCAAACCTCGAAGAAATGCATCTTCTTTACCTGAACATTTTTCTTGTTCATAAGTATAGGTTGATGTATTTTCTTCCGCAGCAAAAGCCAGTATAGACAATGATAACATTGTAATTAAAGATAAAACAAATTTCATTTTCATATTCCTTTTTATTGGCCATTATAAAATTGAGGATATTTATTTTGTATATAATCGTCAACTCTATGTCTATATAACTGTTCAAATTCTTGAGGATTACTATAATAGCTTTTAGTCCGATTATACCACCCATTGATATTATTCACATTTTGTATTGGATTTTTATCAACACTTTGAAAATATTTCTCCATCCTTAACTTTGTCAAAATATCGTTAACTTTGATAGCTTCTTCAGTGGTTAATTTATTAACAGCATTAGCTAACGTATCATTTAACACCTGATTTTCATAAAAATACTTTGGAGAATCGCCTTTTTGATATCCATAAAATTCATTCAGTGCTCTAGATAACATTTTTCCGGCATCGGTTCCTTGATTGACTTCAGCATCAAAAGTATTTCTGACTAGCTTTAAATTTTGCAACTTATTTATATTATATCTTTGATAATACATTTCATCCATAATTTGCTTAGCCTGCTTAGGGGTTAATTTTTCTACATCTATAGGAAAATTAAATCCGGTTCTTAATGGACTATTCCAATTATTGTATTCATTAAGAGAATCTTGAGTTACTCCATAATTAGTTGGTCCGCCTAAATCATTTAGTCTATCGCTATAACCTCCTTCGTGATGATTGGTTCCTTTATAAACCACATTCCCATCTTCGCCTAGTTCAGAGTAATAAACGTCATCGAAAATTATATTAGGTTTAACAAGATTACCAACATCACTAGCCGTATTTGGTATAATATTTTGAGCCAGTTGATAAGAATTAGCGTCATTGCCCAATGGTTTAGGCGATAAAATCGAACTTATATCCTTCTGCATGGATTGTGTCATTGGGTTATAATAATTGTTTGAGCTCATCATATTTGAGGGTGAGTAATAGCTCTGTGCTTCTGCCAAAGTATTGTTTATGATGTTTCCTAATGTATTTCCGTTTATGTTTGAAGTATTATTCAAATTAGCTCTTCCGGGAATGTCCAAATAATCAGCATAAAAAGATTTTTGCATATTCTCAATATTTGAGGATATTTGCGAAGAGCCAAAGCCAAAATTGTTATCAGGCGTGTTGCCCCAAAAGTTGGTGCCAGCTTGCGGATAGTCTTGGGTTATACCATGGTTATTATAATTTTTAATAATTTGGTTTTCTCTTTGCTGACGAGCCATTTGATATTCTATCTCATCTCGAGTAGTAAAACCGCTATGGTCAACGCCATAGCTATCAATATGATTTTCACCGGTTTGATAGCCAAGCGGCGATTTATAATTGCCATAAAAGTTCATAAAAAGCCTCCGAATAAAAAAGTTAAATTTACGTAATATTTAATTACAAAAATAAAATATCATAATTTATTACGTAGAATCAATCCGCTATAGACCACAACGAATCAACTTTATCATTCAAAAGCTTTTTTAAACTCCCGATTATTGGCTTGAGCGAGTTGATTTAACTTGCTTTCCCAGTTGCTTTGACGATACGGAATTGAAATTTTCGCCGCTTTATTTTTTAAGAACCATAAAACAAAGCCGTTTGCTGTCAATTTTTTACCTAATTTCATATACTTATTAAATCTTTGTCTTTGGGTTTTTTTGAAATATTCACGAAACGGTGCAAATTTTTTATCCCGAGACTGCGCTCTTTTTTGTGCTTCTTGAGAGCGATTTATTTTACAAAGAACCTCAACCGATTCCTTTCTGCTCTTCTGCCAGTGTTGTCTTTCATCGGTTATGGACAATATTATCCAGTTGGTTATTTGGCTTTGCAAAGCCTTTGTATCCTGCGTTTGATTAAACTGACGAAAGATAAAATCAAGCTTACGTAACTTATCTATTTCAATAACGCTGCTTGCCGATAAGAGTAATTCCGGCTCAACCTTAAAATAAGCTGCAAGTTTAGAAATCTCCGGTGTTATCAGTTCCAAAGATGAATTCTACATCGTCTCCAAGGTTTTAATAGGAATTTTAGTCTTTGCCGCCAGAGTTTCTAACGACATCTTCTTAAACTTGCGGAAAAAGGCAATTTTGTTACCGGTATTTAAAATATATTCTTCCCAAAGGCTGTGATTTTGAGGCATCAACTCTCTCCTTATAAATATTATTTTCATCTTATATAGGGAATAAATATCGCAGATACAACTTTTTATCGCTGATGGATATAAGTAAATTTAATATTGTCATCTGTGGTTACAAGGGGTTTATTCTAGGTATTTTCTTTTTTTTAACAATCTTGTGCAAATAATGAACTATGAGAAATGGCTTTTATAAAATTTTAGTTGCGATTTTTTTGTTGAGCGGATGCCAAAGTATTTCCGTTCCTCCGTCATATGAATATAAAGAAATTGCAACGAGAGATTTCAAAATTGCAAGTTGGCAAAAAATCACTGAGCCCAATGGGGTATATAAAATATACATAGAAGGGGACGGCTATGCATTTAACGCACACGGACGCCCCACACCAGACCCGACACCTAAAGGAACATTTGTTCGAAAGTTGGCTTTCGGGGACAATAGCCCGAATGTGATTTATCTTGCAAGGCCTTGTCAGTATGTCAAAAGTCCGATTTGTTCTCAAAGACATTGGACAACGGCACGTTTTGCGCATGAAATCATTAATGCAGAATATGAGGCTATCAAACAAATTGTGGGGTCACATCCGGTGATTTTAATCGGGTTTTCAGGAGGTGCGCAAATTGCAGGCTTAGTAGCTTCGGCAAAAAATGGTTTGAATATCAAGAAAATCATAACTATTGCCGGAAATCTCGACCATTTAGCATGGACACAATATCATAACTTACCCCCACTTAATGAATCAATGAACTTGGCTGATTATCGTCATCAATTTGTACAACTTCCGCAAATCCACTATGTCGGAACAAAAGACAAAGTAATCCCTCCGGTGCTGGTGGAACAGTTTGTCGGAAATGAGGATTTGATAATTAAGGTAAAAAACGCAAGCCACAATTCCGGTTGGGAAGATATTTATCAAAAAGTATGGTTTGAAAAATAATGCATTTTCTCTGTCCAGCCTTAAAATCCCGTAAGCTATTGAAATACAAAGATTGGCAATAAAAAAGTTCGGATGTTGCTCAAAAAAGCCTATTTTAACTTTTAAACATCAGAACCAGTATAAATGCTTGATATATAAAGAAAAAACCGTCATTTCTGACGGTTTGTATTCTGTGGCTGGAGACGACGTGCGGAATCTGAACCAAAATCAAAGGGTTAGCACAAATTTTTGGACTTATTGACCTCAATGACAATAGGTTTTTCGGGTAAAATGGATTGGTGTAGTGTATAAAATCCAAATTTTTGCTATTTTAACTTAAGCTATATAATTCTCACTACTAAAAAATATAATCGTTTGGTTGCAATTATAAAAAATTATCCCTAAATATAAATTATTTAGAAAATTTAAGAGGTTAACAAAATGGACAATAATAATTTATCTTTTGAGTTAGCAAAATGTTTAATTTTGGACAAGGGAAACAAAGTTCAAAATTTAAGAATGTTTAAAGGGCTTACACTTAAAGAATTAGCCCAATCAGCTAATATTTCCGAAGAAAGCCTTAAATCAATTGAATGTCAAAAAATAGAATTGATAGATACAGACTTAACCAAGATTGCCAAGGCATTAAATATAGATGAGGAATTATTGTTAGATTCATCAATGAGTATGGATAATCAGGATATATATTGGCTGAATAATATTTTGCAAAATCACAAGACAGAGATAAATTTTTTACAAATGCAAACGCAAATAATGAACTTGATAAATATTATTTTACATAAAAACCGAGAGCAATGGAGTGCAATGCATAAAGATTCGATTGCATCATTATGTAAATGCGAAAGAAAAAATTGCGCTCAAAGAGCCAGAAAATTAAGAGATGAAAAATACACTCCGTTTCGGGAACATTTCAAAAAGATACAATACGAAAAATTTATGCAGTATCATCAGAACGGCAAAGTATTAGCAGCCAATTTTTTTGCTAAATGGTATTTGACATATAAATCGGAAGAAATGCCCATTCCTTATGTAAAACAAAATATCGGCAACAAGCTAGTGCAATTAGCACAGAAAAATAACCGAGAGTTCAAAAAGCTTTTACGCGTAGAAGCTGATACGTCTAACGTTATGGCTGATTGATTTTAACATAAGATATTTATTATATTGATCTATATTACTAACATTAACAATAATAGAGGTAATTATGGACTTTGAAACTTACAAAAAAAAATTAAAAGAAGAAATTGAACGCAGCCGTTTATCTGAATTGCAAACAAAATATAATGGAATAGGAACACCTGATTATGCGAATATGAGCTTACGAGATGAATTACAAACCAGACTTGACTTAAACAAACTTAATAATTTGCAGCAAAAGTACGGTGTGCAACAACCACCTGCTCCACAGCCGCAAATTCCAGCTTCGGCAACACAACCGAGTTATGTTCAGCCAACCTCATCTCCGCAACCAAATTCTCAGCCCTCAACTTGGGATAACACCTTGCGGAAAGCCGAACAATTAGCCACCGCAGCTTTGGACGGATTTAGCCTTGGTTGGGCAGATGAATTAGAAGGTGTAGCGAGTGCTGTCGGTTATGGCTTGGCAAGCCTACATCCGCAATGGAATAGAACCAACGAAAGTGTATGGGATGCAATGAAACGCGGGTATGTTAAAGGACGCGACAATCGTCGTCAGGTTTTGGCTCAAGGTATGCAAGAAAATCCCGTAGCAACAACAGTTGCTCAAATGGCAGGGGCTTATGCATCACCGATTAAGTTTTTTAGATATTCAAAAACAACACCGTTGGGAATTAAAAACAAGCTAAATCAATATGAGGCTGTTGCCAATGGTATCGCTTATGGTTTTGGCTCGGAACAGGATAATTGGCCAAATTATGCTCAACAATCTGTTATTGGTGTGGGAGGTAATTTGCTAGGAAACTGGCTTGCTAATCAAGCCTTTGGTCGAGCCGCCAATCCATTAGCGCGAAATGCCTTTAATACGATAAGCGGTCAAGCAACAGAAGATATTGTTGACGGAATTAAAAATCTGTATCATAATTACAACCAATAACAATTAATAAGTCAGGAGTGGTAATGTTTAAAATAAATATTATGCCAATAATAAAATTTATCTCAGCTGTTATTTGCTTAAGTTTATTTCTATTTGCTGTTTACTCAATGCGTCAATCTAAAGCATCACCGCTTCCTGCCTTAATATGTATTTTCATACCTTTTATTGTTGATGAGATAATCTCTCATATTTTAATCAAAAAAGGGCATGAAAATTCACCATACTTTGACCCCAAGCACCAATGGAAATATGGTCTTCCCATATATGCCCTTGCTTGCTTGATTATCATCGTGATATACAGGTATCTGTTATAGTTAACGTTATAGGAAAGTGGTAATGTTTAAAATAAATATTATGCCAATAATAAAATTTATCTCAGCTGTTATTTGCTTAAGTTTATTTCTATTTGCTGTTTACTCAATGCGTCAATCTAAAGCATCACCGCTTCCTGCCTTAATATGTATTTTCATACCTTTTATTGTTGATGAGATAATCTCTCATATTTTAATCAAAAAAGGGCATGAAAATTCACCATACTTTGACCCCAAGCACCAATGGAAATATGGTCTTCCCATATATGCCCTTGCTTGCTTGATTATCATCGTGATGTACAGGTATCTGTTATAAAGATAAACAACAAATGATAAATATTAATTTAAGCAAAATAACACAATATCTGCGGCAGGCTTTTAAAGTGCTAACTTTTCTTGTCGGAATGGTTGTAATAGTCGTAATCTGTTACGCTGGGTATTTGATGATGGATGACAAAGCTCGGTGTTTAAGTGAAGGACATGGTGTTTGGGATGCCGATAAGCGTGAATGCAGACAAGATTGTCTGACCTGGCGTGAGGATATTGGTTGTGTTCCGATAACCAAAGAAAATATCACAAAAAAAGAAAAAGGGCTATTATAAGCCTAAAGCAAAAAGCAGAATGGATGTTCTGCTTTTTTTGTTTATGGTTTTGGCTCAGGGCAGGATAATTGGCAAAATTATGCCCAACAGATTGGTATTGGTTTGGTTGGTAATTTGGGAGGAAACTGGATTGCAAATCAAGCCTTTAGTCGAGCAGCATCACCAACAATAAAGCAAGGACTTAGTTTAGTGAATGGTGAAGCAACAGAATATGCTGTTGACGGAATTAAAAATCAGTATCATAATTACAATAAATAATAATTAATAGAAAGGAAGTATTTATGCTCCAAACGAAAGATTTAGCAAAGAAAATAGGAATAAATTTGATATATTTTATCGGTATTTCTTTGCTGGCTTTGCTGGTGTCACTGGTATATGGACACCCTCATGTACCAGCACTTCCTTTTACTATTTTTTTCATCATTATATTTGTTTTTGATATATTTATCTGTGATTTTTTTACAGGAACAAAATATGAAAATGCCAAATATTTTAATCCTGAATATAAATGGAAGTACCACACCATACCATTTATAATTTTTTGCTTGATTGTTTTTGCAATATATTGGCAAGAGACATTACAAATATTATCCATAATATTTAAAAGCTAATTTTGACATTACTTATATCTTTTCTATCACCAACACAATCTTTTTGAATTCATTTAAGTGTTTGATTATTATATCTTTCCATTCTTTATGGTTAGGGGTGGTGAGGAGGTAGTTGAAAGGTTTGTTGAGGGTATAGGTTAGTTTCTTGTCTTTTAAGGTACAATTTGAGAGTAAAAGGCTGAGCAATATATTTTTGGCTTTATTGTCGGATTGTTGCATGAATAATGATAGATTACCTAGGATTTTAACGATTTTCAAAATGGCTTCTTTGAGTTCGGTATTTCTTATTCTTTTCTCTTCAAAATGCTTGTTTAAGCTATCTTGTAAATGTTTAATTTCTTGATTTGACAAGATAATCTTGCTAAAGATTTCTTCTTCAAGTTGTTGTAAAATCATATTTTCATTAACTGATGGATTTTTACAATGGTAACATCTTAAATATATGTATTTGCTACGTTTGGTACAATAAATAGAGAACATTGATTTACAATAATTCTTTTTTTTGAGGGATATATTATTGTAAGAAATGTTATAGATAATAAAAAAGGGCATCTTAGCCCATTGATTATTTTCTATTACTCATATCTTTAGCATATATATGAAAACATCTATTTCTATGAGCATAGCATATATGAGTTTTATAATAACAATTCAAAGATAAAATCTAATCTTTGTTATTAGAACTCTCAGGAACAAAAAATGAAGTTAAATAAATATATTTTTTCATTAATTGAATACCTATAACTTGTGTATATCAAAAAACTAAATCAAAAGTCAAGCATAATTTTACATAGTGTCGTTAACGATTATAAGTTAAAATTGTTATCTTTTTGTATTTTAATGTTTTTTTTATTGAAATTTAAGCAAAAATTTTTTCTTTTCGCACGTAAAGGCCTATTTTATTTTTAGTTATATTTTTTTACCATATTAAGGAGCAGGCTATGGTGGGTATAAGGAGGGGACAAGGGAGGCTTGGCTCTGATGTGCCATATTCAGTATGCCATCTTCCCGTCCGCCATGTGCCGCCCAACAAAAAGAGGTGTCATGCTCGCACATCACACCTCAACCCAGACAATTCGTGTTTATAATTGAAACATAGCTATCAGCTACATAGGTATTTATCTAGCCAAAGGTTTGTTTTTGCCTAATCGCAAAATAGGTTTTATTTCCGATAAATATCCTTGTAAGAAAACAGACAAGGAGTAAAAATGTTAATCTATAATCCCGAAGATAAAACTTATTCTAAATTTATTACCATTGAAGAAATGGTCGAAGTGCAAGAAAAAATCAAACAAATAGAAGAGAGATTAAAGAATACATCGGTTAATCCACCGTATAATTTTGAGAGCGAAGGTAATATTGATATCAATTCAGTCAGCGAGTTGAAAAAATTGATTAGAACTGACAATTTTAACTTAAATGCCTCAATCAATCGCCACAGAGCCAGTTTATTTTTAGTGGCTTGCTATTTCTGCATGGAAAAAGAGCCGCTTGATTTCCTTATTGCCGAGGGAAGCGAAGTCAATAGAACCGATATATTCGGATATAACGCTATTATGTCTGTTATTTTGAACGAAAATATGGAAGATGATGTTAAATTACAAACCATCCAAATGTTGATAAACAAAGGTGTTGATGTGAATTGGCTTAATATCCAAGGCGAAACCGCCTTAACCTTAGCCTTGGAGCGAATAGAACTGGATATTGCCAACCTATTGCTGGATAACGGAGCGGTGCTTTACAAAAATTAAGAAAACAGTCCCAAGATAAAAATAATAACAAAAATAAAAATCATAAATAAGATGAAGTAAATCAAAGCGATAAGTAACCACTTAAGCCATAATTTTAATTTTTGACTTTTGCTGATAAAATGAGATGCGATATAGGTTAAAAATAAACTGATATATGCCGAGTTCATACATATTTTGTAAAAAACATCATATGTTTGCTTGAACAATCGAAGCTCCTCGTCATCAGAAAAGTGATATACATAAGCCAAAAAAACTTCTACGAACATAGCAGGAAAAACTGTAAGCAACAGTATTAAAACAACAATATTTTTTGCTCTGTTTAGAATCTTTGGCATATTAGTCACCTAATTAAATTTTATCTTCTGTTTCTCAATTCTCTATATTGATTGCACATGTTTTGTAGCATATAATTTTGAGAAAATCCATAAGAATTAACGGTATAATCTTGTTCTGTCCATAAAGAAACATCTTTTCTTGACGGAGAATTAGGCTTACTAAGCTCATTCATAACAATATCCTCATTTTCATTTAATGGTTTAATTCCTAAAAAATCATCTAAACCTGTAGATTTAGTTATAGCTGTTTTTAAGACTTGTTTTTGAGCTTGTCTTGCTAGAAAAGGTATTGCACCTGACATATTTTTTCCTTTCGTTGTTAAATGTTAATAAATTTGCATATTTATAATATGCATTACTTATTTAGGTAACAAAAATGGCAAATACAAGTAATGCTGGTATAAATTATTTTTTTCACTCATATACAAAATTGAGAAGACTTGACATTCGGGGGATTATTTAAGATAATCCCCATAAAAGTGAATTTATGCCAACTTGTCCCACTTTAACCAAACGGACTAAACAGGAGAAATATAATGACAGCCAGATTTTATGTTCAGGCGGCTACGCCTGATAAAGAAGTGTTGCAAGCATTGTTTGATAACTTAGACTTATTGCAACAACATCAAGATTTAATCTTATCCAATCCCAAATATTACAACATTCATATTCAAGGCAGCGGTGTTTTTGCCTTATATATTCCGACCTTTTCTTTGTGCTTGGGGGAATTGTTGCTTTTGTGGCAACACACGCCATGGAAACAAGAATACACTTATTTTTATTGTATAACAGGAAGTCCTCTTTCAGGTAGCAACACATCAAGATATTGGAGCAAAGAGCAAGGTCTGGCCAACAAATATACACCGACATTCGGAAAGCAACTCAGCTCGGCGATATTTGTCCGCCGCACCGGTAGTCCGATTTATGATGAACACAAACCGACACCGATTTCCGTTCCCAAGCTCCAAGCCTCAGATATGACTATCTTTGAACTGATTGAAGAATTAAAGCAAATCTAAATCTTTGGCATAGATTCACTTTTTTATAAAGCTTTTATATGTTGCCCAGATAATAGATAAACATAAAACAGCGATATAAGTATAGTAGATAAAATTAAGGTATTCAGCCGGAGCTGGCGAAATTTCGGAGCCATTATATTGAGCTTTACTTGCCTGATATCCATAAATTATACTAGGGATTGTTATAAATAAAACACTAAAATACTCAACAAAACCAAGAGCGGCTATATAATTGGTAGTTCTAGGAAATTTGTTTTGAAAAATATTGATAAAATTATATTTTCTTTTGAAGCACAAAACAATAAGCATTATGAAAAAAACGGTTGAAATTACAACATCGGCAATGTCGATTACAATGTTTTGTGGTAATAGAAATAATAAGGAGATAACAAAGTAAAATCCACCTAAAATTAAAACATGCCAAGCAAAAGTTTTCATTGAATATTATCTCCTTATAAAATATTTTAATCTAAATAAATAAAATCATTTATTTTTTTCGTTTGCAAGTATCATTATATGTTTGTTGTGCAACAAATGCCATTTTGCCAAGATTAAATCCTTGATTCCATCTTTTAACAAGAGGTATTTTGTTTACTCCATAATCTATAGCTATATTTCCTGTTTTAATAGGATTCTTAGCATTAGACATTTTATATACTTTGATAGCTTGTTTTGCAATACCAGAAGGAGAGCAATCTCCCACATATTTTGTATTATTTGTTTTTCTAGGCATTTTTGTATCCTTTCAAATAAAAATTAACATAAATGATAGCACTATCAACTATTATATAGGTAATTTTATCAATCAAAATCAATAGTAGTATATGGATTTTCCCTGCAACCCGTTGAATTTAAAATAAAATCATTCAGAATCAATGAGATAATGTGAAAAATGTTATGAAAAGTGCTTGACTTTAGCATTTTTGAATGCTACCCCGGGGACCATCTTTTTTAAACAATTCATGGAAAAACAGATGGTTAATGAAGAAAATATATTGATGAAAGCACTTTATGATATGGATTTAGAACGTATCAAATCTATCTTAAAGCAAGGTTTTGATGTTAATGAGCCCTACAACAAACACGGTTGGACGCCGTTTATGTGGGCGTGCAAAGAGTTTTATGAACCCGATATTATCAAGGCGTTCATTCAAGCCGGCGGTGATGTTAAATCTCGCAATCGCAACGGAGAAACACCTTTTATGATTGCCGCGGTTAAACGTAGTTCGCCGCAAACTCTGGCAGTTTTGCTTGAAGCCGGAGCAGATATTAACGCTCGCGATAAGTTTGGCAATACTTCTTTTATATATGTGGTTCGTCATCCTCAAGCTTTAATGCGAATTCGGATTTTGGACTTTATGATTGATAACGGAGCTGATGCCGACATAAAGAACAATCGCGGCCTTTCGGTTTGGGATTATGCCGCCGAACAAGAAGGTCTGACTGAATATCTTTGTATCAGATTGTTAGAGGAAAGCGAGCATGAATAATATCGCCGCAATCGCCAAGCTTAATGATGATTTCAGAGCTAATCCATCTCTGGGAACTTTTGTTTTAACGCCCGGAATTAGAGCCAACAGTTTTGATAATATTGAAATCATTTTGAACAAGGTTCGCAATTTTGAGGATTTCAGTGAAGAAAACAATCCCTACGGTGAAAAGGATTTCGGAGCGTTTAGCTTCAAGGGTGAAAAGATTTTTTGGAAGATTGATTATTATGACCGCAATTTTGAATTTGCTTCGCCGAATGCCGCAGACCCTAGTCAGACAAACCGTGTCTTAACCGTGATGTATGCTTATGAATACTAGGGGTATTTTAGATGAAATATGATGTTTTATGTTCGGAAAGCTTGGATAATCTGATTGAATATGTGAATGCGGCACTTCAAAACGGTTGGCAATGCCAAGGCGGTGTGGGAATTTTGACCCAAGGTTTGAGTTATAAAGTGTTTTATCAAGCCATCATTAAAAACTAGGATTTCCTTTCAATATTATTATGTCTCCTTTCAAAATGAGTATAAATAAGTTAAAAAGAGTAAAATCAATGGTAAATGACGTTTTTGTAGATGATAAGAAAATTAAAGATATTTTGACCTATATCAGCGGAATGAAACACGCCGAACAAATCAGGATGATGTTTTTATGTTCGCTAAACGGCATGCGTTCTATCAATTTTTGTTATCTTCAGGTTAAGGATGTTTATACCGAAAACCTTAAAGTCAAAGACGCCATTTGCCTCGATTATGACAAGAACAAAGGCAAAAATAAATGTTCCTACTATTTGAACTCGCAGATTAAGAAGGAGTTTGCCGAATATTTGAAGTATCTGCAACAAACACGAAGCAACTTGAACCAAGAGAGCTATTTATTTACATCGCAAAAGCAAAACAAACCCTACAATCGCGTGAGTATCAGCCGTTTGTTTAGTTCCGTTTATCGCAAATTCAGCATAAAGGGAGCAAGCCACCTCGGCCGACATTTGTTTGTATCAAAATTGGTAAATTCCGGCGTGAATATCTGTTTGGTGCAAAAGCTGGCTAATCATAAAAACATCTCAACCACGCAAAGATATTTTAATTATAACGAACATATGCTTGCCAACGCGGTTGAAAATGCAAGAGTGTGATAGCAAATCAACTCCAAGTAAAAAAGCCTTACAAAAAATGTAAGGCTTTTTCTTTGAGTAAAATTAAAAAAATCAAAATCTCAAAAATTAAAACTAGGGTCGTTAGGGAAGAATAAGCTTCTTGAATGAATTGATACCAAATCAAACAAAGGAACAAAATGTTAAGAAAAGTTATCAAAACTAACAAAGTTTAACATTTTTACCTTGCCACCCTAGAGGCTTAAATAAAATCCCTAACAATTTCAAGCTTTATAAAGAAAATGTTAAAGAATGTGTCTTCTTTAACATTTAGGATATTTTGCTATCCCAATATCTTTCAATTTCTTTTAACATATCTTCAATCTTAATAATTTCATTACCGCTATTCAACGTCAATGTCACCGGTATATCCGTGCCTTCAATTTTGCCGGACTGATAATGCTTTTGTGGATTAAAATGTTTTGAACCATTTGCAATATCAGATAATGCTAGGCTGTGAGGAATTTCTTTCTGTTTTTCTCTTTTGTTCTTATCATTTACCCAGTACCAATCAGCTAAATGATATAATGAAATACACGCATTTATAGCTTTACGAGTATTTGAAGTATCTTTATAGAATTCTTTTAAGTTTTCTTTTACAACGCCGATATAAAATGCTTTAGCATCATAAAATTCAAAAATTGATTGAGTATGAGTCATAATCGTTTCGATTTTAGGGTATAGTGTTAATCCTAGTTCAGGGAAAGGAATTTCTTTTGCGTAATAGGCCATTGTTCAATCTTTATGATGCTAATAGCATTACTTTAGATAATCTGGTATCTTGCCACACTTTTTTTCAATTTTGCTTTGCATATTATTGATTATTTTATCAGCTTCTGCGTCTGTGACTTCTTTAGTGTTTATTTCATTATATTCAGTTACAATACCATCTATAATACAATCGCATTTTTTCATTGATTTTTCATTATTGGTTTTCTTATCTTGAGCCATATAAGCTTTACAACCATCACGTAAATCATTCATCGTTTCATGAAAACGCTTGTCTTTTTCCGTATCATCTTTGGGGGCATATTCATAGTCGTACCTGATTACAGGAACTGTTTTGATACTTTTATTTTTCGTTTCATATCTATAAACACCATCTTGAATTGCACATTTTTCATCAGGAAGGCCAACAATCATATCGTCATAGTAATCAATACCTTTTTGCGGAGTTAATAATACTACAGTATTATTATAACAGTAATCGCCATCATTACATTCAAAAGCCAAAGCATGACCATCTTCAACAACTTGCAAGACCTTAAATTGAGTCATGTCCATACAAGCTTTATTGCGTTCGGAATTGTTAACGTTACCGAGAATACCAACTTGTGAGATATTAGAACAAGCGGATACAAATAGCATTAGTGTAAAGATTGTTTTTTTCATGATGACCTCCTTATATAGAGGTCAGGTTATCAAATAGAATTTAATAATGCAAATGAATAAATCTAAGGATTGTAATTTCTAAAGAAAAATATCATCTACGCTTTATCACCATAAAGACGCATTCTTAATCTTTGGCGGGGAGAGGGGACGCGGGCTTTGATTTTCTTTAAGTTTTCATCCAAATACGGATATTGCAATTTGCAGATTTCGTTATAAAGGATTTCAATCGGGAAATTGCTGCCATATACTCTTTCACCGGTATCAATACCTTCCCATCCGCAAATAGCGTTTTGATATTCTCTGCCGACATTGGCATCGCGGAGTTCCGGTTTTACCGTATGGCGAAAGCTGTGAAAGATTTTTCTTTTGCCGCTGATTCCTATGCTTTCCAAATATCGGCCAAACCATTTGGACATTTTATCGGCATAGTGATTATATTGAGCGTAAGTAAGCTGATAAAATACGCGTTGTTTGCGTTTGGATTTTACCGAAAGCAAATAATCTAAAAAGCCCATTTCAATAATTTTGGGGTGAATCGGTACAATTCTTTTAGAAACCTTATTTTTCAAATGTTGGTCGGGACGTTCATCTGTGAAAATCATATAGTAAATATTGTTTTCTTTTTTGATGTCATCGCAATAAAGTTGGCACAATTCGTTCAGACGAGCACCGCTGTATAAAGCCATCAGCGGAATATAGTAGCGATAGGCAAAGTTTTCATCTTCCGGATATGGATAATATTCAGGATTAAATATCTTCAATAACTCGGCTTTGGTAAAGCGGTCATAGCTTTGGCGGCTATCTTTGACCGGAATTTCTATTTGAACGTTTAAGGCCGCACTGACATAACCTTTTCTCTGAGCGTAGGTTAAAAATTCTTTGAATACACGTAAGTAGCGTTTGACCGTGGTGGTGGACATGGTCTTATCACCAATCTCGGGCAAAAGCATATCGGTTAGCTTTTTGTGTTTGGAAGCACTCATCTTCTTCCAACCGCGTGGCACATAATAGATTTTGGTTGAAATCGTATCACAGTCTTTAGCGGTTAAATTTTCAACATATTTCTTATTAACCAAACTGAATACCACATCCAGACAGGTTTCATCTTGATATAAAGTGTTATCGCCGGTTCCTTTGACATTTTTCTTATATTCTCTGAATTTTTCAAACAGAGTCTTCCAATGTGTTTTAATGTGCGGCGAACGAACGGTATTGGCGGTTCTTTCTTCTTCTATATAACTTAAGCAACGCTCAATGACTGCCGGAATGTAGAAATTGCGGTTGTCGGTTTGAATGGCGTTGGCTCTGTTCAGAGCATAATCATCGGCCAGAGCCAAATGATTTTCCAATTTATCCAGCCATTCCGGTCTTTGATTGGGTTCAGGTTCAACCGCGTTCTTTTTGACGGTTCGTTTTAAGAAATCAAATACCGAAGGGGGAATACGTTTGTTTTGCTTGAGCGAAGTAATATACTTCTTTACAAAGCTGACAACTTGCTCATCCTTAAAATCTTCATAAGAACCATAATTATCGGAATGTTCATAATCCGAGCGGCTGAGCATGGTGATATCAAGCTCATGTACCGAGAGCTGATTATTTTTAATTTGAAAATAAGAATCGTCTAATTTGTTTTGAATCTCTTTAATGCGGCTGGCAACGATATTTGGTTCTACGTCAAAGATGGGGGCAAAAGCAGTACTCAAGATTATAAAAAGTATTATAATCAGTTCACCACAAACCTATTTTGGAGGACTGCTTATGCCTATGGATATGATACTGACAAACAACGCAAACATCAAGATAAAAGAAGTGATAAGAGGCAATAAAATTATTTTAGAATGTGAAGATAAAACCGAGTATTATTGCCCCAAATGCGGGAGTTATCATTTGCGTTGCAAAGACACATTTGTCCGTAATATCAAGAACATAAGTATTGGCGAGAAAGCCAGTATTTTACGCTTTAAAACCCATAAATATCGTTGTGAGGATTGCGGCTGTTATTTTAATTCCACGCCGCAAGGATTATTAAAATATCAACAAACAATGGAAAGTTTGAAGCGAGAGGTATTTCACAAACATTGTGAAGGCGTGTCAAAAAAGGATTTAAGCCAAGATTTTGGGGGCAGCGATTCGAGTATAGAACGGTGGTTTCAGCAAGGTTATGTCAGGAAAAACAAAGAATTGCAAAATGCAATGTGTCCGATGGTTTTAGGGATAGACGAACATTATTTTTCCAAGAAAAAACGTTATGCCACAACATTAGTCAATTTAAGCAAACACAAGGTATTTGATGTTGTTTTAGGACGTTCTGAGAATGATTTAATCTCCTATTTGCACCAGCTTAAAGGCAAGGACAAAGTCCGCGTTATAGTCATGGATTTAAGCTCCAATTATCGTTCCCTTGCCAAGAAATATTTTCCCAATGCAATGATAGTTAGCGATAGATTTCATGTGATAAAATTAATTTTGGAAAGTTTTATCAAAACGGCGTATGGCTTGGATAAGGACTTAAAAAAGAGGTTTGGATTAGGTCGGTTGTTGAGAAAAAAAGAAGCAGATTTAGATTCAACGCAGAGGCTGAAATTAGAGAGTTATTTTAAGGAAAATCCAACGATTAAGATACTTTATAACATCACGCAAGAACTGATGAATTTGATGAATGAAAAGAAGTGTAAATTTAAGGATTGTAAACAAAGATTAATTCCGAAATTGTTGAAATTTATAGAATTACTCAAGAATTGTGGCTTTGAACTATTAAGGAAACTCGGAAGAACAATCGAATTTTGGCAGGAAGAAATCGGGAGAATGTTTCGTTTTACAAGGAGTAATGGTATTACTGAAGGCTTCCACCGGAAAATGAAACTTATTCAAAGGCGAGCGTACGGTTTTAGAAATTTTGAAAACTACCGCTTGCGTGTTCGAATTTTATGTGCATAATTTATTTTTAATTTGGTGTTGTGATTATGATACTTTTTTATAATTTTTACTCTCTGCCCCATACTTTGACGATGAACCAACATATCATACGAACCGCAAAAAACATATAAAAAACAAGAGGCTAGACTATAAAATCTAACCTCTACAAAGCTTGGCTGGAGACGACGTGCAGAACCCGAACTATTTTTTTATCAAATTATATCATTTAAGGTCATTTTTAACTTAGTTACTTTGATGACATGAGGTTTTGTATATTTAGTATAGATAAAGCATGTATAAATATATTGTTTTATAATTTAAATTTATTATACTTAAGAAAAAGCATAATTTTAGAGGTAATAGCACTATGACACCATATAAAAAAACTATACTAATATGTTTGTTGATAACACTAAGCAGTGGCATAGCGTTGTATGCTCTGTCAAATGGAGTATGGGGAGGTATTGTCTCAGGGATATTTACAGGTGCTATTATGTCAGTCATAACGACATCTGTCTTGTATAATGTAAAAAAAGATGAAATATTTACGAATATAGGAAAAGAACTTCTTAGTACATATTGGCGTCTATCATATTTATATGCGCAGTTAATAAAATGTGCGAATAAGCTAAAAGGTAACGAAGGTGCTCCGAATGTAATCTATAAGGAGATTGCAGGAACTTATAAAGTGTACGAAAAATATATGGAAAATAATAACTTTGATTTTGCTCTAAATAATTATGATGGTTTGTTATTTAGTAGTTTAATTAACAAATTTTTTATTTCAAAAGAAGTTAAAGTCTTAGTAAATATAAGAGATATGCATCAAATAAATAAACAATATACTCTTTTATGCGGTGATTTATCTATAATGCGATTGGAATTTGATTTGGCAGAGAAATCAGGAAATATTGAACAAATAAATAATATAATAATGAGAATAGATACACAATATAATTATTCTCTTAATACAATACCTCAGCAACTAGCATTCATTAACTATGCAATGAAAAATTTTGAGAAAATAAAAAAGCTAAACGCTCCATGGAATGAGATGAAGCAAGATATTTTAAATCGTAATGGATTATTTGATAATAAGATAAATGAGGCGGAATATAATTTTCAGCCGGAATACAAGCGAAAATAAAATCATATTGGAACTAAGAATTTATGATTTCATCCCATGTGTAGGTTTGAGGTTTTTGCTTTTTAACTTTTTTGAGTTTGCGAATTCCATAGTTTGCATTTAGTAAAGCAACATCTAAGTTAACTAAGAGTTTTCGATATATATGGATAGCTTCATCAAAAGTCAGATTGTGTTTATGCAATTCTTTTAAAAGTTCTTGAAAAATATCGTAGTGTTTTAGGTCCTTTTCATTTAACAAATACATAAATTGAGATTGATTTTTATTAAACCAATCAACAATTTTTTGAATACTTTCTTTATCAAACTTATATATAATACAGGCTTCATCCATTTGTTTAGCAAGATTTAATCTTCTTAGACGTAATTCTTGTTTATATTGGGAATGGCTAATATAACATTGAATAGCAGTAAAGAATACAATGGCTATAGCGCATATCCATTCTGCATTTAGTTGTAAAAATTGTAGCATAAAATTATCCTTATATTTGAGAGATGATATCTATTATTTCTTGTTTCTATTTTACATTTTCAGCAAAATTGCATATTTTGTAAAATACAGCTTTTATAATTCCAAACTATTAGAGTTCAATAGAAAGTCTTTTAAGCCGATAATCGTTATACCATTTTCATCTTGATACGGTATAACACTATTTTTAACAATGACTATTTTTTTAAATGCATCTTTAATTCCTAGTAATGATTTTTCTTCTTGAGCCTTCTTTTCTTCAGTAGGCATTTCTAATGCAGATTGAATATAGTATCTTCTGCTTCCTAAATTAGCAACAAAATCAACTTCTGTATTTTTGCGAACATAGGTATTATCTGATGCTTTATCAATAATTTCAACGTTTCCAACATCTATGCTAAAGCCACGTCTATGGAGTTCATTATAAATTACATTTTCCATTAAGTGAGTTTCCTCATTCTGCCTAAAACTAAGACAAGCATTTCTAAGTCCCGTGTCAGTAAAGTAATATTTATAGGGAGTATTAATATATTTTTTGCCCTTAATATCATAGCGTATTACTTTATTAATGATAAAAGCATTTTCTAAATAATCTAGATATTGTTTTATAGCTGGAGCAGAAAGATTTACATGTTTTAGACTTTGAAAAGAGTTTTCCAAACGTTTAGGGTTTGTTAAGCATCCTATGCCGGAAGCAACAATTTTAAATAGTTCTTCCAATTCTTCAGTATTTTTAATTTTGTTTCTTTCAATAATGTCTTTAAGATAAGTTTCTTTGAACAAGTTTTGCAAATATTTTACCTTATCTTCTGTTTTATTATAGCTCAAAATCAAAGGCATGCCGCCAAAAGTAAGATATTCATTCCATGCCGTTTCAAAATCGGTCTCCTTGGTAGAATAAAACTCTGAAAAGCTTAAGGGATATACCTTTATCTCATCACCTCGACCGCGAAATTCTGTTACAACATCAGAAGATAAAAATTTGGAATTACTACCTGTAACATATATATCTAAATTTTTAATACGCATTAAGCCATTTAAGACACTCTCAAATTTATCCATCAACTGAACTTCATCCAATAAGATATAATACATATTTTCATCTTTAATTTTAGAAGTGATATATTCATAATAAACATCAGGGTTCTGATATTGCTCTTGTTTATATCCATCTAAGGCAGTTGCAATAATATGAGATTCTTTTACACCATTATCTAAGAGATGTTGTTTAAATAATTCAAATAATAAGAATGATTTGCCACATCTTCTGATACCACTAATAATTTTAATCAAACCGTTGTGTTTCCGGTCAATTATTTGATTAAGATAAAAGTCTCTCTTAATAATGTTCATGATGAACTCCTATTTTACATTTTGTGCAATATTGCAAGTTTTATAAAATAGATTATACGCTATAAAATTTAAAAAAGAAATAATTTATTTTACATTTTATGAAAAATTACATCTTTTGTAAAATAAGTTCACATCTTCTCTATTATCAGCACCATCTTTTTGAAGTCTTTTAAGTGTTTGATTATTATATCTTTCCATTCTTTATAGTTAGGGGTGGTGAGGAGGTAGTTGAAAGGTTTGTTGAGGGTATAGGTTAGTTTCTTGTCTTTTAAGGTACAATTGGAGAGTAAAAGGCTAAGCAATATATTTTTGGCTTTATTGTCGGATTGTTGCATAAATAATGACAGATTGCCTAAGATTACAACGATTTTCAAAATAGCTTCTTTTAGTTCGGTATTTCTTATTCTTTTCTCTTCAAAATGTTTGTTTAATGCATCTTGTAAATGTTTAATTTCTTGATTTGACAAGATAATCTTGCTAAAGATTTCTTCTTCAAGCTGTTGCAAAATCATATTTTCATTAACGGATGGATTTTTACAATGGTAACATCTTAAATATATGTATTTGCTACGTTTGGTACAATAATCTGAAAAGACTTTGTGTCCGCAACAGCCACAAGTTATTAAGCTACGGAAAATGTAAATATGTTTGGATAATTGTTGTTGTCGTTTACCTTATTTGTGTTTTGAATCTAATACTTCTTGAACACGGTCGAACAAGTCTTTACTAATAATATTGCCATGAATATGAGGCATCAGCTTGCCTTTAATAGACATCATACCATAATAAAAAGGATTTCTTAAAATGTTAAGAATGGTGTTACGATTGAGAAAACCATTCTTTTTGTAGTTATTTGATTTTTTATGATAATTTGGTTGTTTGGAAACTAAGCCCATATTGTTAGCTAATTGCAAAAGGCTAAAACCTGAATGTAGACCAGTTGCATATTCTTCAAACAATTTTTTGATAATTGGGGCGCGTTCTTTATCAATAATGATTTGTGATTTGCCTTCTTTATCTTTGATATTCAAATAACCAATAGGAGCTAAGGCTTGCCATTTCCCTTGCGACCAATTGAATTCCATGCTTCTTTTGACATTATCAGACAAGGCTAAGATATAACTATTGGCCATTAACACGCACATATTCCAAAATAAGATATCCATTCCGCGTGAATCTTTGCTCAAAATCAAATTCTCTTTTAAGAAATGGACTTCAATTTTGCCTTGTTTGCGTAAGTCATCTAATACCGGTGTGTCTTTGTATGAGCGTTGTAATCTATCAACACAATTAACCACAATGGCGATTTTGCAAGAGCAACTCAAAACAAACTTAAGCATTTCGTGGTATTGTTTACGGTCGCCTCGTGATGAGCTTTCGGTAAGTTTTACAGGAACACCTTTGTTAAAAGCTGAAAAATTAAACACTTTTGAACGAATAGGTCCATTAATTGATAGTTATACAATTGATCAGGCAGAGGAAGATAAAGTTATTGTTCCTTTGGTATATGAAGGACGAAAAATTCCGCAAAAAACGACTAGTGATGCAATTAATCAATATTTAGAACAAAGTTTAATAGGGTTAGATAAGGAACAACAAGAAGATTTAAAGAGAAAATATAGTAAGTTTTCTAAAATTGCATCAACAACGCCCAGATTAACCTGTTTGGCCTATGCTATTAAAGAGCATTTTCAGCGTTTTGTGCAACCGAAAGGTTTTAAGGCAATGGTTGCCGAATCTTCTCGAGTAAATGCGATAAATTTATATTATCTATTAAAAGAACTGGGGCTGAAGACTGCTGTTGTTATTTCTCCTGAAAATAAAGAGGAGGGAGAAGAAAATTTATTGTCTGATGATAAAGAAAAAATTGCTCAGTTTTTTAAGAAAGAAATTGAACCATTGTTTGGGCAAAATTATGAAGCTTATGAAGATTGGGCAAAAAATAGTTTTAACAATGGTGAAGATGTTGATATTTTGGTTGTAAAAGATAAACTCCTTACCGGTTTTGATGCTCCAATTGCACAAGCTTTATATGTTGATAAACCAATGAAAACGCATAACTTATTGCAAGCAATAGCAAGGGTTAATAGAGTTTATCCTGCCAAGAAAAATGGAAAAATTGTAGATTTTTATGGAATCTTTGCCAATTTAAATACGGCATTGGACTTATATACGGACAAGACATCAGGTATGGATGGTTTTGATGCAGAAGATATTCAAAAAACAATTTTTGGTCCAGAAGATGTAAAAAAAGACTTATATGCCAGATATGAGCAAGTCATGAAGTTTTTTGATGGGCATAATACGGATGACGCAGAAGAAGTTCAGTTGCTGTTTAAAGATAAGGATATTAGAGAAGATTTTAGTAATAAATTATTAGATTTTTCAAATTCTTTAGATACTGCAATTAGTAATTATGATATTTATAAAGGAATTGGTCTTGATGAAATTAAAAAAATGCAAAAAGACTTTGTATATTTGCAAAAGTTAAGAAGTGCAGTTAGATTGAGATTTGGAGAAACGGTTGATTTTTCTAAATATGAGCCAACTATTCGTAATTTATTAAATCAGTTTGTAGCAGCAGATGCAGACAAAATTGTTATAAATCCGATATATCTTAGTGATAAAGAAAGTATGCAAAAAGAGTTGGATAAACTTCCTTCCGATAGAGCAAAGGCGGAAGCAATGGCAACTGCAATGTATAGTTCTATCTCAGAAAAGCAATATTCAGATCCTATTTTTTATAAGACTTTTAAAGAGAGAATTGATGAAACTATTGATGAGTATAATAAAAATAGAGATGAAGAAGCTTATTTAGCTCAGATGAAAAATCTTGAAAGTGATTATGAGAAAGGCTTTATTGGCAATAAATATCCTTCAAATATTACAGATGATGATGACGCCAAAGGATTTTATGGAAATTTGAAGCTAGAAATAAGTAAAAAAATTACAATAAATGAAAATGATGCAATAGATTTACAAATGGGAGAATTAGCAACAAAAGTCAAAAGTATCATTAGAAGTGCACGGAAACCAGGATGGAAACACAATAATGTATTGATAAATCAACTCAAACAACAAATTGAAGATGCAATTTTTGAGTTTCTTGATGCTAATGATATTGAATTGTCTATGGACCAAATGGATCGAATTGAAGACGATATTCTTACAACGGCAAAGAGTAATTTATAATGGATTTTTATAAATTAAATAAAGATATAAGCATTGAGATTAAAAAGAAAAAAATAAAAAATTTTAATCTACGTGTCTTAAGTAATGGTGTTGTGACTTGTTCTGTTCCAGATTATGTTGAAGAAAAAGATGTTATGGCTTTTCTTCATAAGAAAAGTTCATGGATTCTTCAGAAAGTAGAAAAATATAAAAAACTCCAAAATGTAAAATCAATTGATATTTTAAAAAATGGTGGTTCTGTTCAACTTTTAGGGCGTCATTATAGAATTAATATAACACAATCTCAAAATTTTCATATAGAGTTTGATGATTTGACAATTAATATTTATTGCAAAGATAAAGAAAATTTAGGATTTATTCAGCAAGAATATAATTCTTATATAAAACAAAAAATGTATACGTTTTTTAGTGATGTTCTCGATAGATTATATCCCGTCGTTCGCAGCTACCATATTGCAAAACCAGAGTTAAAAATAAGGAAAATGCAATCTTGTTGGGGAAATTGTAATCGTTCTAAGCAAATTATTACGATGAATGAATTTCTCTATAAAGCTTCACCACTATGCATAGAGTATATAGTCCTTCATGAATTATCTCATCTGATATATCCATATCATGATAAAAATTTTTATAATTTTATAGAACTTCATATGCCAGATTGGAAAGAAAGAAAAAAATTATTAAATAGTTACTATGCAGTATGAAGTAACATATTGTCATCAGAGGCATTATGTTAAAAAAAAGACAAGGACTTTGACATCCTTGCCTCTTTCTTTGTCTGTTCTATGCAGTTTTCGAACTCCAAAGTTATATTGTCGTGTCATTTATTAAATTGGAGCGGTAAAAATTAGGCTTGTGCGTAAGTTTTTAACATATTGTCGCTAATGGCATAAAGTTAAAATGTATATTTAATCTTTCATTTGACTTTAGTCCCAGATGTTTTAATCTGGGGCTAAGGTTTTTTAGGAGAATGATGATGCCTGAGATAAAATGTCCGAAGTGTGGAGAAGTTTTTACGGTTGATGAATCCGGTTATGCAGCGATTATCGGTCAAGTTCGTAATGCCGAATTTCATAAGGAGTTGCATGAACGTGAGGCTCAGCTCGCCAAAGAGAAAGAGAGTGAGCTTTCTCTTATCAAAACTCAGGCTAAAATGGAGCAAGAGCAATCTACGGCTGCTCTTAAACAAGAAATTGAGCGTTTGAAAGCAGAAATCACAACAGTCGCCAAAGACAAAGATATTGAAAAAGAACGTTCCTTGAATAGCCTTAATCAGGAAATTGAACGCCTCAAGGCTCAAGTTCAATCCAATGAACAAGCCAAAACTTTGGCAGTTGCTTCGGCTGTAAGTGAGAAAAAAGATGAATTGGTTGAAAAAGACAAGAAAATAATGCAGCTTGAAAGCCAACTTAAAGAAGCTGAAAAAGACAAGCAACTTCAGGAACAATCCCTAAAAGACAATTTTGCGGTTCAACTCAAGGCGAAAGATACAGAAATCGCATTTTATAAGGATTTGAAAACTCGTCAATCAACCAAAATGGTGGGTGAAACTCTGGAACAACATTGTGAGATTGAGTTTAATCGTTTGCGTGCCACGGCTTTTCAAAATGCTTACTTTGAAAAAGATAATGATGCCAAAACCGGAAGTAAAGGCGATTATATTTTCAGAGAGAGCACGCCCGAAGGTATCGAATTTATCTCTATTATGTTTGAGATGAAAAATGAGATGGATACTACGGCAACCAAACATAAAAATGAGGATTTCTTTAAGGAACTGGACAAAGACCGTAATGAGAAGAATTGCGAATATGCGGTTTTGGTGTCTTTGCTTGAATCTGATAATGAACTCTATAATACCGGAATTGTTGATGTTTCGCATCGTTATCCCAAAATGTATGTTATTCGTCCGCAATTCTTTATCTCGATGATTACATTGCTTAGAAATGCGGCCTTGAATTCGGTTCAATATCGTAAACAATTGGCTGAATATAAGAACCAAAATATAGATATTTCCAATTTTGAAGCGGAAATGAATGATTTTAAGGAGAAATTCGGACGTAATTATCAGTTGGCAAGTGATAAATTCCGCAAAGCGATTGAAGAGATTGATAAGACTATCGACCATTTGCAAAAGACAAAAGATGCCTTGCTTTCTTCTGAGAATAACTTGCGTTTGGCGAATAATAAAGCTCAAGATTTGACGGTTAAACGTTTAACCCGTAATAACCCGACCATGGCTCAAAAATTCGCCGAATTGGAGCAGAAATAAGGGAAATATAAGGAAGCATATATGAAACTCATTGAAGCAATTAATCAAAGTCATTTAGAAAAAATTCAAAATTTATATAATGAGTCTTTTCCTTCAGCAGAAAGAAAGTCTTTTTCTCGGCTTATTCAAACAAGAGACAAAGGAAACGCTGAGATATTGGCTATTGAAAATGAAAATAATGATTTCTTGGGTTTGGCTATAACCGCTATGTATAAAGATTTAGTATTGTTAGATTATTTTGCGATTTTACCTACCCAAAGAGGTGCGGGAATTGGGTCAAAAATTTTTCAAAGTTTAAAGCAAAAATATGCCAATAAACGTTTTTTTCTGGAAATAGAAAGAACGGACATCCCTGCAGATAATCAACATCAAAGGCAGAAAAGAAAAGCTTTCTACCTTAAAAACGGCATGACAAATATGCCTTTCTTTGTAAATTTGTGCGGCATGGAAATGGAAATTTTGGCCAATAATTGCAAACTGGATTATGAAGAGTATTTTAGTCTTTATCATAATTTGTTCGGTAAAGATATTTCCCAATATATATCACTAGTGAAGTGAGAATGTTCGAAAATTCTGATGATTTTTCAAATATAAGTAGCTTATTTACATAACCTCAAGTCATTGATGGTGATAAGTTGAAAACTATATCGAGTCTGGGGAGGGATAATATATATCAGGTGAGATACGAAATTGATTAAAATCCCGTAAGCTATTGAAATACAAAGATTGGTAATAAAAAAGTTCGGATGTTGCTCAAAAAAAGCCTATTTTGACTTTTAAACATCCGAACCAGTATAACTGCTTGATATATAAAGAAAAAACCGTCATTTCTGACGGTTTGTATTCTGTGGCTGGGGTGGCTGGATGCGTCAATACCAACCCATAAAACCTTGTTTTGTGTAAAATCAATAACTTATCTAAATATCGTCTGGGGTGTAAACCTCAAAGTTATTAGCAGTTTTCATTAGCACTGCTAATAAAATATATTAGCACAAATTCGCTGTCAATTAGGAATATCAAGGCTTGTGGGCGAATTGGGGGTAAATTAATGTATAAGTCATTAGATGCCAAAGATATTACAGACATTTTCAAAATAGGTTGGAAAAGTTATTCATGCAGAGTCTAATATTTTATTTTGCTATCTGAGACCTTAGAAAATCCTTAATGATTTAAAGAAAATATTAAAGGTTGTATATTCTTTTAATATTTTTGAGATGGAATAAGTAATCTAGTGTGCAATTTAATATGGAAAATGATAGCTTATTTTCGTTTTTAGTTGATAAAGATATTATTTGTAGTATATAAGAATAATGTTATTGTTTTTTAGAGGTTAATATGAGTAATAATCTAAATAGCATTATCAAATTTGATTTACATATTCATTCTTATGCAAGCAAATATAAAGAAGTAGACGGTATTGTTGATAATTCGAAGAAAGAAAACCTAGGAACATTATTTGAAAAATTAAATGAACATAAAGTAGCGCTTTTTTCAATAACAGACCATAATAGGTTTGATGCTGATTTATATCTTGAAGCTATAAGAATATTAAAAGAACATGCGAATAGTTATCCTGAAGTGAAAAATATTTTGTCTGGTGTCGAATTTGATGTCCAATTAGAAGATGATTTGGATAAATGTCATATTATTACTATTTTTGATACACACAATGAAGGTGATTTATATAAAATCAAAGAAAAAATCGATGAAAATATTTTGTCACGAGATGCAGCTTATACAAAGGATGCTTTTGAAAAACTTTTAAAAAATATAGGATTAGATACTATTCTGATTGCTCAACAGAGAAAAGGATTTGATAATCATAGAGGTGTGGATAATTCACTTGGAGATGCTGTAAGTGATGTAGAAAAAATAATTAAAGTGGGCTATATCAATGCCATTGAATATCAAAAACCTAAAGTTGAAGGTATATTAAAGCAAAATTTAAGAGAAATAAGTACCGTTATTCCTTTATTTTCAGGAAGCGATTGTCATGATTGGAATTGCTATCCATATCATGATAGAATAAATCAAAATACAAATTTCCGTCATTCAAAAGCAAAAATTCTACCAACATTTAAGGGATTGTTGATGGCTATATCCTCCCCTGAAACAAGATTTAATCGTAGAGAAAATTTAAAAAATCCGCAAATTAAATCTATACAAATAAATGAACACACTATACCTTTGACGCAAGGAATTAATGTTATTATAGGCGAAAATGGGTCTGGTAAAAGTACAATATTGGAATTAATAAATAACAGAACAAATAAGACGCATATAAAAAAACTAAAAGAAAGTAATAAGATTCAAGTAGAAGGAAATATAGATTTAATTCAACCTAAATATATAGAACAAGGATATATAGTAGAAAAATTTAAACATCCTGAAAATTTATTTAGTAATGGTGAAGAAACACTTTTTAAAGATATAGACACAAAAAAATTTCTGGAAATTTATGGTCAATATGCAAAGAATATTAAAAAATGTATTGAAAAAAACATAAATAAAAATGTTAGTACCCATAATTTAGTGGATACCATAGTATATAAAAATGTTTCTAATAGTAGCAATTATTATATACAAATTGCGAATACTGATAATAGTCAAACGCTAAATAATATACATGAAGAACCTTTCTTTAATTTAAAAGACTTAATTTCAAATTTGGAAAAACTTAAAAAGGACGCTTATTATAATTCTTTTATTGAGAAGATAGATGCAGCGTTATTAATATTAAAAGATATTTATAAGGAAGTGAAAAATAATTATATAAAACAATACATTTCCATTGAAACACAAAATATTATAGAAAGTTGTGTAAAGAATTATCTGCGTAAAATTAAAGACAATTCTACAGCTGAAGATCGTGAAAAACATGAGTTCGAACAAGCAAAATGTAAATTTATTAAATCAATAGTTGATGCTGTTTCTAATTCAATATTAAATATTGATTGGCCAGAAGAACCACAAATTTTGTCAGGTACAAGTAGTGTATCTACAAAAGGTTTCAAATTTAACAGAGAGGCTTATTATAACCAAAAATCTATGTTAACTGATTTTTTATCGGCCATGTTTATTTCGAAATATCAAAATATTGATGCAATAAAAAATATAGATAATTTTAAATCATTTCAAGAAGCTGTCAAAAATTGCACCGTTGTTGAAAATATAGATAAATGTTGGAATGATAATCTTGCCAAATATTTTGAAATGGCAACAAAAACAGAACAATATATATTGGATGCCAGTAATCAACAAGTTGGAAATACATTAGGAGAGATGTCTTTATCTTATTATGATTTTTTTACGCAAGATCAACAAACTTGGGAATTACTTATAATAGATCAGCCAGAAGATAATATATCAAATAATAACATTAGACAAAAGTTGATAGGATATTTTCATAATATCCGTGAAGAAAAGCAAATTATTTTTGTAACGCATAATCCTTTATTGGTTGTAAATCTTGATGTTGATAATGTTATTTATTTAAAAAATACAAAAGGAGTTATTGAGGCTATAGGAGGGTGTTTAGAGAGTGAAGAACCTGAAAATATGTTAAATATTATCGCTAATAATATGGATGGTGGAAAAGAAACAATTGAGAAGAGGTTAAGATTCTATGGAAAAGAAAATTAAATTAACAATGGATAGTTCAAAAGATATTCATATTTTTGTTAACGATACAGAGAAATATATTATCAATAATACTTCTAGGCAGATTTCAGCTCAACTAATATTTGATATATTAGAATATTCCGCTGGTGATAGATATGAAGTTATTTCCGAAAATGTTGAAGGGAAAGATCCAGAAGTTTTAAAATTTTTTGTTGATCTCTTAGAAGATATTACAAATAAAATTCAAGATATTAAGCTTGATGATGGTATATTGGAGAATGATGATGCCTGAGATAAAATGTCCGAAATGTGGAGAAGTTTTTACGGTTGATGAGTCCGGTTATGCAGCGATTATCGGTCAAGTTCGCAATGCCGAATTTCATAAAGAATTGCATGAACGTGAGGCTCAGCTTGCTAAAGAGAAGGAGAGCGAGCTTTCTCTTATTAAAACTCAGGCTAAAATGGAGCAAGAGCAATCTACCGCTGCCCTCAAACAAGAAATCGAGCGTTTGAAAGCAGAAATTACAACTGTCGCCAAAGACAAAGATATTGAAAAAGAACGCTCCTTGAATAGTCTTAATCAGGAAATTGAACGCCTAAAGGCTCAAGTTAAATCCAATGAACAAGCCAAAACTTTGGCGGTTGCTTCGGCTGTAAGTGAGAAAAAAGATGAATTGGTTGAAAAAGACAAGAAAATTATGCAACTTGAAAGCCAACTTAAAGAAGCTGAAAAAGATAAGCAACTTCAGGAACAATCCCTAAAAGACAATTTTGCGGTTCAACTCAAGGCCAAAGACACGGAAATTGCTTTTTATAAGGATTTGAAAACTCGTCAATCAACTAAAATGGTTGGGGAAACTCTGGAACAACATTGTGAAATTGAGTTTAATCGTTTGCGTGCTACGGCTTTTCAAAATGCTTACTTTGAAAAAGATAATGATGCCAAAACCGGTAGCAAAGGCGATTATATTTTCAGAGAGAGCACGCCCGAGGGTATTGAATTTATATCCATTATGTTTGAGATGAAAAACGAGATGGATACCACGGCAACCAAACATAAAAATGAGGATTTCTTTAAGGAGCTGGACAAAGACCGTAACGAGAAGAATTGCGAATATGCGGTTTTGGTGTCTTTGCTTGAATCTGATAATGAGCTCTATAATACCGGAATTGTTGATGTTTCGCATCGTTATCCCAAGATGTATGTTATTCGTCCGCAGTTCTTTATCTCGATGATTACATTGCTTAGAAATGCGGCTTTGAATTCGGTTCAGTATCGTAAACAATTGGCGGAATATAAGAACCAAAATATAGATATTTCCAATTTTGAAGCTGAAATGAACGATTTTAAGGAGAAATTCGGACGTAATTATCAGTTGGCAAGTGATAAGTTTCGCAAAGCAATTGAAGAGATTGATAAGACGATTGACCATTTGCAAAAGACAAAAGATGCCTTGCTTTCTTCTGAGAATAACTTGCGTTTGGCGAATAACAAAGCTCAAGATTTGACGGTTAAACGTTTAACCCGTAATAACCCGACCATGGCTCAAAAATTCGCTGAATTGGAGCAGAAGTAATAAATAAAAGGATAATGAGCTAATGGCAGAACATACTATCTATGATTGGGGCAAGGACTATGGAATACCTTTTATTATTCCATTGTTGGTGTGGTTATTGACTTGGTTTTATGGAGCGGGAAGAGCAGAGAAACAAAAAGAATTAACAGAGCTTAGAGATAATTTGAATTTTTTAGTTTCCGTGTCTTTAACAAGTTTGAATAGTTTATTCTTTTTGAAGGAAAGGCTACAAAACATATCTGTTCAGTTAAAAAATGCCGTTTCTCATACAGATGATATTACCAAAATTTCATTTGACGAAATTTGTTATGGTTTTGTGTTTGATAATATTTATGCTAATGTCGATTTAGCAAAATATTCTTTTTGCATAAAATATAATAAAGATTTTGTTTCAAATATAACACTAGTTAAAAGTTTGTTTAATGCAATAGATACTTACGTCAAAGAGCGTAATAATATTGTTATGTCTATTGCAGCCTGTGAAAATGAAAATTTAAAGTATCAAAGATATTTAGGATTTTTAAAAAGTGAGCCTGAAAATATTGCAAAATTTTTGTATGATATAAACCGTATGACTATTTTGCTAGCAATAGTAATAGAAGGTGTTCAAGAGCTATCATCTAAAATCAAAAACTTGAATTTAGTCATTTCTCCTTTTTCTGCAGAGCAGATTGAGGCAATAAAAGAAGCCAATTTGGCAGCTCCTAAAAAGAAACAAGAAAACGGTTGATACATTGAAAGAGTTTGTAAAGGAGTAAAACAATATTTGTTAAAAATGGAGTCTAGTTGGTATTATGGATTATTGTATTAATATTTGGAATGTTTTTATAAATTCATTTATTTTTGATGGAACATGGTGGAAAGACTATGGAATACCTTTACTTGGTGCCATTGCTGTTCCTATGTTAATATGGTTGTTGACTTGGTTTTATGGGGCAGGAAGAGCAGAGAAACAAAAAGAATTAACAGAGCTTAGAGATAATTTGAATTTGTTGATTTCATTATTGTGTGGTTACACAACCTCATTATTTACATTGCGAAGAAAGATCATTCAAATACAACAAAAAATGAAAAAAATAAAAAATTTAATCGAGCATATAGATAATCCTAGTCTCTTTTCTAGGTTTACAAGTAGAAGTTTTTTAGAGCGACTTGATGTTGCTAAATACTCACCATGTTTGCAGTATGATGAGGATTTTCTTGTTATTTTAATGAGAATACAAGATATGGCACACCAATTAGACTATTTATGTGAAGATAGAAATAATTCATTACGTTCAATGGTAGCATGTGAAGATGCGGAGGCTGCCGCTAATCGTTATTTATCTTTTTTGATGGATCAGCCTTTTAATTTAGATCAAATGTTGAATTTAATAGATGCTTGCTTGTATCAAGAGTATAATTTCTTTACGAGAATAAAAAATATTGAATCACATATAAAAGGATTAAAATTAAATACCATCGAAATAGATGATCCTTCTTTTTTTGAGAGGATTAAGCAAGAATATGAAGATAGAAATAAAAATGAAAAAATAAATAACGGATAAATTGTGAGTTAACTTGATTAGTCAGAAAGATAGGCTCAACTTATAGTTAAGAATTTTGTCAAATAGAAGATTATGTATTATTAATTTGATATTTTTTTTGATTTATTTTAAAATATTTTTTTTCAAAACAGTCATCGTTAGCCGATGCGGTATATATTTTTATGTATTGATTGTTAGAGGCGTTTATAATTTCTTTTCCTTCTATAAAATAGTTGCCTCGGTTATCGGGGATAGCCCAAGGTAATCCAATGTTCCAAAAAAACATATCAAGTTTTTTCATTAGAGGATAATGAATTTTATTATCGATACTTAAAGGTAAATTCATTTTAAGATATTCTGAGTACGTTTTACAAAACTTAATAAGGTTATTAAAATTCTTTTCGTTGAAAATGGTTGGTATTTTTTTCTCTGGATATATCATATTGTATAAATTTAGACCATTTTTAAAATATCTATCGTATGCAGGTGTAATGCCTAATGTTCCTAGTAATATTTTTGTTAATAAAGTATCTGAAATACTTTTTTCTTCATTATTTTCTTTATCATAAAATTCTTTATTGCTTTTAACCTGTTTTTTTACTTTAAGATAATATGCTTCTAACTCTTTTACTGTATTGAATAATTGGGAAGTATTAGTACATTGCCATTCGTTGATATTTATATGTTTTAAGTTATAAGCTTTCATTATGATTGTGATGGCTGGTTTATGTACAGTATAATCTGTTTGCAGTAGAAAAGAACTTCCCCTATACATTCCCCAACTAGCAAGGTAAAAAGCTAAATTCAAAGCAGCAGTATCTAGAACTTTATCATCAGAGGCTATATATTCATGTTTATCTGAAAAATATTTATAACAATATTCCCACGATTTATATCTATGTGGTTGTTGAGTTAGTAATTGTTTATAAAAGGAACTAATATATTTTTCAAAAGTTGTTTTATCTAGATCATTGACGTCAATCATTATTATATCCTTTTTATGCCTTTCTAATTTTTAGAGAAAGTATAGATATTGTAATTCAAATATTCCATAACCTCAAGTCATTGATGGCGATAAGTTGAAAAAATATCGAGTTTAAGGAAGGGATAATATATATCAGATGAGATACGAAATTGATTAAAATTCCGTAAGCTATTGAAATACAAAGATTAGAGATGAAAAGTTCAGGGCTATAAATTATTTTAATGTTGATTTAATGTAAAAATAATGCTATTTTAATGTAAAAATAACATTAAAGGAATTGTCATGGCTTTTCATCCGAAATACACAGTAACAGCCCAGATGCTTGCAAATCTTTCAAAAATCGAAGTTATTAAGCAACAGTTTGAAAATCAACCCATATCGCCACAACTTCTGTTATCATTGCGAGAAAGTGCAAAAGTGGCCACAATTCACTATTCAACGCAAATTGAGGGTAATCGTCTGAGCGGAAAAGAGGTTGCAGAAGCTCTGAAAGGTCGAAAACTTCCTCAAAGAGAAAAAGACGAGCAGGAAGTTAAGGCTTACTATAAGGCTTGGAATGCAATGGAAGAAGCTGTTGTGGCTAATCATTCTTTTGATGAAGAGCTGATTGCCCATATTCATAGTTTGGTTGAGGCTAGCCAAAGTATAATACCATACCGAGATAATCAAAATGCAATTTATGACAGCGAAACCGGAGCTAAAATTTATTTGCCACCGGAAGCAAAAGATGTGCCGGAGATGATGCGGGATTTTTGCCAATGGGTGCAAAATGCAACTAATTTACCTGTTCCATTGGTGGCAGGAATAGTGCATTATCAGTTTGTAACCATACACCCTTATTATGACGGAAATGGCCGAACCGCAAGACTATTGACAAGTTTTGTTATGCGTAAAGGCGGTTATGGTCTAAAAGGGATTTATTCCTTGGAAGAATATTATGCAAAAGATTTAATCCGTTATTATGACGCATTACAAACACATCCGCATCACAATTATTATTACGGCAGGAATGAAGCAGACATAACCTCATGGTTGGAATATTTTGTGGCCGGTGTGGCTGATGCTTTTGATAAAGTTAATCAACATGCGGCAAATGAACAAACCAAAGGCTACACGACAGATAAAAGCCCAATATTGCGTGAATTAGATATTAAACAACGCAAAGTTTTAGAGTTGTTTGCAGAGTATAAGGAAGTCAACAGCACGCAAATTGCGGAAATTTTAGAGCTTTCAGCACCATCAACCCGATTTTTATTGCGCCAGTGGGTAGCGGAAGGTTTTTTGCAATATGCTAATGAGTCAAAAAAGGCTAGAACTTATCAATTAGCTGAAAAATATGAAATGATTTTTTAGTAAATATATCATTTCCCTTCGTTTTCCTGCGTTTTGAGTGTAGGAATTGATTTTTGATGATAAACTTATCGTAAAAAAACGTATACGCATTGGCTGACAAGGAAAACGCACAAATCGCAATTTATATACAACGCGTCGCAAAATTTTACAAAAAAAGCACCACAAAATAGTTAAATTTAAAAGAAAATTTAATATCTTTAGCATAAGATAAAAAATATATTTGAATAAAATTAACGGTATGTTAACCTTTTCTAAAAAAGGAATAAGGAACTAGATATGCAGAATCTCTTAAATGATTTGATAGATATTCTTAAAAGTAAAGCTGATTTTGTTGTAGACGGTAAATTAGCAAAAAATATTGTAGTAGAAAAAGCATTACAGCTTGATTCTGAGTTTTTGCAATTATTACTCACTTCTGACAGTATAAAAGAACATTTTTTCAAGAAAATAGGAGATGTTTTTGTTTTTGATAAAATCAAGTTCCAAGAATTTGTTTCTAATAAAGAGTTTCTTCCTAATTCTTATACAAGCTTTAAAAATCAAATTGGCTTAGCTAACGAAGAAGGAATGTCTTTCAAACAAAATAAAGAAGTTGTTTTGACATGGGCTTATAAAGATTGTGTCCTTGAAGGAGGGCAAGATAAAGAAGATGTCAAAAGAGATGAAATATTTTATAATGAAACACTTGCACCAAACGAAATCACACGATTGTTTGAGGAAAAGGTACTAACTAATTTTGAAAAATGGGATAAAGAATCTATTGAGAATAATCATGCCAAACCTGTAATATCCTTGGATAACAATGATAATTTGTTGATTAAAGGAAATAATCTTTTGGCTTTGTATTGTTTGCAAAAACAATATTTAGGAAAAATTAAATTAATATATATTGACCCACCTTACAATACAGGAAACGATGGTTTTAAATATAATGATAGCTTTAATCATTCCACTTGGCTGACATTTATGAAGAATAGATTAGAAATAGCTCGAAAGTTATTAAGTGAAGACGGAATTATCTTCGTCCAAATTGATAATTCGCCAAGTTCTATAAATGAAAGTCCTGAATATGGATATTTGTCCGTTTTGCTTGACGAAATATTTAATCGAAAAAACTATCTGACCACATTAATTTGGAAAAAGAAAGGAAATCCAAGCAATACTCAACAAGGAATAGGGACAATTACTGAAAGCATACTAATGTATTGCAAAAATATTGAGAAGGTTGATGTAAATTTATTGGAATTTAAAAGAAAATATCAATATGAAGAAGACGGGAAACCATATAATTTAGAATATCCCGTAAAAACAAATAATGGAGAATACAAAAGAGAAACTATGAATTTTCCGATAAAAACGAAGGAAGGAATTTTTTATCCGCCAGAAGGGAAAAGATGGACATACAATGAAGAGACAATTCAAGAAAAAATATTAAATAATAAATATGTAATTGATGAAGGAAAATTTAAAATTAAAAAATTTCCAGAAGACTATAAAAAAGGAGATTGCAAACTATATAATAATTTATTATTAAACGAAGGATCTTTAAAAAAAGCTAAAGATGAGCTGGCTGCATTAGGATTTGATAGAGAAATGTTTGATAGTCCCAAGCCCGAAGGTTTATTGCAAAGTTTAATAAATATCTGCACTAAAGAAGGGGAGCTCGTTTTGGATTTTTTTGCAGGAAGTGGTACAACACCTGCAGTAGCACATAAGTTAAGAAGAAAATGGATTGCAATAGAACAAATGGATTATATTAAAGATTTGCCAGAAATTAGGTTGAAAAAAGTTATAACGGGAGAACAAGGAGGTATTTCAAAAGATGTTTCTTGGCAAGGTGGTGGCGAATTTATATATTGCGAATTAAAACAGGCTAATGAAATATTTGTTCAGAAAATCAGAAAAGCTCAAAATGTTAATGAAATGGTTTCTATATATGGTGAGATGAAGTCTCAAGCATTTATGAGATATGAAATTGAAAATTTTGATATTAATGAATTTCAAAAACTGGATTTTGAAGATGCGCAAAGAATTTTATTAAACTGTTTGGATAAAAATCATTTGTATGTTAATTTATCTGAAATCGAAGATAATCAATATGATATTAGCCCTTCAGAAAAAATCCTAAATAAGGAGTTCTATAAAAAATAATGATAAGCTTAAAAGACAAATATGATGCTCTTTATGGTGAAGGAATTATATCAGAAAAAGTAGAGGACATTCCTTTATATATAAAAGATAATTTAAGATATTCATTGCGAGAATATCAAGAATTAGCTATATATCGTTTTTTGTATTACATGCAGAGCAAAAACAGAGCTAAACCAACGCATTTACTATTCCACATGGCAACAGGTAGTGGAAAAACTTTATTAATGGCAAGTTTTATTCTTGAATTATATAAACAAGGTTACAGAAATTTTATATTTTTTGTTAATGCAACCAATATTTTAGAGAAAACAAAAGCAAATTTTTTGAGTAAATTATCTAATAAATATTTATTTAAAAATATAATCAAGTTTGAAGATAAATATGTTGCGATTAAAGAAGTAGATAATTTTGAAGCTATCAATGATGATGATATAAATATTGTTTTTACAACTGTACAAGCTTTACATTGTAGACTTAATACACCTAAAGAAAATGCTCTTACCTATGAAGATTTTGAAAATAAAAAAATTGTTTTGATATCAGATGAAGCTCATCATATTAATTCTTTAACAAAAAGAGCGTTAACACCATCAGAACAAGAGGAAAAAAATTCTTGGGAATATACTGTAAATAAAATTTTACATTCTAATATAGACAATATCATGCTGGAATTCACAGCAACGGTTGATTTAAAACATCCTGAAGTTGCAAAAAAATATAATGACAAGATATTGTATGATTATTCACTAAAGCAGTTTAGAAAAGATGGTTTTTCAAAAGAAGTAAATGTTTTAGCCGCCGATATGAATCCAATAGATAGGACATTTCAAGCAGTTATATTAAGTCAGTATAGAAGGAAATTGGCGGAAGCAAATGGAATTTTGCTTAAACCTGTTATATTAGTAAAATCACAAAAAATAGCAGAATCTAAAGAGTTTGAGAAACAGTTTTTAGATTATATAAAAAGGTTAACACCTAGTATTGTCGAAGAAATATATCATAATTCAAGAGACATAATAAAAAAAGCCTTTGAATACTTTATTGAACGTAAAATTTCTTTTGAAAATTTAATTAAAGAGCTTCAGTCAGATTTTTCAGAAGAGAAGTGTCGAACTGTAAACTCTAAAGAGGAGTCAGAAAATTTACAGCTAGAAATAAATAGTCTTGAAAGTTACAATAACGAAATACGTTTGATTTTTGCTGTAGATATGCTTAATGAAGGTTGGGATGTCTTGAATTTGTTTGATATAGTGAGAACTTATGAAACAAGGCAAAGTGGAAACACAACGGTAAAAGAAGCTCAGCTTATTGGTAGAGGCGCCAGATATTATCCATTTTTAGATCCTTCAAATCAATCACTTATTAAAGATAAGAGAAAATATGATGATTCCGATAATCCTTTAAAAATTTTGGAAGAGTTATATTATCATTGCTATAACGAACCTAAATATATAAGTGAAATTAAAAGTGCTCTTAAAAATACTGGTATTATGGAAGATACTCATAGAGAGGTAGAATTAAAAGTAAAAGAAGGTTTTAAAAATACTGAATTTTATAAAAAAGGGTATTTATTGCTTAATACTCGCAAAAAAACTCAACGGAATGGCTTTTTTTCACTTAAAGATTATGGAATTGATAAAAATGATTTTGATTACCCTATAAAAATTGCAACAAATTCAATAACGAAAACCTCTATATTTGACGAAAAAGTAAAATTAGAGCTATCAGAGGGTGTTGCAGTTACTTCAAAAAAATATAGGTTATCTGATTTTAATATAAATGTTATTCGTTCAGCTTTAGACTGTTTAGAATTTTACAAGTTTGATAATATTAAAAAATATTTTCCTAATTTATTAAGTATTAATGACTTTATAAATAATGAGTTGTTATCAAAAACAATTAGGATATCTGGGCTGTCTTCAGCTATTCAAAACATATCAAATATACAAAAGAGAAAACTTGTCCTTTATATCTTATCTGAAATTGAACATATGATAAAGAAGGAAACATTTGAGTATCAAGGTACTTTTGATTTTGAACCTTATCCTATATCAGAAATAGTAGTTAATAAAAAGCTCAGAATTGAGAAAGATAATGATGATTCTGATGACGAAAGATTAAAAGAATGGCGCGAAACAAAAATAGCAGGACTGAGACAAATAGATTTGTTTGAGAAAGATTGGTTTGTTTATGATACTAATTATGGAACAAAAGAAGAAAAACTATTTATAAAATATATTAGTGATAGAGCGGATGATATCAAAGCTAAATATGAAGAATTTTATTTGGTTAGAAGTGAAAAATTATTTAAAATATATAATTTCAAAGATGGAAAACCTTTTGAGCCTGATTTTGTATTATTTGTTAAAGAAAAAGGGCAAAAAGATGTATCAACTTTTCAGATATTTATAGAGCCAAAAGGTGAGCATCTTTTTGAAAGAGACCAGTGGAAAGAAGATTTATTGTTGTCTATTGAATCTCAAGGTAAATATATTTTTAAATTAAATAATTTAAAATATAAGCTTGTTGGCATGCCGTTTTATAATGAAGATAATACAAAGGAAAAGTTTAGTAGTAAATTGAGTGAAGCCCTTGGTTTAGATTTGTAATATTTTTATAGAACTAAAGTTTATTTTATTGTATCTTCTTTTGAAATAATCCTTTCTAATGTTCTGCAGCGATGTAGTGGTGGTGGCCGGATTTTGATTGTGCGCATTTTCCTCCGTATGGTTGAAGGCTTCTATGCCCACAGTATTGACAGATGTATCCCTTCTTTTTTGTGATGTATTTTGTAAGACGCTCCAATATTTTTCGAATTGTCGTCAATTCATTCATTTTTTAGCTCCTAAAATAAACTTGGTTTATATGTCAAAATTATTATTTAATTTATTGATTTTCCTTGATTTTTGTTGATTTTAAACTTGCAATTTATGTTAGAATATGTTATAATATATTATATTTGAAGTTGAGTCGATTCGTTTTAACTTCAAATATAAATCACCAAAATTTAGGCCTCTTTAGTTCGCTTTTTCATCAGAGCGGATAAGGTTTTGTTTTGGTGTGAAAGGAGGACGATATGTCACCAATAACCTATAAATTCAGAAATAAGTTTGTTATCGGGCATATCGTCCACCTAAATTGTAACGTTTTGAGCTTCAACCTTGTGTTGAGGCTCTTTTTTTTATTTTAAAGGAGTAAAACAATGACAAAAATCAAACATCCGGAAATTACAGTTCAACTTGTTGGACGAGATGGTAATGCATTTATGATTTTAGGCTTATGCAAGAGAGCTATGGAAAGAGCTCATCTTCCACAAGAAGAAATCGACCAATTCATGAAAGAAGCTATGTCCGGTGACTACAATCATTTATTAGCGACAACTATGGCTTGGTTTGATGTTGAGTAAAAAGGAGGTGCGATATGGAAAATAAAATTGATGTGAAAAAAATTGCAGCTCAAAACGACAAGTTCCGTAAGACTTTTGAAGGTGGTAAGGTGCTGTTGACTTGCGGTGTATCAGCTTTACCACTGATGCAACAACAAGAGATTATGCAAAAAGTTAGAACCTTTAATAATTTTACGGAAGATAACGATCCGTATGGTGAACACGACTTTGGCTGTTTTGAATATCAAGGACAACAAATCTTCTGGAAAATTGATATGTATGACTTGAATTATGAATTTTATTCTCCTCAGCCTGACGATGAGACACAAACCAACCGAGTTCTGACCATTATGTTTGCGGATGAATACTGATATGAAACCGTTTAATCAAGGATATTTTTCGAGGTATTGTTCGGTTTACTCAACACTTAATGCGCTACAGGCTCTTGGCTTAAAGCTCAAATATAACGAATGGCAGGAGCTTTATGACCATATAATTTACGGTGTCAGCTATTTTGAGGCTTTGTATGAATTAAACAGTTGCGGAGCCAGCCATAAACGACTGGAGATGATTTTGCATTATGCAAATGAATGGCTGGAGCAATATTTGCATCAAAAATTGATTTATGCACGGCCATATTGGAATGTGAAACTCAATTTAGCTGAGTTGACCGAAAACATAAAGCAACAAGCCTTAAATGGTAAAGTGGCTTTAATACGTGTTAAGAGTGAGTTTATCGACCATTACACGATTGTTAAACGAATAACCAAAGACAAAATAAAATTTTACGACAGCTCCGATTTAGAGGATATCCTGCTTAAGAGCATAGATACAATCAACTGCAGAAAGTATCAAATATGTCTTAGACAGGTATATTTTCTCTCTCTGGAGGCTGTATAATTAAAGTATAACTTATCTAAACAGTAAAATTGGCTCCCAAAGTGTGTAATTAAAATATCTTTTGCAGCAATTTTACAAATGTATAGCGACAATTAAACGTTAAGTAAACAATTAAGGAGATAAAATGTTATTTCATTATGCAAGAGTTTCTACAACAGACCAAAACCTTGACCGACAAATACAAGAAGTCGAATGCGACAGATTATACTGTGATAAACAATCTGGTAAAAATGTTAACAGAGAACAACTGCAAGCTATGTTATCAAATTTACGTGAAGGAGATAAAATTTCTTGTTTATCAATGGATCGGTTAAGTCGTTCATTAACTGATTTGATTAATCTGGTTAAAGAGATTACGTCAAAAGGAGCTACAATTAGTTTTGAAAAAGAACATTTAACATTCACTCCCGATAAGAATGATCCTTTTCAGAACTTAATGCTTTCGATGCTTGGAGCTATCAATCAATTTTATAGAGAAAACTTGTTAGAAATTCAAAGAGAGGGAATTCGATGTGCAAAACAACGCGGAGCTTATTCAAAGGAAAGAAAGAAGAAATTATCGAAAGAACAAATAAATGAAATCAAAATTAAAATGGCTGATAGGAATACGAATGCAACAGCTCTCGCCCAAGAATACAAAATCAGCCGGTGTTTGTTGTATAAAGTCTTAAAGTCATAAAAAAATCGGTATGTGATAAATAAACCACATACCGATAGGAGGTCTACCGTAGACTTTTATTTTAAGTATTCTAAAAATCTTGATTTTTTTACTTGTTTGTATGTACCGTTATTGAATTTTCTCATCTTATTGTTAATGTATGTAATTGTTAGCCCTTTTTTGGCTCTGGTCATACCAACATATAAAACACGAAGTTCTTCTTCAATAGCTTCATCGTTACGAGAAAATATTCCTTCTTCAACACCGATTAAAATAACATATTCAAATTCGAGTCCTTTGGCTTTATGGATGGTTGATTGATATACTCCCATTTTTGCAATATCAGTACTCATCATATTCTCACATCTATATAGTACTGCAATATCTTGTGGTTTTATATTACGTTGTAATAGATGGTAGATAAAATCTTTGCACCAACTAACTTCTTTAGAAGTTCTTGTAAACTTTTTAATCTGAAAACTCCCTCTGGTTTTATTCCCTCCTATTAAAGTTTTTGAAATTCTATTATTAAACATGCTCAAAAGTTGATTTGATTTTTGTGCTAATATGTTAGTTAAACGATAGCTGTATTCGAGCCTGTACTCTTTAAACTCTTCTTTATAAAGTTGGGATAATTTATTTACATTGTTATTTTTTACCCCACACCACTCTAAAATTTGTTGGTCTTCATCTCCCACTGCAAAAAGATAGTTAATATCTCCAACTAAAGCTTTAATAAAATTAAATCTTGTTTCGGAAGTATCTTGAAACTCATCAACAAATATATATTGAGGTGTATTACTTTGTGGAATATATTTTGTAGCCACTTTTACAATCCTTGCAAAATCATAACTTTTAGATGTTTTCAATTCTTGTTTGAATGCTCTATAAAATAATTGCATTTCTTTAGAACATTGTTTTATGTAACTATTATTTTCCCTGCATTTCAAGACGGTATCTATTACTTGTCTGGTCTTGTTTTCGCTATCTTTTCTATTTTGTTTTTTATAGTGGTTTAGTTTTTTATATTTGTTCCACGCGTTTCTAATAAACTTAATCAGTTTTTCTTGAGTTAAAAGCTCATTCTGTATTTTAACTCGTGTTGAAAGTATTTTTAGTGCATATGCATGGATTGTATAAATCTGCATTTTGTTAACTTTTTTAGCGCTAATATGCGTTGCTAATTTCTTCTTGATATCTTCAACAATGGAAGTATTAAAAGCTAATACGATTATGTTCCAAGGAGCGGTTTTCTTAGCTATTTTTTCAATACGAGCTTCCAAAGTTGTCGTCTTTCCAGTTCCGGCTCCTGCATTAACATAAGTGATACGAGAAGTTGAGTTAACGGCTAAAAGCTGTTGCATATTAAGATTAATATTGGTCATGACACATCTCCTTAACGATTTCGTTTAACACTTTTTTTCCTTTTCCTCCCGCAAACATAAAGTCGTAAATTTTATATTTTTTAAGTTTGACTAAGTTTTCATAGTAAGAGAAAAGGGGAAGTTTTATGTGGCGGAAGCTCTCTTTACCATTTTTGTTTGTGGTTTGTACTTTGCCGCCAAACGGACCTTTGAATGCATAGTAAATACAGTCTATCATTCGTGTGAATGATGCATTCTTTAGAGGAATTATTTTGTGTCCTCTTTGTTTGATACTTTTGTTGATTTTACCAATATGCCAACGTGAAGGTTTCTTAAAGAATATTCCGTGTACGTGCCAAGACATTAAGGTTCCGTTGCCTAAGTACTTTTCTCTAGGAAATTCATCAAGAGCTACTGTGGCTATATAATCATAGCCTTTGAGTAGTTTTTTCACTCTGTTTTGCAGTTTTTCATAATTCATATTCCATTTATCTTTACCAAAGTTATAGCCACAAACTATGGTGAACATGGTGTATTTACCTTGTTGATGTGTCTTAACAACCTTTTTTAGGTGCTTATGAATAATATTTGCAGAAACTTTTAATGCTAATGGTTGCATTAATCCAAACTGTTTAGTACCTAGAATATACTTATATAATTTGGTCTTTTCTTCTAATGAATTTCCGTATTGTGCAATTGACTTATTAAGAATGTTTATTTGCCAACTTGCATTGTCTTCAAACTTTGATGCATATGATTTCATTGAAATATTCATGTTTTTTTCCTTTCAATACTAACATTTTTGTGTATTTTATGATGTATACAGCTCTGCAGGTGCTGGTGTTTGTAGTGGCCAGCACCTACAAGTGTGACATCTACCGTTTTATTTGTTTGCATTTTGAAGATGCGATTATTCGTTGCAGTAAGCTTTTGTCGTGGATAACATAGCTTTTATCGTCAAATTTGATGTATGCGACCGTTTTTCCCTTCAAAATGTTCATGACGTTGTTGCGATTATCTGCATTTTGCTGGTATCTCTTTTTTGCTTCCGGTGCAGTTAATCCGTTATACAAATTTTTAAGAGTATGTTTTTTTATGAAATTTAAGGCATCTTTCTTTTTGACCTTATTATTGTACATTACAGTCAGAGCTCGAATAATTTTGGCTTTCAATCTTGTTATTCTCTTATCTGCAACATTAGAAAAAAACTCTGCAACAAACTGTTTGATTTGTTTTTTATATTCAGTTTTAGACGGTGAACTTATAATGCTTTTCGAATATTTGTATAATCCAGCAATAGCCTGTTGCTTCTTATCGTTACTTTGAAGATTCATGCTTTTTATTTCATCTTCTAACTCGTATGCATTTTTTAATAATGTGAATACTTCATTTTTAACTTTCTTAGCTTTTTTTGTATTCAAAGATTTTTTTATTTTTAACATTTTATTTCTCCTAAAATTATTAAAACAATACCAAACAATATTCCTTGCTTGATACTTTTATTGTCTCAAAAAATGATTGAAAAATAAACGATTAGGAAAAACGACTATGTTCCGAAATATTTGTATGATGTAAAAACCACATACAAAAATAAATGTATGTGGTTACAAAATAAAATGTATATTGTTGTGTATGGAAATTATATGTAGTTTAGATTTTTTTGGAATCTAAAATAAAGGTTTTTTCTTCATTTGATATTGGAAGAAAATTAATTTCTTCTTTTATTAACTCTAATTTTGTTATTATCTTGGAGCTTAAGGCTGTTCCATCATAATAGTCTTTTGCTTGGATATGCTTTTTGTTGCTAATAGTTTCACTTGCAAATAAGCTATAAGATAAGATATTTTTGATATCACCCTTGTATGACATGTGGTTCTTGAAAGCAGATTGCAATTTATCCGAATAAAGACATTCATTTATTTTATTGTAATGATCCTGTGCAAGAAATTTTTGAATTTTGAATGTGTCTGTCCAGCCGAGTTTATTAAGTAAGTTTTGTACAAATCCAAAGATAATTAGAGCGTTATCGTGAAGATTATTCCAAGCTGTAGTAACAGCTCTGTTTTTATAAAGTTCTTTATTTTCATCATCAATAAAGCTTATTACAGCTAGGTCTTTTGCGTTAGCAATGCTGTATAATTTTTCGTGATTTGCAAGACGTATGAGATTTTGCACTATGAAATAGACAATCATAATTTGGCGATATTGTTTTTCAAGGGCTTCATCTAAATTTCTATATGTAACATTGTAAGCCATACTATCGACATTATCTTTATAGTATTTGTATTCGGAATAAAAAATTGAGTATTTATCTTTAGTTTTCAGATCCACATGGGTGAGAGTTTTTTTCTTACTAATTGCTGCTGATATAAATTTTTTCTGTACGTTAATATCTTGGTCAGAAATGAGAACATCTTGTATATCATATGACACCAAAGTGTGATACTTTTTTAAATTTTTTTTATCTGTAACTAAATAAGGCAAAATATGTAAGAATACATTTTCGTATATTAATTCTTGATTATTATCAATTATTTCTTTTTTTAAAGATAAACAAGGACAAATGAATTCTTTTGTTATGTTTGACATATCAGCTTCCTTCTATATATACAGATGGCTTAAGTCTAAACCTTCATATACTAATTTTTCGTTTAATTCATTAGCTAAGACTTTGATACTGATTGTTCCATAGTGTTCGGAGAGGGAATTAGAACCCTCCCAACCGCAAAGCCTTTGCACACGGTCAATCGGACAGTTATTGTTCCTTAAAATCGTTCTAACGGTATGGCGGAATGAGTGAAAAACAAGTCCTTTGTCCTTCAAATCGAGAGAATCAAGGAGCTTCCCAAACCATTTAGACGGTTGAGCAGACAACTCTCCGCGTGTGTTTGGCTCTAAATCCATAAAAATGCGTTTGTTTTTTGCAGGGCTTTGTTTTTTCATGAAATTTACAAATTCCAAAAATCCTAATTTGATAAGCTCTTGATGAATAGGAATTTTACGTATACCAGCTTTAGTTTTGACGTGTTTACCGTCATTTTCATTTATGCTGATAAATTTAATACCGTCTTCTTCTTGAATATCATCAAATTGGAGCTGACAAATTTCATTAAGTCTGGCTCCTGTATATAAGCCCAATAGCCCAATCCAAAAGAAAGAACGTCGTTGTCGGTTATTATCCCAATGTTTGGAATAAAAGTCACTGTGGAAGATTTTTTGCAGTTGTTGCACGGAGAACGGCTGGTATTTTGTAATCTCTTTTGTTTTTTCCGGAGACGGTATATCTATTTCATCCATAACATTCTCTCTGATATATTTACGCTTTAAAGCCCACGTGAAGATAGATTTTAAAGATTGAACATAATCAGCACAAGTTTTGTCTGAGATACATCTTTCAGGATGTTTTTTGTTTTCATTAATAATTTTATCAAGATGAGAAATCTGTTCTGATTTCAGTCTTAATGGTAAAAATTGTAAAGTTAAGACTAGTTCTTGTAGATCTTCAGGTTCTATATCGCGAATCTTTTTATTGTTTAACAATTCGCTTATTACTCTCATTCTTTGATTGATTTTATTTTTTTGAGCTTGAGATACATTATTTCTGGAGAGTTCATTATTATAAGTTTCAGCAAGCTCGCTTAAAGTTAAATTTGGCTTTTTATAAGTAATTGGATCAAGGTTTGTTTTTTGTAGTTGTTCAATCAATGGAGGGGAGGATATGAGCTTTATTGGATAATTTCTAATTTCGGCTCCTTTAATGTACTCGATGATAATTTCTAAGTATTGAATAAAAGCTAACATAAATGCACGAAGCATATTTTCTTTACATGATACTGTTGGCTTTTGCATCCTTTTATTATATAGATATTTTTCAAGCGAACTTTCAATTGCGGTAAAGTGGTGCAAATGGTATTCTTCAACATATTCTTTAAGAAGAAGATTATAATAATTTAGCGTGTCATCACTTTTTATAATCTTTCCTCTATCTGCAGATATTTGTTCTATGCAAAAATCAAGGGCAATGTCCTCTACAGCGCTATCACTATATTCGTAAGGTTCTTGAATTTTTTGTACGTTGAAAAAAATACTGTCAAATTCAAGATCAAAATCATCTCCAAAGCCTTTTAGCTGTTTCATTTGCATTTCCCTTACAAACATTGTGTTTATTTTTGCTATTGTAGACAAGCTTCTGATATTTGCAACTTTTTTATCTCTTGTATGTAAAGATTTCCAAATTTGTTTTCTCTTAAAAATAGGAATTAATGGGCGAGGGACATTTACTACCACATAGAATGAATAACCTCGGTCGAATATTGTCATCTTTTACCTCATAAATTAGCCTAATGACAATGAGGTTATTAGCAGAAGTTATTAGCAGTTTTGACTTTTTCAGAGATAAAAAAATAAAAAGCCCTGTAAAAACAAGGCTTTATTTTAAAATTGGCTGGGGTGGCTGGATTCGAACCAACGAATGTCGGCACCAAAAGCCGATGCCTTACCACTTGGCGACACCCCAATTAACGAAGACAAGAAATATTTAGGATATTTTTTTTTATTTGGCAAGCATTTTTTTTCAAAAACAACAATTTTTTTTATTAAATAGATTTCTAATCAGTTTGTATGAGAAAAGTGAATTATATCTAAAAAGATTAATAGAAAAAACTCTACCAAATTTAATCGGTAGAGTCTTACATCTTTACAATTCTTTTTTCTTAGCTTCTTCTTTAGCTTGAAGAATTTCCAAATCTCTTTCTTTCGCAATCTTATCAAGAATAGTTTTGATAACAATATCAATTTGTTTGCCTTCTCGATAATCAGCAGGGAGAGCAAAATTAACGCGTCCATCTTTTAATAGTTTAAGAGCTTTTTTCTTAGAAGTATTAGTATCGTTGGGGTTATAAACGGCTATGGCTGTTCCGTTTCTTTCTTTTGTAAGTTTCATGGATGGAATATCGGTACTTCCGTCGCCAAAATAAATCATGCGTCGGAAAGGAATAGGCCTTTCTTCATCAGGCATAAATTCATTAACAAGACGATCTTCTAATTTTCCGAGACCTTTATTAATTTTTGAAAGATATTGTGTTTTGGTAGAATAGTTAATAACGCGAGCCGGCCAAACCGGAGTCCCGTCAATGCCGTATGCAAAACTACAGCCAAATACATCTTTAAAATATTTATAGATTTTGCAACCTTCAATAATTTCTTCATAACCGGCAGAAATAATATAATGTTCAATTTCCAAGTCAAGTTTTTTACCGTATTCGGTCATTCGATCAAACCATTGTTCAACACCCTTAAAATAAACAATTTTTTTACCGGCGTTGCGAAAATTTTCGCGGGTAAGTTTAATTCCCATTTCGCGAGCGGTTTTAACAAAAAAGTACATGGATCCCGTTACTTGATCGGCACCGTTATCAATAGACCATTGATTAGCAATTGGCCAAAAATTTTTAGGTTCCATGCCAAATTCGGGAATAAGACCGTAATCTTGCATATCGGTAGTGCTAAGTGTTCCGTCGAAGTCATAAATTAAAGCGACTTTAATTGATTTTATAGTCTTTTTTGCCATTATTATTTATCTCCGCTTGCTTTTTAAGAAAAATCATTATAGAAGAGAATAAGTTAAAATTTAATTATAATTTATAATAAGGACGAGAAAAATGGTAGCAAAGACAATGGACCAATTAGTTTCTTTATGCAAACGCCGTGGCTTTATTTTTCAAAATGCCGATATCTACGGGGGAATGCAAGGAGTATATGACTATGGTCCTTTGGGTGTCGAATTAAAAAATAATTTAAAAGCGGCTTGGTGGCGTGCGATGATTTATGAGAGGGATGATATTGAAGGGTTGGACGCTTCGATTCTCACCAATCGCAAAGTATTGCATTATTCAGGCCATGAAGATACTTTTTCTGATCCGATGACCGATTGCCGTAAATGTAAAGGGCGTTTCCGCGCAGATCATATAAAAGACGGAAAATGCCCAAACTGTGGTTCGACAGATTTAACCGAACCTCGTCCTTTTAATTTAATGTTTAAAACAACGGTTGGACCGGTTGATAATGCTGAAAATATTGCTTATTTGCGCCCGGAAACGGCACAGGCAATTTTTACGCAATTTAAGAATGTTGTTGATTCAACATCGCGAAAATTACCGTTCGGTATTGCACAAATCGGAAAGTCATTTCGCAATGAAATAACTCCGCGCAATTTTATATTTAGGGTTCGTGAATTTGAACAGGCTGAACTTGAATTTTTTGTAAAGCCCGGGGACGATTTACGTTGGCATGAATATTGGAAGGAAGAACGTATCAAGTGGTGGAAAGCACAAGGGTTAAAACGTGAAAATATCAATATTTATGTTACGCCGAAGGAAGATTTAGCGCATTATGCAAAAGCCTGCTATGATATAGAATATCAATTCCCTCACGGTATGGAAGAATTGGAAGGTATTGCGGATAGAACCGATTATGATTTAGGAAATCATACAAAAGGACAAGAAGAGTTTGAGCTTTCTTCTCATGTTCATGCAAATTCGGAATCAACGCAAAAACTGGCCATTTTTGATGATGAAACAAAAAAATGGGAAGTTCCGTTTGTTATTGAACCGTCAATGGGAATAGACCGCGGTGTTTTGGCAGTAATGACTGAGGCCTATGAAGAGGAAGATTTGGGAGGCGGAAATAGCCGCATCGTGTTGAAGTTAAAGAAGCATTTGGCACCGATTAAAGTAGCTGTAATTCCGCTCAAAAAGAACAATGATTTAATTATGGATAAGTGCCATGAGATAAAGCAAAGTTTGTTAAAATTGGGAATAGGAAGAGTTGCGCTTGAGAACACGGGTAATATCGGAAAAGCATACCGGCGCCACGATGAAATAGGAACGCCGTTGTGCTTAACGGTTGATTTTGAAACAATCGAAAAGGCACCGGCTTCGGTAACCGTTCGAGATAGAGATACAATGACGCAAACGCGCGTTAATGTTGATGATTTGCAGACTTATTTAAGGGATTACTTCTTAAAATAAAAGCATAATCGTACAAAAATAGGGTTTGCCGCTTCAAAATTTTAGAGATAATTCTAAAAGAAGGTGCAAACCCTGTTTTTTTAAAGTAATTCTTTCTCTTTTTTAGAAAAAGAATTTATTACACCGGCCCCAAGCAAAATAATAAATGGGACACCGAAAAAAATTGCTGCGGAAATTTCAAGAATTGTTTCCATAGTTTTTTTTTATTTTTTAGTTAATAATAATTTTTTTCTGTTAAAATACATAGCATAAAAAGGCCAATTACGCAAGAGGAATAAGCAAGCAAAAAGCAATATTTAACAAAAATGTAACAAAAAATCATTGACTCTTTGCGGATTTGTTTATATAAATACCAAAAAAATAAGTGCAAAGTAGAAAGAATACACTTCTGCGGGGTGCCGGCAGTCAGCGAGTTTTCGCCCACTGTCGCCAAACTTGTATGTATAAAAAGGAACAAAATGTTTGATGCGTTAACAGAGAAATTGAGTTCAGCTTTTGCGAAAATAACCTCTCGCGGGGTGCTGAATGAAAAAGACATCGATGAAGCAATGCGAGAAATACGAATTGCTTTGTTGGAAGCTGACGTATCTTTGCCGGTTGTAAAACAGTTTATTGCTCAGGTAAAAGAACAAGCACTGGGCGAAAAAGTTGTTAAGTCGATACAGCCGGGGCAAATGGTGGTAAAAATAGTTCATGATGAACTGGTAAAACTTTTAGGTGCTGAAGAAAATAAGCTAAATTTAAATGCAGTTCCTCCGGCATGTATTTTAATGGTAGGTCTTCAAGGTTCCGGAAAAACAACGACATCAGCCAAAATAGCGGCAAAATTAAAAAAACAGAAAAAAGTTTTATTAGCCTCATTAGATATATATAGACCAGCGGCACAGGAACAATTAGCTCAACTAGCGGAAAAAATCGGTGTGGCTTCATTGCCGATTATCAAAGATGAAAAGCCGGAATCAATTGCTCAAAGAGCAATCAAAGAAGGTAAAAAAGGCGGCTATGACATTGTCATCTTAGATACGGCAGGACGTTTACATATTGATGACAAATTAATGAATGAAGTTGTGGAGATAAAAAAGATAACACAACCGGTAGAAACATTGTTAGTTGCCGATTCGATGATTGGTCAAGATGCCTGCAATGTTGCCAAGGAATTTAACGAAAAGGTAGGGTTGAGTGGTATTGTTTTGACCCGCGTTGATGGTTCATCAAGAGCCGGAGCCGCATTATCCATGAAGATGGTTGCCAATGTTCCGATAAAATTTTTAGGAACAGGTGAAAAAATTGAGGAATTTGAAGAGTTTCATCCGGATAGATTGGCCGGTAGAATTCTTGGTCAAGGAGATGTTGTATCCTTAGTTGAAAAGGCCATAGAAAAAGTAGATAAAGATGAAGCGGAAAAAATGGCGCAACGAATGATGAAAGGCCGTTTTGATTTAGAGGACATGCTTTCACAACTCAGACAAGTTCAAAAAATAGGAAGTTTGGGCGGAATTATCGGTATGATGCCGGGTTTGTCAAAATTTAAGACACAAATAGAACAAGCCGGAATAGGTGATAATTTAATTAAAAGACAAGAAGCAATAATATTGTCAATGACCAAACAAGAAAGAAAAAATCCGGACATAATCAAAGCCTCGCGTAAAAAGAGAATAGCTGCGGGAGCCGGAGTAGAAGTTCATGAAGTAAACAAACTGCTTAAGTCTTATGAGCAGATGTCTACAATGATGAAAAGGATGGGAAAAATGGGCGGAATGAAAGGCCTTGCTTCCCAAATGATAGGAAAAAATCCGTTTGGCTCAATGCTAGGCGGAGGAAAGTTTCCGTTTTAAGCCAAAAACGGAAATAGGTTAAACAAGAAAGAAAGGAAAAAGAAATGGCAGTTCGTATCAGACTATCACGCGGAGGTTCAAAAAAACGTCCGTTCTATCGTATCGTAGCAGCAGATCAAAGAGCTCCTCGCGATGGTCGTTTTATTGAAAAATTAGGAACATTTAATCCGTTGTTACCTAAAGATCATGCAGAAAGATTAGTAGTTGACGCAGAAAAGGTAAAAGCATGGATTTCTAAAGGTGCGCAACCGACAGAAAGATTACAAAAGCTTTTTGCTACATTAGGCTTGTGTGCAGCTCCGGTAATTCGTGAACAACCAAAGAAATCAGCTCCGAAAGCCAAAGCACAAGAAAGAATGAAAGAAAAAGCAGAGATAGCCGCTGCAGCAGCTGCCGCTTCAAGTGAAGCAAATACAGCTGAATAAGCGATAAACACGTTTTTCTAAACGAAGGAAACAATAATGACAAGTGCTAAGAAAGTCTGCATTGGTAAGATAGTCGGAGTACACGGTATCAAAGGCGAGGTAAAAGTAAAAAGTTTTACGGAAGTCGATACCAATCTTGACAAATACGGACCGGTGGAAAATAAAGACGGAAGTAAGCACTTTGACATTAAAGTGATCGGACATTCAAAGGAATTATTGAGAGTTAAAATAAAAGGTATAGACGACAGAACGACAGCTGAAAGTTTGCAAGGTACAGAGTTGTATATTTCAAGAGAAGTTCTTCCGGAATTAGAAACAGATGAATTTTATCTTGAAGATTTAATAGGCTTAAAAGTACTTTTGCAAGAGAATAAGGCCCAAGTAGGAACAGTCGCATCAGTCTATAATTTTGGGGCTGGAGATGTTTTGGAAATCAAAAGCACTGAAGGCGAATTGACGATGATACCTTTTAACAAACAATATGTTCCGGAAGTAAATATTAAAGATGGCTATATTATTGTTGAGTCTGTACTGCTAAACTTTATTGACGAGGAAGAGAACGTCGAAAATGAAGGTTAAAGTATTTACTATTTTTCCTGAGATATTTCCGGGATTTTTAGGATATTCGTTAACCGGACGAGCTCTGAATGAAGGAAAGTGGTCAATAGAGACGGTGAACATCAGGGATTATGCAACAGATAAGCATGGTTCAGTAGATGACACCCCCTGTGGCGGAGGAGCCGGAATGATTATGCGAGCAGACATATTGGGAAAAGCGATAAAAGCGAACTACCAAGATGGCCGTATAATATACATGAGCCCGAGAGGGAGGCCTCTCACCCAGTCAAAAGCCCATGAGTTAAGCAAAGAAGAGAATTTGACGATTATTTGCGGCAGATTTGAAGGAATAGATGAACGTATAATAGAAGAATACGGGATCGAAGAAATAAGCATAGGCGATTATATTTTAACGGGTGGCGAGCAGGCAGCATTAATAATGATGGATGCGATAATAAGACTTTTACCGGGAGTTTTAGGAAATGAAGCTTCATTATCGGATGAAAGTTTTGAAAACATATTATTGGAACATCCGCAATACACGAGGCCAATTGATTGGGAAGGGCGTAAAGTACCGGAAATTCTCATGAGCGGTCATCATCAAAATATTGCCAAATGGCGTTTAGAACAAGCGGAAAAAATAACAAAAGAACGACGCCCGGATCTTTATCAAAAATATCTTGATTTGAAAAAGGTTTAGGTGTATAAGGTTAAAAAAATTAAAAAGGGTAAGACAGATGAACATTATTGAAAATATTGAAAAAGAGCAAATTTCTAAGCTCATCGAAGGAAAGAACATCCCTGAGTTTAAACCTGGTGATACATTAAAAGTTCACACCAAAGTAAAAGAGGGTGATAGAGAACGTATTCAGGTTTATGAAGGAGTATGTATTGCACGTAAGAATGACGGATTGAATTCTTCATTTACCGTTAGAAAAATTTCATTTGGAGAAGGTGTAGAACGTGTATTCCCGTTGTATTCACCAAATGTTGCAAAAATAGAAGTTGCTCGCGTTGGTAAAGTTCGCCGTGCAAAATTGTATTTCTTGCGCGCTTTGCGTGGACGTTCTGCTCGTATTGCCGATGATTTGGCCGCAGCAGCAAAAGCTCGTGAAGAATCAAAGAACGCAGACTAATAAGTATTCTGTAAAATTGAAAATAAACTCTGAAATTAAAATTTCAGAGTTTATTTTTTACTTTAAATTAAATTTAGAGTAGTAAAAGAAAAAAAAAGGAAGGGGGTAATATGAGAAAAAAATATTTGTATATGATTTTAGCCTTGTTAAGTATGTCGATGGGAGCAGAGGCAAAATATTTAGGACAATTAAGTTCAAATCCGTATGATAGTTCTTCAACGAGTAACAGTTATGGAGCCGGGAGTCAGTATAATCAAAATAGTATAAATAATGAGTATGGGGAGTATGGCAGCCGCTACAGTAATAAATCCGTAAATAATCCATATGCTACAGATGCTCCGAAATTATATGACAGTGAAGGAAATTATCAAGGAAAGTTGAGTGATAATCCCTATGATCCCGACTCAATATCCAATCCTTATGGCAGATACGGAAGTAAATATTCTCCGGATAGTATAAACAACCCCTACGGAGCAGGCAGTCGCTATCGCAAGGACAGCCCGAATAATCGCTATGGAGAAGGCTGGAGTATATTAGATGAATAAAGGAGCAGTGCGTATAGCCTATTATTTATATTTTAGTAACAGCGAAAAAAATTAAAGTCCAAAAAGAAAAATCGCATCTAGTATTGACAAAAATATCCAAATTTGTTATTTTCTACCTTAGGCAATATTATTTATTTAATTATTAATTTAAATTTCTGGAATTATGAATGAATTTGAAAAAAAATTAAGAAGACTAAAACAGGCGTTGTCTTCACGGTGTTCTATGGTGCAAAATCATTACTTGGCATTGGCTAGAATGCTAATGGAAAAGGAACAGATGCCGACAGAAGATATTGTTAAATTGGCACAACGTATTAAACCTCTTATGCGCCCAAAAGAAGGTAGCTCACTGAAAAAAGGATTGTATTGGTCGAAACCGGTACCTCTGACGCAAAGTTTTTACTTTAATTTTGTTGATTCTTCTGTTCTCCGAGATAAAAACGGAGAAATTTTAGCAGTCGAAGCATTGGAAAAAGTGAGTGAATTTGTCTGCTATCATCATTATGGTGGATATTATGGATGTCTTCGTCCAAGTATGGATGAGATAATACAGCAATTTCCAACATATTTATTAAAAGATGAAAAAGCAGAATATGCTGTGGAGTTAGTTTTTCCATCATTAGAGTTGCATGAGGTTTTAGATTTTTACCTTGATAGGCATGTATCGACAGTAGTCGTTTACCGTCTGAAAAATGGATTGCCTCAGGAACTAAAAGAGCAAGAAATTATTTACAAATAATTGATTGTGAGTTCTTCAAAAGTATTATCTTTTGAAGAACTTTTTTTATGCAAGGTTGAAACAAAATAATTATCCATCTGAATAACATACATTCAAGAGAGGTAATTTAGGAGTTAGCCACAAATTTTAATTTACATTTTTTAATTTCTACATATAATAACACCAAAATTAAATTATTGTTTTATTTGAATTTTTATGAGTATGAAAACATTATTAGGTATTATATTATGCTATTGGGCGATACAAATGTATCGAAAAATTAAGAAACAAGAAAAAATTATAAAAAAATTTCAAAACGGTCCTCAGACTGTAATGATAAAAATTTTAAAAAAATCTATTTATGTAAGGAAGCATTATTATTTTTTTCAACTTGATAAAAGTGTATTCGATTTATGTTTTGAGGGAGAAGTATTGATAGATGGTAAAGCCTATAAAGCAACCATTATTACATCGCCACAAACAATCATTGGAGAGACATATATACTTAATGGGTATTATTATCCAATTTCTAAGCTTTTTATAGAAAATATGGATAATATCTATGGTTATAAAATAAGAAAATATTCCATAGCTTATTTATTTCCTAAAGCAATCATGTATCGAAAACCCTCTAATATTTAATATTAGAGGGTTTAAATGACAAAACGTTATCATCAAAAGAGTTTTATATCTGAATAACATACATTCAAGAGAGGTAATTTAGGATTTAGCTCACTGTATTATTGTATTCTCAATATTGTCGCGAATTTTTGAAGAGCCGAAGCCATAGTTATTATCAGATGAACCTCTCTAAAAGGAGTTACCAAGTTGTGGGTAATTTAAATTGCAATCACACTATCTTAAAGTAAACTTAAAAAAAGTTACGATGGTAATCAGACTTGTTTTAACCTTATTTTCAATTTTTGAGATTATAATTACCACAATTTATCCTTAGGAGTTTGAGAATGAAAAGATTTATGTTTATCTTTACTTTAACGATGTTGTTTATTTTTAATGTTTGTGCTGAAACATATCATGGCATTGATATAGATAAAGTTTATTCTCAAAGCGATTGGAGCAGCAAAGATAAAATAAAAGATATTATTGATGATTATAAATTACTTGTGACATATCAAAAAGAACTTGATGATTGTTCAACACAAAACAATGAAATATTTTTTTGCTATGATAATGTTGCTGAAAAAATACTAAAAAATTTGTATGTCTATCCTGAAAACAATATCAAAGTATATCAACAATTCAAACAGACACTAATTGATGCTTATTCCATACAATCGTGTTTAAATAAATATGAATGGCCTAGCGGAAATTTATGTGAAATAAATAGCCGACAGGAAATATTAAAGGTGCTACATTCTTATATTCAGGGTTTGATAAATAGTAGCAAAGAAAAAATGTTATCTTATTTACCTGAACTTGAAAATTTTAAATAGATATCCCTCAGTAAACTGGGAGTTCTACAACAGCTACAAGACTTACGGTTTGACCACGCTCGTTGGCGTGGAGCGGTGTTGTTCCAAAACCTTGGCATTCAGCCCCGAGTAAACTCGAGGTTTTCTGTAAAGCAATATAAAAGAGAGGTTGCAAAAAAAACCTCTCCAACTAAGTTATTTTCCAAGATGAGCTCTGTTAGCTCTATTTAGCCATCCCTTTAGGTTTCCTTTTTGAGTTGAGTCATTTCTGACTATATTATTATAGTATTCTAGCATACTTTGTTTATATTGCTCTAAAAATTTTTCATAGTCTTGTTGTGAAAAATTTTTTAGCTTTTCCATGGTAGCCGGGCCAATAATATTTCCCTTGGAAGGAAGTCCTAGCACCTTATGAACTGTTTTTATGGCGTTAAGCGGACTAGATGGCATACCATAATCTACAACAAAACCTCTAATTGGATATGGTAATTTGTTTAATCCATTCCATTTATAAAAATCTCTATAAATAATAGCATTTGCTCTTTCTCTGATAAGATTTAAAATGTCTTCATTTGGATATGTATTTTTAGAAATTCCAAACTTAGTTAGTTTTCCTCTATCATTTGGCTTATCAGATAAACCACCTTCATTAGGAATTATATATTCATTTAAAATTTGATTGAATTCTTTATCATTAAGCATTTCATCAATGAATTCTTTGCTGAAATCATTTCCATAAAGAGAATAATCAATCTTACCTGAAGCAACATCACTCACCGTATTAGGAGTGGTATTTTGAGCAATTTGATAAGAATTAGCGTCATTGCCCAATGGTTTAGGTGATAAAACCGAAGCAATATCCATTTGTAAGGCTTGTTCTATTGGGTTATAATAATTATTTGAGTCCATCATATTTGAGAGTGAGTGATAGCCCTTTGTTTCAGTCAAAGTATTATTTACGATATTTCCTAAGGTGTTTCCGTTTATATTTTGAGTATTATTCAAATTAGTTCTTCCGGTAATGTCAAAATTGTCAGCAGAAAAAGATTTTTGCATATTCTCAATATTTGAGGATATTTGCGAATTACCAAATCCATAGTTATTATCAGAATTACCCCAAAAATTAGTCCCATATTGAGGATAATTTTTTGTAATCCCGCGTTTGTTAAAATTTTGCATGATTTGATTTTCTTTTGCCAGACGAGCCATTTGATATTCTATCTCGTCACGGGTTGAAAAACCACTATGGTCAACGCCATAACTATCAATATAATTTTCTCCGGATTGATAACCGAGAGGTGATTTATAATTACCATAAATATTCATGATACAACTCCCAAAAGAATAAAAATTAAAACAAAAAAAAGAGCCATATTTCTATGACTCTTTGGTTCAAAAAAATGATGTGAGCAGATTTAGGCAATCAATCTCACATCATACTTAAAAAAGTAGCAAAATTTTAAAAAAATGTCGATACCTTTTTTGTTGCAACATTTAGCAAGAGATTAAAAAGGTTGAAGATAAAGTTAGAAAAATAAAAACATTAAAAGAAATACAATTATAGATTGACTTTATTTTGTTTATGCACTAAAATAAAACTCACATATCAAAAGATTATTTGTCAATCCGATATGTTTTTTATATAAGGACAAATCTTATATAAAAAGGAGTGGCTTTGAAGTGCAGAAATAATGCGGCGAGCTGCGAAAGATGACGTATTCATAGACCGATGATGGGGATCGCCGTCCATCCAAAGCCACTTTACCTTTTTACTTAAAAGTAAATATGTATTTAATGTTTTAAATCAGGATATTTCCTTAAAAGAGTTGAAAGATCCTTTTTCATCGCGCTCCTTATACTAACACCATTGAAAGCATTGTCCTTAGTGATTGCGCTCATGTTAGGATATTTTTCTCCTGTTTTAATCATAACTTGATTGCGAGATACATTTCCAGGAAACACCTGACTATCTTTACTAAACACACTTTGTTTAACAGAATGAGCAACATCTTTGGGAAGAGATCCTCCTTCATGAATGCGTCTATTCCAAATATGTTGAATATCATTCTTAAGAAGTTTGACCTTTTCTGAAGGAATGGTAGGCTCTCCTAGTTCTTGCCGAATGTTATTAATTTCATTCAGTTTGTTTCTATCAATACGCCCCATATAAATATCTTCAAAGTTATTACCGCGTTGAAGTTGATTTTCAAGATTTCGGGTTCCTTTATAGATATTATATGCATTATAAGCGTTTCTTGCGGCAGAATGGATATTAGCTATTCCGTAAAGACCTATCCCATTTCCGACAAGTTCAGTTGCCTGATTTGCCAGAGCAAAAGCTTGTCCCACATCAGCGTTATCAGCTGCTTGTTGCAAATTTTGACGTCTTTCTTTAGCACCTAAACCATATTCATTATCAAGCCAATCATAACCGCCCAAAGTTACACCATTCGCTAAACTTTCCAATCCGGAAACGAAACCTTGTCCGAAACCTTTAACACCGTCCCAAAGGATTTCTCTCGTAGAGTAGCGTCTGGGATTAGGATTTTCATAAACGGGTTTGGTTTGCACAGGTTGGTTATTCTCAAAGCCTGAACTTTGCTTTGCCCAAGGCGTCGGTGTTTGGTATTGGTTTCTGTTCCAAATATTTTGTTTCTGGTTACTATTTCCCAAACCATAACTCTGCTCGGTTTGGCTCTGCCCAAAGGTATTCATCGTATTTTCAAATGAATTATTATTCTTGATCTCAATATTGTCGTGAATTCTTGAGCTGCCGAAGCCATAGTTATTATCAGAATTACCCCAAAAATTAGTCCCATATTGAGGATAATTTTTTGTAATCCCGCGTTTGTTAAAATTTTGCATGATTTGATTTTCTTTTGCCAGACGAGCCATTTGATATTCTATCTCGTCACGGGTTGAAAAACCACTATGGTCAACGCCATAACTATCAATATAATTTTCTCCGGATTGATAACCGAGAGGTGATTTATAATTACCATAAATATTCATGATACAACTCCCAAAAGAATAAAAATTAAAACAAAAAAAAGAGCCATATTTCTATGACTCTTTGGTTCAAAAAAATGATGTGAGCAGATTTAGGCAATCAATCTCACATCATACTTAAAAAAGTAGCAAAATTTTAAAAAAATGTCGATACCTTTTTTGTTGCAACATCAAATTATATATTCAGGACACATCGAAAGTCTTAGAAATAAGAAAGAAGTTTTTATGATGACCGTTTGAATTTATGATGTATTATCATAAAATTGTGAAAATTCTTGTTTGTTTTTATAAATTATGCTAAATCATTGTTAAACAACAAGAGTTATAAGGAAGAGCGTCATATGGTACAAGAAATAGAGTTAAGAATTCAAACGCCTAAAGAGGAATTATTCTTAGAATGGCTAAGAAAAAATGCCTCTTATAAATCAGATACTCACCAAGTAGATTATTATCTTGATAAAATTGTAAATCCTAATTTCTATTTTGATACTAATAATAAGTTACAATCAGACTATTGGTTAAGAATTAGATTAAGTAATGGAATTTTTATATTATGCCTAAAAAAAGTTCATCGCGACGAAAAAGGAAATTATTTGTACTCAGATGAATATGAAACTGAAATTTCAAATCCAGATAATACTCTTAAAATTTATGAAAATTTAGGCTATTATAAGGCAATTGTAGTAAATAAGCATCGTCAAGAATGGGAGTATAAGGACTTTATTATTGCATTCGATCAAGTTAGAGAACTTGGTAATTTTTTTGAAATTGAGCTCAAAGCAAATAATACAACATATGAAAAAGGAAAAAATAAAATAGAAAAGTTTCTGGCTTCTATTTTAAAGAAAAATTATATACTTTCAAAATGCGGATATCCATCCTTAATTTATCACTTAAATAATTCGAAAATATAGATACTAACCAAGGTTTATCAAAATTCTTTTCTTGCTTACAAAAATGGTGCCGGTTATGTGACTCGAACACACGACCCACGCATTACGAATGCGTTGCTCTACCAACTGAGCTAAACCGGCACAACGAACGATACTATTTATAATCAAGGTTATTGACAATGTCAATAAAATGCTGACCTCTTTCCATAAAGTTTTTATAAAAACCGAAACTCGGAGAAGTTGGGGAGAACAAAACCGTGCCTCCGCCGCAAGATTTTAGGGTTTCAAAAGAAGATTGAACCGCTTGTTCAAGAGAAGAGGCTTCCAATAACTTAAAATCATTACGATGAACACGATTCTTTATAGATTCGGCAATTTGAGGACCGCATTGAAATAAAGTAACAGCGAGCTTGATTTTAGAATTGTTATTTATAAAATCGGCATAGTCAGTATAATCCTGACCATTTTCTTGTCCTCCGGAAATAATGGCGATGTTGCCGTCAAAACTTTTCATCGCACCGATAGCAGCTTCAGGAGCCGTTGAAATGCTGTCGTTTATAAAAGTAACGCCTTGTAAGGTTTTAACATTTTGCAAGCGGTGTGTTAAAGGTTCAAATGTTTCCATATCTTTGGCCGCGCAAGAAATATCGAAACCTAAATATTTTAAAACAGAAAAGACACCGGCTAAATTATCCAAATTGTGATTTCCGCATAATTTTAGATTTTTAAGATTTAAAATAACGGAATTTTTATAATACAGAAAATTGTCTTCAGCATGAAAATTATCAAACGTATCATAATAAGAAATATTATGATGAGAGATATTTTTTTGCTCAATAAATTTCATAAGTTCCGGATTCCTTTTATTGATAAAACAAATATCATCAGACGATTGATTATCAATAAGATGAAGTTTATCCAAACAATAGTTTTCGTGGGTTAAATGCCAAGAAGTGTGTACAAAAAACAGATTCGTAAAAAGAGCAACATGCGGCGAACACGTTAAATCCGCAGCTTGATAACTTGAAGTTTCGGCAATAATAAAATTGTAATTCTCATCAATCAATTCGATAAGCGGTTTTCCGATATTCCCACCCAAAGCAACAGAACAGCCTTGTTCTTTCATAATATGATACAAGGCACTTACACTGGTGCTTTTCCCTTTTGAACCTGTAACGGCAATAAGTTTGCAAAGAGGATGATTCTTTCGAACTTCATTAAAGCACAAATCCGTAGATGAGGTAAAAAGAACGCCATTATTTTTTGCCTTAATAATTTCTGTTTTATAAATACTTACACCAGGAGATTTAATAACAACGTCAACATTGTTGATGATATTGTTAAGAGCATCTCCGAAATAAAAAGGAAAAGTTTTAAATTCATCGGGAATTTCTGTATTTTCATCATTATAAATATAGATATCTTTAGAAATATTATGTTTTAGGAGATAACGGAGAACAGATTTTCCTTCGGTACCTAACCCCCAAACCATAATTTTTTTATGAGATAAATCTTTAATAAGCATTATTTTTTTGCCTTTTTCTTAGAAGCATAGAATTGACTTTCCGTTTCTTCAGAAACGACGCTACCTTGGTGAACAACCATCTGCGGGAAGGGGATTTCAATACCTTCTTCCTTAAAACGCCTGTTAATTTCAAAACGCATATCACTCGGAGCATTCCATCCGTTCCAAATATCACTGACATAGAAACGCAATTCAAAATCAAGGCTACTTGCTCCAAAATCCTGAAATAGAACATAAGGTTCTGGTTTTTTAAGAATACGTTTGTGAGAAAAGGCACAGTCCAAAAGAATTTGTTTTACTTTATCGACATCAGAACCATAAGCAACACCGACTTTGACGGAATACCGAGCCCAGTTATTGCTATGAGTAAGGTTAGTCAGCGAATTAGAAAGAAGTGTCGCATTTGGAATAATCACGCTTGCCCGATTAAATGTTTCGACTTCAGTAGCACGAATATTAATTTGTTTAACTTTACCTTCTTCACCATCAATTTTTACCCAATCGCCGACTTTAATCGGACGTTCGAACAGAAGAATAATTCCGGATACAAAGTTATTAACGATATTCTGTAAACCTAAACCAATACCGACGGATAACGCACCGGCGATGAGAGCGAGGTTGCTAAGATTACCGCCAAGGACTATAATGGCAAGGATTGCAGCAATGATAAACCCGACGAAACCAAAACCTGAAGCTAAAGAATTTCGGATCCCTTCATCAATATCCATTTGATTAAGAACATTCGTCACCAATTTACTGCGCAACGCTTTCATTACGGTTAAGGTGACAAAAAAAGTGCATATTGCGAGGAAGATAGAAAAAAGAGAAATTTTGACTCCGCCGACATCAATCCCGAACATAATCTTTTTAATACTGGGAATAAGAATATCGGTTGATACACCCCAAAGACTAAGTAAAATGAGCCCTGCAAAGATAATAAATAAAGGATCGATAACAAGATTCATCCAAAAGTCAATTTTATTAATTAATTTTCTTCTTAATTTAAAAGTTTTAGCCCAAAAGCGTAAGAAAAGAACACGATGGAGAACTTCACTAACGGCACGACGCAAAATAAAGAAAAAGCCGATAATTAAGGCCGAAATTAAACATCTGTCGAAAATAAAATCAGCCAGACGAGGATAGCCGAATAAAGAAAGCATAAAAACAGAAATAGAAAAAACAGAAACAGCGAAAGTAATTTTCATCGCAGGGGTAAAAGAAGTTTCTTCGCTATCTTCATCAACAGTTTCATATTCTTCTGTATTTCCACAATGGTCATCAAGCATAATCACTTTTGTAATTAAGATAATGCTCAAGGCTTTAACGGCACAAGAAATAGTCATAACATAGTACATAAGTTCTATTTGATAATTAGCGGTACTGGAAACATGCTCCATAAAGGCGCAAAAGCTAATCATTAAGATAAAGAAATAGAGGATATTTTTAAGTTTTTTTGCTTTAGGAGTTGATGTATTAACGAGTCTCCAACGTTCGTTATAGGGAGCAAGAGTAACACGTGTTAGAGCTCTACCGAGAACGACATATAAAGAGTAATAAAGAAACGAATTAATAACCAAACCGAAGAAGCCTATCGTAAAGACTTTAGTGCTGTACATCCAAAACAAGGCGGCTAAAATTAAAGACGCGGGAATAATACCATAGGAAAGAGCGACAAAGAAAGCGGCAAAAACCTTACGACTATAACGGATTCTTTCATCTTCAACAGTTTTATATCCCCAAAAACGTAAAATAAAAGCACGAATATAGACACTAAAAAGAAAAGCTAAAGTAACGATTACCAAAACAAGAAAGATATTGTCTTTTACAAAAGTTTTGTTCTCAGTAGATAAGTTGTGATACCACTCAATTGGAGATTTAAGAACATCAAAAACAAAGGTAACAAAAAGTTTATTGGCAAGATAAAAGTTTTGAGGCAAAATCAGGGGGGATTGACGCTCAAGAATACGACCAAGCAAAGCATTATTACGTGTTTCAAGAATCAACGCTTCAAGTTCTTCAATGCGTGTCATAGAAATATCAGCTTCTGAAATTTTTGCTTTAAGAACGGAGGCTTCTTTATTAAATTCTTTACGTTTTTGAGCAATAGCAGGAATTTCTTTAGAACCATCAGTAGGCTGTTCCCCAAGGGCTTCAATGCGTTTTTCAACAAATTCCAAATCACGTTGAGTTTGTTGTTTTGCTTGATAAATGTCTGAAGCAAATTTATTGAGTTGTGAAACATAGTCGGAAAAAACAGAAGGTTTAACAGCATTTTGTTTTAATTCTTTTTCCATAATGTCGAGTTCAGTATTGATTTTGCCATAATCAATAACAGCATTATCCGTAGTAACGACATCTATATCAGCAGCAAATGACAAATGAATAGAGCAACAAATGACACATAAAGCCAACAAGGTACGAAACAGAAAATGCCGCATTTTGAGAGCCTCCTAAAGGAAAATAAATTTATGCTTTTAATAATAAGCGAGCAACAGCAAATGTATTTTGAGCCGCCGCAGCACGAAGATTATCAGCTACACACCAAAAACTGATGCCGTTGTCAACGGAAACATCTTGTCGCATACGGCTGATATAGATATCATTTTCTCCTTGTACATCAGCGAGAGAAACATATCCGCCATCTGTGTTTTTATCAAAAAAAACAACTCCTTTTGTTTGTTTTATCAGCTTTCGCGCTTCATCGACATCAATTTCCTTTTCACATTCAACATTAACATATTGGGCTTCGCCAATAAATGCGGGAACAACGGCAAAATTAGCATGAATTTTAATATCGTCATGTAAAATTTTCTTTGTTTCAGCATTAACGGCCCACTCAAAAGAGGTTTCTTCACCGATAAATTCCCCGACTTGAGGAATAAGGTTAAAAGCAATTTGCTTGTTAAAAATTTTCTGATCATCACCTAAGGATTCGTTCATGAAGATTTTGCGTGTTTGGCTAAATAATTCATCCATTGCTTCGTTTCCATAAACCGAAGTTGAAGTAAAGGCAGTCAACACGATACGTTTGATACGATAATTTTCATCAATTTTTTTGAGAGGAAGCAGAAGCTGAGTTACGGATGCCGAAGGTACGGAAACAATATTCTTTTTGGCTGAAGAAATTTTATTGTCATTAATACCGGCAATAATCATGGGAACATCGGAGTCTGAAAAAGAATAACCGGAAGCATCGACGATTTTGACATTGGCACTTACAGCTTTAGGCAAGAAACGTTTTGCAATTTCTTTTGACGTTGCAAAAATAACAATATCAGCTTTTTTAAAGTCAAAACTTTCCAAATTTAAAACATCAAGTTCATAATCTTCTCCATAAGAAACTTGTGTTCCGAGAGGGGAATTAATATCAACGGCGATGACGTCAGATTTCTTTATTCCGTCTTCTTCCATAAAATTTAAAATTTCACGTCCAATATTTTCATGAACACCGATAACTGCATATGTAGCCATAATCAACACCTTTAAAATTTTTTATATAAATTTAAGATACATTTATTGAAAAAATAATAATTTTTTTTAAAAAAGTAAATAACAGAAAGTATAAAAATACAAAAAATGAGAACAATTGTTTGCTTGTAAAAAAAAAGAGGACAACTTTTTTGTTGTCCTCAATAACACTTATTTAGAATTTTTTAGTTTATCATTTAAGTCTATTCCTGTTTTGACATACTTGTCAACGGCAAGAGCCGCTTTTCGCGGCATAGCCAAACAGCCGGGACCGGCAACGCAGCCTCCTTCGCAGCACATGACTTCAATCATATTGCTGTCGCATCCTTTGAGAGCATAACGTTTAAGAGTTTTAAGACCTTCTTTTGTAAGACCGTCAACCGTTTCTGCTCTCATTTCCGCTTTTCCTTCGACTAAAGACTTGACAGCTCCGGCAACTCCGCCGCTAACGGGAAATTGACGCCCCTGATAGCAAGAAATCTCTGTAAATTCGAGAGGTTCGGATTCGTCAACTTTAATTTTGTCGGCGTCAAACATAGCACCGAGTTCTTCAAAAGTAATAACATAATCAACAAAAGGATCATCTTCTGCTTCAACACGTTTTGCATAGCAAGGTCCAACAAAAACTGTAATGAAATCAGGATGTTCTTGCTTGATTTTTTCGGAAGTATAGTACATTGGAGTATGTGTTTCAGAAACGAAAGGTGCAATTTCGGGAACACTAGTTTTTGCAGCTCTGAAATAAGCAGGGCAACAAGATGTTGTCATGAATTTATCGCCTTTTTCCATGCGTTCAATAAATTCGGCAGCTTCTTTTTCTGTGGTAATATCGGCACCGACAGCAACTTCAAAAACGCTGTCAAAGCCAAGTTTTTTCATGGCACCGATAAGATTGTTAATAGAACCGCTGAATTGTCCGAGTACGGCAGGAGCGAGCATTGCGGCAACTTTTTTATTGCTGTCTTTTAAGAGTTTTAAAACATCAATAATTTGATAAGGTTCGACAATGGCACCGAAGGGGCAAGAACGTAAACATTTTCCGCAAGAAATGCAAAGGGAATTATCAATATGTTCTTTGCCGTTTTCATCTTTTGTGATAGCCCCGACAGGACAAGAATCTTCGCAAGGCACGGGAACTTTAATAATAGCATTGTAAGGGCAACTGTTCATGCAGATTCCGCAGTTAATGCATAATTCGGGGTTAATTTGAGCTCGATTAGCTTCCGTAAAGGAAATAGCACCTTTGGGGCAATTGACTTGACAAGGTCTGGCGATGCATCCACGACAAAAATTAGTAACCACATGCTGTTGTTTCATACAAGCGGCACAAGCGTCGGTAATGACGGACAACTTACTGGGAAGAAGTTTCTCTCGTTGAAGAGCTTTTTTACCATATTCTTTTAAGGAAAGGGTTGAATTCTTTTCATCATCGGGAGAAAAACCCATAATTGCTAAAACTAATTGACGAATAATGTTTCTGTCAACTTCGAGGGAAGCATGGTAAGGACGTGTTCCGTCGGGCATAATTTCAGCAGGAATATTGTCGGCATTGTCAAAACGGTTATTGATAAAACTTTCAGCAACTTTAACAATGATTCTGTTTCTGAGAGGAGCCACGTTATTTTTTTGTGGTAACATAATATCTATCCTTATTTAATTGTTGTCGAAAAATAGTAAAATTATGGAGGGATTATACTCGTGAAAGTAAAAAAATCAATTAAATTTTAAGTGAATATGAATTAATATAGATATACAAAGCGTAATTTAGAATAGCCCAAAAAAGGAGAAAAAAGTGATAATAGAAGATTGGCTGCTAATAATAAGCGGAATTATATTTGGTGTCATAATTTGGGATTTGTATAGACATCGCCGCATTGCTAAAAGAATAGCAGAGGCACAAAAAATGGAAACGGTTGGTCGTCTGGCCGGAGGAGTTGCACATGATTTTAATAATATGTTGGCGGGAATAAATTCTGCGGCAGATTACATAAAACTAAAATTAGGTCCGGATCATGAATTAAACAAGTATGCACAGATTATTACGGATTCTTGTATTCGCGCTTCGCAGCTGACGCATCGTCTTTTGTTGTTTGCTCGTTCACAGTCTGCGGAAAAAATGCGGATTGATGTTCATGCCGGTTTGGATGAAACGGGTTATCTTTTGGAGCATAGCGGTAAGGACAAAGTCAAAGTAATTATTGAAAAAAAAGCGACAAAACACATAATATGCGGATATCCTGATTTGGTCCATCATATGATACTGAATTTAGGAATAAATGCCAAAGATGCAATGCCTCAAAAGGGGGAAATAAAAATAGCAACGAAAAATGTTGAGCTAAAAAAGTCAGATATTAAAGATATGGTAATGAATGTAAAAAGTGGAGAATATATAGAAATTTCAGTTTCAGATAAGGGAAAGGGGATACCAAAGGAAATACAAAATAAAATATTTGAACCTTTTTTTACAACAAAAGGCGAAGGAAAGGGAAGCGGTTTAGGATTGGCTGCGGTTTACGGCATTGTTCGTCGTCATGAAGGAACAATAAAAGTCGATTCGTCATCACAAGGAACGACTTTTAAAATCTATTTGCCTTTGGCAGATGAAAATTGTCAAATGGAATTGTATAATCCGCATCCGGCATGTAGTTTCCCTCGAAAATTAAAAAGTAAGATTATGATAATTGATGATGAAGTGTTGTTGGTAAAATTGCTTAAAGATATATTAAATCAATTTGATGTTGACGTTGAAACGGAAAGTGAAAGTTTAAAAGCAGTATCGAAATATCAAACTCTCGAAGCAGATATTGTTATGCTGGATGTTGTAATGCCGGAGAAAAACGGTATAGAGATATATGAAGAATTGAAAAAAATTAATCCAAATCAGAAAATCATATTTATGAGTGGTTATAGTGAGGATTCTCGCTTGGACAGGATTTTGGCAACAGATTCAAATACGCAGTTTATAGCGAAGCCATACCAAATAAATGAAGTAATAGATAAAGTATCGAAGTTGTTAGCAAAAAATTAGCGAATAAAGGGTAATATAAAAAGATAAAAATAGAGAAAGTGGATATAAATGGCAAAAACAAGGAATATTTTATCGGAAAAATATTTATTAATGGCATTGGATAGAGTAGCAAAAAATGCTTTTGGCTACTCGGTCTTATACCTTAATATATCAAAATTAAAGCCGAAGAACAGACATCCTGAATTTGTCAAAATAATAGCAATGCTTTTTGAAAGTATTATAGGAGCCGTGCGCGGTTCAATGTTCATCTTGTCAAATGGAGATATTGCTATTTTAAGTAAAAATATCTCCCCGGAAAAGATAGAAGAGGCTGTAAAAAAATTACGAGATGGTTTGGCCGCGGATCCTGTCTTATTGCAGGATGGTCAAAATTTTGCTCGCGTTTATAATTTTCCAAAAGATTTTTTACCGCTTTATTCAAAAATAGAAAGTATGGTAGAAGAATATGATGAAAATGCCGAGCATCTTCCACGGCCTAAAGAACCCATAGAAGCAGATGATGTTGAAAAAATAATTAGTGCACTTGATGATATAGATATGGCAGAACTCGTCAAGCGCCAAAGCATTCTCAATATTCATAACGACAAAATAGAAGTTCTGATGCAAGAGTTTTTTGTTGCAGTAAAAGATTTAAATATATATTTTGGCGATAATAAAGATTTATTGGCAAATCGTTGGCTTTTCCAATATTTAACGCAGATTTTAGATAAAAAAACATTGTCAGCATTTTCAAGTTCGGAAATCAAAGAATGGCCGCAAAGAATAAGTCTAAATCTGAATTTGAGTTCGGTATTTTCAAAAGAATTTATCGATTTTGCAAAAAACTTTTTAAAACCGGAACAGCAAATTATTGTTGAAGTACAGGTTATGGATGTTTTGAATAACTTAAAATTGTACCATGAAGTAAAAGACATATTACATAAAGGCGGTCATAAACTTTTACTGGATTCTTTAAGCCCGGCATCATTAAATATGTTAAATTTAGATAAATTGCAGCCGGATATGATAAAAATATTTTGGGAACCTTTAATGGGATATGATAAAGATAATGCAACGGTAAAGAATGCCGTAGAGCAGCTTAAATCAGAAAATACCATATTGGCAAAATGCGATAGCAATGATGCTTTAAAATGGGGATTATCGTATGGGATACACATATTCCAAGGTCCGCTTGTCGATGAAATAGAAATAGCATTAATACGAAAAAATTGTCCCAAAGCAAATAAATGTACTTTAGTTGAATGTTTGAAAAGAAGACGTTTGCTGCAAGGGATGTTCCGAGATGAATGTGCACATAAAGAAATATTAGAAAAAATATTGTGAGGCGAAAGATGTTTCTTTTTTCAAAAAATAAAATATCCGATAAAAAAGATTCAAGCAGTAAAATGAAAAAAGACGTAATCATATATGATTACATAAATCGCCTTGAAGATAAGGTAAAAGAATGCAAAGCCTTGTATATAGAAGGGCACAAGCTGAGTAATAACAGCTTGCGCTTTATGTCTCGCCAAACAATGCTTAAGATATTTGAAAATGTAACGACAAAATACCAAGGTGAAGTATTTGGCCTTCCCAATGATGATATAATAGTAATTTATGATAAAACGGCGCAAGAAGAAGTTTTAGCATGCCTAATAAAAGTAAGGTACATGCTGCACGATGACCCCTTGCTAAAAGATGCATATGATTTGGAACAAATAGGGTTCGTAAAATATTTTGACTTAGGTGAAAATGTAAAAGCCCTCTATGCTGCAATAGAAGATGCAATGTCGCAGTACAGCGGTTTGGAACAGGCAGAACACAAAGAGGAAAGCCAAAATCAGAATTTGTCAAAAGAAGTTGTAATCGGCGCGAGAAAAATAAGGCAAGAGTTAACTCCGAATTTATTAGCGAAAGTTCAAAAAGCCTTGTCAATGACCGATTTTTCGAGCTTGATAAGAAGACAATCTGTTTGTGCAGTGATAGGAAAATCATCTCCGCAAGTTTTATTTGATGAAGTCTTTGTATCAATAGCAGACTTAAGGGATATGTTGATGCCAGATGTTGATTTGGCAGCTAATCCATGGCTTTTTCTCCATCTGGCAGGAACACTTGATAAAAGAGTTTTGGTTCATGTGAGTAAGCATGATGACGGAGCATTAACAAGAAATTTCAGTTTAAATTTAAATGTATCAACACTATTATCAGATGATTTTTTGCTTTTTGATGAAAATATAAATACATCAATGAGATCATCAGTAGTTCTTGAGTTGCAATTAGTTGACATATTTAGTGATATAAAAGCCTTTATGCTGGCCAAGACATTTGCCCAATATCGAGGATATAAAATTTGTATAGATGGAGTAACGGTAGATAAGCTAAAATATATAAATCGTACAAATTTGGGAGCAGATTTAATCAAAATAATATGGCATCCGAGTTTTATTGATATAGTAAATGAAGACAAGCATTTTGTTGATTATGTAAACAGGGCGGAACGAGCCAAGATGATATTATGCCGAGTAGATGATCCGGCAGCGGTTGAAATAGGAAATTCATTGGGAATAAACCTGTATCAGGGAAGATATATTCAAAGATTATTAGCCAAACAGAGCCGAAAAACAATATTTAGCATAAATAAAAGATAATTTTACGAAATATTAAGAGAGAGAAGAGATACTTCACAACGCAGAAGCAGCAAATAGGGAAAGATATGGGAATATTAATAGAAATACAAAATCGCTTAAGGAAATCAGGAGTCCTTATTATTTTTGTAATACTGTTTTTTTATTTTAGTTTTTATACAATTAATGGGGAACGAGGATTAAGACGTTATCTTCATTTACAACAAGAATTAAGCTATGCGGAAAAGATAGCAGAAAAATATAGCAAGAAAAAAGCGGAGCTTGAGGCAAAAGTACGTTTATTATCATCAGACAGCTTAGATTTAGATATGTTGGATGAACGTACGCGAGTAATTTTAAATTATGCAAATAGTGATGAGTTTGTCATTATTGACAATGCTGAAAATACGTTATAAAAAATAAAAAAAAATTAAAGCAAGGTATAAGTAACGAAAAAAGCTGTTATTTTTGAATAAAATAAAGTATATCAGATAAAGAATAAAGATATAGAAGAGAATAACACATAACACAATGAAGATAAAAAAGAAAATAGAAGCACTTCCGGCACGTTCGGTATGCCTCAATAAAAAGCACTTTTTTTCGCCGAAAGAAATTATATTCAGAGGTGAAGGAAGAGCTTTTGTCGTAACAATATCTTCAACAATGCAAATGCTTCTTTGCGCAAGTATAATAAGCATAGGAGCTTGGACAAGTTATTCATACTATGTTTATAATCGTTCAGATCATATAATAACGAGGAAAGAAGAGCAATTAGGCAAAACACGAGAAGCATACGCAGATTTAATGACGGAATTTGTTACGTTAAATAAAAATATAACGACAATAGTAGCAGCCTTAAAGGATATTAAAGAAGAAGATAATAAAGAACTTCATCAATATAAAAATCAAGCAGAAATAATAGAGAATAAAATAAAAGAAATTACCAAAGATAATAATTGGTTAACAGAAGAAAAACTAACAGAAAGAACAAACATCTATGAGGCAATGCTTCAAAGGGATATAGCGATATCGGAACGGGATGAGTTAAAGAGCCAACTTGAAGATTTAGAAAAGATTGTAGAAGAAATGCGCCAAGTTCAGTCAGATGTTTTTGAAAAAATGAAAAGTTTATCATCAAAAGAAGTTGATAAGATGAAAAAAGCCTTAAGCGAAGTAAATAAACCGCTTAAAGAAAAAGGAATGTATTTTAATGCTTTATCAAACAAAAGAGGTAATAAGGGAGGCCCATACATTCCGGAGAAAGGCTTTTTAAGAGAAGATAAAGAATTGAATGACAAAATTACGGCAATATATCAAAATGTAGAAGATTATGAGTATTATAAGCAAGTTTTTCTCAATACGCCGATAGGGAAGCCGGTTTGGAGTTATTGGGTTACGTCGCCTTTTGGTCAAAGGTTGGATCCGTTTAAAAAGAGTAAAGCAACGCATAAAGGAATAGATTTAGCGAGTATGACGGGAAATAAAATAAAAGTAAAGGCGCAAGGGAAGGTTACACGTTCGGAATATACATCAGGCTACGGCAATTTGGTCGTTGTAGATCATGGAAATGGATTTGTAACGAAATATGCACATATGGCAAAACGCTACGTTTCTAAAGGAGATGATGTTTCATATGATGATGTATTAGGAGAGGTAGGATCAACGGGACGATCAACGGGACCTCACCTTCATTATGAAATTTTATATCGAGGAGTACCGGTAAATCCATTGCCATTCATGCAGGCAAAAATATAAATTAAAAGGGAAAAAGATGAGCAAAATTAAGAGAATGTTGTATATAAAATTTGCAAGGAAAACGAATAACGGTAATGTAACGACAGTTCCGAGTATAATTAGTGAAGGAACAGAGCTAAAAGGTGATGTTAATAGCAAAGGCATGGTTCACATTGACGGAAAGTTAATAGGAAATGTGAATTGTGATGAGTTGGTCATCGGAACAAATGGTTATGTGAAAGGCTACGTTAATGCCAAAAAAATTCAAATATACGGAGTATTTGAAGGGACAGCCGATGCTGATGATTTATACATAGCACAAAACGCAAAATTGATAGGAGATATAAATCATATTACACTGGCGATTGAACCAGGAGCCTATATTGACGGGCGGTGTATGCGTAAGAATAGAGAGGTAAATGCACTAACAGCCCCAAGCAAAACAGATTTACAATTAGTGTCTCCGGAAATGAGTAAAAAAATACAGAAGAAATAAAAGATAGAGCAATGGGCATAAAAAAAGCAAAAGCCGAGTATATATCTGTGGGCATAGTTGCTCAAAACAGAAGAGCAAATTTTGATTATGAAATAGAAGAAAGATATACGGCAGGGATAGAATTAAGCGGAACAGAAGTCAAATCTTTAAGACAAGGTCATGCCAATATAAATGAAGCCTACGGAATAGAAAAAGGCGGAGAAATATATATCAGTAATATGTTTATTGCAGAATATGCGAATAAAGGATATAGTTCTCATTCTGAAAAGAGAGATAGGAAACTATTGCTTACCAAAAAAGAGATTAGAGAAATAATCGGAAGTTTAAGTAAAAAAGGAACAACACTGGTAGCAATAAAATTATTTTTTAATGATAGAGGTCGAGCAAAACTTGAAGTAGGATTAGGGAGAGGAAAAAAACTATATGATAAGAGAGAAAGTATCAAAGAAAGAGATTGGTCAAGGGATAAACAGAGAATATTAGTTCAAGCAAAGTATCGTTAAATGATTCAGAAAAGAAAAAGCTGACCAAGAAGTCAGCTTTTTTATTGGTAGGGGTGAGGAGACTTGAACTCCTACGACTTGTGGTCACAAGATTTTGAGTCTAGCGCGTCTACCAGTTCCGCCACACCCCCAACGAAGTGATGAAAAATAAATATAATAATATTTTTTATTCGTCAATAGTTTTTTTACGAAAAAAAAATAAAATAAAAGAAATTGGGAAAGAAAGTGATGAATAAAAACATGAATGAAACAATAGATAGAGCTTTAAGTTTGTATGAGAACGGGCAAATAAGCAAAGCAGAAAAATTGTGTAAAAAAATTTTAAGAACAGATGGAAAAAACATTCATGCATTAATTACATTAGGAAATATTTATTATATTCAAAACGATTATAATAGTGCAGAAAACTATTATAAAAAAGCAGTGTCAGTAGCCGACGATAATTATCCGGCAATGGCCAATTTAGCAAATTGCTTATATGAAGAAAAAAAATATAAACAAGCATGCAACTATGCACAAAAGGCAATAGATTTAAAAAAAGATGATAAATTGGCGTACATAATTTTAGGTAATTCTAGTCAAGAAATTGATAATATTGAAGAAGCAGTCAGCTCATTATTAACAGCCGTAAATTTAGATCCAACGGATTCGTGGGCATATAATTATTTAAGTCAGGCCTATTTTAAACAAAGAGATTATCTAAAGGCAATTTCCTGTGCATGGAAAGCCGTTAAATTATCGGAGAGAAATGAAAACGCCCACCATATTAATTTGGGGTATTTATTTTATGAAATAGCACTGGAAGAAAAAATAGATTCGATGGTAGATTGTATCAAATTATGGGTAAAAAACTACAAAGATAATCCCATAGTAAATTATATGGGAAATGCTCTGTTGAATAATCAAAAAATCAAGATGGCAGATACACAATATTTACAAAATATATTTGATATATTTTCTACTGATTTCGATTCTGTTCTATCAGGTTTGGACTATAAAGCACCGGCATTAATAGAGAAAATGCTTGGGGACATATATAAAAGCAACAAGCACCCTCGTTTAAAAATATTAGATATAGGATGTGGCACGGGACTTTGTGGAAAATTTTTAAAATCTTATTCAAAGTGGCGAGGGCTAGACGGCGTAGATATATCAGAGGGGATGTTGAAGATAGCAAAAACCAAAAAAATCTATAGCCGTTTAATTCATTCTGAAATGATAAGTTATTTGCAAAAAAATCCCAAAACTTATGATTTGATGGTAGCAGCAGATGTTTTTACATATGTGGGAGATTTGCAAAATTTATTTGAAGCAGTTTATGATTCGTTGAAAAAGAACGGACGCATTCTATTTACGATAAGTGAAAATACGCAAAACGATAAGTCTTATTATCTTCATATATCAGGAAGGTTTGTTCATTCTCTGGAATATATAAAATTTATTTTAAATAAAAGCATGTTAGAAATTGAAAAAGTGGAGAGAAAAAAATTACGCAATGAAGGTGAAAATAACGTTATGGGCTATGTAATTAGTGCAATAAAAAAATAAGATAAAAACAAGAATTTTACAAACAAAAAAAGTCCTGCAAGTAAGCAGAACTTTTTTTCATAATCCACAAAAAGGAAAATTATTTTGAACTCTTTTTTGTAGAAGCAGTAGAACTCTTAGTAGAAGACTTTTTCGCAGAAGAAGTTTTCTTAGAAGATGAAGAATTGCAAGAGCATTTGCAATTGCAATTACTAAGTTGTTCGACAGCCATTTGCCAAAAATATTCATCTTGTCCCTGCGGGCAACCAGCATTTTGCCAGTTGTAATAAGCAGCTTCTCTAATTGCATTTTCGTTAGTTTTAACCATAATAAACTCCAAATAAAATTATGTGGTCAACAACAATACTATACAACCTGAAATTAATACGTCAACATTAAATGAAATAAAATTAAACAAATTTAAAATAAAGTTGTTAGAGATTTTTAATTTTGTTGCAATTATTGTGATAAGAAATTATAGATTATTTTTGTGAGTTTAATCTAATTATGTAATCAGTCTGTTAGGGGAAGCTGAATGGAAAATTTATTATCGAAAGAGGAAATGGAAGCCATCATCGAGGGTGATCATGGTAATGTTTTTGCTGTTTTGGGAATACACAAAGATAAAGGTTCAAAAAGTGTTTTTATAAGAACCTATCAACCCAATACCCGATCGGTAGAAGTAATCAAAAAAGAAGATGGTAGTTCATTAGGTTTTATGGAAAAACTCGATCCGAGAGGGTTTTATCAGATCAATTTGGGAGCATGTGATAATTTTGCCTATAAGTTTCGAATTGAAAACGATAAAGGAGATATCTACGAAGCAGAAGATGTCTATCGTTTTAATCCGACATTAGGGGATATAGATGTTTATCTTCTGGCAGAAGGCAATCATTTGAATATGTATAAGATATTAGGGGCGCATGTTCGTGAAATGGATGGAGTTAAAGGAGTAAGTTTTGCGGTTTGGGCTCCGAATGCCAAAAGAGTTTCCGTAGTAGGCGGCTTCAATAATTGGGATGGTCGCGTTAATGCGATGAGAAAGCACATAAGCTGTGGCGTCTGGGATATATTTATTCCTAATATCGGAGAAGGTGAAGTCTATAAATACGAAATAAAGACACAAGAAAATTATATATTGTTGAAAGCAGACCCTGTAGGATTCTATGCAGAAAAACGTCCCCATACAGCATCGGTAGTTTATAACATCGATAAATATCATTGGTCTGATGAAGAATGGATGAAATACAGAGAAGAATATAACTCGTTTGATAAGCCAATGTCGATATATGAAGTTCATCTTGGTTCGTGGAGAAGAAAAGAAAATAACGAGTATTTAACATACCGAGAATTAGCCGACACTTTGGTTCCGTACGTTGTTAATATGGGCTTTACGCATGTAGAGTTTTTGCCATTGGCGGAACACCCGTTAGATGCCTCATGGGGATATCAGGTAGTCGGAATGTTTGCCCCGACATCAAGATTCGGTACGCCGGATGATTTAAGATATTTGATTGATGAATTCCACCAAGCAGGAATAGGTGTGATTATGGATTGGGTTCCGGCACATTTCCCCAAAGATGGACATGGGTTAGTTGAATTTGATGGAACACATTTGTACGAACACGCTGATCCGAGAAAAGGAGAACATAAAGATTGGGGAACAAAGATATACAACTATGGACGTACGGAAGTATGTAATTTCCTCTGCGCCAGTGCTTTGTATTGGTTAAAAGAATTTCATATTGACGGTTTAAGAGTAGATGCCGTGGCTTCTATGTTGTATCTGGATTATTCACGCAAAGCCGGAGAATGGATTCCCAATAATTATGGCGGCAATGAAAATTTAGAAGCCATATCCTTTTTGCGTAAAATGAATGAATTGGTATATGGTCAGTGTAAGGGAGCCTTTACTTGTGCGGAAGAGTCCACGGCATGGCCGATGGTATCACGACCGACATCTATGGGCGGATTAGGATTCGGTTATAAATGGAATATGGGTTGGATGAACGATACCTTAAAATATATCAGTCATGAGCCGGTTCATAGAAAATATCATCATGGAATGCTGACATTTGGATTGTTATATGCTTTTAATGAGAACTTTATTTTACCGATATCCCATGACGAAGTCGTCCATGGAAAAGGGTCGATGTTAGCAAAGATGCCCGGAGATGAATGGCAAAAATTTGCTAATTTAAGAGCTTATTATGGTTTTATGTACACGCACCCCGGAAAGAAGTTGTTGTTCATGGGAAGCGAGTTTGGACAAGATTGGGAATGGAATGCAGAAGACAGTTTGCGCTGGTTCTTGCTAGATTATCCGATGTATAAAGGAATGCAGAATTGCGTCAGAGATTTGAATTTGATGTATAAAGGAAATTCGGCACTCTACCAAATAGATTTTGATTATCGAGGCTTTGAATGGATAGAACATTCAAATGCGGATGATAGTGTTATTTCTTATATTAGAAAAGGAACGACCCCTGGAGATTATTTGATAGTTGTTTGTAACTTCACACCGGTAGTTCGCCATAATTATCGCTTAGGTGTCATAGAAAAATGTAACTATCAAGAAATTTTTAACAGCGATGATGTAAACTATTGGGGAAGCGGCGTAAAGAATGAGGGCTTTATGTCAGGAGAAGATATAAGCTGGAATGACAAGCCATATTCAATCAGTTTAACATTGCCGCCGTTGGCAACAATTGTTATCAAGCCGATAAGAGAGTAAGAACAAAGATAAGGAGCGCAAAATAATGGCTAATGAGAAAGCTCAGCCGGGAAACCCATATCCGTTAGGATCACATTATGACGGAAAGGGAGTGAATTTTGCGCTCTTTTCAGCAAATGCAACAAGAGTAGAACTTTGTTTATTTGATAAAAGCGGTGCGGAAGAAATAAAACGATATGAGTTGACGGAAAACGATAATAACATATGGCATATCTACATACCGGGGTTAGTCCCCGGACAGACCTATGGTTATCGTGTCTATGGACCCTATCAACCGGAGCAAGGACATAGATTTAATCCAAATAAACTTTTAATAGATCCCTATGGCAAGAAATTGATAGGCAAGCTAATCTGGCACAAAGCAATATTTGGTTATGATGTTGATAGTCCGGAAAAAGATTTATCCTTTTCAACACTGGATAGCGCGCCTTACGTTCCTAAATCAGCGGTTATAGCCGGAAGTTTTGATTGGGAAGATGATAAGCACCCCTATACTAAAATAGAAGACACAATCATTTATGAAACCCATGTCAGGGGATATACGAAACTTCATCCCAAAGTTCCGGATAGAAAACGCGGAACATTTTTGGGCATGGAGCACAAAAGTACGATTAATTATTTAAAATGGTTGGGAGTAACAGCCGTTGAATTGTTACCAATCCATGCGTTTTTTGGCAATCGTCATAAAAAAGGCTGGATTAATGACAATTATTGGGGTTATGAGAGTTTTTCATTTTTTTCACCGGAGCAAAGCTATCTCTGTTATGATGAAATAGATGAATTCAAATCTCTGGTAAAAACGATGCACAAGCACGGATTAGAAGTCTATTTGGATGTTGTATATAATCATACCGGAGAAGGCAATCAAATGGGACCGACTTTGTGCTATCGCGGCATAGATAACGCGTCATATTATACGTTGAATACGGAGAATAAAAGATATTACTACGATAGTACGGGAACAGGCTCATCGTTCAATATTCAAAATCCGTATGTTTTAAAATTAGTCATGGATTCTTTGCGTTATTGGGTCAAAGAAATGCATGTCGATGGTTTCCGTTTTGATTTAGCGACCACATTGTGTCGCTATAAAACAGATTTTAAAAGAGATTGTGGATTTTTATATGCCGTAAAACAAGATCCGGTGTTGAATAAAGTAAAATTAATCGCCGAACCATGGGATATAGGTTATGCCGGATATCAAGTCGGAGGCTTTCCTCCGGGGTGGTATGAATGGAATGATAAATACCGCGATACGGTAAGAAGATTTTGGAAAGGGGATACCTATCAAATACCTGATTTGGCAAGCCGTTTAAGTGGGTCGAGTGATATTTTTAATCATGAAAATCGAAATATAACATCAAGTGTAAATTTTGTAACGGCCCATGATGGTTTTACATTAAATGATTTAGTCAGTTACAATGTTAAACACAATCACAGTAACGGAGAAGAAAACCGCGATGGTAGTAATAGTAACTGGAGTTGGAATTCAGGAGTTGAAGGAGAAACAACGGATAAATCCATAATCCGCAATCGTCAACAAAGAGCAAAAGGAATGTTAACAACGTTGTTGTTATCCTTTGGTACACCGATGATGTTAGCCGGAGATGAATTTTTGCATTCAAGATTTGGCAATAACAATCCCTATTGTCAAGATAATGTAATTAATTGGATAGTATGGGATGCGATTTTAAAAGAAGAAAGAAACATAGCGAGATATGTAAGACAGGTAATAAGATTAAGAAAGAAGTTGAAAATATTTAATCGTAGGAAATTTTTTGACGGACAGGTACAAGATAAAAAGGGAATAAAAGATTTAAGTTGGTATAATGAAAACGGAACAGAGTTTACCGCAGAAGATTGGAAAGACAACAGCCGCCGTAGTTTGGCTTATTCCGTATTCAACGAAAACAGTTCCATATTATGTATATTTAATGTAAACGGTACGGAACAAAATTGGCGATTACCGGGGATAGAAGGAAAAAGCTGGAATATATTACTGGACAGCAGCGGTAGTTTTAATTCAGAAGAAGAGTTGGGTATGCATAAAATCATTTCAATACCGGCATGGAGTGTTATAGTAATAGAAATAAAAAAATAAAGGAGGATAAAAGGGAATAACAATGGACAGACAATTAAAAGAATTGGCAGATAAACTGGGAATATTAACAGAATACTATGATGCCGGCCAAGATCGAAAAAAATATGAAATTGATGAAGAAACCATAAAATTTTTTGTAAAAAAATTAGGTTATAATGCGGATAGCTCAGAAGAAATAGCAAGGTCAATTACAAAGTTTGACAACAGACGTTGGCAAGAAACATTAGAACCTGTGTATGTAAAAGAACAAGGTGATTTGTATATCGACATAGTAAGTACGACAGAAGAAGCTGATACAGCATTGAATATAGAAGCAATCAGCCGTCAAGATTCAAAGAAGTACACATTAACATTAGAGAAAGTATCTCAAGAAGACAGAGAGATTAATCGGATTAGTTACGCAAAAAGCACAATTAAAATTACCAATGATTTGCCTGTTGGTTATTATGATATAAAAGTTTCAAAGAATGGCAAAGAGTACAAAAGTGTTTTGGCCGTAGCACCGATAAAATGCTATCAAAATCCAGATTTGGAAACATCAAAATTGTGGGGATACACCATACAACTTTATTCAATGAAAAGCGAGCGCAATTGGGGTGTTGGCGATTTTACGGATTTGAAGAATTTTGTAGATATATGCGCAAAATCGGGGGGCAATGTAATAGGTTTAAATCCATTGAATATTTTGGAACATAACTTTCCGGAAAATGCCAGTCCATATGCATCAGTCAGCCGCTTGTTTTTAAATCCGATATATATTGATATAGAAAATGTACCGGAATATAAGCCGGAGGATATTGCTGACATTAAGGATAAATTACAAGCCTTTAGAGATTCGGATATAATCAACTATGAAGAAATTTATCCGTTAAAGATAAAATTCATGGAATTATATTATAAAAGATTTAAAGAACATAAAGATTCGGCAAGATACAAAGAATTTGAAGAATTTTGTAATCGCGAAGGAGACGAGTTAAATAAGCTGGCAGTATTTTTAAGCCTTTATGAAGAACGTTGCCATAAAGTTTGGGGCGGTTGGCACGCTTGGGAACCGGAATTAAGAAATCCCTATAATTCAAAAGTAAAAGCCTACGCAGAAAGCCATCAGGACCGAGTAAATTTTTATAAATTCTTGCAGTTTGAAACATTCCGCCAATTTGATCAAGCGGCAGCAGAAGTTAAAAAGCAAGGATTAAAAATAGGTTTTTATCGTGATTTAGCTGTCGGAGTAGGACAAGATAGCGCAGAATCATGGAGTGATCCTGATGTCTTTATTGCCGATTCTGGAGCAGGAGCACCACCGGATGCCTTTTTCCCTGGCGGGCAAAAATGGGGTATCGGAGCATTCAATCCCTATGTGTTAAAAGCCAAAGCCTATGAGCCGTTAATTAATATATTACGAGCAAATATGAGAAATACGGGAGCATTGAGAATAGACCATGTTATGAGTTTAATGCGCTTATATGTAATCCCCAACGCTCAGCCGTTAGGAACATATATCCTGTATAATTTTGCCGATATGTTGAATATTGTGGCGATAGAGAGCTATCTAAATAAGTGTGTTGTAGCCGGAGAGAGCCTCGGAAATGTACCCGAAGGATTCTTAGAAGCCTTAGAAAGAAAAAATATCTATTCTTTAAGCGTGCTGTGGTCAGAACGAGCTTTGGGTTGGGGAGGCGATTTTAATCAACCCAATACTTATCCTGAAAAAGCATTTACATCAGTCGGTACGCATGATATGGCGCCGTTAAAGATGTGGTGGTTTGGTTATGATATCGCAGATATGCGTAAAGCCGATATTATTACGTCGGATGATGTTATGAGAAACAATTATCATGAAAGAGAAAATGATAGATTAAGACTATTAAAAGCTCTTGATATAAGTGGATTGTGGCCGGAAGACAGAAAACGTCAAGGCGATTATCTTTACGGAGAAAGTTATCCAGAAGGGATGGCAGAAGCCGTCAATAGTTATGTTGCAAGTTGTCCGAGCCGTGTTTTCTTAGCAGAGTTAGAAAACATTTTGGAAGTAGATAAACGCCAAAATCTCCCCGGAGTAGATAGGGATAAGCATCCGAATTGGCGTCGTAAGCTGACCCAAAATATAGAACAATTAAGCGGAGATGAACGTTTTATTCGTAACATTGACGCAATTCACAGAGTAAGATAAGAAGAAGTCTTTGGATAAATAAAAAGGAAAATATCAATACCCCAAAAAATATTTTTTGGGGTATTGATGTTAAAAAACAGGAAATAAAATTTAATTTTGAGAATTTTTATTTTCAGTTTGCTGATAGGAAATTAAAGGAACCGATTCAAGAGTTAAACCTTGCTTTGACCAATTAATTGGAGAAATGATTGTATAAGTTCCATCATTTTCAGAAGAAGGTGTGGCCTTATTTCCCAGAATAATTTTAGCAACAAAAACACCTTTTTTATCAAATAATCCTGCATTTTCGGCAATATCAAGAGTTTCAAGCATACCGTTAGATGTTGAAAGAAGTTTTAAGTCAGAAGAAAAATTTTCATCAATATTCAAAGTTCCCTTACTTACTAAGACAAGAGGCTTCCAGTTTAAGATTAATTTTTTTATGTCAATTTTTCCACTGGAAGAAATCCAACTTTTAATATCATCAAAGTAAGAATTTTTAAAATCAATTTTCCCTAAAATATCGGCATTTATATAAAATTCATCAATCTTTTGAGGCAAATTAGGAAATGTCATGGGATTCAATTGAGTATTCGCAATTTCTAAATAATTTTCAAGAAACGTCATGTCGTTATTGATATGTTTAGCAAAAGATCTTTGTAAGGCAAATTTAATATTATCGATATTTGCAATGTTTTGAATATTAACATTTTTCAATTCAGCCATTAAGTTATTAATGCCATCATCTTGCCAACGAAGAGAAATCATACTTTCTTGTAAAGAAATAGATGTTGAATTATCTTGAGAAGAAAAGAAAATATTTTCAGAGATGTGTAAATTGAGTTTTTTATAGTTAAGCAAATCGGCGTTAACGGACAGTTGAGGAAAAGTTAGCCGCCAAGAATTATCAGAAATTTTATAAAGAGAAATATTTTTAAAAGTAAGAACATTAACGGGTGAAAAAGAATAAAAATCGACATCATCATAAGCAATATCGTAACCAGCTTGGTTTAGGGAATTAACAAGATTAAGAAATACTTTTTTAGAAGATGCGACTAAGTAATTTCTGGTTAAAAGAATCCAAAAAATGAGCAAAGTAACACAAAAACAGGTAATCCCCGTAACAAGAGGAAGAAAAAGCTGATTTAATTTTTCGGATAATTTATTCATCACAAGTTAATTCCATTCAAAACGAAACATTAAAAAAATTGTTTTACATAAGGATAAGATAATAAAGATTCGTTATTAATTTCATAACATTTCGTTTCAATATCATTTTTTAATTTTGACATGAAAGATTTCTTATCTAAATCTTGAGGGATAGGGGGAAGAAATTCAAAAATAATTTTTCCCGGATAACGGAGGAAAGAATTCTTTTTCCAAAAGAGACCGGTATTGGTAGCAACAGGAATCACGGGAACATCAAGATTTTGATAAAGACAAGCGACACCGGATTTATATTCGATAGTCTTTCCGGGTTGTGTGCGAGTTCCTTCAGGAAAGATAATGATAGATTGTCCTCGGTTTAAGAGTTTCTTTGCGGAGATGAGCATATTTTTTAAAGCACGGCTGCCACCGGAACGGTCAACGGGAACAGAACCATATAAAGCAATGGCCCAACCAAAAAACGGAATATGAGTAAGTTCTTTTTTAAAGATAAAAGTAGCGTTTTTGATATAAGAAGTGAGAATATAGGTTTCGAGGGCAGATTGGTGCTTGCAGGCATAAATAGCCGGAGAATTTTGAATATTATGAGCACCTCGGATTTCGATTTTAAGTCCGCAAATCCATTTGAGGAGATTACGTAATAAAATTAATACCGCATCATTCCAAAAGAGCCAAATAAATTTTTTAGGAAGAAACCACCCTAAAAGTACGGTAACGATGCAGCCCATAAGGATTAAAGAATAACATAAAATATTGAACACGAGAGAACGTAAAAAAATCATGATATTATTCCTATATTTTTTCCCAATTCAATGAGAATTATTTTCAGATAAACGATAAGAAATTTAGAATATTCAGAAGCTAAAAGAGTAAAAGTTCCCCAATTTTTCCACCATTTATGAGAGACATTTGATGAGTAAACAGGATTTTCAATAATTGTTAATCCCGGATTTTGAGATTTGAACTCTAAATAGCTGCGCGGCATATGATAATTAGACGTTACCAAACGAATTGTTTTAATGTTTTTATTTTTAATCCATTCGTTTGTGTTGATAGCATTTTCGACGGTATTGGTTGATGTTCGTTCAATAATGACTTTTCTCCCAGAAGAAATATTAATTTTTTGCACATTCAAGATTTCGTGAAAAGAGATACCTTTTTCAACGCCGGAGATAAACAAAATTGGGCTAAAGTCATTATTTAATAAGAGAGCAGCTTCTTTAATACGATTGCTTCCACCGGTTAAAGCGATTATGGCATCGGTTTTTGTTATTTTATCAATTTTATAATGGTTAATATAAAAATTAAAATAAGCCAGTCCGACAAACCAAAGAATGATAAAAGGAAGAAGGACAAATTTAAGAAGTTTTTTCATATTACATCATCTTTTCGAGGGTTCTTTTAACGGTATAATAGGCTGTAAGCATTGATGCCCCAGAAGAGAACAAGGGCAAAGCGAGAATAAGCATCCACGAGAAAGGAGACAAATGCGCTTCAGAAATAATGCCGCCTTCAATTTGTTCGGCAAGTCGAGCAATAAGGAAAATAGTGGGAATAGCAAAAAACAAACCGATACAACCCCCGATAAAGCCGAGCCAAGCATCACGTCTAGCATATTGTTGAGCGACATAGGTATCTTTTGCTCCCATAATATGTAAAATTTCAATAATATTATGATGAAGTCCGAGATTAGATTGGGTTGTATAAAAAATGGCACCGGATGTAATAGCAATCACGAGGAAAAGAATAGTTAAGGCCAAAATTTTTAAGCCATCAGCAAATTTAATAAGTTTGTCGAGCCAAAGTTTGTGATTATCTAAAGAAGCAAAAGGAGAAATTTCAGATAATTTTTCCGCTAATTTAGTGTAATTGATTTCAGTATTTTTTTTGATTTTGACATCAATAAGTCGAGGAGTCGGTAAATTGCTAATATCTATTCCGTCGCCGAGCCAAGGTTTAAGTAATTTTTCCAACTGTTCATCGCTAAGGACGGAGACATGCTCGACTTCAGGAAGTTTTTTCAAGAATTCGACGGTAATATTTTGTTGTTCGAGCGTTTGTTTAAGAGCCAAATCATGATTAGCATTATTAATCGGCATAATTTGCACGGTAAGTGAGCCAAGAATGCTGTTATTCCAAGCATTAAGCATAGAGTTTATAGAGAGAACGCCAGCTAAGGTTACGGCAAATAAAAAAATGGCAATAGAAATGATAACCTTAAGGAACAAAGAGGTCGTATTGTCTTTTAAAGGGAGTTCTTGTTTGCGAGAAATCAAAGGGTCATTACTAATCATAGAGTCGAGCTCCTTTGATAAGTTTTTCACGAGGCATAAAAAGTTTTAATCCACCGTTTTGTAAATGCAAGCGAGGATATTGAAAATCGTTAACGAGTTTTTCACTATGAGTTGCAATAACAACGGTTGTTCCGAGTTTATTGAGTTCAATAAATAACTTCATGAGCTTGACGGCAATATCACTATCGACATTTCCTGTAGGTTCATCGGCTAAAAGGATATCGGGGCGGTTAATGACGGCACGCGCGATAGCGATTCGTTGTTTTTCTCCACCGGAAAGCGTACTTGTTTTATCAAGCATATGCTTATCAAGTTCGACCCACTGTAAGAGTTCTTTAACGCGTTTTTTCACTTCACGTTCGCTCATACCACAGACCCGTAAAGGAAGAGCAACATTATCAAAAGCGGAAAGATGATCGATAAGGCGAAAGTCTTGAAAGACGACGCCGATTCTTCTTCGTAAGAGAGCAAGACTGTCGCGATTGGTAAAATTGACATTTTTCCCAAAGACATTAAGAGAACCGCGGCTAGGTTTTTGAGCGAGATACATCATACTAAGCAAAGAAGTCTTTCCGGCACCGCTTTTTCCTGTTAAAAAATGGAAAGAGGCGCGTTTGAGAGAAACATTAATATCGCTGAGGACTTCAGGTCCTTGTTCATAGCGAATACCAACATTTTTCATATCAATAATAGCTTGTTCATTTTTTAGCTCATTTTGTAACAACACCAAAACTCCTTAAATCGAAACTCTCTAAGAGAAAGAGATAACACATATCCAAAATATACTCAAATAAAAATTTTTTTTCTTTGCTTAAATGTGAATTATGCATATAGTAAGTTAGGAAAGGGGATAAAAATGCTGATAAGATGTCCAAAATGCCAAGTCTGCTATAGAATAGAAGAGAGGATAATTACGGAAAAGGGAAAGAAGTTTCGTTGCGCAAAATGTAATGAAGTATGGATGGCATATCCTCAGGATTTGTTTGAAGAGACGTTAGAAAACGCCTCAGAGATATATACTCCTGGACAAACAAAGGAGAATACTTCAGCCTCAGAGGCTGACAATAAAAGCAAAGGACAAGAAACACAGGAAAATGTCGAGCAAGAGGACAAGGAAGAAGCAACACAAAGAGAAGAAACTCAGCCGGAAATCACGGAAAAAGATTTAAACAATGCCGTAAGCATGCAGGAAATATTTTCACGAATAGAAAAACAAAATGCAGAATTAGCAGAGCAGGATAAGAAGAAGCCGCTTTTCAAGAAAATTAAAGATGATATAACACAAGCGCTGGGACTAAACAGTACATTCAACTGTATATTTTTTTCCGCAATAATCATTTTAATAGCAGGTCTTGCATTTTTTTCATTCCGTTATGAACTAGTCAGACAGTTCCCATGGCTAGAACAAGTTTATACAGGATTCGGATTGGATTCGGTTGTTCTAGGAGAAGGTTTGGAATTTCAAAATGTATCCAGACATGAATATGAAGAAGACTATGTAAAAAAAATGCAAATTAAAGGTTTTATCGTTAATGGAACGGATAAGATGATAAAAGTGCCGCAGATACATGTAGAAGTACTAAGCAAAGATATCATAAAATTAAATGAAATGGATGTTAAATCCCCGATAGATACGTTGCGTCCGAAAGAGCGCACGGCATTTACAGTTGTTATTACACAACCCTCATCATTAAGCAAACACATAGTACTGACTTTTTCCAAATCGGAAGAATAACAAGATGAAATACACAATACAAAATATTGTTTCAGACTTAATATCCGAAGCAGTAAATTCACCTCGGTTAGAAGCAAGGATTCTTTTAAGTTATCTTTTATGTAAAGAAAGTTCAGCTATAACAAATGAGGACTATGAATTAAGTCCTGAGCAGATTAAAAAGCTAAAAGAAATGATAGAGGCAAGGAAACGGCATATTCCTCTAGATAAAATAATCGGTAGAAAAGGGTTTTATAAATATGAGTATAGAGTAACGGAAGATGTTTTATCGCCGCGACCGGATACGGAGATATTGGTTGAAAAGGCAATAGAATTAGCCAAAGAGAACGAATACAAAACGATACTTGACTTAGGATTGGGGAGTGGTTGCATATTATTTTCGGTATTAAAAGATTGTCCATTTATGCAAGGTGTCGGAGTAGATATTTCGGAAAAGGCGATAGCCGTAGCGCAAGAAAATGCCAAATTATTGGAAGTAGAAGGAAGAGTTCGTATTTTTCAATTAAGCTGGATGGAGAAAGATTTTACAGCGCATTTCGGAGAAAAGTTTGATATTATAGTATCAAATCCGCCGTATATTCCGAGTATGGAAATCGACAGTTTAGAAAAGGAAGTAAAAGACCATGATCCAAGATTGGCATTGGATGGAGGGCAAGACGGATTGGAACATTACAAAAGGATAGCCGAGATAATTCCCGAGTTGTTAAGTCCGCAAGGTAGTGTTTTGTTAGAAGGAGGTAAAGGTCAGGCAAAGGAAATAAGCAACCTTTTTGAAAAACAAGGATTAAAGGTTCAAAGTATTTTAAAAGATTTAAGTGGCATAGAACGATGTGTACTATTAAAAAAATAATTTACAAATAAAAAATTTATTGTAATATGACGCCGTAATGTTGCTTTGTTTCAAATTTTGGTTTTGCACATTATCAATACTTTCCAAAACAAAAATAGAAAAAGATAGAAAGAGCATTTCCCCGCTAACATGGGGAGTCAGTTTATATTATGGAATCATGATGAAAAAAATAAATACAAAATACCGCAATAACAACAATAACTATTCAAATCAAATATATTCGCTGAATTATAAGTTTGACAGCAGCAGTCCGGCAGGAAAATTTAACGGAACGGCACTTGATTTAATAAAAAAATACAACGAGTTGGCAAAAGATTGTCTAAGCAACAATGACTATGTTGAAGCTGAAGTCTATCGTCAATATGCCGAACATTATCGTAAAATAGTAACGGATATTAACGAGAAAAAGTTACAACGCACAAACAGTTCGAAAGACATGGACGCTAAAGAGGGAAACAATGATAATATTTATGTTTCCACAAATTCGGAAGAAGTAACACAGAAAGAAGTTTCCGATACAACTGAAGCGCAAAGTGAAACCGTTTCAGTTTCTCCGTTAGAAACAGAAAAGAAAGAATTTAAGATTATTGAAATAAAAGAAACGGGAACGCTTCCGGAAAATATGATAAAAGTCGGGACAACGGAAAGCTCAGAAGTTCCACCACAACCTAAAAAACGAGTTTATCGCCGCAAGACTGCAGCAACACCTCAAGCATAAAGATATAAATAAAAAGAGCTAAGTAAATTTAGTTCTTTTTTTATAGAAAAATAATTTTTATAAGAGCTCCTTGATTTAAAAGTAAAAAAATAACTATATATATAGAAGAAAGAAAATTAGGGGGCAAAAAAAATGGACTTCGAGAAATTAACGAATAAATCTAAAGAAATTATACAAGATGTCGTAGGTTTAGCAGCAAAAGAAAAACATCAATTTATCGCACCGGAACATCTTTTGAGTGTTTTATTGAATAACAAAGACAATGCAACGATTATTGAACTTTTGGAAAAATCCGGAGCAGATATTGAAAAGTTAAAAGATACGGTTGAAGGAGCCATAAAACGCCTTCCGCAAGTAAGCGGAGAGGGAGTACAAAGCTCAATGTCGCAAGAATTTACACGAGTAATGATGGAGGCCGAAAAATTAGCAGATAAGTCGGGAGACAGCTATGTTACCGTAGAAAGAATATTGCAGGCGTTGGCACAAACCGCCGGAACAAAAGCCTATGATGCCTTAAAATCATCAGGATTAGATCCCATAGCCTTAAATCAGGCAATTAACGATATGAGAAAAGGCAGAGTTGCCGATAGTGAAAGCGCAGAAGATAATTTTAATGCCTTAAAGAAATATGCCATAGATATAACGGCAAGAGCCAAAGAAGGTAAGTTAGATCCGGTTATCGGACGAGAACACGAGATAAGAAGAACAATACAAGTATTATCGCGACGTACTAAAAACAATCCTGTTTTGATAGGAGAACCCGGTGTCGGCAAAACAGCCATAGTTGAAGGTTTGGCGATTCGCATTATCAATAATGATGTTCCGGAAAGTTTGCACAATAAAAGGCTTTTAGCATTGGATATGGGGGCTTTGATAGCCGGAGCAAAATTCCGTGGAGAATTCGAAGAGAGATTGAAGGCAGTTCTTAAAGAAGTCGAAGAGTCTGATGGAAGCATAATTTTGTTTATTGATGAAATGCATACCATTGTAGGAGCCGGAGCGTCAGAAGGTTCAATGGATGCATCAAATTTGTTAAAACCTGCCTTGGCAAGAGGAGAGTTGCACTGTCTTGGAGCGACAACATTAAATGAATATAAGAAGTATGTTGAAAAAGATGCGGCATTAGCGCGTCGTTTTCAACCGGTGTTTGTCGGAGAACCAAGTGTTGAGGAAACCATATCAATTTTAAGGGGAATAAAGGACAAGTTTGAATTACATCATGGAGTCAGAATAGCAGATAGTGCGCTCATTGCGGCAGCAACATTATCCAATCGTTATATTACGGACAGATTTTTACCGGATAAAGCCATAGATTTGATGGATGAAGCGGCGAGTGCCGTTCGCATGGCTGTTGATTCAAAACCGGAAGAATTAGATGAATTGGATAGACGGATTTTGCAGTTAAAAATAGAAAGAGAAGCCTTAAAAAAAGAGACGGACGAACAGTCAAAATCACGCTTGGAACAAATCGGTTATGAAATAAACGGACTAGAAATCAAAGCCAAAACATTAGGTGATAAATGGCTGAAAGAAAAGAGAAGTTTAGCGGATATAACCGAATTAAAGAACCAGTTGGATAAAGCGAGAATAGAAGTAGATATCGCCAAGCGTGAAGGACGGTATGAACGAGCCGGAGAGTTGCAATATAGTATTATTCCTGAATTAGAAAATAAATTAAAAGAAGAAGAGAGTATTGCTAAAAAGGCACAAAGTCATGCCGGAGAAACCGTAACGGATGAAAATATCGCCGCGGTTGTTTCCAAATGGACAGGTGTTCCGGTAGATAAGATGTTGGAAGGAGAAAAAGAAAAACTCCTACACATGGAAGATATTTTAAGCAAACGAGTCGTCGGACAAAAAGATGCTATTACGGCCGTAGCCAATGCGGTAAGGCGTTCAAGAGCGGGAATAGGTGATGCCGGACAGCCGATAGGATCATTCTTGTTCTTAGGACCGACGGGGGTTGGAAAGACAGAATTATCAAAAGCCTTAGCGGAGTTTTTGTTTAATGATGAAAAGGCGATTCTTCGAATAGATATGTCTGAATATATGGAAAAACATGCCGTTGCGCGTTTAATCGGTTCTCCTCCGGGATATGTCGGCTATGATGAAGGCGGACTGTTGACGGAAGCCGTAAGAAGACGTCCGTATCAAGTAATTTTGTTTGATGAGGTTGAAAAAGCCCATCCTGATATTTTCAATATATTGTTGCAAGTATTGGATGATGGACGTTTGACAGATGGTAAAGGAAGAACGGTAGATTTTAAAAATACCATTATCATCATGACGTCAAATCTTGGCTCAAATATAATATCAAATGCGACAGGAGGAGATGATCCGAGAAAGATTCGCAATCAGATAATGGATGTTGTTAAAGCCTCATTCCGTCCGGAGTTTATCAACCGAATTGATGAAATCATCTTTTTCCATAAGCTGGATAAAAGCAACATTAAAGATATTGCAAAGATATTAATAGCCAACATAGAAAAAAGGTTGAGTGAACACAACATTCATCTTCGAGTAAATGATGCCGCCTTTACGTGGATTGTCAATAATGGTTATGATGCAATATATGGTGCAAGACCATTAAAACGCTTGCTAAAAAATCAAATTGAGAATAAACTCGCAATGAAAATTTTGAGTGGCGAAATAGAAGATGATGATACGGCAGATATCATTGTCGGAGCCGATGGACAATTAGAAATCGTAAAGAATAAAAGGAAAAATTAATGGCTTCAGAATTATTTAAGAAAGCGTTTAGGGTCGCACAAGATTATGATGTATCCACACCGGAAAACAGTGTTGTTGTTTACAGCATAAGTTTTTTGCCCACAAAAGAAAATAAAGAAAATGCTTTTAAGTATGTTAAAAGTCATCCGGAAAGGATGATGATAGAGCATACGGATTGTGGAGCAAAACTGGTTGAAATGGGATTATCAAGTTCAGATTGTGGCTTGAGTGATGATGAAATTGCCGATATATGGTCGATAGCTTCAAAACGATTTATCGAGTCGGCAAAAGGGGATATAGTAGCCTTTGTAAAAGGAGCCGATCCTCGCAGTGTATTTCGCACACAAGAGCTTCCGTCAATATTGAATAATGAAAAAATTTCAACGATTAACGGAGAAGACAAGTTTAATTTTGCCAAGAAATTTGCAAAATAAAAGTTTGTTGAGCAAAACTTGACAAAACAGCCGTGCTAAAGTAAAGTACGGCTGTTATTTTATTATTAATCTAAAAAAATATAGTTATGAAATTAAAAAAATTACAAGAACAAGAAATTATTGCACGTTTAACAAAGGACGGCTTAAGTTGCGGAGAAATGTTGGAACAACTGACACCTGAGGAAAGAAATAAGTATCGCAATCATATTTTGCAGTGTCAAGGTACAAATGCGTGCATAGCAAATAACATAGACATTATCAAACAGATTCTTGATTTGGGAGAAGATTATATCCATGCTTATTTAAGACAATGCCGTTGCGTTCCAGAAAAGGACGGTGATAGAGATAGAACCGGTTTGATGTTTTTTAAAGACATCGTCTATACGCAAGGACGGCTGGGAGAAATTGAAAAATTAAAACACTATAATTTATTTGAGGCAAAAGACGAAGCGGAGTTCTTTCGGTTTCAAAGCTACAAAGACGATTCGGAAAAGAATAAGATAGTGGAAACATATATCAAAGGATATAATCTTTATCTGGAGAGTATAAAATTTCTTACCTATCCCGCATATAAAAATTTTTATAAAATGTATTGCCGTTTTCGTAAAATAGGGGTTAAGCAAAAGATATATTTAACCTATTTAAAAGTCTTACATAAGATAAAAGTATATCTTGAGTTAGAATGTGAATACGGACAATTGCAGAAATAAAAATAAATTAGTAAACTCCAAAGCAATACTTGTTTATCATTTCAAAAAAATAAGTCATGAACTTAATCATGACTTATTTTTTTGATTATTTTTTAGCTAACTTATCATTCTTTTTTTCATACTTTGCAAATAAAGAATGGTAAGTTTTCTTTAGATCAGCAACTTGTGCTTTAAATTTGCGCAGGTTTTTTCCAGCCAAATTTTCTCCGGCAGCAGCTTTAATGCGTAACGGATTGACACGCCTACCGTTTTTGACAACTTCGTAGTGCAAATGCGGCCCTGTCGATAAACCAGTACTTCCGACATAACCGATAACCTGACCTTGTTTAACGCGTTTACCTGGGTGGATTCCTTTTGCGAATTTCCACATATGAGCATAAGCAGTTGAATACTCGCTGTTATGACGAATCTTTATATAATTACCATAACCGCCATTCCATTTTGCAGCTTGAACAACACCATCCCCTGCAGCATAAATAGCTGTTCCCTTAGGAGCGGCATAATCAACGCCCCAATGTACGATAATTTTCTTTTTAATAGGATGCCGCCTTTTTCCGAAAGGAGATGAAATACGGGCGGATTGAAAAGCAAGGGGCTTGCGATGTAAAGTTTTTTTCATAGCAAAACCCTTCTCATCATAATAATCGACTTGACCGGAACTGTCTTTAAAGCGATGTAAGGCGATTCTATCTTTCTTTAGTGTTAAAGCAGCGAAAAGAATATTACCGGTTTGAACGAGTTCACCGTTAGGAGTTAAGTGGTTTTCGTAGATGATTTCAAACTTATCGCCTTTTTTGACATCTCTGCGAAAATCAATAGAGTAAGAAAAGATGTTAATAAAGTTCGCGATGATTTTGTTGGGAACCCCGGCTTTATGCATGGAATTAGAAAGAGTACCGTCAATAATTCCGTCAGCTGACTTTACTTCCAGAATCAAATCATCTTTTTCTTTTCTTGCTAAAAGGTTGTTATTTTCATCGCGTTCAACAATAAAACGTTGTCCGGGTTTTGGTTCAATTAAAATATTATCTAAAGAAATGAGTTGATTAAGTTCAGTATTAACTGTCGTTGTAATATTGATAATCTGTCCGGCTTTAAGATTTTCAGGAGCATAAACTTTTTTTAATTCCAAATAAACCCCATAAGCATCTTTGTATTCCATGCCGAGATTTGTTAAAATATTGATAAAAGTATCACCTTTTGAAAGTTTAATTTCATGTTCAATAACTTTGGTTGTTTCCTTGTAATTAACCATTTCAAATAAAGAACGGATATTTTCCAAAGATTCTTCGGGATAAATATTATTTTCGTCAAGGTTATCACCCATAGAATTTTCGAGGAGAAGGTAATCCATATTATTTTGAGGTGCGACGGAAGCATTAACATTGTTGTGATTAGCAATTGATAAAACAAAAGCAACAACTAAAAGAGTTGCATAGACAAGAGTCATAATTTTGCTTTTATGTTTTAAAGCTGCATACTTGTTAAGTCTTTCAGCAAAAGGAATTTTATCTGTAGAATTTGATAAAAAAGCCTTTTTAGCCACACTCAAGAGATTATTGATGTGTGAGAACAGATTACGTAAATTTTGGTAAAAGTTAAAATTTTTCATATGTAATACAAAACCTTATACGGTTAAAACCTGAAGAAAAATATAGCTTTGTTTTATCAAAAAACAAAGAAAATAATCACCCATATGTGTATAATTAAGTATAAATAGCGGAATAACGTTAAAAATTAGATAATTTATAAAAAAAATAAAAAAAGTGCTTGCAATTATAAAAAAGCTCATGTATAAACAAAAACGAAATTGATGGGGGCGTAGTTCAGTTGGTTAGAATACATGCCTGTCACGCATGGGGTCGCGAGTTCGAGCCTCGTCGCTCCCGCCATCAAAAGCCGGTTTAATCCGGTTTTTTTTATATCTGCAAAAGAAAAGGATAAGGGTTATGGAAAACGCACAAGAACCAAAGCAAAGCCTTTTAAAGAGAATAAGCCTATTTTGTTTAAGAAATATCGTAAACCTTATATTTTTCCTATCGTTAAGTTATTATGCGCTTGCGACATACATATTTGGAATTAATCCGATTACGAATAAAGTCATTATGATTGGTATTTTAATGTTATGGTTTTTTTGGTTTTTGGCCAGAACATTATTTAAATTACTTTTTCTTTTATTGTTTGTTTTGGCAATAATATATGGCTGGTATTTATTTAGTACCAGAGAAAAGAGAAGTTGTGAAGAAGCCGGAAGATTTTGGAATGAGGAGCAACAAATCTGTGAAGATAAGAAGAGTATCATGGAACAAATACAAGATCTCTGGCAAAAATATTTTTCAATTAAGGTAGCAAAACAAGAAGAAAAAAAGAATTGAAAACGAGAGAAAAAGACAATACAATAACTCTTTCATGAAGGAGCAAACAGATGCGTCAATTTTCACCACAATTTGAAATTATAAATAAAATAAAATCTATCGTCAAAAAAACAGGAAACCTCTTAGGCGCGACTAATCAAGGAATAACGTCTGCAATAGCGCGAAAGATACAGCGTACGGCTTATGAGGTAAGCCGTCATAAAGAGAAAGATGCTTATACACCGCCATATTTATGGATAGCAGAAGAATTGCAATCGAAAGATATTCAAATTTTTAAAGCGGCAGTAAGTTATTTAGCCAATATAGCCGTTAATGAACATAAATATACGCAAGAAATTATTACTATTTTAAAGCATAATGGAAATTCAGATATTATAGAAAAAGATGAGTATATCAGGAACAAAGTTCAGTGGATAAAAAACATGGTTCAGCAAAAGAAAGAAAACAATCTATAAAAATCTGAAAGAATTAACGATCCCACGGTAAAGTATTTTTATTAATGGTATAAATATTTCCCTCATTGGGAAAGTTATACCATGTATATACAATGTTAACATCAGGAGCATGAGTATCCCACGGATTAAATTTATCAATAATTTGACTATGAAGGTTTGTTATAAAAACCGAGCGTAAAGTATTATCAATTTTTAGAGCATATTTATCGGAAAAGTTTGGCTTTGTTGCAATATTGGCAACCATAATTCCGCCATCGGCGACATGATTTTTAACGCGTGAAAAATATTCATGAGTAATTAAAGAAGGACTAGGTGTAATAGAAGAATAAGAATCAAGAATGACGAGATCAAATTTTTCAGAATTTTCATTTAGAAATTGATTAGCATCGTGAGCAACAAATTTTTTATTTTTGCTCAAAGGAATACCTAAAAAGTGTTTTTCGGCATGAAATTTGATTGTATTGTCAATGTCAACATAGGTATAATCATTAAATATGTCATCTTTTCCCATAGTAAAGCCGCCGGCTCCTAAAACTAAAATTTTATGTTTTTTGTTTTTGGGTAAGGTTTTAATGAATTGATTTTCAATAAAGACAACATACTGAAATAACAAATTTTCATCTTGAGAAATTTTAGAAGCAAAGGTATCGTTAAGAATCATTAATTTTGATTTTCCCTTATCAACATTAAGAATAGCAATAGTTGATACGGCATTATTTTCAACGATTCCGAAAATCTTTTCAAGAAGCAAAGAATGATTAAGAATAAGCGCGATAAGAGGAATAAATATCCATGTAAATAAGTGAAATTTTTTAGCAAAAAATGAGGCGGTTAAGATGCAAAGGACGACAAGAAAAACGATAGTGTAATTAACACCGATAAAGGGCATTAGGACAAGTGTCGATAACAAAGATCCCAAGACCGAACCAAGTGTATCGACTGCCAAAATTCTACCGGTATAATTACGGTTATATTTATGTAAATAGCGGCATAATAAAGAAGTAATATTTCCAAAGAAATAGGCTGGAAAAGAAAGAAAAATCAAACAAAAAAGAAAAGTTCTTAAAGGGGCATTTTGTATATGGAGTAAATAAAAGCAAGAAAAATAAGCAGCAAGTAAAACAAAACTGGAAGCAAGGATTAAAAAACAGGCAAGTCGAATAAAAGAAGAATAGATTTTTTTTCTGACTGGTAAGAAAGTTAAGGAAACAGTTGAACCGTGATAGTATCCCCAAGCCATAAAGGACATAATGCAACCGATAATGATAGCTGTTGTAACCACTGTAGTTCCGACAAAAGTGCTAAGCTGACGGATAACGACGAGTTCTGTTGCCAAACTGCAAAATCCACTAATAAAAATAGCAGCAAGTAGAAGAAATTTAATTTTTTGATTCATGTTTTTTCCAACAAAAAAACAACCTTAAAAGTTAAGGTTGTTTTAGATTAACAAATAAGATTATTTAGCATTAGTTGATGTATCGTTAATAACGGTTTCACCGCTGGTTCCGTCATCAACCAAAGATTCATCATCGGAAATATCTTCTACTTCTGTCTCAGCGTCTTCAATTTCTTGAATATCAGCTAATTCTTCTTCATCTAAGACGACTTCAGGAGATGAATTCATATTAGATTCGCTAGCTTCATTTTTATTTTTATGAGCATTATTATTAAAGAAAGCATGCTTAACCGTATCACCTGTTTTTATGTTATATTTTTTCACATCACCGGCATTAAGTTCAATAACGGCATTTGCCGGAACGGGAGAAGAAATGATTTCAGTAGAATTAGGTTTAGCATTTTCAAAAATCCAAACGACCGTACCGTCATTAACAAAAATCATATCCAAAGGGATAAGAGTATCTTTCATCCACATACCGATATGCTCATAACCTTTGAGATTAAAAATCATACCATGCTTATCTTCAAGAGTTTCTCGATTCATTAATCCTTTTTGCAATTCTTCGGGAGAAACCGCGTTTTCAACAATCAAATCAACGGTTTTTCCATCCGTAGAAATGATTGATAAATTGTAATCGGCAGCCTGTTCATCATTTTTTGAGCAAGAAACGATAAGAAAAACGGCTAAAAATAGTTTAATAAACTTAGACATAGCTAACCCCCATGTTTAGAAGTGAGTTCAGAAACTCTTTTAGGTAACCATTGAGAAACGACAACGGGTCCGTTAAGAGAGTTTAAAATTTTTTTCTCAGTACAATTAATGACATCTATTTTACTATTCTTATTTAAAGATTCAACAAGAGATTTAAAATCGAGAATAATTTTTTTATTTTTTTGATGATATTCACGATATATATTAAAGTTTTTAATTAAAGTTTCAAGTTTTTCAGTCGATAATGAGGCAAACTCATTCCAAACGGAATTAAGAAAGGTGTTGATTTCGGAAGAAAAAGAAATTTTCGGTAAAAGAGGTCGTCCGAGATGAAGGATTTTCTTAAGATTTGGTTCATAGATACCAGAATCATCACAAACGAATACAGTAGGAACCAAAGGTACTTTTTTGTAGAATTCGGCATATTTAATTTGGGCAAGAAAAATTAAACATTGTGTTTTCGTATTATCAATGTTACAGTTTTCATCTGCAGCTTTATCAAAGAACCAATAAGCCAAATCAATAACATTATCGAGTTTTGAGATAAGCATTAATTATCAACCTCTTATATTTTTAAACTTAACAAAAAGTATAAAGAAATTGAACAAAAAAAACAATACGAAAAATGAAAATGATTTTTTTTGCATTATTTCCTTTTTTAACTTGTGTTAAGGAATATAATATTATATCTATATACAGAAGAAATTTATTTAATTCATTCATTGATAGGTTCGGCAATGTCTTTATTAAAAAAAATTAGTTTTTTGGGATTATTTGTATTTTTAGCCTCATGTTCAACCCCGGCAATGTTTCCGGATATTTCGGATGAAGTCGATGGAATAAAGAAAAGTGAAGGGCTTGCATCGGACGGAGCTCGTCGAGCAAGTATTCCCGAAGAAGATGTTAAAGAAAATGAACAATCAGAAGAAGCAGCAAAACCGACTGGATTTATGAGTAAGGCAGAATCCTTAGAGGCAACGGCAACAAAGCCGGTAGAAACAGATGAAGAGGATTATGCATCATCAGAGAAAAAAGAAGAACTCGAAATAGCAGAGCAGAACCCAGAGATAGAAGCTAAAGGAGACATTGAAGCAGCAGATTCGGAAGAAGAGTTTGTTCCGAGTGTAACTTATCGTTTAGCGACTTTTTACTTTAACAACGGTAGTTCAAATTTAAGTTCGGAAGAAAAACAAGAAATACGAGAAATAGTCAAGACAGCAAAAAAGCATAACGGAAAAATCAGAGTTGTAGGTTATGCATCAAGCCGTACAAGAAATACGGATATAGTCAATCACAAATTAATGAACTTCCGAGTATCGCAAGCACGAGCGGATTCGGTTGCCCAAGCATTAATTAAAGCAGGCCTACCAAAACAGGATATAACGGTTGAAGCATTATCCGATTCGAACCCGGCATATTTGGAAGTGATGCCGGAAGGAGAAAGATTAAACCGCCGCGCAGAGGTTTATATCAGCTATTAGATATCGTATAGAAAAAGAAAGGTTTTGAGTGGATAAAGAATCAAAAGATGAAAAATCTTTAGGGGGAAATTTATGGAAAATTCTTCCCGTAGATGAGAAACGTGCTGAATATATATCCCAAAGATATAATCTTCCATACATTATATCCAAAATAGTCGCTGTTAGAGGAATAGCCACAGAAGATATAGAAAAATTTTTATTTCCGAAATTGCAAAATTTAATGCCGGACCCGCATTGTTTAAAAGACATGAAAAAAGCGGCATCACGCTTGGCAAAAGCCATAATTGATAAAGAAAGAATAGGGATAATCGGAGATTATGATGTTGACGGAGCGACCTCGACATCCGTAATGCGCTTATTTTTAGAGCAAAATGGCATACAGCCATTAGTGCATATACCGGAAAGGGAAGAAGGTTATGGGCCGAGTTGCCAAGCCTTTGATGAATTTAAAGAAAAAGGATGCCATTTTGTCATAACAGTGGATTGTGGAACAACGGCATTTGAAGTTTTTGATTATGCGCAATCGCAAGGCTTTGAAGTAATAGTAATAGACCATCATGAGGCAGAGGTAAAACTTCCCCAAGTTTATGCTCTTGTAAATCCCAAAAGGTTAGATGAAGAAAATGACTATGAATATTTAAAATATTTAGCAGCGGTAGGAGTAGTTTTTCTAACGATTGTTGCGGTAAATCGTGAGCTAAGGGAACAAGGTTATTACAAAGATAAAGCAGAGCCGAATTTGATGAATCTATTAGATTTAGTTTCTTTAGGAACAGTATGTGATGTTGTTCCTTTATTGGGATTAAATCGCGCCTATGTCCGCCAAGGGCTTAAAGTCATGTCAAAACGTCAGAATATCGGATTGAAGGCTTTAATAGATAAATCAGGTATTCAAGAAGCCCCTGGAGCATTTCATCTAGGTTATGTTTTAGGTCCGAGAATCAATGCCTGCGGCAGAGTTGGAGAGGCATCTTTAGGCAACAAACTCTTGTGTGCCAAAACGAGTCAGGAAGCGGAAATTTTAGCTGAAAAATTAAATGATTTTAACAATCAAAGAAAAGAAATAGAAGCCTATGTATTGCTAAAAGCGATTGAGATACTCGAGAGTACGCCGCAAGAATATCCGATAGCTTTTGTTAGCGGTAAAGACTGGCATCAAGGAGTAATCGGTATTGTTGCAGGAAAATTAAAAGAGCGTTACAACGTTCCGTCTTTTGTTATGTCAATAGAAGCAGATGAGGTAAAAGGTTCCGCGCGTTCGATTCCGGGAATAGATTTGGGAGCACTGGTCATGTCCGCGAAAGAGAAGGGTATTTTAAGTAAAGGAGGCGGGCATATAATGGCCGCGGGATTTTCTTTAAATGAGGATAAGATAGAAGAATTTAAACGTTTTGCCGGAGAATATGTTAAAGAGCATTTAGGAGATGAAACAATAACACCAGTCATTGAGATTGACAGTCAGGTAGATATAGCAGGAATCAACGAAGATTTAGCAGAAAAGCTGGAGTTATTGGAGCCCTATGGTTCAGGAAACAGCGAACCGAAGTTGCTCATTCCATCGGTCAGAATAAGTAAAGCGAGTATTGTTGGAAATGGACATATTCGTTGTTATTTAGGGTCGTTAAAGGGCGGTAGTATTAAAGCCATGGCGTTCCGGGTTGGAGATACAGAGTTAGGCAAAGCAATGCTCACAGCCAATGGAGAAAGTTATGATGTTGTCGGCGTTTTACGACGCGACACGTGGCAGGGACGTAATTCAATACAGTTTATTATAGAAGATGCAAAGAGGCACAAATAATGGAAAAAGAATTAAAATCAAGAGCAAAACATATAAAAAAGATAAGATTAGAAAGAGAGCGAGCAGTTTTTATGAAATTGGGAGCAAAGTTACGTGCCTATTTTTTTACGGGAATATTGGTAACGGCACCGGTTTCAATAACTTTTTATATGGCGTATAAAATATTTGTTTGGATAGATGTATCGGTAAACAAGTTAATACCTCCGGAAATTATAGAACATTATAACATTCCGTTAACGACGATACCGGGGTTAGGAATAGCAATTTTAATTTTAGGCATGATATTTGTAGGAATGTTTGCCGCGGGATTTGTTGGAAGATTTTTTGTGCATTTGGGAGATTGGATAGTTCGCCGCCTACCGATAATTTCAAGTATTTATTCGTTGTTAAAGCAAGTTTTTGAAACCATATTTTCCAATAAGACCCAATCGTTTAATAAATGTGTTTTATTGGAATATCCGCGCAAAGGAATATGGATATTGGGTTTTGTAAGTGCAGCGACCAAAGGAGAAGTTAGAAAGAAAGTGGATGAAGACATGTTGAGTGTTTTTATTCCGACAACCCCCAATCCGACATCAGGATTTTTAATTTTTGTACCTAAAAAAGATACAATAGCATTAGATATGAGTGTGGAAGAAGGTTTAAAATATGTCATCTCATGTGGAATAGTTGAACCCGATACAAAGAAAAAGTAATAAGCATAAGGCTCTCAAAAGAGAGCCTTAAAGGGGAAAGTGTGATAAGTGAAGATTAGAAGTTCATGCTTGAACATACTCTGCTGTCTAAATTAACAGTAACATAAGAAAGACACTTCTCATTACGAGAGCTAGAAGCCCATGTAATATTAATGGCTTTATTACTGTTTACAGTTACGTTTCTGCAAATATAATCTTTCCAATTTATGGCATATGCAGCATCATTGTAATTGCATAAATTAATCGTAGTATTTTCTCCTGCGATAGTAGCATAAACCTGTTTTGATGATTTTATGTTTAAGTTAGCGTTATCTAAAAGTGTTACCTTTGTCGAATCGGCTCCTTTTAAATTAATTACAGAAGAAGGTTGTGCTTCTATTTCATTATAGGGAACACTTCCTCCATGATAACCATAACTTCTTGTATAGGTAAAGTTTCCATATACACGAACATGCCCAAGATAAGGAGAAGTTACATTTACATTATTAAGGATGGCTGAGGAGAATACAGGATGGTATGTTGACTGTTTGCCACAGGTATCAAAATATTTCTCATTTTCAGCTGTAAGTCTGGTTGTACTAATAATATTTAAATTTGTAACATTTAACCCATAATAATAGTTTGCCGTAAAATCATCACCGACAAAATGTTCGAATGTAAGAGTTTTTCCATTTCCGTTAAGAGTAACATTATTATTATTTGCGATTAAGCTTAAATTTCCGCAAGACATATTTTGAGTTACATTGACAGTACTGCCGGCAGATGCTTCACTAAGTTGTCTGTATAAATTATAACAAGCATCATCGACAAATCGATCTTTGCATTCGTACAAATAAGACTCAATATTTCCCCCATTATGGATGGATTCTGTCGTAAACATATTTCCATTTGGGCACAAATCAGAAGTTCTGGCAAACATATAACCGTCAATGCTAAATTTTTTCGTTCCATTAGTGTATAATAAGGCATTACAATCCGTGTATTTTCCGTTACATGTAGAAAAACTACAATGATAATTCGATGAGGTTGGGCAATTGGATTCATCATATTTATAGCTTGCTGAGCATTGAGAATTACAGGTTTGTGTTGAGGCATCCCAATCGTATCCTGCTTCACATCCGGTTTTGCAATAACGTTTTGAGCATTCTTCATAACGGCAGGTAAAAGGAGAGGGGCAGGTTGTTAAGGAACATTCGTTTGCACAGGATAGTAAACATTTTCCCGTAGCTGCATCCCAAGAATAACCTTCTGCGCAGATACAGGCTTTATATTTTCCATCACAAGGTTCTCCATCGCCTCTGGCATAACCTGTTCCGGTACAGGTATATTTAAATGCTGATGAACAAACACATTTTAAAGCTGTTGCACTCCATTCATAATTTAGAGGACATTTACATTCTTCAAAATAAGTTCCGCCATCATCCGTACAAGTATTTCCGTAACCGCCATAAACACCACATATGTTGGAATTGATAGGATAAGTTTTGTTATCGCATTTAATTTGATAGCGTTTTCCATCACAAGAATCACATTCGCCGATACTCACATATCCCGCGGGAACAGAAGAATAAGGATAATCAGAGCAGAGGTTGCAACATTCTTTATATTTTCCGTCGCAAGCCTTACCAACCCCTTTCTGATCAGTTCCATTACATAATTCGCTATAGTCGTTATCACACTCACAGCGTTCGTAATAACGGTTATCCGAAGGACAGGGATTAACCAAGTGTTGTCCGGTAGGGCAAGAGGTTTTTGTATAACCGGCATCACGACACTGCTCGGGAATGGTATCATAATCAGGGTCATTTCCGTTTGGAGTTCCGCCGCCATTTCCGCCCCCAGGGGTTTCGGTATTTCCAAATCTATCTCCCGAGCAATTTCCGGCATCGGTGATAAAACACACCGAAGCGACTTTTTGCTCTTTACCTGAAATTTTAGAATCATCAAATAAGCGTGATGATAAATCAAGTCCTTGAAGAGTATGGCGAATGTATGTGTGATGTGTGTGTAAAGTATGGATGCCAGACTTTGGGACGGATAAAGGTATTTTTTCCGACGCATAAGTTAAATTTCCGTTATCAACAAATAAGCTGACAGCAGACAGTAATATGGTTTTTGAAATACTGTTCATCACATCCCCCTTGTTTATCATCACGACTCTAATATAACATATATGTTGCGACATGTAAATACCTAATTTTGCTCGGAAAGGAGAAAAAAGACATAAAAAAACTCCCCACAGGGAGTTTTTTTGCTTACTTAACATAAAGATTAAATTTTCATTATTGGGCGGACGGTATGATTACTTATAATATTGCCAGTTGAATATTTATTATATACAGACATTAGTGTTGATTTAGTCCATGCTGAATTTTTATTATATTCCGATGATGTCCAATAAGTACCCCCTGAAATAAAATTTGAATTTTTTGTTAGGTTTATGCCAAAATTAATTTCTACAGAATGTTCTGACATGATGTGCCACATTCCCATTGCCGGTAAGCACCATTTTCCTTTTGTGTCTCTTGCTGCTGTTGGAGCATAATTCTTTGCTGCTGCAGCGGCAGGATATTTATCTGCTCCTAAAGCTAACATGGCCTCGGTATTTTCACAACTTTTCATATCATTTATAACGGTTTCTGTGGTTGTGTAATTTTCTATTTCGGGAACATCTATTTCCTCTGTTGACCAGACTTGAGTAGAAGATGCATTTTCTAAAGCAATAATCCACTTCTCACCATCTTCATCATAAGCGATAACACCAATAGGGGTCTTATCTGCAATATATTTATTAATACACGTTCCGTCGCTATAATAAACAGAACCATAAGTACATCCTCCGGATTGTGGACAAGCCCAAGCATTTCCAAAAGGACATTTAATACCGCCGCTTTCGCAAGAAGTTTCGGTATAACCTAAACTAGCACAGTCTTGAGAGGCAACACATTGTGCTGAAACATTGCTCATAGAAAAAGGAGCTGTTAATAAAACTGAAGTTAATAAAGCAAATTTTTTCATTTTTTTCTCCTTTCTAATAGAAGCAAGAAACGTAATTGGTGTTAAACGGACATTTTATGGTTATTGCCGCATTTGAACAGCTTTGTTGAGCATAGCCTAAAGTTGAACAATCTTGATTTAACGAACAGAAATCAATTCCGGTGCAAACGCAAGCTCCTTGTGAAGCATTCCATGTAAAACCGCTTGAACATTTACATTTTGAATATTTATTATTACAAGAATTTCCTTCTCCTCCCGCATAGCCCGTGCCTAAACAAGAATATTTGAAGGAAGTTGCGCAAACGCATTTCTTTTGAGCGGAATTCCATTCATAATTATTCGGACAGTTGCATTTGGTGTAATAGGTTCCGTAATCGTCGGTACATAGACTTCCGCTTCCGCCTTGTATCCCGCAAGATGAAGCCGAAACATATTTTTGCGGGTCGCACCTGATTTTATATTTTTTACCGTCGCAAGATTGACATTCGCCATTGCTGATATATCCTGCTGGAATAGAGGAATATTTATAATCCGAACAAAAATTACAACAATCTTTATATTTTCCGCCGCAAGCTACTCCGACGCCTTTCTCATCATAACCGTCGCAACGTTGGTTATAAGCCGCGTCGCATTTACATCCGGCATGATACGAACTGTCATAAGGGCAGAAATCACTCGGATAACTTCCTTCGGGACAAGGCGTATCGGAATAACCGGCTTGTTTGCACAAATCTTCGGGATTAGTATAATCGTCATTATTATTCAATTTATGACCATCACAATTTCCGGCATCGGTTATAAAACATACAGAAACAGTTTGATAAGATTGCTTATCAGTCAGTTCAAGAAAAAGATTTGGAGAAAAACGAGACAAATCGAGGTGTGATAAAGTGTGGATGTGTGAGTGATGGTGGCTCGATTTAGAAAGAGAAGATAATAAAACAGCGGCATTGAGATTATCAGCAGATAAAAGCAAACAACTTGACGCTGATAAAAAAACAAAATTCCAATATTTCATCATAATATCCTCCTTCGGAAATAAAGAACTTCCTCTCCATTTTTCTCCTAGGAGTCATACTATCAGAAATAAAATAAAAAGTCAAACACAAATTTCAAAAAAGAATAAAAAGAAAGACATAAAAAAGGCGGCTTCAAAAGCCGCCTTATATAAAATTAAGAAATTACTGAGCATTGACGAGGACAATTTCCACACGTCTGTTTTGTTCACGACCGGCAGCAGTAGCGTTGCTTGTGATAGGATTTTTAGAGCCATAACCGGCAGCATGGAGTCTAGAAGCAGCAACACCACGGAGGTTAAGATAACTAGATACGGAGTTAGCACGATTTGCCGAAAGTTTATTGTTTATGGCATCGGTTCCGGTGTTATCGGTATATCCTGAAACATAAACATTTGTTTTATCGTATTCAATTAAAACCTTAGCGATAGAGTCTAAAACCGGTTTAAAGGAAGGTTTGATGACATATTGATTTGTATCAAAAGTAATGTTTCCGGGCATAATTAAATTAACTTGTCCGTTATTAACTTGAACTTGAACACCGGTTCCAACGAGTTCTTGGCGAAGTTTGCTTGCTTGAATATCCATATAACCACCGGTAGCAGCCCCGCCGACAGCACCGATTCCGGCACCGATGAGAGCTCCTTTTTCACCACCAAAGATAGCCCCGATTCCGGCACCTGCAGCAGCTCCGATTCCTGTTCCCCAAGCAGTTTTAGAAACTTTACTTTCACCGGTATAAGGATCAGTAGCGCAAGCACATAATAAAGAAAATGCAGCCAAAGTTAGAATAGTTTTTTTCATGAATTTTCTCCTTAAAAACAAAATTTTTTAAAAACTATCATAAAATTACAAACAAAGAGTAAATTTTAAATGGCACGAAAATTGCATATAAGTAAAGGAATAGGATTGTAAATGGAGACGTAAGGATATGAAATTGTCTTTCGCAAAAAGAATATTTTTTCTAACAATGGCACTTACATTAGGAGTCGTAGATGCCAAAACAAGTTTTGCGGTATCAAGAATAAAAGATATTGCAGACATAGAAGGAGTTAGAGAAAACCAACTGATTGGCTACGGATTGGTCGTTGGTTTAAATGGAACGGGAGACAACATAAAATCCATAGCGTTTACCAAAGAGAGCTTAATTAGTATGCTGGATAGGTTGGGAATAAACTCTCGTGACGGACAACTGAAATCAAAGAATATAGCGGCGGTAATGGTTACCGGAAGTTTGCCGGCATTCGGGCGTCAAGGGAGTCGCATTGATGTGATGGTAAGTGCCTTGGGAGATGCAAAAAGTTTGCAAGGAGGGACGCTTTTGGCGACACCGATGATTGGTGCGGACGGAGAAGTTTATGCCGTAGCTCAAGGTCAGATAGCTGTTGGGGGTTATTCGGCAAGCGGTGCAAATCAAAATGTAACCAAAGGGGTTCCGACTTCAGGAAGAATAGCTAACGGAGCAATAATTGAAAATGAAATAAATTTTTCATTAGAAAGCATGAAGACCATAAAACTGGCTTTGCGTAATCCTGATTTTACCACATCAAAAAGAGTAGCAGCGGCGATTAATGCCATGATGGGAGAGCCGTCAGCTAAAGCGGTAGATCCTTCAACAATAACATTAGATGTTCCGAGCAAATATCAAGATAATATTGTTGATTTGATGACGAAAATAGAACAATTACAGGTTCAACCGGATCAAACGGCAAAGGTTATCATAGATGAAACATCAGGAATAGTTGTCATCGGCAAAGATGTAAAGATTAGCAAACTAGCCATAGCTCAAGGGAATTTAACCATAAAAATTTCAGAAATTCCGTTGGTTTCTCAACCATTCACATTTTCCGACGGAGAAACGGTAGTTGATAGTTTAACGGATATTCAAATTGAAGAAGATACGGAAAGCAAATTAAGCGTTTTGGATACGGGGGTTAATTTGCAGGATTTGGTAAACGGATTGAATGCGTTAGGAGTTAGCCCGCGAGACTTGATTAGCATTTTGCAGGCGGTTAAAGCAAGTGGTGCATTACAAGCAGATATAGAGGTCATATAAAATGAACATAGCAAATCAAACATATCTGGCACAAGATGCTCTCGCAATAAATCAAGCTTCTGCATTAAAACAGAACAAAGGACGAGATATGTCGGAAGCGAGAGAAGCTGCACAAGATTTTGAAGCATTTTTTCTGAGTCGCATGATGGAAAGTATGTTTGAAGGCATTTCCACAAATGGGATGTTTGGGGGAGGAAATGCTGAAAAGATATATCGTTCGTTTTTAATTAATGAATACGGTAAATCAATGGCACAAAACGGCACGGTAGGCATAGCGGATTATGTTATGAAAACTTTATTGGATGTTCAAGAACAGCAAAGTGCCTTAACAAGGCAAGAACAAACACAGGAGGTGTAAGATGGAAAAAAATAAAGCGTCAGATATAAATGAAAAGATAGAAGAATACAGAAGTATAATAACGCACTTTACGGCTTTATTGGAAGAGGAAAATGAAGCTTTACGTAAATATGATATGGAAAAAGTATCAACTTTGTTGGATAAAAAGGTGCAAATTGTAAGTTCTTACAGAACAATGGCGGGCTATTTTATAAAGAATCAAGAAATTTTAAAAGCCGCGACCGAAACCAGCAAACAAGAAATAAAAGACATATCAATAAAATTAGATACATTGATGAAAGAAAACGAAAGACTGTTAAAAACCAAAATGGAAACAAGTCGAACAGTAATGGATTCAATAGTCAGGATGGCAAAGAAGGTTAGTTCAACGAGTTCAACGTCGTATGGATCTGGCGGAACCTATACGCCGGTAGATAATATGCAGAATGCATTTGCCATAAACAGAACATTATAGGAGAAGAGCCATGTCAATGTTAACAGGATTTACGTCAGCTCTTTCAGGGATGAAAGTATCACAATCGCAAATAGGGATAGTTAGTAATAATATTGCCAATGTTGATACGCCGGGCTATACGCGTAAAACGGCACAGCAAAGCGCAGTTGTCTTAGCCGGAGAAACAGCAGGTGTAAAATTAAATCAAGTTGAACGCACGGTAAGCGAAAGTTTATTAAAGAGTTATTTGGCATCAAATTCGACAGTAGGCGGGATAAAGGTAACGGGCGAATATTTAAGCCAATTACAAACAACTTTAGGAACGCCTGAAGGACAAAATTCCATAGCCATGAATGTTTCTAATTTGCAAGAAGCCTTTAATAATTTTTCGGTTGACGTAACTTCAGCTGCGGGGCGTTATAATTTATTGAATACGGCACAGACGTTAACATCAAGATTCAATACATTAACTACGGAAATACAAAAATTACGAGGAAATGCCGATATGCAAATTTCGGCAGATGTTGAAACCATCAATGGATTACTCGATGAATTGGATGATTTAAATGAACGAATAGTTAAAGACAAGGTTTTAGGGTACGACAATGTTGCAGACTTGGAAGATCAAAGAGATCAGGCATTGAGAGAGTTGAGTGGTTATATAGATATTAATTATTATACAAGGGAAAGCGGAGAAATAGTAATTCAAACAACAAAAGGGGTAATGCTTTTAGATAAAGATCCGCACTATTTAAGTCATACAGCCATTACACAAGCGGGAGCCACAACAAGCTACTATGATGGAGCAATATCGGGAATTTATGTTGATGGTGAAGATATTACAGACAAGATTCAAGAAGGAAAGCTGCAAGGTTTAATTGAAATCAGAGATGAAACATTAACGTCGCTCCAATCTCAGTTAGATGAGTTGGCCGGAGTATTGAAAGACAAGGTTAATCAGGCGCATAACCGCGGCACGGCATTCCCGAATACGCCGTCAGAGTTAACGGGAAGTCGAGATTTTATAAACTCGGCAGTTCAACAAATAAAAATAAGCAACGGCGATGTCAGAATTACAATATTTGATGCATCAGGCAATCAAGTAAGTACAGGAACATTAATTGGAGATATGGGCTTTTCAACTAACGGGGATACGGTTGATAATATGCTTCAATGTATTAATGACTGGTTGCAGTCAGCGGATGGAGCCAATTTACCGCAAGCAAGTGCCGGAGTAGATATTAACGGACATGTTTATATTAATACCGGTGATAGTAATTATTCATTATCAATTATGGATGAAAGTTCATCGACACCGGGAAGTACACAACAAGATGTAACAATAGGATTTGATAATGACGGGGACGGTTATTACGATAGAAAAGCAGAAGGATTTTCAAATTTCTTAGGATTAAATAACTTTTTTAGTTCGACACAAAATGAGGCGGTTTACGATTCGAAAGTTTTGAGTAAAAATGCAAATTTAGGAGTTCAAGAAAAAGTAACATTAAATTTTGCCATAGATGGTTCAGGCAGTATAGGTACAATAAATATATATCCGTCGGATAATTTGGAAGATATTGTCAATAAAATAAATTCCAATCCGACGTTAAATGGCGACATAAAAGCCTCATTAGTTCCGAATGGCAATGGTTATATGTTAAGAATAGATAACATGTCGGGCAGTCAAATGGAAATCAATGAAGTAATGAAAGCCGATGGTACGATAACGGGTTTTCTTGACAGAATAGGATTAAAACCATCGAATGCCGGAATTTCAGGAAGTTTGTCTGTCAGAGAAGATATAGAAGCAACACCGGGATTAATAGCCGGAGGTTCACCGGAATTTGACACATCGTCAGGAAAATATGTTTTAAATGCTGCAGCCAATAGTGTTGCAAATGATATGGGAAAAATATTTTCAGAGAATTTTACATTTAGTCAAGCAGGCAATATAGCAACCACAACGACGACATTTGCCAATTATGCTTCAACATTTGTAGGAAGCATAGCTTCAGGAGTTAGTGATGCCGAAGCGGCATTAGCGTATCAAGAAGAATTAAGTGATTCGATAGCAACCAAAGAAGCCGAGTTAAGTGGAGTTAATATTGATGAAGAATTGGCTCAATTAATAATTTTTCAAAAGAGTTATGCGGCGAACGCCCAGTCTTTTACAGCGGTAAAAGAAATGCTTGATATATTGCTTGGTATGATGTCTTAAGGAGGTGTGAAATGAGAGTTCCAACATATAATTCTTATATGAATATGATAAGTCAAGCCATGTCAACAAAAGCGATGGCCGAATTATACAGCTATCAAGCAATGACAGGTTTAAAATCCCCGAATTATTCGGGATATGGAATGCAGGCTCATACCATGGTTAGCTTGGAATCCATGTTAAGCGTAACAAATAATTTTATGGAAAATAATAAACTCGTTAACATAGAAGTCAATGCCATGAATACGGCAATGGAAACGATTCAGAGCAGTGTTAATGAGTTTAAATCCATATTAAACAGTGTTAGCGGAATGGATTTGAGTAAAGTTTCACCGGATGCGACGGGAGGAGAACTGATATTCAGCAACAATAATGTAAACGATTATTTAGGCAAGACATTAACCATAAATGGAACAGAATATACTTTTGCCGATAATGGTAACGGAAATAATATAGATATAAGCACGGCAACGACGGGAGCAGAAGTATTAACAGCATTACAAAACAAATTGCCGGCAAATTCAGATTTCACATTTGATGATACGACATTTACATTTCCATTATATACAATAGATGGGGAGTCGACATTAGTAAGTAGTGGAACGGTTCAAACCGGAGAACCATATACGATGAGCGATGAACAGTATAATGAATTAAAAACGTTACAAAATCAAGCGTTTACGACATTGAAAATGCTTGTTGATTGTTTAAATACCAATGTCAATGGAAAATATATTTTTGGAGGAGGGGATACCAGTCAAGTGCCGATAGATTTTCCGTTTGCAAGTTTAGAAGAATTTCAAGCGTATTATGACGGAGTGAATATACAATATCCATCAAATAGTTCCGCAGCGTTAGATAATAGAGTAATTACTGCGGAAGATACGGGAGATTTAACATTCGCGCAAACGGGAGGAAATACGGGAACAATAACAGCGGCAAATGCGGGAGCATTTTTAACGCAAGCGGTTGCATCAAATTCGGAAACGACAGGAACATTAACGTTTAATCAAGATAAAAATACAATAAATGCAACAGTTTACGGAGCATTTAATACAATACAAGCGGGAGATACTTTAGTAATAGGCGGAGATGGTGCCGGAACTAATGCCAAAGTATATGTTGTTGAATCGGTGTCCTCAGATGGAAAAACGATTACAGTTTCAGATAGTACGCCAATAGAAGCCGACTTGACAATTTCCCCTGATAATACCAATCCTGATACGACGGTAAATTTCAGTACATCTTATGCGGTAGGTTCCGTTATCAACATGGAAGGCTTTGGCAATAATTTTGTTCCGACCGTACAAGTAACGGGGATAAGTGAGGATGGAAGCACTTTGTTCGTAACAGCAGATCCTGCAAAATTTCCCAATACGACAGTAGCAGCCTCAAGTGATTGGAGTATGGTAGGAAATTCCTATTATCAAGGCGGAACAATGGATTCTGAGAAAGTTATTTCAGATAATCAATCCATAGTTTTTGATGTTAACGGAGCAGATCCGGCATTTGAGAAATTATTTAGGTCTTTATGTACGATAGCGCAAGGAAATATCGTTGATACAACCGATCCAATCACCGGAGGAACCTTGGATACTCAAAGGACAGAGGATAGGGTTGAAGAATCAATGGCGATATTGCAGAGTGCAATTTATAGCTCAGGATTAGGGTCAACAGAAGTAAATCCGGATTTATACACCGTTTTGGCAAAAATAAATTCCAATCAGGTTGTTTTAAATAATGTTTCAGAAAATCAGTCAACGATGGCAGCTAATTTGGAAAACAGCATAGGAGAAATCAAGAATGTTGACCAAACGGAAGCAACGGTAAAGTTGTTAATGGCTTATAATAATTTAAATGCATCTTATGCAGTCATGCAAACAGCAATGTCTGTTTCGTTATTAGATTATTTATAAAGGAGCAAGAAAAAAAGCGGAAAGTTATTTCCGCTTTTTTGTTTTTCAATCAACAGGTTTTATATGCCAAATATGGTTTGCATATTCCATAATAGCCCTGTCCGATGAGAAATCTCCGATTCGAGCAACGTTAAGCAAAGCGCGCTTAGCCCATTCATCTTTATTTTGGTAATCTTTTTCAACTTGCTTGATAGTTGCACTAAAGGCATCCAAATCAGCAAGAATGAAATAATAGTCGCGATTAACAAGTTCTTCAAAGATAGGCTTAAAGAGTAAGACATAATCTTTTTCGCAGAACATTGTTGAATTGACGGCGTTTAAGATTCGTTTAATGTAGTCATTATTTTCATAAATACTACGAGGATCATAAGAAGCGCGTTTTTCATTTATTTGTTCTTCAGTAAGCCCAAAGAGGTAGAAATTATCATAACCGACTTGTTCACGAATTTCGATGTTTGCACCATCAAGAGTTCCGACAGTTAAGGCTCCGTTAAGAGCGAGTTTCATATTTCCGGTACCTGATGCTTCAAAACCGGCTGTTGAAATTTGCAAACTGACATCAGCGGCAGGGAACATAATTTCAGCCAAAGAAACCTTATAATCAGGAATAAAGACGACTTTCAACATATCATTGACGCGAGGATCATTGTTAATCACGTCAGCAACATTATTAATGAGTTTAATGATTAATTTTGCAAAATTATAAGAAGGAGCAGCTTTCCCGGCAAAGATATAAGTTTTTTTCGATAAAGGTTTTTGATTATCTTTAATAAGAGAAATATAGTCGCCGATAACTTGCAAAATGGTAAGCAGTTGACGTTTATATTCATGAATACGTTTTGCATGAACAATAAAGATACTGTCAGGATCGACCATAACACCGGTAGATTTGAAAATTGTTTTAATCAAGCGGGTTTTATTTTCAAATTTAACATTAGCAAATTCTTTCATAAATTTTTTGTCATCAACAAATTTTTCAAGTTTATGAAGATCTTCAAGATTTGTAACCCAACCATCGCCGATTCGAGAAGAAATCAAATCGGATAATCCATTATTTGCGTGGAGCAACCAACGTCGAGGTGTTATTCCATTAGTAACGTTAGTAAATTTCTCGGGCCAGAGTTCGTAGAATTCGGGAACGAGTTTTGTTTTAATTAATTCGGAATGCAAACGAGCCACTCCGTTAACGGAGAAAGAGCCGACGATAGACAAGTTTGCCATGCGAATAATTTGATCATCACCATTTCCACAGACAATAGAAAGTTTATTTAATTTTGACGAATCATCGCCGAATTTTGCTTTTGCAAATTCAATAAAGCGTCGATTAATTTCATAAATAATTTGTAAGTGTCTAGGAAGAATATGACCTAAGATACGAGAAGGCCAAGTTTCTAAGGCTTCGGGTAGCAAGGTATGGTTAGTATAAGCAAAGATTTTAGTAACAATATCCCACGCAGCATCCCATTCTTGTCCGTAGATATCCACCAATAAACGCATCATTTCGACGATAGCCAAGGCTGGATGAGTATCATTGAGTTGAATTCCGACATATTCGGGTAATTTATGAAAATCATTACTTTTTTCAAGGAAGCGTCGAATAATATCTTGAATAGCGCAAGAGACGAAGAAATATTGTTGAACAAGGCGCAGAGCTTTTCCGGATTCGACAGCATCGGAAGGGTAGAGGACTTTAGAAATAGTTTCTGTACCGATTTTATCTTTAACGGCTTCCATATAACCGCCTTCATTAAAAATGTTTATATCAAGTTCATCATCGGTTTTTGCGGAGAAGAGACGAAGATAATTGACAGCTTTTCCATTATAGCCGACAACAGGAAAATCAAAAGGCACGCCATAAATATGTTTCGTATTCATCCAAATATAAGAATCTTGACCATTTGCGTTTTTGATAATTTCTACGTCACCATAGATAGGAATAGTAACACTTCTATCATGACGAGCTACGAGCCAAGGAGAATTTTCTCCGAGCCAAGTGTCAGCTTGTTCGACTTGATATCCGTTTTCAAATTTTTGTTTAAAGAGACCGAATTGATAGTTGATGCCATAACCAAACCCAGGAAGCCCAAGAGATGCCATAGAGTCGAGATAACAAGCTGCTAACCGCCCTAGACCGCCATTTCCAAGAGCGGGATCGTATTCAGCATCGAAAATTTCTTTAAGACTAATCTCAGGGAAACCGTCAATTTTAATATTTTTAATAATATCATATAAGCCGAGATTATGTAAATTATTTTCCAAGGAGCGTCCAATAAGGTATTCAATAGAGAGATAATAAATTCGTTTAGTGTTAACTTGATTATAGCGAGCAATGGTTTCATACATTTTATCCATGGCGAACTCTCGAACAGCCAAAGCAATAGCTTCAAGAGCTTCATCTTTATTAATTTCACAAGTTCGTTTTCCGATAAAATATTTAATATAATGTTCAATAGAAAGTTTTAAGCGGGCTTTATCAATTTCGTTGATAATATTGTTAGCGGCGTCTTTTTTCTTCACGAGATTTTCTCCTAAAGTTAAACATACAAATTTATCCCAAGTATAAGATTGAATTGTTTGAAATATGGTTAATAGATACTAATTAAAGAAAAAAACAATTTGTTATCATTTTTTTTAGAAATAACATTGCATAATAAAAACAAAGTTAATAAAATGCAAAATAAAGAGAACTATGTAATTTAAGGTGAGGTTTATGAAAAAAAGATTTTTAACAGCACTAATGGTAGCTACGGCAATAGGTGGATTTATTGGAAATGCAAATGCCGAAGATATTTTTACGGCAATGAGTTCAGCTTATAAAACGAACCCAACGTTGCAAGCACAAAGAGCAAATTTGCGTTCTGTTGATGAAAATGTAGCAATCGCAAAATCAGGATATAGACCGACAATATCATTAAATGGAGGATATAGCGATTCGAATGTTAATGACGATTCGAATTCAGCGAATGAAGGCGGAGATACAACAAGTTTGTCGGCAAAAATTAGTCAGCCGATATTTAGCGGTTTCCAAACGGTAAATTCAGTAAAATCAGCAGATAGTTATGTTCAAGCCGAACAGAATAATTTAATGAATACCGAACAAAATGTTTTGTTGGAAGCCTCGACAGCGTATTTGGATGTTTTAAGAGATGTAGCTATAGTGGATTTACAGAAAAATAATGAAAAACTGTTAAAGAAAAGATTAGACGAAACAATCGAGAGATTTAATGTCGGAGAGGTAACAAGAACAGACGTATCGCAAGCAAAAGCAAGATACTCGAGTGCACAAGCAGAGAGGATAAGTTCGGAAGGAGATTTGGAAGCGTCAAAAGCAATTTATGCAAAAATAATAGGAAATGAACCGGAAAATCTAAAAGAGCCGGAAAATGTGAATAAATTGCTTCCGAAGACCTATAAAGATGCTTATGACTACGCACGGGTATATAATTACTCCATACAGCGAGCAAAATATATGTTAGATTCAAAAAACTATGATGTTGCAAGCAATACAGGTGCATTATTACCACAAGTAAGTTTGGATGGGGTAGCCTCTCATACGGAAAGTGACGGAAGCCAATATGGTAGTGATCAAACAGTTGATAATGTTGAGTGGAGTGTGAATATGAGCATTCCGTTGTATGAAGGAGGAGCAACACGCGCAAAAATCCGTCAAAGTAAATATTTGAAATGGGAGGCACAAGAACAAGTTTTGGAAGCAGAACGAGCAGTCCAATCTGATGTTAAAAGTGCTTGGGAATATAAGAATGCCAATGAGGCTCAGCTAAAGTCAATTAAAGACCAAATAAAAGCAAACGAAGTAGCCCTAGATGGAGTTCAAAAAGAAGAAGCACTTGGTAATCGTACAATTTTAGATGTTTTAAACGCATACCAAGAATTACTGAATTCTAAGGTTGAAGAAGTCAAGGCAAAAAGAAATTACTATGTCGCTTCAATGAATTTGCTTATGGCTATGGGAAAATTGACCGCCAAAGATCTAAATTTAAATGTTGACTTATACGATGCAAAGAAACATTATGAAGAAACAAAGGATAAATGGTTTTCAATATCGGTAGATAAATAGAAAAGGATAGCAGAATGGCAGATACAAATGAAGAAGAACTATCCATGGAAGAAATACTATCTTCCATAAAAGGCATTCTTTCAGAAGGAGAAGAAAAGGCCGAAGCCCCAAAAGAAGAAGTAGCGAACAGAGAAGAAACAGATTCGCAGGATGAAGATGTCTATGATTTATCTGCCTCAATGATAGTAGATGTTAACCAAAAAACAGGAGAGACAACATCATCCATAGATGATAAAATAGAGGATTTTTCTCAAAATCAAACAGAAGAGTTACCTACACTTAAAGAAACAGAAACATTAGAACCGGAAACAGAAAAAGAAGATATATCGGTTGCTGAAGAAAGCGTAAAAACTTCAGAAATGCCTATGATAGAAGAAATACTGAAAGAAGCCAATCAAGAGGGTATAACTAAAGAAGTCAAAGATATTTCGGAAGTTGAGGAAATAGAAAAGACAAATGTTTCACTATTGAATAGTGAAGGCAATGAAGTTAGTACTACAGAAACAAAAGACGAAGATTTTGGAACAATTGATGTTGATTCAGAACCGATATATATGGATGACGAAGATTACGTTCCAAGTGAAAATAAAAAAATAGGAAGTCTAGAAGTAGAAGAGATAAATATCGATGTTGATTCTGAGCCAATATATGAGGAAGGTGAAAATAGAAACCCGATAGATATAGATGCTGAAGTTGGAAAAGAGGAAACAGCAGAGGTTCAAGATGAAGAAGATGTATCGGTTCAAAAAGACGAAGGAGAACCGAGAGACGTTGAAATTGAAAACCTGATAGATATAGATGCTGAAGATAGAGAAGAGAAAGCAGTAGAACTTCAAAATGAAGAAGATGTATCGGTTCAAAAAGACGAAGGAGAACCGAGAGACGTTGAAATTGAAAACCTGATAGATATAGATGCTGAAGATAGAGAAGAGGAAACAGCGGAGGTTCAAGATGAAGAAGATGTATCGGTTCAAAAAGACGAAAGTGAATCGAGAAACATGGAAATTGAAGATCAGATAGATGTTGAAGTTGAAGATAAAGAGAATCAAAACACGAAATATCAAGGCGAAGAAGAGCTTCATACTCCAGTTATAGAAGAAAAACAAGAAAGAGTTAATGTATATTCGAAAAAAGAAGAAAAAAATGAGATTCAAGATGTTTCATCGGAGATAATTGATAATTTTGCGCAAATGTTTAACGGTACAAATTCGCAATCAAATATCCCCGCAGCAACGAAACAAACATCATTAGGCAATGGTAATTTAACAATAGAAACATTAGTAAAAGAAGTTATAGCAGAAAGCATAAAGCCGGTAGTAGAAGATGCTGTCAGCAAATTAGATGACAACATATTGCAAGCCGTAAAAGAAGAAATAAGCGCTGTTGCTAAAGAATGGGTTAATCAAAATCTGCAAAACACAATTGAAGAAGTTGTCAAAGAAGAAGTAAGACGAGTGATTGCAAAGGTTGGTTCGTAAGGTCATAGGCTGAACCGACCTCAAAGGATAATGCTCTCAAACGGAAGTTTTGGGAGCATTTTGCGGTTTACATATCAAAAAAAGAATGCTAATAATCAAACAATTAAACAACAAAATGGATTAGATAAATGTTAGAAAAGAATTACACACCAAAAGATTTTGAAGAAGAAATATACAAAGATTGGGAAGAAAGCGGAGATTTTCAACCGGATATGCGTTCAAGTAAGGATGCTTTTTCAATAGTTATTCCTCCGCCGAATGTAACAGGTGTCTTGCATATGGGACATGCTTTAGATAATACCTTGCAAGATATTTTAATACGTTATAACCGCATGCAGGGTAAAAAAGTCTTGTGGCAGCCCGGAATGGATCATGCGGGAATAGCCACACAAATGGTTGTTGAAAGAAATTTAGCCAAAGAAGGTATAAGCCGACATGATTTAGGTCGTGAAAAATTTATCGAAACGGTTTGGCAATGGAAAGAAAAATCCGGCGGAACAATATGCAAACAATTAAGAAGACTGGGAGCGTCATGTGATTGGTCAAGAGCCAGATTTACAATGGATGAAGGGCTAAGCCGCGCCGTTCGCAAAATATTTGTACACTTGTATAAAGATGGCTTGATATATAAAGCAAAAAAATTGGTAAATTGGGATTCAAAATTCATGACGGCAGTTTCTGATTTGGAAGTTGTCCAAAAAGAAACCGTAGGCAAGATGTACTACTATAAATATCCGATAGAGGGTAGTGCTAATGAATTTGTTCACATTGCCACGACAAGACCGGAAACAATGTTCGGAGATACAGCTGTAGCCATATCTAAGGATAATGAAAAATTAAAGCAGTTGATAGGTAAAAATTGTATTATTCCGATAATTAATAAAGTAATACCGATAATAGCCGACGAGCATGCTGATCCGGAAAAAGGTACCGGAGCCGTAAAAATAACGCCGGCACACGATTTTAATGACTTTGAGGTCGGGAAACGCCATAATTTGCCGTTAGTCAATATTTTGAATCCGGATGCTACGCTAAATGAAAATACGCCGTTTGCAGGATTGAGCACAATGGAAGCAAGAAGCAAGACTATTGAGAAGCTAACGGAACTTGGCTATATGGAAAAAATAGAAGACCATCCGATGGTCATTCCATACGGAGATCGTTCAGGGGTTATTATTGAACCGTTAATGACGGATCAATGGTTTGTTGATGCTCCCGTTTTGGCTAAGGAAGCCATTAGGGTTGTTGAAGAAGGCAAAATGGAATTTGTTCCCAAAAGTTACGAAAAGACCTATTTTGAATGGATGAGAAACATTCAACCATGGTGCATATCGCGTCAACTGTGGTGGGGACATCAAATGCCGATATGGTATGGACCGGATGAAACAATTTTCTGTGAAGAAACGGAAGCAGAAGCTCAAGCGGCAGCAGAAAAGCATTATGGAAAAGCTGTTGAATTAAGAAGAGAAACAGATGTTCTTGATACATGGTTTTCGTCAGGGCTCTGGGCATTTTCAACATTGGGTTGGCCGGATAAGACAGAGTATTTAGAAACATTTTACCCGACATCGGTTTTGGTAACGGGATTTGACATCATCTTTTTCTGGGTAGCACGTATGATGATGATGAGCATGTATATGATGAAAGAAGTTCCGTTTAAGAAGGCTTATATTCATGGCTTAGTTCGAGATGAACATGGTCAAAAGATGTCAAAATCCAAAGGCAATACGGTCGATCCTATGGAAACAATAGAAAAATATGGAGCAGATGCACTGAGATTTTTCATGGCAGCCATGGAGACACAAGGTCGTGATATTAATATGTCAGAATCTCGTATTGCCGGCTACCGCAATTTTGCTACAAAATTGTGGAATGCCGCTCGCTTTGGTGAAATGAACGAGTGTAAAACGGTAGAAGGTTTTGATGAAACACAAGTTAACTTGGCGGTTAACCAGTGGATTATCGCAAAGGCAAAAGAGGCAACAAAAGAAGTTACACAAAATCTGGATAACTTCCGTTTCTCAGATGCGGCTAATTCAGTATATCAATTTGTATGGGGATCTTTCTGCGATTGGTATATCGAGATGATAAAACCATTATTATACGGAGAAAATGAGGCTGATAAAACAGAAACACGAGCAACTTTTGCGTGGGTATTAGATAGAATATTAGTCATTCTTCATCCGTTTATGCCGTTTATTACAACGCAGTTATGGAATAACACGGCAGAAAGAAGCGTAAAACTGATTAAAGCGCCATGGCCGAAAAAAGAACAAATTGATGAAAGTGTTATGCATAAAGTAGATTGGGCAATAGATTTGATAAGCGATATTCGTTCTTTGCGAGCCGAAATGAATTTGCCGGCAGGAGCAAAATTAACGGTTTATCTGAAGGATATGAACAATCAATCAAAGCAAAACATGAAGGAATTCAGAACGATAATTTGTTCATTGTCGCGTTTAGAGAAGTTGGAAGAGTTTAGCGGAGAAATTACACCGGATATGGTGCAAAGTGTTTTCAAAGAAGGCGCAATTTTACTTCCGTTAAAAGGAGTAGTAGATTTTGCTGCAGAAAAGGAACGCCTGCGTAAAGAACTTGAAGGATTAAATAAAAGACTAGAAGGATATGCAAAAAAATTAAATAATCCGTCCTTTGTCGATAAAGCACCGGCAACGGTCGTAGATGAAGAAAAACGCCGTCAGTCTGAGGCTTTAGAAAGCAAAGCTAAAGTAGAGGCCGCCTTGCAAAGAATAGTAAATTTGTAGCAAAGAGAAAAAGAGCACTTTAATAAAAGTGCTCTTTTTTTGAAATAGAAATGACTTTATTTTTGTCTAGAAGAATGTTATGATAAAAATAAAGAAGGAGCAAAAATGAAGAATGAATTTGATGTTTCTCCTCTAAAGAAGAAAATGATTCAAGAAGAATATTTAAAGAAAGTCCAAAGAGGAAAAACACCGACAAAAGAAAAACATTTAACAATACTGACGGGTCTTCCGGGAAGTGGAAAAACGACCATGTCAGAAAAATTGCTTAAAGAAGATAAAAATCAAGTTGTATTAGGCAGCGATGATTTTTATGCGTTGTTTCCAAATATTTTTGAATTATATAAAAAATATCCAAGCAGTTTAAATAGTAAAGAAGCCAGTGCGCAAGAGCATGATAGGGTAGAAGATTTTGTCTGTGAGAATTTTGATGAGGTATTTGCGAAAACGATGGCGCAAGGGTACAATATCATCGCTGATATTCAAACAAATGATTCTTTGTTAGTTTACATCAAGATAGCGCAAGAGCTAGGGTATAAAGTTGATGTAAAATTTATGACAGCTCCCAAAAGACAAATAGAAACGAATATTGTTTCAAGACATATGCAAGGAGTATATCGTTTTGAACAAGCCTTGTCAGGAAAATTACCGCAAACGGGAGCTAACATTCCACACCATTTTTCCCAATTAAGAATTCCCTCAAGTTATGTTGAAGAGATAAAATCAGTCTTGAAAAGAATTGAAAAGCAAGGAGCCGGATTAGAAGTTATCAATGGAATAAATGAGCAAATATTATATTCCGGAGAAAAAAATAAAAATCCAGCAGAAGTTTTTGAACAAGAACTCAATCGAGATTTAAGCACACAAGAACGATTGCATCAAAAATCGCAATTGGCCAAGATTCGATTATTGTCCAAAAGGATAACGCTTCGTAAGGAGTCATGGAAGACGACGCAACGCTCACAATCAAGAGATTATAGTGCACAAGTCGGTCATGAAAAATATTATCAGCACGTTATCAATAATCTGGAGAGATGATAAAATTCAAATTTTCATAATAGCACGAAAACCGAGGCAACTCTCTTTAATAGATTTATAAAAACCTATCTTATCAGAAATAGTGTTATTAGATAGCCAATACCACGCATAGCTTGAATCAGCTTCTGAAGATGACCAATAAGAACCACTAAAATCTTTGGAAGGTGAAAGAGAACGTAATGTATTGCTAATTTCAGTACGATGAGTATTAATTGTATTCCAGATACCTGCTGATGGCAGACACCATTTTCCTTTGGTACTTTCAGCTCCTGCCGGGGCATAATTTTTTGCTGCCGCTGCTGCAGGATATTTTTCTTCACCTAAAGCTAACATGGCTTCCGTATTTTCACAGCTATTGAAGTCTTTAATAGCATCATTTGACGTATCATAATTTGCAATTTTTGAAATATCGTAATGATTAACAGCCCAGTGTACACAACTTTTTGAATCTTCCAAAGCCATAATCCATTTTTCATTATTTTCATCATAAACAACAACACCGATTGGTGTTTTATCAAAAATATAAGAATATGAACACGTTCCGTCGCTATAATAAAGAGAACCTATGATACAGTCTTGATTATTATTTCCTTGAGAATTATTTTCATTTTTACAAGCCCATGCATTACCAAACGGACATTTAATACCGCCGTTTTCACAAGAGGTTTCAGTATAACCTAAACTTGCACAGTCTTGTGTCGCAACGCATTGTGCCGAAACATTGCCCACAGCAAAAGGAGCTGTTAATAAAACCGAAGTTAATAAAGTAAATTTTCTCATTTCTTTTCTCCTTTCTAATCGAGGCAATAAACATAATTGGTATTGAACGGACATTTTACGGATGAGCCTTCACAGCTTTGTTGCGCATAACCCAAAGTCGAACAATCCTGACTTAACGTGCAGAAATCAAAGCCGGAACAAACACAAGCCCCTTGCGAAGCGTTCCATGTAAAACCACTCGCACATTTACATTTTGAATATTTGTTATCACAAGAATTCCCATCTCCTCCCGAATACCCCGTGCCGGAGCAGGAATATTTGAAAGAAGTGGCACAAACGCATTTCTTTTGCGAGGAACTCCATTCATAATTATTGGGACATTTACATTCAGTATAATAAGTTCCGCTATCATCGGAACAGGTACTTCCGCTTCCGCCTTGAGAACCACAAGATGAGCCGGAAACAAATTTTTGCGGGTCGCATTTGATTTTGTATTTTTTACCATCACAAGATTGACATTCGCCGTTGCTCACATAACCCGACGGAATAGAGGTATATTTATAATCAGAACAGAGATTACAACATTCTTTATATTTGCCGCCGCAAGGATTCCCAACACCTTGTTCTCCAAGAGCCGTATCACAAACTTGATTATATTCGGAAGAACATTCACAATCGGAATGATAAGAACTGTCATAAGGGCAATAAGAGGTAGGGGAGCTTCCATCGGAACAAGGCGTGTTGGTATAACCAGCTTGTTTACAAAGTTCCTCAGGAGTGCCGTGGTCATCGGGATTTCCTCCGCCACCATTTCCTCCGTTAGGAGTTTCCGTATTACCGAATTTATCCGCTCCACAATTTCCCGCATCGGTTATAAAACACACCGAAGCGACTTTTTGTTCTTCTCTCGAAATCCGTAAATCATCAAAAAGTCGTGATGATAAGTCAAGTCCGTGAAGAGTATGGCGTATGTATTTGTGATGTGTGTGTAAAGTGGGAATGCCAGACTTGAGAAGTGAAGAATCATCCTCAAAAGACGCATAAGTTACATTTCCGCTGTCAACAAATAAGCTGACGGCAGACAACAAGAGTACTTTTGAAAATTGTTTCATCACATCCTCCTTGCTTATCATCACGACTCTACTCTATCATATTTGTTGCAACATTGCAATCACTATTTTTGATGAATAAGGAGAAAAATGACAAATTGGATGACATATAGTAAAAATAAGTATAAACTTACAAAAGAATAAGAAAGATGTTCAAGGATAAAAAATGCAAGATTTAAGAGACGGACGTTGTGGTTGGTGCGGAACAGATAGTTTGTATCAAAAATATCATGATGAAGAATGGGGAAAAAAGGTAACGGATGATAAGAAATTATTTGAATTTCTGATTTTAGAAAGCGCGCAGGCCGGATTATCATGGATTACCATTTTAAGAAAAAGGGAAAATTATCGCCAAGCATTTTACCAATTTGATGTGCAAAAAGTTTCACAAATGACCGAAGAAGATGTTGAAAAATTAATGAAAAACGATGGAATAATTAAAAACCGCCTAAAAATTATGAGTGCGATAAATAATGCAAAACATTTTCAAAAAATACAGCAGGAATATGGCAGTTTTTATAAATATATTTTATCCTTTTTCCCCAACCGCAAGCCGATAGTGAATAATTTTACAACCTTAAAAGAAATACCGAGTAGAACATTAGTATCAGATAAAATAAGTCAAGATATGAAGAAAAGAGGATTTAAGTTTTTTGGTTCAACAATATGTTATTCATTTTTGCAAGCAACAGGATTTGTGAATGATCATTTGGAAGGATGTAAACAGAAACAGAGATAACAGACAACAAAAAAAGCACCAATTAAATATTGGTGCTTTTATCAATCATTTGAAAATTATTTTTTCAAAATAGATTTTCCGGCATATTCAGCCATATCGCCAAGTTCTTCTTCAATACGAATCAGTTGGTTGTATTTAGCCATACGATCGGTACGAGACATAGAACCTGTTTTGATTTGACCGCAATTTGTTGCAACAGCAATATCTGCAATTGTTGTATCTTCAGTTTCACCGGAACGATGGGACAACACAGCGGTATAACCATGGCGATGAGCTAAATCAACAGCACGCATAGTTTCTGTTAAAGAACCGATTTGATTTACTTTAACCAAGATAGAGTTAGCAACACCTTTTTCAATACCCATAGCCAAACGTTTTGGATTTGTTACGAATAAGTCATCGCCAACGAGTTGGATTTTTTTGCCTAAGGCTTCAGTTAACATAGACCAACCTTCCCAGTCATCTTCAGCCATACCGTCTTCAATTGAGAAAATCGGGAATTTATCGCACAAACCTTTGTAAAATTCTACCATTTCTTTATTGGTGTAAGATTTTCCTTCACCTTTCATTTCATATTTACCGTTTTCGTAGAATTCAGAAGAAGCAGCGTCCATAGCCAAGACAACATCTTCACCCGGTTTGTATCCGGCACCTTTGATAGCATCAACAATAAAGGTCAAGGCTTCTTCAGCAGATTTTAGATTCGGAGCAAATCCACCTTCATCACCGACATTGGTATTATGACCGGCAGCTTTTAAATTTTTTTGTAAAGTGTGGAAAATTTCAGCCCCCATACGGATAGCTTCTTTAACAGAAGAAGCCCCGACCGGCATAATCATAAATTCTTGAATATCAATAGGATTATCAGCATGTTTACCGCCATTGAGAATATTCATCATAGGAACGGGCAAAACGTGAGCCATTGTTCCGCCAAGATAACGGTATAAAGGCAAGTCGCATTCTTCAGCTTGAGCCTTAGCTACAGCCATAGAAACGGCTAAGATAGCATTAGCACCGAGCTTTCCTTTGTTTTCAGTACCATCGAGTTCGATCATAGCTTCATCGATAGCGATTTGATCATCAGCATCAAGACCGGCTAAAGCATCATAAATAACTTCATTAACGTTATTTACAGCTTTTTCAACGCCTTTACCGCCGAAGCGGCTTTTATCACCGTCACGAAGTTCAACAGCTTCATGAACGCCGGTAGAAGCACCGGAGGGAACAGCAGCGCGACCAAAAGCACCGGACTGTAAAACAACATCAGCTTCAACGGTTGGATTACCGCGAGAGTCAATAATTTCTCTAGCATGAATATCTACAATAGCACTCATTTTTTTCTCCTAACATTATTGTAAAATAAACTTGTTATAACTTCGTGCATTTTAAGCAGAATGTCAAGCAAAGAATTGTAAGAAAATGAAAGAGAGGAAAATAATATTGAAAAAAAAGAGAGAAGAAGATAAATTAAAAGAAAACAAGCAAAGGAGAGGAAAATGTTTTCACAAAAATGGCATAACAGGTTTATGGAAGTAGCAGAACTCGTTGCAACTTGGTCAAAAGATACAAGCACCAAAACGGGAGCAATAGTAGTTGGTCCGGATAAAGAAATCAGAGCAACAGGATATAACGGATTGGTACGGGGAGTCGATGATGATAAGCCGGAACGTCAAGAACGACCGACAAAATATGATTTTTTTGAACATGCAGAGAGGAATGCAATATACAATGCTTGTTTGACAGGAACGTCATTAAAAGGCTGCGTTATGTATGCCACACACGCTCCATGTACAGATTGTGCGCGAGCCATCATTCAGGCAGGGATAAAAATGGTTGTAACGCATGAAGTTAAAATAGATAAGAATACTCCACAGAATACATGGAGGGACAAATTAGATTATTCAAGACAAATGTTTGAGGAGGCGGGAGTAGAATATCTAATAATAGAATAAGGCAATTATTATTTCGTGATAGAGGTTAATAAGCAAAAACATTCTGGACAAGAAATATAAGAAGTGGTATATTTTGCAAGATAACCATTTAAGGATGTAAATGGTAAAGATACATATAATTTGGAGCGAAAGATGCATGTAATCATAGCAGAAGACCACATATTATTTAGAGAAGCGATAGCAAAATTAATAAAAGAAATAGAACCGCAAGCAGCAATAGATGAAGTATCTAGGTATGAAGAAGTGTATCAATTATTAAAAGACCGACAGGGATACGATTTAATAATAGTTGATTTAGATTTGCCGGATATTGAATGGGAGCAAGGTTTGTTCCAAATCAAAGAACGAAGTAAAGAAGCCAAGATAATTGTCATAACGGCGAGTGAAGATATTCCGTCAATCAAGAAGGCGGTGTCGATGGGAATATTAGGATATATACCGAAAAGTTTACCGCCCAAAGTGATGTTAGGAGCGATAAAAATAGTTATGGAAGGCGGAAGCTATCTTCCGATTACGGCACTTAATCAAATAAAAAGAGATTCGGTAGAAGAGGAAGTTGAATCGAATAAACGAACGATAAAAAATAATTTAACGGGAAGGCAGTTAGAGGTATTAAGGTTGATAGCACAAGGAAAATCCAACAAGCAAATAGCCTATGAGATGCAAGTATCGGAAGCAACAGTAAAATTGCATATAAATTCACTTTTAAAAAACTTGCAAGTTCACAATCGAACGCAAGCAGTATTAGAGGGGCAAAAACAAGGGATTTTGTAAATAGAGGAAAAAAAATGAAAAAAGGATAATTTTTTACTTGACGGAATAAAAAAATACCTATATATATTCACACAGTTCTAATCGTGGTCCCATCGTCTAAAGGTTAGGACACCACCCTTTCACGGTGGGAATATGGGTTCGAATCCCGTTGGGATCACCAATAAAAATAGCCTCCCATGTGGAGGCTTTTTTTATTGGTGATATTAACAGAGTTGAAGAAGACATTGGGTTCGGAGCGGATAGTTGGCGAAAATGAGTGTTGAGCTTAGAAGTATCTTAGCGAAACACGAGATTTGAGACTTACGACGCGAAAGGGGCCCCCGGCTATGCCGTGGGAATTTACAATCCCGTTGGGATCACCAATACAAACAGCAGGTACAAAAACTGCCGTTTTTCTTTTATAAATCAAGCACTTAATCGAGTTCGAATGTTCATTTTTGGAAAATGTCATTTTGGGAGAATTTTCCGAACTCGTTTGATGATAATCCTTTATTTTTCAATAGATTGACTGAGTTGGAATCAGATTATATTCATATCCATTACAATTTTATTCTTGACAAATACATATACTATGTATAGGTATATTGAATATACTCATTGGGGGTATGTGTTAACTTGTTTAGGAGAAAATAAATGAACGAGAATAAAAACTGCTGTTGTTCATTAGGTTGCCACTGCGGCGACAACTGCCAATGCACGGAAGATAACAAATGCTGTCCGGAATGCACCTGCTATGTTCGCAAGAATAAAGAACTGGTACGTAAATTTTATGAATTGATTGCAGCCCGTCGTTATGATGAAGCTGCCGAGCTGTGCAGTGAGGATTTTGTGTATTATCCGGAAGTCCATACCAAATTAAAAGGTGTCCAGGCTTTTATTGATTTGGAGCGCAGCAATATGGATCCGTTCGGTGACTTCAAGATGACCAATCAATTTATGCTAGCTGATGAAGACCGGGTTGCGGTTTATCTGACCTTTGAGGGAACTTTACAACAAGACGAATGGCACGGTGTTCCGGTAAAAAACAAAGATGTTTATATGGATTTTATGTGCATGTTAAAGGTTAAACATGGCAAAATTGTGGAAAAACGTGCCAAATATGACCGTTATGACATTTTCAAACAGCTCGGTGTTACCAATTTGCCGCTTAAATAGTGTACTCAGCCGGGGCAACATGTATGTTCCGGCTGTACTTTTTTGATTTAAGAATGTATTGTTTTAAGGCTGGTTTTTGATTTTATGCAGAAAGGGTTGAAATGGAAAAGCATCCGAGCCATATAGAAAATATCCCCCGTTTGAACCGTATCGCCGGACAAATTGAGGGAATTAAGAAAATGATTGAAGACGGTCGTTACTGTCCCGAGATTATCAGCCAGTTGCGTGCTGTTCGCGCGGCAGTGAAAGCCGTGGAATCCAACATTTTGCAGAAACATTTGCAGCATTGTGTCGCACAGTCTTTTGCCTCAACAGAAGACAAAGACAAAAAAATTGCCGAACTCAAAATGCTGTTTGATAAGTTTAACGATTAACAGAAAGGAATTTACAATGGAAGTTCAACAAATCCGTGGAGCTACCGTCAAAATCACCTATGGAAGCGGGATTTTTCTTGTTGATCCGTTTTTTGCCGCCAAAGATGAATATCCGCCATTAGAAGCCGGTCCGTTTCCAGACAAAAGATGGCCGACAGTTAATTTGCCGATGAGTATTGAAGAAATAATTTCCGGAATTGATGCTATCATTGTTACCCATCTGCACCCGGATCATCTTGATGAATTTGCCGTTAAAGCGCTGCCAAAGGATATTCCGCTGTTTGTGCAGGATGAAACCGATGCGACGGTTATTCGGCAATATGGTTTTGAAGATGTAAGAATTTTGAGCTATAGCGGTACAAAATTTGGAAATATTACCATGTACCGCATTGACGGACTACACGGACATCCCGAAACAACACAGAAATATTATGATGCCGGAAATTTGAGAGAAACCGCCAGCGGCGTTGTTTTTGAAGCCGATAATGAAAAGACGTTTTATCTGGCCGGCGATACTATCTGGTATGAGAAAGTAGACGAGGCGATAAAAAAATACCGACCGGAAATCATTGCGGTTAACGGCGCGGATGCCCAGTTTGCGGACAGTGGTTCCATTATCATGGGGCTGGACGATATTTTACAGGTCTGCAAAGCCGCTCCTGAAGCTAAAATCATTGTGACGCATTTAGATGCTGTTCCTCATGCTTTGGTTGACCGTAAGAAAGTTAAAGATTTTGTTCAAAAAAACGATTTAGTAAATCAGGTCATTATTCCTGATGATGGGGAAATTTGTAATTTTTAAGAAAGAAGAATAATAATGTTTTACCGCTTGCAGGTTTTGGCACAGTACCTGTTGCCTAAATATTTTCTTTCACGGGTTTTCGGATATTTGGCCAATAAAAAACTCAGTCATATGACCTCTTTGTTCATACGTTGGTTTTCCAAACGATATCGGGTTGATTTGTCGGCAGCTGTTATTTCTGATATTGCAGATTTTAAAACATTTAATGATTTTTTCACCCGGAAATTAAAACCATCACTGCGCCCCATAGCTGTCGGGAATGACATTATCGTGCATCCGGCAGACGGAACGCTCAGTTGCTTTGGCAAAATTGTTGACGGGACTTTGTTTCAGGCGAAAGGAAAGACTTATTCTCTTAAAGCTCTTCTTGGCGGAAACGAACTTGACAGCTCTGCTCTTGAAGCCGGATGTTATGCAACGACCTATTTGGCTCCCAGAGATTATCACAGAGTTCACATGCCCTATGACGGAAAACTGGAAAAAATGATTTTTGTTCCGGGACAGTTTTTTTCCGTTAGTCCGCAAATGGCTCAATCGATTGATAATCTGTTTGCAAAAAATGAAAGAGCCGTTTGTTTTTTTTCATAATGACAAAATAGGTAAATTTGCTGTTGTTTTAGTGGGGCGGCAATCGTTTCTGGCATCAGTACCGTTTTTGAAGGACCTGTCAACAGCGGGCATATGAAAAAAATTAAAGTCTATGACTATTCCTCACGTCATATTTTCTTGAAAAAAGGTGGAGAACTCGGATGTTTTTCCTTAGGAAGTACAGTTATCAGCCTATTTTCCCAATCTATGCGTTTTAATACAGATTTGTTGTTAAACAAAAAAGTTACATTTGGTTCTCCTCTGGGGCATAGGGAATAAATCATATTATACTATTTATCTTAGATATTAACTCGTAAACCGTGAGTTAAGTATCACCAATCGCAACACCCTCGATTTTGATCTGTCCCCCGAAAGTTGGACAGTAAAAAAAAAGTCCCGAGGGGAAGTCAAGAATGCGAGCTAAGCAAATGGCATCGGCGTTGAGCCGGTGTCATTTTGTTTAAGCTCCACTGACAATGTTCATTATTATAATAATAGATATAATTTTCAACTTTAATTTTAAGTTCATCAAAGGTTTGGCAAGATTTGAGGTCCAGTTCATCTTTCAAATGTCCGAAAAAGCTTTCAATCGGCGCGTTATCCAAACAATTTCTTTTTCTTGACATACTTTGAGTTATGCCTAACTCTTTGAGTTTGTTAACATAATAAGGATGAGTATAATGCCAACCTTGGTCCGAATGAATTATCAAATCTGAGCAATCTTTGCTCTTTAGAAACTCAGCAAAATTGCCGTAAGTTGAGTATAAATCAAGCTCTTTACTGATATTGAAAGCAACAATTTCTTTGGTCGCCAAATCCTTGGTTGCGCTTAAATAAGCTCGTTTTCCTCCTTTATTATAAAACAAATAACTGATATCTGTTGAATAAACTTTATCAAGCTGATTTACCTTAAAGTTTTGTTTTAACAAGTTAGGTGCAGTTCGGTGTTCCAAACCTTTCTTGAAAGCAATATTAATTTGTACTAATTCTTGTTTTTGTATTGTTCCAAGGGTTCGAGTTTTTTTAGGAATTCATTCTCCAATCTCAAGATTTGAATTTCTCGGATAAGTTCTTGCTGGCTCATCTCACACAAAGGCTTGTTTATCTCAATTTTGGGGCGTCCGCGTTTTTCCTTATCGGGATGCTTTTGTTGATATTTCCAACGTTTAATACAGGTCTTCGCATATCCGGCAAAGTTTAACCAATCTGGAATACCGGCTTCTTTGAATATCTGATTCGCCGTTTTACCTAGTTCTTTATGCTCATAAAGTGCCTTTTGCTTAAACTCTTCCGTATATTCAACATTACTGTTCAGTACCTTGCTAATGTTTGGATTTTGAAGCAATTCTTCTCGTTCTTCGGTCGTAATTTTATGATGTTTCATTCTCTGTCTTTTCCTGTTTGGTTTAGTATAAAAAATTATCCCGAAAATTGCTATCGCAATCTTCGGGACTTTTTTTTACTGTCCAATTTATGGGGTACAGATCATTTTCGGGGGGGGGTTGTTTAAAGAACTTATGTAATTGAAAAATAAGATATACAAGATTCTACTGTCATGTAGTTTCAAGTTCGAAAGTAAAAGGTGCAAAATCTATAATCACCGTATATGGCTTCTTTCGTAAATTGGTCGATTTTTTCTTGTGAAAAATGAACTCTTTCCATAAACCTCTTACATAAGCCTAAAATCATAAAGGTAATACCATATTGCCACGAAAGTTGAAGTTTAATTTCAGGATGTTTAATTTTTATATGAAATACAACTATTATCTATGAATTTGCGCTCATAATCACATTGCCTCAATTACCAGAGAAGCTTTTTAAATTTTTATAAATAAATCATAGGATTGTACTAATACGATTAGTACACAAACATTCAAAAACCTTCCTTTATTTGTCGTATTTAATAAAGCCATCATACATACATTTTTTCTATTTTCAAGATATATTTTTAAATTTTACAAACCCTTGTTATGTAAAGATTTTTCATTGATTTTACAATAAGATAGAAAATTTATATTCATAAAGGAAGATTTTTGAATAGTAAGATTCGGGATGTTTATTGGCTACATACAACATAATGAAGATAAAGCAGAGCAAACACGTCAATATAAGGCGATGCAAGATTTTGCAAAAAATCAAGGGATAAAGCTTGAGTGCATTTATTCGGATCATAGCTTTGCTGATATTAAAGAGATAATTTTACCAAATTGTGAAGGTGTAATTGTCTGTAACATAAGCTCATTAGGTGCGGGTCTCGCTCAAATTAAAAATAGCTTACTTTTTTGCAATGAGAGAAATTTGCAAATTTTTTCTGTTGAAGATGGCTACCATTTTGATGAAACAAATTTGACTCAAGATTTTTTTAAAGGAGTCGATATTGCCATAGATATTCGCAGTAATCTTATTTCTCAAAGTACAAAAAAAGTATTAAAACAGCGGAAAAGCAAAGGCATAAAGCTGGGACATCCCTATGGTGCAATAATCAAAAAGCGCTTAGATGGAAGGGAAGATGAAATTCGTGAACTTTTAGCACAAAAAGTTAGCAAATCTGAAATTGCCCGTCGTTTCAATGTCACACGCGTTACGGTTTTTAATTTTATAAAACGAAATAGTTTAGAAGAAAAGGAAACGGTCAGTGCCTAAAATTTCAGTAATTATGCCGGTTTATAACACAAAAGAAGAATATTTACGCGAGGCTATCGAAAGTATATTAACACAAACTTATTCTGATTTTGAGTTTTTGATTGTTGATGATGCGTCAACTTGTGATGTGGCATCAATTATTAAATCTTATGATGATAAGCGAATTTGTTTTTATCAAATGCTGCAAAATAAAGGTGCGGCAGAGACAAGAAATTTTGCCATTTCACAAGCAAAAAGCACGTATTTAGCATTTATGGATTCCGATGATGTCGCTGTGAAAGAGCGTTTTGCCAAACAGATAAAATTTTTTGAAAATAATCCAGAAGTCGGATGTTTGGGGACTTATGTTGAATTTATCGGAGATGATAAAGATTCATTACGTTTTCCCAGTTTGACTGAACATGAAGAGTTGGAAGCTTATTTGGTTTTTCAAGGTTGTGTTTTTTGTCAGTCGTCAATTATGTTAAAGAAAGAAATTTTGGATAAACATAATTTGAAATATAAAACAGAGTATATTCCGGCAGAAGATTATGCCTTGTGGGCTGATTTAGTTGGAAAAACCAAGTTTGCTGTTATTCCGGAGGTGTTGTTATATTATCGCTATTATGCCGATAACATCTCACATCGTAAAAAAACAGAGCAAATTGACAGTATGGAACGGGCAAAATTTGAGGTTATTCAACGCTATTGTGCAATTCCGGAATTTGACCGAGAGTTGTTTGTAAAATTTATACAACAGAAGACGTTATCAGCACAGGAAATCAGAATTTTAAGTTCTCAATTAAAAAATTTTGTGCAAGCTCTTAAAGATAAAAAAGTTACTGAAGTTTATGACATGATACGCACTTGTTTTCAAAAACAATATTATCGTGTTCGAGGTCTTTCAGGGCAACTTGCTTTATTCCAATCACCATTAAATGAAATGTTGAAAATAAGCAAAATCTTTCAGTTTTTTTGCTTTGTTACAAGAGGAGTTTTATAATGAAAGTTTTAATATTAGCAGGAGGACTAGGAACTCGTTTAGGGGAAGAAACAACCGTAAGACCCAAACCAATGGTTGGTATAGGAGGGTATCCTATACTTTGGCACATTATGAAAATTTATTCTCATTATGGGTTTAATGAGTTTGTGATTTTAACAGGATATAAACAAGAAATTATTAAAGACTATTTTGTGAATTACTATATGAACAATTCAGATGTAACAGTAGATTTATCAACAAATGAAGTTACAGTTCATCAAAATTCCTGCGAACCTTGGAAGGTTACTTTACTTTATACCGGACGTAATACCAAAACGGCCGGTCGTATAAAAAAAGCACAGAAATATATAGGAAATGAACGCTTTATGCTTACCTATGGTGATGGTGTCGGAAATATTGCCATTCCTGCTCTAATTGCCAATCATGAAAAATCAGAAAAACTATGCACATTAACAGCGTATCAGCCAGAAGGCCGTTGGGGAGCATTAGGCATAGAAGAAAATGGCACAATTTCAAATTTTGCCGAAAAGCCCAAAGAAAGTGGTTCTTGGATAAATGCTGGATTTTTTGTATGTGAACCAGAAGTTTTTGATTATATCCCTGAAGATTGTGAAAATATGATGTGGGAAGAAGACCCTCTTAAAAATTTGACCAAAGCCGGACAACTGAACGCTTATAAACACACTGGTTTTTGGCATGCAATGGATATGTTAAAAGATAAGGAAGATTTGAACAAAATGTGGGCAGCCGGTGAGGCTCCTTGGAAGCTTTGGGAGTAAGTTTATGAAAAAAGTCTTGCTGACCGGAGCAACAGGTTTTATCGGCTCACAGGTAACGAAAGAATTATTGAATCGAGGATATGAAGTTCATGCTATAGAACATGAAGCAAAGCTTTTACCACAAGATAATCTTGTTGTACATAAGCTGGATTTGCTAAACACTAAAGAAATATATGATTTTTTTTATAAAAAGAATTTTGAAAATCTTATTCATTTGGCTTGGTATGTCGGTCCGAAATGTCACGTATCTAATCTGAATGTTGAGTGGATTATATCTTCTCTGCACTTATTAAAAGCTTTTCATGAAAGTGGAGGAAAAGTTTTTCAGTGTAATGGAACAGTTTCGGAATATGATTTTTCTTGTGGTTATCTAACAGAAAATAAGTCTCCATTAGAAAATTTGTCTCTTCATGGAATCTGTAAGTCATCATTTTTTCGGATTGCGCAACAATATTGCAAGCAAAATAACATTTCATTTAAGTGGCCGAGAATTTTTAATCTTTATGGTCCTAATGAGAAACCTCAGCGATTAATGCCTTCTGTTATAAATTCTTGCCTAAAAGGGGAAGATGTTAAGGTGAGCGATTGCTTAAAATTCCAAGACTATTTGCATGTTGAAGATACCGCAAGAGGAATTATTGATATTTTTGAGAGCAATCTTGAAGGTGCGGTTAATATTTGCTCAGGCCAACCGGTACAACTTCGTACAATCGTAAATAAAATTGCCGAATTAACCAACTTCAACGGAAAAATTCTTTGGGGAGCAATTCCTTCTGCTTTTGGTGATGACTTAGTCGTGGGGAATAACGAAAAACTAAAATCAATCGGCTGGAAACCAAAATATACATTGGATGAAGGCTTAAAAAAGACAATTGAATGGTGGAGAAAACATAATGTATAATGATGTGTATAAAGGCAAAACAGTCTTAGTAACCGGGCACACGGGGTTTAAGGGCTCATGGCTGTCCATTTGGTTAACCATGATGGGAGCCAAGGTTGTTGGTTATTCTTTAGATCCTTATTCTGATAAAGGAAATTTTGAAGCCTGTCACTTACACGATAAACTTTATGCCGATGTTCGTGGAGATACCAGAGATTTTGTTCATTTATCCGAAACAATTGAAAAATATCAACCTGAAATAATATTCCATTTAGCCGCACAAGCTTTAGTTCGTACGGCTTATCAGCATCCAAAAGAAACTTATGAAACAAATCTTATGGGGTCATTAAATATTATGGAAGCTGTTCGTTTACATGATTGTGTAAAAACAGTTGTGATGATTACTTCTGATAAGTGTTATGAGAATGTTGAACAAATTTGGGGATATAAAGAAACAGACCGCATGGGAGGCTATGATCCTTATTCGTCATCCAAAGGTTGCACGGAATTAATGATAGAGTCTTATAGAAACTCTTATTTTAACCCTAAAGATTATACCAAACACGGCAAAGGAGTTGCATCTGTCAGAGCAGGTAATGTTATAGGCGGAGGAGACTGGTCGGATAATCGTTTAATACCGGATTGCATTCGCTATATAGAAGCCGGGAAGGATATTGAAATCCGCAATCCAATCGCCACACGTCCATGGGAACATGTGCTAGAACCGTTGTCGGGTTACCTCAAGGTAGGTCAAAAATTAATTGAAAATCCAATTGAATATGCAACATCATTTAATTTTGGTCCTCACATTTCAGCCAACAAAACGGTTTTTGAGGTCGTTAAGCGTTTAGTTGATTATTATGGCAAAGGAAATGTTGTGGATGCTTCTGATCCTTACGCTGTTCATGAGAACACATTGCTCAATCTGGATGTAACCAAAGCTTATGTCATGTTGCAATGGGAAGCAAAATGGGGCTTGCAGGAAGCTATTGAAAAGACTGTTGATTGGTATAAAGAGGCTTTGCATAGCAAAGATATGTACGAGTTTTGTGTCAAACAAATCTTAGAACACGGAGAGCATCTTGCCAAATAATGTCATTTTAGGAGCGGGTATAGCCGGTATTTCAGCCGGCTACCACCTCAAACAAAAAGGTATTGATAGCGTTATTTATGAAAAAGATAACGATTGGGGAGGTTTGTGCGGAAATTTTACAATCGGCGATTTCCGCTTTGACCGCTTTGTGCACTTTTCTTTTGCGACAGATGAAAATGATAAAAGTCTTTTTTCCGCTTCAACGGGAATGATTGAGCATATTCCTTTTCCGAGTAATTATTACAAAGGCTTCTGGTTGCGTCATCCTGCTCAAAATAATCTAGCGCCTTTGCCAATACAAGAAAAAGTAGATATTATAACAGATTTTGTTAATAGACCTCAAAAGGATATTTCCAATATCGTAACCTATGACGAATGGTTAAGAGTTCAATACGGAAACTATTTTGCGGAACACTTTCCTTTTGTATATACAAAAAAATACTGGGGAGTTTCAGCAGATAAACTTGAAACAAAATGGGTCGGCATAAGAATGTATACGCCCGATTTAAGGCAGGTTTTGCAGGGCTCTTATTCAACACAAGATGAATGTTTTTATTTTGCAAAAAAAATGCTTTATCCTAAAAAGGGTGGCTTTAAAAGCATTCTGAATAAATGTCGTGAGGGTCTGGATATTAAGCTTAATCATAAGGTTATAGGAATTAATGCCCAAGATAAAATAATTACTTTTGCAAATGGGAATAGTATTACTTATGAACGTTTAATTTCTACACTTCCACTTCCCGAAATCATAAATATGCTGCCCGATGTTCCTCAAGAGGTAAAACATGCAGTCGATGGTTTACATTGGACTTGTGGATATCAAGTATCTTTAGGGTTTAATCGTCCGGATGTTGCAAAATACTTATGGTTTTATATTTATGATCAAGATATTTTATCTGCAAGAGTTTATTCTCCTAGCTTGAAATCATCGGATAATGTTCCTGAAGGATGTTCATCTCTACAAGCTGAAATATTTTTTGATTGCAAGGCAAAGATACTAGATAAAAAAGAAGTTCTAGAAAATACAATCTCAAAATTTATTGAAATGGGATTGTTTAAAAAAGAAGATTTAATAGTTCAAGATATTCGTTTTGAGCCATATGCCAATATAACTTTTGTTCCGAGTATTTATAAACACAGACAAATAATAATAGATTATTTGAAAACATTAGGAATTGAAAGTATCGGTCGTTTCGGTAAGTGGGATTATAAGTGGACACATCAGGCATTTGCCGATGGAAAGGAGGTTTAATGAAAAAAGTCATTTTGACCGGAGGCACAGGATTAATCGGAACGCAGACTATTCCTTACCTATTAAATGCCGGATTTAAGGTTTATGTTATGACAATGGGCGATGAGGTAAGTACAGGTAACGCAACCTATATTAAGGCAAACTTATTTGATAAAAATGCCGTGGATAAAATGTTTTCTGATGTTCAGCCGGAATATTTGTTACACTATGCGTGGTTAAGTACCGGTCTATTTAATGATAATATGAATTTTGATTTTTTAACATCATCAATTGATATGTTAAAATCTTTTCATAAATATGGAGGTAAAAGAGTTGTAATGGCCGGAACTTACGCAGAATATGGCTACCATAATGAGACTTTGAAAGAAACTATGCCGGCCGAGCCAATTAATATATATAGTCAGTGTAAAGATTTTGTTCATAAAATAGCAGAAGTATATTGTTACAACAATAACGTTTCGTTTGGTTGGGGTAGAATATTTTCAGCATTTGGAAAAGAAAAAGACCCAAGAAGATTAACCTCTGACGTCATTAATCATCTTTCTGCTAATCAAGAGGTTGTTATTCGAAGCGGTTCATTAATCCGTGATTATATCTATACTAAAGATATAGCCGCAGCCTTTGTTAAATTTTTAGATAGTAACGTTGAAGGTGTTGTTAATATTTGCACAGGAAAAGATACTAGTATCCATGATTACGTTATGAAAATTGCTCAAGCAATGGGAAAAGAAAATCTTGTTGTGTTCAATGAACAGGCAAGTTCCCAACAGGTTCGAGTTGTGGGAGATAGTACGCGCTTAAATAAAGAAGTAGGCTTTGTTCCACAATATAGTATAGAAGAAGCTATAACAGAAATTCTATTATAGACTATTTCTATGCCTATTTTTATTAATCAATTTATTTGTGTATTTTTTTTAGGTGATTATCATGAGTAACAAAAAGCCTTTAGTATCTGTTTTATTAAGTATATATAAAGTAGAGAAATATTTAGAAGAGTGTTTAGATAGTATTTTAGCGCAAAGTTACAAGAATTTAGAGATTGTTTGCGTTGATAATGGTTCTCCGGATGGATGTGGAAAAATTCTTAAGAAGTATGCCTTAAAAGATAAAAGAATAAAGATTATTACCCTTAAAGAAAACCGTATGTTGTGCGGCGGCCGTAATGCCGGGCTAGATAATGCACATGGTGAATTTATTTGCTTTATTGACCCCGATGATTGGATTGAAAAAGACTATATAAAAGCAATGGTAACTGCAATTTTGACTAAAAAAGATAGTCAAGGGAAAGCTTATAATTTAATAGTTAATACATCTGCGGTTAATTATTATATAAATAAAAATGCAGAAATGACCATATTACATGATTATGCACGAGAAGAAAAAGAGGAATCATATCAAGATATTAATGAAAATCCAAGATTGGAATTAGATATTCCAATGTGGAGTAGATTATATAGAAAAAGTTTTTTAGATAAATATAATATGCGTTTTTTAGAAGGATTTAATACTGACAATATTCCATATACCCACAAATTATTAGCACATATGGAAAGATTTTATAGCTTGTCACCAAAGTCCAATGCAAAATATTGGCGTAGAATGATTACTCCGGAAGGAGCAATAACTCCAGTTGTATTATATAAAAATTTTGAAATTCCAAAGGCTTTAGAAAATCTTTACGATTATTTGGTTGAAAATAATTTAAGTCAAAAAATTAGAGTTCCGTTTCATTTGTTTTTTTCAATTTGTTTTTCAAGACATCAAAATAAGCCTGAATATTATCAGTTTTATAAGGATTTGATGATAAAAATGCGACAGGATGTGCAATTTAACTCCAATATTTATAAACAGTGCGATAGAGATTTATGCTCTCTTTTAGTGCAAACATCGAATTTTTACCAATTTGTAGATTTATATTTTAGGCCAATTCAAAACACAACAAAAAAAATAGCCAAATATACGCTAAAACTATTTGGTTTTATACCATTATTGAAAAAAAGGATTACTACTAATAGTATTAAGTACAAAATATTTGGTGTTCCAATATGGAAAATAACAATCAAGAATGATTCTATCCGTTGTTATTTGTTTGATTTTATTCCTCTTCTAAAATATATAAAAAAATAACACAAAAGCCCGATTTGATTAAACTCTTTTCGGGCTTAGATTTTAATATTCCTCTGTTAATATAATCGTCTGCGCTATAAAGTAGGTTTGATGAAAATATTTCATTTTGTGCGTTTTCTTGTCAACCAACATATGTATGACTGTTTTACGATAAATTATCATCAAATAATTATAGAATAAGGTTGAGGTTCATCGAATAATTTGAATGATTGATACCAAATAGAAAATACAAATAAAATAAACTAATCTTTTAAACTTTTAACAAGTTGTATTTCATGTTCTAATTCAAGACTTTTATTTAAGTAACGTTCTTGTTTTTTACCGGAACATAGTTTTGCAAAAAGACGATAACGAAAGTAATTAATACGATTTTTATTATAATTTTTGATACTTTGGTATAATTTTTTCTGCTGAATATTTTGGAGATTAGAAAGATATTCCTGCAAAAAAATAGTACGACTCAACGCCTCAATCCAATCGGCAAAATGATCACATTGAAAGCTGTTCCATGGTTTTAACCAAGAGGCGTAATGTATTTGTACGGGATGCAAAAAGGCGCTAAGAATATCTTCTTCCGAGTAAAGTGAATAATATTGCGGATTAATTTCATGATTAGAAATATCGGGACGTATCCACATAGGAACCATCATATATTTAAGATTTATATATTTGACATTTTCATGGCAAATATAGTTAAAAGCCTCTTGTTCGGGGTAACGGAGATTTTCTATATTCTTTTCAATAAAATCAATCAGTTTATTTTCAATATTATTTTCACGCATTGCTTTTAAATTAAGTAAACAAAACCCCCACACCGAAATTATTAATTTTCTGAACATAATCTTTATCAAAGTTTGAATAGGTTATTTTTAAGCAGTCTTGAAGAGTTTTAGAATAATGTTTAACGACAGCGAGATATTCGTTTCCGTTAAATTCATGATATACAGAACTAATATCACCCTTAAAAATGACATCGACATCAGAAACGATAACTTTATCATATTGGGGAAGTAAAGAAGGAAGGATGAGTTTGTAAAACATTTCTTGACTAAAATGGCTCGGATTTTTCAGCTGATTAAAGATGTTTTCAAAAGATTGAGTACAATAGATAAACTTGACATTTTGATTTTTAAAGGATTTAAGATTTTCAATAAGCAGATTTTGTTTAGCTTCAGATATTCCATGATGAATAATATTAAATTCGTAAATATAATTTGGGTTAGCACATTGCATAAGAGAGTGCATAGCAACTCCTGCGGGTAATACGTAATTTTCATCAAAAGTTAAAATAATGGGAATTAAGGATGAATTCATGGAACAACAGTCCTTTTTTTGTTAACAATTTTGTATTTTTTTGTTATTAAATCATATTAAGAATTATATACTATAAGTTGTTGTTTAATCATGCAAGAAAAATCGTAAACAGGATACATAGAGTATGAGGATAAACAGAGATGTTAAAAAAATTTTTGCAAGACAATTATTAGACAAATCATAATATAATGATTTAAATTACAAGGAAAAAGAAGGTATGAGTAAAAAATAAAGAAAATTTTACCCCAAGAGGTAATTTTATTTTATAATATTAACGCTATAATAAAGAATATGCTCTAAATTCTTCAAAGGAATATTGAATCAAAATAGTAAAGGGGAAAGGCATGAAAGGATTAATGATTATAATTGTTCTGGCAGCACTTGCGTATGGGGGAAAATGGTTATATGACAATCAGTATTTTTCATCGTTTAATAGTGCATTTGATAATACGGTGCAAAGAACATCGGATTACGTAACGGACAAAGCGGTAAAAGAGGCCAATTTTTAATAAATGAGTATAAAAGGGAAAATAAAATGATAAAATTTATATTTTATATAATTGGATTAGGACTATTGGTTTCCATGATAATTGGCGGCATACACCTATATAGGGTATCGCAAAGAAACGCAAAAGAAATGGCCCAATATCAAGACAAAAAGGTTGATGTAAAAACCTTAAAAGGCAAGACATTAATTATTTTTTATTCTCTCAGTGGTCATACCAAGGATATTGCAACACGAATTCAGAAGATGACGGGAGCTGAACTTTATGAAATTAAAACAATTAAAAAAATCAATCAGACTCCTTGGTTCCCTTTGACTTTAAGAAAACAGTTAAAAAATAGAATTTATCCTGACATCAAAGATAATTTTCCTGATTTAAAAAATTATGATACTATTTTTGTTGGCGGACCGGTATGGTGGTACACTGTATCAACACCAATGAGATCATTTTTGCAAAAAGTAGATTTTTCAGGTAAAAAGGTTGTTCCTTTTTCAACTCAAGGAAGCAACTACGGTACATATTTTGAAGATTTTGCTAATATGGCACAAAATGCAGATATTCAAAAGCATGCTTCGTTTAATAATATGCCGGAGAAGTACAACCAAGCACTTAATGCGAAAATAGCCGAATGGATTAATGAGTTGTAGAATAAATAATATAAAAAACATGCGTTAGTAAAATAACGCATGTTTTTTTGAAGCAAAAAATAAAAAACGTTGTTTTTTTAAGATTGTATTTATTTTTTTGCCATAAACTAATCTCATTAATTAATATGAGGAGAAGGCAATGCTGATAAACAAGTACGATTCAATGTTATTAATTATAGATGTTCAGGAAAATCTTACTCCGGTACAGGAGAGCCCTCGGGGCGTTATCAATGGATGTTCAACATTATTAGCGGTAGCAGACGAATTAAATATTCCTTACATTGTAGCTGAACAGGATCATAAAGTTTTTGGCTCTACAATGATAGATTTGCGAAAAGTCTTAAAAAATGAACATTGCTATTATGAAAAAGATACTTTCTCTTGTTATAAAAATACTAAAATTCAAGAAGCCGTAAAGAATATAGGAAAAAAACAAATTATCATAGCCGGATTAGAAACGCACTTATGTGTATTGCAAACGGCCATAGATTTTAAAGATGCAGGTTATGAGGTTTTTGTCGTGGCTGATAGTTGTTCATCAAGAAGCAGTTATCAAAATTCACTAGGAATACAACGCTTAATTCAACACGGAATAGATGTTGTATCAAGAGAAATGGTGCTGTTTGAATGGATGGATAAATCAGGAAGTAAGCTATTTGATGAATTATGGGAACGACGTTTACGATAAAAAGAAAAAGGATGATAAAAATATCATCCTTTTTTTAGATATATTGGAAACTAGTTGTAGGGAATAATGCGAGCTTGCGGACCGTAAATAACCAAACATTTTTCGCCAACGGTCATTAAGACATCATTTCCTTGAGTAACGGTTACGATTCCGCCGTTTTGAAGTTGGACAACATATTCATAACCAGCTTGTTTAGACAGCTCTTCCTGAGCAATATCACCGGCAAATCCACCAACGATTGCTCCACCTAAAGCTCCGAGAATTCCGGCGGTTGAACCGCTGCCTATTTGAGAACCGGCAACACCACCGGCAACAGTTCCGAGAAGAGCCCCGTTACCATTATCATTTTGTACAATAACTTTGCGAACGCTAATGATAGTACCAATTTGAGCAGATTGAACGGAATTAACGTTTTGAACACTATAATCATTAGCTCCGATATTTGAAGTACAAGCAGCAGAGCACAAGAGAGCTGGAATTAATAAAGCCAAAGCATAAGATTTCATTTTTTATCCTCCCAAAAGATAATTAAGATAATATACATGTTAATATAATTGTCAATCTAGACAATTAAAGAGAAGTGATGTATATACAATAAAAAAAATATATTAAAAAAAGAAAAACGAGGTAAATTATGTTAAAAAGGACAAAGATAGAGAAGGTATTGAAATCGGAACAAGAAAGTCCGGAAATACTAGTAAAAGGTTGGGTAAGAACCAGAAGAGATGCAAAAGATTTTTCATTTATAGAAGTAAATGATGGTTCCTGTTTAAAAAATATCCAAGTAATCGCCAAGAATAATTTACCGAATTACAATGAAATTAAGAAATTGACAACAGGCTCATCTGTGGCAGTAAAAGGAGCTTTAGTTGCATCGCAAGGTGGTAGCCAAAAATATGAAATAGTTGCCGAAGAAATAGAAATATATAGTATAGCACCGGATGATTATCCACTGCAAAAGAAAAAACATACGGATGAATTTTTAAGAAGTATAGCACATTTGCGTCCCAGAACAAATAAGTATGGTGCCGCGTTTCGGATTCGTTCACAGTTGTCGTATGCGATACATAAATTTTTCCAAGAAAGAGGTTTTAAATATGTGCACACTCCAATAATCACGGGTTCGGATTGTGAGGGAGCCGGAGAGATGTTTCAGGTAACAACGTTGGATTTAAATAATTTACCGCGCACCAAAGATGGAAAAATTGATTATAGTCAAGATTTCTTTGGCAAAGAAGCACATTTAACCGTTTCGGGCCAATTAAACGGAGAAATGTATGCGACTGCTTTGGGTGATATTTATACATTTGGTCCGACATTCAGAGCAGAAAATTCAAATACACCGCGCCATGCGGCCGAATTTTGGATGATTGAACCGGAGATGGCCTTTGCTGATATTCATGATGATATGGATTTAGCGGAAGATATGGTAAGATATTGCGTAAAAGACATTATGGACAATTGCGCAGAAGATTTAGAATTGTTTGAAAAATATGTCGATCCAACCTTGAAAGAAACATTGAAAACGATTATGGAAAACGATTTTGCAAGAATAACCTATACGGAAGCGATTAAGATAATGCAGGATTCGGGTAAAGATTTTGAATATAAGCCGGAGTATGGAGTAGATTTGCAAACAGAGCATGAACGCTTTTTAGCAGAAGAATATTTCAAAAAACCGGTAATTGTAAGGGATTATCCGAAAGAGATAAAAGCGTTTTATATGAAATTAAATCCGGATGGAAAAACCGTAGCTGCGATGGATGTTCTTGTTCCGAGAATAGGAGAGTTAATCGGCGGTTCGCAAAGAGAAGAAGATTATAAGAAACTTTTACAGCGAATTGAAGAAAACGGAATGAAAGCGGAAGATTATGAGTGGTATTTAGATTCGCGCCGTTACGGTACCGTTCCGCATGCTGGATTTGGTTTAGGATTTGAAAGAATGCTGATGTTGGTAACGGGAATAAGCAATATCAGAGACGTTTTACCATTCCCAAGAACACCAAAATCCATCAATTTTTAGGAATAAGATATGCAGCACCTGAAGTTAAGTTTCATAAGTTTACTTATGGTAATAATGATAAAGACAGCAGGTGCTGCTGTTTTTATGGCAGGAGATAAAGATGCCTTGCCATCATGCCAAAATCCCTATTTGTTAGAACAGGTAAAAAAACATATTCAAGATTATCAAGAGGAGCATCCTTATAAAAATATAATTGAGTACCGACAACAAAAATTATTGTTAAAAAATTTATCAGGTTTTCGGCAAATTGCTAGTCAAGATTTTGATATAGATGAAAATATTGAGACAGCGAATAAATTGGTTACATTAAAAATTAATGCAGGGCTAGAGGATAGTGATATTGTTTTATGCAGAAGTATCGGAAGTGATAAAGATTATATATACATTCTGATATATCCGGAAGAAGGCAAATCCAAAGTAGAAATATTAAACACAAATAAAGAAGAATATACGACTGAAGCACTAAGTTTTCTATTTTGATAAAAGTAAGATAAGCAAGAAAACAGTTGTAATTTTTTCAAAAATTTCATATGATAACAAACGCACAAAAATAAGTTTTTTTCTGAAAGGAAGCGATTTTAATGGATAAAAGTTCAGCATTGACTGTTATAGAAGAAAAGAAAAATCTTCCGGTTGTCCAAGAAGAAAACAGTCTGGTTGCCTACTTTGAAAAGATTAAAAAATTTCCTGTTTTAAGCGAGGAAGAAGAAAAACAGCTTGTTACCCAATTTCAAGAAAAAAAAGATTTGGAAGCGGCGCAGAAATTGGTAACATCACATTTAAGATTAGCGGCAAAAATAGCATTAACCTATCGCCGCTACGGATTACCCTTAGCAGATATTATATCCGAAGCGAATATCGGATTAATGCAAGCGGTAAAGAAGTTTAGTTTAGATAAAAAAGTCCGCTTAGCGACTTATGCCATGTGGTGGATAAAAGCAGCCATTAATGATTATATTTTGCGTTCATGGTCATTGGTCAAGATAGGAACGATAGCTGCGCAAAAGAAGCTTTTTTACAATTTAAACCGCATCAAAGCAAAATTAGGATTGTTTGATAACAAAGAATTAGAGCCGTCAGTTGTAAAAAAAATAGCCAAAGAATTGGTTGTTGAAGAAAAAGATGTTGTTGAGATGAATCAACGATTAGGCGGAGACAAATCTTTAAATGTCATAGCCGGAGATGATTGTGAAGATGAAAAAATAGATTTTGTTGTCGATTCGCGTCAAAATATTGAAGGAATTTTAGCCTTAAAACAAGAACGTCAATTAAGACAAAATATTTTGCGCCGCAGTTTAAGTCAGTTAAATGAGCGTGAACAATACATAATAAAAGAAAGAATGTTAACGGATGAACCTCAGACCTTGGATGAAATAGGTGAAAAATTTAATATCAGTCGCGAGAGAGTTCGTCAGATAGAAAAGAGAGCTTTTGAAAAATTGTCAAAAGCGGCAAAAGAAGAATTAGCCAAAGTTAGCGATAAAGCGGCTTAAAAATAAAGCCCGAAGGTATAAAGAAACCGCTGTTCAATGAAGATGATTCAAAAAGGCGGAAACAGTTAAAAAAATAGAGAGGAAATCCTCTCTATTTTTTTAGAGTTGCGCAATAATTTTTCGGGCAATTTCTTCATAAGCTAAAGAATAAGGACTGTCCGGTTGCGCAAAGACAATCGGAGTTCCGTTGTCTGAATTTTCGCGAATATCGAAATGCAAAGGAATTTCACCGAGGAAAGTTTCGTTCATTTGCTGTGCGGTTATTTTTGCCCCTTCATGACCGAAAATATCAGCCCGATGACCACATTTTTCGCAAATGTAATAACTCATGTTTTCAATAATACCGAGTATTTTGACATTAACACGTTTAAACATGTTGATACCTTTAACGGCATCAATCAAGGCAATATCTTGGGGGGTAGAAACGATGACGGCACCATCCATTTTAACTTTTTGAGAAAGAGTAATTTGAATATCACCGGTTCCCGGAGGCATATCAATGACCATAATATCAATATCACCCCAATTTGTATCGGTAAGGAGTTGTTGCAAGGCACCGCAAGCCTTAGCACCACGCCAAATAAGAGGTTGGTTTCTGTCGATTAAAGTTCCGACCGACATTGACTGTAAGCCAAAATTAACAAAGGGTTCAAAAGTTTTACCGTCTAAGGAAGAGGGGGGTGTGCCTTCATAACCGAGCATTGTCGGAACAGAGGGACCATAAATATCGGCATCAAAAAGAGCAACTTTTTTGTTTTGGTTAGAGAGAGCCAAAGCAAGATTAACAGCTGTTGTTGATTTTCCGACCCCGCCTTTTCCTGAAGCGACGGCAATAATTTTTTTAACGCCGCGAATATTCCAAAAGTCTTCATTTTGTCGCAACCCTTCAAAAGATTTTGGTGAAGTAAAAATGATAGACACTTTAGAAATTCCGCCTAAATTTGTAATTTCGGCTTTAAGTTTTTCGGTTTGTTCGGAATTTTCCATAACATTAACAAGCGTAATGATAACGCGTCCGTTAAGAATTTTAATACTATCAATATTTTCTGTGGAATAGTATTTTAATAAAATATTTTTAATTTGGTTTTCCATGTTGATATCATCTCATCAATAATTGTCATAAGATGATATCTATATTATAAATAACTTTATTGCAATAAATTTATGAAGGGAAGACAAATGGTAAAGGACAATAATCCTTGGAATGATAATGATGATGACAAGTACAGCGGCGGAGAAAAAGTCATTCAGCTAAATCCGGTGAGAGTTGCCAAACAGGATAATAATTTAAACTTCAATCCGATGTATGTTGTTATTTTTGTCTTATTAATATGGTTAGCGAGTGGTTTTTATCAAGTTCAAACCAACGAGCAAGGAGTTGTTTTACGTTTTGGAAAATATGTAGATACCACAGATTCGGGTTTACATTATCACCTTCCATATCCGATAGAAACGGTCATAAAAGTTAGTATGACACAAGAAAGAAGTATTAATTTAGGACAGAGGAGTGCTTATAATGCATCCAATGTATCATCACTATCCAACACGCGCTATGCGGATGATGCATTAAAATCATTTACGGAGAGCCATATGCTGACCGGAGATGAAAATATCGTAGATATTAATATGGATATCGTCTGGAAGATAAAAGATGCCAAAGATTATTTATTTAACATTCGTTATCCGGATGAAACGGTAAGGGTTGCCGCACAATCTGTTTTAAGAGAGATAGTCGGTCAGTCGGAAATGCAAGCGATTATCACGGGAGACAGAGGTAAAGTAGAAGATGAGACCAAGGAAGAATTGCAGCAATTATTAGATAAATTTGGGTCAGGAATAGAAATAGTCCGCGTAAAATTGCAAAAGGCAGATCCTCCGAAGCAAGTAGTTGATGCTTTCAACGAAGTCCAAAGAGCAAAAGCAGACTTGGAAAGATACAAAAATGAAGCCGAGGCCTATCGCAATGAAGTTTTGCCGAAAGCACGAGGAGAAGCCTCAAAATTAGTTCAAGATGCCGAAGCCTACGAGGCCGCGGTAATCAGCAAAGCCGAAGGTGATGCGGAAAGATTTTTATCGGTTTATAATGCCTACAAAATGGGGAAAGCCGTAACCAGTAAAAGAATATATATAGAAACGATGGAAAATGTCTTGCAAAATTCGGACAAAGTCATTTTAGATCCATCATCAAAAGGAAGCAACGTATTGCCGTATCTTCCGTTAAAAGCCGTGAAGCAATAAAGGAGTAAAAAAATGAGTAATATGAAATTAAGTTTATTAGTCGTTGTCGCCTTAATTGTTTTTGTGCTTGGCAATACGCTTTATGTTGTCAGCCAACCGGAACAGGCAATAGTTTTACAATTTGGAGAACCGGTAAGATTAATAAAAGAACCGGGGCTGAAAGCCAAGATACCTTTTATCCAAAAAGTCGTTATCTATGATACCAGATTATTAAACTTGGATCCACCGGCACAAGAAGTTGTTTTGAATGATAAGAAAAGATTAGATGTCGATACATTCACACGTTATCGTATCGTTGACCCATTAAAGTTTTATCAAACGGTAAGAACGGAGATACAAGCGGAAAGCAAGCTCAAAGAAATTGTTAATTCGTCAGTCAGAAAAATTTTGGGACGCATAACATTACAAGAACTTCTGTCCAAGCAAAGAACCGAGATAATGGCAGACATCAGCAAAGCCGTAGAAAAAGATGCCGCTCAGATAGGTGTTGAAGTCGCTGATGTGAGAATAAGACGAGCAGATTTACCGGTAGAAGTATTGCAAGCCATTAACGAGCGTATGAAAACGGAAAGAGAAAGAGATGCCAAAGAATTTCGTGCACAAGGGCAACAACAAGCCCAACAAATAAGAGCATCTGCAGATAAAGAAAAAACCATCATATTGGCAGAAGCAAATAAGAAAGCGCAAATCATACGAGGAAACGGAGATAAAAAGGCGATAGAAATCTGGAATAATGCGGCTAATCAAGACATAAAATTCTTTACGTTTTATCGTTCAATGGAAGCCTATCGTAATTCATTACAAGATTCGTCTTTAGTTTTATCGCCGGATTCGGAATTTTTCAAATATTTCGGAGAGTCAACGGTAAGATAAAATGAACAGAAGAAAAATGCTGACATTATTGCTGATGCTGGGGCTGTTAAATACAGCTCCGGCATTGGTCTATGCAGAAGAAGCAAGTAAGGACACGAGGAATGAGAGATTTCCGAGTTTTGCCGATTTGGTAGAGGAATTATTGCCGTCAGTTGTTAATATTTCGACACAAATGAAAGCGGCAAGTGATTCGGAAAAAACAGAAATAGAAGAGGTTTCACCGGAATTTAAACGTTTCTTTGGAAAAGATGACCAACAAGAAGCCTTAGGATCAGGATTTATTATAGATGAAACAGGATACATTCTGACCAACAATCACGTAATAAACGACGCGGACAGCATTAGTGTCACGCTGTGGAACAATACGCAGGCACAAGCGCGCGTTATAGGAAAAGATGATAAAACCGACATAGCGTTAATCAAGATAGAAACAGCACAAAATTTAACCCCGATAAAATTTGGAGATTCGGATAAAGTCAGGGTAGGAGATTGGATTTTGGCGATAGGTAATCCGTTTGGATTGGGCGGCAGTGTAACGGCAGGAATAGTTTCGGCAAAATCACGAGATATTGAATCCGGTCAGTATGATAATTTCATTCAGACAGATGCCTCAATTAATCAAGGCAGTTCCGGAGGACCGATGTTTAATATGTCCGGAGAAGTAATCGGAATAAACAGTGCCATTTTTTCGAGCAATGGAGCGAGTATGGGAATAGGATTTGCCATACCGTCAAATTTGGCACAATGGGTTGCGGAGCAATTAAAGCAAAACGGCAAAATAATTCGCGGTTGGTTGGGGCTAAAAATACAGCCCTTAGAAGAAGAAATTTCAGGTTTGTCGGGAGGTGTCTTAGTCTCAGATGTCAGTGTTGGTGGTCCAGCAGAGAAGTCTGGGATAAAAGCCGGAGATATCATTTATTCTTATAATAACAAGGCTGTTCAAAATACAAAAGAGTTTTCACGTCGCGTTGCCGAGAGCAAAATCGGCAGTGAAGGAAAAATAGGAGTATGGCGCAACGGGCAAAAACGTGATGTAAATATAGTTATAGAAAATCAAGAAAGCCAAGAAAAGACAAAAACAGGTTTAAGAGTAGAGATAAAAAAAACGGAAGCGAATGGTTATGAAATTCCGGAAATAGGCATGACTTTAGCAAAGATAACACCGGAATTAATACAACGCTATGAACTTCCTCCGCAAAGCAACGGCATGGTAATAACAGAGATTCAAGCAGGTCGGGAAGCGGAGAAAAAGGGCTTAAAGGTAGGAAATATCATTGTAAAGATTGATAAGAAAGATGTCCCAACGATTGAACAGGTAAAAGAATATCTGGATGAGGCAAAAATGGAGCATCATCGTCCGATTTTAATCTTTTTTCAAGATAAAGACAGCCTTCACTTTGCAACATTAAAATTAAAACAAGGATAAGGCGGGTATGGCACAAGTTGATTTTTATCATTTACAAAATCAAAGTTTAGAGAATGTTCTTCCCAAATTATTGGAAAAGGCATACGCGACGGGAAAAAGAATAGTCGTTAAAGTCGGAAATGAAGAACGAGTTGAGTTCATCAACGGGATATTATGGACCTATACGGAACAATCATTTTTACCGCATGGCTCAAAGAAGGACGGCTTTGGAGAAGAACAGCCGATATGGTTAACGAGTGGCGAAGACGTTCCAAACAAAGCCGAATTTTTATTTTTGGTTGATGGTGCTTTGATAGATACGCAGTCCGGAGAAAATTACAGCCGAATATTTAATATTTTTGATGGGAATAGCGAAGCCGCGGTTCAACAAGCACGCCAGTTTTGGAAAGATTTGAAAGCAGCGGGTTACACAGTCAATTATTGGCAGCAGGACAGTAGCGGCAAATGGAGCAAAAAAGCCTAAATCTTTCGAGCAGAGGCAGAGCAAAAGGCATAAAGTATCCTATTAATTGCTTAACATAAAGATTAAATTTTCATCACTGGACGAACATACGTCATGCCACCGCTGTAACTCTTGGAGCCGTCATTGAAGTTGGAGATGTTCCCATGCTCTCCCCAGGAATACCAATACCATGCTTTATCATAAGAGTACTCAGATGATGTCCAATAATAGTATGATATAGCTTTCCCTCTTGCCAGTGTAATGGCCGCATCGATTTCTGGGCGATGATTATTGACCATATTCAAGATACCCGCTGAAGGTAAACACCATTTGTCTTTTGTATCTTCTGCTCCCGCGGGGGCATAATTCTTAGCTGCCGCTGCCGCTGGATATTTCGATTCGCCTAAAGCGAGCATTGCTTCTGTATTTTCACAGCTTTTCAAATCATTTATCACAGTTTGTTCTGTTGTATAATTGGTTATTTTCGGAATGTCAACATCTTCTGGTGACCAAATAATACCAAGAGATGACGCTTCATTTAAGGCAATAATCCATTTTTGATTATTTTCATTATAGGCGATAACACCAATCGGAATTTTTTCGGATATAAAGTCTTTAACACAAGTTCCGTCGCTATAATAAATTGCTCCATAGGTACAATCAGGATTATCTCTTCCGTTTTCAGAATCTTCCGTACCTGTATCCGCATTTCCTTTACAAGCCCATGCATTACCAAACGGGCATTTGATACCGCCGTTTTCGCATGAAGTTTCGGTGTAACCCAAAGTAGCGCAGTCTTGTGTCGCAACGCATTGTGCCGAAACATTGCCCACAGCAAAAGGAGCCGTTAATAAAACCGAAGTCAATAAAGTAAATTTTCTCATTTCTTTTCTCCTTTCTAATCGAGGCAATAAACATAATTGGTATTGAACGGACATTTTACAGATTTTCCCTCACAGCTTTGTTGCGCATAGCCCAAAGCCGAACAATCTTGACTTAACGTGCAGAAATCAAAGCCGGAACAAACACAAGCTCCTTGCGAAGCATTCCATGTAAAACCGTTCGCACATTTGCATTTTGCATATTTATTATCACAAGAATTTCCCTCTCCTCCTGAATAGCCCGTGCCGGAGCAAGAATATTTGAAAGAAGTTGCACAAACGCATTTCTTTTGCGAGGAACTCCATTCATAATTATTGGGACATTTACATTCAGCATAGTAAGTTCCTCCGTCATCGGTACAAGTATTACCATAGCCGCCTAAGGTTCCACAGGTTGGTGCTAAAACATATTTTTGTGGGTCGCATTTGATTTTGTATTTTTTACCATCACAAGATTGACATTCACCGTTGTTCACATAACCCGAGGGAATAGATGTATATTTATAATCAGAACAGAGATTACAACATTCTTTATATTTGCCGCCGCAAGGATTCCCAACACCTTGTTCTCCAAGAGCCGTATCACAAACTTGATTATATTCGGAAGAACATTCACAATCGGAATGATAAGAACTGTCATAAGGGCAATAAGAGGTAGGGGAGCTTCCATCGGGACAAGGCGTGTTGGTATAACCAGCTTGTTTACAAAGTTCCTCAGGAGTGCCGTGGTCATCGGGATTTCCTCCGCCGCCTCCACCGTCAGGAGTTTCCGTATTACCGAATTTATCCGCTCCACAATTTCCCGCATCGGTTATAAAACACACCGAAGCAATTTGCACACCGTTATTTGTTCTTTTCGCAAAAAGCTGTGATGATAAGTCAAGTCCGTGAAGAGTATGGCGTATGTATGTGTGATGTATGTGTAAAGTGGGAATGCCAGACTTGAGGAGTGAAGAATCATCCTCAAAAGACGCATAAGTTACATTTCCGCTGTCAACAAATAAGCTGACGGCAGACAACAAGAGTACTTTTGAAAATTGTTTCATCACATCCTCCTTGCTTATCATCACGACTCTACTTTAGCATATTTGTTACAACATGTAAATACCTAATTTTGCTTGGAAAGGAGAAAAAAGACATAAAAAAACCTCCCCGAAGGGAGGAAATAAAGAAAATTTTAAGATTAAAGATTTTTGATAATTTCTTCATGATCACTGAAAGGATGAGTAACCCCTTTAATTATTTGACCTGTTTCATGTCCTTTTCCGGCAACTAACAAAACATCACCGTTGTTAAGGTTTTGAATGGCGGTTTTGATAGCTTGAGCACGATTAGGAAGATTGATACCTTTGGCGCAAGCCTGCATGATTTCAGCTCGTATGGTCTCTGGTTCTTCAGAGCGAGGATTATCATCGGTAACATAGACGACATCAGCTAAATCGTGAGCGATTTTTCCCATTAAAGGACGTTTACCTTTGTCACGATCTCCGCCGCAACCAAAAAGAACTTCTAATTTTCCTGAAGTGTGGGGGCGCATAGCTTTTAAAATATTTTCCAAAGCATCGGGGGTGTGGGCATAATCGACATAGACGGCAGCGCCATTTTTTGTTGTTCCGACAAATTCCAGACGACCTTTAGCACCATGAATTTTTTCAACGAGAGAAAGCATTTCAAAGGGGTTTCCTGTTAATTCGGCAGCTATTCCCAGAGCGCAAAGGACATTCATCGCTTGAAATTCACCGGCAAGAGGAATAGAAATTTCAACATTTTTCCCATAATAAGAAAGGGTTAGCTTTTGACCATGAGAAAGAGGATGAATATGAAGAAGTTTGAGTTCTTTTCCATGAAAACCGTAGCTGACAACTTTTTTGTGAGTATCAAGACAAGCCTGAGCTAAAGTCTCAAAAGTATCTGAATCGGCATTAAGGACGGCAACTCCGTTTGGAACAAGAATATCGGTAAACAGAAGCTTTTTGGCATTAAAATAGTTTTCCATAGTCTTGTGATAATCCAAATGATCACGAGTTAAGTTTGTAAAACCGGCAACTTTGATAGATACTCCACCGATTCGATATTGGCAAATTCCATGACTGGAGGCTTCCATAACCAAATAATTATAGCCCTGGTTTTCCAAAAGAGCCAAATCCTGATGAATGGTAATAGGATCAGGCGTTGTCATGGCATATTGAGGTTCTTCATTATTTTTAATGAGACCGAGAGTTCCCAAACTCGCGGCTTTACGCCCAGACATATTAAGCATTTGGCGCACAAAATCAGCAATAGATGTTTTGCCGTTAGTTCCGGTAACAGCGGCAATATGTTCAGGTTGTACTTGATAAAAATTAGCAGCAAGTTTTGCAAAATCGCGATGAGGATTTTGTGAAAACAAAAAAGCGACCTGAGGGAAAGATTGAGCGTCATCAAATGTATCGGTTAAGATAGCTGTTGCGCCTTTTTGAATGGCTTCTTTTATATACTGACGTCCGTCAAAAGTCACACCTTTGAGCGCTGCAAATAAAGAATTTGCCGTAACTTTACGCGAATCAGAGGTAAGAAAAGCGATATCATATTCGGGAAAAGATGTTTCCAACGGTGTGTTTTGAATTAAAGTTGCTAATTTCATAAAAAATCTCCTTAAAAATATGAGATATAATTTCACAAAAAAACTAAGAAAGTGTTTAATCTTGCAAAGAGAAAAAAGAACAAGTAAAATAAAAACATTAAGAAAATAAGAACAGAATAAAAATGATAGATATAACGGATATAACGGTAAGAGTAGGAGCAAATGTTTTATTGTCACAAGCCTCCGCTCATATTTCAGATAGGCAGAAGGTTGGTATTGTCGGTATAAATGGTTGCGGAAAATCGACTTTGTTTCGTGTGTTGCAAGGAGAACAAGAAGTCGAGCAGGGGAGTGTAAACTTTTCATCATCAAGTAAAATCGTAACGGTAGAACAAGATATAAAAGATACGGATTTGCCGATTTTAGAATTTGTCTTAGCACAAGATAAAGAGCGCGTTGAATTATTGCGACAATTAGAGCAAGCGAGTAATGAAGAAATAGATAATATTCATGAACGCTTAAAAGCCATCGATTCGTCAACGGCAGAAGCACGAGCTTCACAGATATTGAAAGGCTTAGGTTTTAAAACCGAGGAATATAGCCGAAAAGTCAAAGAATATTCGGGCGGTTGGCGAATGAGATTGGCTTTGGCCGCTGCTTTGTTTCAGCCGTCGGATATATTGCTTTTGGACGAACCGACCAATCACTTGGATATGGAAAGCAGTATATGGCTTGAAAATCATTTAATGAAATACAAGGGAACTTTATTAATCATCAGTCATGATCGAACGATTTTAAATAATCTCTGCGCGAACATAATTCATTTTGATAACAAAAAATTGATTCTGTACTCCGGCAATTATGACAATTTTATTAGAACGCGAAATCAACAAAAACAAGTCTTGGAGCGCAGTTATCAAAAACAAGAGCAAAAGCGTGAGAAGTTGCAAAAGTTTATTGACCGTTTTCGTTACAAAGCCAGTAAAGCCAAACAAGCGCAAAGCCGCATAAAACAATTGGAAAAGTTAGAAGATGTTGATTTGTTAAAAGACACGGCATCGCTTCATATCTCCTTTCCTCAAGTTAAAGAATTGGCATCACCGCTGATTAATATGGAAGATGTTTCGGTGGGCTACGGAGAAAAAACAATTTTAAGCAAACTAAATTTAAGTATAGAAAGAGATGATAAAATCGCGCTGTTAGGAAAGAACGGCAACGGAAAATCAACATTTGCCAAGCTGTTATCGGGAAGACTTAAGGCAAAAGATGGAGAAATGCGTTTGACACCGAAATTAAAAGTCGGATATTTTGCACAACATCAAGCCGAAGAATTACCTTTAGATATAACGGCATTAGAGTATATGCAAAGTCTGATGCCGGAACAAAACGAAACACAAATTCGCAGCTATTTGGCAAAGTTCGGAATAGAACAAGAGAAGTCATTAAGAAAAATAGAAGTATTGTCGGGAGGAGAAAAGTCGCGATTATTATTTGCGGTAATGAGTCTTCAAGAGCCGGAACTTTTAATTTTGGATGAACCGACAAACCATTTGGATATTGAATCTCGAGAAAGTTTAATAGATGCCCTTAATGAATACAATGGTGCTGTTATTTTAATAACGCACGATTTGCATTTGGTAGAATTTGTTGCCGATGATTTATGGTTGGTATCACGAGGAAGATGTCAGGCATATGACGGAGACATAGATGACTATAAAGCTCTGATTTTATCGGAGGATAAAGAAGAAAAATCACAAAGGCAAAAGCAAGAAAATGAAAAAAGAGAAAGGATAAAAGCACAAGAAACTATCAAGAAACAGCAAAAGGAGCAGGAAAAACGGCTCAAACAAATAGAAAAAGAATTAGATAATTTGTGTAAGAAAAAAGAATTGCTTGAAAATTCATTTCAAGAAAATTTGAGTAAAGAAACCATAATCAGTACGCAAAAAGAATTAAAAAAGCTATTATCAGCCATAGAACAAAAAGAACAAGAATGGCTGGAAGCTAGTGATAAAATGGAGAAGAATTAAATTTCTTCATTGCTGAACGGAACATTCTGTAATCTTCTTTGCGGTTTATAAATAAAGATGTTTGTCGTTGTCGGAATATTATAGCGTCTGTGCCAATAGCCTCTTTTTTCCATACAGATTCGATAATTCATAGGGTTAATGCGCGTATCGTCACGCAAAGAATTAACGACCAAGGGTTGGGCCCCTGGGTAAGGAACATAAGAGGCCCAAATACCTTTTTTAGCATGCCAATCGGCGCGCAAATCCATTTTAACTTCTTCGGAATAGAACCAAGACTTGATGTTAGGAATAAGAGTAAAATCCTCAGCTTCACGTAAGCATTCGGAATGGTCGCGAGCAAATTTTTCTACACCGGTGTTTTCTTTTTCCCAATGAAAAATGACTTGCCCTTGTCCCCGAGCCACCCAAGTTGTGCAAGAAGCTAAGAAAAGGAGAGATAAAGAAATGCAAGAAAATTTTTTCTGTATCATGTTAAAAATCCAAATTTGCATAATGTTTTGCCGGCAGAATCCCTTTTATATTATCTTTTAAGATATCTTTAAAGCTGGGTCTGGATTTTATTTTCGAATACCATAACTTAGCATTTTTATAGCTATCCCAAGGAATATCACCAAGATAGTCAATAATGGAGAGATGCGAGGCAGCCGTAATATCAGCCAAAGAAAAATCATCACCGGCAACATAATTTCGGCGTTCAGTAAGCCAATCAAGATATTCCAAATGGAAGGAAAGATTATTAAAGCCGACTTTTAAAATACGAGAATCAGGTACTTGACCGCCGAGAAAACGTTTAATTATTTTTTCGGAGACGATATGACGATAAACTTCTTTAAAAAACTTATCATCAAACCATTCGCACAAACGGCGAACTTCGGCACGTTTTTGTGGATCCTTAGGCAAAAGAGGAATATCGGTATTTACTTCTTCCAAAAATTCGGAAATAGCATAGTTTCCGGCAATAACATTACCATCGAAGATAAAGATAGGTAGAGAACCGGCAGGGTTAAGTTTGTAAACATCATCGGAGAGATTCCACGGTTCTTCTTCTTTAAGAACAAACAGCATTCTTTTTTCGGACATAAGCATGCGAATTTTTCGAGAAAAAGGAGAAACTGGATGATGAATTAACAAAACCATGATGAAGGCACCTTAAAAAAGTATTTTACTTATATTAACAATTTCATGTTAAAGGTCAAGGCGGATTAACAAATTATTTTGAAAAATCCGGAGCGACGATACCCACGGAACGTTGTTCGACTTGAGAAATGTAATCAGCTAAATTTTTTTTAATAATTTCACGAGTTTTGGGATCGTTAACAATTTTTTGCAAACCGTTTTTTATTTGATTTCTGTAAACAGATGCTTTAGACACTCCAAGGAACAGAGGAATATTCCACAGAGGAGATTTAGAAAAGCTGAGATTATTTCGTAAACCGAGTTGAGCGAGTTCAATACGAGCATTATATTCGGAAGCAAGAACATAATCCACGTCTTTATTATACAGTTTTTTATACAAGTCGTAAGAATTATCAATTTTGACAATGTTAAAATTATTCAGTTGATTAGCAACGAAGTCGCTGAGATGTTCATGAGAGTTCATAGCACCTTTAAGTTTTTTTAAATCATCAGTAGATTTCACTTCATTAATTCGATTAGGGAGCATTACGACGACAATAGGATTATTCAAAAGAGCAGGGAAGATATATTCGAGGCCATCATAGATTTGTGTATCATGATAGATGCCCATGATAATATCAATATTACCGCCGCGAACATTACGAACGAGAGTAGGATAGGGAAGATTAACCGAATAATCGACTAAGAAATTAACGTTTTTAGCGTATTCATCAATAATAGGTTTAAAAATGCTTTGATAAGAGTCGGGATAATAAGTATCGGGAATATAACCAAAAGGAGGGTAATCCATAAAGCCAGTAGCTTTAATTTGTTTTACATCGCGATTTTTTTCAGTATTAAATTCGACCTGAGCTAGCACTTGATGGGAATAAAAGAGCAAAAAAGCGAAAAAAAAGAAAATTTTTGCTAATTTAGACATGACAAACCTCAAAAAATTTTATATTATTTTAATAAATAGAGAATAATATAATAATGTTAACAACTTTTTAAATTAGGTATAAAAATATGGATTTAGCTCAAAGATATTCGGAAACTGAGCTTTCAGGATTAAGTCAATCCGAACTGGAAACGCGTGCTTTGATACGCACGGCCGCCGCACTTAATATGGTAAAAGAAAATTGGGAAAGTAAGAAAGACGAACTACCGCAGGCACTAGAAAAGAACCGGAGATTATGGACAATTATTGCATCAGCAATGCACGAGCCGGATTGCCCGCAGCCGGAAGAAGTTAAACGGAATATAATAAATTTATCATATTTTATTTTTAAAAAGACGAACAGCATTATGGCAGATACGGAGCCGACCCCGGAAAGTTTAAATATATTAATAGATATAAATATGAACATAGCGCGAGGTTTATCGGAACATAGAGAACCGGAAGCAGAAATTCAGCCATAATATATATAAAGTAGAAAAGGAAGACTACTCAAGTAAGGAGTAGTCTTTTTTTTATGTCAATTTTCTCTTTCTTTATTAAAAATCATGGTTGATTTATTGTAAGAAATATGTTATATTAGAGTCGTGATGATAAGAAGGAGGATGTGATGAAGAGTATATCAAAGATACTATTACTGTCTGCTGTCGGCTTATATGTTGAGAGCGGAAATTTATCTTATGCATCTTTTGAGGAAACTTCATTACACCTCAAGTCTGGCATTCCCACTTTACACACACATCACACATACTTACGCCATACTCAGGAAATACTCAACTTATCATCACACCTTTTTGATAAAGG
>CALXPL010000003.1 GCA_944390275.1 uncultured Alphaproteobacteria bacterium
GTCGTTAAACCCTTTAGCGCCTATGGTACTTTGTCTTAAGACACGGGAGAGTCGGTCGCTGCCAGATCTTCTAAACATCATCCACTTCTTGTTCGTACTTTTTTTCGTGTGCCCCTCTGCTCAGCTCAGGGGTCTTTCTTTTTGCCTAATCTACATGTTTATCCAAAATTTGCCTGCCACCCTTTGGAAAAAATTATCCCTCCGGAATAGCCTCGCATTTAATCCTACTTCAAATCTACCTCTTGCTCCGTTGCGCTCGCTTTAGACTGATTTCTGTAATGTTTTGCTGTCGCAACTATGAAAAGTCTATCCATGAATATGTTCAACAGAATTAATTACTAAATGATGTAGGAATATTAAGAATTTCAAATGTAGAAGCATACAAGTACCTTCAACTTTTTTTTATGTAATGATTTTGGCGCTTTTATGACTTTTTTGTGAACCTTCATCTCTCCCTTTGCGTTATAATATTTAGATATTAAAAAAGGAGTTAATTATGAAAAAATTCGTTATCGGAGAAGTAAACCGGAGATAAAATATTCTGTGTCTTGTTTTGAAATTTCTATTTGATTTTTAAGCCATATTCTTAATTTTCTAAAATTCTAACTAATATTTTCTTCATCGTTTCTATGATTTCTTCTCCTTTTGGTTATCAGGTTATTACAATATGTTGTATTTTTTTATTCAATATTTTTATTGCAATCCTGAGTTTTATTTGGTAACGTATTTTTGTACCAAAATAAGGTGCAGAGCCTTGAACAGCTCTTATATGGTTCGGTGAAGATATAACATCGATAACAATTGTATCCCAGATTATGGTCTGGGAGCTTTTAGCGTATGTCCAAGAATGATTTATCTCTGAAAAAACATTCTAAAGGCTAAAAGGATCATTTAACCATATATGATTGTTCAACTCCCTGACCACCTTTATTTTGGTGGTCTTAATTTTAATATGGAGTATGAACTGATGAATGTTAATTTAAAAAATGGTAGTGGTTTACTTATGTCTGTTCCTGTTGGATTTTCTTGGACTGTATTATTCTTTGGTCCGTTGGTTCCGTTATTTCGCGGTGATGTTAAGTGGCTTTTTATGATGTTAGGTATTACTGTTATCACTGGTGGGATAGCCGCTATTATATTTCCTTTTATATATAATAAAATTTATATAAAAGAGTTGATGACAAAAGGTTTTAAACCTGCAGATGAATATTCTAAAGGTTTATTAAAACAAAAAGGTATTTTTATTGCATAAAAGAGTAAATTAGAATTAATGATAAGCGGAGATTTATGTTATATTCTCCGCTTAAGTTTTATAGCTTGTTTAATGTAATTCCGGTATTAATTTTAGTATTCGGCTATAAATCCACAGCCAATATTTGTTTGGCATATGTTCTTTGCGTTATTTAATAATTCTTTTCCTTCTAATCCTGTGCAATGGCAAGCATGAATTTGTGTGATATTTCTTTTTTGCAGTTCTTCGATTGTTTTTTTAATCAATGAACTCTTTGCATCCATCAAATGTAATCCTCCGATTATGTCGGCTATTTTTTCTTCTTTGCATATCTTTTGTGCATAATCGATAATGTTACAAATTCCGGAATGAGAGCAGCCAGAAATAATAACCAGTCCCTTTGAGGATTTGTAGGCTAATGCCGTATCATCATTTATAAAATCCGGCTCAAGGTGGTTGTTTCTTTCAATCATTCCGATAGCTTGTTGTGCTTCAAAATTGTTTTTCCTTGGAATTTTTCCGAGAAAAGTAAGATTGGGTGTTAACTCTATTGGTTTTGTAGTCAGGTTTAATTCAAAATGTTTTTCTAATTCTTGTTGGGAATTTTTAGAGCCAATGTATTGATTTCCTTCATATCTTTTTTTAAATATTTCTGGATGGGCAATAATTATCGGACGTTGTTTTTGAGGAATAGTATTTTTTTCGTATAAAGAAATTAGTTCTGTTAACCCGTTTGTGTGATCATGGTGACCATGTGATAATACAATATAATCTAAATCTAATAAGTTTATTCCCAATTTTTTTGCATTGCTGACAATATTTCCATATTCTCCGGTATCGAGTAATATTTTTTTATTGTCGGATATAATATAAGCGGAAAATCCTTCTTCTGTTATTAAATTATTATCTAATGTATCGTTATCAATAATAATTTTAATTTTCATATTTATTTTCCTTTTTTTTACTTTTAGTAATATGTATTTTAATTACATAATTATAATTGTCAATTGTGTGACTTATTTGAATATTTACTTTTGCTTATATTATTTTATTATTGTTTTATCTTAGTTGTTTGCAGAGAAGAAACATGGATGTTCAAAAATATTTAGAGCAAAAAAAACGGGATTTTGAAAATCATTGTTATGAAGATAGAGATGATTATTTTTCATCTCCATCCGGTTATGAAAATTTTTCGCAGAGCCAACTGTTCTTTTTTTTGTATTCTCGTCATTATAAACTTTATCATGACGGAGAATTTACTCGTATGTGTTCCGATATGGAAATTTATTTGGGAGAAAAACTGTTTTCTGAGTTGATGCAAAATTTATGTGTTTTACGCAAAAATAAAGTTAAAGAAATTGTTGCAAATGCTCCGAAATTTCTTATGCATGTTTCAAATGTATCTCCAGCCCAAATGGGTGATAAGATTATGCCTAGAAATAATCTTAATCAATATGGTGAAAAACGCGGTAATTTTGTTTTTGCAACAGAAAATGATATAGAGAGTGATTTTTATGCTTTGCGTCAAAATGATGAATATGGAAAAAACATTAATTGGAAAAAACGGGCGAATGTTAATGGTACTGAAAAACCGGTTTTTATCTTAGAAAACATTAATTATGAGAGCTATACTTATTTTGTATCTAAACAAGATTTTTTGCCGGTTGTTTCTTTAGATGGAAGATTTGGGCATGAATGGACTTCTACAAAGAATGTGGGATATAAATATTGTGAGCGGAATAATATTGAAGATATCGTCAGAAGAAATATTGTAAAAATTGTTGATCGAGAAAAATTTTCTTCTCAAGATGATGCTTTTTATAAAAAATTAAATAATCCTAACCTGATTATAGGGGCGTTAAATAAATCCGAAGTTTTAAAATTTCATAATATGGATAAGCTTATTTTTGAAAAATTAAAGGGTAAAGAGATATAAAAAAAACAACTCTGAAATTTCAGAGTTGTTTTTTTATTCTTTAAATTATCTTATTTTGCTTTTTTTGCTGCTTTAAGTGATTTTACAGCTTTGCTCAATGTCTTTTTCAAAGAAGTTGTTTTGCAGCTTGAGGTTTTGCAGCTTGAGGTTTTCTTTGAATTTAATGTGCTGTTGTTTTTAGATGCATTGGTCAATTGTTGAATAGCAGCATTCCAATCGCTCATGCTTGTGTTTTCCGGACAACCAGCGTTTTTCCAGATGTAGTAAGCGGCTTCTTTGATTGCTTTTTCATTTAATAAATTTGACATTGTTTTTCTCCCAGAGTTTTGTTTCATTCTTAAATCTGTTACAGAATAACGACTATTAGTTAATAAAATATTTATATGATTGAAAAAAATGCATTTTTTTATTTTTAATTTTATTTCTTGATTTTATCTCTTATCTTGAGTAAACTTTGGGCTATCTTGTTCTATCTATTTAAGGAGGCTTTTATGGCTGAAAAACAAGCAATTTTAGTGACAGGTGGTGCCGGTTTTATCGGGGCAAATTTTGTTCCTTATATGATACATAAATATCCTGATTACCTTATCGTTAATCTTGATAAATTAACTTATGCTGGTAATTTGGATAATTTAGAAGATTGTTTCGGTGCTGATAATTATGTGTTTGTTCGCGGCGATATTTGTGATGAAAATTTCATAAACCAATTGTTTAAAAAATATGATTTTCACGGTGTGATTCATTTTGCGGCGGAAAGTCATGTCGATAATTCTATTTCGGGGCCGCGTGCCTTTGTTGAAACTAATGTCTTGGGTACTTTTACTTTGTTGGATGCTGCTCGTAAACATTGGATGAATGCTCCTTTTGAGGTGAAGAAAGGTTATGAAAACGCTCGCTTCCATCACATTTCTACCGATGAAGTCTATGGGTCTTTGGGTGAAACGGGCTATTTTGAAGAAACAACTCCTTATGCTCCGAATTCGCCTTATTCCGCTAGTAAAGCCAGCTCGGATTTCTTGGTACGGGCTTATTTCCATACTTATGGTATGAATGTTACAACATCAAATTGTTCTAATAATTACGGACCAAAACAACATCCTGAAAAACTTATTCCGAAGATTATTGATAATTGTCTTAATCTGAAATCTATTCCGATTTACGGTGATGGAAAAAATATTCGTGATTGGCTCTATGTCTTAGATCATTGCAAGGCTATTGATTTGATTTTTCATCAGGGTAAAAGCGGTGAAACTTATAATATCGGTGGACATAATGAAAGAACAAATTTGCAAATTGTTGATAAAATATGTTCTCTCTTAGATGAAAAAATGCCTCGTGCCGGCGGACAATCTTATAAAAATTTAATTACTTTTGTGAAAGACAGAGCCGGACATGATCGTCGTTATGCTATTAATGCCGATAAACTCGTTCATGATTTAAAATGGCAGCCGGATGAAAATTTTGATACCGGAATCGTCAAAACGGTTGATTGGTATTTAAAAAAATATTGTAAAAAAGCTGCTTAGTAAAAAAAGAGGCGTTTGCCTCTTTTTTATTTTTTTTATTTTTTTAGATAATCGCAATTTTATTGCGTTATTTGTTGATGCAAACGTTTTGCTGCATCTAAACCGGAAGCTAAGGCTTCAACAATTGTCGAACCTCCGTTTTTGCAATCGCCGGCAAAGATAATTTTATTACTGTCTTGTTTGGGGGTTACCGTACTGCCCAAGGCTTTGATGATTAAACGAAAATCCGGACGCGGAATTTCCGTATTCGGAATGTCTTCCAGATGACCATTATTGAAACGGGTTTTCACCGTGTGCAACGTCAATAAGCCGTTTTCTTGTTTGCTTATTTTTACGACGCGTGTCATGGTGGTAATATCAATATTGTGTTCTAATAATTCTTGGCGATCATTGTTGGTAACGCGCATATCCGATATGCGTCTGCGGACAAACATTTCTACATTTTCATATCCATCTTGTTTGGCTGTTACGGCACAATCTGCCGCTACCGAACCGCCTCCGATGATTGCGGCGTTTCCCTCTAAAATATAGCGTTTGTGATGACGTAAATATTCCGGATAGGCTAAGCTGTATTCTTCGCCCTCAATACCTAAATTAATAAAGTTGCTTTCTCCGGTGGCGACAATGACACCACAAAATCCTTTCTTAAATAAGGAGGAAGGGTCTTGAATGGAAATGCCCAGATGAAGGTGAATTCTCTCATTACCGTCAGCTAAAAACGACCAGTCTTTGTTTATGACTTCATGGGGAAGGCGGCTTTCTGGAATTAAATTTAAAGCTCCGCCGATTTTATCAAAACCTTCATAAACGTCTATTTCATAACCATATTTTAAAAGAGATGAACTTGCCGCTATGCCCGCCGGTCCGGCTCCGATTACGGCTATTTTTTTGCCGTTTAATTTGGGATATTCTTGTTTTTTGTAATTTTCTTTGGTGCGATATTTTTCTAAAATTGCGGCTTGTACGCTTGGAATCCGAATGGGGGAATCTAAATTGGAACGGAGGCAGGCTTTCATGCAAAATGTTTCCGGACAGATTAAACCACAGGTCTGTCCCATCGGATTATATCGGGTGATGGATTCAACGGCTTCCTGATATTCTCCTTTTTGTGCATGACCTATGAATTCTTGCGGGTTGCAATTTACAGGGCAGGCGTTCATGCAGGGTTTGTTTTTGCATTGAAGACAACGCGATAGTTCCGCTTTTAGCTGTGCTCCGCTTAAATATAATTTTTTTTCCATCTTCTTTTCTTTTTTTCATCTTATCTATGAAATTTATTCTAACCTCTTTTTTTCAGAACACAAGAATTTTGATTTTTTTTGCAAAAAAAATGAACTTTATTTTAACGCCTTTCGTTTTACCTTATGTCAGGAGGAAAAAATGGAAGATATTTCAAACCTAATTAAAGAAGCTAAGCCTTTGTATTTTGCTCGTAAAAGACGCAATAATTTTATTAAAGGTTCTTTGGCCGTCTTGTTTTGTGTCGTGATGATGAATATATTTACTATGCAGTCTTATACCGTGTATTACAGCGATGATTTTCTTAACGAACTCTCTGATGTTACTGAAGGGTCTGTCATTGCCGATATGGGGTTGCCAACAGATGATTATGGTTTGTTGATGGTCGTGTAATGAAGAATATTATTGAAAATAATAAATCCGGTATTCGGGCTATAATCAAAAAATTTACCGGTTCTTACAATGATGATATTGAACAAGCTGTTTATATCAAAATTTGGCAAAGCTGGAAAGATTATCGCGAATCTGGAAAATTAAAACAATGGATTGGTGCTATTACCGCTAATGTTTGTCGTGATTATTTTCGTTCAAAACAACATAAGCAAAATGATTTGCTCATCCATGATGATGAAGTTTTAGATGCCGTGGCTGTTGAGCCTCAACAAGAAAAAACTTTAGATGCAAAACAACGGCAAAAAGCCATTTTGAAAGCTGTTGACAGTCTTCCGCGAAAAATGAGACAAGTGGTTATCTTGTTCGAATTTGAGGAGCTGACTTATGAACAGATTTCCAAAAAAATCGGGCAGCCTGTCGGGACGGTTAAATCCCGCTTGTTTAACGCTCGTAAAATTTTAACCGAAAAACTCAACTATTTAAGAGGAGAATAACTATGAAAAAATATTTAATGATGATGCTTTGTGCTACTTCTTTATCTTTAGGGGCGTTTAATGCTCAAGCTAAAAAAGCTGATACTTTGCCTCCGCCGCCTCCGGCTTCCGAAGAAGTTGCTCCGATGCCTCCTCATGAGTTGGATGTGAAAAAGTTGGAAAAGAAAATGATGGAACGTCAAGAAAAAATGGAAAAGAAAATGGCTGAAGAACTTGACTTGACCAAAGAACAGCAAGAACAAGCTAAAAAAATCCGCAAAGAAGGACGTGAAAAAATGAAACCTCTCATGGAAAAAATGAAAGATTTACGTGAGGAAATGGACGAAGTGCGTGCTGAAAATATGAAGGCTTTTGAGGAAATTTTAACGCCGGAACAAAAAGCTGAATTCGATAAAATTAAAGCAGAAAAGAAAAAACATATGGAAAAATTTAAAAAAGGTAAAAAACACTTTGATGGTGATAAAATCAGAAAACACAAAAAACATTCTGAAGAACAAGAAGTAAAAAAACATAAAAAACATCATGATGAAGATTAATTTTTTCTTTGTTTGATTCTTCAAAAAAAACCGAAAGAGTAAAAGACTCTTTCGGTTTTGTGCGATTTAGAAACTGCCTTTACCATGCCGCTCGTCTTCGCTGATTTCTTCTTTGAACTCTTTTTTCTTCTTCTTAAAGAGTTTGTGGAAAAAATCACAAATTGCGATTTGGTAAACATACCAAAGTAAGGATAGGTATATGATTATGTAAAAGGTATTTACTCCCCATATGCCTATTTTGCCGTATCGGTGGCTTTGGACATTCTCTTCATTTACTTTCGTCAATGTTTTTTTCAAAATCTCTTGATTATTACAAGAAACTAAATATTTTGCACTTTTTTGCCAAGCTTTGTCTTCCAAAAGCGCGTAATCATCGGAAGTTTCTTGAAGGAAATTTTGTTCGCTTTTAACGTCAATACTTCTTATGTTTCCTTCATAGGTTTTGTTGCCTTGTTTGGTTTTCAAGATGACGATATTGTCATTGTGGAGAATTAATTTACCGCAACCTTTTATTATATATTGGTTTGCCGGAATTGAACTTATCCACCAATTGAAGCCGACGGATATCAAAAGTCCCCCTACCAAAAGGAACATTTCTTTGTTATCCTTTATTTTACCTTCACCAGCAAAACCAATACACAGAATAAAAATCATTCCACTTATAACAAAACATAAAACAGCCGTTGTTACACCGTTTCTTGTTAAATCATTTGCAATATCTTGATTGGTTTGACTTAATAAGACTTCGCTGCCTTTGTTGTATATAAAAACGTCTTGACCAACGGTTAAGGGAACATCCAAAAGCGCATCTTTGTTGCTGGCTAAATTAAATACGAGATTTTCATTGACGGGCATTTTTTGCTCATTTACATAAATCTTGACGTGAGAAGCAGGTACGCTTACCGTGGCGGTGTTTCCATCCAATTTTTCCAATTTTCCTTGCGCAATTTTCTCATAATCGCTACTGCATGAGCAGAAAAATAAAATCCCGCTCAAAATTAATAATAACTGTTTCATAATGCTTAATATTTAAAAATTAATAATATTTTTTAACGCTTTGATTTTATCTTGTCTTTTACATAAGTCAACAAAATTTTTGTGAAAATGACAAAAAACCGAAAGAGAAAAAGCTCTTTCGGTTTTTGATTTTCAGGCGATTTAGAAACTTCCATGCCCTTGTTTTCCGTCTTCGCTAAGGTTTTCATGAAAGCTTTTTTTCTTCTTTTCTTTTCGCTTTTGCAAATATTCTCTTATTTTATCTTCGTTCTCGTCCACATATACCATAAGCATGAAAAATAAAACGATGACAATTTGAATACAGCTTGTCCAAATGAACCATTTGTTTAGATTTTGTATGGCTTTTTGGTTTTCTTGATTTAGACATTTGACCATGGCTTCAAGACTTTCTTTGCTTTGTGAAATAATCAGAAAGTTTTTATCTTCTTGATTCCGGATTATTCCGACTTGGTCGCTTTTCTTCTCGAAGTTGTCTAATGAACAATCACAACAACATTCTGAGCAATTTACATCATAGTAGATTTTTTTTACTCCTTGCTCTTCAATTACGCTCATTTTTTGTGTATGAATGAGGAGTTTCCCGTATGTGCTTATGTTAAAGACGGAAACCTTTTGACAGTATCTGATTGCACAGTTTGTTCCTAAGAATAATGACAATAATACACAACATAGAATGAACTCTGTTTTGTATTTTTTGTCGTCATCACAAAGAATTTCTAAGATGACAAAAGTGAGTATCAACATTAATGCGATAATGAGGAATTTGCTTCCTCCGTAGCTGTCTTTTATTTTGCTAACGGTTGGGTAATGTACTTTACTTAGTTCGACTTTGGCATTTTCTGCGTAAATAAAATAATTTTTACCGTCTGCTTTTAAAGGTGTGTTCAAAAAAGCGTCTTTGTTGCTTGCTAACTCAAAAGTCAGTATTTCATAATCATTACTGCTGATTGAATCCGGTAATGACGTTTTTATTGTGGCACTGTTGTCCTCAAGTCGTTCAAGCGTGCCTTGCATTGTCGGTTCCATGTCTTCACATGAGCAGAGAAATAAAATCCCGCTCAAAATTAATAATAATCTTTTCATAATGCTTAACATTTAAAAATTAATAATATTTTTTAACGTTCTGATTATATCTTTCCTTTTGCTAAAGTCAACAAAATTTTTGTAAAAATGACAAAAAACCGAAAGAGCTTTTTCTCTTTCGGTTTTTTGTTTTGTGCGATTTAGAGATGACCGTTGCCGGTGCGTCCGTCTTCGCTTATTTCTTCTTCCAACTCTTGTTTTTTCTTGCGTTGAAAGAATTTTTCTATTTTCTCGGCATAGAGGGCATGGAGTAATATAGCCATTAATGCCAAGGCTGCAAACTCTACCAGCATACCCCAAATTAGGATATCCTTTAAGTAATCCGGTAGTTTCTGGTTTCGGTATGCAATCGTTGCTTCCATACGCTCTTTGTTGTCGCAAGGGTAAGCATTGATTTTGCTGCCTTTGCTAACAAGAATGACCTTTTGTGGTAATTCCCTCTTATTTCCTACAAAGGTGATGTTTTTATAGCTAACCGCTCCATTTTCCTTATAAAGGAGATAATATCCTTCATTGGCGGTTAATGAGCCGTAATCTATCACTTTGCTTTCGGCTGTGGATTTTATTTGTCCATAGACTATTCCCGTTACTACGGGAATTAATACGCAAACAATTCCCCAGAGGGTGGCAGTTGCGCCTTCATCACCATCGGTAAATATTACTCCGATACCGATGGTCATGAGTCCTCCTAGGAATATGGCTATTATTAGCGCTATTGCCTTGCCGTAATCTGTATTTACAGCATCAATTTCTTCCGTATTTAGTTCGCTTAAGAAGAATTTATCTCCTTGCGAATAAACGAAGATTTCTTGTCCACGAGCTTTTAAGTCCGTCTTTTGGTAACAATCTTTTCGCTCTACCGGAGCGAAAGTAATTGTTTCCGGTGCATCTTTGATAGTGATGTTGGATATTCTGGCGGTGTTATTCTCGATTTTTTCGAGAGTGCCATGTGTTTCTAAATTGTAGCTTTTTTCACATGAACACAGACAGAAAATACAGCTGAGAATTAATAATAGTTTCTTCATAATATATAATTTTTTTTATAATTAATAATATGTTTGTTGCCTCGGATAATATCACTTTTTTATTCTCGGTCAATAGCTATTTTTCGAAAAATGACAAAAAATAATTTATCGAGATAAATAATTGACAAAATGTGAGCCTCGTGCTATTTTCTCGTTATGTTTTTATTTATTGCGAAAGTTGGCTTATGATTAAAGAATTATTGGCTCCCGCAGGAGATTTAGAGGCCGGTTATGCCGCTATTTTTTATGGGGCAAATGCTGTTTATTTGGGGTTGCAAAAATTTTCAGCCCGCGCGACGGCTCCTAATTTTACGGAGGCGCAACTCGATGAATTTGTTGCTTTTGCTCATGCCAAAAATGTTAAAGTGTATGTCGCTTTGAATACTTTGGTTCAGGAAAATGAATGCAATGATTTAATCGAAAATTTGGATATTTGTTCGCGTTGTCACGTTGATGCTCTCATCTTGCAGGATTTGGGTGCCGCAAGGGTGGTGCGTGAACGTTATCCTCATTTGGAAATGCATGCCAGTACGCAAATGGCTGTTCATAATAGGGAAGGGGCTTTGGCTCTTAAAAATTTTGGGTTCTCGCGCGTTGTGGTCGCTCGGGAACTCTCTCAAAAAGAAATTGCCGATATTGCTTCTTTGCCGGATTTGGAAATCGAGGCTTTTATTCATGGAGCTTTGTGCTATTCTTACAGCGGTTTGTGTTTGTTCTCCTCTTTTGAAACCGGAAAAAGTGCTAATCGCGGAAAATGTCTTTATCCTTGCCGCGCTTGTTTCTCTGCCGATGATGGCGAAAAACATTATTTTTCTATGAAAGATATGGCTTTGGAACGTGATGTTTTGAAAATGCCGGCTTATTCTTTAAAAATCGAAGGTCGTAAAAAATCCGCTCTCTATGTTGCTGCTGTTACCGATTTTTATCGTCGGTTGCTGGATGGTAAAGGTGCGGATAAAAATCGTGCCGATAACATTAAGCAAATTTTTTCTCGTCCGTGGTGTCAATTCCATTTTAACGGTAAAGATAAAAATGTGATTGACCGTGATTTTGTCGGACATCGCGGCTTGCTTGTGGCTCGTGTCGAAAAAATAACACCTCACAGTATTTTCTTTAAAACAAATCATATTCTTGCACGGCATGACGGTTTGCAGATTGATGTGTCGGGTTTTGAAAAACCTTTTGGTTTTTCTTTGCTTAAACTGCGTGTTAACGGAAAAAATGTGGTGGAAACACGCGAGGGCGATATGGTCGAAGTCGTTTTGCCTCCTCATGCTCCAAAGGTACAAGTCGGTGATAAAATTTATTTGGCTTCTTCTTCTGCCGTTAAAGGTGCTTATGATTTTGATAAACCAAAACCGGCTGAATTTAAAAATCGTACCGAAATTGATATCGATGTTTTTGTAACTCCCGATAAAATTTCTGCTCAAGCTCTGAATTTTTATGCCGAGGTTGACGGGGTGTTCTCTCCGGCACAAAATGTTGCCAAAACATCAGAAGCCGCGCAAAAGGCTTTTGCCAAGACCGGAGATACCGCTTTGGCTCTTCGCAATCTTGTTGTGCATAATGATAATCATTTATTCGTTCCGGCTTCTCTGTTTAATGATTTAAGACGTGATTTGTTTGCTAAAATACAAATTCCTTCTTATCACGGTGCTTTGCCGGAAATTGATGCTCCTCGTGTTAAATCTTCTCCGCGGTGGATTGTGAAAATTGACAATCCTCTCGTCTTGGAAAAAATTAATACCGATAATTTGGCCGAAATTACGTTCCTTCTTAATGAAAAATCGGTTCCCGAGGATTTGAAGGATTTGCCTTTTGATAAAATCCGCCTTGCTTTGCCGGCTGTTTGTCGTCATGTTAAATCTTTTGAACGTGTTATTGCCGCTTTTCTTAATGCCGGTTTTAAAAAATGGGAAATTGCCAATTATTGGGGGTTATCCGTTTTGGATTGCTCCTCTCTTGATGTCAGTTTTGACCGTCAAATTTATATGTTAAATACTCAAGCTCTGCAAGCCGTAAAAAATCTTCGGGCTTCTCGCGCAACTTTGTCGGTGGAAGATAGTTTTGATAATCTTACCCGTTTGGCTGAAAAATCACCGTTACCCGTCGCTCTTATTGTTTATGCCGATGTCGAACTCTTTACCAGCGCGGCTTGTATTCGTTCTAACGATTGTAATTCCTGCCCTCGCGGTGAAAAGTGGATTGCTTTGTCCCGCGCTAATCAAAAATATATGGTTCTTTCTCGTGATTGTCAGACTATGGTGTTTGATAAACGTCCTTTCTGTATCGCTTCCGAGGCGCAGAAAATTTCTGCCGACTTTTATCGAATCGATTTCTTATATAAGCCTTATACTCCCGATGAGGCCAAAAATATTTTTGATAAAGTTACGGATTTTTCCGATGTGAATGAGAGCGTTCTTAAAGGAAATTTGTATCGCGCGCTTTAATTTGTTGTGCTTTCTTTTCTTGCCTCTTTAAATTTTGCGCTTGATGATTATCTTTTCTTATGGTTTAGTTATGTTACTTGGTATTCATCTTTTTAGAGGAGAATCGTTTATGAAAAATATTACTTTTGCGTTGTTGGCTTCGGCTGTTGTTTTGGGTTTTGCTTCTTCTTCCTTGGCAAAAAAATATCATGGCGGTTTTGTCGGCCCTTCTTCGGTTAATGTGGTTACCGTTGAACAAGCCAAAAATATGAGCGATGATACTCCCGTTATTCTCAGAGGGCATATCGAAAGTAAAGTCGGGAAAGAAGATTATATGTTTCGTGACACTACCGGAACAATTAAAGTCGATATTGATGACGATGATTGGAACGGTTTGACCGTTACTCCTGATGATTTGGTTGAAATTCACGGTGAAGTCGATACTCACTGGTCGAAACCGGTGGATATTGATGTCGATGCGATTAATCTTATTCAAAAATAATTTATTGCTCTTTTAAGAGGAGGGCTTGTCCCTCCTTTTTTTGTAACAAGAAAACTATCGGTTCGGTCGGTGGGGTACTTTTTGTTTGGATTTTCTTGCTTTTTCGTATATACTATTCTTTGGGACTTATATTTGAGGATTATATCTTTATGCGGCAAAAACTTTGGCAAAATAAAATATTGATTGTGCGTTGGGGATTTGTCTTAATCTTGTTTTGGATGTGTTACGATATGGCTTTTAATTCCGTTAATTGGCGTTTTGCCGACAGAAGTAGTGCCGGTATTGCTCCGAAACCTGCTGAATTTTCTGACGCTGTCGTACAGGTTTATGCCGCGAGAACCTATAATTGGCGCGGTTATTTTGCCGTCCATTCTTGGATTGCCGTGAAACCTAAAAATGCTCAAACTTATACAACTTATCAAGTCGTCGGTTTCTATTTGTGGCGGAATCGTTCAGCTGTGGATATTCAACAAGGAATTCCCGATAAACACTGGTACGGTAATAAACCCGAACTCTTGGCCGATTTACGAGGAAAAACCGCGGAAGACGCTATTCCCCTTATTGATAAAGCCGCAAAATCTTATCCTTATCCTTTTCTTTATCATGCTTATCCGGGGCCTAACAGTAATACTTTTATTTCTTATATTATTCGTCAGGTGCCTCAGCTTAAAATGGCTTTGCCTAATATTGCCATCGGAAAAGATTTTCTCGGCTACACGACTTTTTTTGCTCCTTCCGAAAGTAAAACCGGTTGGCAGTTCTCTTTCTATGGAATTCTCGGAATTACTATCGGTTTTGTCGAAGGGCTGGAAGTGAATTTACTCGGCTTGAATTTTGGTGTCGATTTTTTGCAACCCGCTCTGAAAATTCCTTTTTGGGGACGAATCGGAATGTCTCGCGTTTTTTCCGAAAATTAAATTTCTGCTTTTTGGCTTTCGAGCAGTTCTTTTACAAAAATCGGAAGCGTGCTTCCCGCCGAACCAAATATATGATGGTCAAAATAGTAGTTGTTTGATGTTTCTTCTCGATTGAATTCGTAAGTGTCAGCTCCATGCAGTTTGGCGATTTGAACAAAACCTGCCGCAGGATATACAACACCCGATGTGCCAACCGAAATAAATAAATCACATTCTTTCAAAAGACGGTCAACTTCATTCATGTATAATAAATTTTCTCCGAAAAAAACAATATTCGGTTTCATCATGCCATTTGTTTCACAATGAGGACAGGCGGTTTCCGTGGTAACATCTGACCATGTTTCCAGAATGTGTCCGCAGTTTAAACATACGGCTTGATTGATTTGCCCGTGTATGTGGTATATGTTTTTGCTACCGGCTTTTTCGTGTAAGGTATCAACATTTTGCGTTACAATGCTTACTTTCCCTTTGTAACCTTTTTGCAATTCGGTAATAGCCCGATGAGCCGCATTGGGTTGAGCGCGTAATAATTCCGGTTTCATTTCGTTATAAAAATCATGAACGTATTCCGGATTGCGCTGGAAGGCTTCTATCGTGGCAACGTCTTCAACGCGGTGATTGTTCCATAATCCGTTTGAACTCCGAAATGTGGCCAATCCTGATTCTGCGGATATTCCGGCTCCGCTTAAGATTACTATATTTTGGTAATTTTTCTTCATCTTACTCCCTTTCGAATCTTTTGTCGTGATTATAAGTTTTTTCTTTCCTTTTTTAAAGTATTTTAATGAGGGATAACTTTTATCCTCTTGTTGATTTACTTACCTTTCTGCCTTAAATTGGTAAAAAAATTGTTTGACTTTTGCAAAAGGATAATTTTTATGAAGAAGATTTTTGCTCTTGCGGCTACTCTTTTAACGTTTTCGGTTTCTTCCGCTTATGCCGTGCAAAACCAATTCTATATCGGCGCTGACTACATCTTTACGTCAAATAGCTTGGATAAAGGTAGCGGCACAACTTACCGCAATTATAATCCGAGTTTTTCCTATACGACTGATTATGCCGAAGATTATTCTTCTCCGAGTGTTAATATCGGTTATAATTTTAATGAGCATTTTGGTATTGAAGCCTTTTATCAAACTTCAAGTACCGAAAAGGACAAATATTATGGCGTTTGGAACACCTTAGATACTTTAAGTTCTGAAACAAGTTTTCAGGCTTATGGTGTCGATATGATTACTTATATCGCTTCTACCGATAAAGTCGATTGGTTGGCTAGCGTCGGTTTGGCTCAGTATGAGTATGAAACCGAATATAAATATCATTATTTGAAACGAATTAATAAGCAAACTGTTGAAGATGACGGAATCGGTGTGCGTCTTGGTGCCGGTATTCAAATCAATTTTGACCGCTATATTTCTTTCCGTGCTATGTATCGCTATATCTTCTCTGATATGGACGGACTTAAACATGCTCAAGAATTGTTGGTCGGTGTTCGCGTCGGTTTCTATCCTTTCTATTAAGCCCTTTTTTACGAGGTGGTATGAAAAAAATTGCTGTTATTGCGGCTATGTCTAAAGAAATTGATTTGTTGAAATCAATTCTTGCAAATTCTCAATATAAAAAAACTCCTGTTGCTGAGTTTTTCTTTGGTACGCTTGCCGGTAATCAGATTATTTTGGTGCAAAGCGGAATCGGAAAAGTTTGTGCGGCTGCTGCGCTTAATGAACTCTATCATCAATTTAACCCCGATATCGTGCTTAATACCGGTGCCGCCGGTGGTCTTGCTGACGATGTTTTTGTGATGGATGTTGTTGCCGCAGATATGACGGCTTATTACGATGTCTTTTGTGGGCAGGAAATTGGTCAGGTTCAGGACTTTCCCCGTTTCTTTTCTGCGGATGCCGCTTTACTTAAAAAAGCTCAAGAGTTAAAAATTAAAACCGGTTTGATTGCTTCCGGTGACAAATTTGTTACATCCAAAGCCGAGGCTGATTTTATTCGCAATATTTACCCTAATGCTTTGGCGGTCGATATGGAATCTGCGGCAATTGCTCAAATTTGCTTCTTGTATAAACTTCCGTTCCTTTGTTTGCGCGTTATTAGCGATACTCCAGGGGTGGCTCATCACCAGCAGCAATATGATAATTTTTGGGAAACAGCCGGTGAAAATTCTTTTCAGGTGCTTGAGAAGTTCTTAAAACTGTTGTCTTAATTTTGAAACCTCTTTTCTGGAGGTTTTGTTTTTACATAGGTATAAAAAAACCTTCCTTTTCAGGAAGGTTGTTTTTGGCTCCGACTGTTGGGATCGAACCAACGACCAATCGGTTAACAGCCGATTGCTCTACCGCTGAGCTAAGTCGGAATAATAATTTTTGGAGGCCGGTACCGGAATTGAACCGATATCAAAGGATTTGCAGTCCTCTGCATAACCATTCTGCCAACCGGCCAATCTGTGAGTACCGCTTTCGCTCTCAACGATGTCATTTATACATCTTTTTCTGCTCCCGTCAAGAGAAAATTTTTATTTTTTTTACTTTTTTTTATTTTTGTGAATTATCAAAACGTTAATTGAATATTTTACTCAAAAACCACCTGTGGATAAACAGGTGGTTTTTGAGTAATGCGGCTTATTCCAATTTTTTGATAATTGATTCTATATAAGCCTTTTTGTCATCTCGGAAAGGTGTAAAGCCTTCTCCCGGAGGAGTAATTCCTCCTTCGGCGAGAAATTCTTTCAATCGTGGACAGATTATTCTGTTGATGCCTTGTGCTTTGATTAAATCAGCACAGTCATCAAGGAATTTTAAGGTCGTGTTCCCGATGTAAGAGCCGTTCAGCGTGATAAACAGAATCGTCCCTGTCTCAAGCCTTGGATTCTCTCGACTAATTTTAGTCAGGAATTCACCTGCAATCGGTTTTATCGAAAATTCCCGTCCGCTTACTGCTTTTATAATTTCCGTATTAAAAGAAAAACACAGAATTAGTAAGCGATTATAAGCATCAGGATATTTTAGAAAATCCGATGTATCCGATAATAATTTCCTTGTTTCTTCCAAGAGTTCATCGGTTAGTTCCCGATATTCGTACCTCGGCTTTTTTAATAGATAGTTTGCATCGAGAAGTAGCTTATACAATTCTTCATAATCGGCTAGAATTTTACTCAAAATTGTAGCTAAATCATTGATTGCTTTCTTTTTCTCGTCAAGAACTTCTTTTTGTGCCATAATTGTAAAAATTAAATTTAATGGATTAATAATATAAATATCTTATTTATTATAGACAAAATTTAATTTTACGCAAGCCTTTATTTATTTTGTTTAAAATATTTTAAATATTTTGTTCTAAAATCTTATAAAAATTAATAAAAATGGTGGTCTTTATGAAAAAAATTACAAAATTAGTTGTGGCTGGCGCTTTCGTTCTTGGTGCCGTTCTTTATTTTGCAGGTACCTCTGAACCAGTCAAAGAATATCTTACAGCTAAAGTTGTTAAAGGCGATATTACGGAAAAAGTTACGGCAACCGGTACGATTAATCCGATTTCAACCGTTAATATCGGAACTCAAGTATCCGGTACAATTTCGGAAATCTTTGTTGATTATAACTCTTTAGTTAAAAAAGGTCAGGTCTTGGCTCAAATCGACCCTGCCTTGTTTCAGGCTACCGTTGACCAACGTCAAGCCGCTCTTAATATAGCAAAAGCTCAAGTCGATGTCGTAAATAATGATATTGTTTATTATAAAAAACACTTAGACCGTATTAAAAAACTTAATTCTTCAAAATATTCTGCCGATGCCGAACTCGAATCCGCAGAGCGTGATTATAATAATTCTCTTGTCCAACTCGAACTTCGTAAAGCAGAAGTTTCTCAAGCCGAAGCGGCTTTGCATTCTGCGGAAATCGATTTGAAATATACCAAGATTGTTTCTCCGGTTGACGGTATTGTTGTTTCTAAAGAAGTTGAAGTCGGGCAAACCGTTGCTGCTAGTTTCCAAACACCGACACTTTTTAATGTTGCTGAAGATTTAACAAAAATGCAAATTGAAACATCGGTTGTTGAAGCTGATATTGCAAAAGTCAAAGAAGGGCAAAGCGTTGAATTCAGCGTCGATAGTTATCCCGATGAAAAGTTTTTTGGTATTGTTACTCAAGTTCGTAACGAAGCAATTACAACGTCAAATGTTGTTACCTATGAAGTTATTATCGAAATTGATAATAAAGAACTTAAATTGAAGCCCGGTATGACTGCAAATGTCGAAATAATTACAGCAGAAGAAAAAGGTGTATTGTTGGTGCCTAATAAAGCCTTACGTTTCTTTATTGAGGAAGAAGACGGGACAACAAAACGTTATAAAGATAAAGGTTTGTGGATATTGAAAAGCGGCGTCCCCGTTCGTGTCTCTATTACAACAGGCGTTTCTGATGAAGATAATACCGAAGTTGCCTCGGAATTACTTAATGAACATGTTGAAGTTATTATTGATGAAAAGGGACGTTATTCCTCTCAACAAGGTAATACTCGCTTAAGGATGCCTCGCTAATGCCTTTGATAGATGTGAAAAATCTTAAAAAAAGCTATCTTGTCGGTGATATGAATCTTAATATTCTTAAAGGTATTGATATTACTATCGAAAACGGTGAGTTTGTCGCTATTATGGGACCATCAGGATCGGGAAAATCAACCTTTATGAATATTCTTGGTTGTCTTGATAAACCTTCATCCGGAAAATATTTTCTTGATGGTACCGATATCGGAAAACTCTCTTCAGATAAACTTGCCGAAATTCGTAATCGTAAAATCGGTTTCGTTTTTCAGGGTTTTAATCTTCTTTCTCGAACATCAGCAATCGAAAATGTTGAATTACCGATGATTTATGCCGGCGTTCCCGCCGATGAACGTTTTAATCGCGCTAAGAAGGCTTTGGAAAAGGTTGGCTTACGCGAAAGAATGGATCATCAACCAAATCAACTTTCAGGAGGTCAACAACAACGCGTCGCTATTGCGCGTGCCATTGTGAATGAAGCTCCGATTATTTTTGCCGATGAGCCGACGGGTAATCTTGATACGAAAATGAGTGTCGAAATTATGAAACTGTTTCTTAAACTTAATGAAGAAATGGGAAGAACAATTATTTTAGTAACTCATGAAGAAGATATTGCGCGTTATGCCAAAAGAGTTATTCGCATCGTTGATGGTGAAATTCATTCTGATGATAAAGTTTTAGACAGATTAACGGGGGCGGAATGATTAATCTTAAAATGATAGGAAGTATCGCTTTTCGCGCTATTAAAGCCAATAAAATGCGTTCTATTTTAACCAGTCTTGGTATTATTATCGGGGTAGCTGCTGTTATCATTATGTTAGCTGTCGGAAACGGGGCTTCCATTTCAATTAAAAACGATATGAAATCTATGGGATCTAATCTCATCATTGTTCGTTCCGGTGTCGCAACTTCCAGCGGTTCTCGTGGAGGATATGGTTCTCAACCAACTATGAAAAAATCTGACGGAGATGAGATTCAAAAACGTATTCCCGCTATCAAATTAGCCGCTCCTGTCTTAGAGGAAACAGCGCAAATCGTTTATGGTAATGCTAACTGGTCAACAAACGTTACCGGTACCGACAATCGTAATTTTCTAATTAAAGACTGGAATTTAGATTATGGTCGTCTTTTTTCTGAAGCTGATGTAAAAAATGCCGGAAAGGTTACCATTTTGGGGCAAACTGTTGTAAAAGAGTTGTTTGGTGATGTCGATCCTATTGGAAAAACTATTCGTATCAAAGGTTTTCCTTTTCAGGTAATCGGCGTGTTGGAAAGGAGAGGACAAAGTTCAAACGGTATGGATCAAGACGATGCCGTTTTTATTCCGATTACAACGGCTCAGAAAAAAGTTATGGGTATAAAATTTCCGGATCAAGTTAAGTTTATAATGCTTCAAGCTGTTGATTCACAAAGTACTTATACGGCACAGGAGGACATTCGTTTGCTCTTACGTCAAAGACATAATTTAGGAGCAAATAAAGAAGATGACTTTGTCATTCGTAATCTTACGCAAATGATGGAAATGATGGAAAGTTCAACGCGCGTGATGACTATTCTTTTAGGTTCGATTGCCTCTATTTCTTTATTAGTCGGTGGTATCGGTATTATGAATATTATGCTTGTTTCGGTAACGGAAAGAACGCGTGAAATCGGTATTCGTATGGCTATTGGTGCTAAGTCGTGGGATATTCGTTGGCAGTTTCTTATGGAGGCTTTGGTTTTGTCCTTGATTGGAGGAATTGTTGGTGTATTGTTGGGTTTTATCGGTGTTGAACTTGTGGCTTATTTTACCTCTTTGACACCCCAAGTTTCGCTGATTTATGTCCTTTTACCTTTTTCTTTTGCCGGTTTTGTCGGTTTGTTCTTTGGTTTTTATCCGGCTTATAAAGCATCATTACTCAATCCGATTAACGCTTTGCGTTATGAATAAGTTTTGTATGGGGAGTGCACCTTAGCCTTTAGGGGTGGTTAAGGTGCTTTTTTATGTGTATAAATTGAAATTATTAGATAAGTTTCTTTACAAAATGCAATTTTTGTTATTTATATCTTAATAATGGTTGTTATCCATTATTGATATTTTTAGCTGAATCAAAATAATATAAAGGATTGAATATGCTTTATGGTAAATTAAAATGGTTTGATGAGAAAAAAGGTTATGGTTTTATTACAAATGAGACGAGTGGCCGTGATGTTTTTGTTCATGTTACACAATTTCAAAAAGCCGGAATAGGGAGGATTTGTGTCGGGCAAGATGTGTCGTATGATTTATATAATGATAAAGGGCGGATTGCTGCCGGAAATCTGTCTTTAGTTTATGATTTAGGTGGAAAACATTATTGATTTTACTATTTTGATTATAATTTCTAAAAAATATGCTTGACAAGTAATTTAAAACGGCGTATGTATTCCCTCGAGTTAAGATTTTATTTATCGCGGGGTGGAGCAGCCCGGTAGCTCGTCAGGCTCATAACCTGAAGGTCGTAGGTTCAAATCCTGCCCCCGCAACCAAGGAAAATAAAGGCTTTTGAGGAATCAAAAGCCTTTTTGTTTTATCTTTTCTCTAAATGAGAAATTTTTTATTGATTTAATTTATAAAATAGAATATGTCAGTTATTAAATATTCTATTATTAACTTTTTATTATAAACCGAGGAAGGGATTAGGAAACCCGTGCGCCTCTTGAAATAAAGACAAAATTAAAAGTATTATGGAAATTTATTTTGTTATTTCGTTATTTTTGACATTTGTATTTGTTGGTTTGAGGTATCCTTTGTACCTTAGGACTTTACGCGATTACAAAAGTCTTTTATCTTCCGCTGAAACTTTTTGGCGTTTCAGAGATGATGAAAGCAGCACATCATTGGATTTTAAAAAAGAATTGCAGAATGAATATCAACATAATTACAGAAAATGCGTGAGTTATACAAAACAATTTTTTTGGTTACCTATTCCAATTGTGTTTTTGTTTTTGAGTGGGTTTAATTATTTTCTAAAACCTGAACTTATGTGGAATAATGTTGTATTTTATGTTGAATTGATTTTCTTGTGTTTTTTGGCTGTACCGGATATGTATTGTCATCTTTCTTACTATTCTGCACCGGTTGTTTGGATATGTAATGATTTTATTTTAAAAATTTCCCTGGTTCTTACATTAATTGTTTTATCTTTGAAAATTGTAGGTATTTTATTATAAATGCTTCTTGAAACTAAAATTTCCTTTTAAAAAAGCTATGATTCTTTATCATAGCTTTTTCTTTTTTTACAATTGTTTTTACTTTTAGCATTTTTTTTGGTATTTTATATTTAATATTTATGAGTTTTGCGAGCAATGCCAATGACTGAAAAAGACACTTATGATGTTGACGAAGAGCAAGAAATTTCTGCGATTATTTTTAATAAAGAATTTTATACCGCTCACGGTGAAGGATTAAATGATGAAGATGCTCGCAAATATGCTCAACAAAAATCAAATGAAGCTCGACGTAAACACGCTCTTTTGTTTTTAAATAAACTTGAAAAAAAATTATCTGAATTATCAAATCAAGAAGTTGCTGATTTGTTGCGAGCTTTGATTGCTTCGGGGCTGCCTATCGAAACAGAAGAAGAGCTTGAGTTTTGGATACGGAAACTTGAACGGGAAAGTTTACATCGAATCGCTGTTTATTTTGTTTTGCGTAATGACAATAATGCAAAATCGTCTCGGCATAAACGGAAGTTTCAGAAAAATTTTGAGGATTTTACCGCTGATGATATTGCTGCTTTGGCTTCTATGATGACTTCTATAAATCAAATTTTTTTGAGAAAAGCACCAAAAGATAAAAATTCTGAAGAATATAAAAGATTTTTAGAGAGAAAAAAGTTTTTTAAACGCGTGGAAAAAATCTTACAACAAGATGCTCAAAAACGTAAAAAAGAAGAAAAACAATTACAAAATATTCCTCGAAACAAAAGAGAAGAGGTGGATTATTTAAGTCTTTTGAAAGAGAAAATGTTGAGAGAAGATGTTTTGAGGGGTGGAAAGTATTGGAATGCGGTAATTGATGATTTTTCTGTTGCTCCGGACAAAGCTGAATTTGTTTCGTTATGGCAAAAAGATGAAATGCGTCAGCTCGCACTCGATTTTCCAGATAAAAATATGCAAGAGCAAATTCAGAAACTCCGTGGTATTGATAATTTTCAAGAAAGAACGGCTCAAGATACCAATTCGTCTCAAAATAAGCAGAAATCTGATCAATCAAATGCTAACCAAAATAATGCAGCACAACAAGCGGCTCAAGCAAACGCCAATGCTTCTGCAGGTCGCTAATTTTTTAGTCTATAATATTGACAAATATATGAAGAAATGTTATGTTGTGCTTAATTCGCAAATTATTAAAATTATTAATTATGAAAAATTTTTTGAAAAACATTTTCCGCTTAACTACGGCGGAAGAACTCGAAAAAAAAGTAAAATCATTTTCTTATGAAGACGTAAACAATATTTTGCGTTGGAATAAGAAGTTGGTCAACCACATTTATTCTCATAGTGTAACGGAAAGTGATGAGGATAATGTTGGTTGGACGAGAACAACGTATTATACGCTTCTTGATATTGCCGATGAGCATATGAAGCGTTTGTTGCGTCATTGGGGCGGTAAAACCTTTTCGGAATTAGAAGAAGAAAAAGACGTTCTTCGTCGAAAAGAGGAGGAAGCTGCTCAAAAAGAAAAACTTGCTGCTGAAAACCGCAAAAAAAACGGCAAGGAAATTGTTGACCGTTTGTTAGGCTGTTAAAAATTATTGCGGGTCTCTCTTCGTGAGAGGCCTGTTTTTTTATGATTTTTTATTTAAGAAAAAAATATTCTTTTTTTTGTCTAGGGTGTTGACAAATGCAAAAAATTGTGCTAAATAGTGCGTAATTTTTTATTTATTATTAATATTATTCACTAAATTATTTTGCCTTATGGAAAATTTTAATCTTTGGCTGACTATTGTCAGCGTTGTATTGGGAATTGTTGTTGTTGCTGCTGTTTGGGGTGGAATTTGGCTTTATAAACGCCATAAAAATACCCTTGAACAGGAAAAACAACTGAAAGACAAACTGTCAGAAATTGATCAGAATTTGTTGCTCCAAGGCGACAAAATCAACGACACGGATGCTTACAACAAGGCCATGGGCGTCTTGATACTTGAAGAGCAGAAAGTCTATCTTCAAGGAGTTGTAAATGTATTGAGCGGATTTATCCGCAAAAATCAATTGTTAGTGAAACACAATTTGATTCAGCCATCCGTTGGCGATTTGCGAAATGCGCAGTTATCTGTTCTGAAGACAAATCTCAAGGAGTACGCTAAGCAATTAGCGCAGGTTACAGAAACAGAAGAACCGCAGAAGATTGAGAACAAAGAAGAAAATTAACCTCTAAAATGAATGATTATGGAAATGCTAAAAAACAACAAATTGGTGACCATGATTATTTTAGTGGTTATCATCCTTATACTTCTGACAGGTGGTTGGAAGTTGGTACTTGGTGCGGTATTGATGGGAGGTGCTGTTTATTACTTCGGTGAAGAAAAAGTAAAAAAATTCTTTGTCGATAGCTATAAGAAAATCGTGTCTCTATTCCAAACGGCGGCAGCAGAACCCTTGGTTCAGTCTGTAACAATTTCCAATGTTTCTATCGTTCCGGCCGAGAACAGATTCCGCGTTATTGTGGTTGCCGGTCAAACTTCTTATTTGCTGTCTCCTCAAGAAAGTTCGGAAATTCCTGAAGTCTTGAAAAAAGGGAGAAAAGCAGAAGTGAAGAAACTTCTGAAATTGAAAAAAGATTCTCCTCAAAATCAGATGCTTCTGATTGCAGGTGGTCAAGAATTTGAAATCGATGCTATTTTATAATAGTTTCGGTTTCTTCTTAAAAAAAACAGCTTGTATTAAAACAAGCTGTTTTTTTATTGCATGAAAATTAATGAGCGATTTGTGAATTTATTGTATGTAACAGAATTACGGCGGTTAGCTATGTTCTATGGCTAATTTTTCTAGGGCTTTTAATTTATCTCGATATATTACCGCTTCTTCAAATTCTAAATTCTCAGCGGCCTCTTTCATCTTTTTCGTGTATTCTTTACGCTTCTTTTCAATATTCTTTATGTCGGTTATGTCTTCGGCTTTTAACTTATCTTCTTGCAGATAATCTGCTTCCGTCATCGCGGATAATGCTGAAGATATGTTCTTCTTTATCGTTTTGGGTATAATCCCGTGCTCGCTGTTATATTTTAGTTGTTTGTCGCGGCGGCGTTGCGTTTCCTCTAATGCTGCTTGCATTGAGCCGGTTATTTTATCCGCATATAATATGACGCGACCTTCTGCGTTGCGGGCGGCTCGACCTATTGTTTGAATTAAGGAGCGGGGGGAACGTAAAAAGCCTTCTTTATCGGCATCTAAAATTGCTACTAAGGAGCATTCCGGTATGTCTAATCCTTCTCTTAATAAATTAATTCCAACTAAAACATCAAAATTTCCAAGTCTTAAATCGCGGATGATTTCTATTCTTTCCAGAGTATCAATATCCGAATGTAAGTAACGGACTTTGACACCGTTATCGTGTAAATATTCTGTTAAGTCTTCTGCCATTTTTTTGGTCAATGTCGTGACTAAAACCCTTTCCCCTTTGGCAGCGGTTTTACGGCATTCTTCCATTAAATCATCAATCTGATTTTCAACCGGTCGGACAAGGCATAACGGGTCGGGCAAACCTGTCGGTCGTATGACTTGTTCTGTGAAAACTCCTTGTGTCGATTCAAGTTCCCAATCTCCCGGTGTGGCTGATACAAAAATACTTTGTCCGCGCATGGCATTCCATTCTTCAAATTTTAAAGGACGGTTATCAACACATGACGGTAATCGAAAACCATATTCTGCTAATGTCCCTTTGCGATTACGGTCGCCTCGATACATTCCGCCTATTTGCGGCAGCGATATGTGACTTTCGTCAACAAAAATTATGGCATTGGGAGGCAAATATTCAAATAAGGTTGGAGGGGGATCTCCGGCTTTGCGTCCGGTCAAATATCGTGAATAGTTTTCTATGCCTTTGCAATGTCCTGTCGTTTCTAACATTTCCAGATCAAATCGTGTCCTTTGTTCCAGCCTTTGCGCTTCTAAATATTTGTTTTCTTGCTTGAAAATGTTTAATTGTTCTTCTAACTCTTTTCTTATACCTACCATGGCTTGTGATAATGCCGGACGCGGTGTTACATAATGGTTTGCCGGATAAACAACGATTTCATCTAAATCTTGTGTTTTCTTTCCTGTTAATGAGTCAAATTCACAAATGCTTTCTATCTCTTCTCCGAAAAATGAAATTCTCCAACCATGATCTTCGTAGTGGGCCGGAAAAATGTCTAATGTATCTCCGTTAACGCGAAAAGTTGAACGTACAAAATTTTGTTGATTCCTTTCATATTGTAGTTCTGCCAATCTTTTGTATATTTTGGTGGGTTCTATTTCATCGCCGACTTTTAAATCTATGGTCATTGCAGCATAGGAATCTACATCGCCTAAACCATAAATGCAGGAAACCGAAGCGATGATTATGACATCGTTGCATTCCAAAATATTGCGTGTGGCCGCGTTTCTCATACGGTCTATTTGCTCATTTATGGCCGAATCTTTTTCTATGTAGGTATCTGTTTTCGGAACGTAGGCCTCCGGTTGATAATAATCATAATAGGAGACAAAATATTCAACATGATTTTCCGGAAAAAATTCTTTCATTTCGGCATACAATTGGGCTGCCAGAATTTTATTCGGAGCCATAATTAGGGCAGGGCGCTGGCTTTCTTCTATTATCTTGGCCATGGTAAACGTTTTACCTGAACCCGTTACCCCTAACAGAACTTGGTTTTTTTCTCCTCTTTGTAATCCTTCGCATAATTCTTTTATGGCTTGCGGTTGATCTCCAGAGGCTTCAAACGGACTATGTATTTTAAATTTTTTTTGATGTATCGGCATTTATTTTATTGTCTCGCTCAGACTGCTCTTTTGCATTGAATCCGTGTATATTTTTGCAAAATTTCTAAAATCGGCAATATTGTTTATGGTTTCATCAATGTTGTGCAGGTCTATTGTTTCTGTTTCCATTGTATCTGTCAATACATTGAATATACTAATATAGGGGGTTGTGGCAAAATATGGCTCAAAGGTGTTCTTTAATCTGACAATAACCGTTTCTCGTCCCGCTTTCTTTAATGCCGTTGCCCATTCTAAAATTAATTGAATTTGCTCTTGGCTTAATGCTTTGCCTTCTTGGGGCTTTTCTATTAAATATTTTATGTTATCGGCTGCATCTCCCCATTGTTGATTGTTCCAGAATATTTCGGCTTTTAGTAATATTCCGTTTCGGCTGTAATCTTCTTTTAATAATTCTAAGGCTTCTTCTGTCTTCTCTAGTCCAGATAAGGCTTTGGCTCTGATTATGCGGCGATGGGCTACGATACTTGGTGAAAGTTCATCACTTTCTGTCTTGTCTAAATTTTCTATGGCTTTTTCCGGTTCGTTATTAAATAAGTTTATTAAAGCCATTCTTGTTCCTATCGTTCCTGCTTCATTGGCTGTTAATTTGCCGTTTTCCATTTGGTGTGATAGAATATTATAAGCTCGTCCTAATAAATCAACAGCAACCAAGCGATCTGCTAATTTTTGCACAATCTCGTTGTAATACTGACTTTGCGGAGCCAGTTCATGATAATCTTGGTACAAGGCTAATGACTGAATCGCCGGCATTTTATCGTCTTGATTGTAGTAATATATATCTTCAAAAAATTTTACCATGCGGCGTGTGATGGCTTCCGAATCTTTACTTAAACCTAAATTCTTGGCTTCTTTTAAAGTCTTTAAGGCTTGAGGGTAATCCTTATTTTGGGCATAGATTTCTGCTAACTCTTGCAAGACTTTTATCTTAAATTCTGCTTCTCCCCATGCATAACGCAATTTCTCGTATTCTTCTGCTGCTTTGCTTAAGCTGATTGTATTGGTTTTCTTTTGAATTTCAATTATTTTCTTTCTTGATAATACGGAATAGTAGTTGGCTGAGGAATCAGCGGCATTGCGGTATTCTCTGAGAGCGTTTAACGGATAGCCCATGGCTTCTAAACGGCGTGCGTTGTAATAGTTTATTGCGGCTTTGTTATCTGTTCCATCCGAATCGCGCAGTATTTCAATATAATTTTGAACAGCTAAGTCATCATTGGCCATTAATGCCGGTTCTATGGCTACTAATGCAATTCTTCTTCTAATTTCGTTCGGATAATTCTTTAGCATATATATGTATGGTGATATAACTTCATTGCTTCTTTCATTTGGTTGTAATGCCGCTATACTTAAGTTTTTCCAGAACCGTGCTTCTTCATTTTGTACTAAATTTCCGTAAGAAAAATCTTTAATGGCTTCTTCATAACGGCGCATCAGAAAATTAGCAATACCTCTCATACTGTGAAATGTATCACTCTCACTTTCCGAAGCTTTTTCTTTTTCTAAGGAGTTTAATATTTTTATCGCATTGCTCCCTAAGCCTCTGTTGAGAAAATAGCCGGCCTCTCTTAAGCGTATCTTGTTGGTATCTTGGCTGTCAGATGTTATGATGTCTTGTTCTAGAAGTTTTACGGCTTCTAAAAATGGTTTATTTAGTATTTCCGCTGGAATGTTCATTACAAATTGTTTGTCAATATTGTTATCTCCGTATAATAAATTACGTCTTTTTAATTCATCTAATTCGGCAGAAATGTTTAAATTACCTTGTAGCTTGCGTATATTTATTCCGTTGGTGCCTCGTGTGATTTCTATATCATCTGATTTATAAATTAAAGCTAAACCATTAATCGTTTCTATAAAATCTAAATCAGGATATTGGTATGCATGGTTGATACCAACGTTGGTGGTGTCGGTCGGAACAATGCTGATAACATCACCTATGTCGGGATCAAATATTGATATGATATTGCCAACGTTGTTTAATGGTGCATAAAGATAAGAATGATTTAATGCGTCATATCTCGTATATATCGGTATTTCTTCCGTTTCCATATCTTTTCCTCCGGTGTAGAGATCTACTATCCATAGCAATCCTTCTTTTCTTAAATTTACTTTTATATCTTTTTCCGGAGTTAAGCGTATTATCGTTGCTTGTGGGTTGGGAAGTTGGTATAAATTTTTTGCTAAGGGAATTATTTCTTTGTTTAATGCTGCAATATCCAGATTTTGGTATTGGTCAAATACTATCCATAAGTGTTCACCTCTTTTAAATGCAGCTATGTTTACTGGTTTATTCCATGAGAAACTTAAACTTCTAATCTTTAAAAGCGGCGCATTTGATATATCTGTTAATTCTTCTTCTTTAAAAGATTTTTCTGTCGGGGATACATCTATAACAATTTGATTGCTTTGTTCAAAAGAACGTTGTGTGATTGCAGGTATTGTAAAAATGTATTTTTCAGGACTTTCTTGCTTAAAACTAATTTGATTGTATTTGGGATAATTTATCAAATTTTGTGTTGCAAATTTATAGGGCTTTTTAAAAATAATTTGTGTATTTTTTGCGTTTTGCTTTATTTCATATGGCGGAATCGTATCAAAATGAAATGAAAAACGTGAAAATTTGTCATTCGCGCTATAACTTAATTCTGCTCCTTCTAAACCTTCCGGATTCATTTTTTGAGTTTCGGTTGGTGTGGAAAGAGGTATATTTATGATTAATTTGTTTCCTTCTCGGTAGTGGTTAATTGCCGTATCTTGTGTTAACTCAATGACAAAAACTTTTTTATCATCCGAAACTTCATATTTTTTTAAAATTTGCGGATAACGCTCTTGTGTTTCTGCTAATTGATGTTCTACCGGTTGATTAAAGGTTAGGTGTACTTTCTTGTTTTGTTGTTCTATGGTGTAATCGTTTAATTTTCCTATTTCAAATTCTATGCGGAGGCTGTTTTTTTCTTGTAAGCTATGGACTGCGGATTGTACAGGAGTAACTGTTGAAAAAAACAACAAAAAGATTATTGCGATATGGTATCGTAATATTTGTTGAATAAACTTCTTTGATAACACAATCAAATGCAAGTTATTCTCCTTCTAATCCGCTGTTGTTTAGGCTATTTCCTATTAAAGCATCCGTAATTGCTTTAGCCTTGGAGGCTTCCATTTGCGATATAATGGCTGATGAAGCGGAAGGTTTCATCTCTCTTACTAAAGCTGTGGTTATTTCTAAATCAAGTGTATTAAATATTCTTGCGGCATCTTTAGGTTTCATGCTGGTATAGACTTTTACCAATGAATCTAATTTTTCTTTTTCTTTTGCTGTATATTCTTTCATTAAAGCACGAAGTCTCTTTTCATAATTTTGAAGTTGAGCTAGTTTTTTTCCTATTTCTTCTTCCGTTACTTTTAACTGTACTGCTTTTTTATCAATTTCTTTGCTGCGTAAATCTAGTGCTTCTCTACGTTCTGCTAATTCTTGAAGTATGGCGATTTCTGATTGGCTGAAACTTTTTCCTTTATTAACCGTTGTGTCATTTTTCGTTGTGGTTTCTGATGCTCCTTCAAGTATTTTGTTGAGTTCTGCCGTTGTATTGCCTGATTGTTCTTCTGCTTGTGCCTGATTCGAGCTTAAGCTAAACGAATTGCTACCGCGTTGCTTTATGTTATCAACTACGTTATTAATCCTTAATGTTAGCATTAGGACTGACATAAATATTACTATCGGCAATATACGAAATCTTTTGTTCTTTATCGGCTTCATTTTTTTCTCTTTTTATTTCTTTCTTATTTGATGGCTCGTAAGGCTTTAAGCAATTCTAATTCGGCTTCCGAACGCATGGCGTCTTGTTCCGATATTTGTGTTTGAAATCCTTTTTCTTCTTTTTTCTTGTTTGATGACTGGGGGGCCGTTTCTGATGGTTGTGGTGCTTCTTTTATTTTGCGGCTGTTGTGAATAACATTCTCCAATCGATCCGCTAAATTATCAGCTCTTTCATTAATAAATGTTAAATCATCTTTTAATGTTTTGGCACTGTTTACTACTTCTTTTAGTTCTCCTGACGTGCTTTGGGTGGCACTCTTTAATTTGGGGATTGAGTTTTCTGCTTTATATGTTGCTTCGTTTAATGATTGTATCAATTTTGACAGGCTACTTTGATTTTGTCTGAGCAGGGTTAGGTTTTTGTTTAAACGGTAAGCGTAAATTATGGTCGGTATGAGCAAACCGATGATAATTATGTTGATGATTAATTCTATACTATCCATTTTTTTCTGCTTTCCCTTTAACTTTTATGACTATCTTATCTCCTTTTCTGCCCATCGTCCCTTTTAGCAAAGCGATGTCTCCGCATAGGAGATTTATTTCCGAATCCTTTTCCATTTCAAGGTTGATAAAAGAGCCTTTTTTCCATTGTGAGATTTCTTTTAAATTTATCATTTGTTCTTTTAAACATGCTTGAAGTTCAATTTCTGTTTTCCATAACTCTTCTACCAAATGATTTTCCCAAATCGTATCACGACCATAACGTTCTCCCATGAACATTTGCAACAAAATATCTCTAATCGGTTCTAACGTTGCGTAGGGTATCATTAAATCGAGTTTTCCACCTCGGTCTTCCATATCTATTCTTAAGTGAGCTACGATAACGGCATTTGATAAACGGGCTATCGCGGCAAAACGAGGGTTGGTTTCTGTTCTTTCGTAGCTGAAATTGATGGTGGTAATTGGGTCAAATGCTGTTGATAAATCCGCTAATATTAAATCTATCATGTCTTTGACTAAATTTAATTCTATGGTGGTGTAGGGGCGACCTTCTATTCGGATGGCTGCCGTTCCTCTCCTCCCTCCCAGCAAAACGTCAACAATGGAGTACACCAGCGGCGAATCTACGGATATTAAACCGTAATTATCCCATTCTTCAGCTCGGAAGACTGATAATAATGTCGGTAGCGTTAACGAATCGATATATTCTCCAAATCTCATCGACTCGATGCTCTCTATCGAAACTTCTATGTTATCTTGCGTGAAGTTACGTAGTGATGTAACCATCATACGGATTAATCGGTCGAAAACAACATCCAACATCGGTAAGCGTTCATAAGATCCCATCGAGGAATTTAATATGGCTTTAACTCCCGTATTGATGATGCCTTCTTCTTTTGAAGTTCCGTTTGTATAACCAAATAAAGTATCAATTTCTTCTTGATTTAGTATTTTTGAATTGCTCGTTCCGGTTTCGCTAATTGTTTCTTCGCGCACATTAATCATATCCGTCCATTCTTCTTGTTTGGACGTTTGGGAAGCTTCTGTGGGAGATGAGCTGTCGCTTTGTTGGCTCTTTTTTTCTTCTTCTGACACGGTTTCCTATCCTTGTTGCTGCTCTTTTTGTATCTCGAATTGTTTGATGTTAATTTTATCAATGTTCAAAGGGGATACGATAAGGTTAATTCTGTATAGTAATTCTTCTTTTAACCAAAACATGCCTTCGCTGTTGGTTATTTCTTCCGGATATAATTCAACCAGGTGGCTGATAATGACATCTTGTATTTTTGATGACATGCCGTCAAGTATGCTAATCTTATCTTCACTTAGACTTTCACTTTCTAAACTAACTCGCATTCTTGCACTCATCGGCGTGTCTTTTTTGCTTTTTAAAACTGTAATGATTTCCGGTAAATCGTAGTAAACCGTTGTCTTTTCTCCACCGCTTTTCGGATCATTATTGGTTACAATATTGTAATTCTTTATCTCTTTTTCTTTATGATTAAAAACAGCATAAAAACTTACAATTAATCCTATAATGATTATTGCTGGAAGAATTATTAAAAGTATTTTCTTTTTATTTATTTGTTTACGATTGTTTTGGAGTTCTTCTTCCTCTTTATCAAAATCGTCATTTCGTCTTATCATCTTATTCCCCAATCAATGATATTTTATATCTAATCTAGTATATTATTCTTTAGATTAAAACAGGAAATGTTAACTTATTAAACGAAAATATTTTCTTTTTGATTAATCTTGTAATTTTAACTTTTAATTATCTTCTTCGTTTTATAATCTTTCTCAAGTTTCATGAACGACTTTGTTACAGATATGTTAAATTTTTTTATTTTGCAGCGTATCTTCTGGATTTCGGACGGCGTTTATGTTATGATGAAAAAAAATTACTGAGGTTGAGCTTATGTATATTTGGGTGGTTTTGGCTACTTTTATCGCTATCTTGTACGGCTTTAATTTGTCCGTGCGTTCCGATATGCGCCAAATTTATGTCGAGCCTCAAGCTGAAGCCGCTGTGAGTAAAATTGTCTTGCAGCATCGTGCCGCTGAGAAATTTTTTAATGATAAAGTTGCTCAACATATCGGGTATAGTGCCGGAAGGGTTAATGTACAAACTTTTGAGGATTTTTTACCTGTCGGTTTTGATCCTAATTATGATGATGACGGAAAAACTTATTATATTACAACTATGTATTGTTTGGATAAAAATTCAGACAAATTATCTGCGGCTGCGGCAAGTTGTAATGCTGAAAATTCTCTGAATTATTTAATTACGTACGGTTGTGTGCCTCAACGTTGGAAAAGTATCAAAGGGGGACGACCGGCTAATGATTTGGTTAATGCTATGCGTCGTGTAACAGGTAGAGGTTCTAATTTTGGTTATACTCAGCTTGTTGAAGCTGATGCCGAAAAAAATGATTTGGGGACGGAAATCGGTATTAATACCGGAAATAATCAATGGTTATCCGTGCCTCAATATATCATTTCTCAATCGGGTACCTTGGGTGATGAAAGTTTTGCATCAATGTGCGGACTTGATGGCGCTTGTGCTTATTGTATGGCTTATATGACACCGTATGAACAATTGTAGGGGGTGCGTTATGTGGTTTGATAAAAATATTGCAAAACAAGATGCCGGTAGCCTTATGATCGAGGCTTTGGCTATGTTGGCTTTAATTGCTATGGTGACTCCTATCCTTTATAAAAAAGCTGCGGAAAGAACAACCGAGTTGCAAGATATTAATGCTGCCAGCCAAATGCGTGTGATGATTAAAGCTGTTGATGATTATTTAAGCGATAATTATCAAGATATTATGGCTGGACGTGAAGTACAAAATAATTGTAAAGGCACAAAACCTAACTTTTCTGATTTTAAAAATGCCGGTGATAAAGTTACTCAAGTCGATATTCAACAACTTTGCGATTATTTACCTTACGGTTTCTTGGATAATGCCGGTAATGTACAAGGGAGTTATTCTTTTTCCGGTTATCAACTTGCGGTTAAAAAACATGATGCCGGAAGCGATAACAGTAGCGCTTCTTTAACCGGATTCATTTTAGCCAACCCTAAGGCTGATACCGGAATTCCTTTGTTGCGCGCTTCTCGTATTGCTTCTATGATTGGTAGTAACGGTGGTTATACTCAAGGTGATAAGGCTAACGGTGTGCAAGGTATTTGGCGTATTGATAATGTCAAAAATGAATTGGGTATGGAGCCTAAAGCCGATGGTTCAATTATTGCTGCTTCTATTCAATCTATTACCGATGGAAGCGGTATTAATGAAAACGTACTCTATCGTAAAGCTATTCCCGGTAAGCCTGGCTTAAATACAATGGAAACAACCCTTAGTATGGGCGATCACAATATTGAAGATGTTAACCAGCTTATTATTTCGGCAAATAATCCTGCCGGAGGAAATCGCGATGAAGCTCTTTTAATTGAAAATGGCGGTGGTGCTAAAATTGATGGTATGCTTGATGCTGCCGGTGGAAATTTTCATGTTGATACTTCCGGTAATACGGATATTGGCGGAAATGCTAATATTGCCGGCGATGCTGTCGTCGATGGCAGTGCCGATATTGCTGGCGATACCGGTGTGGGCGGAAATTTACAAGTTGACGGAAAAGCTGATATTGCCGGTGATACTACAGTTGGTGGAAATTTGACGGTTAATAAGGATTCCGATTTAAAAGGTAATGTTAATGTCGGCGGAAATTTAAATGTTGCCGGTAATACAACTTTGAATAAACTAACCGTAAATGGACAAAGCGATTTTAACGGACCGGTTAATATTAATAATCAGCTTACCGTTAATGCTGAAGCAACTTTCAAAGAAGATGTTTTGATGGAAAAAAATCTTACCGTTAATGGGTCTATTCGCACTCCGGATTTGCGTTCAAAAACGTTGCGCGGTGGTTTGCAAGGCGATGATTTTGATACCGGTACTTATGCTTTTACCGCTTATTGGAGTGGTGAAAATAAACCTTATGATGTTTACATCGGTGTTAACAATGAAGTGAAAGTCGGTGATGGTGTTGTTCACATCGGGCGCAATAACGAAGTTCAAGTTACTGATAATAAAATGGTTGCCGGTTTGAATAACGAACTAGAAGTTGAAACAACAGGTTCCGGTACAGGTACAGTTAAACTTGGTCCAACATCTACGGCTAAAGAATTTATTGTTTCTAAAGGAAAAACACTCGTTGATAATGGTGTCTTTGAAGTGCAGACTGGGGCTAATACTTATAGTCAGATTTTAACTTCTGATAGTCGTGTCGATATTATGCGAAATGCGAATGACGGACAAAGTTTATTTTCAGTTGAAGATAATGCTAGTGCAACGCGTGGTTCGGTGCATGTTCGCAAGGGTATTCTTGAAGTCGCTTCCAAATATGATAGTATTGCAAGTGTTGAAAGCACTTCTGCCGGTTATGTGAAAGCTGACCGTTTTATTGATAACAAACCTTTGGAAAGTGCTGCTTTACCTCGGATGGCTGTGAATGGTTATACGGCCCAAGGTACGGCTTATACAAATTATCAAATTAATCCTGCTTACACTTCCGTTATGCATGATATTAAATTAACCAGCCGTGGCGGGGCACGCTTGAGTGATATTTTACCCGACTTCATTAATAAAGGTATTTATGTCGTTGATAATACTTATAAAGAAAGTGTTCCTTATTGGGCTAATTTGAACCCAACTGTTTCCGGCGGAACAGTTCAAATTTCCGGTCAGTCCGGTTATGCTTGTAGTGATTATTCTTGTTGGACTTCTCCTTGGCTTGGTATTATTCCTTCACCGCAATGTCCTCCGGGATATGCTAAAGTGGTAACGATTACTCCTGCTGGTTGGGCTATGGCTCAAGCCGGTGTCCCTCCTTCCGGTTCGGAAAGTACGCGTAAAGATTTATTATATCTGAACGTACCCAAGAATCCTAATGATTATGCTTCCGGTTCGGCTGATGCTCCTATGCCCTTGTATTTTCAGAAAAGTACTTGGTTAAGAGCTAATGTTTATCCTCATGGTTCCGGGGCTAATTTTAAAGGTTGGAGTGCCATTATGGGATTTATGTATCCGTATTCTTATTACAAAACTTATATTGATGACCTTGGTGTAACAATTAACAAAGACGGAGCGACAAGTTCAAGTCAATGGGTCGTTTGGAATCTCTTTCCGGTCTTGCGTCGGCAACTTGAAGCCTATGTTACGGTTTATTGTTACTTTGATCGAACAAACAGTGCATACAACAGTAAGTATGTTGATAAGTACGACCAGTTAAATAATTTCCGTCAAGGTTGGAATAAGGATTCAACTTATAAGACCCGTCTGAATGATGAAACTTTGACCTTTACGGATCCTTGGTAGTCATTTTTTAATGAAAAAACCGCTGAAAATACCAGCGGTTTTTTTGTTTTTTTAATAAAAATTTTATTGGTGTTCTTTTATTTTTATATTATCTTGTTTGCATCCTTTTTATCTGTTATGGGAGTCTTACTATGAAAAAGTCTTTCTTTTTTTCCGCATTTTCTTGTCTGTTGTTGGCAAGTTTTTCTTCTTATGCTCAATTTAATAATTTACGTGAAGGAGTGCAGTCTTTTCAGCAAGAAAGAGACGCTTGGCGACGACAAGATACTACCGAAATAAAAGTTTTGCAAAATATGCGTGATTCTTTAGGTAATGCTGCCGTACTTAATGTTACCGATGCGGAACAAGTCTTTTGTTATCAAGTTGAAAATCGTTCCGCAGATTATTCGGGATATACCCTTAATGGCTTTGCTGTTACCGGTTTTTGCGGTATTATTAATGATAACTTGAAAAATGTTTTGGTTACACAATTCTTAACAAATGCAGATAATTTTGATTTTACAACCTCTGAACAATGTGTTATTCGACCGAAACTTATGATTCGTTTTGTTCGTGGTGTTGATATGACAGATGTCTTGATTTCTGCTCCTTGCTATTCTGTTGCCTTTTATTATGCCGGTAAAGTTAAGGCTTATAATTTTAAACCCGGTGGTGAGTTGTTGGATACGATGGTTACTTCTTTTGATGCTCAAAAACGAGATTTCATTTCTCCGACTCTTTTGAATCAAATGTTGCCAATCGGTGTTCCTCAAACAGTTGAACAGCAACAGCTCGTGCGTAAAAATTCTCAACCTATTCGTAATTGGGAAATGGCAAAAACTCCTGAAAAAAATTCTGCTTCCTCTCAATCAACAAAAAAAGAAACTACTCATGGGTGGAATAAGTTAAAGGTTAACATTAAATAGTTTCTTTTCTCTCCTGTTTATGGCAGATAAACTGTTTGGTTGAAAACATTTTCTAAAAAGAAAAGCGAAATAAAACATATTCCCGCAGCGATAATCGGCGTGGTTATCCATCCGATGATTATTCTTCCTATTATGCCCCAACTTATGTTGCGTCCTCCTTTGGCTATACCGACTCCCATGATGGCTCCGATTACGGCTTGTGAACTTGAAACGGGTACTAACGGAAGTGAAGGGAGGTTGTGGCTTATTAAAAAAGTTTGTAGTGAGCTTGAGGCAAACAAAAATAAAACGACAGATTGTGAAAAAACAACTATCCAAGCAATTGCCGGAGTCATGTACATCAGGTTATTACCTATGGTGTGAATTGTTTTTTGTGAGTATGTAAATACTCCGACGCATATTGAAATACTTCCGATTAAAAATAGTATTTGTGTGCTGCTGAGTGTCAAACCATGAAAGTTAATATCATGAAACGGACTCGAAGCAACAAAAACTCCCATAACATTAGCGATGTTGTTTGCTCCGAGAGCATAAGCTCCGAAAGCTGCTATTATTATTAAGCCACTGCGGACATAGCAATCTTCTCTTAAAAGATGAATGTGGCTATGTCTTAATAATTTACGTACGATAAAATAGCTGAAAAAGGCTATAACAGCACTTAGTATTGGGCAGATTACCCATGAGCTGGCAATTATATTTAAGGTTTCAATGTCTGTTGGACGGTTACTGTATATATTCCAACCAACTATGGCTCCAACTATGGCTTGTGATGTCGAAACACTTATTCCCGAACGTACCATCCAGTAAACGCTTATTGCTGCTGATAAAGCAACCATAAATGCTCCTGCTAGGGCATTGACGCTTCCTAAACTTTCTAGGGTCTTGCTTGCTCCGGCACCAGAATAAACGGCTCCTATGATAATAAAAATAGAGGCTATAGTTGCTGCGGTTTTGAATTTTAGCATTTTACTGCCAACGGCTGTGCCAAATATGTTTGCGGCATCATTTGCTCCTAATGACCAGCCCAAAAATAAACCACTGCTTAAAAATATAAAAAATAATATTTCCATTTATATGTCTCTTTTTATGGTGAAAATGAGAAGTTCATCAACGCAATCTTCCGCTAAGTCGGCTACATCGGCTATTTCTTCTATTAAATTACTTAATTGGAGTTTATTGGCCAAGGGTATATCTGAGTCAAAAATTGCTTCTTTCAAATGTCCAAAACTGATATCGCTTTCGTGTTCCAAAAAATAGACTTTTTGGGAATAATCTCTGACTAAACTGAAATCTCTGAAAAAAGAACGTGAGGCTATACTCATGTTTTCAGCGCATTCCGTAACTTGATTGACTAGCTCTATGATGCGGTTGTGGTATATTTCCGGTATTTCCGGGCGCTCAATATAAAATTTATAAGAAACTTCATCAAAACGATTTATGACTTTATCAATGTTTTCTACAAGTTCCAATACATCAGCTCGCAAGTCCGGAATGAGGTTGTTTGAGTATAAATTACTCTCGATGCTCCTTCTTAACATGTCGGCATCGTGTTCTATTTGTTTTATTTGTTTATTTATTTTTTTGAATTCATCACTGCGATGTTCGGCTAAAAATATTCGAATCGCTTTGTTGAAAGTCATCGCCGCATCAATTACTTTGTCATGAAACGAATCTATTTTGTTTTCTAATTTTTTTGTGTTGGCGAATAGTGAGATTTTGATATTAAACATTATGTCTGCTTCCTTGGTTATTTTCTTTGATTATAATGTTTTTTTTATTTGTTTGTTAAGTCTTTTATTCTCTTTTTTATAAATATCTTTTTTTTTACTCTTGTCAATCTGTTCTAAATTAGTTAAATTATCTTCGTTTATATAATTTGCTTTTTTGTAAAAAGGATAAAATAATGAATAAAAATTCTGGTATTATATCTGTTTTTGCATTGATTGTTTCTATTCTCGCTTTTGCTATGTGTTTTTGGAAATGCAATGCTAAAAATCAGACTGAAACTCAAACAGCTAATTCTTCTGAGTTGGTTGCTGCTGCTTTGTTAGAAAAACCTGAAATGGTTATTGATGCTCTTAATGCTTATGAAATTCAACAAAGAGCAAAAGCTGAAGAAGCAGCTCGTGAGCAGATTAAACCTTATTTGGAGCAGGTTTATGATGATCAAGTCATTCCGGCTATCTTCAATCCTGAAGGAAAAATGGTTCTTGTTGAGTTCTTTGATTTCTCTTGCGGATATTGTCATCGTCTCTATCCGGAAATGCAAAAAGTGGCTCAAGCTAATCCCGATGTTAAAATTATTGCCAAACCGGTTGCTTTCTTAGGACCTAATTCTCTTTATGCCGCTCAAGCTGTTTTGGCTGCCGGTGAACAAGGAAAATATGTCGAAATGTATAATGCTTTGTTTGCCATTAATGAGCAGTTAACTCAAGAAAATGTTGATAAAGCTGCTGAAAGCATTGGTTTAAATATGGATAAATATAAAGCTGATGTTGCTTCTGATGTCGTTTCTCAAAAACTTAACGACAGCCAATCTTTGGCTCAGAAAATCGGCGTCGATGGTGTTCCTACTTTAGTATTTAATGGTACAAAGTTTAACGCCGGTTCTGCTGATTTTATTCAGACAAAAATTGATGAGGCTAAGTCGGCTCAATAATTTTTGCATCCTTTCATGAAAAAGGCAACTCTTTATGAGTTGCTTTTTTTGTTTGGAAGTTTGAATTTAGTAATTGCGGTAAATGATAAAATCTGCCAGATTTTGTAGTGTCGTTGATTTTATACCAAAGACTTGTTCAAGACATTCTTTGGCTTCCGCTATATAATCTTGTTCCATTTGCTTGGCTTTATCCAGACCGTACAAGCTGACAAATGTTGCTTTTCCTTGTGCCGAGTCTTTATTTAATTTTTTGCCGACAAGTTGAGGATTTCCTTCAACATCTAATATGTCATCTGCAATTTGGAAGGCTATGCCTATTTTTCTTGCATAGTTTATTAGACTGTTTTTTTCTTCTTCTTGAGCATTGCCTAATATTGCTCCGGCTTCACAGGCATATCGAATTAATCGTCCTGTTTTCATTTCTTCAATATGTTTTACTAAATTATCGCTTGTTTTCTCGGTTGTCTTTTCGGCATATAAGTCAAGCATTTGTCCGGCTACCATCCCTGAAAAAGCTCCCGCTGCGTTACTCAAGCATTCTATTAAGTTAATTCGAACTTGTGCGGAAGGATGGGTCTTTTCTTGACTTAAAATTTCAAAAGCGTAGGTGAGTAATCCATCTCCTGCCAATATGGCGGTTGCTTCGTCATAGGCTTTATGGCAAGTCGGTTTCCCTCTCCGCATATCATCATTATCCATTGCGGGTAAATCATCGTGAATGAGCGAATAAGAATGTAAGCATTCTAATGCTACTGCTGTTCTCAATGATTCTTCGAAGTCTAAACCGAATAGTTTTGCACTTTCATATACCAGAAAAGGGCGAAGTCTTTTGCCTCCGTTAGTGACGGAATATTTCATGGCTTCGACAACGCGATGTTCCGGTTGTGCCGTTAACGGAAAAAATTCAGCTAAGCGGGCATTAAATTCTAATGAATATGCGGAAAGTTCTTCTTTTATATCAGACATTGTTTTATTCTTCTACTGTATCTAACGGTGTGGTTTCGAGTTCCCCATTCGGGGTGATTTGTATTTTTTCAATTTTCAACTGTGCTGCTTTTAATTTGTTTTCACAGAATTGTTTTAATGCAACGGCTTTTTCATAAGAGGTTACTGCTTCATCCAATTTTATGCGTCCGCCTTCCAATTCTCTTACTATATTTTCCAGTTGTTGAAGTGCTTCTTCAAAACTGATGTCTTGGATTGTTTCCGACATTATTTTCTCCTTATTTTTTGTTTTTTTGATGCTAATACATTATTTTTTATTCTTCAATCTTTTTATATATAACTTTTGTTTATTAATCTAAAGTTTAGATGTCTTTTTGTTGTGCTACAACTATCTTAATTTTTCTGAATATGTTACATTAGTAATGTATTGAAACGGAGGAAAAAATGAAAAACGCCATTATTAAAAACGGAGCAAAATTACTTAAAGCTCTTGCTAATGAAAAACGTTTGGAAATTTTATTCTTGCTTATGAATCAAGAATTTAAAGTTGGTGAAATTGAGAAATTGGTTGCTTTAAGTCAGTCGGCTTTATCTCAGCATTTGGCAATTCTGCGTGAGGCTAAAATTGTAAAATGCCGCCGTGTGGCTCAAGCTGTCTATTATTCTTTTTGCAGCGAAGAGGCAAAAAAAATTGTTGAATTACTTTATAATCTTTATGCAAAGCATTATAAATAATTTTTTATAAGAGGCTTTGGCCTCTTTTTTGGTTTTTAATCGCTATCCTTTTCTATGAAATTTATTTTTTTTGTTAACGGCTCGTATTTAATACTTAGTTTTCCTGAGCATAATTTTAAGGCCTTTTGTCCGAAAATTTCGTATCGCCAGCCTTGCAAAAGTCGATTGTTTTTTCCATTCGACAGCTCTTGTAATTCTTCTTCCGAGGCAATTAATTTACCGACGACTCCTTCGCTTTGACTTATGATATTTAAGAGAAGTTTTAATAACTCATATAAGGCTTTGTTTTCGTTGTTTGTATTTTTTTCTCTTATAATCTTTATGTAATCTTCATTGCTGTATTGTTCCGCTCTGTTGACAATATCAACAATTTCCGATGCTAACTTTCCATTTACAATATCTTGTCTTATGTTTCTGACTTTCCCAAGCTCTTCTATACTGTGGGGACGGGCTGCTGCTATATTTAACAAACTTTCATCTTTGATGATGGTTTGGCGTGGTAGGTTCTTCTCTTGTGCTCTTATTTCTCTCCATGCTGCTAAATCTCTCAGCAATGTGAGGTATTTACTGTTGTGAGAGTGATGCTTTATTTTTTTCCATGCATCTTGTGGATTGATGGTATATGTGTCCGGATTGAGCAAAGCGGCCATTTCTTCATCTATCCAGTGTTCCCTTTGATTATTTTTAAGTTCTTGTTTTTCCCATTCGTATATTTCGACCAGGTATGTTACATCTCCCAATGCATATTCTACTTGTTGTTTATCTAATGGTCGTATGCACCAATTCGTCAAACGGCAACTCTTATCAATGTCTTTTTTCAGAATGTGTTTTACCAAATTTTCATAACTGATACTGCTCCCTAAACCGCATACTTGGGCGGCGACTTGAGTATCAAATACCGGTGTCGGTATAAAACCGCTTAATAAATATAGTATTTCTATGTCTTGGCGGCAGGAATGAAATACTTTGGTTATATTAGAATTTGACAGTATTGCATAAAAACTGGATAAATCTATTTCCGGTGCTAACGGGTCAATGACTGCTTCTCCTCCTTTATAAGCTACTTGTATTAATCCCAGCTGCGCATAGTAGCTTTTTTCACGGTGGAATTCTAAATCAACCGTAATGAATTCTTGTTTGTTTAACTTTTGGCAAAAGGCTTTCAAATCTTTTGTATTTTCTATAATTTCCATCTTTTTCTCTTTCCTTTATGAATTTCTTAAAGCATATTTGTTTCTGCTTGGCAATATTTTTTTGCTTTTTTTATAAAAATGCTTGATTTTGTCTATTCTTTTTGTTATTGTGTTCGCTGTTTTCTTATTATTTTATTTATTAATTTATAAACTTATCATTATGTATCCGATTTTTTGTAAAAAAAGGAAAAATCAAAATTTTAAGGAATTTTGTGATAGTGTTGCTCAGGATTTAATTGATGCCGGTATTCACTGGGATGATTTGTGCCCAGCCAAGGCTGTTTTTGAAAAAGGGACTTTGGAACAAAAAGGTTTTGATGTCCTTGTTGAAGATGGTGTTGTCCTTCTTTTTAATGATTTCGAAATTGCTTACAAGGCTGCTTGTTGGCTTAAACCACATCTTGTTCCGGGATTGTATTCCGTGAAATTGAATGATGCTTATCCTTTTGCTTGGTTTTGTTCTTATTTTGCGTATCAGCAATATAATGGTGTTGATACTATAGATAAAGCTACGCAAGTTTGGAAGGTTTTGGCTGAAAGGGCTAAAAAAGTCTTTGGTGCATTTGTTCCGGTTTGCTTTTATTCAATGCCGATTGGAGTTCGTATCTTTGGTGGGACACTTTGTTCTGAAGATATAAAGGTTTGGAAAAACTCTATCATAAATATCGTTAAAGATGCTGATAATATTGCTTATCCAAAATTTATTGAATAAGTGTTTGTTTAATTAATTTTATTTCTATAATTATGAATGAAAAAGTAAATGCTCTGATTTTAATTGAGCAAGCTAATTTAGCAAGTTGGAATTGTGGTTTTTCTGCTTCTGCAGAAATTACTCCTAAGGGTAGAGTATTTAATAAGAAAATTTATTGTTGGAAAGGATCTTGTTCTGATTTGGCAAAAGAAATTCGCCATATTCAGCAATACAACTACAAACGCTTGTTCTTGGTGGCAGATGAAAAAGCTGTTGCGGATATGAAACCGGCTTTTGTTGTGGAATGTAGTTTTCCGACAATGGCCAAAGGAACAGGAAGAAATCTTCTTATTCATAATCTATCAAAGTTTGCCGATAAGACATGGGTGTGGATGGAAAATTCTACGGATTGTGGTATGCTTATTGCCTACAAATTTCAGCCTGAAGAAGCTGCTGAAGTTAAGGAAAAACTCCGGAAGAATTTAGCTGAAGCTAATCTTAAAGCAGAGGTGCGTGAAGCCTTTGTTTTCTTTAGTGGTAAGTAAAACTGATGAAAAGAGTCTGAATTTTTTTCAGACTCTTTTTTTGTTGAGAAAACTAAATGCTAAAAGTTTCTTGCTTTTCGGGTAAAAATGAAGTACAAATATTCCAGTTTTTTAATTATAAATGAGGATAAAGATGAATCGCTATCGTACGCATACTTGCGGTCAACTTCGTGCTTCTGATGTTAATCAAGAAGTAAAATTGGCCGGTTGGATACATCGTAAACGTAATTTGGGTAATTTGTGTTTCTTGGATTTACGAGATCATTATGGCATTACTCAATGTGTGGTTGATAGCGGTTCGGATTTGTTAGAAAAATTTGAAAATTTACGCCCCGAATCGGTAATTGGTATTTCCGGTGTGGTTGTTAAACGTGAAAGTGTTAATTCTCATATCCCTACCGGTGAAATTGAAGTTAAAGTGAATAAGTTGGAAATTTATTCCGAAGCTCCTGAAACTTTACCCGTGCAAGTGTCTGGTGATGGTTCTGAACCTGAAGAAATTCGTTTGAAGTACCGCTTCCTTGATTTGCGTCGTGAAAAAATTCATAATAATATGATTTTACGCTCAAAAGTCATTGCTTATATGCGTAAAAAAATGGTCGAGCAGGGCTTTACGGAATATCAAACTCCTATCCTCACGGCTTCTTCTCCTGAAGGCGCTCGCGACTTTTTGGTGCCTTCTCGTATTAATCCCGGAAAATTTTATGCTTTGCCTCAAGCTCCTCAACAATTTAAACAGTTGCTTATGGTCGCTGGTTTTGACCGCTATTTCCAAATTGCTCCTTGTTTTCGTGATGAGGATCCTCGTGCCGACCGTTCTCCCGGTGAGTTCTATCAATTGGATATGGAAATGTCTTTTGTGGAACAAGAAGATGTGTTTCAAGCTATTGAATATGTTATGGGAGGGGTCTTTAATGAGTTTGGTAATGGTCGAAAAGTTGATCAAGCTCCGTTTATTCATATTCCTTTTAAAGAAGCAATGTTAAGATATGGCTCTGATAAACCCGATTTGCGGAATCCTCTTGAAATTACCGATGCTACACCTTTCTTTAACAATTCCGGTTTCGGTTTGTTTGATACAAAAGCCGCTAATGGCGAAAAAATCAGAGCTATCCTTTTGAAAGGATTAGCTGATAAGCCGCGTTCTTTCTTTGATAAATATGATGCTTTTGCAACAGATGAAAAAATGGGCGGTATGGCTTATATTGCTTTGTCTTCTTCCGGTCCTAAAGGAATATCTCGTTTCTTGAGTGAAGAAAAGTTAAATGAAGCTAAAAATTTCTTTGGTTTAGGTGAGGGCGATGTTGTTTTGTTAATGTCTGGACCGGAACTTAAAGTTAGTAAATTTGCCGGAAAAGTTCGTTTGAAATTAGGTGAAGAACTTGATTTGGTGGAAAAAGATGCTTTCCGCTTGTGTTGGATTGTCGATTTTCCCTTCTATGAAGAAAATGAAGAAACAGGTGCCGTTGAATTTTCTCACAATCCTTTTTCTATGCCTCAAGGTGGTTTAGAGGCTTTGCAGACAAAAAATCCTTTGGATATTTATGCTTTCCAATATGATTTGGTTTGTAACGGCGTTGAACTTGCTTCCGGTGGGGTTCGTAATCATGAACCTGAAATTATGTACAAGGCTTTTGAAATTGCCGGCTATAATAAAGAATTCGTCGATAGTAAATTCGGCGGTATGATTAATGCTTTTAAGTATGGTGCTCCTCCTCACGCCGGTTGTGCTCCCGGAATTGACCGTACGGTTATGTTGTTGCTTGATGAACCGATTATTCGTGATGTTATCTTGTTCCCGTTAAACGGTAAAGCTCAAGATTTGATGATGCAGGCTCCGAATACCGTAACTCAGCAACAATTGGATGAACTTCATATTAAAGTTGTTGACGATAAGTAATTCTAATCTTTTTTGTCAAGGGTTAAAAGGAACAAATATCATTGCTGTTTGTTCCTTTTTTGTGTTGTGCCGATGATAAATTTGCTTGACAGGATTATGTTTTTTGTGTATCTTATTTCCGTTCTCTTGCTTCATCGTCTAATGGTAGGACAGCGGACTCTGACTCCGTTAATCGTGGTTCGAATCCATGTGAAGCAGCCATTGTTTGCCATTAAGTTTACTTAATGGCTTTTTTTTGTTTTATGTATTTTGTTGATTTTTGACTTCTTTTTTGTTATCCTATGCTTATAAAGCGAGGTTCAAATGAAGAAGATTAATGAAGAAAAATTGTTGCAAGAATATGCTGATTTTAGAAAAAAACCTGAAGTCATCCTTATTAATCATCAAAAAATATTAATACCCGTTGAATATACTCTTAAAGGTACGAAAGAGGAGATTCTGCGCGCCTTTTTGCGTGATTATTTGGATGTGCAGAAAAAAGATATTGCAAAATATGCAAAAAATAATCTTCCTGTTGAAAAAATCTCTTGGAACGGTATGCCTTTTGTGGTTCCTTTTCATTTTCGCGGCAAAAATTATCGGGATACGGAAATTGTTGATTATGTCTTGGAACGCGCTCAAGCCAAGTTTGAACATGCTGTTACACTTACACGAAAAATGGATAGAGCCTTTCCGGAACGTAAATATACCGTGGAAATTGCTCAAGAACATGTTGATGCCTTGCAGAATGCCTATGATGATTATTTAATGCAGAAGCGTCGTGAAAAAATATCTCAAGCGGCAATTAAAGTTTCGGATTTTATTTTATCCGGTTTCCGTTTTATGAAAAAACAAAAATCTCCTTTCGCAAAATCTAAGTTAAATAATGCGGCGCGCAAAGTCGTTTTTGCTTCTTTATTAACCGGCGGTGCAGTTTGGGGTATATCATCTTTGCAAAAGGAAAATCATGATACTGATACTCAAAATTTTGATAAAACAGTTTTAAATAATGCTCCTGCTGAAAATGATATTTCTGAAAAAACTGCATCTTCCGAACTCTTTAAAGAAATGTATGATGTCATTTTAGAAGTAGGTAAAGATGTAAAACATAATATTCAGAAAAATCAAAATAAAGATGAAAATTTTACAGAAACTCCATCTTCTGACAATATAAAAAGTGAAAAAAAGTCAGTTACTAAAAAGTCTTCCGAAGCTGCAAAAGCATCTTCTAAAAAAGTTTCTGAAAAAAATGAAACTGAAAACAGTTCTTCACAAAAATTTAAAATTTCTAAGAATTTTAAACACTCTGAAGCTGAAAAAACATGTTTATTTAATAAATATATGAAAGACATTTTTGCCAGTGAAGGCGGCTATGCCGATAAAACTATTGATCAACCGACGAATATGGGTATCATTCAACCTACTCTTAATTCATTTTTGAAAAAATACCCTGATTTGGCTAAGAAAAATGGTTTTCCTAGAACTGTTAAAGGCTTGAAAAAACGTCATGCTTTGCTTGTTTATCGAAAGCTCTATTTTGATTTTTATAAAATCGGTGATTATCGAAATGAAAGTATTGGTATGTTTATCTATGACATGTATGTTAATCATACGACGGCTTCTGTTGAACTTTTTGTTCATCAAGCTCTTAAAGCAGCGCGGAAAGCCGGTGCGGATATTCCTTTACCAAAAGATTTTCGGGAGCAAGTTGCTATTGTCAATTCTTTGGCTCTTAATCCTAAAGCTGAAAAGGCTTTTTATAACCAACTTATTATTGAACGTCGGTTCTTTATGTATAAAAACACGACTTTAAAAGTTAAAAAAGGTCAAATTTCAGAATCACGCTTTGCTCAAGGTTTGCGTAATCGTGTTAATAAGTATGAGAAAAAATACGTATCAACTCAAGCACAAGAAAGGGCTGCTCAACAATATGTTTCTCGGCAGGTGGCCTCTCGTTAAACCTAATTGACCTCGTGTGCTTTTTTTGATATAATAATCTAAATGTGATGTGTGAATGAAGTGCTCGGTTGGGAATGCCTTGACTTCTTTCTTTTATAACTCTGTATTCTTTTTGTCGTACAGAGTTATTTTTTTATAAAAAATAAAGGGCGAAACATCGCCCTTTACTTTTTATATTGTTATTGCTTCTTTAGAATGAATATCTAATACCGGCTGAATATTCATTAATGATGTCTAAATCACTGTGTTCAACGATAACATGACGGAACATTCCGCGGATTGCAATTTTATCGTTGATATTGTATTGGGCTCCGGCACTCATTCTATAGCCTATACCGTAATCTTTCTTTGAATCAGCATAGGTTCTTGCTTTTAATTCATATTCTCCGATACCTAATCCGCCAATTAATTCTACTTTCTGTTCACAACCTAAAGGGAGATATCCCAGAGCATCTAAGCCGTATCCGCTAATTCTTGATGTTACTTTTGTTGTATCTTGGAATGAACGGCTTTCATTTAATGATCTCTGATAAAAAGCTTCTAAACCGAAATTTTTGTGCATCTTTGCTCCGGCAACGATTGATGCTGAATTGTAATCATCTTCAACGCCCCAATTCTTTGAATTTTTCGCTACGTCTATGCTGGAATAGTTGTAATCAAGACCTACATATGGTTTGATTTCTATAGCTTGTGCGCTAAATGCCATAGCACTCATAACACCGGCTAGTAATAAAACTTTTTTCATCTTCAATATCCTTTTGTCGTTTCGAATGTACAGGTTAGCTTTTCCCCCTTCTTCTTTGGGGTAATATTGGGTAGCCTGAAGTTTCTACCATCAATACCTTATAACATACACTTTTTTTTTTATTTTTCAAGTCTTATTCTCTGAATCCTTTTTTCAACTTTCTTTTTTTGTTTCTTTTCCTTTGTTAATCTTTATTTATCTTTTGGGTGCTATTCTTCCTCTTAATTTGTATATGAGGCTTTGTTATGAAAAATATTGTTCTTAAATCCGGTGTTCAAATGCCCGTACTGGGGCTTGGTACTTGGAAAGCTAAACCCGGTGATGTTTATCAAGCCGTTTTGTGGGCTTTGCAAATGGGATATCGGCATATTGATTGCGCTCAAATCTATGGAAATGAAAGAGAAATAGGACAAGCCTTACATGATGCTTTTATGCAAAATATTGTCAAACGTGAAGATTTGTTTGTTACATCAAAACTTTGGAACAATGCTCATGAACCGACTGATGTTTTGCCTGCTTTGCGTAAATCTTTAGCTGATTTGCAACTCGATTATTTAGATTTATATCTTATTCATTGGCCCGTTTCTCAAAAAAAAGAAGTCATTTTCCCTTCTTGTGATGATGATATGATTTCTTCAAAAATTTTACCTTTGGAAGTTACATGGTGTGAATTGGAAAATATTGCAAAGTCCGGTCTGGTAAAATCTATCGGGCTTTCTAACTGTGGAATCGAGCATTTGCAAAAAATTTTGGATGCTTCTTTACGACGTCCAGATGTCTTACAGGTCGAATGTCATCCTTTCTTACAACAAAAAAAATTATTGGCCTTTTGTAAAAAAAATAATATTGCCGTAACGGCTTATTCGCCTTTAGGTTCTTCGGATCGTGTTGATAAAAGGGGAAATGAACCTGTTTTGCTTCAGAATCCCGTCGTCTCTGAGATTGCTTCCGAAATGCAGATTACTCCGGCTCAACTCTTAATCGCTTGGGGGCTTCATCATGGTACTGCTGTTATTCCAAAGTCCGTAAATTTGGAGCATTTGCGTGAAAATTTTCAAGCCGTTGATATTATTCTTCCAAAACTTTATCTTGATAAACTTGCTCACCTTGAATGTGGTTGGCGTTATGTCGATGGAAGTTGTTTTGCTTATGGCGACTATTCTGTCGAAACTATTTTTGCTTAATATGAGCTGAAAGTTGTTGAATGATAAAGTTGCGTAAACTCGTTTCGTCTTCCCAATCTATTTTGATAGATAATACTTCTACTTTTTTTTGGAATTCTTTGGGGAGTTTAACATAGTCCTTACTTGTTGTATATAAAACGGCATCTAACTCTTTCGCTCGTTTTTCCAGTTCTTGTGTATCTTGAGTCGTGTAGGGATGGTGATCCGGAAAGTCATAGGTTTCGATGACTTTTCCTCCCGCTTGTTTTAAACTTTCATAGAATTTTTGAGGACGACCTATTCCCGCAAATGCTATAATTTCTTTTTCTTGCTGTGCAATAGGTAAGGGGATAATCTTTCCCGAAAATGTCGGTAATTCTCCGAGATGTTTCTTTATTGATGTTTTGTCTTCGCCGATGATGATTGCCGCTTGCGCTCTTTTTATTCCTTGGGAAAAAGTTTCTCTTAAAGGACCAGACGGTATTGCTCGAAAATTACCAAAACCGAATCCTCCGTCTATAACAATAAAGGATATGTCTTTGTGTAATGTCGGATTTTGAAAACCATCATCCATAATTAAAATATCGGCTCCGGCTGCTTCCGCTAATCTTGCTCCTTTCCCTCGGTCCGCATTGATAACAACAGGAGCTGTTTCGGATAAAAGCAAAGGTTCATCACCGCATTCTTCCGCTTGATAATTTTGTTTGTTGACTATGATATTTTGATATTTTCCGCCATATCCTCTGGAAAGAAAATAAGGGCAGTATCCTTCTTTTTGAAGAATTTGTGCAAGAGCTATCGCCGTTGGGGTTTTACCACTGCCTCCGGCGGTCAGATTGCCAATGCAAATAACCGGAAGTTTACTCTTATAGGGATGATGCAATTTTAACCGCAACCTTGTCAGCCCCGAATATAACCATCCAAACGGAATAAGAATATCCGATAACAAGTTTTTTTGATTCCAAAAAGTGGGGGTCTTCATGCTTTGATATACTCTTGTATCTTTTCAATTATGCCTTCTAAAACCTTGTTTTCACTTTGTGCCCACTCATAGGCTTGTTGACGTTTCTTGTCTAAATAACTCTTATTGCTCAGAAGTTTTAGAACGCTGTCAATGACTCCTTGGCTGTCTTTTACTTGTATAATTGCATCGGCTTTTAAGGCTCTGTTTATGGCATCCGTAAAGTTATGCATGTGCGGACCCGCTATTACGATATCTTTCATGCGCGATGGTTCCATGAAGTTTTGTCCGCCGTGGGGGATTAATGAACCTCCGATGAAAACAATCGGGCATAAATGATACCATAGCCCCATTTCTCCTATCGTATCGGCGATGTAAACATCCGTTTGCGGGCTTATTGCTTCTTGTTTTGAACGCAAGGAAACATTTAATCCCATTTCGGTTAAGGCTTGTTGTATTTCTTGTCCGCGGTGGGGGTGGCGAGGGGCTATCAAAGTCAGAATATTCGGAATTTGGGCTTTGAGTTGTGCAATATGCCTCCCTAATTGTAATTCTTCATCATTATGGGTGGAACTGATTAACCAAACCGGTCTTGCGCCTATGCTTTCTTTTATTGTTTGCAAACTTTCTTCTTTGTATGGCAACGGTAATCCGGCATATTTTATGTTTCCCAAACACCCGCTTGCCTTTGCTCCGAGTATTTGTAAGCGTCTTGCGTCTTCTTCCGATTGTCCTAAGCAATAGGTAAAGCAATCTAATATTTCTTTAATGATAAACGGAAATTTTTGCCAACGGGCAAAGGAGCGATTGGATATTCTGCCGTTTACCAACAGAAGAGGAATGTTGTGTCTTTTTATTTCCGAAAGCATTGAAGGCCAAAAATCGGATTCAAACCACAATATTGCGTCCGGATGCCAGTGTTCTATAAATTTTTTGGAAAATTTAGGATTATCTATCGGAAAATATTGATGAAAGGCTCTTGGCGGCAATCTTTTTTTCATTATTTCCGCTGATGTAACCGTACCGGTGGTTACCATAATATGGAGCTCTTTATTGCTTTGCAGCAAACGCTCGATTAAGGGGAGCATTGAAATTGATTCTCCTACCGATGCTCCGTGAAACCATACTAATTTACCATCAGGGCGTGTTAATTGGCTCTCTCCTATTCTTTCATTAAATCTTTCTTTATCTTCTTTTCCTATTTTTTTGCGATGAGCAATATAGGGTTTGATGGCTATGGGGTATAAACTTTGGATGAGACCGCGATAAAGAGATATAAACATATTCAACTTCCTATTTTATGATAATCATGGGTTGCTTTTTCTTTTTTATTTTTGTTCCGGGGAGTATCGGATGTCGTCCGACCCTTTGGTCTGCTCGTATGCTTGCTGACACAAACTCTTTTTCAATTTCTTGTCGGTAGTGTTCTAAATCTTTCATGTCGGCGTTTTCTGGAATAAAAAATGGTTGGGTTACAATCAAGGCTCCTTGGGAAAAGGGAAGGGGAAACATCATTTCGTCCCAGCTCTTTTTTAGAATAAAACCGTGTTTGATACTATAAGTCATACCAACTATCGGTTTTCCGCTTTTTTGTGCAAAAATTAACGGGCTTAAGTTCATATGCATACTCGGACCTATCGGTCCATCCGGTGTTAAACATATCGATTCACCATTTTGTAAGGTTTTCATGAGCTTTACCGCCGCTCGGCTCGCATTGCTTGTTGACGACCCGTCTATTAAACCTAAACCATATCTTTTGACAATTTTTCCCATTAACTGTCCGTCTTTATGCTCGGATACCAAAGCGTGAAGTGGGTGCTTTTTGTTCCAGAAAAAAGGGATTAATCCGGCGCGGCCATGCCATGATAAAATTATCATGCTGCCTTCTTTATCCCATGTTTTATTCATGGCTTCCAAGCCTTCAATTTGCCATCTGGTCGTATGTCCCACTATTTTCAGATATTTACTTATTATCCAACTGATTATATCAGTTGCTTTATCTGATTTTAATAATTTTCTTGTGAATTTTTTGACTGCTTTTGTCATCGATTATGCGTTCTTTTTTACAAGCTCGGTAATTGAAACTCCGATAGTTTCATCTTCGGTTATAACCACTTCCCCGTGCCCGATTAAAATGTTGTTGGCGTAGATATCAACATAATCATTTAAGGTTCTATCTAATTCAACAACAGCACCGCGACCGAGTTTTAGTAATTGGTGTATGCGTAAACTTGCCGAACCTAATTCTACGGAAACGTCAACATCTATGCCGTTGCCTAAATTGTCAATTCCAAGCTGTTTTGACATTGTGTGTTCTATCCTCATTCCTATCTTCTTTTCTTTTTACCTTAGCGGATTTGTTCTTAAATTGCAACGATTGTTATATTTGTGTGAACAATTTTACTTTCTTATTGTGATTGTTTGGGTTGTGGATTATTCTTCTTTGTAGTTGCTCTCCTATTCGGTTCGGGCATAAAATGTTATTTCATGCAAGTTCCTCTGTTTGAAAACTTGATGTTTATTGTGTAATTTTTTTTGAGGTATATTATGGCTGTCAAAAAAGAAAAATATCCTGCTTTGCCTTTGCGTGATATTGTCGTCTATCCTAAAATGATTGTTCCTTTGTTCGTTGGACGCGAAAAGTCTATTCGCGCTTTGCAGGAAGCTGTTGATAAAGAGTTAAATGTGGTGTTGGTTACACAAAAAGATGCCGCTGTCGAAGAAGCTACTCCCGATAATGTGTTTCATGTCGGAACTTTAGGCTCTGTCTTGCAGTTGCTTAAATTACCCGATGGTACTCTTAAGGTTTTAATTGAAGGCGTCGAACGTGTTAAAATCGAATCCTTTACCGATAATACTGAATTTATGGAGGTTCTCGCTTCAAAATTACCCGTTTCTCAAAAAGATGATATTGAAATTGAAGCCTTGTCTCGAGCGGTGATTTCTCAGTTCGAAGAATATGTCAAACTTTCTAAAAAAATTCCTCCCGAAGTCTTGGTTTCCTTAAATCAAATCGATGATTGGGGAAAAATGGCCGATACCATCGCTTCTCATCTCTCTCTTAAAATTGCCGATAAACAAGCTCTCCTTGAAGCCGCTACACTTAAAAATCGTTTTGAAAAACTTTTGGCTTTCCTTAATTCCGAAATTACTATGCTTGAAGTTGAGAATCGTATTAAATCACGTGTTAAAAAACAAATGGAGAAAAGTCAAAAAGAATATTATCTCAATGAACAAATGAAGGCTATTCAGAAAGAACTCGGCGATACCGAAGACGAAGAATTAGCCGAGTATATGAAAAAAATTTCTAAGACAAAACTTTCTAAGGAAGCCAAAGAAAAGGCTCTCAGCGAAGTGAAAAAACTTAAATCCATGAGCCCCATGTCCAGTGAGGCTACGGTCGTTCGGAATTATTTGGATTGGGTTCTCGGTATTCCTTGGAAAAAGCCCTCTAAAGTTAAAAAAGATTTGCATGAGGCTATGGAAATTCTTGATGCCGATCATTATGGTTTGGAAAAAGTCAAAGAACGTATTATTGAATATCTTGCCGTACAATCTCGCGCTGATAAAGTGAAAGGTCCTATCCTTTGTCTCGTCGGCCCTCCGGGAGTGGGAAAAACTTCTTTGGGACGTTCTATCGCTAAGGCTACAGGTCGTAATTTCGTTCGCGCTTCTTTAGGCGGAATGCGTGATGAAGCTGAAATTCGCGGACATCGTCGTACTTATATCGGTTCTATGCCCGGTAAAATTATTAAAGGAATGAAAAAAGCAGGTACTTCTAATCCGCTCTTCCTTTTGGATGAAATTGATAAACTCGGTAATGATTATCGCGGCGATCCCAGTTCCGCTTTGCTTGAAGTCCTTGACCCCGAGCAGAATTCTACCTTTAATGACCATTACCTTGAATTGGATTATGATTTATCCGATGTGATGTTTATTACAACTGCTAATTCTTTGGATATGCCTCGTCCTCTCTTGGATCGTATGGAAGTTATTCGCCTTTCCGGTTATACCGAAGAAGAAAAAATTGAAATTGCCAAGCAGCATCTTTTGCCGAAAATTTTTGAGGAAAATGCTGTTAAGCCAACCGAACTCTTTATTACCGATGAGGCTATTCGCGATGTTATCCGTTATTATACGCGAGAAGCCGGTGTACGTAATTTAGAACGTGAGTTGGCGACAATTGCTCGTAAAGCAATTAAAGACATTATTATTGATAATGAAGAAAAGAAATCTTCCTCAAAAATGGTTAAGGTTAATGCCGAGAATCTAAAAAAATATCTTGGTGTTATTAAATATCGCTATGGTATTGCCGAAGAAGAAGATCATATCGGGGTTACAACCGGTTTGGCTTGGACGGAAGTCGGCGGGGATATCCTCTTTATTGAAGCTGTCGATATGCCCGGAAAAGGTAAAATTACTCAAACCGGAAAACTCGGTGATGTGATGAAGGAATCTATTGAAACGGCTTATTCCGTTGTTCGTTCTCATTCAAAAGATTTGGGTATTGATCCCGAAGTTTTTGAAAAAATAGATATTCATGTGCATGTTCCCGAAGGGGCAACTCCGAAAGACGGTCCTTCTGCCGGTATTGCCATGTACACGACTTTGGTTTCCGTATTGACGAAAACTCCTGTACGCAAAGATGTTGCCATGACCGGTGAAATTACGTTACAAGGTCGCGTTTTGCCAATCGGTGGGTTGAAAGAAAAATTACTTTCAGCTTTGCGCGGAGGAATTAAAACCGTTATTATTCCGAAGGACAATGAAAAGGATTTGGAAGAAATTCCTGAAATTGTTACGAAGGAAATGACTATCGTTCCCGTGAGCGAGGTTTCCGAAGTCTTGAAAATTGCTTTGAAACCGAAGAAAAAGTCAAAGTAGTTTTTTCTTCTCTTTTTAAGCTGCCGTAGTTCAAAACGGCAGCTTTTTTGTTGGCTTAAAATGCAAAGTTATGCACATCTTAAAAATGAAAAAAAATTTTTTTATGCGACAATTTAACCGTAAAATCAGCATGTTGAAACTTGCTTGTCGCGGTTACTTTTTTTTTTAATGAAATTTTTTCTATTCGGTTTGACTAACCCCTGTCGGCATAGTATATTTTCTTCATTATTTTTTTAACTTTTAAGGATTTATTTTCCTATGATTCTTGATGACCAAATTGGTTCTCTTGCACAGTTGTTTGGCATTGAAGCCGAAGCTTCAACCGAAAATAAGGTTTTCTTGTTACAATCGATGGGTGTTCTTTCCGAAGATTTTAACCCCTATGATAAAGATAAAGTTTTTGCTAATTCTCTTTTTTTGAAAGATCTCATTAAAACGCAAATAGATGCCGAATATAAAAATGTTGTTCATCAGGTGTCTGTTATGCGTAAAAATAGGGTGGAGCATCTTGTTATTGCTTTGCCTGATGGGGTGGATAAACTCTCTTGGGAATTGAACGAAGAAAATTGTGATTGCCCTTACCGTTACGAAATCGATGCTTCTCAGCTTGAACCCGTTAAAAATAATGACGGTTCTGATTGTTCTCATTCTATTGACGGGGTTATCTATAGAAAATATAAATTTTCTTTCCCTTTTGATATCGGCTTGGGGTATCATAACGTAAAGTTTTCTTTTAAACATCCAAACTCCGGAAATTTAGTAGAACATACCTCTCGTATCATTTCTGCTCCCGAAAAATGCTATGATCGTTTGGGGATTGATCAAGGCAAGAAAACTTGGGGTGTGCCCGTTCAACTTTATGAACAAGTGTCTGAAAATAATCTTGGTATCGGAAATTTTAGCGATTTGGCTCAGTTAGGACATATCTTAGGAAAAAATGGCGCCGGTATTATCGGTGTTAACCCTTTACATGCCATGCGTGATGATCAACCTGAAAATGCAAGTCCTTATGAGCCGGATAGCCGTATGTTCTTTAATTATATCTATTTGGATGTAACGGCGATTAAGGAGTTTAAAAATAGTCCTGAAATTCAAAAATATTATCATAGCTCAGAATTTCAGGAAAAAATTAAAGCAAACCGTCGTAAAACTTATGTCGATTATGCTATTACGCAAGAGTTAGTCGATGATATTGTTGGGAAATGTTTTGATAAATTTTGTGAAAATAAAAAATCCGAAGATTATAAACGCTTTTGTGTCTTTTGTGATAAGTATGGCGATGATTTAGAAATGTATGCTTTGTATCGCGCCCTCAGCCGTTACATGGCTCAACAAAATCCTCCTCCCGTTTCTTGGCAACAATGGCCAAAGCAATACAAAAATCCTAATTCTCCTGAAGTACGACGTTTCCAATATGCTAATCGGGATTGGATTAATTTCTATAAATATTCTCAATGGCAGTGCCATGACCAATTGCAAAAAGTTCAAGAAGCCTGTCTTAATTCCGGTATGGCTATCGGTTTATATACGGATAATGCCGTTGGAAGTTCTCGTAAAGGATTTGAAGCATGGTATTATCAAGGCTTGTTTATGAAAGCTGCTGCCGGTGCTCCTCCAGATATTTTGAGCCAAGGCGGGCAAAATTGGAGCGTACAAGGTTTTAATCCTATAGCTTTGCGTCAAGAAGGTTATGAGCCTTATCGTAAAATTTTGGAAGCAAATATGAAATTTGCCGGTTGTACGCGTATTGATCATGTCTTGCAATTGCAACGCTTGTACATGATTCCTGAAGGAAAATCTCCAAAAGAAGGTGCTTTTATTTATTATAATTCCGATGAGCTTATGGCTATTGTGGCTTTGGAAAGTCATCGCAATAAAACAATGGTTATTGGTGAAGATTTAGGCGTTATTCCTGAGGGATTTCGTCCGAAATTGGAAGATTTTGGTATTCTTTCTTATCGGGTCTTGCCTTTTGAGCGGGAAATGGGCTTCGAAAATGGTTCCGGTAATAATGCTATGCGCCATCCCGAAGAATATCCTCTTCGTTCCGTTTGCGCAACTTCAACTCATGATACACCTCCTTTGGCTGCTCAATGGAATGTTCAAGATGTTTATCAAAAACTTAAACTCGGCTTGATTGATCAAGAACAAGCAAATAAAAAGTTTGAACAATTTGCAACCCAGCGTGAATCTTTGAATTATGCTCTTCAAGAAAAAGGTTGTTGGGAACGTGTCGGAGGGCATGTTTGCTATCGTCCAAGAGAGGATGCCCCTTATATTCCTGAAAAATATGTTGAGGCTGTTACGGATTATCTTGGGCAAAGTAATTCTGCCATTATGTTGATTCCTTTTTCTGATATCTTTGGGACTAAAGAAATGGGGAATATTCCCGGAATCAAGGAACTTCCTTATTCTGATAAGCAGGTTTTGCTCGAAATTAATGAAGATAAGGCTTATCCCAATTGGCGAAAAAAAATGCACATCCCTGTTGAACATGTTGATAAAATTCAAATCTTTAAAGATGTGGCAAAAATTGTTAATGGTTATCGTGCTGATGGTAACAATGGGAAAGGTCTCTTTTTTCAATTTCAAAGAATGGGAGAACAGCAACAACCTGTTATTAGTTTTGAACATTATCAAAGTCTTTATAATATTTTAAAAAACCAGAAGAAATTTCAACAAGAAAATATGTTGCGCGTTCGTTATGGTGATGCTTATAAAAATCGTATTCAAAACCGTACACAACGAGTGAAAAATTATTTTCATCAGACAAAAAATGCTTATGATGCTTTTCGTTTAGAGCAGTTGCGAAGTAAAGTTGCGGCTATGCGTTAGGTTTTTTGTATGGTGTTTTTATAGAGCGGATTTTGTTCCGCTTTTTCTTTATTTTTTTATACTAATTCATCCACTTCTTCCGGTGGTTCATTATTTTCGTATAAGTGTTTTATGTAATGTTCATTATAGTATTTTTCTTGTTCTTGCTCTATTTCATCTCTGATAATTGTTTGATTTGTGTCATAAACACTTATTTTACGATTACGGTTTATTTCTCTCTTATCAACTTCTTCATAAGCTCCACTGGCACTGATTGCTTCAACGGCACCAGCTACGTAAGTTTGATTGCTTAGTATTTTTGCTTCACGATTTTCTTTATTTTGTGGAGTATATTCTTCTTTATTGCTGCTTTCGTTTCGTGCATCAGCATTGACGGATACTTGATTTGACGTATCAATCTTTTCTACAAATTGTTCTGAAGCAGCGGCATATTTTGCATTGTTTGTTCCTGCAACTTTAGACGTATTGCTTGAACCGGATACTCTTCTAGTAGCGGATATACTCATTGTCTTCTCCTGAGCTTTTTTTTCATTTTATCATAATTTATTCTTTTTTTCTAGTGCTATTTCTTTGATTTTTATTTATTTATCCTTTATTTTTGCTTTGTCGAAGAATCTTAAGTGAGTGTATTTTTATCTTCAAGAACGAATCTTCTTCTTTTCTTTCTTGGAAAACCGCAGAATCCCTTGATTATTCTTTTTTTGTTGTGAATAACTTAAAAAAAATATTATTTTTGCTTCTTTTTTCCACTTTTTTTTACTTTTTTTGCGGGTAACCGTTGATTTTATTTGACTTCGCTTTTTTTTCGTTCTTAAATTTCTTTGTAACCGCAGTTTGCTGTTACTTGGTTTATAACTTTATTTTAGAGGGAGTCCTCATCGTGAATAAAAATGAATTGATTTCCAGCATTTCTAATGATACTGGTTTAACTAAAACTGATTCAGCTAAAGCTGTTGATGCTTTCATTTCTTCTGTTACTGAAGCTTTGAAATCAGGCGATGAAGTTCGTTTGGTTGGTTTCGGTACTTTTGCTGTTTCTAAGCGTTCTGCTACTACCGGCCGTAATCCTCGTACCGGTGCCGAAATTAAAATTCCGGCTCGTAATCAGGCTAAATTTAAAGCTGGTAAGGCTCTTCAGGACTCTGTTAACTAATTTAAGTGTGGACTGGCTTATGCTCAGTCCTTCTTCTTTAGTTATTCTGAATAAAAAAGCTCTCTTTTTTAATCTGCCCTAAAGTTGGACAGTAAAAAAAGAGAGCTTTTTTATTGTTTCTTTTGTTATGCCGCCATGTTTTGTAGGTGGCTTGGTATTATTAAGTCGGCTTCTACCGTTGATGTTATATCTTCTAATGTGAATAGTGGATTTATTTCTTCCAGAACCAAGCCTTCCTCACTTACTCTTAAAACACATCGTTCGGTAACTATCAAATCTACTTCATGGGCAGCTGTTAATGGCAAAGTGCACTTTTTTAATATCTTAATTCCATTCTTGGAGAGATGTTCCATTGCTACTATAACTTTTTTGGCTCCGACTACCAAATCCATTGCTCCTCCCATGCCTGGAACAAAAACTCCAGGAACCATCCAGTTGGCTATGTTTCCTTCTTGATCTACTTGTAAAGCTCCAAGAACCGTTGCATCTATATGCCCCCCTCTTATCATGGTAAAAGAGGTCATGCTGTCAAAAAATACGGCTCCGGATTTTGTGGTTACGGGTATCCCTCCGGCATTGGTAATCTTTGGGTCTTCTTTTCCTTCTTGTGGTTTGGGCCCAACTCCAATAACACCGTTTTCTGATTGTATCATGACATGCATCTCTTGCGGTATGTAATTGGCTACTTCTGTCGGAAGACCTATTCCTAGTGTTATATAGTCTCCTTCATGTAGTTCTTGAGCTACTCGTTTGGCTATGATTGCTCTAATTTCTTCTTTGCTTAATTCCATGTCTGTTTCCTATTGGTTGATTGCTATAATATAATCTACAAATATACCTGGAATCGTAATCATGTTCGGATCTAAACTTCCTTCAATGAGCCTATCTGCTTCAACAATTACCGTTTTGGCTGCCGTTGCCATAACGGTGTTGAAGTTTTTGGTGCTGCCTTCCAAGTAAACATTTCCAAATCTATCGGCTTTGGTACCATAAATAATTGCAAAATCTGCTTTTAGGGGTTTTTCATAAAGATACTTTTTTCCTTCTATTTCTATGATTTGTTTATCTTTTTCTACTATAGTTCCTATTCCGGTAGGAGTTAAGACTCCGCCTAAACCTGCTCCTCCGGCGCGAATCCTTTCAACTAATGTTCCCATTGGAACAAGTTCAACTTCTAAACTGCCGTCGTGCATTTGTTTTCCTGTTTCAGGATTGGTTCCAACATGTGCAACTATAGCTTTTTTTATTCTTTTGTTGCTGATTAGTTTTCCTCGGTCGCTGTCAGGATAGGAGGTGTCATTGGCAATCAGTGTTAAATCATGGATATTGTTTGCTAGTAATTCATCTATGATTTTGGTTGGTGTTCCGCATTTAAGAAAGCCTCCTATCATAAGGCTTGCTCCGTTACCGATGAGCTTTCCAGCATCACTGACTGAGATTATTCTTTTCACTGTTGCTTTATCCTTTCCTTTTGACCGGATGCATTATAACATATTTTTTTTAAAAGTACAGCGTTTAATGCAAATCGAAATTTCTTTATTACTTTAGGGTGTATTATTTGGTATGATTACTTTTTTCCCTTGTTAGAAGTTTGTTTTTTCTTTATTTTGAAAAAAATGTAATTTTTTTTGTTTTTTTTACTTGATTAATTTTTTTTATAAGTGTATAAACTATTTTGTTGTTAACGAGGGCGCTTAGCTCAGCTGGAAGAGCATCTCGTTTACACCGAGAGGGTCGGGAGTTCGAACCTCTCAGCGCCCACCATTTTGAAAACCGCATTCTATGCGGTTTTTTTTCTTTTAAATTTTTTATCTGCGTTGTTTATTTTTTTTATTTAATACTTGAAGTTGATTTATTTTCTGCTATCTTAAAGCGACATATTAATTTATTACAACCTAGTCAAATGGTGAATGTCTTTATGAAAAATTTTTTCGTGGTGTCGTTTCTTAAAAAAATTTGTCGTGATAAAGAGTTGTTAAATCTTGCTCTTATTGTTTTGTATGTCGCTTTGGCTTTCTTTCTGAATGAGTTTGTGCAGAATAAACCGCGTTATCGTATGTCTTTTTTTCTTTCTATGGCTTTTTTGTTGCCGGTCTTCCTCTTTCCTAAACAGGTTAAAATATATTTGCTCCTTTTTTTAGGAATCGTCTATATTCCCACTTTAATTAATGTCGCTCATATTGTTATTTTTGGGGAAGTTATTAATCCTGCTTCTTTACGTTGTATTTTTAACACAAATTGGGCCGAAGCATGGGAATTTATTGTGCATTTCTCAAGCTGGCAACTTGCAATTTGTTTGTTGGCGGTTTTAACTTTTGCTTTGCTTGCTTTTCGTACCGCTCGTCCCGTAAATAAACTTAATCCAAATTTAATTAAGTTTCTGTCTCGTTTTTGTTATCTCTGCTTGATTTTGACTATTTGTAAAGGTGCTTACACTTATTATGACCGTTCTAATCAACTTCCCGTCTTGGCATTACGTGATGAACTACATTCTTATAATCAAGAAGTTGAAACAACGCTACGCTTGCGAAATTCTCTTCCCGAATATCGCTTTCGTAATATAAAATCTTCTTTGCCGGATGATTTACCTCAAACTTATGTTTTGGTGATTGGGGAATCTCTTAATCGTAATCATATGAGCCTGTACGGCTATCAGCGTGAAACTTCTCCTCTTCTAAAGCAAATCCAAAATGAACTTTTGCTCTTTGATAATGTTTATTCTCCCCATGCTACAACTTTAGCAAGTTTAACAAAAGTTTTGAGTTTTGCTAATGATGATGCCGAAGGTTTGGCTATGTTACGCGGTTCTTTGGTCGATTATTTTAAAGATGCCGGTTTTAAAACTTTTTGGATATCTAATCAATTTGATTCCGGTGAAAATGATGATTTGCTCGGTGTTTGGGGGCATGCCGCCGATGAACCTCTCTTTATTAATAAATCTTATTGGCGAAATTTGAATGCTCCTTTTGATGAAAAAGTTATTCCCGTTTTTGAAACGGCTCTTCAGGATAAAGCTCCTAAAAAACTTATCTTGGTTCATTTAATGGGGAGCCATACACGTTATACAAAACGTTATCCTAATAGTTTTAACAAATTTTCAGGAGATGGAGCTAGAGCCCTCAATGTTGCTCAGTATGATAATTCTGTGCTCTACAATGATTTTGTTGTGCGTTCTTTAATCGAAACTTTACGCAAGTATTCCAATAATCACGCGGCATCGTTACTTTATCTTTCCGATCATGGCGAAGATGTGTCTGAAGCTCCTGATAGCTGTCATTGTCATTCCGAAGTGATTGCTTCTGAAGAAATGTTTCAAATTCCTTTTATTGTGTGGAATTCTTCAAAATATAATCAAATCCGTTCTGGTTTTGTGCAAAAAATTAAGTCTAAGCAGAATGTATTGTTTAATTCTGAAAATTTAATCCATGCTTTTGCCGAGTTAGCCGGGCTTAAAAATAAAGATATTAACCCAAGATTAAGTTTGTTTGCCGACAATTATAAAATTCCCGATGAACCTTTCTAGGAAATTGGAAGTTTGATAATTATAATTTTAGGGTTGTATTTCTCTTTATTTCTTTTATAGTATTTGTGTCTTTTTTATATTTGTTTGTATAGGTTGTAATGTTTACGAATTTTAAACAAAAATTTAATTCTTTTTATTTTGTAAAAAACTATCGCAAAATTTTAGTATATGTGAAGCCTTATTGGTTTCGTGCTTTAATCGCTGTTTTGATTACTATTCCCATTGGAAGTATGGATGCCGTTATCGCTTGGTCTTTACGCCCTTATATGGATGTGGTGATGGTTGAAAAAAATACAACGGCTTCTTCGACTTATCTTATCCCGTTGTTGATTGTCGTATTTAGCTGTTTTCAGAGTTTGCTTAATTATACCGCGACTTATTTAAATACTTGGGTCGGGCAAAAAATTGCCATGGATGTCAAACTTAAACTTTTTGCAAAGTTAATGACTTATAATGCGGCTTTTTTTGATAAACGTAATTCCGGTGATATCCTCTTTCGGTTTAATGCCGATGTCGATTTAGCTTGCAGCGGCTTGCTTTCTAATTTAAAACTTTTTACAACACGCGTTTTTTCTTCGCTTTCCTTAATCGGCGTTTTGTTTTATAATTCTTGGCAACTGGCTATTGTGGCTGTGGTTGTTTTGTTGGGGGCTCTTTTCCCGTTAACTCGTGTGCGTCGCAAAATTTTGAGCATTATGGATAAGACTATCTTTTCCGGTGCCGCGGTCATGACGCATTATAATGAAACTTACAGCGGTAACCGAATCGTTACTTCTTATAATTTATATGATTATCAGTTAGCGCGATTTAAAAATACTTTGCATAGTGTTTTTAAACTCGGTATGAAAATGATTCAGCGTACTGGTATGCTTTCTCCTTTGATGCATTTTATTGTCTCTCTCGGTACTGCCGCGGTTATTTGGTTAGGAAGTTATCTCATTGTTACTCATCAAATTACTGCGGGGAGTTTTGTTTCTTTTATTACGGCGTTAATTATGCTGTATAACCCTATTAAAAGTATCGGTAATAATTTTAACTCTGTGCAAATGTCTTTAATGGCGATGGAACGCGTGTTCGGTTTGTTGGAAGCAACACCCGCGATTACCAGTAAACCTAATGCCGTTAAACTTGATAAAGTTGTTAATGAAATTGAATATAAAGATGTTTGTTTCGAATATGTTCCCGGTAAGCCTATTCTTAAGCATGTTAATTTAAAAATTAAGGTGGGTGAAACGGTTGCCTTTGTCGGTAATTCCGGCGGTGGTAAAACAACTATGGTAAATATCTTACCGCGTTTTTATGATATTAAATCCGGTTCTTTGACTATTGACGGAATCGATGTGCGTGATATTGAGTTAAATTCTCTTCGCGATAAAATTGCGATTGTGTTTCAAGATAATTTTTTGTTTTCGGGGACTATTCGCGAAAATATTCTTTTGGGACGTGAAGATGCAACTCCCGAACAATTGAATAATGCCATAAAAGCAGCTTGTTTAGAAGAATTTATTCAAACTTTGGAAAAGGGGTTGGATACTCAAATCGGAGAAAGAGGTGTTTTGCTTTCCGGTGGTCAAAAACAACGTGTGGCTATCGCACGTGCCTTTATTAAAAATGCTCCTATTGTTATTTTAGATGAAGCGACTTCGGCTCTTGATAATAAATCTGAGGCGGTTGTTCAACAAGCTATTGATAATTTAATGAAAGACAGAACGGTGTTTATTATTGCTCACCGTCTTTCAACCGTACGAAATGCCGATAAAATTGTGGTCGTAAATTATGGTGAAATTGTTGAGCAAGGTACTCATGAGGAATTATTAAATATGCCTAATAGTATTTATGCTTCTCTTTATCGTGCTCAGTTAAAATAATACTTGGAGAGCTATTGGTTTTTTTCTTGAAAAATTGCTTAAGTTTGGTGTATGATTTCTTATCGTTTTTTTATTTTTTAAGGAAAAAATTATGAAAGGTATTCTTCTTGCCGGTGGTTCCGGTTCGCGACTTTATCCTTTAACCAAAACGACCAGCAAACAATTATTGCCTGTCTATGATAAACCGATGATTTATTATCCTTTATCGACGCTTATGTTGTTTGGAATTCGCGAAATTTTGATTATTTCAACACCTCAAGATATTCCGAATATTGAAAAATTGTTTGGAGATGGACGATGGTTGGGGTTGGATATTACTTATAAAGTTCAACAAGAACCAAAAGGAATTGCCGAGGCTTTTTTGATTGGTGCGGATTTTATCGGAAATGATGATGTCTGCTTAATTTTAGGTGATAATATCTTTTATATGGGTGATCAACTGCAGAATTTCCGTGAAGAAATTAAGAATAATACGGGAGGAACTGTTTTTGGGTATCATGTTTCTGATCCTGAACGTTTTGGTGTTGTCGAGTTTGATAAAAATCATAAGGTTGTTTCAATTGAGGAAAAACCAAAACAGCCTAAATCAAATTATGCTGTTGTCGGTTTGTATTTTTATAAATCAGATGTTGTTGAGAAAGCACGTGCTTTGAAACCTTCAAAACGTGGTGAATTGGAAATTACGGATTTAAATAGTGCTTATCTTGATGAAGGGCGTTTAAATGTTGTTACAATGAAACGTGGTAATGCTTGGCTTGATGCCGGAACTCCTCAATCTTTATTGGAGGCCTCGAATTTCATTGGTATTATTGAAAAACGTCAAGATTTAAAAATTGCTTGTATTGAAGAAATTGCTTATCGTCGTGGTTTTATTTCTGATAAACAAATGCTTGATATCATTCATTCATTAAAAGATGGTATTGAATATAAAGATTATTTGATCAGAATTTATGAAGATTATCACGAATTGTAAGCTTGTTTTTTCTTATAATTATAAAAATCAATACTAAAAAATGGAAAAAATAATGAAGAAAGCTATAGGCTTTTTAATTTTTGTAATTATGTTGTTGATATATTAATAAAAGCAGGGGCCGATAAAAAAATTCGTAATCACGAGGGGGCTTTGTATTTTCAAGTGAATGGGGCTGTTAATACAAGAGTTACATTGCAAGAAGATGGAAATATAATTCAAGAAAATTTTTAATATAAGAGATATTATTTCAGTTCACAGTAAGGATAAAAAATAAAACGTCTTCTTTTGCTGGTAAGACGTTTTATTTCTTTCTTAAAGGGTTAACGCATGCTGTAATCTTCTAATCGCGATAAACCTCTTTTTAGATAAACATATACATTTTCGGGAATGAGGACAATTTTTACTGTGAAAGTTTCAATCTCGCCGCTGTATCGATTGTACGATTTTACTTTTGTGCTATATGTGTCATAATAGCCTTTTATGAGTTTCTTGTGCAATTTTTCTTTCCGCCCTTTGAGCTTGTATATCCATATATATCCTTCTCGGTTCTCTATTCTGGTGTCTAACCACTTTAATGAAAGCGTCGTGGAGCGATTAAAAGCATATATTGCTTCCGTGCCGTTTATACTGGGCTGATACGGTGAACGATTTTTTATTTCTTTCACTTTGCTTTCGTGAAATTCCCAAAGTTGAACGAAACGTTCAAGTTGTCCCATAAAATTTTGTCCCATTATGCTGACTGATAAAAATATCAGCAGGCTGCTTAATAATAATTTCCTTTTCATAATTATATGTTTTTAATTATAGACTTTATTGACAAAATATAACATATCCTGCAAATAATGCAATTCTATTTTTTATGCTTTTTTACCAATATGTCTTTTATTCTTTGCTCTGTTTTCGTGCTGACCAAAGTCCTATTTCAAATAATAAATAGGTCGGTATGGTCAACATAAGTTGGCTGACAATATCCGGCGGGGTTAATATGCCGGCAATGATTAATATTCCGACAAAAATGTAAGAACGTTTGTTTTTAACGCTTTCATAAGATGTGATATTAAATCGGATTAAAGAATACGTAATAATCGGAAATTGAAACATTAAACCAAAAATTATTGAAAGCATTAGAGCTAAGCCAATAATGTTTGAAATTCCGAACATGGCTTTAATTTCCGAAGTGGAAAAACTTATGCCGAAGTTGATGATTAACGGTAAGATAAAAAAGAGGCAAAATAAAACCCCGATAATAAACAATGCTGATGAACTGAATACAATCGATTTTATAAATTTTCGTTCATTTTCATATAAGGCAGGAACGACAAATTGCCAGATTTGTCGGGCAATATAAGGAAAACAACATAAAAAATCTAAGACAACGGCAATTTTTATTTGCAGGATGAAGACTTCCATCGGAGAAAAATAGTTCAGAGAAACATTATTTTTTCCAATCATAATTTTTATTAAGCAATCCATGAAATAGGGTGCAACCAAAAACAGCGGAATCAACCCAATTCCCAGCGCAACAAAACATCGTATTAATGTGGAACGCAATGCTTCAAGATGTGTTAGCAGACTTTCGTCTTTATCTTCCATTATTTCTTCTCGGATTTCTTTTCTTCTGCTTCGGCGGCTTTTTGAACGCTATCTTTTAAATCTTGTGCTTCGTTTTGCAACATTTCTTTCGCTTTTTTGTATTCATATTGGGCTTTGCCCAAGGCTTTGGCTAATTCCGGAATACGTTTTCCGCCAAAGAGTACTAATACAACTATTAAAATCAGCGCAATTTCTGTTAATCCTAATGACATTTCTTTCTCCTTTTATAACAATTTTTGTTTTTCTACTGCCACAATCTCTATTGCTTTAACCGGACAAGCCTTTTGACAAGCCCCGCAACCGATGCAGATTTCGGGATTGACTTTGGGAAAAGCATCTCCCTCTTTACTGATGGCTTCTTTGGGGCATTTCATGACGCATAAACCGCATTTGACACATTTTTCTTCATTAATTTGTGCCAGAGCGATTTGTGTCTTTTGCTTTTGTTCTAACGAAATTTTGGCAATAGCTCCCGAAGGACAAACCTCTGAACATTTATGACAATTATAATCGCAAAAACTATCTTCATAGTCAATATAAACCGTTGAATGTTCTTCATCGGCTTTTTTGATGATTTTCATGGGGCAGTTTTGTACGCATAGATTGCAGTTCAAGCACCGATTGGCAAAATCTTTTGCAGATTCTGCACCGGCTGGTAATATGGCTTTTTTGATTTTGGCGGCTATATTTTTGCTCAAAATGATGCCGCTTTTAATACCTGCCGCCAAAACAACCAAAGCCGTACCGCCAATAAGGAGTTTTCTTCGATTGGGGTTGAAGGAAACTTTTTCTTTGGGCTTTATGCCGTAATGAATCGCTTGTTTGGGGCATTTATCCAAACATTTTAAGCACTTGACACAAGTTTCATTATCTACAATTTTGTTTTTGAAATCAATACAACCGCTTGGACATTTTGACGCACAACTGCCGCAAGATACGCATTTCTCTTTTTCGATATAAATTTTATTTAAACTGCATTTGGAGATTAAGCCTAAAATGGCTCCGACCGGACAAATATTGGTGCAGAAAAAACGTCCCTTAAACCAGACCAGAGCGACTAACAAAATTAAAATTCCACCACCAAGATATGCTCCAGATATCGCTGAACCAAACAGGGTGTAGGGGTCTATCAGGCGAATCAAATAAATTGTTCCTCCGATTAAAGTTCCGAAAACCACGGCGGCAAGAAAATATTTATACGGATAATTTTGTTGCGGTTTTCCTTTGCGGCGAAAGAGGCACGTTAGCAATTCTTGATATAAGCCCAGAGGACACAATGTTGAGCAATAAATTCTTCCTAAAAGAAAGGTCAGTAGAAAGTTTCCGGTTAACAGTATTATACTAAATAAGCTGAAGTCTATTAACGCTCTTTGTCCTAACGCTATGATTTGTATATTAAAAATTTTCAAGGGATAAAAAATACCCAAAAAGGCAAGAATAGTTAAAATTGCCATTAGTATTGCAAAAATTCGGCAAAAATAAAAAGTGGTTTTGTTCATCAAATCTTCCTTATATCTTAAATCCCAAATCTTCAAGCCAGCTCGAAAGTCCGATACTCATGCTTCCGTATCCGCTCCACCCTGAAGAAACAACATCACAACCTTTGCATTGTGCCTTTATATCGGTTATGGTATTTTGTTTGCCGCCACCGCCGTGGGTGATGAACGGAATTACTTTTTTTCCGCTTAAATCATAGCTTTCTAAAAAACTGCTGACTTGCGGGGTAATTGTTCCCCACCAGTTGGGCGAACCAATGAAAATAATGTCATATTGATCGATATTTTCAACTTTAGTCGTTAATTTCGGTCGAAAACCCGATTGTATTTCTTTTTGTGCTTGTTGTGTCATCGCGCGATATTCTTCGGGATAGCTTCCTTCGGCTTTAATTTCAAAAATTTCTCCGCCGATTTTTTTATGGATGGCATTGGCAATTTTTTGTGTGTTGCCGCTATATGAATAATAAGCCACCAAGATTTTTTTGTTTTGTGTATCCATTTTTTCTTCCATTTTTGTTTGTGCCATCAGTCGGTAGCCGGAAAATACGGCTATCGCCAAAATTATAATTCCTAAAATCAAATATTTATTCATTTTATCATCCTTTATGCTTCAAAAGTTTTGGCAACTTCCTTCATCCATTTACTAATCTCAATATGTTGCGGGCAATTTTTTTCGCAAAGTTTGCAACCGATACACTGCGAGGCTTTGCCGTGTGTCTTTATCAAATTGGCATAATAAACGGCTTGAGCGTTGAAAGGTTTATCGCCTCGTTCTTGTTTTTCGGCATTGTATAAAGCAAAATAATCCGGAATGGCGATTTTCATCGGGCAGGCTTCAACGCAATATTTGCAAGCCGTGCAAGGAATTGTGATTTCATCATGCAAGGTTTTAACGGCGGTTTCAACAACTTTTAATTCCTGTTGCGTCATGGGTTTGAAGTTTTGCATATAAGAAGTGTTATCTTCAACTTGTTCCCTATTGCTCATGCCGCTCAAGACCATCATAACACCGTCCAAGGATGCCGCGTAACGAATTGCCCAAGAGGCAACCGACATATTGGGTTCGGCATTTTTGAAGATTGTTTCCACTTTTTCCGGAACAAGAGCCAAACTTCCGCCTTTAACCGGCTCCATAACAATAACCGGTTTGTTATATTTTTGAGCCACTTCATAGCATTTGCGTGATTGAATACTCGGGTTATCCCAATCGATATAGTTAATTTGTAATTGTACAAACTCAACTTCCGGATGCTCTTTTAAAACTTCTTCCAAAAGCTCTGGGCTATCATGGAAGGAAAATCCGATATGCTTAATTTTTCCTTCTTTTTTCTTGTCGGCTACAAATTTGAAACTATCATATTTGCGTGCATTGCCGATGGTGTTGGCATTAACATTGTGTACGAGATAATAGTCAAAATAGTCCAAACCGGTTTTTTCTAATTGTTTATTGAATATTTCTTCTTGGTGTTCTGCACTTTTGAGCATACCGATAGGAAGTTTGCTGGCAACGGTAAACTTATCTCTCGGATGACGCTCAACCAAAGATTTTCTCAAAGCATTTTCACTTTCATAGCCCATGTACATCCACGCCGTGTCAAAATAGGTAAAACCTCTTTCCAAAAAAGTATCGACCATTTTATTTAATTCATTATAATCAATGGAAGTTTGGTCTTGCGGGTCTTTTAACGGTAAACGCATAAAGCCGAATCCAAGTTTGTTTTTATTATTGATTTGTTTTTTTACGGCTTCGGATACGGGAATCGTATCTGCTAATGTTAATTTGGGAAGTGCCGATAAGGCAAAAGCGGCTAAAGTACTCATTAAAAATTCGCGTCTGTTCATGGAATGCTCCTGTAATAAGTTAACTTTTGTAAAGTATAATTTTTAGAGTGTACTCAAAGTCAAGAATTTTTTATTTAATCATCATCATTTTCAAAAACTTCTATTTTGGCATTAAATCCGCCTTTGTATGCTGACAAATTTTCCAGTCCTCTTTCTATTTGTCCTAATTCTATCAGATTCTTATCAAGATAATCTCCGTGGTCTTTATAAAAGAAACCCCAGTTGCCCCACGGAACGTAAATAAACATCTTTCCGGCAGAGGCAATCATGCCGCGAGGAACGTTATTTAAAGATAAAGGTCTTGAAAATTTTGATATTTTTTCTTCTCCGGCAAAATCAATAAATTCAAAATTTGTAGGAAGCATCTTTATAAATTGTTCTGCTGCCGAATTATCAGCCATTCGGACAATGATTTCTTTTTGATTTTCTATTGTCAGCTTAATTTTCATTACATTTGTATCCTGTATGTTTTTTCCATAAGATATTGAACTTATCAGATTAAATAAAATTAACAAAACAACCCGTCTTTTCATAAAACTTATTCCTCATAAATGGGTTTATAATTTTCAATATCGGCGTCTTTAATCAAATTGATGGTTGTCATGGCGTTGGCCAGTCCGATATACGGAATGGCTTGAACCATAGCGGCTAAAAGTGTTTCTTTATCATTTCCGGCTTTTATGGCTCCAACCACATGAGCACTTAGTTGTTTTTCTGCTCCCAGGGTTGTTAAAATGACTAGAGATAACAACTCTCTCTGCTGAATGGATAAGCCGCCTCTGGTATAAAAATCACCAAAACAAAAAGTCGTCAGAGTATTGGGGACAACATCTTTATAAATATCGGGTAAAGATGCCATGGCTTTCTTGACTTCATCACCATAAAGTTGATTTTGAATTTCCAAACCCTTTCCATAACGGTTTTCATCAGTTGTTGCAGAAACATTGTCAAGCGGCAGCTTTATTCCTCTTTCTTTTGCCACTTCGTTAAAAACCCCAATGGCATTAAGGGTACGCGGAAAACCGATAAACGGGGCACATTGATAAATTGCTTCTCTGATTTCAAGAGGAGAATTGCCAACATTAAGTGCCGCATTGATATGAGCTTTGAGCTGAGGTAAAGTTTGTAAAGTTGATAAAGCCACAACCGTAATAAGCTCTCTGTCCTTAGCTGTTAAGTTTCCGCTATGGAATACTTCTCCAAAAATATTACGTTGTAAAATTTCCATAAATTCCGGATCGGTTGGACTTGGTGTTCGTTCTGCTTGAAAGAGCTCTTTATAAACGATATCTGCTTTTTCTGCTCTGGTCATTGTTTTTTCCTCCGCCTGAACATTATTAAAACCCATTGCTAAAACCATAAGTAAAATGGTAATAAATCGTTTCATAAACATCTCCGTAAAATGATAGCTTTAGCGTTATTATGATTGACTTTAGAAAATAAGTCTAATATTGTTTTTTTATAGAACTATAAATTTTACTTATAGTGAGAAATTATGGAATTAACTCAATTATTACAATTCAAAACCATTGCCGAATGCAAAACGATGACAGCGGCAGCCGAAAAATTACATATATCACAACCGGCATTAAGTGCGGGATTAAAAAAACTTGAAGAAGAACTCGGCATACAGCTTTTTGAAAGAAAGAAAAATAACATATCCTTAAACAAAGCAGGAGAAATGGCATTTACTTATACTTGTGCAATTTTAGGACAAGTTGAAGAAATGAAAAATGCTTTTCGCCAATATTCAAAAGAAAATAACAATATTAGTCTTGGCTTTTGCGACCCAGGGCCGATGCGCTTTGCAACACCGTTGTTGCAACAAGATAATCCAGAGCTGGAAATTTCTTCGGAAATCGTTGCTGATGATTCAATTTTGTTGAACGATTTGTTAAGTCATCGATATGATGCTGTTGTATCTTTGGAAAAATTCGAATATCAAGATGTTATAAGTATTCCTTTTGCCAAAGAACAACTCATGTTATCTGTTCCTATCGGAGATGAACTTGCAAATAAAACAAGCGTTAATTTGCACCTTTACCCAAATCGAGAATTTGCCGTATATCGAATGTATTGTGCTTATGAACAAAAAATGAAGGATTTTATGGATTGGCTTGTTTCGTTGCCGCACGTTACTGTTTATACGGATTATTTTGTGTTTCGCCAAATGCTGGAACATAAAAATCTTTTGAGTTTTACTACCAGATTAGTGCAATTTTATCGTCATGACGGCGAACGCGTCATCATTCCGTTAGAAGATGAGGGAATAACCGCAACTTATTGGTTTTCGTATATAAAAGACAATAAAAAGCGTATGCAACCTTTCATATCATGGATTGAAAAAAATTCCTTAATGCTTTTAGGAACAGAAAGTCATAGCTATAAATAAAATTTATAACTTTATAAACAAATAATATTAGACGGTTATCCGGTTTTGCTCTAAACTAAATTTATCTGAATATATAGAAGGCATAAATATGTTAAAATTCATAACAATAGTTATTCTCTTAGTCATAGTTTTTTGTGGGTATGTCTTTAATGAAATTGGGAAATCTCCTTCTCAAGAAGAATTAAAAAAATATGAATCTTTACCCTATTTTAAAGATGGTAGCTTTCAAAGTCCTCAAAAGTTGGTTTATGATTTTGATAATGTACGAAATGGTCCGGCAACTTGGTTTCGCTTTCTGAAATGTTCTCCTTTTGCACCTAAACAAGAATTGCCAATGAAAAAATTAACCCGAGCAGATTTTAGCCAAAATGCTGATGATTTTGCGCTCTACTGGCTTGGACATTCTTCTGTCTTATTAGAATTAGACGGTAAAAGAATCCTTTTCGACCCTGTTTTTGGAAATGCTGCGCCTCTGCCTTTTATGGTTCCTCGCTATAATAAAGCTCCGGTTAAAGTATCTGAGTTACCGAAGATTGACATTGTCATTATTAGCCATAATCACTACGATCATTTGGAAAGAAAAACCGTGCAAAGTCTTAAAAATTCTCATTTTATTGTTCCCTTAGGTGTCGGTGCTGCTTTGCGAGGGTGGGGAATTAAACACGAAAATATTACCGAGCTTGGTTGGGGTGATAAGTACAGCAATCAAGGAATAAATATTATTGCGGAAACTGCCGTTCATTATTCAAGTCGTGGTTTTGGTGATCGTAATAAAACTTTATGGAATTCTTATATCCTTCAATCTGGTGCGGTCAATCTTTATTGGAGCGGCGATAGCGGCTACGGTACTCATTTTCAGAAAATTGGTAAAAAGTATGGACCTTTTGATTTAGCTGCTCTTGAAATTGACGGTTGGAATACCGGATGGCCAAATACCCATATGTTTCCTCAAGAAGTTATAAAAGTTACAAAAGAGTTAAAAGCTGAAAAAATTTTACCTCTTCATTGGGCTGTATTTGATTTAGCTTTGCACCCATGGCATGAATCTATAGATATGATTCTTGAAGAAACTAAAAATACTCCCATAAAAGTTTTAACTCCATTAATGGGCCAGAAGATAAATCCTTTTGACACGAAAACTCAAAAATGGTGGTAATTGTTTGTTTTACAACTTTCTTCCTTATTTTGACGATGAACCGGGCTTTGCCCTCACCGTCATACTTCCGTCTGCCTCTCCTCCTAGTCAAACCGCTCTCTCCGCGGTTCGAGAATTCTATATTGTTACCATTACAAAAAAACCTCCGCAAGGGAGGCTTTTTTGTAATGGTGCCGACACACGGACTCGAACCGCGGACCCACTGATTACAAATCAGTAGCTCTACCAACTGAGCTATGTCGGCACAACTGAATGCTTTATATACTAATCTTTTTTTTGTGTCAATAGTATTTTTTTATTTATTTTATGCTTTATCTAATAGAAAAAATCTTGTGCCATAGGCGGCTGCAAAACAGACTATTATGCCGCTTAATACCGAACCACTTGTATAAACAAGCGATTTTATCATTTCATTCTTTTCAATTAAAAAAACGTTATCTAGGGCAAAGGTTGAAAAAGTGGTGAATGAACCTAAAAATCCGGTGATTAGAAATAATTTTGCTTGGTAGGGAAGGTTGCTTTTTAATGCAAATATTTCTGCTAATATTCCTATTAATGCACATCCTATTATATTTACTATTAAGGTATGATATGGAAAATTTGTGATTTTATTTTCAAATTGCGTAAATATGTAGTGGCGGCTTATGGCTCCTAAAACTCCACCTAAGCCTATAAATAGATAATTCATTTTCTTTCTCCTCTTTCTCGTTTATAGGCTTCTTATTTTTTTTCGCAAGTTATTTTTTTGTTGTTTCTTTTTCTTTTTTTGTGATTATATATTTTATGTCTTACTTTATGGAGGTTTTTATGAAATTTTTGAAATTCGTTTATCCTATTCTTGCCGCAACTTGGTTGGCGACTCCTTGTTGGGCTCAAATGCAAAATTTACCCATTAATTCTTTGCCTCCCCCTAATATTTTTGGCGGTTTGGCTATCATGGAAGCTCTTAATAATCGCCATTCTGGAAAGGATTTTAGTTACAATACTATTGATTACCAAACGCTTAGCGAAATTCTATGGGCAGCTTGGGGAATTAATCGCGATGATGGGAAACGTACCGTTCCAACAGCTATGAATCAACAAAATATGCAAGTCTATGTGTTGATGGCTAACGGAGCTTGGCTGTATAATGCTCAAAATAACAATATTGAACAAGTTACGGCTCAAGATTTGAGAAGTTATTTACAAACTCAAGAATATACTCAAAATGCTCCGGTTTTCTTGCTTTATACAACAAATGGTAATCCTGCAGGAATGACTGATGCTATGCAGGCTGGGTCTATGTACCAAAATGTAGCTCTCTATTGTGCGGCTAAAGGATTAAATAATGTTGTGCGGGCCGATTTCCAAAAATCAGATTTAGCTGCTGCTCTTGGTATTGATGAAGATACTATCTTGATTTCTCAAGTTGTCGGCTATCCTATTTAATTTTTTCTTATGTTTTTTATAAGGCAGTCTTTCTGCCTTATTTTTTTATGTCCTTTTTCTTCTTTCCAAGTAAAATTAGGTATTTACATGTTGCAACAAATATGTTATATTAGAGTCGTGATGATAAGAAGGAGGATGTGATGAAGAGTATATCAAAGATACTATTACTGTCTGCTGTCGGCTTATATGTTGAGAGCGGAAATTTATCTTATGCGTCTTTTGAGGCAGCTTCATTTCACCTCAAGTCTGGCATTCCCACTTTACACACACATCACACATACATACGCCATACTCAGGAAATACTCAACTTATCATCACACCTTTTTGATAAAGGAACAGATAAGGGTGTGAAAATTGCTTCGGTGTGTTTTATAACCGATGCGGGAAATTGTGGAGCAGACAAATTCGGTAATACGGAAACTCCTGACGGTGGCGGGGGCGGAGGAAATCCCGATGACCACGGCACTCCTGAGGAACTTTGTAAACAAGCCGGTTATACCAACACGCCTTGTCCCGATGGAAGCTCCCCTACCTCTTATTGCCCTTATGACAGTTCTTATCATTCCGATTGTGAATGTTCTTCCGAATATAATCAAGTTTGTGATACGGCTCTTGGAGAACAAGGTGTTGGGAATCCTTGCGGCGGCAAATATAAAGAATGTTGTAATCTCTGTTCTGATTATAAATATACATCTATTCCCTCGGGTTATGTGAACAACGGTGAATGTCAATCTTGTGATGGTAAAAAATACAAAATCAAATGCGACCCACAAAAATATGTTTTAGCACCAACCTGTGGAACATTGGGCGGCTATGGTAATACCTGTTCCGATGATAGCGGAACTTATTATACTGAATGTAAATGTCCCAATAATTATGAATGGAGTTCCTCGCAAAAGAAATGCGTTTGTGCCACTTCTTTCAAATATTCTTGCTCCGGTACGGGGTATTCGGGAGGAGATGGGAATTCTTGCGACAACAAATATTCAAAATGTAAATGTGCAAACGGTTTTACATGGAATGCTTCGCAAGGGGCATGTGTTTGTTCAAGTTCTTATAAATACTCATGTAGTGGAACGGGCTATGCCGGAGGAGAGGGAACTGCTTGTAATGGCAAATATTCACAATGTAAATGCGCAAGCGGTTATGTTTGGAATGCTTCGCAAGGAGCTTGTGTCTGTAATGGTTTAGACTGGTGTTCTCTTAACCAAAATTGTTCGGCTTGGGGTTATGCCAAACAAAGTTGTGAGGGAAAATCCGTTAAATGTCCATTTAACATGAATTATGTTTATTGCCTCGATTAGAAAGGAGAAAAGAAATGAGAAAATATACTTTATTAACTTCGGTTTTGTTAACGGCTCCTTTTTCTGCGAGCAATGTTTTGGCACAATGTGTTGCCACCCAAGACTGCGCAAGTTTAGGTTATACCGAAACTTCTTGCCAAAACGGTGGTATCAAATGTCCCTTTGGCGATAAATGGGCTTGCAAAAGCGACGGAACAACAGATTGTACTTATGGAACAATTTATTTTTCTGACGGAAGCTGTGGAGAACAACTTATCAAAGGAAAAACAGCTATTGGTGTCGTTGTCTATGATGAAAATAATGAAAAATGGATTGTTTCTTTATATAATGTAAGTACTAATGTAAAATGGTCAGAAGAATATGTTGATATACCTGAAATAACAAATTATACAGGGCAAACGGAAATATATGATTTGAAGAGCTGCGAAAATACGGAAGCGATGCTCGCTTTAGGCAAATCGAAATATCCTGCTGCGCTTGCTGCCACGTATTATGCTCCAACAGGAGCGGAAAGTACTGCAGGAAAATGGTGTTTACCGGCAGCAGGTATTTGGAATGCGATAGATAATCATCTTGCTGAAATAGATGCTGCTATAATATTGGCAAATGGAGAACCCATAGGAAATTCAGAATATGAAACTTATTGGACTTCGTCAGAATGTACTTATTACTACGCTGCGTATAGAATTTTTTCCGGTGAACTCGTTTGCGCTATCAAAAGTAGCTTTTATGATCGTAATGTTCGCCCAGTTTTAAAAATTTAATTTATTGTTCTAATTTATAGTTTTTATTTTCTCGTCAATGTTGCTCTAAAAAACTCCCTTATCTTCAAAATAAGGGAGTTTTTGGTTCGTCTTCTTATCTTCTTCTTAAAAATGACGGTATTTCTAAATTCATTCTATCATCATTTTCGTTGTCTTCTGAAAAAGAGGGCGCTATTTGTTCTTGAGCTTGCTCGCTTTCTTTCAGTTTCTTGCGGTTCCTTTTCGCTATGGAAAATCCCGTTACGCGCTCTATTAATGTTGGTGTATATTCTTCATCTTCATCACTAACTATTAATTTTTCTTGCTCCTCTTCAATACTCTTGTGCGTGAAGGGTTTGGGATTATGGTTGGGGAAAAGTTCCGGTTCTTCTTCAACATTCTTTACGCTCGTTTTGGCGGTGAAAACATTTTCGTTTGATGATAAGATGTTTTCTAATTGTGCGTTGACTGAAGCGTCTTCGGTTTTGTTGTTGATTATGGCCTTGAATAAGGATGATGCTTGCGGCATTTCACTTATTACCTCCGATGCATCCAGACTGCTGAAAGTTTCAACCTTCTTTTCTTCAACGATATTTTCTTGTATGTTTCTGTTTTCCGCTTCTTTAGCTACTTCTTTTTCTGTAACTGTCGGTTCTTCTTTTATTATTTCTTTGATTATTTCTTTTTCTGTTGCTGCTGCTGTTGTCGGTGCTTCCGTAACTGGTTTTGTCGCTGAGAATTTTTCTAAGTTCGAATCTATTTCTGAACTCGGTATGGTCGGCTTGCTGACTTCATGTATGTAGCTTTGCTCAATGTAGCTTGCTATTTTGGCTGCTTGAGGCTGCTGTGGTTTGTTCGCGTTGCCTATGGCATCGCCTATACCTGTTGCTACTATCGAAACTCTTATCTTTCCGTTTAGGGTTTCATCAAAACTCGAGCCGAAAATGATGTTGGCTTCATCGTCAACTTCTTCTTTAATACGACTGGCGGCTTCATCTATTTCAAATAATGTTATATCGTTGCCTCCGGTAATGTTTATTAATACCCCTTTGGCTCCTTTCATGTTACAATCATCTAATAACGGATTCGATAAGGCTTGTTCCGCTGCTTTGACCGCTCGGTCTTCTCCTTCCGCTTCTCCCGTTCCCATGATGGCTTTGCCTTTATCCTGCATAATCGATTTTATGTCGGCAAAATCCAAATTGATTAATCCAGGCATCATCATTAAATCCGTAATTGAACGAACCCCTGAATATAAAACATTATCTGCCATAATAAAGGCATCTGCTAATGTCGTTTTCTTGTCGGCTATACGGAATAAATTTTGATTGGGAATGATTATGATACTATCTACGGCTTTGGTAAATTCTTCAACGGCTTTTTCCGCTGTTTCCATTCTCTTTCTGCCTTCAAATTGGAACGGTTTGGTAACGACACCAATCGTCAATATTCCCTTTTCTTTAGCGAGTTTGGCAACAACAGGGGCTGCTCCGGAGCCTGTACCACCGCCCATGCCGGCTGTGATGAAAACCATATTGGAGCCTTCTATCTCCTTTTCTATTTCTTCTTTGGCTTCTTCCGCGGCTTGTTTCCCTATCTCCGGACGTGCTCCGGCTCCTAAACCTTGTGTCGTCTTCAATCCTAACTGTATTTTCCTGCTCGCTGATGAGTGCGCTAACGCTTGCGAATCGGTATTGGCAACAATAAAATCAACTCCTTCTAAATTTTGAGCTATCATGTTGTTTACTGCGTTGCCTCCGCCCCCTCCGACTCCAATTACGGATATACGGGGTTTTAAATGGGTAATACTCGTTTCGGGTACAGCTAGTTTGATAGACATTGTTTTTCTTTCTCCAATCTAAAAATTTTTTTTCTTTATTTCTAATCTACTCTTAATTCATTAAGTAAACGTTACTACTTAATCTATTTTTTTGTTTTTTAATTTATTTGACTTTCTTTTATTTTTTGCTATTTAATTTTTATGAATTTTATTATTGTTATTTATTAATTTTGTATTTGTATGAAAACACGTTTTTTTCAATGTGTCGGTTTGGCTGTCCTTTTTGTGGGCGGTATGGCTTCTGGAATTTTGCTGACTAAAATCAATTTTTCCAAGTTTGCGGATAAAATCATTGATGATATTCGTAATGATGATGAACCGATTATGTAAGTGTCTATAATCTTTGTTTTGAAGATTATTTCTGTTTGAAGCCATGATTTTTTTCATGGCTTTTTTCTTAAAAGTTTTGTTTCATCCAGCCAAATATTTTACTGAAACTTGACCCGTTGTGCGGAGCCTTATTTATAATCTTTCCAGGTTTCTTTTCCGTATAGTTTAGTGCAAATAAAAGCAAACCTACCGCTGTCGAAAATGCCGGATTGTATAAATTGTCCGGAAGATTTAATATGTTTCTTGGCTTGCCTAGTCGAACTTGTTTATCTAATATCATCGCGGCAACATCTCTTATTCCCGATAAGTTGCTTCCTCCTCCCGTGAGTACTACTCGGTGGCTCGAGATGTTTTTTAAACCTTGTTCGCTGAGTTTTTGATTCACTAGTTCAAATGTTTCTTCTATACGCGGAGTTATGATACTGATTAATTCTGCTTTGGGAACCTGTTTTATTGAACTGTCGTCTTCTTCTCCAACAGGATATACATTTATGCTTTCTTCTTTGTCTTTACTTGTCATAAAGGCGCAACCATGTAATGTTTTTAATCTTTCTGCATGCGTAAATGATGTGGTCAATCCCCATGCTATGTCGTTGGTAACGTTATTCCCTCCTACCGGAAGTGCTGCAAAATAGGTCGGATGACCATGCTTGAAACTGCATATGCTGGTTGTGCCTCCTCCTATATCTATTATGGTCGAACCTATTTCCATTTCATCTTCAACTAGACACGTTAACCCCGAGGCATAAGCCGAAAATGCTTTTTCCGCTATCTCTAAATGTGAGTTTTCTATTACGGTTTCGACATTGCGAAACATTATTTCCGGTATCAATCCAAGCAATATATCAACACTTAAATTTTCTCCGTAGATATTGCGCGGGTCTTTTATTTCTTCTCCGTTATCACATTTGTAACTCATGGGAAGGCAATGGATTAATTCGTTGCCTTCAACATTGATTTTGTGAATGCCTTTTTCAATGACTTTGTTTATATCATTTTCACTTATCGGACGGTTCTTGCTTATGGATATGTTGGCACTCTTTATGACGCTTTTTATTTTATCTCCCGATATATTGACAATTACTCGATCTATTCTTTCATTTGCCATTTGTTCCGCTGTTTCAACCGCATTACATACCGATAGGGTTGCTTGATTTAAATCTGTTATAATTCCGTTCTTTATTCCTTTGGAGGCGTTGTAACCGTATCCGACGACGTTTATTCTTTTATCTCGGCTGATTTTGGCTATGATGCAGCATACCTTAGATGAGCCTATATCTAATGCGGCTACCGTTGTCAGACGATTAAATGAATGTGTCAACTTATCCCCCTATATCTTATTCTCTCTTCTTTTTATATCTTATTCTCTTTTCTTTTTGGCGACCTTGTCGGTCTTTTCCCGCTTCTTTCCAACTTTATTATTACTTTTCCTTTTAATCTTAAATCAATGTTGGTTAATTTACGTTTAAGAATGTTTTTGCTTTTATTTAATTTTAGTAATTTTTTCCATGCCTCTTTAACTCCTTGGGCCGGAAGTTTTATGGTTATTCCGTTGCTTATATCATCTAAAATTAAGTTCCAGCGGCGATTGGAAATGTAATGCGCTACTCTTATTCTTTGAAAAATCTCTGATTCTGTATCTAATTCTGATAATAATTCGTTGATGTGCTCCGGAGCGTTGTCTCCGACTATGAGTAATAGCGGTTTATCCGGAGTGTAGGGGGCTTCGATTACCTTTCCTTCTTCGCTGATGGGATAAAATTTTTCTTGATGTTGCCAGAGACTTTTTACTTCATGCTCCTTTAAACTTATTTGTATTACATTGGGCGAATAACTCCTTCTGATGCGGGCTTGTTTTACCCAAGGAAGTTCCTCTATTCTTCTTTTCAATTCGTATAAATCAATTTCTAATATATTACTGTGGCGATTGAGGCCGCTTTGCGCTAAAAGTTCTTCTTTTCCGGTATGCTTTCTTCCTTCTACTATTATATCATCTAGTGTAAAGCCTAATTCTGATGTCATGAGGAAAAACGAATCTTTTAAACTTAAGAGTTGCTTATTAATTAAGTCTGTTTTTATGGTGATGGTTATGGAGGCTAGAAATAATATTATTCCTATAATCAAACCGTTACCGAGTAATCGGTACGGCCATTCGTTTACCAAACTTATTTTGTTGTCCGGTATTGTGGTGGGAATCTTTAATTCTGGTATCGGGGAATTTTTATTCGTCGGCATCTCTTTTGTTTATTCCTATTCGTTTTATTTCCCATTCCAGTGTGATTGCGGTTGCTTCTTTTACTCTTGCTCTGATGCTTTCTCCTAAATCTTCAATATCTTGCGCGCTTGCTGTTCCTGTATTTATTAAAAAATTGCAATGTTTATCTGAAACTTCTGCTCCGCCTACTTTTAATTTGTCGCAGCCGCTTTTCTTTATGAGTTCCCATGCCTTTAATCCTTCGGGATTCTTAAATGTTGAACCTGCCGTGCGGACATTATGCGGTTGGCTCTTTTGTCTTTTGTTTTTTTGTTCGTTGATGATTGATAAAATGTGTTCGGGGCTATCCGGATAGACTTTGAAGGTTATTGCCGTAATTATCCAATCTTCGGGAAAATAACTGTTGCGATAACTTAACATTAAATCTTCAACCGGAACTTCTTTTATCTCCCCTTCATCATTGATTATTTCTGCTTTTATAATGACATCTTTTACTTCTTTTCCGTAACAACCGGCATTCGTTCTTACGGAGCCTCCTATCGAACCGGGAATCGATGATAAGAATTCTAATCCTCCTATTTTATTATTTATCATTATTTTTTGCAAATCTATGTTTTTCATCCCTCCGCCGCAAGTAATGCTGTTTCCTTCAATCTTGTATTGTTTGAATTGTGGCGAATCTAATTTTATGACAATTCCCGGTATGCCTCCGTCTCGGACTAAGAGATTTGAACCTCCTCCTATAACGTAGAGAGGTAAATTTTGCGGTCGTTTGCGTATGAAATTACTTAAATCTTCTTTATCTTCCGGTATAAACATGACTTCTGCAGGACCCCCAACACCGAACCATGTGTGCTTTTTCATCGGTTCATTCTTTTTATATTTGCCGCGAACTTCCGGAAGTAAATCTATGATATTGTGTTTGAATATTTGATCGAACATTTCTTGTCCTTATTTTTTGTTGATGATGTTTTGTTCTATTGCATTTGCCAATAATTCTGCAGCATTGGTTATGCCTTGGCTACGTGTGCTTTCTGCCATCTTTTCTAATCGTTCCGGATGATTCAATATTTCTTCCAATATGTTGGAGAGATTATCTGCCGTGAAATCTGTTTGTTCCATGACTATGCTTCCGCCGCTTTGTTTTAAAAATTGTGCATTCCCGCTTTGATGGTTATCTGCTGCTGTTGGTAAGGGAATGAGAATCGATGGAATCCCCACGACACTTATTTCACTTATGCTTGAGGCTCCTGCTCGTGAAATAATTAAATGTGATTGTTGATATAATTCAGGCATGTTATTGAAAAACGGCGATACTATTACTTTGGCCGGGCTGTTCTTGTATATTGCTTTTAAGTCGTCTTCGTCTTCCTTGCGGCATTGCTGGTAAATGGTTAACTGTTTTTGAATTTTTTTATCCAGTTTTTGAATTGCCGTTGGTAGAATGTAACTGAATATTTTTGCACCCTGACTCCCGCCTAATATCAATATTTGAAATTTTCCTTCGTTTATACTCGGACGCGGCTGATTTCTTATTTCTACTATGCTCTTTCTGACTGGCATGCCTGTTAATAGGGTTTTGGCCGTGTCTGGCGTATGTTTTACTTTGGGAAAACTTTGCGCAACTAAACTCGCGTATTTGCTTAAAAATCTATTGGTTCGACTCATTACCGAGTTTTGTTCATGGATTACTAAATCTGTTCCTAAAAGTATTGATGCCATGGCGCACGGAAATGAAGCATATCCTCCAAAGCCAACGACACATATCGGTTTTTTGCGATATAATAATAAGCAGGATTGAAGTATTCCTAAACATGTCTTTCCTAAATTCATTATTTTGGTTAAACCATCTTTGCCTACTAAGCCTCCGGCTAGTACTGCGTGATTAGGAATGTTGCCCAACTGACCTTTGTAATTGTTTTTTCCTCGGCTATCTGTTACAAGTTCTACTCTATAGCCGCGTTTGCTTAATTCTTCTGCTAATGCGTCTGCCGGATAGACATGTCCTCCTGTACCACCTGCCGTCAAAATGATTAAGGGTTTGCTCTTTTCAATTTCTTTATTCTGTTTCATCTTTATCCTCCGCATTAACATTTTTTCTGGTGATTGCTAACAACATGCCTATACCAATCGCACTTGCCAATAATGAGGAACCTCCGTATGAGATAAAGGGCAAGGTCATGCCTTTTGTCGGCATTAAGTGCATCGTGGATGCCATGTTGATGATGGCTTGAAGTCCAAATGATGCTGATAAGGCCGATGCTGATAAGATAATAAACAAGTTATTATCTTTCATGGATATTATCATCGCTCGTATGACAATGGCTGCATATATGCAAATGATAATTAAACACAAAAATAATCCGAATTCTTCTCCGGCTACGGCAAATATAAAATCTGTATGCGCATCCGGTATGTTCATTTTTACAACACCTTCTCCCGGTCCGCGTCCAAAAATGCTGCCGTTTTGAAAGGCTTCTAATGATTTACGAACTTGGTAACTTAATTCTCCTCCTGAGGCTAAAAATTGTTCAACTCGCGCGTGAACATGGCTGAAACTGAAGTATGCTATAACCAATAATATTATTCCGCCTAATGCCATCAGACTTACCAATACAATCGATAAACCGCTTAGAAAAAATTGAAAGCCCCAAATCAGCGTTACGACTATGCTCATGCCAACATCCGGTTGTGATAACAAAAGTAATATTGTAAAGGCATATAATCCTGTGGAAAGTGTATCTCCCGGAAAATCTTGATGTCTCTTCTGTCCATCAAATAACCAAGCCGCTACGACAGCAAAAAAAGGTTTGATAAATTCTGAGGGTTGCATGGAAAATCCGAATATGCTTATCCAACGGGTCGCTCCTTTGATATTTTCACCGACAAATAGCGTTAGAACCATAAGAAAAGTTATACTTATATAGCCTATTATAGATATTCTTCTTATCGTTTTTAAATTTTGCATCGATAATAAAACCATTAGCCCGTAGGCTATGGGAATAAAAAATAATTGTCGTTTTACAAAATGAAACGTGTCTGCTCCTATGCGATTGGCTACCGCCGGACTGGCTGAAAAATTTAAAAATACTCCGATGAGTAAAAGTATTGTTACCAGACTTAACAATACTTTATCGACTGTCCACCACCAATTGCTGATTATGCTGCGGCTGTTTCTCGAAAAATTAAACAATCTTTATTCTCCTATTAACGGAAGTGAACTTAATCCTATAATTCCTAATAGAAATCCAACTATCCAAAATCTTAACACAACCGTTGTTTCTTTCCATCCCAATTGTTCAAAGTGATGGTGAATCGGCGCCATTAAGAAAACTCTACGCTTTGTCCTTTTGTACCAAAATACTTGGATTATGTCGGACAAGGCTTCAATTACAAAAATTCCTCCGATTATGGCAAGTAAGATTTCTTGTTTGCCGATAATGGCTATGGTTCCCAATAAACCGCCAAGTGCCAAAGAGCCCGTATCTCCCATGAAAATTTTTGCCGGAGGGGCATTAAACCATAAAAAGCTGATGCACCCTCCAATAACCGCCGCGCTTATGATACTGATTTCAATGCTTCCACTTATTGATGGTGTGGCAAAATTTTCGGCTAGTGTGCTGCCGCCTATATATAGAATTATCATAAAGGCTGAAAAGGCTATGACGCATAAACCTCCGGCTAATCCGTCAAGCCCATCACTCAAATTTACCGAATTTGCTGTTCCGACCAAGACAAACATGGCAAACGGAACATAAAACCACCATAAATTTAATGCCATATTTTTGAAATAGGGTATCGTTAAAGAAAATCTTGTATCTTCTGCCGTATAATAGCTTATAATTAAAATCGCAATTAACGCACTGCTAAATTCTAATATTAATCTTACTGGTCCTGATAGGGCATTAGAGCTTTGTTTTTTTACTTTTACATAATCATCACTAAAACCTATTAAACCGTATAATAGGTAAATTCCTAAACAGCACCATACAAACGGATTGCTTAATTCGCTCCACAGGAGTATTGAAGTAAGACTGCTGCCGATGATTATAAGTCCTCCCATGGTGGGGGTGCCTTTCTTACTTTCTATGTGGCTTTGTGGACCATCGGCTCTTATCGGTTGTCCTTTTCCTTGATGCCGTTTTAAAAATTCTATTGTTTTGTTTCCAAATGCTAATCCTAAGATTAATGCCGTGAAAAAGGCTATAAAGCTCCGAATTAATGCACTATCGGTTTCACTTAACGAATTAAAAAGTGATGCTAACATGGATTTTCCTTATTTTTGCTATTTCTTTTTGTTTCAGAATAACTTGAATATCTAAAATAATGATTAAAATATTTTATTTGTTTTTATTCTTATTTTCTTTTCTTGACAAAAATTTTTTGTGTCCTATTATCTTCCACAATGTTGAATTATTATTGTTATTGTTATGTTTCAGATTAAATCTTGTAAAAATCCAGAACTTCTTGTTCCTCATTTGTTAAAAGTGTGTCGTGAAGTTTATGGGGTGAGAGTAAATGTTACTCATATTTCCCCGATTGAAGTCGTCTTTGTTCTTAAACACCGTACCGTACTTTTTGCCGCTAATCGCAAATATTATGGTATTGCCGTGTCTGTCTCTGATGTTTGTTCTGAGGAACAAGTGGCCGTTTATGAATATTCCGGTAATATCGGTTTGTTCAAAAAAAGTGATTTTGCTTTGTTTAAATCTAAAAATTAATTTTTATGCGAAAATTATTATCTATTGTTCAAGAAAATCTTCAGTATTTGAATGAACCTTTAATTCAAGAGTTGAAAAATGTTTTGCCTGGTATTCCTGCGCAAAATTCTTTTCATGATGATTTATTTGCTCTCTATGAAGATGATACAAAACGTTATTTTTTAGGTGATGATAATCCTTTGGCTTTGCCTATGGGGTTTGTTCCGTTGGAAGAATTTGCTGAGAATAATGGTTTCTTTATGTTCTATATTCCTTTTCTTCCTTATGCTCTTGTTCCTAATGAATTACATGAATATCCTTTAGTGCAAGTAACTTCAGAGGATATTGCCAAAATTAATCGTCAAATGCCTCTTGATGAAATGATGTATTTACCGGCAAAAATGTTTTTTGAAAAACATGATTTTTATCTTTTGGTTGATAAGGAACGTCCTTTGATTTGTAATGCTGAGTTGATTCCAAAATCTCAACGTGCCGGTGATTTTACCGTACGTTTTAAAAAAGATGAAGATACTTATAAAATTCAGTATCGTAAGTCTTCTCTTTGCGGTTTGAGTCTTCAATTCTGAATGTTTAAGGCAGTATCTTTTTACTGCCTTTTTTGTTTATCTACATTTCTTTTCTTTTGCGATTTTTAGTATTGATTTTTTATAAAAAAATACATTATGATAGTAACAGACTAAGAGCTTCTGGTATGTGTGTTATTTTTTTTGTGAAAGGTTTTTTTATGAAATCCGGTCATGTTAAGTGGTTTAGTCTGCGTAAAGGATATGGTTTTATTGTTTCTGATGATGATAATCATGATGTGTTTGTTCATATTTCCGAATTACGAAAGTCAAAAATTCCTTTTTTAATTCCTGAAAAACAAGTTTTTTTTGAAGAAACAATGCATGATGGAAAAATTGTGGCTACAAATTTAAGTCTTGCTTCTTAATCCATTTCGAAAAAAATAACTCCCGATTTTTTTATTCGGGAGTTATTTTTATTTTTTGGCTTCGATTATTTTTAATGCCGTGTCTAATGTGATTTCTTGTCCCTTGTAGTCTTTGGGAATGGCATAATTATTTTTACCCCATTTTATATAGGGACCATAGCGGCCATTGTTTAAGGTTATCTCGGCTTTGTCCTGCGGATGTGTTCCTAAAACTGTTCCTTGCGGACGTTCTACCGCTCCCGACAATATTGCTTTGGCTCTTTCTAAGGTGATATTAAATATGTTATCCGCTCCCGTTAAGGATTTTGATTTGTTGCCTTGTTTAACGTAAGGGCCAAATTTACCGCTGTTTACGCTTATGCCTTCTCCTAAATCAAAAGGCAAACTTAGGAGCCTTTGCGCTTGTTCAAAGGTGATTTCTTCGGCACTAATGTTTTTGGGAAGTGATGCACGTTTCGGCTTTTCCGTTGTGGCTGTGGCATCTTCACCCAATTGAACATAAAAACCGTAAGGACCTTTTTTAAGATATACTTTTAGGCCATTCATTTCTCCCAAAATTTTATCTTCCGGAGCCGGTTGACGCGGTGTGTCTTTTTCTTCTTCATCTTTTACATCCGTCAGCGGTTTGGTATATTTGCAATCCGGATAATTGGAACAACCGATGAAAGCTCCGAATTTGCCGAATTTGACACTTAATTTTCCTTTGCCGCAGTCCGGGCATATTCTTGGATCAGAGCCGTCTTCACGAGGAGGAAATAAGTGGTAGGAAAGGGCTTCATCAATACGGTCAATAACTTCCGTGATTTGAAGCGGTTTTACCGCATCAACATTCTTTATAAACTTATTCCAAAATCCCGTTAATAGCTTTTTCCATTCCATTTCTCCGGCCGAAATGTCATCTAAAAATTCTTCCATTTGTGCCGTAAAGTCGTACTCAACATATTTTTTGAAAAAGTTTTCTAAAAATACCGTAACTATTCTTCCGCGGTCTTCCGGTATAAATCTTAATTTTTCAACACGGACATATTTTCTTTCTTGTAAAACGGAAATTATCGTCGCGTAAGTCGATGGACGGCCAATCCCCAGCTCTTCTAACTTCTTTACCAAGCTCGCTTCCGTAAAACGGGGAGGAGGGGTGGTAAAATGTTGATCTGTTCTTATTTCGCCTTTGGTTACTTTTTCTCCGTTTTCAACGTTTGGTAATATTCTGTTTTCTTCATCGTCATCCGAATCGTCTTTACTCTCTTGGTAAAGTTTTAAAAAGCCGTCAAAGGCAATTACTTGACCGTTGGCGCGAAGCAAAATTTGTGTGTCTTGGGAGAGAAAATCTATGGCGACTTTATCCATAACTGCCGGATTCATCTGACAGGCTATGGTTCTCTTCCAGATTAATTCATACAGTTTATGAGCATCCGAATCTAATTTTGCTTCTAACTTCTTCGGAGTGTTCATGACATCAGAAGGACGGATTGCTTCGTGCGCTTCTTGAGCGTTTTTGCTCTTTGTCTTATATTCTTTTGCTTGTTTGGGAAGGTAATCTTCTCCGAAATATTTGACTATGGCTTCTCGGCAGGCACTAATCGCTTCTTGTGATAAGTTAACCGCATCCGTACGCATATATGTAATTAAACCTTCTTCATACAGCTTTTGGGCGATTTGCATCGTTTTTTTGGCGGAATATCTTAATTTGCGCGCGGCTTCTTGTTGTAAGGTTGACGTTGTGAAAGGCGGAGCCGGATAGCGGTTGGCTTTCTTTCTTTCAACATTGGATACCGCAAATTCCTGTGCTTCAATCTTGGTTTTGGCTTCTTCGGCACTGATTTGTTGTTTTATATCAAATTTTTCAAGTTTCTTGCCATCCAACTGAATGAGGTGCGTGGTGATTAGGGCTTGTTTCGCCGTTAATACATCAACATCAATCGTCCAATATTCTTCCGGTTTGAATTTTTCAATTTCCGTTTCTCGGTCGCAGATTAAGCGTAAAGCAACCGATTGAACTCTGCCGGCTGATTTTGAACCGGGGAGTTTGCGCCATAATACCGGTGATAAGGTAAAACCAACGAGATAATCCAATGCGCGCCTTGCCATGTAGGCCGATACCAAATTATCATCAATTTGTCGGGGGTTTTGGATGGCTTCCGTTACGGCATGTTTGGTAATTTCGTGAAAAACAACGCGTTCTATTTTTTTGCCTTTTATGGCTTTTTTGGCATTTAACTCTTCTAATATATGCCAAGCGATGGCTTCTCCTTCTCTATCCGGGTCGGATGCCAGAATTATTGTATCGCAGTTCTTAACTTCTTTGATAATGTCGCTTAAGCGTTTCTTGCCTCCGGGGCTTAATTCCCAGGTCATTGCAAAATCTTCATCCGGATTGACGGAACCGTCTTTGCTCGGCAAATCGCGAATATGACCAAAACTGGCCAATACTTTATAATCACTGCCCAAATATTTGTTAATGGTTTTCGCTTTTGCCGGAGATTCCACAATAACTAATTTCATCTGCGCTTACCTTTTATGTTTTACCAATGCTACTTTGTTGCCCGAGAGGTATTGGATTTTGTTTTCCATTTCCAGTTTTAACAGTTCTGTTGACAATGCCGTGCCGCTCAGACCCGATAATTGGATTAAATCATCTATTAAAATACCCTCTTCGGTTAAAACATCACTTAATGGTGTTACCTTTTCTGGAATATCTCCATAATTTTTTACTTTGTCAAGGGGCTTGTCAAATAATCCCAGTTCTTCTTTGTAGTGTGATTCCTCTCTGTGTTTTGTTAAAAAGAGCGGGAGTTCTTTTAAAATATCTTCGTAATTTTCTATCAGAATTGCTCCTTCTTTGATGAGCTTGTTACACCCTGATGAACGACCCTCCAGCGGAGATCCCGGAATGGCAAAAATTTCTTTTCCTTGTTCTAAAGCTAATCTTGCGGTAATTAAGGAACCCGAGTTAAGAGTGGCTTCAACAACAAGCGTCCCTAAAGACAAGCCGGCGACAATTCGATTGCGTCGCGGAAAATTGTTGCTTTGCGGTTGTGTTCCTAAAGGAAGTTCGGAAATAATTGCTCCTTGTTCGCTAATTTGTTCATATAAAGGGGCATTTTCCGAAGGGTAGGGAACATCAACCCCCGTACCTAAAACGGCAATAGTTGCTCCGCTTTGGTTGTTGGCATATAACGCTCCTTTGTGGGCGGCGGTATCTATGCCTCGGGCCATTCCCGATATGATTAAAATGTCATTCTCCGTTAAATCATAGGATAAGCGTGAGGCTTGTTTCCTGCCGTTAATTGACGCATTACGGGCTCCGACCACGGATAGGGCTTGTTCTTGTGTTAAAAGTTTGGTGTTGCCTTTGATATAGAGAATCGGCGGGGCATCTACCAGATGCCTTAAATGTTTCGGATAGCCTTCATCTTCAAAACTTAAAATTTTGATGTTTTGTTTTTCGGCTTTTTTGATTTCTTCTTCGGCATCTTTCTTTGAGGGAACATTATGTCGTTTGGAAACTTCCTGAAGAGCATCCTCAATACTGTCATAACGTTGTTTGAGTTTGAAAAAACTTATAGGCCCTATGGTTTCCGTGTTGATTAACCGAATCCAATTTATCAGTTTTTCCGTTTCCATCTTTACCTATTTTTTCTTAAAACTGATTTTGCTTTCCGTGCCTTTATACAAACGAACAATGTTGGCATGATGTCTGATTAAGACAAGTAAAGCAATTGCACTATAAAAAATGGCGTGTACCGGATCACTAAGGAAGAAAGCAAAAACAGGAACAGAAAGACAAGCTAAAATGGCGGAGAGTGATGAATAACGTGTGGTAAATGCCGTGATTAGCCATACGCCTAATGCGATTAATCCTAATTGTGCTTGAGTGGCGACGATAAAACCGAATCCTGAGGCGACACCTTTACCGCCCTTAAATTTTAACCAAACCGGAAAATTATGACCGATAACTCCCATGACACCGGCAATTAAGCCCGAAACAACCGGAACGGTTGAGATAAAACCGAGTATGCTGCAAAAGCCTTCCGGTGCGTAGGCTTGAGCTATGAGAGCGGCAATACCGGCTTTGGAGGCATCTAATATGACCGTGAGTAAGGCTAAATCTTTGCGTCCCGTGCGGAGAACGTTGGTGGCTCCGATGTTGCCGGAACCTATTTTTCGGATATCTCCCAAGCCGCAAATCTTGGTTAATACTAATCCGAAAGGTATTGAACCCAGCAAGTATCCCCCGATTGCCGCAAGTATAAAATATGTTCCGATATTCATGGCGTTCTCCTTTTCTTTATCGTTTTCTTTTATTCTTAATCTTATCGTTTTGTTATTTCAACCTTATTTTTCCCCTCTTGTGTATCTCTTGTGCGAATAAGTTGATAATAGTTGATGACTTTCTGGTTTTCTTCATTAATATATCTAAAACAATAATTTTTTTTGATAAGGAACTCTTATGAAGCCTATTTATAAACGAATCCTGTTAAAAGTTTCCGGTGAAGGATTAATGGGAAAACAAAATTTCGGTATCGATGCCGATGCCGTGAAAAATATTGTCAACGAAATCAAACTCATTCATGAAACCGGTGTGGAAATTTGTATTATTGTTGGAGGCGGTAATATTTTTCGCGGAGTGCAGGAGGCTTCTAAGGGAATTGATCGAACCGTCGGTGATTATGTCGGTATGATGGCGACAATTATGAATGCCGTTTATTTACAAAATATTATGGAACAAAATAATCTGCCCGTGCGCGTGATGTCCGGTTTGCAGGTGCCGCAAGTTTGCGAATCCTATCTCTATCGTCGCGCCTTGCGTCATTTGGAGAAAAAACGTATTGTTATCTTTGCCGGAGGTACCGGAAATCCTTTCTTTACAACAGATACCGGTGCTGTCTTACGTGCTTCCGAAATGAAATGTGATGTGATTATGAAATCAACACAAGTCGATGGTGTTTATGATGCTGATCCGCGAAAAAATCCTGAAGCAAAACGTTATGATACCGTTTCTTATGATGAAGTTATCGAAAAACAGTTGGCGGTTATGGATATGACGGCAATTGCCATGGCTCGTGAAAATCATATTCCGATTATGGTCTTTTCTCAACACGAAAAAGGCTCTTTGGCTAAGGCTGTTTGCGGAAAAGGTGTGTTTTCTCTTATTAAATAATTTAACATCAACTTGAAAAACTGCTTGCCAAACGTAAGAAAATAAATAATTATGCTCTTAGCGGAAAATTTTTTTGAGGTATGAATTAATATGTCTGATTTTTCATCTATTAAAAACGAAACAAAATCCAAAATGGATAAAACTTTGGAATCTTTAAAAGCTGATTTTGGCAGCCTTCGCGCCGGAAGAGCTCATGCCAGCTTGCTTGACGGAATTATGGTGGAAGCCTACGGAAGTATGACCCCGATTGCTCAACTCGGTACCGTTTCTACTCCCGATGCTCGTACAATTTCTATTTCCGTTTGGGATAGAAGTATGGCTAAAGCTGTTGAAAAAGCGATTATGGAATCGGAACTCGGTCTGAATCCGGCTTCTGACGGTCAGCTCATTCGTGTGCCTATTCCTCCGCTTTCTGAAGAAAGAAGAAAAGAATTAACAAAAGTCGCCGGAAAATATGCCGAGAACAATAAAGTGGCTATTCGTAATTTGCGCCGCGATGCTTTGGATGAAGTTAAAAAACTTAAAAAAGATAATGCTATTTCCGAAGATGATGAAAAACGTTATGAAAACGAAATTCAAAAATTGACGGATGAAGCAATTAAAAAGATTGAAGAACTTCTTGCTCAAAAAGAAAAAGATATTCTTCAGGTTTAATGTGTGACTGATTAAAACGCCTCCTCTTTTTTGTTGAAGAGGCGTTTTTGGTGTAATTCTTGGGTTTTTTATTTGATTATGGCAGAATCCTTAAAACATATTGCAATTATCATGGACGGTAATGGTCGGTGGGCTCAAAAGCGCCTTTTACCTCGCTCAGCCGGTCATAAAAAAGGGGCAGAAAATGTTAAAATAATTGCTAAAGCGGCAAATAAACTCGGTGTGAAATATCTTACGCTTTATGCTTTTTCTACCGAAAATTGGAACCGTCCGAAAGATGAAGTCGATACTTTGATGTCTTTGTTGCGCGAGTATTTGCATTCCGATTTTCAAGAACTTCATGAAAATAATGTTCGTATTCTCTTTATCGGCGAACGTTATATGCTTGATGATGATATTGTTAAGGCAATGGAAAATCTGGAAAAACAAACCGCTCAAAATACCGGATTAACCCTTTGTTTTGCTATCAGTTATGGTGCTCGTCAAGAAATGTTGCAGGCAGTTAAAAATTTGGCTTGCTTGTTAAAAAAAGGTGATATCTCGGAAAGTGATGTTGATATTCAAACTTTTTCTGATATGCTATATACAAAAAATATTCCCGATCCGGATGTCTTAATTCGTACCGGCGGTGAATTTCGAATTAGTAACTTTTTGTTGTGGCAACTTGCTTATACCGAATTGTTCTTTTCTCAAACTCAATGGCCCGATTTTGATGAAAAAGAACTCGAAAGCATTGTAACTCAATTTAAATCTCGGGAGAGAAGATATGGAAAAATCTAAGCGTGATGCTTTGACTAAGCGCATTTTAAGTTCTCTACTTATTGTTCCTTTGACCTTGTTGGCTATTTATTTGGGAATGCCTTATTTCAACCTTTTTGTATTGTTTCTCGGTTGCCTTTTAATTTGGGAATGGACGCAGATGTTGCCAACTTCCAAAAAAAATCTTTTTGCTTCTATTTATGCTTTTGCTCTCGGGGCTTCGGTTTGGCTCTTGCATATTTTTGCCGTTCCTTTGGCTATTGTCCTCGCTTCCGCTTTGGCTGTCTCTAAGTCTAAAGGTGAAAAACATCGTGCTTTCTTAATTCTTGGAGCTCCTTACATCTCTATTGGTTTGGGGGCTTTCGCTTGGTTGTATAGTATCGGTGGTTTGGAATGCGTTTTATGGTTCGTTTTAACCGTTTGGAGCGTTGATATCGGTGGTTATGTCGTCGGTACTTCTCTCAAAGGTCCTAAATTGGCTCCGAAAATCAGTCCGAATAAAACTTGGTCCGGTTTGTTGGGCGGAATGCTCTTGGCTACATTGGTTACTTGGGCCTATGTCTTTGCTTTTGACATTCAACCTTATTGGCAAACAGCTCTTATTGCGGCAGCTCCCGTTGTTGCCGTTATTGCTCAAATCGGCGACCTCATCGAATCGTATATGAAACGTACCCTAAATCTTAAAGATTCAAGCAATCTTATTCCGGGACATGGCGGTATCTTTGACCGAATCGACGGCTTGGTCTTTGCCGCTCCGTTTGTTTTGATTTTTGTTATTTTGCTTTTTAATTTTCAGATGAGTTAGTAATTATGCAGTTGTTGATTAATCTTGTTTATTATGTCGTTCCTTTCCTTGTCCTGCTCGGAATTCTTGTTTTTGTTCATGAGTTGGGACATTTTTGGGTTGCGCGACTTTTAAAAGTTAAAGTTGATGAATTTTCTATCGGTTTTGGAAAAGAACTTTGGGGAAAAGACGATAAAAAAGGTACTCATTGGAAAATAGGTGCTATCCCTCTTGGCGGATATTGTAAATTTTTTGGTGATGAAGATGCTTCCTCCGCTTCCGAATCCGATAAACTCAAAGATTTATCCGATGAAGAAAAAAAACACGTTTTCCAATTCTTACCTCCTTTTCAAAAAATTTTAATTGCCGTAGCCGGTCCTGCGGCTAATTACTTGTTTGCTATTTTGGTATTTACTTCCATCTTTTTTACTCTCGGAAAAATGGATTTTCCTCCTATCGTCGGCTCCGTTATTGAGGGAAGTGCCGCTCAACAAGCCGGAATTCAACCCAATGATCGTATTTTGAAAATTAACGGTCATGATATCAATAATTTTCAGGACATAAATTACGAGGTTACTTTGGCGGTTGACGGTAAAGCCGAAGTTGTTGTCTTGCGTGATGGAAGTGAAAAAAATATTAATCTAAATTTAAAACCTGTTGAGGTAAAAAATTCTGATGGGACATCTACTTCTAAAATTATGTTGGGAGTGAAATCTCTTAATGTTATGGAAATAGACCATCAAAGATTGAGCTTCCTTGATGCCGTGCATGAGGCTTGTCGCGAAACATGGAGTATTACCGATGCTACTTTGCGCGGGGTCGGACAAATGATTACCGGTCAACGCGGCGGTGATGATGTCGGCGGTATTATTCGAATCGCTGAAATGTCCGGTGATATTACCAAACAAAATGGTATTCTCGATTTTATTGTCTTTATGGCCTTGCTCTCCATTAATTTAGGATTGATTAATCTCTTTCCTATTCCCTTGCTGGATGGCGGACATATCGTCATTAATTTGATTGAGCTGGTTACGCGTCGTGAATTGGGAACAAAAATCAAGGATTATTTGTTTAAAACAGGTTTTGCTTTGATTATGGCTTTGATGATTTTTGCAACTTGGAATGATATTGTCCGCTTGATTAATCGTTGGTTTGCTTAATTTGAGGAATGGTACTCTTATGAAAAAACTTTATTTTAGCTCTTGTCTTATGAGTTTGGCTGTCGCTTTTAATGCTTCTGCCGCGGATGTCTATATTCGCGATATTCAAGTCGATGGATTGCAACGCGTCGAAAATGAAACAGTCATGTCTTATTTGGATATTGATAAAAGTAAAGTTGTGTCCGAAGATAAAATGGACGAATCCTTAAAACATCTCTATGCAACGGGGTTGTTTGAAGATGTGTCGTTTTCGGTTACTCCTGACGGTACTCTTGTTATCAAAGTGGTTGAAAGTCCGGTTATTGGTGAGCGTGTTTTTGACGGAGCTGATAAAATTGATGCTTCTTTGCTTGAAAAAGAAGTTCAATCCATGCCTCGCGGAACTTACAGCAAAGCTAAAGTTCAAGAAGACGTTCAACGTATTTTAGAAGTTTATAAAAGAAACGGACGTTATGCAACAGCGGTTGACCCAAAAATTATTAAACGCGATAATAATACTGTGGATTTGATTTTTGAAATTGAAGAAGGTCCCGCCGCCTCTATTGAAAAAGTTAATTTTGTCGGAAATGCTCATTATTCAAGCGATGATTTGCAAAATGAAATTATGAGTAAAGAAAGTCGTTGGTACCGCATCTTTTCAAATGCCGAAAATTATGATGCCGAAAAAACAAATTATGATAGTGAATTGTTGAGACGTTTCTATTTGCGTCATGGCTATGCCGATTTTCGCGTTGTTTCCTCCGTTGCTGAATTAAGTCCCGATAAAACTTCTTTTGTGTTAACGTATGTCTTAGATGAAGGACCTCGTTATCGTGTAACGGATGTCGCTATTGTTTCCGAAATTAAAGATGTTGATACGGCTTCCTTAAATGAATCTTTGTTATTTGAGGTCGGTGATTATTATAATGCCGAATTAGTGGAAAAATCTATTTTGGAAATTACGGAATCTCTTGGTAAAAAAGGTTTTGCTTTTGTTGATGTCGAACCTAAGTTGGAGCGTAATCCTGCCGATGCTTCTTTAGTCTTGACTTTTACCATAAAAGAAGGAGCGCGCGTTTTTGTTGATAAAATTAATATTACAGGAAATACGCGTACCGATGATGATGTTATACGTCGGGAATTCCGTATTGCCGAAGGCGATGCTTTCAATGCTTCAAAAATTCGTGCTTCTCGTCGTAATGTCGAAAATCTTGATTACTTTAGCAAAGTTGATATTCAAACCGTGCCTAGTGCTGACAGCAACAAAGCAGATATTAACGTCGATGTTCAGGAAAAATCTACTGGTTACTTTAATGTCGGTGTCGGTTATTCTACCGTTAACGGTGCTTTGGTCAGAACAGGTGTTACCGAAAATAACTTCCAAGGACGCGGGCAACAACTGGGCTTAGATATTGGTGTTTCTCAACGTGCTCAAGATTATAATATTAACTTTACCGAACCCTATTTCTTAGGACGTCGTTTAAGTGCCGGTGTCGATTTGTTCCATACCAGTGAAGACTATCAAGATGAAGGGTCTTATGATAGTACTTCTACCGGCGGAAGATTGCGTTTGGGATGGAAATATACCGATGATTTGTCTCAATATGTTCGTTATACTTTGCGTCGTGATAAAATTGAAGACGTTGCCGATGATGCTTCTATCTATATTAAGGAAGAAGAGGGGAGTTATACCGGTTCTATCTTTGGGCAAACTTTGGTTTATGATAAACGCGATAGTGCCATCAATCCGAAAGAAGGTTATTATTTGTCTTTCGGAAATGATATTGCCGGTGCCGGTGGCGATGAGAAATTTTATAAGTTTGATGTTAAAGCCTATAAATATTATACAATAGCTGATTATTATACCTTTAAGCTCTTTGCTAACGGTGGTTATATTGCCGGATTTGGCGATAAAGATGTTCGCTTGTCAAATCGTTATTATCTTGGTGGTTATAATATGCGCGGTTTTGAATATGCCGGTATTGGTGCGCGTGACCGCTATACCGATGATGCTTTAGGTGGTAACTGGATGATTTATACCGGTGCCGAAATGTCTTTCCCAATCGGTTTGGATGAACTTGGTGTTAAGGGACGTACGTTTGTTGATGTCGGTATGCTGGGTAAACCTGATAATATGGATCCCGCTATTGTCGAATATTCTTCTTCACCTCGTGTTTCAACAGGTGTCGGTGTTACATGGCAATCTCCTATGGGTAATATTGATATTGATTTGGCCTTCCCGGTTGTTAAAGAAGATTATGATAAGACCGAAGTTTTCCGTTTGAATTTTGGAACACGTTTGTAATAGTTAATCTCAGGAGTGTTGCATGGTTGATATAAATTTTTTTGAAAATAAAGGACCTTTTACTTTGCAGAAAATTGCTGAAATTTGTGAAGCAAAAATGGTCGATCCTTCAAAGTCTCAAGTTCTTATTAACGATATTGCAACTATGTCTTCGGCTAAAAATGGTGAAATTTGTTTTTTCTATGATAAAAAAGCTAAAGAAAAAGGGGGACAAATTAAGGCAACGGCTTGTGTTACAACCGAAGAACTTGCTCCTTTTGTGGCAGAAGGCGTCATTGTTTTAATCGCTAAAAATCCGAAACTTTCGTTTTTGAAACTTAATATCGAATTTTACAGCGAATATACGGCAAAACCCGATATTGCTTCAACGGCTAAGATTCATCCCAGTGCCATCATTGCTCCGAATTGTACAATCGGTGAATATGTAGTTATCGGTGAAAATGTTCGTATCGGGGAAAATTGCGTCATTGAAGCCGGAGCAGTTATTGCTCGCGGTTGTGTGATTGGTACGAATACGCGTATCGGAGCAAATGCTTCAATTGCTTATGCGATTATCGGTGATAATTGTTATATTTATACCGGTGCTCGTATTGGGCAAGATGGGTTCGGTTTTATGATGATTGACGGAAAACATAAACGTATTCCTCAACTTGGGCGGGTTATCATCGGAAATGATGTCGAAATCGGAGCAAATACTTGTGTTGACCGCGGTGCTCTTGATGATACGGTTATCGGCGACGGCATGCGCGTGGATAATCTGGTACAAATTGCTCATAATGACAAGTTTGGAAACGGGTGTATTTTAGTGGCTCAAGCCGGTATTGCCGGAAGTTGTACTTTTGGTGATTATGTTGTTTGCGGAGGACAGACCGGTTTTGCTGATCATTTGACTATCGGCAGCGGAGCGCAGGTTGCTTCTCAATCCGGAATTATGCGCGATATTAAGCCCGGTGAAGTGGTTATGGGTTATCCTGCTGTTCCCATTAAAGATTTTATGCGCCAAGTTGCTTATTTGCAAAAAGTTGGTAAAAAATAGTTTTTTTAATAGAGTTATGAGGTTTGTTATGGCTGAAAATAAAATTTATAATATTGAAGATATCATGGATATGTTACCCCATCGTTATCCCTTTTTGTTGGTTGACCGTTTGGAGGTTGAAGAACCGGGGGTTAAAGGTATCGGTTTGAAAAATGTTACCATGAATGAAGAGTTTTTCCAAGGACATTTCCCCGGAAATCCGGTTATGCCCGGTGTCTTGCAAATCGAAGCGATGGCTCAGACTGCCGGTGCCGTTGTTATTTCGGGTATGGAAAATTATAAAGAAGAAAAACTCGGTGTTTTCTTTATGTCTATTGATGGTGTTAAATTTCGTAAACCGGTTAAGCCCGGAGATCAACTGAAAATGCATGTTGAAAAAATTAAAGAACGCGGCAAAATTTATGTCTTTAAAGGTGAGACATTTGTGGATGGAAAATTAGTTTCTGAAGCTGAATTTACGGCGATGATTGTTAAATAATTTTGCTTTGCATGGTAATTTTTTATTTCCCTGTGATTTTTTCATGGGGATTTTTTATTTTTTGAAAAATAAAAAAAGGTTTGGAAATTTTTTCCAAACCTTAAATTTTATTCGTGTACAAAACTTCCTAAACCTCCTGAAGAATTGACTTCTTCTTTAATATATGTTTTCTTTCGTTTGAAAGTTAGCTTTGAAGCCCAAAGGGAAAATTTGTTGTTTACGAACTTCATCATTTTATAAAAGCTCTTTAAGCTCAATACAAACACAATTACGCAAATTATCATGGTGAGTTTCAAATTCTTTGCTGTTTTCTGATTAACCGCTGGTGCCAATAACTCTGGATGTTCTCCCGTTATCTCATCTTGGTTAATTAGGAAAATTTCATCTTCCGCTTGATAGACAAAACAGTTTTGCTTGACTACTTTTTTGTAATATACATTTGATGCCGGATAGGCAATGTTTTCAATGATTGCACGATCATCTGTCAGTGTCTTCTCATCAAAAGTTACTGTGCCTTTGTATTCTATATTCGGAGTTAATAGGTAAATTACAAAAGATGAAATACCGATTATTCCGCTTAAAGTTAGCAAAGGATAGCGTAAAATCGTGAAGGTTTTGTATATATTCAAAAGTGAACCACATATTGCAAAGCCTATGATGCCAATAACAGTTAATATGGCAAAAACACTAGTTTTCGAAAAACTTGAAATAGGGCTTATCCATTGCTGCAAGTTTGGAATATATGAGCCATCTATTTTAGTTGCAAGTAACTTACCCTTGTAGGAATATATGTTGACTTTATCGCCAACTTTTAATTCCTCATTCAAATAGTAATCTTCAACGCCGCCTTTGAGGGGATAGCCAACATCCTCAACAAAAATCGTGTTGTTCTTGTCTATGCTTTCAATCGTTCCGCTGGCAAGATAAGTGTAATTATCTTTGTTTGTTGTGCATGAACTCAATGTGAGTACAAGCATTAAAAATAATAATAATTGTTTCATAATGATTTATAATTTTGATTAATAATAATGTTAATTGGAATTTAAGATACAGAATATATTTTTTTTGTCAATGAAAATAAATACGATAAATCAATTTTTTGTCTATCTTACGCTATTTTGTATTGACAATGTACGAAAATTGAGTTAATTTCCTTTTGATATTTTATTATTAATTATTAAACATTTTCTCTATTTGAATAAATGGTTGTTGAAAAGTTTAGTTTTCACTTATCAGATTTTGATAAAAGAGTCATTCGCTATGACCGCCCGGCTGTGTTTGCAGTTTTGAACTACGTGTTTTAGGGATCCGTATATAAAATCAATGTCTGTTATTTAAAAAATAATCGTAGTCATTTTAGAAAAATGTTTATTTATAATTCTTTTATTTATGAATGAATATCAAAACAGCGGAAAAAAAGTTGTTAAGTGGAGCGTTATTACAGTCTTGGGACTTCTTGTCCTCGGATTGCTCATTTCAAGCGTTTACACAGTTGCTCCCGGTCATCGCGGAGTGATGGTTGTGTTGGGAAAGGTTGTGCAAAAATCCCTGCCTAACGGGGTTGGTTTGAAAGTGCCGTTTGTGTCCGATGTAACGGATGTTGATGTCCGGACGCAGGTTATCAAAGACAGCACAGAAACCTACACAAAAGATATGCAGACCGCCAAGATTAAGTATAATATTACTTATGATTTGGCACCAAATAGTGTGCATATTCTTTATGAAAATATCGGCTTGGATTATAAAACCAAGTTGATTTTCAATCACCTGAATGATGTTTTGAAAGATGTTATTGGGAAATGGCAGGCTCAGGATTTGGTTTCGAACCGCGATAAAGCTCGTGTGGAAATCATTGAATTGTTGCAGACACGTTTGGATAAACGCTTTATTCAGAATGTACTGTTCCAACTTAATGACATAGACTATTCCGATAAATTCGAAGGGGCTATTGAAGACAAAGTAATAGCTGAGCAAAAAGCTCAAGAGGCTGTCAACAATACCAAACGAATTAAGGAAGAGGCTGAACAAAAACTTATTTCTGCCAAAGCCGAGGCTGAAGCTATGGAAATTAAATCAGAAGCCTTGTCCAAAAACAAGGGCTTGACAGAATATGAAGCTGTTCAAAAGTGGGATGGTAAATTACCGCAATATATGTTTGGTAATTCAACTCCGTTTGTTAATATCGGAGGGAAATAACATCCAATTCTTCTAAATTAAAGGCTCTGATTTCCAGAGCCTTTTTTTTGTTTTTGTGATATAAGTTTTCTATAAAAAAAGCAGAGTTTTTTTACTCTGCTTTTTTTATTGTAACGGAACTAACTGATTTCTCGGCTGTTGACCGTGATTAATTCTAATGTCGTCAGTTCTATTTTACTTTTTAGGTAATCCAAAAAATTAATCTTTTTTCCGCCTATCTCATAAGCAAAAAATTGTTTGATTATGTTTTGGAGTTCTTCTTCACTCAACGGTTTGTTGTTATTGGTTTGATTGAGGTTTTTGTTTACCTCTTTTTGAGCATAGTATTGCTCAACATCCTTACACCAATTTTCAACAAGTTGATTGATAATGAACGAGATTTCTTCCTCACTCATCTGTCCCTTTTGCGGTGTAATCGTTTTGTTTTTTAGCCCCTTTTTGTAATAAAATTCGAGTTTGTTTTGAAAGAGGTCTTCCCAACCTGTTTCTATATACAATTCTCTTGCTAACAACAACTCTGCCAGACTGGCTGAAATTTCATCATATTTGTTGATGAGAATTTCATCCTTGCGACTCAAGTTTTTCAAAGCGTAAACATTATTGAGCTGGTGCGTAAACTCATGATACAATGTCAGTTGTCTTCTTATCGGGGAATTCAATATTTCAAGATTTTTTTTGAAGCTATCGTATTCCTCTGTTCCTTTGAATCTTGCACTCGGAACATATTCATTTACATATATCTTTGGCTTGCCTTGTTCGTAGTTAAGATAGCCACCGATATAATGGGTGATGACACTGTCAATCGTTATTTTGTTTGTTTTATAACGTATTTCTTCTTGATAGGGGAAAATACGATAGCTTATCTTTCCTGCCGGCGAAACTTGAGTATTGGTGGAATTTTCTGCTTTCTTTTTTTGCTTTATTTCCTCCAAAACTTCTTTGTTGCTCGGGGCAACTTTGGTTGAGCCGTCTTGGGAAGTTTCAACCGTAGTTTCTGTTGTTAATGTTTCTGCTACTTGGGTCGAATCTTTTTGCGTGATTCCTACCTTTTCCAATAAATAGCTTGGTTTTACACCGCATTTGTCTAGAACTAAGTATATAAAACATAGTCCTAAAACAATAATTACAAACTTTTTCATATGCCTAATAATTTAAATGTTAATAATATAATTTTCTGCGATTTTGTCATAAAATATTTGTTTTGTCAATATGGGCTTTCGTTTTTTATATAAAAAAAATCCCGAAGTTGTCTTCGGGATTTTTAGGCTTCAGAAGTTATTGTTCCTGAAATTTGGGTTTGCCGCTGACCTTTTCTCTTAAGGTCTCAAACAAAATGTATAACAGCGGTATTACCAATAAACCACAGGCCGTACCGACAAGCATACCGTAAAATACTGGTACGCCTATCGCAATTCGGCTGGCGGCTCCGGCTCCGGTGGCTACAATCATCGGCCATACACCTAAAATAAAGGTAAACGCCGTCATTAATACCGAACGGAACCTTTCTTTTGTTCCCGTTATTGCGGCTTTGACTATGCTTGAGCCACGCTCTCTCTCTTCTTTAGCAAATTCAACAACAAGAATGGCGTTCTTACTTGCTAAACCTACCAACAAGATTAATCCTAGTTGTGCGTAAATGCTCAAAGGTAGTCCGGCGACAAATAATCCGGCTAAAGCTCCCAACATCGCCACTGTTATTGATGTCAAAACAGGCAAGGGGATAGACCAGCTTTCATATTGCGCTACCAAGAATAAGTAACCAAAGGTGATGGCTAGGGCTATTAAATAGCCGATTTGTCCTTGGGTGTTCTTTTCTTGGAAGCTCATGCCAGACCATTGATAGCTGTAGCCTTTTGGTAAAAGTTTTGACAGCTCTTCAACGGAAGTCATGGCTTCACCCGTACTGACACTTTGGTTTTGAACTGCCGTAATCGTTGCGGCAGGATATTGATTGTAGCGTTCAATTGTACGAGGTGCTAAAACTTTGGTTAATTTTATTACCGTACCTAACGGAACCATGTCTCCGTTCTTGTTTTGAACATACAAATTCTTTATCGAATCAACATCCTTACGGAAAGGCCAATCGGATTGAATGATAACTTTGTTTACTTGTGTTCCGAAGTTAACGTCGTTTACATAGGTCGAACCCAGATAGTTTTGTAATATCGTATAGATGTCTCCGATGGATATTCCCATGCTTTCTGCTTTTTCTTTCTCTATCTCAATATTAACATGCGGGGTTTGTGAGGTGTAGGTCGAATAAGCATAGGCTATTGTCGGTGAGCTGTTTAAGCGACCTAAGAACCCTTGCATGGTGGAATAGAGTTCATTTGGGTCAGAGCTATCTAATGATTGAAGACGGTAGTCCATACCTCCGCTGGCTCCTAAGCCCGGAATTGCCGGAAATTCAAACATGTTGATTTCTGCTTCCGGTGTGTTGGCTATTTTTGCCTTTATGCGGTTTAGAATGTTGGTGGAGTATAAACTTTCGTCTTTTCTCTTGTTCCACGGGTCAAGTGTGATAACCGAAAAGGCTACGTTCTCTCCGCTACCGGCTATTAAACTATAGCCAATGATGCTCATGACATTGGCAACTCCCGGTTCTGATTTCATGGTCGGATAAAGTTGTTTGATTAACTCTCTGGTTCTTTCCAATGAAGCACCTTCGGGTAATTGGAAGTTGGCTAAAATTACGCCTTGGTCTTCATTCGGAATAAATGAGGTTTGACTCAGTTTTAAAAAGGTAAAGTTGCCTGCTATTAATAAGCCTAACAAGAGAGCTATAACACTTATTTTTCTTCCGATTATGGTTACAAAGGCTATGTAACGGTTGCGTGCCTTGTTTAAGCCGAGGTTAAACCAGTGTAACGGTCCCGAACGAACTTCTTTTAACGGACGCAACAATGTCGCGCATAATGCCGGTGATAAGGTTAACGCGTTTAATGCTGAAAAGGCAACCGAGGTTGAAATTGTTACCGCAAATTGTTGGTAAATTTTTCCCGTGATACCTCCCATGAAACCAACCGGTACAAATATGGCAAGTAATACCAAGGTTGTTGCGACAACGGCGCTGGATACTTGTTCCATCGCTTTAATCGTGGCTTCTTTCGGGCTGAGTTTTTCTGTTTCCATCAAGGTTAAAACACGTTCAACCACAACAATAGCGTCGTCAACAACCAGACCAATTGCCAATACCAAGCCGAATAATGTTAAGATATTGATACTGTAACCTAAGGCTAACATAACGGCAAAGGTGGCAAATAAAGATACCGGAATGGTTAAAGACGGAACCAATGTGGCGCGCCAATCTTGTAAAAAGATATAGCAAACCGCAATAACCAAAGCGAAAGTTAATACTAATGTGAAAACAACTTCTTCAATTGAGGATTCAATATATAAGGTTGCGTCATAAGTGATATCTACCTGAAAATCATCCGGATACATTTGCGATAATCTTGCTAATTCAGCTTTTACGGCTTCCATTGTTTCCAAGGCATTGGCTCCGGACAGCAAGTTTAAGGCTATTGATACGGATGGACCTCCGTCTAAGGTTGATTCAACGTTATAACTTTCCGTACCGACTTCAACAGTGGCAACATCTTTTAATTTTACCAAACCGCCGTCTTCGGCCGTGCGAACAATGATGTTTTTGAAACCTTCCGCTTCGTTGATACGACCTTGGGTTTGTAAGGTATAAACCATTTGTTGGTTGCCGTCTCCGGGCATTGCGCCGATGCTACCAAGTGAGGGTTGATAGTTTTGCCCCTCAATGGCTGCTATAACGCTTTCTACCGGTAGATTTAAGGCACTTAATTTGTTGGCATTCAACCAAACGCGCATGCTTAATGCTGGTGCGTGAACACTAACTTCTCCGACACCGTTTACACGGGCAAGGTTATCTTTGATGTTGTTTTGAACGTAGTTACTGATGAATTTTGTGTCATGTGTTCCTTTGGGTGAACGAGCACTCAAGAAACCTAAAATATCTGAGGAACGACGTGTTACGCTAATACCTTGACGTTGAACTTCTTGCGGTAATTTCGGGGTTGCTTGTTGTACACGGTTTTGCACTTTGACTTGTGCCATATCCGGATCGGTACCTACCTTAAATGATACCGACAAAGAATAAGAACCATCATTTTGTGATGAAGAATCCATGTATAACATGTCTTCAACACCGTTAACTTCTTGTTCAATCGGAATACCAACCGTTTTTGACAGAACTTCGGCACTTGCTCCGGGGTAGTTGGCTGATACCGTTACCATCGGCGGGGTGATTTCCGGATATAAGGATATCGGAAGTGAGAAGATTGAGATTAAGCCGGCTAAGGTTAATACAATGGAGATGACCATTGCAAAGCGCGGACGTTCAATAAATATGCGTGAGAACATTCCTCTATTCTCCTTCTGTCATAGTCGTGGGTTGTTCTGATTCAGAATTACCGTTTAATACCGGTGAATTGACATCAACATCCGGTGCTTGTATGGCTGTTGCTACCGGATGATTTTCTTCAACCTGTGTTTTGTTGTCTTTTTTATTGTTTTCTTGTCTGTCGTTTTCTTCTTCCGGTGTGGTTAACTGAGCTTTGACTTTGGTGCCGTTGCTGACTTTTTGCAAACCTTGAACAATAACTTTGTCATCTTCTTCCAATCCGCTTCTGACAATTTGTTTTGTTCCAATTGTTTTGCCCAATGTGACACGTCTTTGTTCGGCTATGCCGTCTTTAACAACCATGACGTAATTGCCATGCTCATCTTGAGCAACGGCTTCTTGCGGTACTAATAAGGTTTCTTCCGAATCTTTTGAGCCTATTCTTACATCAACGTAGTTCCCTGGTATGAGTAAGTTTTCATCGTTCTTGTATTCGGCATAAATGGCGATGGTGGCGGTATCCGAGTTAATTTCGTTATCCGTAAAACGTGATTGAAAATGATTTTCAATGATATCGCCATTCGGAAGAATAATCTCACTGCGTATGTTATTGCTATTGTTTTGCATATTAAACATTTTGCTGTTCAAATATTCTTTATCCGAAACGGAAAAGGCTACGCGAATCGGGTTGGTTTGAACTATTCTTGCCAAATTTTGTGCTGATGAACTGACGTAGTTTCCTTCTGTTACCAAGGCTTTACCGATGTAGCCCGATATTGGAGCTTTGATTTCCGTATAGCCTAAATCAATTTCTGCCAAATCAAGATTGGCTTCGGCTTGGGCTACGGCTGCTTTGGCTTGTAAATAGGTGCTTTCTGCCGTATCAAATGTGGCTTTAGAGGCATAATTTTGTTTTGATAATTGTGATTGTCTCTTAAAATCTCTTTCGGCTCTCACTAAATTTGCTTGTGCGCTTTGCAGTTCCGCTTTTCTTAATTCAACATTCGCTAAGTAACGTTTTTGTTCAATGATAAAAAGAATGTCGCCTTCTTGAACATAACTTCCTTCGTTAAATAAAACTTTTTCAACGTAGCCGCTGATTTGCGGGATAATGTTAACGCTCTTTATTGCTTCAACATGTCCAATGTAACTTTGTTTGGTGCTGATGTCTGCTTTTTCTAGTCCTTGGATTAAAACATAGGGTTCACTGTTTTGCCCCATGCCCATCGGCATGCTCGGGGTGAGTTTTCCCTTTAAATACCAGCCGGCTCCCATACATACGAGGACAAGTGCTGTTTGTTTTAATATTCTTCTGTTACTGACTTTTCCTATCTTCATTATTTTATACCTCTTTTACTATACTTTTTGTGATTAAACTGTAACTATCATTTATTAATTTATCGTAAGAAATTGTACTATGCGGTTTGACAATGTTGCGGATGATTCCTTGCCATAAATATATGATTAAACAAGTGCAGGATTCAATATCCGTCTCTTCTCGGATTTTCTTTTGACTTTGCGCTGCTTCTAAGGCTGTTTTTATTATGGTTTGCGGATATTCAACGACTTCATTGGCTTCTTTGGTGACTTTATTAAGTATTGCTTCCGACCATTCCATTTGAAATAATAAAAAAAACATTAATTGCTTGTATAATTTTTGTTGGCTTATCAGTTGTGCTTCGTACTGCATAAATTCATATATGGCTTCTAATCCTTTTTCGGGTTGTATATTTTTTTCAATTGCTTGATGTGTTAATAAGAAACCTTTGCGAATTATTTCCGTCAGTATATCGGCTTTGTTGCGGAAATGCCAATAAATTGCTCCTTTGGTGAGATTTATGCGTTTGGCGATTTCATCAAAAGTTGTGCGCGAATAACCTTTTTCGCAAAATATTTCTAATGCCGCCAAAAGTATGGCTTTTTTGGTTTCTTCGGCTTCTTCTTTGGTACGTCTTGCCATGTCTTTTCCTAAACTGTTATATACATTCACGTATGTATGTATATTGTCGTTTTTTGTTTTTCGCAAGTGCTTTTTTTGTTTTTTTACATTTTTTATGTGTGTTTTTTGTTTTTCATTTTAAATAAAACTTCTGTCGAATCGTAAGTTTCTTCATAGGCTTCGATTTTACCGACAAGGGTTTGATATTCTTTTAAGTCATCGGTTCGATTTTGTTCGGAATTTTTGATGGTTAAAATGTTTTCGGCTGTTTTTAATCTTGCCATGGCGTGTTCTGTTAACCAGATTTTTAATTTGGTAAGAGCCTCAAGTTCTTCTTCTTGTCCGGCACAGTAACACAGCGAATCGCATCCGGCTTGCAAACTTAATGTTGCTTTTTCTTCTATGCTTCCTTTTAAAGCGTGCATATCTATCGAATCGGATATTAAAAAACCTTCAAAGCCGATAATCTTTCTTATTAATTCTTTTATGCCTTTCGGACTTTGTGTCAGTGGTTGTTCGTTGTCAACTTCAGTCACGACGATGTGTGCCGTCATTCCGAACGGACAGTCCTTTAATTTTTGAAAGGGATAGAAATCTTTTTCCAGTTCTTTTAAAGAGCAATTTATTTTTGGCAATTCTAAGTGGGGGTCAACTTGAGCTCGTCCATGACCGGGGAGGTGTTTGATACATGGAATGATTCCGTTATTCTTATAAGTATTTACGACAATATTTCCCAAATCCGCAACGATTTTCGGTTCGTTTGAAAAAATGCGGCTACGCAAGACTTCGGATGTGTCTTTGTGCAATAAATCTATACATGGACTATAATTTAAATTTATGCCGGCTTCGCTTAAATCTTGTGCTATTAATTTTGTTTGTAAACGTGTTGCTTCACGCGCAGTTTGCGGGTTTATCTCTTGGTACAATCTTCCTAGCGTCTGCTGTCCGGCATAGCTTGGATATTCAGGTTCTTTTAGTCTTCGGACACGTCCGCCTTCTTGGTCGATGCCGATTAAAACATTATCTCGTCCGATGGTTTCTTTTATGTCTTTTATCAGTTTCTTTAATTGTATTTTGTTGGCTATGTTACGATTGAACAGGGTAATTCCCAAAGGATTAGATTTCTCTAAAATCCTTTTTTCGTTATCTGAAAGTTCTGTCGCCTTAACGGAAAGCATGGCGGCAAATATCGGTTGTTCCATTCCTTTTTCCTTTTATAAAAATAATGAAACGATAAATTTTGTTGTATTTATCAGATACCAGCCCAACGGATTAAAATTTATTTGAAATAAGGCTAAAAATGAAGGAAGAATAAATGCTAAAAACAAAATGGCTATGAAACCTTCTTTTTCGGAGTTGATGTATTTGGCAGCCCAGGGTTTGTTTATGCCTCCGAAAAATATTTTTGAGCCGTCTAACGGGGGTATCGGTAAGATGTTAAATGCCGCAATGATGATGTTGATGATTACCATATTCAGTAAAAAAGCTCCGACATAGGCTTGAATGGTAATATTTCCTACAAATTGTATCAGATAAAGAAGCAATATGCTGATTAATGCCAGATAAAGATTAGCGATTATTCCGGCTATGGAAATTAAAAATATATCTTTTTCCGGTGTTTTTAATTTGGTGTAATTTATCGGAACCGGTTTTGCCCAACCTATGACAAATCCCGTGCGTGTTATTAAAAATAACAAAGGGATTATTATTGAACCTAAAGGGTCAATGTGACGAAGCGGATTTAATGATAAACGTTTTTGACGTTTGGCGGTGTCATCTCCTCTTTTGTAAGCTACCCAGCCATGAGCCATTTCATGAGCTATTACCGCTATTAATAACGGAACAAAATTTATGATAACACCGGCCACTATTTTCATGTTATTTTTTCTTTACTATGCAGCTTCCGCCTTGTTTCTTTACTTTGTTACACAAATCGTCGGCTCCGCTCCGATCGGCAAAGGCTCCGGCTTTTAAGCGATAATAAGTACCCTTGGCTCCTAAGTCAGCCGTTTCGATTTCATATGGTTGTCCTTGTAATGCCGGATGTTTTTTGACCATGTTGTTCCAAGCACTCTCAACAGCTTTTTTATTGGGTGACGACATTAATTGTATTTGCCAACTGCCGCTTACTGCACTTGTCTTTTTAATGCTGACTTCTTCTTTTTTTGCAGGAGCTGTTTCTTTTTTGGGTTCTTCAACTTTTTTGACTTCCTGATTTTGTTTTTCCGATGCTTCTTTTATGGTCGGCAATTTTTCTTCGGCAACCTCATTAACAACAGCCGATACCGAATTGGCTTGCGCGACGTTTGTTTCTTGTGCCACGTTGACTTGCGAGGTGCCGATAACGGTTTCTTCCATCGTTGATGGCGTCGGTTGAATTTCTTCGGCTTTTATTATCGGTAATTTCGGCTGTTCCGGAGGAGGAAGGATACTTTCAATCGTATTGTTATCCTGATTGTCAATAATGTTATAAACGGTTTTGTCCTGATTTAATATTTCCATTCCCCCCGGATCACTCGGTAATACTTTTACGGCTGTTTGCGGGCGTCTGATAACCGGAATTTCTCCTACATTTTCCGTAGCATAACGCGGTGATAGCGCAAACCATCCGACAATGCCGGCTAAGGCCATTCCTGATACGGCTCCGATAAAAATGCTCTTTGAACGTTTTAAATCATTTTTTTTGTCTTCCATATTCAGAATGGATTGTTCCGCTATCTTTTGACGGCGTTCACTTAAAAAATTATCATTGATATTATCATCAGGAAATTCTTGAAACATTATTGCTTACCTCATGTTTTTTTGTACTTTGTGTTACTATATCTTTTAAAACTTTATAATCATTTAACAAATGTTTTTAAAATCGTCTATGGGGATCAAAAAGTTTACTGTGTTCTTCAATGGCCATCATATCCGTCATGTTGGCAATATAGTCGCATATAATTTCTGCTATTTGAGAATCGTTAGCATTCGTTGCTAACAGCCGACGTTGTTCCATAGGTAAAAGTTTGGGATTACTCATAAACAGCGAAAACAGCTCCTCAACCAATCTTTGTGATTTCATGTCCATACGGACTATCGGAGTTGCCGTATAAAAATATTTTTTTAGAAAACTGCGTAATTCTCTTATTTCTTTTTTTAATTTGTTGGAAAAATCAACTATAAAACATTTTTGTCGGCGGGCATCTTCGGGTTTTTCAATGCGATATTTTCTGATGTTTTGTGCCGTGTTTTCCATGACGTCATAAACCATGCGTGCTATCATATTACGGGTTATACCATAAATGATTAAGTTATCATTGTCTTTGGCGTCAGGGTATTTTTGCAAAAAGTCTTTTACAATCTCGTGGATAAACGGAAGTTCGCATAATTCTTTTATGTTGAAAAATCCGGCTCGGAAGCCATCATCAATATCATGATTGTTGTAGGCAATATCATCGGCTATGGCTCCGACTTGTCCTTCTAATGACGGAAAATTTTTTAAATCTAAGTCAAATTTTTTATTGAATTCTTTTAAATAATTATTGCTTATCTTTTTTATCGGTCCGTTGTGTTTTACCGTGGCTTCGATGGTTTCCCACGTCAAATTCAGACCCGAAAATTCCGGATAATGGACTTCTAGTTTCGTCATTATTTTTAAGGAATTTATGTTATGGTCAAAACCTCCGAATTTTGCCATGGAATTTTGTAAGGCTCTTTCTCCGGCATGACCAAAAGGAGAATGACCTAAGTCGTGTGCCAGTGCAATCGCTTCTCCGAGTTCTTCATTTAATCCTAAACTTTTGCACAGCGTCCGTGTGATTTGCGATACTTCAATGCTGTGGGTTAGGCGGGTGCGATAGTTTTTTCCTTCATGGTAGGCAAATACTTGCGTCTTGCCATCCAGTCTGCGAAAGGCGGAAGAATGGATTAATCTGTCACGGTCTCTTTGAAACGGTGAACGATTGATATTGGCAAAGTCGGGATATTCTCTTCCACGACTGTTCTCCGCTTTGGTGGCATAAACTGCTAATTCCATGATTTTTCCTCTTTTACTTATCTTTTTTTCTTTATATACTGGGATAAATTTAATAAAGGTTAACAGATGAAAATAGCTACGTTTAATGTCAATTCTATTAATGCGCGGTTGCCCAATCTCTTAAATTGGCTTCAGCGTTGTCAGCCTGATGTCGTTTTGTTGCAGGAAATTAAAACCGAGTTTAATTCCTTTCCTTTTTTTGATTTGCAACTTGCCGGATATGAGGCTAAAATTTTAGGGCAGAAAAGTTATAACGGTGTGGCCGTTCTTTCTCGCGGAAAAATTAATCTTGTGCGTGAAGGATTGCCTGATTTTGAAGACGATAATGCCCGTTATCTTGAAGCTGAAATCGTTCTCAATCAAGATAAAATTCGTGTGGCGTCCGTTTATTTGCCAAACGGAAATCCACCGTATAATAATCCTGATGATGAAACAAAATTTCAATATAAACTTCAATGGATGGATGCTTTTTATCGTCATGCAAAAAGCTTATGCGAAAACGGTGAAAAAGTTGTTTTTGGTGGCGATTTTAATGTCATTCTTACCGATAAAGACGTTTATAATCCGAAATTGTTTGAGAATAATGCTTTGTTTCGAATCGAAGTGCGTCAAAAGTTAAAAGCCGTGGAATATCTCGGCTATTATGATGCTTTTCGTGTTCTGCATCCTCATGAAAATGGTTATACTTATTGGGATTATTCCGGAAATGCCGTTGCTCTGGATAATGGTATGCGAATCGATTATTTTTGGTTGTCTCCGAAAGCAACCGATGCTCTTCGAGCTTGTTATGTTGATAAATCGCCGCGGTTTGAAGATAAACCTTCCGACCATACCCCTTTGATTTTGGAGTTGACATAAACATGGTTTCCGTTTCTGACACTCATTTTCCTGAAAATTGTTTGCTCAAGGTCGTCGCTTTAAGCAAAAATGGCGACTTATGTGTTGAGCCGGCTCAACCTCATGTCCTTCCCAAAAAAATAAAAATATTTGTCGCCGAGAATCGTAAAATTAAACCCTCTTTAGATGTCGGTGATGTCTTTTTGGCAAAACTTTCTTATCGCCGCGATACCTTGTGGGCAAAGCCTTTGATGCGTGTCGAATCTGACGAAAATCACCGCGATAAAGTTTATGGTATGATTGTGTTTAATTATGGCAAATGTTATCTGAAACTTCCTGAACGAAAAAATTATATGGAATATCTGATTGACGATGTTCGCGGTCTTAAAGACGGGGATTTTGTCAGTGCCGTGTTGGCGGGAAATCGTCGTTTTAAACAAGTTAAAATCGTTAAAAATTTTGGCCCTTTTACTTTGAATAAAGCCGTATCTTATTCTTTGTTTGAACAAGCCGGTGTGCCGAGTTATTTTGATGATGAAATTGAAAAAGAAGCGGAACTCCTCTCGGATTTTGAAAAAAACGGACGTGAGGATTTAACCGCTCTGCCGCTTGTTACTATTGACGGTGATGATTCAAAAGATTTTGATGATGCCGTATATGCACAAAAAACAGAATCGGGATTTGATTTGATTGTGGCGATTGCCGATGTGGCTTATTTTGTTCGTGAAGGCAGCGGTTTGGATCGTGAGGCTTATAAACGCGGAAATTCCGTTTATCTTCCCAATGTCGTTTTGCCGATGCTGCCCAAAAGTATCAGCAACGGAATTTGCTCTCTTAATCCTAAAGAAGAGCGTGCCGTTATCGCTTGTTTTATGAAAATTGATACACAAGGAAATTTGTTGTCTTATGATTTTCGACGTGCTTTTATGAAATCAGCGGCACGTTTGACTTATGCTGAAGTGCAGAATGCTTTTGAAGGGCGTTTTAATGAAACAACGCTTGCGCTTTTTAAACCGGTTCTTCAACCCCTTTATGAAGCTTATTTTGCTTTGGATAAAGCAAGACAGAGGCGAGGGGCTCTTAATTTGGAAAGTGATGAGGTGAAACTCAAAGTGACCAAAGACGGAACTGTTGAAACTGTCAAAAAAGCAGAAATTTATACCAGCAACAAAGTGATTGAAGAATTTATGATTATGGCAAATGTTGCGGCGGCTTTGGCTCTGAAAAATAAAAAAATTCCGGTTATGTATCGTGTTCATGATAAACCTAATCCCGAAAAAATTAAAGAACTTGTACCCCTTTTGCATTCTTTTGATTTGTCGGTACCGGATTATGCCTCGTTGAAGCCTCAAGATTTTAACCGCCTTTTGCAAATCGGTGAAGAACAAGGATTAGGATTGACCGTTAATTCTTTGGTTCTACGGTTACAGGCTCAAGCGCAATATTCCCCTCATAATATCGGACATTTCGGTTTGGCTTTAAAAGATTATGTGCATTTTACATCACCCATTCGTCGTTATGCTGATTTGTTGATTCATCGTGCTTTGATTCAAATTTTTAATATGCCCGGCGGTGGTGGTTTAATGCCTTCTGATACTCTCTCGGTGTTTGAAGAAACAGCAGAACATCTTTGTATGACAGAACGACGCGCCGTTTCTCTTGAACGAGATATGACGGCAAAGTTTTTGGCGGCTTATTTGAAACCTCTGGTCGGTGTTGATTTTGACGTTCGGCTTTCGGGAATTACAAAATCCGGTTTATTTGTCTTGATTGAAAATATGGGGGCAGAGGGCTTTATTCCCATGGGTTCGCTGCCGGCCGATACCTATATTCTTTATGAGAATCTTTGGACTCTTAAAGGAAAAATATCACAGCGCGAATTTAAATTCGGTGATGTGATTAAAGCAAGACTCCTTGAGGCGACACCTCTTAACGGTGGATTAATTTTTAAATATGTTGATGATACCAACGGTGTCAATTATTATACTCATGCGACTTGTTGTTTGAGTTCGGAACTCAAAGCCGAAAAACATAAAAAAACACCTTCTCTTACAAAGAAACGTGTCGGGAAATCAGGTCTGAAACATAACTCTGTTAAAAAAAGGAAAAAACGTGCCTAAGTGTAAACTCTTGATATCTGCTTTGTTCTTTTCTTGTGCGGCTTTTTCAGCTCAGGCCGGAAATGTCGAATTGTTGTCGGCAGCTTATCAGGCCGTTAACGACGAATCTTTGGCTAACGTTTCTGCCGGTCAGTTTGCTAAATGGAGTTTGACCGGATTAAGCGACTTGGATAAATCTCTTTTGATTGTCGATGATGATAAACGAATTACGGTCTATCGCAAATCCCAACTCTATAAAAGTTTTACCGTCCCCCAAGATGAACATGATGCTTTGGCTTGGGCTAAGTTTTCTGAGAGAATTATTAAAGATTTACGAAAGTATTCTCCGCGCGTGAAACAAAAAGATATTGAAGCCGCCGATAGAATGCTGATGGCCGGTGTGAAAAAATTAGATAAATATTCTCGTTATTATTCCAATTTATTACAAGAAGAAACTCATCCTTATTCTTTTTCTCGCGATTATGCCGAAAGACGTTTGGAGGGGGGAATTCTCTATATTAAAATCGGTGCGTTTACAAAATATACGAAAGCAAATGTGAAACAGTCTTTGGAAACAAATCCCGATATTAAAGCCTTGATTATTGACTTGCGTATGAGCCCCGGTGGTATGCTTAGCGAGGCTATTGCCGTTACGGAGTTGTTTCTTGATGACGGCATTGTTGTGTCAACCAAAGGACGTAAAGAGGATTCTGCTGTTTTTTATCGAGTTCGCGGAGAAAATGTTCTTAATGGCGTGCCGATTGTGATTTTGGTTGACGGAGGCACAGCTTCTGCTGCAGAAGTCTTTGCGGCGGCTCTTAAAGAACAGGGATTGGCTATGGTCATCGGAACACAAACTCAAGGAAAAGGTACCGTACAAAATTTTGTAGAACTTCCTGATGACAATAAAATGTTAATTACGAATGCCTTTTCTTATACCCCTTCGGGAGAAGCGATTGACGGTGTTGGTATTAAACCCGATGTTTGTCTTTATCGTGCAAAGGCTAATCAAAATATTCAGCAACGTTTGTTGCAAGAGGAACCTGCGGAGTGTCCGCGCGAAGATCGTGAAGATGCCAAAATTGATATCGATTTTGCTCTGGCTTTGCTCACGGATGTGCAAAATCCTTCCTAAATCAGTTCTTTTCTTTGTTTTTTTGTTCCTTTTCGAAAAAATTCTGAAAACCCTATTGACAAAGACACAGAAATGTGTATAGTACGCCTAAATGTTAATTTGTAATCTTGAAAAGAAGAGAATAAAAAAATGGCAAAAGCAGTAAAAGTTAAAATTAAATTGGAAAGTACAGCTGGTACAGGCACTTTTTATCTTGCTGAAAAAAATCCAAGAACTCATCCCGAAAAATTGACTTTGAAAAAATATGATAAAAAGTCTAAAAAACATGAAGAGTTCGTTGAGAAAAAGCTTAAGTAATATTGAAAAGCTTTTTGCAGCAATTAAAGTTTTCTACCGGTTGAGCCTTTCAGCCGGTTTTTTATTATTGTTTTTCATAAGTTAAACCAGAGCCGGTTAGGCGTTTTTTTTGAAACAAAAGAAAAGCAAAAATGAAATTAGCATTTTTATAATATGAAAGCAGGGTGTTACTTTTGATTAACTACCTGCTTTTTTGTTGACAAAAATAAAATATTTTGTATATTTGTAGCAATTAACTTTATTATTAATTCTAAATTAAATAATTATGAAGAAGGTATTATTTTTCTTAATTGCGCTACTCAGCTTGAGTTCGTGCCAAAAATTTAACGATGATTTTCAATTAATTCAAAATGGAAAAATTGAAAAAATTGAGAACAATAATCTTTCCGTTAATGGCGAAAATTATCGTATTGACGGCGATGTGAAAGATTATCTTTTGGAAAATGACTTAAATGTCGGTGATCAAGTTGTCGTTTATTCTGATGGAGAAGATTTTCTTCTTTCAAAAGTGGATTTACGAGATGCATTTATGTTGATTAAAGAGCTTTCTTTTTTCGGTGTTGAAGAACCTATGGATATTGTTTTGATAATTTTGGTCATAATTTTTCTGTGCTTTATCGCCGTATTACTTTTTGCCCTTTTATTATTACTGATTTTGTGGCTTTGTAATATTGAAGATATTGATCCTATCTTGCTTTCGGCTCGTTGTGTAACGATTGTGTGTTTTGTATTGGCACTACTGTTTAATTTTGGTCCGAAACTACACTATGACAATAGGGTACAAGTGGAAAGCATATCTGAAAAGATGATTACTCTTCGTGGACAGAATTATCCAAAAGATAAAATAAAATCTGTTGGGTTAAAGCTAGGAACGAATTATTTTATGTATTCTTGTGCTGATGAATATTTTTTAGTTCACATAAATTCTTTAAATGATCAGCAACCTGAATCGTTGGTGCAAGCTGTCAATAAATATGTGAATCGTAATGCTTGGGTAGCTGTTTGCTTCTTTATGATAGTCCTTGTGTTCTTGTTTGCTTCAAATATTCATTCATTAGGTTTGAAGTTAAAAGATATTTATGATGAAAGAATAATACAATATCGCACAAGGCGTTATTATAAAAGGCGTCGTCTGGAAGAAGAAGTTGATGCTTCCGGTGGGCATGGCTCTTTTGTTAAAGAATAAATCTTTTAGGCTTGGATGTTTTTCCAAGTCTTTTTTTGTAATTTTATCTTGACAAAAAAACTCTGTTTTGTATATTCAAAGCAATTAACTTTATTATTAATTCTAAATTAAATAATTATGAAAAAGGTATTATTTTTTTTAATTGCGCTACTCACCTTGAGTTCGTGCCAATTGAGCTATGACAATTTGAACTGTGTTGATCGTGGAAAAATCGAAAAAATTGATGAAGGTTCTACGGCTTATGTTGGGGGAATAGCCTATTCTTTTAAAGACTCTCCTTATAAGTTTTATGAAGAGGACTTTCGTGTCGGTGATGATGTTAATGTTTATTCTGATGGCGAAGACTTCTTTTTATCTAAAGTTGACTACTTAAGCGTTAGAGAAACTCTTAATAAAATGAATTCTCCTAATTTTTTTATTCTTTCGTTTTCACATAGTTTTATTGCAACAATTTTACTCCTTTTTTTGGGGCTATTTGTGGCTTTCTTTCTGCCGATGTTGGATGAAGATTATTTTGGTAATTATTTATTTCATTTTGTCATTGGTGGTTTTGTTGCTTGCTCTCTTGTCTATTTTTGTTTTGCTCATAGCCTTACTTATGAAGGTATCGCTCCGGTTAATCGCGTGGATAATAATTATGCCCTTGTGGATGGTACTGCTTATGCTAAAAATAAAATTAATGACTTCAAACATCTTCGTGCCGGTTTGAATTATTTTATATATAACGGCTTTGGTCATTTTTATTTACAAGCTCAAAGTACTATCAGCCAGAAAAATCCGGATTTGTTGGCAAAGATTGTCCTTTCTGAAATTCGAGCGATGGGGGGCTATTATCTTTGTTTGTGGAGTGTGATTTTTGTCGTAACTTTTTCAGCCTTTTGGCGTTTCCTTTTTAAAATCGGAGATAAAGTAAAAAGAATTTCTCGCAAAAAACACAAAAAATCAAAAAAAATGGTTGCTGAAGTCGAACCCTCCGGTGGGCATGGTGCTTTCCTTAAAGAATAAATCTTTTAGGCTTGGATGTTTTTCCAAGCCTTTTTCTTGTAATTTTATCTTGACAAAAAAACTCTGTTTTGTATATTCAAAGCAATTAACTTTATTATTAATTCTAATTTTATACATTATGAAAAATTTATTATTGTTTTTGACGCTTGTTCTTACGTTGAGCGCGTGTGAAAATTATGACTTATCACGAGTAAAACAAGGACAAATTGAAAAAATCGAAAATGAAACAACCGCTTATATTGACGGTGTCGATTATCAATTTGAAAAAGGTGTTAAGGATTATTTGTCCGAAGAAACTTTAGCTGTGGGTGATACGGTTACTCTTTATTCTGACGGGGCTGATATTGTTTTGTCAAAATGTGATGATATTGTTTTGATTAAAGACTTTGAGAAAAAAGTTAGTGTTACGCGGTTTTTTGTCGGAGAGAATGTTTTTTGGCTTCTGCTTTTTGTTCTTATGGCATTTTCTATCCTATGGGCTTTTCTTGAATTTGCTGAAATTTCAAGTGATAATAAAATTATCAAAGCTCTTGTTTCGCCACTTAATTATTTCTTTAGAGATAAAACAACACCGATTATCAGCTATGTGTTTCAATTTCCTTTGTTGTGCCTTTTTGCTTATTTCCTTTGGGCTTGTTTCTTTGTTAAAACTCTAAATTATTGCGGAGAAGTCCAAGTTGATGATTTTACGCGTCATACGACGACATTGCAAGGCAGAATTTATCCTAATGATGATTTAGTCCTTTTTCAGAGATGGGTTCTTCCCGGTGATGTTTGTTTGATGTATCAACAAGGTAATAAAATTTATCTTTACGACAAAAGCAAAACACACATAAAAAATCCTGAAATTGTCGCGCAAATCATTAATAAGAAAAATAAAGATAATGCGCGTTTTCATGCTTGGTTATGGGGTATCCTTTGGGGTATAAGTGTTTTATCTTTTGCTTACCGTATTTTAGGATATTTACTGTCTTTTGTTGTTGATAGGTTTGGCAAATCTTGGCATCGGAAAAATACGTTGGTCGAAAATGTTGATGCTTCCGGTGGACATGGCTCTTTTGTAAAAAAGTAAATCTTTTAGGTTTGGAAATCTTTTTTCCAAACCTTTTTTGGTTGTCTTTTTACGCTTGACAAAAATATATGGTTTTGTATATTAAACGCTATTAAATTTATTATTAATTCTAATTTTAAGCATTATGAAGTGGTTATTATGTTTTTTGATGTTGATTGTCAGTTTGACTTCTTGTGAGACTGAGAAAAAGAATTTTCAATTTATTCAACGCGGTGAAATTGCAAAAATTGAAAATCAAAAAATTGCTTCTATTAACGGTGTCGGTTATTCCGTTGACAGAGGTCTGAATGACTTTTTTCTTGGGGAAACTTTAGCCGTTGGTGATACGGTTAATGTTTATACCAATGAAGATATCATTGTTTTATCAAAATTGGATTATTCGCAAGTTGTTCCTCCGGCTAAAGAAATGGATTGGGTCTTTACGGCCATTGAACGACATTCTTGGAGAATAGCTCTTTCTGTTCTTTTGGTGCTTCCATTAATTTTTGCTTTTATTGCGTTTTGTTTTGATTGTTCTTTTAGGACGTGTTTTAAATTTGCTTTAGGTGGAATTGCCGTCCTTTCTTTTGGGTATCTCTTGAGTCTTCCGACTTTTGAATATCAGCAAAATGTTAAGATTGAAAGTGTTTCTGCAAGTAATGTTACCGTACAGGGAAGGGCATATCCTAAGAAAAAAGTTTATAATTTTAATAATCTCAGAGCTCAATCAACTTATCTTATGTATAAGAGCGGTAATAAAGTTTATTTTGCAAAACCTTCTTTTTTTACCTCTCAAAATCCCGAAATTCTAGCTAAAGCAATTAATCGAGAAGTTCGTTTCTATGCTTTGCTCGTTTTTTATATATCAAGTGTTTGGTCGTTTTTCTGGTGTATCCCTTGGGGTAAAATTTTGAAAAAAATCAAAATCTTTATGGTATCCCTGCGGTCTAAAAAACGTTATATGAAAAGTTCGATTGATTCTCAGGGTGGGTTGGGGTCGTTTTAATATACCCTGTTAATGGTTCCGAAAATTTTTTCGGAACCATTTTTTTTTGCGTGTTGACAAAATAGAAAAAAATGGTATATTAAAATAGTTTTTCTTTATTATTAATTTTAAATTTCACATAAAATGAAAAAATTATTATTCTTTTTGACACTCTCTTTGCTTCTGAGTGCTTGTAACCAAGATTTCAAATTCGTTAGAAGTGGTGTAATTGAAAAGATTGAAGGCAATTCAATTATTTGTAATGGAACGGACAATAGCTTAACAGATGAAGTTGATTGCCTCTTTGATGAGACATTAGCTGTTGGAGATACGGTCAATATTTATTCCGATGGTGATGTTTTGGTGGCATCAAAAGCGGATTATGCAAATGCTCAATTTATTCTTAATAATTATGGAATGAGTTGGGCTGTCAGGGAAATGCCATTCCTTATTCCCTATTGCATTTTATTGTTACTTCTGGCATTTGTTATTTCTCATTATTATACCTCAAAGCGATGGGTGTTTCCTGTTTCGTGGCTGACTTTTTGGGGTGTGGTTACCGGGATTACTTTGTTCTCTTTGTTAAATGCTCCTCATCTGGAGTATTTTGGAAAACATACTTTGCAAGAAAAGTCTGCTCAGGCTTTTACCTTTGAGAATTGTACATATCCGAGGAATAAAGTTTTTTCTCCGGAAATTCTCTTTTTATCGGGCAAAGAATTTTTTATTTATCAGGAAGATGATAATTTTTATTTAATTCCTGTTGAAGAGGATATCGTATATCATCCTCAAGAAATGATTGCCAAAGTAAATGAAAAGTTGTTTCAGCAATCATGTCGGTATGTGCTCGTTTGTGGTGCAATTTTTTTGATTAGCATCATTGCGAGAAGTTATTTTCGCAAAAGAGAAAAGGACTATTGCAAGCAAAAGGCAAAAAATGAGTAACAAAATTTAAAGGTTTGGAAGTTTTTTTCCAAACCTTTTTTGTTGTTCTTTTTGCTTGACAAAAACAAGAAATTTTGTATATTCAAAATAATTAAATCTATTATTAATCTAAAAATTTATACTATTATGAAAAAGGTATTATTTTTCTTACTCACACTACTCACTTTGAGTTCGTGTTCTGTTTTTGACAAGGACAGTACTTTTTCTACATATGGGAAAATTGAAAAAGTCGATACTCAAAATAAGACAATTGTTATAGATGATGTATCTTACCAAATTCAGGGTAAATTTGAAGATTGTTTGTCTGGAGAAAAAATTGACGTTGGAGATTGGGTATCGGTTGTGTCTTTTATAAGCGAGTTCAAAATGACAAAACTCGATTATTTAATATCTGAGGTACTCTATTTGCAAATTCGTGATTTGGGCGACCCTTATAAAGCATTTTTTTTAACATTGCAGCTCATGTTTTTTATCATTGTTACTTATTTTTTGTATGTGTATGGTAAAAACATGTTTCAGAAAAGCGGACGTATTTTTTGCCTTTCTAGTGTCCTGTTGGTGTTTGCTCTTTTCTGTAATTACCAATTGGGATCATTTAAGTATCAAAAAAGTGCCGAAGTTGAAAAAGTTGACGGTAAAATGATAGTTCTTGAAGGCAAGGCTTATTGTCCATTCCCTTTGTCCTTACGTCAGCCTAAAAACGGAGAGTTGTGTGCTCTTTTTCATTATCTTGGGAATGATTATGTTATTTCTCTTGTTTATTTAGGAGAAAAACCCGAGTTTTATGAAAAAGCTCTTAGACGTCAATTAACGGTTTGTACATCGGTGTTTTGTCTTATTGATGCTTGTTTATGCGGCTTTTTCTTGATTGCTTTTCTTTTGTCAAAGGGTAAGTTTTTCTTTGTTTTGATACGAAAAATTGTTCCGAAAAAAAGACATTTTGCTGAAGCAGTTGATGAAAATTGTGGGCATGGTTCATTTGTTAAAAAATAGTACTGTAATTTCATACAAAAAGGCTTTGAAAAAAAATCCAAAGCCTTTTTTGTGTTCCTTACTGTTTTTCATATGTTTCTTTTATTCTTTCTATAGAAACAGAGATGTTCCATATTTCATCTTCCATAAAAAACAGTGTGAGTTTTTCTTGATGCTTTTTTCCTTCTTCCATTTCGGATATTTCTCCGCAAGTCTTGTTTACACATAAATGACACATATCTTCATCATAATGGCGGATAACTTTTCTTAACAGAGAAGTGAAGTAAAATAACAGCAAATTTTGCTCATCATCTTCTTCATAGAGGCCTGTTTCTTTGATGATTTCAAGGCATTCCGAATAACGGCCGGCTACTTGAAATTTGTCTTCACCATAGGAAAATATTCTTGCCAAATCGGTGTCATAAACGCGACTGTATAGGCTGTCGCCATCAAATTGCATGCGTGCGAAAAGGAGAATTTTCCATTCCCGAAGGCTGTTTACTCCGTATTTTTTGAATATCTTTTCTGCCGCTTTGGCTACTTTTAATAATACGGATGTTTCTTTTTGTCTTTGCTCGTTTTCACAATCTTCATTTAAAAAGGCTTGAAGCCATATTTTCAGAAGAGGCGGTAATCGTGAAATTTCGACAATCAGCCATGGGTTTGGTTTTTGGCGGGCAATGAACTCTTGAAGTCTTTTTTGAGCTTGTTGTGTCAGATATTCTCTATCCGGCGTCAACGAGATGTGTTTTGCTTCCATAATAGTTTGATTTTGTTAATAATATTTCTTTATGCCCTTTTTTTAACATAATTTCTTTGTTTTGTCAAAATTTTTGTGTAAAATTTTGTTTTTATTTTTCTAACGGATGAGCTTTGCGGTATTCTTTTTTCAAGGTTTCAATTTGTACGTCCGTATAGCGTTGCGTGGTACTCAAAGAAGCGTGTCCGAGCAATTCTTGAATTGAACGTAAATCCGTTCCTGCCGCTAATAAATGTGTGGCATATGAATGTCTTAGGGCATGCGGTGTTAAGGTGTCGGGTAAGCCTAAGTAGGCTCTTATTTTTTGCATTTGACGTTGAATTATGCGGGGGCTTAATCTTTCTCCTCGTGCTCCCAAAAATAGAGCTTCTCCTTTGCGAAGATGATACGGACATTCTTGTTTGTACATTTCTATTGCTTCAATTACTGCCGGAAGAAGAGGAACCAATCTTGTCTTATTGCCTTTTCCGGTGATGCGCAACATTTGGTCGTTATCAATATCTCCTTCATTTAGCGAAAGAGCTTCCGATATACGCAACCCACAGCCGTAGAGCAAAGTAAATATTGCCGTATCTCTTATTCCTTCCCATGATTTTTTTGCAAAATTTTTGGCTTCATCCAAAACATTAAATGTTTCATCAACATCTAAGGCTTTCGGGAGAATTTTGGGGAGGCGGGGAGAAGATATAATGCTTATGGCTGAATTTTTTATGATGTCATTGCTGTCTAACCAACGAAAAAAATTTTTTACCGATGATAATTCTCTTGCCAATGATGTCTTTTCAAGATGTTTTGATGCTCGCTCACTGATGTATGCCCGAAAACCGCGGACATCCAACTTTTCTAGCTTTTTGAGGGTTACCGGTGTTTCAAAAAAAGAAGTAAATGCCGATAAATCCCTTAAATATGCATCTAAGGTATGCGGAGAATATCCTCTTTCGTTGCGAAGCCACTGTTCCCATTCGGTAATTAATTTTCGGACTTCCGGTGAGGTGTTGTATTTTATTTCTTGTTTCATGCTTTTAGCTTAGGGCTTGAGAGTTAATAAATGATTGACAGAAAATACTTTCTTCTTTATTTTATTTTTGCTTGTTTATTATTAAATTATAATGATTATGTCTGAAAATGTTTATTTGGGAAAATTGCTTGATAAAAGCGTTCCTTTTCATCGTCCTTTGGAAAATGCCCTTTGTTTAACATTTTTGATGGTGGCCGGCGGAGTTCCCGTTCCTTGTCAGTTTTATGTGTGTACCGATGATTTTTCTTCTGTTTCTCCATGGTTTTCGCATATGCTGTTTGCCAAAATCGGAGATGAATTAGAAATTTGGTATCGTAATCGAGAGCAAAGTACTATTAAAGGTCTTGGTTTTGAGGTGTATGCCATTGTCAATAAAACAAATCCTCATTTGCAATTTTGACATTCTTTTTTAATCCTGAACTTTAGCTGTTCAGGATTTTTTTATGGGGCAAATGTGTCTTTCTGCTTGGCGTTTTGTGCTTTTGGTTGTATAGATGTTTTGTTATGTCTGTTTTTTTGAGGTTTTATGATGATTGTCGGCGTTCTCCTCCCGTTGCCTTTTAATGATGTCTTTGACTATAAAGTCGAAGATGATGTGGTTGTGGGAGAATTCGTACGTGTGTCTTTCGGACGAGAAACTCTTGTCGGTGTCGTTTGGAAAATAGGGAAATCATCAAAAATCGATGAGGCTAAAATTAAGCCTGTTCTGCAACGGCTCGACTTTCCGCCGTTGTCTGATGAATTGATGAAATTCGTGAATTTTGTCGCTCGCTATAATATGGCTTTTTTAGGTTTGGTGCTCAAAATGGTTTTAAGTGTTAAAGCTGTTTTTGATGATGATAAAATGACCACTCTTTATAAACTTTCCGGAAAAACTTTAGCGGAGGCTAAACTTAAAAATTCTGATGCACGTTGGCGAGTTATGGATTTGTTGAAACATTATCCTTATACACGTTCCGAAATTGCCAAAGGTGCCGGTGTCGGGCAAGCCGTTATTAAAACAATGATTGATGCCGGTGTTTTGGAATCGATACAAGTGCAATGTCAGAAAGAATTTGGTGTTCCTCAAGGAGATTTCTCTAAGGTCAATTTGACAGAAGAACAAACTTGTGCCGCAGAAAATTTGTGTGCTAAAGTCGGGCAGGGGTTCTCTGTTACTTTACTTGACGGTGTTACCGGTTCGGGTAAAACCGAAGTCTATTTTGAAGCGGTTGCCAAAGCTCTTGAAAATAATCGACAGATATTAATTATGGTGCCTGAAATTTCTTTAACCACGCAATGGCTCAATCGTTTTGAAAAACGTTTCGGCGTTAAACCGGCTTGTTGGCATTCAGCACTGGGAACACGCGAAAGAATCGATACATGGAAAGGAGTTATTGAAAATCGTGCCAAAGTTATTGTCGGTGCTCGTTCCGCTCTTTTCTTGCCTTATGCTGATTTGGGGTTGATTGTTATTGATGAAAGTCATGATCATTCCTTTAAACAAGAAGATGTGGTGAATTATCAAGGTCGTGATATGGCCATTGTTCGAGCAAAATTTGAACAATTTCCGGTCATCTTATCAACGGCAACTCCTGATTTGGAAACTGTTTGTAATGTCGAATCGGGAAAATATGATGCGGTCTATTTGAAAAGCCGTTTTGCCGCAGCACTTTTGCCCGAGATTAAAATTATTGACCTTAAAAAAGATAAACCTCAAAAATTTCCTAACGAAAAAGCACAATTGTCGGTTGGTTGGCTGGCTCCGACATTGGTGCAAGAACTGAAAGATAATTTGGAAAAAGGGGAACAATCTTTATTATTTTTGAATCGACGCGGTTATGCTCCTTTAACCATTTGCCGTGATTGCGGTCATCGAATCCAATGTCCTAATTGTACGGCATGGCTGACCGAACATCGTCGCGCAAAATCGTTAATTTGTCATCATTGCGGTTATACGACTTCGCTTCCTTCTCGTTGTCCCGAATGCGGTTCCGAAGAAGGACTTACGGCTTGCGGCCCCGGTGTGGAACGCGTTGCCGAAGAAGTAACAAGGCGTTTCCCTATGGCAAGAATCGGAATCTTATCAAGTGATATTACCTCAACGCTTAATGAAGTTTCTGAGGTGATTAAGAAAATGGAAAATCATGAAATCGATATCCTTATCGGAACACAAATCTTAGCAAAAGGTCATCATTTTCCTTCGTTAACCTTAGTGGGAATCGTTGATGCGGATTTGGGACTTATGGGAAGTGATTTGCGTGCTTCCGAAACAACGTTTCAACTCTTGTCGCAAGTGGCCGGTCGTGCCGGAAGAGGTACAAAAAAAGGTACGGTTTATTTGCAAACCCTTTATCCTGAAAATGCCGTGTTGCAGGCCTTGTTGAATAATGACCGAGAGATGTTTTTGACATTGGAAAAAAACAGTCGTCGTTTGTTGAAACTTCCTCCCTTTGGCAAACTTGCCGCTTTAGTCGTTTCCGGTACAAATCAAGATATGGTCGAAAAAACAGCGGTTTCTCTCGGTCAATGTTCTCCCAATACCGATATGATTACAACATTGGGGCCGGCTCCTGCTCCTATCTTTATGCTTCGCGGAAAATATCGGTATCGGCTGCTCTTGAAAACTGCGCGTGCGCTTAATATTCAAGAAATTATCCGCTCATGGTTGAAACGCGTTTCCATTCCCTCAAATGTGCGCGTTCAGGTCGATATCGATCCTTATTCCTTTATGTAGTTTTTTTCTTGTGGATGAATCGGAACGTTTGTTTTAAATATATTTTCTTTGGTTTAGAATCTTAATAAATTAGAAATAATTTTTCGGTATTATCCCTTTAGTTTTTAAAGTTTTTTTATAGAGTTTTTGTTCGTGAAAAAAGAATCTAAATTTAAAATTGCTCAAAGATATGCTCTCGCTTTATATGAAGCAGCTCTCGATGATAATGTCTTGGATAAAGTCGCTCGTGATTTAGATGCTTTGTCTGCGGCCGTTCATGAAAATAAGAATGTTGTCAAATATTTGGCGAATCCTTTGTGGAATCTTGAGGATAAAAAATCAGCTTTGAAATCTCTTACGCAAAAACTTAATTTGACTGATGATACTTTCAATCTCCTTTGTGTCATTGCCGATAATAGCCGTTTTAATGAATTGCCGGATATCCTTCAGGCCTTTCGCGCGCTCTTCTTGCAAAAACATAATATGATTGATGTTAAAGTCGAAACCGTTATTCCTCTTTCTTCTGGTCAAGAAGTTTTGCTTAAGAAAAATCTTCAAAAACTCTTAAATAAAGAAGTTGTTTTGAGTTATGAAATTAAACCTGATCTTTTGGGTGGTTTGGTAATCTCTTATGCTTCGGATATGATTGATGATTCAATCAAAGGAAAGTTAAATCGTTTAGAAACAATTATGAAAGGTGGACAATAATGTCTGTAGTTGCTAGCGAAATTTCTTCCATTATTAAGGACAAAATCGAAAATTCCGATGTCAATCTCGATGTTTCTGAGGTCGGACAAGTCCTTTCCGTCGGCGATGGTATTGCCCGTGTCTATGGTTTGGATAAAGTTCAATCAAATGAAATGGTTGAGTTCGAATCCGGTGTTAAAGGTATGGCTCTTAATTTGGAAGAAGACAATGTCGGTGTCGTTATCTTCGGTTCTGACGAATCTATTAAAGAAGGTGATAAAGTTAAACGCACCGATAAAATTGTGAGCGTTCCTGTCGGTAAAGAGTTGCTCGGACGTGTCGTCGATGCTTTAGGAGAACCAATTGATGGAAAAGGCTCTATTAAAGCGAAACAATACAGCAATTCCGAAGTGAAAGCTCCCGGTATTATTGCTCGCCGTAGCGTGCATGAGCCTGTACAGACCGGTCTTAAAATCGTTGACTCGCTTATCCCTATCGGTCGTGGTCAACGTGAACTGATTATCGGTGATAGACAAACCGGAAAAACAGCTATCATTCTTGATACAATTATCAATCAAAAAGCAATTAATGATGCTGCTAAATCCGAAAGCGAAAAAATGTATTGCATTTATGTCGCTGTCGGACAAAAACGTTCAACTGTTGCTCAAGTCGTTAAAACCCTTAAGGATTATGGCGCTCTTGATTATACTATCGTTGTTGCCGCTACGGCTTCCGATCCTGCTCCGATGCAGTTTATCGCTCCCTATTCCGGTTGTGCTATGGGGGAATTCTTTAGAGATAACGGTATGCATGCGACAATCTTTTATGATGATTTATCGAAACAAGCGACGGCTTATCGTCAGATGTCTTTGTTGCTCCGCCGTCCACCTGGGCGTGAGGCTTATCCCGGTGATGTCTTCTATCTCCACTCTCGTTTGTTGGAACGTGCCGCAAAAATGAGTGATGAGGAAGGTACGGGTTCCTTAACAGCTCTTCCTGTTATCGAAACTCAAGCCGGTGATGTTTCTGCTTATATTCCGACTAATGTTATTTCAATTACTGATGGGCAAATATTCTTGGAAACTTCTCTTTTCTATCAGGGTATTCGTCCCGCCGTTAATGTCGGTATTTCGGTTAGTCGTGTCGGTTCTGCAGCGCAAATCAAAGCTATGAAACAAGTGGCCGGAAAAATTAAACTCGATTTGGCTCAATATCGTGAAATGGCTGCTTTTGCCCAGTTCGCTTCCGATCTTGATCCGGCAACAAAACAGCTTTTGGCTCGCGGTGAACGTTTGACCGAATTGCTTAAACAGCCCGTCTATCACCCCATGCCCGTCGAAGAACAGGTCTTGTCTATCTTTGCCGGTGTTCGTGGGTTCTTGGATAAAATTGAAGTCAAAGAAATTAAAGAGTTTGAAGCTCGTATGCTCGATGATGTTCGTGCAAACTATCCTCAGTTCCTTGAAGAAATTAGAAATACTAAAACTATTTCTCAGGAATTAGAGGAAAAACTTACTCAATTCTTTGAGAATTTTACTAACGAATTCCATCAGGAAGTTAAAGCAGCGTAAGGTTTTGAGTTATGGCAGGTCTAAAAGAATTAAGAAACCGTATTGAGGCTATCAAATCGACTAAAAAAATTACTTCCGCTATGAAAATGGTGGCAGCTGCCGGTTTGCGTCGCGCTCAAGGTTTGATTGCTAAATCCGACCTTTATCAAAATAATTTAAAAACTTCTGCTTTGCGTCTCGCTTTTGAACTTAAGCAAGAAGAAGCGGCAAAAAATATAGCTTACGTTTATCCGCAAATCTTTACCGGAAAGAAATCATGCAATACTTATCTCATTGTGGTCATTTCTTCCGATAAAGGTTTGTGCGGTAGCTATAATGCTCATGTTGCAAAAACTGCTCTTAATCGTATCGCACAACTCAAAAATGACGGGAAAATCGTCCAAGTCTTATGTATCGGCAAAAAAGCTGCTGAGCTTATTCGACGCAAATATCCTGATGTCATTTCTGAAGTTATTGACGGTGTCGCTAAAAAAGGTGCTGATTTTGAGGAAACTTTAGTTTTAACCCACCGTTTGTTGGCTGATTTTGAAAAGAACGTTTTTGATGTGGCGGAAATTGTCAGTGCTCGTTTTATTTCGGCTTTGAGCCGCGATATTCAATCTCGTCCTTTTATTCCGGCTTATCTGCCTCTTGACAACTCAGAGAAAAATGAGTTCGTTCCTAACCGCGTTGATAATGCCTATTATGATTATGAACCTGATAAATTGATTATGCTTGAGGCTCTCTTAATTATGTTGCTGAAAGCGCAAATGTTTGATGCTATTGTCCAAGCTCAGGCTTCAGAACAAGGAGCTCGTATGGCTTCTATGGATAATGCAACACGAAATGCTACTGACATGATTTCAAAATTGACCCTTAAATATAATGGTATTCGTCAATCCGCTATTACAACCGAGTTGACGGAAATTATTTCCGGGGCTGAAGCTATTTAGTCTTCGACTTTGCTCCGTTTGTTGAGATGAATGTGTTTTTCGTGTTTGTTTGTTAATTTGTGGAGATGTATATGACTGAGAAAAAGACCAAAACCACTGCTAAAAAAGTTGCTGATACCGTTAAAACGGTTAAGAAATCCTCTGCAAAAAAATCAGAGAAATCTAGTGCTGCCAAAACGGTTGTCGCTAAGAATGCCGCTAAAGCTACGGGCTATGTTTCACAAGTGATGGGGGCTGTTGTCGATGTTAAGTTCGATAATGTTGATGATATGCCTAATATTATGACCGCTTTGGAATGTGATAATCATGGAAATCGTTTGGTTTTGGAAGTTGCTCAACACCTTGGTGAATGCACCGTGCGTACCATTGCTATGGATACAACAGATGGTTTGGTTCGCGGTTTGCCTGTCGTTAATACCGGTAAGCCGATTGAAGTTCCCGTCGGTCCCGAAATGCTTGGTCGTATTATTAATGTTATTGGTGAACCTGTCGATCATCGTGGACCTTTGAAAGCAAAACAAATGGCTTCTATTCACCGTGAAGCTCCGTCTTTTGTTGAACAATCCACAGAAACTAAAATTTTGACAACAGGTATTAAAGTTATTGACTTGTTGGAACCTTATGCAAAAGGTGGTAAAATCGGTTTGTTTGGCGGTGCCGGTGTCGGTAAAACCGTGTTGATTATGGAATTGATTAATAATATTGCTAAAGGTCATGGTGGATACTCCGTATTTGCCGGAGTGGGCGAACGTACGCGTGAAGGTAACGATTTGTACAATGAAATGATTGAATCCGGTGTTATTGATCTGAAAGGAGCTAATTCTAAAACCGTTCTTGTTTACGGACAAATGAATGAACCTCCCGGAGCTCGTGCTCGCGTGGCTTTAACGGGACTTACGCAAGCGGAATATTTCCGTGATCAGGAACATCAAGACGTGTTGCTCTTTATTGATAATATTTTCCGTTTTACTCAAGCCGGTTCAGAAATTTCGGCTTTGCTTGGACGTATTCCTTCAGCTGTGGGATATCAACCAACTTTGGGTACAGACATGGGAGCTATGCAGGAACGTATTACATCAACCAAGAATGGTTCTATTACTTCTGTTCAAGCGGTTTATGTTCCTGCCGATGACTTGACGGACCCAGCTCCGGCAACCACTTTTGCTCACTTGGATGCAACGACCGTGCTTTCTCGTCAGATTGCTGAGTTAGGTATTTATCCTGCTGTCGATCCGTTGGATTCAACAAGTCGTGTTTTGTCTCCGGATGTTGTCGGTGAAGAACATTATCAAGTTGCTCGTCAAGTGCAAGAAGTTCTTCAGAAGTATAAATCTTTACAAGATATTATTGCTATTCTTGGTATGGACGAACTCTCTGAAGAAGACAAGTTGACCGTGGCTCGTGCAAGAAAAATTCAACGCTTTCTTTCTCAACCTTTCCACGTTGCCGAAGTCTTTACCGGTACTCCCGGCGTCTTTGTGGCTTTGGAGGATACGATTAAAGGCTTTAAGGGAATTTTGGAAGGTAAGTATGATGATATTCCCGAACAGGCTTTCTATATGGTCGGTACTATTGAAGAAGTTTTGGAAAAAGCTAAGAAACTTTAATTGTTGTGAGTTTGAAAAGTCCTTTTTCGAAATGTATGAGAATTAATTGGAGTTTGACAGGATATCGTTTATGACTGAAGTTACTTTAAAATTATCAAAGCCGAATATGGTATATAATCCCGAAACAGCTGAGAAAATTGTTTTACCGGCTGAAAAGGGGATGTTGACGGTTTTATCCGGTCGAGCTCCGACTTCTTTGTTACTTCGTCGTGGAGTTATTCGTTTGCTTGATAATGCAAATCATCCCGTTAAACATTATTTTGTTAAAAATGGTGTTGCTGATATTGTTCAAAATGTTTGTTCTATATCAGCTGAAGTAATAGATGCTTACAATGATGTTTCTGTTGAATTGGCTATGCAGAAAAAAGAACAAGCTCAAACGCAAGAAGACAAAGATTATTATCAAATGATGATTGATGAAATTACTTTGTTGAATGAGGTCAAGTAGTTAAATTTCTCTATTTGTATAGGGGAGGGTAAATGTTTATCCTCCCCTTTTTTTATGTCCTTTTTCTCCTTTCCAAGCAAAATTAGTATTTACATGTTGCAACAAATATGTTATATTAGAGTCGTGATGATAAGAAGGAGGATGTGATGAAGAGTATATCAAAGATACTGTTACTGTCTGCTGTCAGCTTATGTGTTGAGAGCGGAAATTTAGCTTATGCGTCTTTTGAGGCAGCTTCATTACACCTCAAGTCTGGCATTCCCACTTTACACACACATCACACATACTTACGCCATACTCAGGAAATACTCAACTTATCATCACACCTTTTTGATGATTTACGGATTTCGGGAAAAGAACAAAAAGTTGCTTCGGTATGTTTTATAACCGATACGCGCAAATGTTCGGTTGATAAATTTGATAATACAGACGAGCCGGAGAACGGAAACGGAGCTCCGGGGAGCGGAAGCGGCGAAACTCCGGAAACTCCCGAATACAAAACTCCCGAAGAAGTTTGTCAAGATGCCGGTTATGGTCAAACGCCTTGCCCCGAAGGGTCTTCTCCTATTCCTTGTCCGGTTGCCCCCAACTATTTTGCCTGTTCTTGCGATAAAAAGTTCAGTCAAAAATGTCAGGCTCCGAATTATGGGGTTGGAGAATCTTGCGGCGGAAAATACCAAAAATGTGAAGAAGACCTTGACCGTGCTTGCAAAGAAGAAAACGGAAATTATGTTACAAGTTGTCCGAGCGGTTGGCAGATGAGCGATACAAAATGTTCTTTTGATCCCAGCTACGGACTTTGTTGCAATTTGTGCAACGGCTACACCTATAATGATGAAAAAGATATTCCCGAAGGTTATGTCAAAGGCGAAACTTGTGTGAATTGCGATAATGAACCATGGTTTAAGTTAGCTCCCAATCCTTGCGACGGATTTTATGATTGCAGCTTAACAGCCCCTGAAATCGGCGCAAATTCTTGCTTGTCGGGAACGGTTACCAAATATGATAATTGCAAACCTTGTCCTAACTTGGGGATTTATGCAACTTGTCCAACCGGATATAAATGCGAATATGAGAGATGTAGTGGAAAATATTATAAAGTTGACGGTTGTCAAGACGGTTTCGATTGGAATGCCGCTGCCAAAACTTGTACTTGTGCCAACAAAGGAACTTATTCTTCTTGCCCGACCGGATATAAATGTGAAAAAGAAAAATGCAGCGGAAAATATTACAAAGTCGATGGCTGCGCTTCCGGTTACGATTGGAATTCTTATAACAAGACTTGTACCGAACATTGTTATTATTATTGTTCTCTTACTTCTTGTCCGGCTCATGGAAACTGCTCTTATGAGAATTGTAGTGGAAAATATTGTTTATCTACTTGCCAGAGTGGATTTAATCGTGAGGGAAATTCTTGTGTCTGCCCTAATAAGGGAACATATTCTACTTGTCCAACCGGATATGTTTGTCGTTATGAATCTTGTTCTAATAAGTATTATAAAACAGGAAGTTGTCAAAGTGGTTATGACAAAATCGGTGATGAATGCATTAAACACGTTCACAAATATATGTGCCAAAGTCCAACCTTAGTTACGGGTAATCCCGGACAATATGAAAATATTTGGGGCGACCAAGCCTATAAATATACAGAATTTTGTGATTGCGGTGAACGAGGTCCTAAATGGTGTTACAAAAGCCCCAGCGCTTACAAACACTATGGTAGTTATCAACGTACTGAAAATTGCGATAAATGTTATTTTAATAGCTATGCTAAATTATATTATGTGACTTGCGGAACTATAACGAAATGCATTGCTTCTGATGGATATACGGATAGATATACTCCTGTGAGGGGAAGTAATCATACTGAAAAATTTAATACTTCCGGTGAATGTGAGGCTTATTATAATGCACATCATAATAAAGCATTATCTGGAGGAGACAGCTGTTATATTTCCGAATCATGTAAACCTCGTTGTGTTCCTTAATTATAATAAAGGATGATACATTGAGTATCATCCTTTGCTGTAAGCTTTCTTGATACTGAATGTTTAAGTGTTGTAATAAAACTGTTTCACCATAGTAAGCGAACTTAGGCTGTATGGATTGTCATTAATTTAGAACCTTCTGTTAAATGAGAAATTTCTTGTCTTTTACAAAAAGATTAGTTTCTTAAATAAAATCTCTCAAATATTTTAATTACTTTGTCCTTTTTCTTCTTCACCATCAAAAATATGCATTGCAAACAGCGAAAGAATATGTTATATTAGAGTCGTGATGGTAAGTAAAGGAGGATGTGATGAATAGTATTTCTAAGGCGATACTTTTGTCTGCTATGGGCTTATGTGTCAATAGCGGAAATGTAACTTATGCTTCAATTAAAATACCGGATTCCATCCCAAAGTCTGGCATCAACACTCTACACACACATCACAAACAAATACGCCATACTCTTAAATATCCGAACTTATCATCACGCTTTTTTGATAAAAAAATAGAAAATGGTGTGAAAGTCGCATCGGTGTGTTTTATAACTGATACAGGAGCTTGTTCAGGAGATAAATTCGGAAATGTGGAAACACCGGGTGGAGGTGGTGGAAAGCCCGATGACCACGGAACACCGCAAGAGTTGTGTCAAGATGCCGGATTTACAAACACACCCTGTCCGGCTGGAAGCACAATCGACAGCTATTGTCCTTATGACAGCTCTTATCATACCTGTAAATGTCTTCCCGAATATAACAAACTTTGTAACGGAGCCGATGAAAAAGGTTCCGGAATTGCCTGCGACGGCAAATATAAAGAATGTTGTAATTTATGTTCGGCATATAAATATACCTCTATTCCATCGGGATATGTAAGCAACGGCGAATGTCAATCATGCAGCGGAAAGAAATACAAAATTAAATGCGACCCGCAAAAATATGTTTCCGCCTCATCTTGTGGTTCACAAGGCGGAAGCGGAAGTACCTGTTCCGATGATAGCGGAACTTATTATCAAAAATGTAACTGCCCCAATAATTACGAATGGAGTTCCTCGCAAAAGAAATGTGTTTGTTCGACTTCTTTCAAATATTCTTGTACAGGCACGGGGTATTCCGGAGGAGATGGAACAGCTTGTAATAGTAAATATTCAAAATGTAAATGTGCAAGCGGATATGTTTGGAATGCCTCACAAGGAGCTTGTGTTTGCAATGGTTTAGACTGGTGTTCACTTAATCAGGATTGTACTTCTCTGGGCTATGCCAAACAAAGCTGTTCGGGACAAATTTTAAGATGTCCGTTTGATACAAATTATGTGTATTGCTTGAATTAAAAGGAGACGGGACATGAGAAAATTAACTTTATTAACTTCGGTTTTATTAGCGTCTTCTTTTCAGACGGTCAATGTATCGGCACAATGTATGAATACCATAAATTGTCAAGCATTAGGTTACACCAAAACCTCATGTACAAAAGGCGGTGTAAAATGTCCGACAGGAAATTATTGGTATTGCCCGAAAGACACAACAACACCGCAATGCAGCAGTTCTTATAAATATACCTGCACGGGAGCTTATCAAAGTCCGTCAGGAACAGCGTGTAACGGATTATATACAAGTTGCACCTGTACATCCGGTTACCAATGGACAAACGGAAGCTGTCAAAAGAAAGAAATTGCATGGGGAAGCTGTAATGGTTTAGCTCAAAATTGTTCTATCGGAAATATTTTAAATAGTGACGGAACTTGTACATATAACAAAGAAAGCGGCAAAACCCCGATAGGCGTTGTTGTCTATAAATCCGGTAATTGCGGACAAGCAGTTCCTTTATATTATGATCCGAGTAATTGTTTTTGGACTTATTCAGGTGCTCAATCAACATCCTATAATTATTACAATAATGAGAGTTATGCTCTACAAGATTTTGATAGTTGCGGTAAAACAAAAGTTCTTCTTGAACAATATAATAATAGATATATTGATTCAGATGACTACCACTCAATCTGGCGCATATTAAATCTAAGTTATGATGGAAAATGGTGTGTTCCGGCATTAGGAGTTTTAAAAAATATCATCAACAATTTATATATCATAAATCAAGGTCTTCAACGAGCCGGAGGTAGAACAATCGATAGTAAGTATTCTTTTTGGTCAATCACGGAGTATTCAACATCAAAAACGTGGGTAGCATATTCTTCAAATTCAAGAGTATCGGGTAAAAGTATTGGAAATTCTTTACTACCAGTCTTGCAATTTTAATCAGAAAGGAGAAGAGAGATGAGAAGAATAATTTTATTAAGTACAGTCTTGTTAGCAACTCCTTTCGGAATAGAGTGTTATGCCTCCGATTGCGCGACAACAAACTGTCAAGAGTTGGGTTATACGGCAACCTCCAATAAAGGCAATTGCTTGCAATGTCCTTTCGGAAACTATTGGTTCTGTCCGGAATGTCCAAGCACTTACAAATCTTGTGATTGCGGCGGGGCTGTTGGGGCAGCTTCTTGTACCATTAACGGTAAAACTACTTATTCAAGTTGTAAATCTTGTTGTGATAATTCATGTCCAAGTGGTTACTCTCTAACAAAACCTAGCGGGTGTTATGCAACTTCACAAAATGATTGCGGCAAAACCTGTTACAAATCTCAAGCATGTTGTGATAACAGTTGTGAAAATGATATTAACAAAACTTGTACCTCCGGAACAAAAACCGCTCAAGGGACAGACGGCTGTGGAAATACTTGTTACAAATGTTGTGTCAGTGTTTATCTTCATACTCGATATCATAATGGATGTTCTTGTAGTGAAAATGCCGATGGAAGTTGTACTCAATATCGTTCTTATACCTATGTCTATGCTGATGGAAGTTCAAGTTCCGGAACAGATACCAGTCGATATAGTAGTTGTTCTGCTTGTGAATCTGCTTATAACTATTATTATTGTGATGGCTACGTTGAAACATCAGGAACAGAATGTAACTAAACTCATAAAAGCAAATTTTGCTTAGTTCCGCATTAATAAAAATGTATTTTGTTTGCGGCGTGCTTCTCTTGTAATGTTGAGTTCGACGATGATAAAATTACGTATTTTGTAGAATCTCAAAAACGATATGTTCCGTTTGGAGCTGTAAAGAAAAGGCACCATTTGGTGCCTTTTCTTTAGTTCCCCTGTTTCCTGGGGATTTATTTCTTTCGGCTTTCCATAAATTGTTCCAGCCAGTGTATGTTATATTGTCCATCAATGAAATCGGCTTGGGAGATGATTTCTTGATGAAGCGGAATCGTTGTTTGTACACCTTCAATGACAAACTCTTCTAAGGCTCGACGTAAGCGCATTAAAGCGGCATTACGTGTTTTGCCGTGAACGATGAGTTTGGCTATCATGCTGTCATAAAACGGTGGTATGCTGTATCCGGAATATATTTCCGAATCGACACGTACTCCTAAACCTCCGGGGGCATGCCATTCGGTTATTTTGCCGGGGCAGGGGGTAAATGTTTCCGGATTTTCAGCATTGATTCGACATTCAATCGCATGACCGTTGAATTGGATATCGTCTTGGGTGTAACCAAGTTCGGCTCCGCTTGCTATGCGAATCTGTTCTTTCACGATATCTATGCCGCTTACGGCTTCCGTTATCGGGTGTTCAACTTGAAGACGGGTGTTCATTTCCAAAAAGTAAAACTTTCCGTCTTCATACAGAAATTCTAAAGTACCCGCATTCGTATAACCGATTTGTTCAATCGCTTTACGGACTATCTCTCCGATTTCTTTTCTTTGTTCTTGATTTAGAGCCGGTGAAGGACATTCTTCAATAACTTTTTGGTTCTTTCTTTGTATTGAACAATCTCTTTCGCCAAGATGAACAACATGTCCGTATTTATCTGCTAATATTTGCATTTCAATATGACGGGGTTTTTGCAAATATTTTTCCATGTAAACAACATCACTCGTAAATGCTGCTTTGGCTTCAGCTTTTGCCATCGTAAATGCTTCACGCATCTCCTCATCGTTAAAGGCTATTTTCATGCCTTTACCTCCGCCGCCGGCAGTGGCTTTAACGATTACCGGATAGCCGATTTTGTGAGCCCATTCAATCGCGTGTTCAACACTTTCAAGTGCCGGTGAACCCGGAGTGACCGGAATTCCTGCTTTTACGGCTGCTTGGCGGGCGGTGATCTTATCTCCCATTAAACGCATTTGTTCCGGGGTCGGTCCGATAAATGTTATACCGTGTTCTTCAACCATTTCGGCAAAATCTGCGTTCTCTGATAAAAATCCGAATCCGGGGTGAATGGCATCTGCTCCCGTAATTAACGCCGCTGATATAATTGCTGATTTATTTAAATATGAATCGCTTGAGCGTGCCGGACCGATACATACGGCTTCATCTGCCAGACGTACATGCATGGCATTGGCATCGGCTTCGGAGTGTACGGCTACCGTGCGGATACCCATTTCTCGGCAGGCGCGATGTATTCTTAAAGCAACTTCTCCACGATTGGCAATTAGTACTTTTTCAAACATTAATGCGTGTCCTATTCTTTTGCGTCGTGATTTATTCTATGACAATTAAGGGTTCTCCGTATTCTACCGGATCACCGCTTTCTACTAATATTTTGCTGACTCTGCCACCTTTGTGGGCTTTTACGGGGTTGTAAGTCTTCATTGCTTCAATTAAGCAGACCGTATCGCCTTCCGATACAGTGTCTCCGACTTTTACATAATTCGGGCTGTTCGGATCACTGGATAAATAAACAACACCAACCATCGGTGATTTTACGCTTCCCGGATTTTTACTGTAATCTTCTTCTGAAGCCGGTGCAGAATTACCTGCGCTGATTTGTGCCGGTGCCGGAGCTGCCGAAATCGGTGCCGCTATGGGAGCCGGTGCCGGTGGGGGAGGCGGCATGGGGATATTGGCGCAAGGACGGTTCTTGCTCATGCTGATGCGACAGGTCTCGTCTTCATATTCAAATTCCGTAAGACTGCTGTTTTCAACGATTTCAGCGATTTTGCTGATGATTTTAGTGTCCAACATAGTTTATCTCTCATCTAATTATTATACAAATTCATGTTATTCTTACCTCGTATTTGTCCTAAAAACAACAAAAATCTTTATCTTGAGTCCGTTTTTTAACAGAAATTAAACTTTTTTGTGAATTTTTGCGTGATTTGCTCTTCTTTTTTTGGGATTTTATTCTTATCTTTCTCTATGTTCCCTTTTTTACATTATTTTTTTAGGAGTGTTTGTCTATGTCTGATTATTTGTGGTTGTTTTATGCGCTTTTATCCGCTTTGGCGGCTGCACTGGTTAGTGTTTTTGCCAAAATCGGCTTGCAAGGTTTTGACCCGAATGCCGCTACGGTTATTCGTGCTTTGATTATGGCGGCTTTCCTCGTCTTGATTATGTGCTTGCAACAAAATTTTTCCGAAGTTTTGAACATCTTTTCTCATAAAAAAGCTCTGCTCTTTATTGTTTTAAGCGGTATTGCCGGCGCTTCTTCTTGGCTCTTTTATTTCTTGGCTCTTAAATATGGTAAAGTGGCACAAGTTGCTTCTGTTGATAAATTTAGCGTCGTTTTGGCGACCCTTATTGCCCTTATCTTTCTGGGAGAAACAATCTCTTGGGTGGCCGGATTGGGCGTCGGGTTTATTACTTTGGGAATTTTGTTGGTCGCTCTGGGATAATGGCACAAAAATTGCATATCTATTCGTAACGCTAATTTTCTTAAGGAAAGTGTCATGGCTTTAAGTATTTTCTATCCTTCCGTTACCGGCTTGAATGCTCAATCTACGGCAATGTCTTCCGTGAGTGAAAATATTGCCAATATCAGTACGGTCGGTTATAAATCCAGCGATACCTTGTTCCAAACGATGCTCGGAACTCAAGCCCTTTCCAAAAATAATACAACCGGATTGGCTTCTTCGCGTACCGATATTTCCGGCACAAATGCTTATGTCCGTTATAATATTTTGCAACAGGGAACAATTACTTCTACCGGAAATAATTATGATGTGGCTATTAATGGTCAAAATGCTTTCTTCGTTCTTAATGACGAATATGGCGATACTTATTATTCTCGCGCCGGACAATTTTCAACCCGTACCGAAAACGGACAGACTTATTTGGTTAATCCTTCCGGATACAAACTTCAAGGCTTTGCCGCTAGCGAAAACGGTGTTTTTGCCGGTTCCCTTTCCGATATTGCCATAAAATATCCCGAGAAAATTCCTTCCGTTCCGACCTCAGAAGCGGAAATTATTGCTAATGTTCCCGCTGACGGAGTTAATTCAAGTACTTATGGAATTACTGTCTATGGTCCGAATAATGACGGTAGAACCTTAAATATGGTTTTTGCAAAAGCTGAAGGAAAAATTAATACTTGGAATGTCTCTTTTGTGCTGGATGGCGGTGATGTCTCTTCAACTCAACCTATTGAAGTGTTGTTTGATGATAAAGGACAACTCTTGTCGCCAACGAATCTTAATCTTTCTCTTAATTGGGATGACGGTTCTTCTAATAATGTTACTTTGGATATTTCTAAAATGACACAATATGCCGGTTCTGCCGGTGAAACTTATGTTTCGCAAGATGGAGCACCAAGTGGCGATTTTCAAAAAAGCTATATCGACAAAGATGGTGTCTTGCGGGCTTCTTATTCTAATAATAAAGTTGTTGATGTCGCAAAAATTGCTTTGGTCGGTTTTCAGGCTCCTGAAAATCTTATTCCTGTCAGCGGTACGTTGTTTGAATATAGTTCCGATGTCGGTCCCAGTTTTTACGCCTTAGGTCCCGATACGCAATCAACGAATCTTCTGATTCCTCAATCCGTCGAATCTTCAAATGTTAATGTTGAAGAGGAATTTTCAAATATGATTGTTGTACAACGCGCTTATTCCTTAAATTCAAGCACTTTTACCGCAGCTAATGAAATGATGTCCACGGCTATTAATCTTAAAGAATAATCTTGTGCTAATTTTGTTATGCCTTTTTTGTAAAAAAAATGCACATGATGAAAAATTTTACTGGACAAGTTGTTTTTTATTGATTATAAATGTCTTCGTTGCTGATGCTCGGGTAGCTCAGTTGGTAGAGCAGAGGACTGAAAATCCTCGTGTCGGCGGTTCAATCCCGTCCCCGAGCACCATTTCCAAAGCCTTGAATTTCAAGGTTTTTTTTGTATGTTCAGCTCATTGTTTTTTATAATGTTTTTTGTTTAGTAAGCAAATAGTAAGCACTTTTACAATAATTTCTTATAAGATTTTGTTATATTACAAAAATTAAAAAGCTGTTTATAGAGCCTTTACACTCAAATAAACAGCTTTTTTAATTTTATTACAATGCAAAACATATAATCCTTTCATCTTGATTGAGATATAGAGCTTTGTTTTCATTCCGACAAATAAAGTCATCATCGGTTTCATCTGTTAATTTATAATCGTCAAAGTATCCCCAATCACCGTTTATAATAACATTATCGACCACAAAATCAGGCCGATTATCGTTTGAGACACCGCATTCACGAACAAGTTCACAAAAATAATTCCACAAACAATCAGGAATATGCCAATTATAATGTTCTTCTACAAAATTACGACGTTGATCCAGTAAATTTATATAATCTTCAATGTCCAGTTCAATTTTTATACTATTATTTATCATCATCTTTTCCTTCAAGAATTACAGTTGAATTGATAATGTTTTGAAAAAAACATCACAAACTTCTTGAAAAATTGGCAGAGAAGACTTTGTTTGCAGAATGATAATAACACCAGAAACGTATAACACATTGATTTTAATGTCATTTTATTAAAATAAGTGTTATTATTTTTCTTAAGCATATATAATCGACAAATTATCTCAAGTAATTTGATATCCTATCCATAAGTTTGATTATATTCGTCATCATGGAACAAACTTTTTTTTATATAAAATAAAAAGTACAACATTCCCCCCATAGATCCAAAAATAGGGGGTATTTGTGGCAAGGATACACTATATATGACTTCAAGCACACGACATAAAATCATTTCTATTCATCTGTCCATCTCTTTAATATATAGAGAGATGGACAGAGTAATATTTATCAAAAATTTCAAAGCTTATAATAAAATTATATATAATTTCATGATTTTATTGTAAATCTGCAAAATTTCTTTGACTCTATGTTTTATTATCAATATTCTACGATTATGTTTAGTTCTTTTATATTTTTAATATTGAGGTTGTAATGGCGGGTAAAAATAACGCAAACATTGGTTTTGAAAAGCAAATTTGGGATGCAGCTTGTGAGCTTTGGGGACATATTCCGGCGGCAGATTATCGTAAAGTAATCGTCGGACTTATCTTTTTGCGCTATATTTCTTTTGCTTTTGAAAAGCGTTATCAAGAATTGGTGGCTGAAGGCGATGGTTTTGAAAATGACAAAGATGCCTACACCGAAGAAAATATATTCTTTGTGCCGGAAAAAGCTCGTTGGAGTATGATTGCCGCAGCGGCACATACTCCGGAAATCGGAATAGTGATTGATGAAGCAATGCGTGCCATTGAAGATGAAAATAAAGTTTTGAAAAATGTTTTACCCAAGAATTACGCTAATCAAGATTTAGATAAACGCGTTTTGGGTAATGTGGTGGATTTGTTCACAAATAATATAGATATGTCCGGTACGGATGAAGACAAAGACTTACTTGGTCGCACTTATGAATATTGTATTGCTCAGTTTGCCGCTTATGAAGGAACAAAGGGCGGTGAATTTTACACACCGTCAAGTATTGTTAAAACGATTGTTGAAGTCTTAAAACCTTTTGATAACTGCCGTGTTTATGATCCTTGCTGTGGTTCGGGGGGAATGTTTGTTCAATCGGTTAAATTTTTGCAAGCTCACAGTGGCAATCGCAATCATATTTCCGTATATGGACAAGAATCCAATGCCGATACTTGGAAAATGGCTAAAATGAATATGGCAATACGCGGAATTGATGCAGACTTTGGTCCTTATCAGGCTGATACATTTTTTAATGACTTGCACCCAACTTTGAAAGCCGATTTTATTATGGCTAATCCGCCGTTTAACCTTTCCAACTGGGGACAAGACAAATTGCTTGATGACGTGCGATGGAAATATGGTATTCCACCGGCAGGAAATGCCAACTATGCGTGGATTCAACATATGATTTATCACCTTGCACCCAAAGGAAAAATCGGTTTGGTTTTGGCAAACGGTGCTTTATCTACTCAAACCAGCGGTGAAGGCGAAATCAGAAAACGCATTATTGAAGCCGATTTGGTAGAAGGTATTGTCGCTTTGCCGCCGCAATTGTTTTATAGCGTTACAATTCCGGTTACTTTATGGTTTATCAGCCGCGATAAAGCACAAAAAGGCAAAACTTTGTTTATTGATGCACGCAAAATGGGCTATATGGCCGACCGCAAACACCGTGATTTTACAGATGAAGACATCAAAAAAATTGCCGACACTTTTACCGCTTTTCAAGAAGGAACATTGGAAGATGTTAAAGGCTTTTGTGCCGTAGCCAGCACGGAAGATATTGCCAAACAAGATTATATCTTAACCCCAGGACGATATGTGGGGATTGAGGAGCAAGCAGATGATGGCGAACCTTTTGAAGATAAGATGAAACGGCTGACAACCGAGCTTAAAGATATGTTTGAGCAGTCTGACCACTTGCAAAACGAAATCAAAGAAAAGTTAAAAAGTATTGGATGGGAGATGTGAAAGTGATTTTTCTAAGTCATAATTATAAGGATAAACCAGTTGTTAGACAGGTCGCTCAAACATTGGAAAGTGTTTATGGACAAGAAAATGTATTTTATGATGAATGGTCAATACAACCTGGCGATAGCATAATTGAAAATATGAATCAAGGATTGGAGAGATGTAGATATTTTTTCTTTTTTGTTAGTAAAAACAGTTTGGCTAGTAATATGGTAAGATTGGAATGGCAGGCAGCTTTAATGAAAATTAACAGTGGAATAAAATTTATACCTATTCGACTTGATAAATCAACCATGCCTGCTATTTTAGCACAAACTCTGTATATTGATTTATTTACATATGGTTTAGAAACTTCAGTTCGACAAATTATTGACGTTATAAATGGTCAAAACACTTATAAATGGGTAAATAAATTTAGTAACTTAATTGCTAATATATCACAAGATAAAGATAAAACAAAAATAGAAATTATTGCAACATATTATATGGAGCCACATTCTCAGTACTTGATACTCGTAGACAATCAAGAAAATGATTTAACTTGGAATGTTCTTCATTTTTCAAGTTATGAAACTGGATTTAATAAGGATATTCAATTCAGTAGCGGCGTACATAATTGTATTCTAATTGCAGTTTCTTCTGCGACTTCTCCAGGCTTTCCTGTCGAGATAGAGCTTAGACCCAGAAATGGTGCTATTATTAAAGTCTTGGATGTAATGCATGCAACCTCTAGAACAAGTTTTTCATCTATTCCGACAAAATGGGTGGAAAATTTAGATAACTAGCTTAAAATTTACGAATTAGAAGTAAATCTGAGAGATTATAAAGGCAAGGAGAGAAGGAGAGATGAATAATTCGGAACTGGACATTTCAAACTTGGCAAAGTGTATTGATAGCCTTAAGACTTGCACGGCAGATTATAAGGCAGCACCAAGCGAGGTGATGAAAGGCTATATTGCGGATGCTTGTGTTAAGCGGTTTGAGTTTACGGTTGAGACAGCTTGGAAGACGATGAAAAAATATCTTAAGCTGGAATATGGCAAAAAAGATGATGAATTGACCATGAACAACATCTTTCGGCTTATGGAAGGATTAGGTTTTGTTCGCTCTTGGGAAAAGTGGCGTTTTTATTATGATAAACGCAATGACACCAGTCATGAATATAACCAAGAAAAAGCCGCCAAACTTTTGCCGATTGTTGATGAATTTGTGGCAGATTGTGAATTTTTATATGAAAAGCTGAAAAAAGCACTAGGGGAATAGATGATAGCCGGCATAACTGAAAAAGAACAAAAAATAATTGAGCGTATCTTGGATAAATATCGCAAGGATTATGCCTTTTTTTATTATGGCTCGCGCGTTAAGGGCACTTATGAAAAAACTTCTGATTTGGATGTTTTAATCAAAGGCAAGGCTGAAATGCCTTTGGCCGTTTTGCAAGAAATAAAAGAAGAATTTGATAATAGTGATTTGCCCTATATTGTTAATTTTTCAGATTATTATAAATTAGACAACTCTTTTTATGAGCGTATCCAACCCGACCTTATTCCCTATAACTGGAAAGAGGTTAAGTTGGGGGATGTTGCTGAGATTACCTCAAGCAAAAGAATCTTTATGGCTGATTATGTATCGGAAGGAATTCCGTTTTATAGATCTAAAGAAGTAATAGAAAAGCAAAAAGGTAATAATATATCAACAGAACTTTTTATCTCTGAAGATAAATATAATGAAATTAAAAATAAATTTTCCGTGCCTTTTAGTGGTGATATCCTACTAACATCTGTTGGCACTTTAGGAATTCCCTATATAGTAAAAGATAATGAACGCTTTTATTTTAAAGATGGAAATCTAACTTGGATAAAGAAAAGTAATGTGATTTATCCTCTATTTTTATACTATTTTTTTCTTTCTCAGATTGGTAAAAACAAACTTGAAAATATTTCTATAGGAACAACACAAAAAGCAATTACTATTATCGGATTGAAAAATATCACTATATCTTTACCCCCTCTTGAGGTGCAGAAGAAGATTGCGGGGGTGTTGGGGGCTTTGGATGATAAAATTGAGCTGAACAACAAAATCAATCAAAACCTTGAAGCCCAAGCCCAAGCTTTGTTCAAATCTTGGTTTGTTGACTTTGAACCTTTCGGCGGCAAAATGCCCGATGATTGGGTTGAAAGTGATATTTATAGTATAGCTAATATTATATATGGAGCACCTTTTTCCTCTCGTTTGTTTAATAGTGAGAAAAAGGGCAAACCTATAATTAGAATTAGGGATTTAAAAAATCAATATTCTGATACATACACAGAAGAACTCCATCCTAAGGCATATTTAATACATTCCGGAGATATTGTGGTCGGAATGGATGGAGAGTTCAAACCATACATTTGGGGAAGTGACGATGCACTTCTCAATCAGCGAGTTTGTGTTTTCCAAAATAAGAGGTCTGAAGGAAAAATGTTTCTTTATTTAACAATAAAGCCTCTTTTAAATGAAGTAGAACAAACTGAGGTTGCAACTACTGTTATTCATATTGGAAAACAAGATTTTGATAACTTTAAAATAAGATTACCAGAATCTCGCGTATTAGATTCTTTTGATGAGATAACAAATCCAATTTACGAAAAAATTGTGTTAAATTCATTGGAATGTAAACGATTAGCAGAGTTGAGAGATACTCTCCTCCCCAAGCTCATGTCCGGCGAAATTAATGTAAATAGTATCAAAATAGATTAGGATATAGAAATATTATGACAAGAAAAAATATTTTTGAAATCTTAGAGGAAAAATATGATATAGAAAAGGAATTTAAAACGGTCATAGGTTTATTTTTTCATCCCACTTTAATGCTGCATACAAATCAACAGGTATCAATAGAGGTGGCTTTGGATAAAGCTTATTTTTATGCTTGGAAACAGCGTGGATGTTGTATTAACAGTGAGGATATGAGAAATAGATTAGACCTTGACACTTTCATTCTAGAAGAAGGGGTAGAATGTGATTTAGAGTTTAAAATCCAATATTTAGAATATATTTGTAATTTGATAAATCTTTCGAATACTAAATTGAGTTATCCTTATTTTCAAAAAACAAAGGAATATGTAATTTTGGAACAAAACGTAGATATTCTACTCAGTCATCTTAATTATGAAAAAGTTATATTTAAAGAAGAGGAAAAAGTTATTCTTGTTCCTAAAACCCCTGCGGCAACGGCTGTGGCTGAAATTTCTTCAAAAGATGTAGCTTTTGCAATTTTGAAATATCATCATGCATCACTCAAAGGGCAAGTTGAAGAAAAAAGAAAACTTTTGCGTTCTATCGCCAACGAATACGAGCCTTTACTTAATAAGCCAATTGATGGATTTAAGGAATATTTTGACAAAGCAACAAATATGCTTAACAATATGAATATTCGCCATAATAACAAATCAGGCAAAAATAAAAAAGAGCTTGTTGACCAAATGAGTGATGAAGAATTAGAAAGCTGGTATGATGAGTTGTATCAACTCCTTTTGTTCTGTGTCTTGATAAAAGACAATAGAGACCGTAAAGATAAAGTTGATGAATTGCTCAAACGCATAAATGCCAAAACGGAGAAACAATAAAGGAATAGCGCCATGGAATTAAAAGATTTCATTGAACAATCCGTATCTGATATTATAGATGCAACTAAAACAATAAAAACAAAATATAATGTTGGCCATCCTACAAAGCATCCGATAGTTAATTCTAGCATATACGATGCAAATCGTAAACCTCATGAAATAGAGTTTGACATAGCCGTTACGACATCTGAAAATGGCATTGCGAAAGCTGGATCAAAAATAGGAATTAGTGTATTAGGAGCAAATATAAATGGGGAAAAAGGATTTACAAATGAAAATTGCTCTCGTATAAAATTTTCTATTCCCTTCTATCCTGAATATATAAATAATTAAAGGACACAAACATGACCACGTATTTTGAAAATCCTGTCAATGAAAATGCTTATGAAGCCTCAATTATTGAGCTGTTTCAAAATATGGGGTATGTTCATGTTTATGGGCCGGATATTGACAATCGCGACTTTACTTCTCCTTTATATGACGAAGTTTTAGAAGAAGCATTGGTTCGGCTTAACCCTAAGCTTCCGCAAGCTGCGATTAATGAGGCTTTGTTTAAGCTACGGAATTTTGAAAATGCCGAATTAGTGCAGAAAAACGCTATTTTTATGGATTATCTGCAAAACGGAATTACCGTCCGCTATACGGAAAAAGGCGAACCTAAAGATACGATTGTTTATCTTATCGATTATGATAAACCAGCTAACAACTCTTTTATTATTGCAAATCAATGGACTTTTGTTGAAAACAGTGAAAAACGCCCTGATATTTTGCTGTTCATCAACGGTTTGCCCTTGGTTTTGATGGAGCTAAAATCTCCATCTCGTGAAGAAACTGATGTTTCTGCCGCTTATCGCCAAATTCAAAACTATAAATATGAAATTCCTTCTATGTTTATTTATAATGCCATTTGTGTAATGAGCGACTTGTTGACGTCAAAGGCAGGAACTCTCACTTCCGGCGAAGACCGCTTCATGGAATGGAAAACGGTTGATGGCTCTTATGAAAATACGCAACATGCGCAATTTGATACTTTCTTTATGGGAATCTTTACCAAAGAGCGTCTATTGGATATTTTGAAAAACTTTATCTGTTTTTCTAATGAAAACAAAGGGCTTGTTAAAATTATGGCGGCTTATCACCAATATTTTGCCGTAAAAAAAGCCATCACCTCGACCAAGCACGCCACCGAAACCGACGGTAAAGGCGGTGTCTTTTGGCATACGCAAGGAAGTGGAAAATCTTTATCTATGGTCTTTTATGCTCATCTGTTGCAAAAAGCCTTAAACAGTCCAACAATCGTGGTTATTACTGACCGCAACGACTTAGACGACCAGCTTTATAGTCAATTTGCCAAGTGTAAAGACTTTTTACGTCAAGAGCCTATTCAAGCCGAAAGTCGTGCTCACCTCAAAAAACTCTTAGGCGGAATTAAAGCCAACGGAATTTTCTTTACGACTATGCAGAAGTTTGAGGAATCCGGCGAAGCATTATCAAAACGGCGCAATATTATCGTGATGGCCGATGAAGCCCACCGCGGACAATATGGTCTGACCGAAAAAATAGATGAAAAAACCGGAAAAATCAAAATCGGAGCTGCCCGCATTATTCGTGATTCCTTACCCAATGCCACATATATCGGCTTTACCGGCACGCCGATTTCCACCAAAGACCGCAGCACACGTGAGGTTTTCGGCAACTATATTGATGTTTATGATATGACGCAAGCGGTGGAAGATGGTGCAACACGTCCGGTTTATTATGAAAGCCGCGTGATTAAACTTCATCTAAAACCGGAAGTTTTGCATTTGATTGATGCCGAATATGACCTTATGGCTCATAATGCCGATCCCGAAGTGATTGAAAAGAGCAAAAAGCAACTCGGACAAATGGAAACTATTTTGGGCGATGACAGCACCATCAATTCTCTGGTTACCGATATTTTAGACCATTATGAAAATAACCGTGCCAGCCTCTTGACCGGAAAAGCTATGATTGTGGCTTATTCTCGTCCGATTGCAATGAAAATATATCGCAAAATCTTAGAACTCCGTCCCGATTGGCAAGAAAAAGTCGCCGTGGTTATGACTTCTGATAACAATGACCCCGAAGATTGGCACAATATCGTTGGCAACAAGGCCTATAAGGAAGAATTAGCCCGCAAGTTCAAAGATAATTCAGATCCACTCAAAATTGCCATCGTGGTTGATATGTGGCTGACCGGATTTGATGTTCCGTCCCTTGCTACAATGTATGTTTATAAGCCGATGAGCGGACACAACCTGATGCAAGCAATCGCCCGTGTTAACCGCGTTTTCCAAGACAAAGAAGGTGGTTTGGTGGTCGATTATGTCGGAATTGCCAGCGCTTTGAAGCAAGCCATGAATGATTATACTATCCGCGACCGCAAAAATTATGGTGATACGGATATTTCAACCGTTGCTAAACCGAAATTTATTGAAAAATTGGAAGTTTGCCGCGGTTTGTTGTATGGGTTCGATTATTCCGGCTTTGCTAAAGGCAGCAATTTGGAAAGAGCAAAACTTATCAGCGGTGCTGTAAACTTTATTATTGCCCGTGAAAAAGAAAAACAAAAAGAAGATTTTGTTAAAGAGGCTTTGCTCCTAAAACAGGCTCTTTCTTTGTGTTCATCTTTAATCGAAGAAAACTTGCGTATTGAAGCCGCCTTTATGGAAGCTGTGCGTGTTTTGGTTGTCCGTTTAACTTGTTCTGGCAATAGCGGCAAGAAAATCTCTCTGCCCGAAATGAACGAGAGAATAAATGAACTTCTGAAACAAAGTATTAAAAGCGATGGCGTTATCAATCTGTTTTCTGATATCAAAGAAGAATTTTCTCTGTTTGATCCTAAGTTTTTGGAAGAAATCTCAAAAATGAAGGAGAAAAACTTGGCGGTTGAATTGCTCAAAAAATTAATAGCCGAGCAAATCAGCATTTATCGCCGTACAAACGTTGTTAAATCTGAAAAATTCAGCGAAATAATCCAAGAGGCAATGAACCGTTATCTGAACGGTATGCTCACCAATGAACAAGTCATTGAAGAACTCTTAAACTTAGCTAAACAAATTGCCACAGCACAAAAAGAAGGTGATGATTTGGGGTTAACTCCTGATGAAATGGCCTTTTATGATGCTTTAACCAAGCCTCAAGCCGTTAAAGATTTCTATGAAAACGATGAACTTGTCGCCATTACCAAAGAACTAACCGAGGCTTTGCGCAAAAATAAAACTATCGACTGGCAAAAAAGAGAAAATGCTCGAGCAAAAATGCGTATGATGATTAAAAAGCTCCTTAAAAAGCATAAATATCCGCCGGAAGGTATGGAAGATGCCGTTCAAACCGTTATGACTCAATGCGAGCTTTGGACAGATAATGTTATGGAAGCGTAAGTTTATTCTTTGTCCACCATTTTATATATATAAATGGTGGACAATAAAATAATCCTTGATTTTGAAAAATATTTTAGCTAGCATTTTGTTAGCTAATTTTTTTATTAGTTAGTACCTAATAAGGTGCGGAGCTGTCGAAAGCTCTTATTGCGTACGGTGTTGGGATATACATCGTTATATTGTTATTCTTTAATAACAGTAAATATATCCCCGATTCATAGTGATATGGTCGGGGAGCTTTTAGCATATGTCCAGAAACTGTATTTTAATAAAAAAATATGGTTTTAAAAGCTATAAGAGTCATTTACGCAATATGATTTTCGAACTCTCCGGCCACCTTATTGATAGGTGGTTTTTCTTTTAGAAAGGAGAGGAATTTCATGACTTCTTTAGCTCAACTCCATCGTATAGCAAAACATTCATTACAGAATGTTAATTCCACAACAAATATTGATGTGGTAAATATAACAACTCATTCAGCAGTATCTCAAGCAAAATATGTAAATAGATTTGAAGATCAATCGGATAAAACAAGTGAAACACAACAAATAGATCACAGCTCAGAAAGTCAAGTGCAATATAATATGTCTCAAGAAACTATGATTTTTTATTTACTACTTTTGGGTATAGTAGGAGCTATTATATTTTATCTTTTATTTAGAAAAGATAATCATGATGTTAAAGAAGTTAAAAGATTGAAGAATAGTAAATTTTCTATTTACAATCCTGCATTCGGCAATCTATTTTCTTGTTCAGGTAGAATAAATCGTTTACATTATGTTATTTATACCCTTATTTTATATGTATTTTTTATATTTCTTGTTTGGATAATGATTTCCCTTGGAATAGCATCTGAAGCCATTTTATACACCATAATTATTTTACGATGGTTTTTATCATTACCACTTGTTGCCAAAAGATTCCATGATTTTAATTTGAGTGTAAGTTATTATGTTATTTATTCTATATTTAGCTTGTTACTATCTTTATTCTCAGCGGATGAGTTTAGTCTGTTTATAGAACATATAATAGGTGGAATTGATACTATAATAGCATTAACACTGTTGTTCAAGAAAGGAACTAATGAAAATAATAGATTTGGTATTTCCCCTTTGAATCCTAAGGAGTAAGAAAATGACTAGAAAATTGAAATATAGCCTTTGGGGCTTTGTTATATTTTTAATTCTTGCGGCGTCTTTTTATATATACATGAGGCATTCAGATGATTTGATCTTTGATGAGCAAGTCGCATTTTCTCCTTCTAAAGATTGTGAGAACATAATTATTAAACTAATAGAACACGCTGATAAAATAGATATAGCCGTATTTGATATTAATAATGATAATATTGTAGCTGCTCTTAAAAAGGCGGAGAAACAAGGTAAAAAAATCAGAATATTGACTGATAAAAGGCAAGCAGCTACAAAAAGCTCTAAAGTCCTAGATTTATATAAGGCAGGTATCAATATCCGCGTTCATTCTAAGAATAAAATTGAGCATAATAAGTTTGCAATATTTGATAATAAGTATGTTATTACAGGGTCTTATAACTGGACTAATCCCGCTAGTAATAAGAATAGTGAAAATTGTCTTTTAACCGTTGAAAATGAAGAAATTATTGCGGATTATCAATCCCGATTTGATTATTTATGGCGGATTAATACTAAAAAGAAATCGGAAGCATGGTTTATTGAAAAATTAAATTCACAAGAATATAATGCACCTCGCATAATAACCAAAAAACAACACAGACAAATTAAAAAAACATTATCCAAAGCTATGAAAGTTTTTGAGGCCAAAGGTGGAACAGTTATTATTATGAATGCAAATACTGGCCAAATTGTCTCAAAAATATCACTCAATACAGGTAAAAAAATTATGGAATATGCTCAAGATTTTATTTATCCTGTGGGGTCTATTATTAAACCATTCATTATCGCTTTGGCTCTTGAGAAAAATGTTGTTGATATGGATTCTGAGTTTGATGTTTCAAAACCGATTTCACTTTCTATTGTAGATGTTCGTCCATCTAAGACTAAATTGTCTCTTAATGAAGTTTTGGTGAAAAGTTCTAACATTGCAACAGTGCAAATAGCTGAAAAACTATCTGATGATGATTTTAATAGTTTTTTTGATAAACTAGCTTTTTCAAAAGCAATTAAAAACACGTCTATTGATACTAAAAAATCTTTGTTCTCTTCATCTTTTAAGGATGGTGTTGGAAACAATCTGCTGTCCACACCTATGCATTTGGTTGCGGCATATGCTTCTTTGATAAACGGAGGTAAATATCACGAACCTTATATTGATAAACCGACACAGTACTTAGAAACATATATTATTTCAGAAGACAATTCAAAAATAATGGATGAGTTGTTGCGGAAGGTTGTTCAAGAGGGGACAGCTCAACAAGCAGATAAAATTTCAAAAGCTAAATTAAGTGCCATCACGGGGACTACGGTAAAAATATCTCCTAACAAAAACCTTGTTGTTACAACGTTTATCGGTAACTTTAGTTATAAAAAGAAAACTTATGTTCTTTTGGTGATACTTGATGAGCCTAAACCAATTAAACAAACATATGGTTTTGTTTCTGCCGGATGGAATGTTGTTCCTTTAGCGGCTAAGATTGTTAATATATTGATCAACAAATAATAGCTATATGCCTGTCCAATATATTATATATATAAATATTGGACAGGCTATATTATATGTTATTTTTCAGTATTTAAAATATTGCCGATGGTTGATTTTGAAATTCCGGTTGTTTCAGCAATTTCTCTATAACTTGCACCTTGTTCATGCAATGTTTTGATAATAGCATAAGTATCAACCCAAGCGATGCCTCCGTCCGGAGTATCTACTAAATCAATATTAAAATTTGAAACGCTCTTTTTATCAAAATTGCGATTTTTTTCAAATTTTAAACGGCATCTACCACCAAAGAGTTCATTTTCTTCAACTTCTTTTCCTTTATTCTTTTTTGATGGCACCTCTAATTTTATCACTGTATCTAAAATATCTTCTCTTTTAGATATTCCTCTTTGTTCGCCATTTTTTCCAGAATGATGAACCAATAATACAGCAACACCTTGTCTCCTAAGATATAAAAGCCATTCTTGAATTGCTATCCACTCATTAGCATCAAGTTCATCTACTGTTGTTAAAGAAGACAAATTATCAAAAATAACAAATTTTATATTTTCTTTATTAATTATATCTTCTATTGAATTTTGAATTAAACTATATCCAATATTAAGAGATAAAGCTCCTTGTAAATCTGCAGATAAGATATATAAATTTTTCAATAAATCAGACTTGATATTGAAGTTTTTTATAATTTTTGAAAAACGTTCTTGAAGTAAGTTTGCCTGCATTTCACCATCAATATATAATATCTTTGCTGGTTTGGGTGCTTGCCAGCGTAAAAATTTGCTGCCTGTCGCAATTGCATAAGCCATAGACATTGCAAAAAAGCTTTTTCCTACTCCTCTATAAGCATGTAACATTGTTAGACTTTTTGCCTGAATAATCGGATCAAGTCGCATTTCCGGCTTAGGCAAATCTAATTGCATAAAGTTTTTTAAATTTAGTACATTGCAAGGATTTTTATTCTCTTGATTATTTGCAATATTTATATTATTATCGTTTGCAGGATTGGTTGATAAATCACTCGTTTGTTCTAATCCGTCTTGTTGCAGCAGGGCGGAATTTTTTGTATCTATTTTATTTTCCATAATTAATTTCCTTTTTCTGATATTCTGATGTTGAGATTACTTTAGAGGTTTGCGAATCTAACCAATCTAAAACGTCTTGCTTTTTGTATAGCCGTTTGTTTCCCAGTTTTATATAAGGGATTCCACCGCCTGATACAGCTTTGCAATTGAACCATGAGATTGATTTGTTTAGATATGCTGCCACAATTTTTGTGGGCAACAGCGCATCTGCCGGAGCAGATAGAAAATTAGCTATATTTTTAGTCATTTTTGACTCCTTAGTAGTTTATCTTAATTCACAAGCAGACAAGATGTCCGCTTGTTGAACACTGATACTATGTAAGAAGTGAGAATATTTTGGAAGGCAAGTGCATGGAAATAAAAAACATCTCCATGGAAATGTTTTTATTTTTATTTAATTTCAAAGAGTTATTTCTTGGATGATTTTTTTATCCAATTTATGATATTTCTTTCAAATGTACTAAGATTAAAAACTTGTTTAGGATATTTTTTCATTAATTTTTCTTTTTCTTTTTGATAATCATCCGAATCTGAATCAAAAAAACGGAATCCTTGTTCTTCAGCTTTAGCTTTAATTAAATTAAAATTATTACGAACGAATTTTTGAATTTTAAGTTTAGGATTTTTTTGCAAGTCTTCTTGATATAGCTGAAAAATATAATCAGCCAACTTTCTTTTGTATTCATATTTTTTATCATTTTTATTTTGGGATTGCTTATGGATTAAATTGGCAGCAAGTCGTTCTCTATTAATTTGTGTATTCATAATATCTTGTAATGAATTTGACCACAAAGAACAGCGTTTTCTTAGTAATTCATTTATTAAATACAGGCTTGGCTCTTCAGATCCATTTTTTATTTTCTTTATTGTCCAGAGAATATTATGTATTTCATGCAATAATGCAGAGTTTTTAATTACTTTTCCTCTGAAAAAATCAAGTAAATTATCTTTTGTTAATTCTATATTGTTTGATTTAAATATTACTTCAGTAATATTGAATATGTCCAGCAAAGTTCCTATAACATCTATATTCTCAATGAGATCTCCTTCAGGACAATATTCAGCATATACCTCTTTAAATGCTTGATTTATTTCATCTTTTTCACTCATGAATTACGCTCCATACTTTATTGAAGAAAAATTTACCACATTATTGGTTTCATTTTCTTTAACTCCTGCTTGTTTTAGTATATAATCCTCTATAAGTTGCATTGGCTTACGCAAGGTTTCGGTTTCAAATTGGATATATCCTGCAGTAACATCATCATCGGAATGATTCAAAAGCTTTTTTAACGTAAAATTTGTTATTCCGGCAATGTGATTATTAGCAATACTCGCAAAAGTACGACGGATATCATGTAAACTAAATTTAATACCGCTTATTTCAGCAATATGCTGTACGGTTTTTCTTTGATTTTCAACATGCCCGCTTTTATTTTTAGCCGGAAAGACATATAAAGAAACGCTGTTTTCTCTTAATTTCAACAAAAAATCCCTTAAATATTCACCCATCGGTAAAATATGTTCTTTGTGGTTCTTGGTATGCTCAAATGTAATAGTATTTAGTTCAAAATTAATATTACTCCATTTTAGCGTTCCGGCTTCTTGGTCGCGACACCCTGTAAACAAAATGAATAAGCATTGATTTTTAACCACTTTTACATTTTCTGTATCTTGATCATGATGTTGAAGCCCCCAAAAGAATGCCTTGATTTGTGAAGGATGAATATAACTTTGCCTTCTTGGTACTTTATTCCACAGTTTAAATGCTTTTAATCGATTACATGGATTGGAAGGAATAATCGGCTCTCCGTTTACTACATACTTTTCCATTGCAAAATTAAATACTGCTCTTAAAAATCTAAAATCAGAATTAGCAATAGATTTTGATGATTTTGATATATCAAGAAACCGATTTTCTATCATTTCACGAGTAATATTAATAAGTGCCTTATTAGCCCAATCTTTAAAGCAAAGACGCATGCTTCGTTCATATTTTATTTTTGTACTTTCAGTAATGTCTTTCACCTTGATATATTCTTCATAAGCTTGTTGTAAAGTTATATCTTTTGTTCTTTTCTCCTTTTCTTTTGCTACAATATCAATACCTTGAGCTAATTCTCCTAAATATTTTTTAGCTATTTTACGAGCTTCATCCGGTGTAAAAACACTTGTTTGTCCGATTTTTTTACGAATTGATTTTCCATTGTCGGTTCTGGCTTGTATAATATAGCTGGCTTGTGTTTTAGTTACCTTTATGCCGAATCCTTTTAAGTCATCATCCCAGTAAAAATCTTCTTTTCCTGTGAATTTTAACTTATCTATATTTGATTTATTAATTTTCATCTTTGTTCTCCATTTCAAAACCAGTAAGCAAATAGTAAGCAGATTTTGTAAAAATGCTTGTTAGATGCAAAATGTTTCTGTAAGAACGAAAACAAAATAAATCAAGTAAAAACAATGTACTATATAAGAAGATATAAACAGTAAAAATATGTTATAATACCTCCTTACCAAAACTGAAAATCCTCGTGTCGGCGGTTCAATCCCGTCCCCGAGCACCATTTCAAACCCTTGAGAAATCAAGGTTTTTTTTGTGCTCGGTTCCAATCGAGCTTCGTTAAAAAACTCGCTCTCTTGGGGACGGGCCCCGCTTTGGCATCTAACTTTCGCTGCGTACGCATTCGCTTTCTCGCTCAAGAAGATGACAAAGATGTTGCAGAGAAAAACAACCGTTACTTCGGTTGTTTTTCCTTAGCTATCCCAACTCGCACCATTTCCAAAGCCTTGAATTTCAAGGTTTTTTTGTGCTCGGTTCTAATCGAGCTTCGTTTTGAAAAATTTTTTAGTTTAATTAAGAATATGCAGTTATATTTTCCAATAACTATAGAGATTTTTCCTCGCCACATAAGCGGAAAAATAAACTCTCTAAATATAGATGATGCCTTAGATAATCTTTATAAAACATTTTGGAAGTTTATAGATAGGTAATTTTTTTCTAATTTGATTGGTGTAAACAAAACACCCTTAACGAGAAAATGTTAAGAGTGTTTTGCTAGCTGATAATTTGCAATTAAACCATATCAAAAAGTTCAGGATGATATTTTACCAGATACTTCTTAACACCAAAGTCAATTCCACTCGTTAGCAAGATTTTTTCATTAAAGGAGCTGAAATGATAGTTCAATTTTATCATTAGCTCTAGAAAACAAGGATGTAAATTGCCGTTAATGGTGTATTGGATAATTTGTAAATCCAAAATATCTCCAAATTGATGTTGACGTTGAATTAATTCTTGCAGATAAATAGGATTGATTTTTTTAGAGGCGACGGCTTCAAGAATCATTTGTACCATAGGTGAAGGAAGACAACAATAATGATGATGTATTAACTTGAGAATAAAGGCTTCGGGAAGTTTATGCTCAATCATCCTATGAACAAGGGCAATTACAAAATCATCTTTTAAGTGAAAATTTTGATTTTCAAGGATACATTTTAAAGTGTCCTGCGACATCGCACCTGAATCAAGCGCGAAAACAAGTTCATCAAGCGGCCACCAAAAACCATCATACCCGTGTTTAAGCATACGTTCAATGATAAAATCGGATATTAATTTGCTTGCGACAGCTCGGATAATCCATTGTTGTTCTCCATATCTCAGTTGTTGTCCGCTCTCAACTGCTGAAATCAAATCTTGCTCCAATGTTGGAGAATTGACGTTAATTTCTAGTTTGTAATCTTCTCTTTCAAGGGCGTTTAAGAATTCATCATATTCCGCCTTCTGAATTGCAGTTCTAATCTGCAACATCTTTTCATCTGATAATTTCTCCATAATAATTCATTTTTAGAATGTTTGACATAATGATAATTTAATTGGATATGTCATAACAGATATTATTTACTTTTTCAAGAATTTAATGCGAATCGTAAAAAAATCTTGCGTTCCACATAAAAAAAAGTCTATAATCCTTTGAAAAAATAACAATTATGTCAAACTATTAAAATAAACTACAATTATGAAAACAAGAATTTTTTTCACATTAATTCTTTTAGTTTTAATCACTTTGTGCTTTAAGGTCAGATATCCTTCGGAAATTGAAATTATCGGTAGCGGATATGTTCAAAGTAATGAAAACAAGCTCTTTGTTGATATAAACGCTGTTAAATATCCAATCGAAGACATATATACTCCAAAAGACAAAGAGATTATTAAAGCCGCTGAAGGTATGCACGTAACTGTTTTTCGCAAAAATGGCAGTCCTCAAGTTGAGTTCATTTCCGGAAATTGCAATGCTAAATTTCTTTCAAATTACTTTAGATATGGGTCATTTTGGCTCGTATGTATTACGTTTGTTGTCGGAATTGTAACGGTCATTTTATGGGGAGATGCTCCTAATCAACGCCGATATCCCAAAATTGTCCATGCAGACCTTTGAATCATAAAATTACAGGACAAAACCTTCTGCTATCAAAACAGAAGGTTTTTTTATTTTAATATGCCAATACCATCATAAAATTTGATACCCTGTAAAAGAGCTTGTTTTACCTTGCGGCGTAAAGATGTATCTTCTGCATAATCGACAATATTTTCAGAAGTTGTGTTAAATAGAAATTTTGTGATGGAAGATTCTTCTGTATATTTAACAATATCAAAAAGTTTACGAAAATATTTGATATTACTGTTTTCTTCTAAATAGGAATCAAGATTTTGAGCTAATAGCCATGAATGAATAAAAAATTTTGGTTCTTTTTCTAATTCTTGAAAATAAAGATTTATATTCTTTTTGGCTATTTTTAAAGAATTTGAAACAGCGTCTTTATTTAATTTCTCACCTCTGAAAATGTGAATGCCTATACAAAATTTTTGTTTCATTTCTAAATTTGGAATTTGATATTCATATTTTTTCAATTCATATTGCAAGCGTCCAAATTCTATAATGTTGGCGTTTATGAAAAAGCTCCCCCATAATAATTGAGAGATTTCCACGCCATTTATCCGGTAGGTATCCAAACTTATCGTGCAACATTCATATATTCTGTATTTATGTTTTTCTATTTGGAACTTATCAAAACCGCGTTTTTTCATATTTGTTATATGTCTTTGCATAGCAGATAATAAAACAACGGCAGGAAACATATCTACAATCTCTCGTTTAAGGTTGCTTTTCCAACCGTATTTATCATTTGCAAATAAAAAAGTGTGTAAAGCATAAACGGCAATTTTGAAGTTATTATCTAAATGAAACTTTTGTAAGTATGTTTCAAACAAATTTATAAATTGTGAGTGTTTGCGTAAACCATAAAAATCTAGTGCTTGGTTAAAATCAAGCTCATCAAACCATTTTATTGCTTCTTGGAAATTTATTTCTTTTTGCCGCAAAACTTCTGGTAGTTCTGAAAATCCAAATTGTTTAAATGTTTTTTCTATATCAATCATAATGAAGAAGTGTCCTTAATAAACTTTATGCCAATTATATCTCACTTTCATTTAATTTATAATTAATACAAAAAAACTCTCGAAAATTGTATTACAATTTTTGAGAGTTTTGCCTAAGATATTAATATTTATCGACTTTAAACTAATTATTTTTTTGTTTGACATAATGATAATTTATTTAAGTTTGTCTTAACACATCTTATTTACGTTTTCAAGCTCTTTCATTCTGTAGAATTCTTTTCGGGAAGGTGTTTTTTCTTTGACTTTTTATCCGAAAATATTATGCTTTATTTATTGTTTTTTATAGGGGTTGGATATGGTTTATCAACTTGATGTTACGGATTTAGTCGCTTATGCCAAAAAAAGAAATTTTATGCTCTTTCCTTTGTTGCTTTTTTTGTTGGAAAAATCTTTGCGTTTTGTTTTGAAAAAAAAATCGTTCCTGCGTCCTTGTTACTCTTTTGTTGATGGCGATAATGTCGCTTGGTTAAATACACAAATAATGGAAAATTTTGAAGATTTTTTTTATAATTATGTTACCGATTTGCATAAGTTTTCTCTGAATCCTCAAAATGCTTTGCCTCGCACTTCTTCTGATAATGATGATATTTTTTATGTCTCTTGTTTGGAGGCTTATGAACGTGATAATGTTTTACCAGATGATTTTTCCGGATGTGTTATTTCTTTAGGTAAACTTATGGTATCTGATAATAATCGCTCTCTTATTCCGCTTTCTTTATTTCATCTTTCTCTTGCTGATGATTATTTTTCTGTTTTGCAAAATTTGTGTTCCCGTTATTCTGAGGAGATGTCTTTTGAAACTCAAGACTTATGATTTGCCTTCCGATGTGCTTAAAATGATTGAAGAAAATTTGCAAGGTAAAAAACTTGCTGATTTATCTCAAAATTCTACTGATTTGAGTCGTCGTTATCGTTGTGAATCCGGAACTGGAAAATCTTTATTGTCTCGCGAAAATGAGGCTTGGGTTTATGCCGCTGTGCGTATGCCCGCAACCTTTGCTGCCGTAACCAAAGCTCTCAATGAAACATTGGATAATCTTTCGTCTTTTCCTAAATCTGTTCTTGATGTCGGAGCCGGTACCGGTGCCGCGGCTTGGGCTGTCGATGCCTTGTTGAATCTCTCTCATATAACTTGTTGGGAACGTGAAAAAGCTATGGCCAATGTTGGGCAAACTTTAATGAAAAATTCTTCTTCCGTTGTGTTGCAAAATGCTCTTTGGAAGAATATTGATATAACTACTGTGGATGAAACCCAATGCGAAAAATTTGATTTAATTCTTGTATCTTATTGTTTGAATGAACTTTACGAACAAACAAGGCTTCAAGTTATTTCTCGTTTGTGGAATATGACGCAGAAAGTTTTGCTCGTTATTGAACCGGGGACATCCGTCGGTTATCAAAATTTAATGCAAATTCGCAATGATTTGATTGATAAAGGTGCCTTTATTGCGGCTCCGTGCCCTCACAATCTTGCTTGTCCTTTAAAGCAAGACGATTGGTGTCATTTTTCGGCACGGCTGAATCGTACGAAACTGCATAAAAATATTAAAAATGCTTCTATGGGGCGTGAAGATGAAAAGTTTTGTTATATGGCTTTTACTAAGGAAAAAATACTTGCTCCTTGTTCGCGCATTATTCGACCGCCTCGCTTGGAAAAATATGGTCTTATGTTGCAACTTTGTGCAAAAAACGGTTTGAAAAATCTTCTTATTCCTAAAAAAAGCGATGATTATGCTCAGGCTCGCAAAAAAGAATGGGGAAATGTTTGGAATGATGAGTAAATATCTTTTGCATCTTTGTTATTTTTTTAGTACCCTTGTGTTGTATTTTAATGGAGGTGTCTATGTTTAAAAATCTTGCTCTGCTTTTCTTTTCTTATGAGGGAAGAATCAGTCGCTTAGCTTACCTTGGCGGTTTTTTGTTTTCTAATCTGATTCTTTTCCTTTTGTTTGCTTTTAATTGGAATATCGTTTTCTTTTTTGCGCTTTTCTTATATCTTTATATCCTTTTTGCTTTGGTGCAAAAAAGAGCGCGCGATTGTGGACGGTCGGCAACTCCTTTTGTCAGTATTTTGTTGTTGTCTTTTGTCTTTAGCCAATTGACGTTTGCTTTGAATTGGCAAGGTTATACATCATTTATGTTATTTCTAAATCTCTTTTTTGCCTTTTGTGGCTTATGTGTTAATTTATTTTTGATTTTTGCTCCGCGCGTCGATAATCCTGATTTGCTTCAAAAATCATGTTTGTTGAAAAAGCCGTTGCTCTTGGTTTTGGCTTTGTTGTGCTACACGTTTTTCTTGGCTTTTCTTTTGCAAAATCAAACACAGAATTTTGACGTTTTATCACAAGAAAACGGCGTCGTTTTCCAAAAAAATGATGCTGAACCTGAAGCGACTTTACCGATTCAAAATCAAAATAATTCAATCTCCTTAGAAAAAAATCAAGATAATATTCTTGCTGTTTGGAGTTTGATTTATCGTCATCAAAAAGTTTATGAAACGGTATGCCTTGGTTATGGTTATACGATGACATCTTATCCTCAGAAGTTTTCCGAGAAATTTAAAGATGGAATTGCCGCTACGCAAGCAGCTTTTGATGAACTTAATCTCGGGGTATCTCTTGAGGAATATTTCAAACCTTTTGCTGCTGATTTTGCTCAAGAATCGGTTAAAAATGAGTTGAATAATTTACGGAAATCTTTGATTGTAAAAAATCATGCTCAACAAATGAATGTTAATCCTGAAACTTTATCTTGGAATGAAGCATGGGATAATGAGTTAACTATGTCTGATGCTTGTCGTTCTTTTGATGAAAATGCCGATGAATGGCTCCAAAAATTGCCTCCGGCCTATGATATTATTAATTCTTTTGTGATGAATTAATTGTAAAATAAAACTCCGTAAGTCATTCTTATTTCATAATTTACGGAGTTTTTTATTTCTGTTGTTTTTTAACGTTCTTGCGAATTTTGGATTATTTGCTGTTGTTGTTGCTGTGGGGTGGAATTGTCTAAACCGCTGAATTTCATACTGCGGTTAATGCGGGCAAAATACATTTTTTTGATGCCTTTTTGTTCCAGTTCTCCGGCAATTCTATCCATTTTTGCATTTGCGTTGTCAATTTCATCTTTGACTGTATCATCTTTTTCTTTTGCCGATGTATAGCGTTGTGTTTCGCGAGCTAAGTCTTCGGCGGCTTGTTTTTGTTGTAATGGTAATACCGCTTCAAACATTAAACCTAAATCATTCTTATTTAATTTATTCATCGGTTGGTCGGAAGGTAGCGGTTTGCCGCTTTCGGCAAATTTGGCTTGAATGGCTTGAATTTCTTCTGCCGTGAACAGATTATTTTGCGGGTTTAAAACCTCGGCAAGGGTGATTGATCCGGGGTCGTCTCTTTCCATGCCGCCTCTGTATGCTTCAAAAATTTTCTCCATGGTATTAACCGCTCCGATGGCATTTTCAGCTTTGCGGCTGCGTTTTTCTCTTTCGATAATACCCTTAAAGACATCATCATAGGCGGTCTTAAATGGGTTAAATTTGAAATCCCCTTCCAATTCTTTGATGTATCCGGCTGAACGGTCATCTTCAAAAGATTTGCCGCTGTTGCGTATGTTTTTGCGCATTTGCTTTGCTAAACGCCATTTATAAGTTTGTAGTTCACTGTCCGAAAGTTTTTTAGCGGCTTCGGCTATCATTTCTTGCGCATGTTTTTCATTAATTCCTATGCCGACAGGAACAATACCTAAGCGAGCACAACGCGTTCTAAATGTTCCGGCATCATCATCGCTCATATCATTAAATTTGATATGGGTTGCTCCGCGGTCTTTGTGTAAAGTGATTAATTTATCGGCAAGTGCGTTGCCTATCGGTTTGCCGTTAGGCATGGAATAACCAAGTTCTATTTTGCCGTTTTCTTTTTCTTTTGCCCAGATGACAAATTGGTTCTTTACGGCAACAGTTCCGTCTTTGCCTCGTTTGCCATCGTTATCATAGTTATCGGGATTTTGGGTATCATAAACGTACCATTTGTCATAACCGCCTTGTTTTACATGGAAATAGCTTAACCCTCCGATTTTTCCCATATTGCGTTGTAATATGTCAAATTCAACTTTATGTTTGAATTCTTTATAATCATATGCATATTGCGGGGCGGGGGCTGCTTGGGGGAGTTGAGCCGTTGAAGCCGGTGCAAATTCGGGATTGATTCCGGGGATGATGGGGGCTTCTGAATTTCCTGCGGTGTTTTGCGCATTGTTGGGTGCTTGATTCGAGTTCGATTGCTCCGCTTCACCGTTTGCGCTTGCTTCGTTGCCGCCGCTCATAAATACCGGTTGACCGTCTCGTGTATAGTTCTCGTCATCTTGATGATTTCTTTCATCTATGGCGGTTTGCATATTATCTTTGAGTTGCTTATCCAGTTCGTCAGGAAGCTGAATGTTTTTTATACCCATTTTATCAAGTATTTCTAACATTTCTTTGAGTTGATCATTGCTGACGTTAACGTTATCTAGCGTAATGCGGCCGTCATGAATGGAAAAACTGAAAGGGCTCGGACGCATGACATCAAGAACAAGTTGCAATTTCCCGTTTTCATCGGTGGAAATTTTAGCTTCTTTTATGCTGTCATCTTTGGCGATAGAATCTTTGGCATTGTAGAGATTGGTGTAACTTGTTGCATCTTTGTTGTAGATGTTAATTTGCTCATTTATTACAGCTAACTTGTGTTTTACGGCAAGTTTTTTTTTGGAGCTAATATTGTAAGTTTGTGTGAGCTTTCTTTTTTCTTCATTTGAAGAGGTTGATTGAATTTGATTGGCAATGTTTTGGCATTCGACTTCAAGTTTGGCAAATTCGTCTTCTAAGGCTTTGCGTTCGCGGTTGAGGTTCCTTAAAACATCGGCGTTGGTTAAATCTGATGAAAGACGATTGCTATCATTGAGATTGTTAAAATCCGTAAAAGTAAAAGTTCTGTTTTTGTCGTCTGCCATAATTCAATCCTTTGTAAAACTCTTTAATTTATAGATATAATACCTCAATTTTTTTATAAAAACAATAACTTTTTGTCAAAAATGTCAAAATTAACATTAGTGTAGCAAATTATAAATGAAATTTACTAAATAAATATAAATACTTTGTCGATTTTCTCCTTTATTAACAAAATTAGTATTTACATGTTGCAACAAATATGATAGAGTAGAGTCGTGATGATAAGTAGGGAGGATGTTATGATGAGTATGTCGAAAACACTATTGCTGTCCACGGTTGCTCTGACTGTCGGCAGTTGCTTTTCCTATTCAGCTTTTGCCTCTGTGCAAGGCTTTTCAAATATCCTAAAGTCTGGTATTCCCGCTCACACACCTATCACACCACAATACCACACTCGAGAAATACCAAACTTATCATCACGAATTTTTGATGAAATTTCAAACACAGGAAGACAAGTCGTTTCGGTATGTTTTATAACCGATGCGGGAAATTGCTCGGGGGATAAATTCGGTAATATTGAAAGTCCGACCGGAGGAGGAAGCGGTGGCGGAACGCCGAATGGAAACGGCGGAGATACATCTAGTGGAAATAGTGGGGAAAACGCTAATGATAATATTCCCGAATATGATACCATACCCGAACAATGTCGTAATGCCGGTTATACGATAACCTCCTGTCCGGCGGGTGCTCATCTTGAAAATCCCTGTCCTTCCGATAATTTTTATTATCAACGTTGTGATTGCAATGCAAATTTAACACAGGTTTGTACCAAACCTTATTATGGTGTTGGTGTATCTTGCGGTGGTAAGTATGCTTCTTGTCAACGCGACGATGATAAAGCGTGTCGCGGAGATGGATATTCTCAAACGTCTGTTTGTTCTTCCGTTCAAACTCCGAATAAAGTTTGCCCTTATAATTCTTCATATCATGACAAATGTGTTTGTAAAAGCACTCTGGTTCGTTGTACATCTCCTCAAAGCGGTGTCGGCGAAAGTTGTGATGGAAAATATGCTTCCTGTAAGTGTCCTGATAATTTTAAACCTTGTGATTGCGGCGGAGCCGTGGGCGCAACGTCTTGTACCATCAACGGTAAAACAACTTATTCAAGTTGCAAATCTTGTTGCGAAACATCTTGTCCGAGTGGTTATTCCTATTCTATAATTCCTGAGGGATATGTACAAGATGGAGACGCTTGTAACCATTGCTCTCTTGGGTTGCGTTATAAAATTAAACCTAATCCTTGTACCGGTTTTCAAAAATGTCAATATGGTCCGACAAGCGATGCTCAATCTTGTTTGTCGGCTTCTACAAAACTTTACGATAAATGCCGACCTTGTGATAACTCCTGTCCAACAGGTACAACTGAATCTAATCCGGGAGGATGTGGTGGTTCAACAACAAATGAATGTGGAACAAAAACTTGTTATTATCCTTATCAAGAGTGTTGTACTTGGATAACGTATTGTGCCTCTTACTCATCCTATTCTTGTTGGTGCCGCGAAAATAGTGCAACAAGTTATACAATGTTTGCAACGGAATACTATTATAGCTGTGATAGAGATGGTTCTTGCTGGCTTCATCATACTCAAGATTTTTCACAGGGACTTTATAGTTCTTCATCAAGTTGTCAATCTGCAGCTTCCTCATCTTGCCCTCCAGGAAGGAGTTGTAATTTTGAACATAGGGAATGTATTTAATATTGTTCATCTTTAATCTATGAAAAATTATGTTAATTCCTTAAAGAAAACCCCGTTTTAGTAAAACTAAAACGGGGGTTGAATCTACAGTTTTGTTATTTTTTCAAAACAACAACTCCGGGGAGTTCTTTCCCTTCCATCCATTCAAGGAAAGCTCCTCCGGCTGTTGAAATGTAGGAAAATTTATTTTCAACACCGGCATTAGCCAAAGCGGAAACCGTATCGCCGCCACCGGCAACCGTGGTGAGCTTACCTTCTTCGGTTAATTTTGCGGCATATTGAGCAACTTTGTTGGTGGCATTATCAAAAGGTTTCATTTCAAAAACGCCAAGAGGACCGTTCCAAACCAATGTTTTGCATTCAGCGATTTTGGCATTAATGGCTTCAATTGATTTTTCTCCGACGTCTAACAAAGACCATCCTTCTGCCGGAATGTCAGAAAGTTCTACCGTTTTATGTTCAGCCATTGGCTTAAATTCTTTAGAAACGACAACATCTTTCGGCAAGATGATTTCGCAGTTGTTGGCTTTGGCTGTGGTCATAATTTCTTTTGCGGTATCCAGCATGTCCATTTGAACCAAAGAGTTGTTTTCATTGATGGTATCAATGCCGTTTGCTTTCATAAATGTATGAGCCATACCGCCGGAAATGACTAATTTATCAACTTTTTTTACCAAATTGTTTAACAAGTCGAGTTTTGTTGAAACTTTTGAACCGCCGACAATAGCAATTAACGGACGTTGCGGAGCGTTTAAGCCTTTTGTCAAAGCATTAACTTCTTCTTCCATCAACAAGCCCATTGCTGCCGGACGTAATTTGGCTGCGGCTACCATAGAGGCATGAGCGCGGTGTGCCGTTGAGAAGGCATCAGATACATAAACATCAACCGGTGCTACCAATTCTTTGGCAAAGTTTTCATCGCCTTTTTTCTCTTCATTATAAAAACGGAGATTTTCAAGCAACAAAATTTCATCTTGGCTCATGTTCTTAACGGCATTAACAACTTTTTCACCAATGCAGTCATCAACAAAAACAACATGTTTGCCAAGTGCTTTTTCTAAATCTTTAACGATGTGGCTTAAAGAGTTTTTCATATCCCCTTTGCCTTCAGGACGGCCAAAGTGAGAGACAACAACAACTTTGGCACCTTGTGCCATTAAGGTTTTGATGGTTGGAACCGTGCGTACGATACGTGCGTCATTGGTTACATTAAAATTTTCATCCATAGGGACATTGAGGTCAGCACGTAACATAACGACTTTGCCGCTCAAATTGCCTAAATCTTTAATTGTTTTATATTCTGTCATTAATTTTCACCTTACGATAAAAAACATTACCCCCTTGAAAGACAAGGGGGTAAACGTAAAATCATTATGCTTTATAAGCCTTAGCCATTGCAACGGCTGTGTCAGACATCTTGTTAGAGAAGCCCCATTCGTTATCATACCAAGATACGATACGAACGAATTTACCGTCGATAACTTTTGTTTGACCGGCATCAAAGATTGATGTGTGTGGGTCTGTTACGAAGTCTTGAGAAACCAAAGGTTCATCATTGTATTCAAGAATACCTTTGAGTTCGCCTTCAGCAGCGGCTTTCATAGCAGCATTAATTTCTTCAGCTGTAACCGGACGAACAGCATCAAATGTTAAGTCAACCAAAGAAACATCCGGTGTCGGAACACGTACGGCAGAACCATCGAGTTTACCAGCGAGTTCCGGAAGAACCAAACCAACGGCTTTAGCCGCACCGGTAGAAGTCGGGATCATGTTCAAAGCAGCAGCACGTCCACGATACGGATCTTTCGGGTGAACGATATCCAAAGTTCTTTGGTCACCTGTGTAAGAGTGAATTGTTGTCATATAACCTTTTTCGATACCGCAAAGTTTTTGTAAAACCATAGCAACCGGAGACAAGCAGTTTGTTGTGCATGAAGCATTAGAAACAACGCGTTCCGAACCATCCAATGTTTTGTGGTTAACACCATAAACGATGGTTTTGTCAGCACCTTTTGCCGGAGCGGAAATCAAAACTTGTTTTGCGCCAGCTTCCAAGTGAACAGAGGCTTTTTCTTTATCTGCGAAAATACCAGTGCATTCCATAACAACATCAATATTTAATTCTTTCCAAGGAAGATTCTTGGGATCTTTTTCAGCAAATACTTTAATTTTATGACCGTTAACCGTAATTGAATTTTCATCAGCACTTACTTCGCCTTTAAAACGACCGTGAACCGAATCATACTTCAATAAACGAGCATTATCAGAAGGTTTACCCAAATCGTTAATTGCAACGAGTTCAATATCTGTACGACCACTTTCAACCATTGCGCGGTGAGTTAAGCGACCGATACGGCCATAACCATTAATAGCTACGCGAACTACCATATTTTTATATCCTTTATAAAGTATTATGCAGACAGCCCTGCACCAGCATTTTTTATCCGTGCCTAATGTATCACGAAAACATTTTTTTTCAAGTATATTTTTTTAACTTAACCACAAATCCGCCATTGGTGGTGAAAAAAAGTCTCATGGAGATTTGTTCTAAAAGATAAAGTTATTGAGGGTGATATTGTGCAAAAATAAAGCGGGCAATACCGTAGGTACGCTCATCTATTAATATGAATTTTGAGGGGAGGGTGAATGCTTCATTTTTTTCTAATTCTATAAGACACAGACATTCGGGAGAAAGCCAATTCTTATTTGCGGCTTCATGAAGTGCCGGTTCGCTCAGCCCTTTCGCATAAGGGGCATCCATAAATAAAAGATTATAATTTTTTTGTGCTTGGGGCAGGTGCAAGGCATCGCTTTTAATTAAGCGAATTTTTTCTTGTTCTTTGGGAAACAGAAGAAGGTTTTTTTTGGCGTTTTCGGTATTAATGTCAATCAGGCAGGCTTCTTTTATGCCTCGTGAGATGGCTTCTAAAGAAAAGGCTCCCGTGCCGGCAAAAAGTTCGAGAAGACTGAGATTATCCCATGCGTTGTTGATTTTGCTGCCCAGAATATTAAATATTGACTCGCGTGCACGATCCGCGGTGGGACGAACTCCCTCCGTGCTTGGTGAACAAAGTTTTTTGCCTCGATATTGGCCGGCAATAATTCTCATTAGATTTTGCTTCCTAATTGTTCTTTTAAAACTTTTTGCGGAATTTCACGAACTTCGCCTTTTTTCAGGCTTCCCAGCTGAAACGGTCCGTAAGATAAACGAATTAAACGCGCAACATCCAGACCGATAAATTTCATGACTTTGCGGATTTCACGATTTTTCCCTTCCTGCAAAGTTACGGATAACCACGCGTTGGTGCCTTGCTCACTCTCAATTTCTACTTTAATCGAACCATAGCGGATACCGTCAATTTCAATGCCTTGTTCAAGTGAGCTTAATTTGTTTTTATCCAGTTTTCCGTGCACCTTAACTTTATAACGACGGCTCCAACCGTTTGAGGGAAGTTCCAGTTTGCGCGATAATTCACCGCTGTTGGTTAAAAGAAGTAAACCTTCGGAATTTAAATCCAAACGGCCGATAGAAATAACACGAGGTAAGCCGGCAGGCAGATTGTCAAAAACCGTCGGGCGGTCATGTTCGTCTTTATGGGTCGTTACCAAACCGCTGGGTTTGTAATAAATCCACATACGTGTTTGTTCTTGTGCCGGAAGTTTTTCTCCGTCAATAAGGATTTTTTCGTTGCCTTCAACATTAAAGGCCGGAGATTCAATTACCTCTCCGTTGACTGTTACTCTTTGTTGTAAAATCAATTCTTCGGCTTGACGGCGGGAACATACTCCCGAACGTGCGATGAATTTTGCTATCCTTTCTGACATTTTTTGACTTCCCTTGCGTGTTTTTTTATTGTATATAACAAATATTGTATATAACAAATATTTTCTAAATAATAAAGGATAAAAATGCAACTAAAATATATGCAACGCGCTCTTGAATTGGCGCAAAAAGCCGCGCAAGAAGACGAAGTTCCCATTGGTGCCGTCTTGGTCGATGCGCAAAAAGATGAAATTTTGGCTGAGGCTTATAATCAAAGTGCTCATGTTGCCGATGCAACGGCTCATGCCGAGATGATTGTGTTACAAAAGGCTTGTCAGAAACTGGGGCAAAATCGTTTGCGCGGTTGCGATTTGTATGTCACTTTAGAACCTTGTACGATGTGTGCGGGGGCAATTTCTTTTTCCCGTATCGAAAATTTGTATTTCGGAGCTTATGATGAAAAAGGCGGTGCTGTTTGTAACGGGGTAAAATTTTTTGATGCCGCAACCTGTCATCATCGTCCTCATGTTGAAGGCGGAATTTTGGCTGAAGAATGTGCCGCTTTACTCAAAAACTTTTTCCAATCTAAACGAAAAAAATAAGCCTTGAATTTTCTTCAAGGCTTAGTGTCCTTTTTAATGACTAAAATTTTGCAAGGTGGGTTAAAAACGTGCGAACAAAATCAAGACGGCGGTTTTGATAATCTAAATAGTATGCGTGTTCCCAGACATCAACCGTTAATAAGGCTTTTAATCCATGTGCCAAAGGATTGTCCGCATTTGATGTTTTCATAATGGAAAGATTGCCTTCTTTGTCTTCAACAAGCCATGCCCAACCTGAACCAAATTGACTTGTGGCGGCATTCGTAAATTCTTCGCAGAATTGGTCGTAAGAGCCAAAGGCTTTTTCTATTTTTTTCAACAAGGCTCCTTTGGGCGCGTTACCTCCTTCCGGTGACATACAATTCCAAAAAAAGTTATGATTCCATGCTTGTGCCGCATTATTAAATATAGCTTGATATTTTTCTTCTCCGGCGGTTTCTTTGATGATTTCTTCCAAGGTTAAATCAGCAAACGGTGTGCCGGATATCAATTTATTTAAATTCTCAACATAGGCTTTGTGGTGTTTGCCGTAGTGAAACTCCATTGTTGTGGTCGAAATGTATGGTTCTAAGGCGTCGGAAGAGTAGGGAAGTGCGGGAAATTCTACTGCCATGTTTTTTACTCCTTTTTTGTTGTGTATTAACTCTTATGTTTTTTTATATAGGTATTCGTGCCGATTTCATCAAGGGTTTGTTGCATTTTATGTTCTTCTTCTTTTGCCTGACGTTTTTTGCGGTTATCATCGACAATTTCGTATGTCTTTTGTTCTTTATACATATCCGTAATAATATCTTTTATTTCTTCTATCTTAAATCGTACCATTTCCAATGCTTGTTCAAGACTGTCTTTTTGCTCCAGATAATGTTTGACGTAAGCTCCAAAATCTCCGACATTCCCGTGTTCTCGGGCAAATTCTTTTTCTAATTCAAATTGTTTATTCAGATTTTTGAGAGCTTGAACAATGCGCTCTTCGACGCTTAGTTGTTCATTTAGTTTTTTGCGTTGCTCGTCAATACTGAATTTTTGAATGCGTGATAGCGTTTGCAGTGAATCTTTCATTGCCGTTTATCCTTTAGGGCTGGAAGGGAATAGCTAAAATTTCTCCCAGTTGTTGATACCCTTCCTCCAAGGTTACTCTTTCGTTTTTCTTTTGGCTTAAAAATTCTTCAATCTTCGGATAGTAAAAAATTGCTTCATCGACTTCTTGATTGGAACCTTTTTTATATGCTCCCAAGCGGATTAATTCTGCCATATCTTCATAAGAGGCTATATATTTTCGCGCTTTGGCAACAAGAGCGTATTCTTCCGGTGTATCACAGTCAGGCATTGTACGTGAAATGGAACGTAATATGTTTATGGCCGGATAGCGGTTCCTTTCGGCTATGGAACGGTCCAGAACAATATGCCCGTCTAAAATTCCGCGTACCGCGTCGGCTACCGGTTCATTATGGTCATCGCCGTCAACCAAAACGGTAAATAATCCGGTAATGCTGCCTTCTTGTGTTCCGGGACCGGCTCTTTCTAATAATTTTGGTAATTCGGCAAAAACGCTCGGTGTATATCCTTTTGAGGCCGGAGGTTCTCCAACGCTTAAAGATATTTCTCTTTGTGCCATGGCAAAACGGGTTATGGAATCCATCATGCATAAAACATTTTTATTCAAATCTCGGAAATATTCCGAGATTGCCATAGCCGTGTAAGCAGCCTGTCTTCTCATTAACGGACTCTCATCCGATGTGGCTAAAACCAAAACCGATTTTTCCAATCCTTCCGGTCCTAAAACATCTTCAACAAACTCTTTGGCTTCTCGACCCCGTTCTCCAATCAAACCGATAACCGCTATATCCGAATCGGTGTTTTTGGCCATCATAGACATTAAGGTTGATTTGCCTACGCCTGAGCCGGCAAAAATTCCCATACGTTGCCCTTTACATACGGTTAAAAAGGTATTGACCGCTCTGACTCCTAAATCAACTTTCCCTTTTACGCGGTTACGAAATTGTGCCGGAGGAGGCGCGCTCTTTATTAAATAAGCCTTATCTCCTTGTCTTAATGTGCCTTTACCGTCAATGGCTTCTCCGAAAGCATTAACTATTCTGCCGAGCCATGACGGATGCGGATAAATTGCCGGAGCACTGTTTTCGGCATCAACTCGACATCCCGGTCCAACACCTTGTAAATCTTTATAGGGCATGAGGATGAGTTTATCTTCTTTAAAACTGACAACTTCACTTGGAACTTCTTGTCCGTGAGATGCATGAATTCGGCAACGGTCGCCTATGGCTAATGTTTCTCTTATGCCGCTGACTTCAACAAATAGCCCTTGTACTGCCGTGACTCTGCCAAAATACTGTGTATCGTTCAGAGATTTTAGTTGGCTGGTTATGTTGTCATAGTTGATACTCAATTTTTCCTCCCTCTCTTCCTTTTATCACAAAAACTTTCCTTGTGTAAATTTAAAAACGGTTACCCACATTTTTCATCTTTTTATTCTTGGACAAAACAAACTTTTCCCCTTGACAAAAAATAATTTCGGAAGTATCCCTTGCTCTGTTTATTTATTATTATCTTTTATTAATATGGAACAAAAAATATTTTTAGCTGATGAATTTCGTGTTTTATGTAACATGTTTGGTAAAAATCTCTCCGTTGAGGATTTTTTGCTGAATTCGATTGTATGGGATAAAAGCAAAATTAATAATTATCGTGTTCGAGTATTTCAACATCTGTCCTCTCATAAGGAAATTTTTTATTTGGTTGAAAAACGTACAGATGAGTTTGAAAGTAATTATTTGAAGATACCCGAAGAAAAGGAAAACTTTTTCTGCTATCTGTCGGCTATGCTGGTTTGTGGTTTTGGAAATAATTTTGCCATAGAAAAAGCTATTTACTTGTGCCAAAAGTATTTCCCCTTGGCAACAGATAAATTCTTTGTTAACCTTATTTTTAAAGGTGTTATGGCTAGCCCAAGCCGTGATTTGGAAAATGGTTTTGATACTCTGTGGTTGCTCAAACACCATAAATCTTTGACTTTTGTGCAATCATGGCAACTCCGTAAAAAATTGCACGATTTCATCGAATGTTCGGATTATAAACTGTATTATGATTTGAGCAAACGTTTTGAAAGGCAACGGACGATTTTTTTGTGTATCGTTATCGCTGTGTGCCTTTTGTTTTTGTTGGTGTAAATAGAAAAAAGGCGTCTAATTTTTATTTTGACGCCTTTTTGTTTGCTTTGAAACGGAAAATTAACTCTCCTTTGTTATCCTCTTCTTTATGAAAAAATTGTTGCTTGTGGTTTTATGCGGTCTCTTAAGCAGCTGTTTGTTGCAACCCATAGAACCTGAAAATGAAAAATTTTTACCCCTTGCGGAACAATATCGTCGTTGCGGTATTCGGCAAGCTCGTTTGCGCGTCCAAGACGGTAGTGCTCTTGCTGCCGGAAAAAGCGAAGCAGCTCATGAAGTGTCTTCGGCTTGTTTGCGCTATTTGCGTGCGGAAGATTCTGAAATAACCGATACCGCTTATGATACCGCATCGCGAATTATGCAAGGTTCGGTCGGAGCGCGCTATTATCGTTTGCTTTGCCCTCAACCCAGTCAAACTCACTTCTTCGGTTGTGGCTGGCAGGAAGATAATTTTTATCATTTTACTCCCAACAATTATTCATATATTAACGGTCAATAGTAGGATATTTGAAAAATGAAAATAAATGGAATTTTAGCTCTCTCGCTTTTACTTGCCGGTTGTTCTCAATTGGAAAGTTTTACTCAGGTCGGAACAAACGCTTCAACAGAAGAAAAATTTCGTGCTTGCGCCATTAGCGAAGCCTCTTCAAAACTGCAAAACGGTACTCTCTTTAATCAGACTTTTACCGCTACAAAAGATGAAATTGTTCAAACCTGCTTGAAAAAATTAGCTTATGATGCTATTGGTTTTGATTCAGAAGCCTCTCAAATTGCCGACTCCGTGCTTTCTCAATTTCGAAAGTAATTCTCGGCTGTTTGAGACTTTGACTCAATATGCGGTTTACAAAAACTCTGGATGCCTTTCCAGAGTTTTTATTTGATTGAATTTCAACAGTCTTAAATTCCGACTCTTGTCTTTTTTATTTGTTTTGTTAAACTATGCACTCGTTGAGTCGGCTTTTCTTTGCTGCTGACTCGTTGCTTTTTTTGTTTAGGATTGATTATGGAAAATTTACAATATTTGTTTACTCATCATGCTGTCCTTTCCGATACTTGGTTATGGACAATTTTTGGTATCGCCGTTGTTGTTTTGTTGCTTTGGGATTTGCTCTTCTTTAATCGTAAAAATGAAGTGCCTAACTTTTTACATACCCTTATCCTTTGTATCGTGTATATCCTTGCCGCCTGCGTGTTCGGGGTCTTTGTGATGTATGAAAAAGGTTTTGATCTCGGTATGCTCTTCTTTACCGGTTTCTTGGTTGAGAAAAGTTTATCTTTGGACAATATCTTTATTATGTCTGTCATCTTTACATCTTTGGGCGTTCCTCGTATGTATCAACATCGCGTCTTGTTCTGGGGTATCTTGGGGGCTTTGGTTATGCGCGCTATCCTCATTTTCTTGGGTGAGGCTCTTATCAGTAATTTCCATTGGATTTTGTATCTCTTTTCCGCTTTCCTTATTTATACCGGTATCAAAATGGTTTTGCCCGAAAAAGAAGAGAAAAAAGAACTTAAAGATACAAAACTTTATGCCTTGCTCTCTAAAATCTTCCATGTTACCCATGAAATCAGAGGTGAACATTTCTTTGTCAAAGAAAATGGTAAACATTATATTACTCCGCTCTTCTTTGCTCTCTTGATTATTGAAACCATGGATTTAATCTTTGCTTTGGACAGTATTCCCGCTATCTTCCTCATTACGCAAGATGTGTTTGTTATCTACACCAGCAATATCTTCGCTATTCTCGGATTGCGTGCTTTGTATTTCTTACTCGAAGCTGCCGTACACCGTTTCGTCTATTTGAAACAGGCCTTGTCTGTGGTGCTTATCTATATCGGTATGAAAATATTTTTACCCTACATCGGTATTCAAATACTGCCGTGGCACTCTTTGTGTATTACTTTCTCGATTTTATTTGTCGGAATCGCTGCTTCCCTTATAAAATCTCGTAATACTGTTAATGCCTAGCAAAAACCCCGTTTTTACGGGGTTTTTTCTTGTTTGTTTACGGTTTTTTAAGCTGTCTTTGTTACAGTTTTGTTAATTTATAATTTTATAGTTTGACTAATTTTGTCTATTGTGCTATGATTAGTTAAATGTTATGATTTAGGAGAGAAAAATGAACTTATCTGATTTGGCTAAAAAAGCTGAAGCTGCTAAAAATAAAACAACATCTCATGTGAAAAATCATCTGATTGCTTATGCTTGCGGTGCGGCTTCCGTGGCTTGTTTCGGTGCCGGAAAATTTGAGACAAAACAGTTTATCGGTGATGATGGACATCCGGGAATTGAAGTGGTTGGTGCGGCTGATAAAATGCGTGCAACGGCCGGTATCGCTCTCGGTTCTGTTGCCGCTTGTTCCGCTTTTATGAATGTGTTGCGCCGTATGACCGAACAAGATAAAAAAGATGCCGCTATGAAAAAAATTTTAGAACAAAAGTTACAGAATAATCGCTGATTGGATGGTTGGTTATGGCTGGTTATATTAAAGCAAATAAATTTGTTGTGGCTGAAGGTGAAGAAGGCGAAATTTATATCTTTATTGATGCTCAAAAAGATGTTCCCGAAAAACCGCGCGTTATTTATGATGGTAAAGATCATGCTATCTTTATTCGTTCTCCTGAGGAAAAAATTATTCTTGACTATATTCATCCCGAGGTGCGCGATAAACTTAGAAAATCTCTCGGTGTGATTATGGTGGAAACAATTTTAGAAAATATTAAAGACAGCTATGTGGCTGAAATGCAAATTGTTGATAATCTTCCGGTTGATTGGAAAAAAATCGGACTTAAAACTTGGGAAGAAGCTCTACTGAAATAATTCTATCTCCTGTAAGTAAACAGCCGTTAATGCGGCTGTTTTTTTGTGTATAAATTCCATGCTCATGGTTTTGTTGAATGTTTTGATATTTGTAACAAAAAATTAATGCTTGGAAGTGCGGGATTTATTGTTTTTTTACAAATTTTGTGTTATTATAAAAGCATAAGATATATTAGTATGTTTGAATTTTTGATGTCAATTATTGTACTAGAAAAAAACGTTGGTACTAAGGTCGCTCCTTTTTACATGATGTTTTTTATATATCTTACTTAAGCTGAATAATAATCAAAAAAACAATTAATATGGCTATTGTAATGGGTATATGCGTCTGTCTCGTGGCGCTCTATTTTTTACGAGAACTCCATACTTGGTTTTGCCGCTTAATCGGTGGCACGTATGCCCGAATTGAAACGCTTATCGGCGTTGTTATTTGGGTGGTTGCCGGAATAGCAGCACTAAACTACTTGTTTGGATGACAAAAAAGAACTGTTGTTGAAACTTGATTGTGCGAAAGCGTGATTGTGTTTTTTAAACAACGGTTCTTTTTTATTATATGTGCTCTTTATGTCCTATACCCTCTTTAGTGGTCGCAGGGCTCATCGCAACTTCCTACTTTACTTATCCCAACATCTGGTAAATCTATTAAAAACGCTTCACAATCAGCTAAATTGTTAAATGTTTCTCCTTCTCCATGAGGTGAAACTTCACAAAATTCTCCGCTTGCTCCTTCTATGATATTGTTGTTTTTATCTACACAGCCGTAATAATCAGACGTTTCATATCTTACCCAATATTTACCATTGGGAAGTGCCTCGCATTTTTTACCCCTACCAATATGCGCTGATCTTCCATTAGAACAGGCTTTTAAGCCAGTGCCGCAACCGTAATAACTATGAACTTTATATCCCGTGCAAGATTTAACTCCATAAATATAGAAATTAGCTTTTCCATAAGGTGTTGGGTTGGAAGTACATTGACATGAATTTAGAGAGCTGTTGAAAACAAAGCCGTTTGCCGTATCACAACCGTAATCAATGAATTTTCCTGAACAGATTTCTTTTTCGCATTTGTGCCCGAACGGACAAGACGGAAATGTTCCTTTTTGAGGGCAAGTACAGGTTTTGTTGCTTGAGTTCCATTCATAACTCTCTTGGCAGCCGTCAACTTTATAATATTTATCCGAACATGCTTCATAAGAGCAGCGATACCCTGTCGGACATGTCGATAAATCTCCATAATTCGGACAAGTGCAGGTTTTGTTAACGTAATTCCATGTGTAGCTGGGTTGGCAACCGTCAACTTTGTAATATTTTCCAGAACAAGATTCTTTTTCGCATTTATATCCTGTGGGGCATGATGTTAGAGTTCCTTTGTTGGGGCAGGTGCAGGTCTTGTCTGCCGCATTCCAAACATAACTTGATTGGCAACCATCAACTTTATAATATTTTCCCGTACATTTTTCGTATTGGCATTTGTATCCTTTCGGACATGAACTTAATGTCCCTTGGTTCGGACATGTACAGGTTCGTGCCGCCGCATCCCAGACATAACTCTCTTGACAGCCGTCAATTTTGTAATATTTATCCGTGCATTTTTCATATTCGCATTTGTATCCCGTCGGACAACTCTCGTATATTCCTCGGTTGGGGCAGGCTTTGCAATTATCATACTTGGTTACGGTGCCCGATAAACATGTTTTGGCTCCGATTTCCGGTGCCGTTAAATCACAATCCTTATATCCCTCGCAGGGATTGGGAATAATGCGATATTTTTTTTGGTTGTTGCAATCAATACAGGGGACTTCATCTTTGATATACCCATCCGGTATGTCGCCGCGAGTGTAGGTATATTCCGAACACATGTTACAACATATTCCATAGGAGTAGTCATAAGAACATCTCTTATTACCAAGTCGCCACCCGTCCGGACAACTGTCCGTATATTCCGGATTTTCCTTTTTACACATTTCTTTGGGGTCAAGTTGACATTGGCGATATTTGCCATTGCATGATTCGCCAACTCCCATGTAAGGGGATTCACAAACTTGTGAAAATGATGGATCACAAGGGCAAAATCCATAACTTGGATCTGCCGGACAAAGAGAGGCTGTTCTGCCGTTTGAACATCGCTTTAACCCCTTGGTATAGCCCGCTTCTTCACAGATTTTATCTGGCGGTGTAAAGTCCATCGGACTATCCGGTTTGTCCGGTGTTTCGTTATTTCCAAATCTGTCTCCCGAGCAATTTCCGGCATCGGTTATAAAACATACCGAAGCAACTTGTCTTCCTGTGGCTGAAATTTCATCAAAAATTCGTGATGATAAGTTTGGTATTTCTCGAGTGTGGTATTGTGGTGTGATATGTGTGTGAGCGGGAATACCAGACTTTCGGATATTTGAAAAGCCTTGCGTAGAGGCAAAAGCCGAATAGGAAAAGCAACTGCCGACAGTCAGAGCAACCGTGGACAGCAATAGTGTTTTCGACATACTCATCATAACATCCTCCCTACTTATCATCACGACTCTACTCTAGCATATTTATTGCAATATGTAAATACTAATTTTGTTAATAAAGGAGAAAAAGGACAAACTCTTTATGTCTTAAAACACAAAAAAGCGAGAAACTATGTTCTCGCTTTTTTGTTCGTTTGATTGCCGCTTATTTATTGTAGCCGATTGTTACCAACAGGGCTTGTTTCATATCAACCATTGGCGGCAATATTAATATTTCTTTCTTTTTTCTCAAGCGCTGGAAACGCGTATCCAGAAATTTCAGATTCTTTTCCATCAGCTTGAAGTGTTTTTCTTCAATGCCGATGATGCTTAATCTTGAATTTTGAATCTCGTCCAAGATATCATTAATGGCAAAGCACTCTTGTTGCTCCATGTCTTCCAGCCGTTGAAGTATGTACATCTTCTTTTCAGGCTCTACCCCTTTGCTAATTCCCATCGTTTTGGTTAAGTTTAACCAAGGACGTGAAAAATCAAACGGTTTCAGCTTTTTCCAAGCCTTGTTGAAACTTTCTTGAATTTTTAACAGCTCTTGTATGTTTTTGGCTGTTATAAGCTGTTTCTTTAGTTTATCGAAAGTTTCTTTGAAGATTGACAATGCATAATTTTTCCATTTGTCAAATTCTTCATCAATTTTCTTATGAAAATTTTTTTCATAATAAGAACTTAGGTTGTTGCAGCTGAAAATCAGACTCTTAATCCGTGGTTCGCAGTCAATGCTGACATACAACTGTTTTTGTAACAGTTCTAGCCAATCTTTATCCATGCGCAAGGCATAGTAAAAATCTCGCATCTCACTCTTTGACAGGGAACTTGCTTCTGAAGCGAAATTTCCTTTCCAGACTCCTTCCGAATTCAACCTTTTACTGATTTCCAGTAATTTTTCGCTCTTTTTTAATCCCATTAATAAAATCGACATTTCATTGCTGGGCTTGGTTGGCGGTTTGGGTCTTGTTTCCTTTACCGAAACGGTTGTTTCTTTTACTTCTTTGGCAACAAGTTTTTGACTCCGGTTGTACCACTTTTCCAGAGTTACTGACGCCATTTTATCGCTCGTTGTTTCTTCGTAGAAATTTACTACGTGAAACTTAAAGGCAATTAAGGCTTTCCTCTTTGCCTCAAAATTTTTGTAGAATTGTTTGCTTTTTAGCATGGCATCTTCTTTTTCTCTTAAAAAACAATACAGGTCTATCAGGTCTTTCGGAGACATTGTGTTTTTTTCAGAGAACATGTTACTCCAGAATTTTTCTATTAAATTTTCCATATTCTAATATATTAATAATTAAACATAAAATTATTTGTTCCTTTCTTGTTAACATAATTCTTGGACAAAATCAATACAAAAATTCTTTTATTTTGCAGATACCGATTTTTAGTATTCTTCTTGTCCTTCTTTTTGTAGAATGTGGCTCGAAAATAATCGTTCTTCCGACTCTCCGATTAATCGGCAAACACCTGACATTCGCTCTGACCATTCTATTTTATCGAATTTTGAAAATTCTTCCAAAAGAATGTTTACCGCCTCATATTTGCTAACATTCCTCTTTGCTCATTGACTTCTTTAATCTCAAATTCTAAGCCACCGATTTCTCTTGTCTTTTTCTCCATTTGCTTTCTAATCCTTTCGGGTTTGGCAGGGGGCGAATATGTCTAATTCTTCTTTATAAACCGAACTCTTTATACCCGCTAATCCCAGAAAACTATGAAACAAATTGTCATGCGAATGGTATGACTCTGCTTGTCGGCGGAGGCATTGTTTGTTTATTCTTAAATCTTGTGCCGTGCTTTGCGGAAACCATAAAAGTGCCGGTATATGTTTTTGTTCTTCCGGTGCACTGTCATACGGGTAGGCATGAAGATATTTGCCGCCTTCTCCTAATGATTCTCCGTGGTCTGATGCATATATCATCACGATGTTGTAATCTTTTTCAAAGCCTTTTAATAATTTTATTAATTGCTGTAAAAATTCACTCGTGTAGTGTATGGAATTGTCATAAGCGTTGAGCAATTCTTCTCGACTGCAACTCTTTAATCCCGCGTCTTTACAAATGGGTTGATAGGGGGCTTCTCTGTCTTGCGGATAACGGTTGAAATAATCCGGACCGTGGCTTCCTCTTTGGTGCAGAACTAAAAAGGTGTTTTGATTTATTTTTTTGAGCTTGTTTTCCAAGCCTTTTAACAAAACGTTATCCAGACAGTTTTTTCCCATGCAGGCTTCTTCATATTCTATTCTGTTGCAATTGTCTTGACAGCCCGTGTTGTTATCTCGCCATAGGCTATGATAACCGTTGTTTTGCATGACATCGGTCAAGTTGCCTTGATTTAATTCCGAACCGGTTACAAAATCTTGTCTTCCGTCTTTGGAAAACATACAAGGAACCGCTACCGCCGTTGAGGTACCGCAGGCATAAAATTGCGGATAATAAATGAGTTCGTCTTTATATTCCTTTAATGCGGCGTTTGTATCTCGTTGGTAATTTCCCAGAGAAAAATTTGCCGCGCGTGCTGTCTCTCCGACAACAAAAACAAATAAATTCTTTTTATCGTTATGCCAGTATTTTTCTACATAGGCATCTGTGGCTATGGCTTGGTATGGCCGCGTGAGCTCTTTGTGCATCTTGCTGACACCGATTATTGCTCCGATATAGTTGCTTGGAACCAAGGCGTAGCGCAGCTCATAATGATTGTTGGCAATATCTTTAAATCTTTGTGGCGATATTCCTATTATCAATCCTATGATTACGGCAATTATCCCGCTTTGTTTTAGGCGGAGTTTTAATTCTTGTTTCCAGGGTTGAAACGTGATTGTGCAACGGCTTATCACAAGTGCGGGAATTATGCCTAAGCCTAGAATAATGAACGGTAATTTCCACTGGAATAAATCGCTTGCTTCGTAAATGTTGGTGCGAATGACGTTTAGTATCATCACTTTATCTATCAAGATATTATACGAACTCATAAAATAGTAGGCAAACGCATTGCCGATAACCAAACTTATGGCGAGTATCTTTGTGACTCTTTCGGTTACGAAAAGCAGATTTAGGATTACATTCAGAACCCCATAAATAATAATCGTGCCGCAGAGCATAAATAACAGATTGTTATCTATGGCTTGAAGTTTCTCAAAGAAAGAGCCGTTATAGACTAATAACGTAAATAAAACATAGAAGTTTATGAATTGTTGACTGTTGGTCTTTATACGGGGAAGCTCTCTTGTCATCTTGTTTCCTCAAAATTTGAATAATTCACCTTGGCCGTCGCTGTTGGAAAAGTCAAAAAGTTCTCCTTGGGTGTCGCTGTTTAGATTTTCTATCGCTTCTTTAACGATGTTTATGCTCACAGCGCGTTTGCGTGCCAGCGACAAGCGGTCGGTTTCTTCAACCAATTTGCGCGCGTAGGAAAAAGAACGCTGCATGTTTCCAAGCATATATTTTATTACTTCTTCGCTGACGCTGACTTGTCTGTCCATAAATAATTTTATCAGTAATGCGGATAATAACCCGTCATCCGGTTCTCCGATGGCGACGCTTTGCACGATGTTCATACGTGAACGTAAATCCGGTAGATGAAATCCGATACGGGCAGGGGCTTCTTCGGCCGTAAATAATACCGACCCGCCTTCATCTCGGTACATGTTGTATAAGTGAAACAGCGTTTCTTCATCTATGCCGGCTTTTAAATCTTCTATGATTAAGCACGGATGTATTTCCAGAAGCTGCCGCGGGAGGTCTTTGTTTAATTCTTCCGCTTTTATACAGGGTATTTTATAAGGATAATGTTCTATCAATGATACTTTATCTGAAAAAATATGACTTAAATGGGTTTTGCCACATCCCGTCGGCCCGTAGATGCAGGCGGCAAAATAATTCCAATTCGGCCAGCTGTCTATTAAACGAAAGGCTTCAAAATTGCATTCCGCCAGCATGAAATCTTCTCGACCCATGTAGGGGCGATGATAAAATTCGATTGCCAGTTGTGTGCCTTTCTTATCTGCCATACTTTGCCTCGTCCTCTTTGCTCTTCTTTTCTTCTTGTATCCTTTCTTTTTTAATCTGATTTGCTTAAAACTTCAAATACTTTTTTGGTTAAATCCCCTAAGCTGAACGGTTTGGCGATGAAAGCAAATTCCTCAGAACCGGCTAATTCGCGGCGGGCTATCTCTTCTGAGTAACCCGAGGCCAAAATTATCTTTATGTTCGGTATCGCTTCTTTTACACGACCGGCCAATTCCGCTCCGTTCATTCCCGGCATGACCATGTCGGTTATCATTAAGTCGAAATCTTTATCCGTGTTTAAGTGTTCTAACGCATTTTCGGCAGAATTGCAGGCGATGACTTCATAACCCTTTTTCTTTAAGGCTCGTACCGCAAAGGCTCTTACCGAATCTTCGTCTTCAACAAATAATATGCGAATGTCTTCTCCTCCGCTGCCGTTGCCCTTATCGCGGTCAATGGCTGATACGTTCATGCCGAATATCAACTTTTGATTCATGGCTATCGGGGAGCTAATCTTTTCATTAACACTTAAAACCGTGGTGCCTTCTTTGTTGGTTAAGGTGTCTTTTATCTTTTCTTCCGGTGAATTTTCAACCTCTTCTTCTTTTTCAAATCGCGGTAAATAAATTCCAAAAGTCGTGCCTTGACCGATGATGCTGTCAACTTTGATGAAACCTTCCGTTTGACGAACTATTCCGTAAACCATTGCCAAACCTAATCCCGTTCCCGAGCCGACAACATTTTGTTTGGTCGAGAAGAAGGGTTCAAATATGCGGGTCAGGTTTTCTATCGGTATGCCACAACCCGTGTCGCTTACTTCAATGACGACAAATTCTCCCGGTTTTATGGTGTCAGCTCCAAATTGGTAGGGCTCAAGTAAGGTTTCTGTCCTTGTTCGTATCGTCAAGGTTCCTTTGCCGTTCATCGCGTCTTTGGCATTTACCGCCAAATTCATTATTACTTGTGTGAATTGTACCGGATCAACGCGTATGTAGCCTAATTCGTTGCCGTGTTGAAAGTTTAATTTTATCTTCTCTCCCAATATTCTTTTCAACATATGACTCAATTCGGCAAAATTCTCCGTGACCTCAATTAATTTTGGTTTTAACGGTTGCTTTCTGGAAAAAGCCAAGAGTTGTCTCACTAATCCGGCTGCACGGTTTGCATTGTTCTTGATTTGAATTATGTCCGCAAATGACGGGTCGCCTATGCCGTGGCGTTGTAATAATAAATCGCAAAATCCTATCATCGCCGTCAATAAATTGTTAAAATCGTGCGCAACGCCTCCTGCTAATTGTCCCATGGCTTGCATCTTTTGGGCTTGCGCAAATTGTAACTCCAAATTCTTGCGTGCCGTTGCATCTATCATATATATCACACAGCCTTCACTCCCTTGCCCTTGTCTTGTGCCGGGGTGGGTGCGAAGCGCGCTGATGTACATTAATGCCGCGCGCTCCTCATCGTTGCTTCTTTGAAGGCGAATATCTTGCTTTATGCTCGTTTCCGTGCCGTTGATGATACTTGCCATGCTTTGTTGGAATTTCTCTTGGTCTTCCGCTTTGATATAACTTTCGAATGCTTTGTTGATAATTTTATTTTTTTCTTTGTTAATAAATTCTTCGGCTGCTTGGTTGCAATCGTTTATTTTTCCTTCTTTGTCGCAAATAATTATGCTTAACGGCGTGTCTTTAAATAAACTTCCCAAGATACCGTTTTGTTCTTCTAATCTTTGCTGCAGTTCCTGTTCCGTCGGTATGTCGGTGATAACAATACCCCGCGTTTTAATCGTGCCGTTTTCTCGGAAATTCTCTTGCGCTATATAACTCCTTTGCCCTTCTTCTCCCGTTATTATATAAATTTCTCCCTGCCAATTATTGGGGTGAAGGGGAAGCTCCGAATTCTCTCCGATATAGTCTCTTAAATTTTTGCCGATAACCTCTTCTCGTGTTTTTTTGACGGTGTGCGAAAAGGCATGGTTGCAATATTCTATCTTGTAATCTTTGTCGCAGATGTATAATCCTGCCGGTAAATAATCCATAAAATCATGCATTAAATGTCTTTCTTCCTGCATGATTTGTTCAATGTTCTTCTCCGCCGTGATGTTCTTGATTTGCCAATAATAATAGGTTTCTTTCTTTATCTTCTTTATCGAATAGGCTCCTTTGAATATGTCTGTCTTCTTTAAATACATCGGTTGTAGGCGGATGCGGTACCACTCCTCCGGACTGAAAAATTTGTGCTTGTCCTCTTTCAGATTTAACGATAAATCTACTTCTACCGAACACAGATTTTCTATCGCTCCGTTTAATCGGGCATAGTTGCCCTTGTTTTGGCGGTTCTCCGATAAATGCTTTTCCAGAAAAGTTAAAACGTTCTCTCCGTGCAAAAATTCTTGAGCCGCCGTGTTCTCGATTACTGCTTCATAATCGGCATTGTCTATCCTTCTTGCTTCGTGTTCGTCTTTTAACAGTTCGTTGGCAAAGCCTCCGTAGCTTATGGCTTCTTCTCCCGCTTTTAACGTTTTTATTGTCGATAATAAGCTGAACGCACTCAGAAAAAATATTATCCCGATGCAATATAGCGAATATTGCGGGTACATGAAAAATAATATCACACTCGCTGTTAGTAAAATCAGCGTGTATGATAAAAAGATTAATCGATTTTCTAATCGCTTATCGGGGCGTTTCGTTTTTAAGCTGCATAACATATCCTATTACCTCGGCTACGGCTTTAAAGTGTTCTTGCGGTATCATTTCATCGAGTTCTACACTCGCAAATAAGGCTCGCGCTAACGGCGGGTTCTCTACTATCGGTATCTCATGTTCTTCGGCTATCTCCCTTATCTTTAAGGCTATGTTGTCTAAACCTTTGGCAACAACTATCGGGGCGTCCATCTTGTCCATGTCATATTGTAAAGCTACGGCATAATGCGTCGGGTTCACAATAACAACATCGGCTTTCGGTACGTTGTCCATCATGCGGTGGCGCGCTCTCTCGTTGCGGATTTGTCTTATCCTTGATTTGATTAACGGATCTCCTTCCATTTCTTTATATTCATCTTTAACTTCTTGTTTGGTCATACGCAATTTTTTTAAGTGAGCGTATTTTTGGTAGGCAAAGTCCGCTATCGCCATGACTAAAACGGCTAGAAGTATTGTAAATATTAGCAAAACAACAATCTCGTGTATCAAAACAAGTATTGTTATCGGGTCCATGTCCGGCATTAATTCACTCTTGACTAAATAGGGCTTTAATACCGCTACCGCTATGTAGCCGACTATGATGATTTTGATTATCCCTTTCAAACTCTCGACTATCTTTTTCATGTTGATAAACTGCGGAAGAGCCGCAAATATGTTTAATTTGTTCCAATTCGGCAATAGTTTTTGCGGGGCATAAACAAAGCCGGTTTGCATGATGCTGGCCGCTATGCCCAAAACCATGAACAAGGCAAACGGTATTCCCAATATCTTCATCAAATTCAGAAAATTTTTCCATAGCATGAGTTGAATATGTCCGGAATCAGTCGGAATACTCTCGGGACGTTCAATGTATTGAATGAATGAAAGATAAAACCATTTGCCCATCAGCGGAAGAATTAACCAGACAACAAACAACATACCCAAAAGCATGATAAAACTTTTGGCTTCTTGTGATATCGCAACGTCGCCTTCTTCTTTGGCTTTCGATATCTTTCGTTCCGACGGTTCTTCGGTTTTCGAGGCTTCGTCGTCGTCTTCGGCTACCATCTTCTTTCCTTATTTAAGGCACAAACGGCTTTATGCCGCCTTCAAAATATCCCGCAAACCACATTATCATTACCGGTGTCGTTATGAATAACAATCCTAAACCAAGATAAATTTGCAACGGTAATGACAGAAAAAATATGTTTAATTGCGGCATTAAGCGTGAAATTAATCCCATTCCCGTATAAAAAATTATGGTAAAGGCTATGAACGGTGAGGATAGTTGAAATCCCATCTTAAAACTTTTTCCTATCGTTTGTGAAAAAAGTTTTGCCGTGTCCCCATACATTATCCCTTCTGTCGGCGGAAAAATACGATAACTCCCCATAACCGCTTCTATCATCTGATGATGAATGTCTAATACAAAGATTACCGTTATTGCGGTGATGCTTAAAAAACTCTCTAAAACTATCGACTGATTTTGCGAAGTCGGGTCAAATAATGTCGCATTCGAAAAGCCTATCGCTTGTCCCGCAAAATTTCCCGCCAGATTTAAGGCAAAATAATAAAACTGCATTAATAATCCCATGATTAAGCCTATGGTGATTTCGTGAAAACCTAATTCCAATTTTTCTAAAAATATCTGTGGTTCCGGTGGATAATATTCTTGCAAAACAGGATAGAGAATGAAACTTATACCCAAAGCAATGTATAGCCTTATGCGCGGATTGACATAACTGCTCGTAAAACCCGGCATGACCATTATTGCCGTGCCGAACCTTAAAAAGACCATGACATAGGTATAAAATTCTAATTTTAACAGCTCTTGCATCTTCCGCTTATTATCCTTTGTTAACTGCCGCTGATAATCTTATCAAACAGCGTTTCCGACAATATTCTCATTTGGTTTAGCATAAACGGAAATAATAAAATTATGGCTATGAATACTCCCAGTATCTTCGGGACAAAGGCTAAGGTCATTTCTTGTATTTGCGTTAAAGCCTGAAATATACCGATTATCAGACCGATAAACAAGGCAACAAGCAATATCGGACTAACTACTTTTATTAAGGTAAATATCGCTTCTCGCGCGATTTCCAAAACTTCGACTTCGTTCATTGCTTGCTCCTTTTCTTATTCTAAAGGTGTCAGTTTTTCAAAATAACGGTAGTTATTTACTCCGGTCATGAAAACACCGTCGTAGTTGGTCATGATGATGCTCTTAAAGTGTTCCGCCATTATCTTTTGCCAATCGCGGTGCCAATATTCCGTGATTATCCCATTCTCGTTGGCAAAGGATAATCTTCTCAACCAACTCGGCTTGCCGATTTCCCATTCATCCTGCCAATAATAGGCTCCGCTGGTGGCTTCCGAGATGTTTTGTTCCGCTAAAATTAAACGTCGGGCTCCGTTCTTCTTATATTTCATCGCGTTGACTTCTTCTGCCGTAAACGGAACTTTATCATGAAATAACGGATTGACAATCAGAATATCGTAGTTGGAATTTCGTATCTCTTCCAACATTTCCGCTTTGCTCTTGTAGCCTTTATCTTCTAATAATAATGAGAAATTTTCCGCTTCATCGACTTTGAAAATGTTGCGTGCGTTCTCGTTGATTATCGGTTGTTTGGCTAAGTGGCGAAAGGCTTGATCGGGATGGATGAAACCGTAAAACAACAGTTTATCTTTTACCGAAAGTTCTGCCGCTTTTCCGTATGACGCTAAGTTTGGGCAATGGCTGATGGCTAGAAAACTCAAGCCCGTTTCTTGTAATTCTTTATCTAATTTTCGCGGGGTGCAATACAAATCATTATATGCTACCGCGTTTATGTGTTTGCGAAATGCCGCCGCGCGTGTCCCCGGATTATAAGGACTGGTAATGCCCATTTGTTTCAGACTTGCCAAAAAACTCGGGTCGGAGGTGTTTATGCCTTGCGCTCGCGCCCTCTCGTATCCTTCAAGATGATATTCCCACAGGCTTTTGCTCAGCAAATCGCCTCCTTCGTGCAAGATGATTTGAAAGTTGGGGTTGAAGTCGCGAGCATAGTCGGAAAGCATACTAATATTGTTACGCATTAAATCGCGATAATTTAATATCGTTTCCGGTGCAACCTCCATGTCCAATATTTTTTCTTCCTGCGTTAGCGGATGTGGTTCCGTAAAACCATATAAACCAGCCAAAGCACTGACCGAATATGTCAGTGCCGTGCTGATTAAAATGCTTAACAGAATGTGTCTTTTACGTGTTGACATCGGCTTTGGTTTTTCCCGTCCTCTTTTGTATTTCGGCGATATCCATGGCGATTTTCAGCAAATCACTGACCATCTCATAGGTGTCTTTGTCTAAGTTCTTATATTCCGGACGTTCCAGATAAACACGCAACGTGGCTCCGCTTGAACCCGTACCCGATAAGCGGTAGGTTATTTTGGATTGATTGCTGAAATCTACGACTAAGCCGTTTTTGGTAACGCTGCCATCTACCGGATCGTTATAAACAAACGGTGCGGCTTGGGAAACTTTGTAGGCTCCGTATTCTTTGCCGGTAAGACTTGGTAATTTTGCTTCCAAATCTTTCATTAATTTATCCGCAACTTCCGTATCTAAACCCTCAAAGTCAAAGCGCATATAATAACTGCGACCATATTTTTTCCAGTTTTCTCTCGTGATTTCTTCAACACTCTTGCCAGTAGCCGCAATTATGCTTAACCAGAAAAGAATGGCCCAGATACCGTCTTTTTCTCTGATGTGTGATGAACCGGAACCGAAACTTTCTTCGCCGCAAAGAGTTATTCTCTTCGAATCCATCAAATTTACAAAATATTTCCATCCTGTCGGAACAACATAGCAGGGGAGGTTGTTCTTTTCCGCAACACGGCATACCGCTGTGGAGGTTGCCGCTGATTTGGCTACTCCGTAAATGCCGTTCTTATAAGCCGGAATTAAGTGATAATTATCGGCTAAAATGGCTAAGCTGTCGCTTGGGGTTACGAAAAATTTGCGTCCCAATATCATGTTTCTGTCGCCGTCTCCGTCATTGGCTCCCGCAAAGTCCGTAGCTTCATCCGAATACATGAAATCAACCAGATGTTTGGCATAAATTAAATTCGGGTCCGGATGCAAACCGCCAAAATCGGGAAGAGGAACCGCATGTGTGACCGTGCCTTTGCCCGCTCCCAATATCTCTTCAAATATTCTTATCGCATAGGGGCCGGTGACGGCGTTCATAGCATCAAATCTCATTGTGAAGCCCGATTTGAACAACTTCTTTAAGGCTTCAAAATCAAAAATGCTTTCCATCATCTCAACATAGTCTTTGACCGAATCGATAATCTCTATTTCCATGTCGCCAAGTTTGGTGGTGCGAATTTTTGACAAGTCAATGTCTTCACTTTCAAAGATTTTATATTCGCTTATTTTCTTGGTGTTTTCGTAGATTTTATCGCTGACAGAGGTCGGAACTTGTCCTCCCGTTTCATTTGCATATTTAATTCCAAAGTCGCCGTTCTCTCCTCCGGGGTTGTGCGATGCCGATAATATGAAACCTCCGTTGGTGTGGTTCTTTAGCATGACGTGTGAGCCGGCCGGTGTCGATAAAAATCCGTTCTGTCCGACGATTAATTTTTTTACACCGTTGGCCGCGGCCATCTTAATAAGTTTTTGTATGGCGATTTTATTAAAATAGCGACCATCTCCTCCGACAACAAAAACTTTGCCGCTCATGTCGCCGATGGTGTTAAATATACTTTGAATGAAATTCTCAAAGTAGTTCGGCTGCATCATAACTTTGGTCTTTTTGCGTAAACCGCCGGTGCCCATCTTTTGGTCTGTATAAGCGGTTGTTTTTTTTGTCTGTATCATCGCTTGTTCCTTTGTTGTTTTTTATGTCTTTTACGTTATCACTCTCGTTTGGAAACTCAAGCCCTAATCTTCCTTTATGGGGAAAACATTTTCTCTTAAACTCTTGTTTCCGTTCAAATTTTATAGAGTGCGATTTTCTATCTCTTTGAAATATTTGATGGTTTCCGGCCGCATTTCTTTGGTGGCGGCATCATCACATACGATAAGAGCGTGTTGGTGCATTTGCAAAATGCTTATCGGCCACATTTGGCTGATGCCGCCTTCAACGGCTTGATGTATCGCTTGCGCTTTGTTTTCTCCGTTGGCAATTATCATGACTTCTTCCGCATCCATGATGGTACCGACACCAACGGTCAAGGCTGTTTTCGGAACTTGATTGATGTCATTGTTGAAAAAACGTGCGTTCGATTTTATGGTGTCCATGGTTAAGGTCTTGACCCTCGTTCGCGAACTCAAGGATGACCCCGGTTCGTTGAAGGCTATGTGTCCATCCGTTCCTACTCCGCCGATAAATAAATGAATTTTACCGTAACTCTTTATCTTTTCTTCATATTCATGACATTCTTTTTCATAATCCTTTGTCATGCCGTTTAAAAGATTAATGTTTTTGGCTTGAATGTCGATGTGTTTGAAAAAACTTTCCTGCATGAAGTAGTGATAACTTTCATGGTGAGCCGGCGGTAAGCCGATGTATTCATCCATGTTGAATGTTACCACGTGCTTAAAGGAAACTTTGCCGGATTGGCATTGATTTATTAATTCTTTGTACATTCCTAACGGCGATGAACCCGTCGGCAAGCCTAAAACAAACGGTTTGTTTTCCGTTGGGCGAAAACGATTTATTTTGTAGGAAACATAGTCGGCTGCCCATTTCGAGCAGCGTTCATAATCCGGATGAATAATCACTCTCATAGCTTTTTTCCTTTATAATACATAACACCTTGTATAATGGTGTAGAGGTTGTTGAAATGTTTGTCAAAAACGGTTATGTCCGCATCATAGCCGGGGGCTATCAAGCCTAAATGTTCTTGTTTCATGATGCGTGCCGGATTGGCTGAGGCCATTTGTATGGCTTGTTCCAAGGTTAAGCCGAAAGATACCAGATTTTTTACTCCTTTAAGCATGGTCATGGCTGAACCGGCTATTACGTTATCGCTCTTGCGGTAGAAACATTCGTCTAAATAAACTTCTTCCTCATTGGCATAAAGCGGGGTTTTCTTTTGTTCGGTCGGTTTAAGCGAATCGGTTACCAATACCAAACGGTCTATCGGTTTGCAGCGCAACAAAAATTTGATAATGTTCGGATTTATATGTATGCCATCCGCGATGATTTCGCAAGAGATTTCCGGATGAATAAATACCGCTCCGACGGCTCCGGGGTCGCGGTGGTGCATACGGCTCATGGCGTTGAACAAGTGGGTTACATGCATAATTCTTGCTTGCATGCCTTCAACCATTTGTTCGTATGTAGCGTTTGTGTGTCCGGCTTGTAAGACAATGCCTTTGCTGATGGCGTTTAAGGCTAATTCTCTCATGTGTTTTAATTCCGGAGCAACCGTCATGTTTATGATTTTGCCTTCCGAGGCTTCCCAAAGCTCTTCCATTAAATCTATATCTACGGGACTTAATGATTCCGGGGTTTGTACTCCTAATCTTTCCGGTGATATAAACGGTCCTTCCAGATGTATTCCTAATATGCGGGCGCCTTTCTCCTTACCCATTGCTTCAACGACGGCTCTTATCCCTTTGATTAATTCTGCTTTCGGGGCGGAATATAGCGTCGGTATGAAGGAGGTTACTCCGTAATGAACCAATTTTTCGGACATCTTGAGTATGGAATTGGTGCTTAAATCGTCCGTACCATAGCCGCCGATACCATGAATGTGTGTATCAATAAAACCGGGGGAAACATAGGCTCCTTGCAAATCTATAAATTCAACATCAGGCTTAAACTGTTTTTGTTGAAAGCGTTTTTCATTAAAAACATCGATGATTTTGTGTTCTTTTATCATGACTGCGCAATTTTTCATTGCCGCATAGCCGTTTAGAACCGTTGCATTATGAAGGCATATTTCTTTCGTCATGGCTTTTTTCCTGTTGCGAATCTTTTCCTTTGTCTTATATTAATTTAAGCCTTTATGCTTTGCAACGAATATTCTTTTTATAGGGAAGGTTTTTCTATGTTTTTTTCTCGCTTCTTTAAACCTTTTTTTAACCTCTTTTCTTTACGCGCTTTCCGAATCGGTTATTTGAAAGTTTCGGCCGTTCACAAAATTTTTTATCGCGTTTATGGAAACCCTAAAGGAAAAACCGTTATTTGTTTTCACGGCGGACCGGGGTATTGGAGTAATCTTAAAACCGCTAAAAATTTTAATTTGAAAAAATATAAAGTTATTCTCTTTGACCAACGCGGTTGCGGTAAATCTCTGCCTCTCGGAGAAATGAATGATAACACGACACAAGACCTTGTGGAAGATGCCGCTAAGCTTTTAGACTTTCTCAAAATCGATGAAAAAGTCATTGTTTTCGGAAGTTCTTGGGGCTCAACTTTGGCTCTGCTTTTTGCCGAAACTTTTCCGCAACGCGTAGAACGTCTTATCTTGTCTAAAGTCTTCTTGGCTAATCATGATAATCGGACTTGGGAACTTGAGAATTCCGCACTCTTTTATCCCGATATCTTTGAGAAAATCGCACAACCGGCTCAGAATGCCAAATTCCTTCCCGCTTATTATGCCTCTCTTATCAATTCTGAAGATTTGCAAAAGAAAATTGATGCCGTTAATCTCTATGGTTCTTTTGAAAATGTTCTCGGTTCTTTGAATCCAAAACTCGGTTATCCTCTGGTGGATGAAACTTTGCTTAACTCTTCTAAAATTATGATGAATTATGCTGCAAACCGCTTCTTTCTCAAAGATAATCAAATTTTAGATAATGTTGCCAAGATTCAACATATTCCGACCTTAATCGTGCATAATCGTCTTGATTTTGTTTGTCCGCTTAAGGGAGCTTTTGACCTTCATAAGGCTTTGCCTCTTTCTCATCTTGTTATTGTTCCCGAACGTGGGCACGGCGGTCCCCTTATTTCGCAATGCCTGAAGAAGGAAATCGCAGAAATTTTGTGATTAATTGTTGAAAACTCTTCCTTCCTCTGGATTATCTCTCTCTCTTGTGGTAACTTCTTTATCGAAGTTATAATTGTGGATGATATTAGGTGTTTGTTGTGTAGACGTGTGAAATACAACGAAAGATTACGCTATGGAAAATATTTATGGCGGACTATCGGCATCTGAAAAACTTACTCGTGATAAATCGGGTGCGCTCTTCTTAAAGATGAATTCTCGGAAAATTCAACTCGCTTTTCAACTCATTCATTCTAAACTTAATGAAGTCGATTTTGTGGTTTGGATTGCTCCGAATGCTTGTCTCTCCTCTTTGAAATATCGTGCGGATATTAATAATTTTGCTCAAACGGCTTTGCCTAAGCTAAAGAGCTTTTCCGTCGAGTGCTTGTCCCTCTCAGATGTGCGTTATTTGCAACTCTATAATTTGGCTGATTCTTTTCGCGTCTTTTGTGTGGTCGATGATAGCTTAACTATCAAAAATACTGAAGCCGGAAGAACTCGCAGACTCTTGGCTATTGCTCCTAAATTTAAGTATCGCCTTATCTTAAGCAGTATGCCCTTAACTCAAGGCCTTATTGATTTGTATTCTCAAATCAAATTTATGAACCCAAGTCTGCTTAACCTTTCCGAAACACAATTCTGTCATAAGTTCTTGCCTTATTATATTGACGAATTTCAAACCGTTAAACGATGGTCAACCCCTGAAAATGAACGTATCTTAATTGAAAAAATGAGACCCTATATTTATGATAGTGATTTCGATTTTAATTATCGTATCAAAAAATATGATGTCTTTTTTACTTTATCAAAAAATGAAGTGAAAATTTATTCCGATGAAAAAGATAATTTCTTAAAACGTCATTATCGCGTGCCCTTTATGGAGGTCGTTCATAAATTCCAACGTATCTATACTTTGTGCCAAAGCAAAATTGATGGGCTGTTCGAAATCCTCTCCGAAATCAGACTCCGTAAAGAAAAAGTTGTCGTCTTCGTGAAATTCTTGGATGAAATCGATTTCTTTCGTGATTGCGGCTGGTTCGATTGGGACAATTTTGCCGTCTTAACAGGAAAAACTAATAAACGTAAAGTGATGCAGCTCTTTGAGCATAATGTGGATGTTCTCTTTAGTTCTTATGGCGTCGATAGCTTTGGTCAGTGGATTAAATTGTGCCATAATGTTATCTTTTTTTCTCAGACTTTTGATTATCGGTTGAAAGTTAAAATGGTGCATGATATTGATTATATAAATGCTAAAGGCGAAATCAACATCTATGATTTTTGGGTGAATACGGGACTCGATGAAATGATACGGAAAAATTTGTTGATGAAACATGATGTGTTGACTAATGTGTGTAATGTTATTACTAATGAGGGAGTTTTATAATTATGAAAAAATACCTCGATATCGATGTATATCAGGCGGTAAATCAACGCCTTAAATTCATCTTTGAGAACTTTGACAATATCTATGTCGCTTTCTCCGGTGGTAAAGACAGCGGATTGTTGCTTAACCTCCTTCTTGATTATAAACGAAAACATAATATTAAAAAGAAAATCGGCGTCTTCCATCAGGATTTTGAAGCTCAATATAAACTTACTACCGAGTTCGTTACCCGTATGTTTCAAAATAATCTTGACGATATCGAACCTTATTGGGTTTGTTTGCCTATGGGCTCGCGTTGCGCCGTCAGTAATTATCAAATGTATTGGTATCCTTGGGATCCTGATAAAAAAGATCTTTGGGTGCGCGAAATGCCCGATTTCCCCTATGTTATTAATCTCGATAATAATCCTCTCGAATTCTATAAATATAAAATGGTTCAAGAAGATTTATATGCCGAGTTCGGTTATTGGTATGCAAAACATCATCAAGGGTCTTCTATTTGCTTGCTCGGTATTCGTGCCGATGAATCTCTGAACCGTTTTCGCGCTTATGCTAATGAACATAAAGTCTTAATTGAAGATAAACAGTGGACCGCAAAAATGGGGGATAATTTCTATAATGCTTATCCTCTTTATGACTGGACAACGAAAGATGTTTGGGTCGCTAACGGGAAATTCGGCTTCGATTATAACAAAATTTATGACCTCTTTTATAAAGCCGGACTCTCTATTAATCAAATGCGCGTCGCCAGCCCTTATCATGAAGCTGCTAAAGAAAGTCTCAATCTTTATCGTGTCTTGGAACCCGATACTTGGGTGAAAGTCGTCGGAAGAGTGCAGGGTGCTAATTTTGGTGCTATGTATGGCGCTACAAAATTACTCGGTTCGCGTCGTATTACCTTGCCTAAAGGACATACCTGGCGTTCTTATGTGAAATTTCTTTTGGCTACCCTTCCTGAAGCAATGCGACGCAATTATATCGAAAAATTTAAAACGTCTATTCGCTTTTGGTGGAAAAGAGGAGGCGTCGTTTCCGAAGATGCCATTAAAGAACTTGAAGCCTGCAATTATCCGATTAAACGTAACGGATTGACGCATTACCGCAGTGCTAAAGAAGCTGTGCGTTTCCTCGGTACTCCCGATTCAACCGATGATATTAAATCAACTATTGATATTCCTTCTTGGAAACGTATGGCTGTTTGTATTTTGAAAAATGATCATCTCTGTAAACATATGGGCTTTGCTCAAACAAAACAACAGTCCTTACGCGAAAAAGAGCTTTTGAATAAATATCGTAATTTGTAAATTTTAATGAGGAATGTTTATTATGAGTGGTAAATCTAATAAAAAATTTGTCAGTCCGGTCTATAATGTTATTCCGGTGCCGCTTGAAAAACTACGCGCCAATGATTATAACCCTAACCGCGTGGCTCCTCCCGAAATGAAACTCTTGGAAGTTTCTATTTGGGAAGACGGCTTTACACAACCTATCGTGTGCTATCATGATGCCGAAAAAGATGAATATATTATTGTTGACGGTTTCCATCGTTATACAACTTTGATGACTTCCGAACGTATCCGCTTGCGTGAAAACGGTATGGCCCCCGTTGTCGTGATTGATAAAGATTTAGGCGAACGCATTGCTTCAACCATTCGTCATAACCGTGCAAGAGGCAGTCATAATGTCGATTTAATGAGTAATATTGTTAAAGAATTGCTTGAACTTGAAAAAAGCGAGGCTTGGATTGCCCGTAATATCGGTATGTCTGCCGATGAAATCTTGCGCTTAAAACAAGTTACCGGTTTGGCTTCCCTCTTTAAAGATGAGGAATTTTCTAAAAGTTGGGAACTCTAAAATCTGTTGTGTAATTTTCTTTAACTCGGAATGCTTATGTTTTCCGAGTTTTTTTGTTTTTTATCTTGCTCTTGACGCAAAAAACGTTTTGTGATACTTTCTTTCCGTTTACTGTATTATTAATTAAAAAAATACAAAAATGAAAAAGTTTGTTTTTATTATTATTCTTGCTTTTGGGGCTTTAAATGTTTCAGCTCAGTCTTTAACAGAAGTAGAAAAGGTCGTCGTTCCCGATTTAAACACCGTGGTATGGCCTGCAAATGAAAAGGTTGTTTTGGCTTATTCCAAAACAAATAATTTATCCTTATCTGATATTAAGGAATTTTATAAAATGTTCAGACCGGCTTATGCTGCAGATGAGTTTGTTGTTGCTCCGTGTCTTGACGGGAATGGTATTCCGTATTATGAAATGGCTTTTCAAACTGATAAAGGTTTGGAAGCTCTGCAAATTGTTGCCTTTTCCTTTCGTTCATGGAATATGAAACTTGGAAAACATAAGGTTTCTTTACAAGGCTTACTTTTAACGATTGAAAGTGGCGATACGCTTGAATATCAATCTTGGCCCGTTGATGGGGGCTATGAAATTATCCCTCATCAAAGTAAAAAACTGTAAGTTTTAAAACAGAACTTCTTGGAATTTTTAATGTCCAAGGAGTTTTTTTATATCTCCCTTTTCATAGAAGTTTTCTTCTTGAATAAAAAAATACGGAGTAACAACTCCGTATTTTTCATGTTGCTTTATGCATCAACAGAATATCCGCTTTTAGCAAATTGCTCTATTCTTTTCTCATGCCGCCATAACCGTTTCTTTCGTCATCGCTTATTTCATTATAGGCTTTGTTTTTGCGACGTTTCAATAAGTTTCGAGGCTTAAATAAAGAACGAATCATTAGGTCTATTTCTGGTATGTAGAGAATTATCAATAAGATAAGATTGATTATGTATAAGGAAATTATTAGCCTTACATCCCCCGTGTTGCCGTTTTGGGGGTTCTTTTGGCTGTAGGCAATGTCCCTTTGGATTTTCTTGGCATTGTCGGTTTCATAAATAAAAAGCCTACCGTTGCTGCTAGCGATTGCGTAAGTCTTGCCTTGCTCTATTCTATTTTTGCTGTTGTTCGGATGATTTTTACTTATGTTCCATGTCGTTCCGTTTATGGTTACGCTGTTCTTGGTCTTATCGGTTAAAACTCCAAAATCCAAATAGGTGCGGGGAACGAATGGGGTTAATTGGGGAAATTTCTCCGGATAATTCCAACCCAAAATAAGTAATATCAAGGGAAAAGTACTTACTATCGTGGCGATAAGGCAGAATTTTCTTATATCGCCTCCTTCAGGAAAATAGACTATTATACTTGCCCCAAGTATGGCGCAAACAAACATCAAAAGAATCCAATATGCTATGTAGATTCCCTTGGTATTCTCGGCTGTTCGTTCTTTCAGATTTAGTTTACTGACGTAAATTTTATTCCCGTCTGCATAAACATAGGCTGTTTCTCCGTTGACAATCAGTTTTTCATCTAACAGGAAATCGGTTGTGCCGTTTGCTGTTTGATAAGTCAAATTGCCGACTGTGGCACTCTTTTCATTTACTTCTCTTAATTCTCCTTGGGAAATAAGACTAATGTCTTGGCAGGATATTAGTAAAAATATCATGCTCATGAATAATAATAACTGTTTCATAATTTTTATGGTTTTTAAAATTAATAATATGTGAATTGATTGTAATTTATTGTCATTTTTGTCAAAAGTCAAGCACATTTTCGAAAATTGCGTTTATAAAAAAAGTTCTAAGACTAACTTAGAACTTTTTACTCTTCTTTTGATGTGGTCTAGATTGCCGCTTTTATCGCCTCATAGGCTTCGGATAGTTTGTTGCCATTCGGACCACCGGCTTGAGCCATATCGACTCTGCCGCCTCCGCCTTGACCGCCTACCGCAGCTGAGCCGATTTTTACCAAATCTACCGCGGAATATTTGTTCGTCAGGTCTTTGGTTACACCAACTACTAACGAGGCTTTTCCTTCCTTGTCTGTGCCTAAGACAACAATGCCTGAACCAATGTTTTTGTTTATCTCATCAATAAAGGCTTTTAACTCTTTGGGGTGGACATTCGGAACTGATTTCGCTATGAATTTTATGCCGTTGACCGTTTCTATCTTGTCGCTGTTGTCCGCACTCTTGCTGTTGGCAAAGGCTTTTTTCAAATTGAAGATATCGGCTTCCAATTTCTTCTTTTCTTCGACCAATTGTTTAATGCGGCTCTCTAAACTGTTGCTGTCAACTTTTAACAGTTGGCTCGCTCCATGAAGTTTGTCTTCCATGTCTTGGACATATTGTTCCGCTCCGCGACCCGTAACACATTCTATTCTTCTGATGCCGGCTGCTACCGCGCTTTCTCCAACGATGTTGAAATAGCCTATTTCTCCCGTACTCTTAACGTGGGTACCGCCGCATAATTCTCTTGAGAATTCTTCTCCTTCTTTGCCCATGCAAACAACGCGGACTTCTTCTCCGTATTTTTCTCCGAATAACGCCATTGCTCCGCTTGATACCGCTTCTTCTTGCGTCATAAGACGGGTGATTACCGGATAATTCTTTCTTATCGCGGCGTTGACTATGTTTTCGACTTGTCTTAATTCTTCCGCCGTGATTTGTTTGTGGTGCGAAATGTCAAATCTCATGCGGTCGGCACTTACTAAAGAACCTTTTTGTGTAACATGAGCTCCTAAGACATCTCTTAATGCCCTATGTGCCAAGTGGGTTACCGAATGGTTCGCACAAATGTCATGACGGCGTTCTTCTTTAACCTGAAATGTTAAGGTATCTCCAACTTTGACCATGCCTTTGAGCAACTTGCAACAATGAACCGTTATCCCGTCTAGTTTGTGTTTTGTATCGGTGACTTCTATTGTCGTTTCTGCGTTGCTTAATACTCCCGTATCTCCGACTTGACCACCCATCTCTCCGTAAAACGGTGTTTGGTTGGCAACAAGATAGAATTCTCCTCCGCTGACCGCGTTTATCATCTGTCCGTCTTTTACTAATGCGGTTACTTGAGCATCACTTCTTAAGGTCGTATAGCCTAAAAATTCTGTCGCTCCGCATTTCTCTTGAACTTCAAACCAGACTTTTTCCGTACCGGCATCGCCTGAACCTGCCCAGTTCTTGCGGGCTTCTTCTCTCTGCTTTTCCATAGCCGCATCAAAGCCTTTGGTATCGACTTTAATGTCTTTGGCTCTTAAGGCGTCTTGTGTCAAATCTAAAGGAAAGCCGTAGGTGTCATATAACTTAAATGCCGTTTCTCCGTTTAAGGTATCTCCGGATTTTAATCCAAGGCTTGCTTCATCCAATAATTTTAACCCTTTGTCCAAGGTTCTTAAAAAGCGTGTTTCTTCCGCTTTTATGGTCTCTTTAATCAAGGCTTCCGCACGATAAAGTTCCGGATAGGCTTCACCCATTTCTCTTTGCAGAGAGGGCAGGAGTTTATACATCATCGGTTCCTTTACACCAAGCATGTATGCATGGCGCATGGCTCTTCTCATGATTCTTCTTAAAACATAGCCGCGACCTTCATTCGATGGTAAAACACCGTCTGCAATCAAAAAGGCCGTCGAACGCAAGTGGTCGGCTATCACATTAAACGAAGATTGGTAGGGACCTTTGGGGTCTTCTTTCGGGGCAAGTTTTGAAATGTCGTTGATTAAATTCTTAAACAAGTCTATCTCATAATTGGAGTGAACCCCTTGTAATATCGCTGAAATTCTCTCCAAGCCCATGCCCGTATCAATGCATTTTTTCTTTAAGGGAATTCTTGTGCCGTCGGCTAAGTCTTCAAACTGGTCAAAAACCAAGTTCCATATCTCTATCCAGCGGTCGCCGTCTTCTTCCGGTGTTCCCGGTAAACCGCCCCAGACTTCCGGTCCGTGGTCATAAAAAATTTCAGAGCAGGGGCCGCAGGGACCAGTGTCCCCCATTTGCCAGAAGTTGTCTTTGGTGGCTATTCTGATGATTCTTTCATCCGGTAATCCTGATACTTTTTTCCAGATGTTGTAGGCTTCATCATCATTATAATAAACGGTTACCGCCAGTTTATCTTTGGGTAAACAAAATTCTTTGGTAACCAATTCCCATGCCCAATTTATCGCTTCATCCTTAAAGTAATCGCCGAACGAAAAATTGCCGAGCATTTCAAAAAACGTGTGGTGTCTTACCGTATAACCCACATTGTCCAAATCGTTGTGTTTGCCTCCCGCACGAACGGATTTTTGGGAAGTGGTCGCTCGTGTGAAATCGCGGGTTTCGTTGCCGGTGAAGATGTTCTTAAATTGTACCATACCCGAGTTTGTAAACATTAATGTCGGGTCATTGTCCGGTACTAACGAAGATGATGGTATTATCTTATGCCCATGTTTGGCAAAAAAGTTTAAATAAGTGCTTCTTATATCTTTTAATGTTGTGGTCATTTTTCTTTTACTTCCCAAAAAATAAATGAATCTTTTAACCTTGTTAAATTAAGGCAATCTTTTGGGAAAGTCTAGTAAAATATGACTCCAAATCACGCTTTTTTATACTTTTTTTACTTTATGCTATCTTTTTTTGACTTTGTTTTTGAATCTTTATTGTATGGCGACGCTTGAACCCAATTCAATTACAAAATTGAGATTGAGAATCGTTGCGTAAAGCAACCAGAATAAATAAGGATACAATAAATTTCCGCTCCAGCGACCGGCTTCATTATAGACTCGAATCATTCGAAAGGCGGTCAGAACCAATGCGATAACAACAATTAATCCCCATAAAAGCTGACCTTTGGCAAAAAAGGTGTAGCACCATAAACATTGTAAAACCATTTGTAGCAGAAATTCATTGTTATATTTATGGACTTCTTCTAGCGGTAAGTTTTTTATCGCAATGAAAAATGAGGCTCCGATTAAAATATACATGATTGTCCAGACTATCGGGAAAACTTCATTGACCGGGGTCATCGCCGGTTTGTAGCTGAATTCATACCAACCGATTAAGCCGGTTTCCGTAAACATACGGCAGATATGAATTGTGAGAAACAAGATGGCTGTTGCGTATATCAGTTTTATGTATTTATCGACGCCTTGCATTTTTTTGCTCCTTTTCTTTTTCAGCTCTCTTGATGATAAAATTATTTTAACTCCTTTGTCAAGTCTTGTTTCTTTTCCTTTTGTTTTTTACAAAATTTGTGCCGCTTTCTTTGCTCGAATTTGGGGATATAAAAAAAACAGAGCGATATTTGCTCGCTCTGCTTTTTTTGGTGTTCTGTTTATTTCCTAATCCCAGCGGCCGTAGCCTTGTCGGTCGTCATTCACTTCTTCATACATCTCGCATGAATCCTTTTCCCTCTTAAAGCATTTGCCAAAAAAGCGGTTGATGTCCTTCCAAAATAGTCCGAATAGGGTTATCAATCCAAATGCTCCTAAAATAATAATTGCTTTTTCCTCGCCGTTTGTCTTATTGTGGCGGTTGGCATAGGTAATTTCTTGGCGGATTTGTTTCTCGCTTTCGGCTTCGTACAATGCGAAGTCATTTCCGTTTTGGACAACCGCATAGTTCTTGCCTTCGCCTATTTTCTTATTGCTATTTTCTGGATAGGTATCCGATATTTTCCATGTGACACCTTTTATGGTTTTTGTCTTATCCGTTTTATTCGTCAGATGTCCGTATGCCAATATTTTTAATGGTACGGAATTTCTTGGATAAAAACAACTGTTTGGATAATTTAATCCAATTATTAAGAAAATTGTCGGAATAACCATTATACCGCAAGCTGCCTTTATGAATGTTATATCGAACTCATCCAAGCCCTCACCAATATTTAGTAATGACATGAGAAGAATAAAGCCCATTACTACTATTTGTATTAATAAGCCTATTTGGTAGCCTATTTTAAGATGATGCCCGAAGCTAACTTTTTCTTCATTGAGTTTGCTGACGTAGAGTTTTTTGTCTTGCGCATAAATGTAGCCCTTTTCTCCGTCAATAACTATCTTATCTCCAAGCAAAAAATCTGTCGTACCGTTTGCCGTCTGATAGGTCGTTGTGCCTATCGTGGCTGTGTTCTCCGTGATTGCGGTTAATTTTCCTTCCGCGATTAATTCCTTGTCTTGGCAGGCGGTGCATAAAAACAGAAACACCATGCTGAATAAAAATAATAAACGTTTCATAATGATTTATTTTTTTTTGAAATTAATAATATGAGAATTGTTTTTAACTTATTGTCTTTTTTGTCAAGTGTCAAGCAAATTTTCGAAAAAAAACAGAGCGATTTCTCCTCGCTCTTTGTTTCGTAGAAATTTAGACAAGTATTATTCTTTGTAAGAGGCTCTTTTTATGCGGTCGTTGATGGCTAAGCCTAATCCTGTTTCCGGTATCGGTGCCATGGCTATCTTCTCGTATCCTGATGCTTTTTCGGCTTCCCTCATATAAGCAAATAAATTGGCGGCCGCTTCATTGACATCACCTTGCGGACTTAAATTTAAATTTCCGCGGTCGTTCTCTCCGAAACCTATGTAAAATTCTTTCTCTTCAACATCTTCGGCTTTAACATTAATGCGCATCGGTTTACGCGGTGCATAGTGTTTTAATAATTGTCCGGGGGCTTTGGGCATATTCGGATTTTCTTGTCCGAAATATACTTTTTCTCCCGTGTAGCTTTCTAATTCTTCTTTTGACATCCCGCCGGCTCGCAACATGACAATGTGCGGTGTGGTCAAATCTATTATCGTTGTTTCAACCCCAATGCGGCATGACCCTCCGTCTAATATCATGTCAACCCTATCTCCGAGGCTGTCTTGAACGTGTTGCGCCGTGGTCGGACTGATGCTCTTGAAGCGGTTGGCCGAGGGAGCTACTATCGGAACTCCGCTCTTTTTGATTAACTCTAAGGCTACCGGATGATTGGGCATGCGTACCGCTATCGAACCTAAACCCGCACAGGCTAAATCTATTGAGGGATTGTCGTCTTTTCTCTTTAAGACGAAAGTTAACGGTCCGGGCCAGAAATGTTTGGCTAAATCTAGCGCACGATTGTCTGTTTCCGCGTATTCTGGCAAAAAATCTATTTCCGCAATGTGGGAGATTAACGGGTCAAATAACGGACGTTCTTTGGCTTTGAATATGTTGGCTACCGCTTGTGAATTATAAACATTCGCCCCTAAGCCATATACCGTATCCGTCGGAAAAGAAACCAATTTTCCTTCGCGGATGTATTGTGCGGCTTGTGCCATGTTTTCTTCACTGGGTTGATATATGTTCTTTATCATCTTCTTACAGCTTTAATATATGTATTATTGCTTCTTCTAAATCGTTATATTCTTCTAGCACTTCTTTATCATTTTTGTCAATGATTTGATATTCTTCTTTTGCTTTGTCATAAAGCAGGTAATCAAATTCATTCTCTCCCAAAATTATTCTTGTCTTGTTCGAAAAATCTCCGCTTCCGCGGTTGGCATTCACAATATCGTTAAAATTTCCTTGCTCCGGATAAATTCCATACAAGCGGCAACCTTCTCCTTGAAAACCGTTGCACTCTTTTAAAAATTCCGCGTATGCTTGCGGTAAACCGCAATAATGAAGCCGCTCCAGTGCCTTGTTGGCATAAATGAGAAAGGACAGGTCGGGTAGTCTTTTGCTCTCGTTTTGTCGTTTGCTTAATCTTTGCGCTAATTCTTTCATCGATTGAGACTTTCAAGAAAATCTTTATATATTACTGCCGGAAGTTTGTCTTTATTTGTTTTGGCTTCTTCTTCTCGCTTTTTCGCTTGATATAGTGCGGCTATCAATTCTTGTATTTTTGCAACTTTGCGCGGGTTGTTTTTCGGATTTATCTGATATTTTTCTTGACGCTTTTGGATATAGGCTTGTTTTAATTCCTTAAATATTCGTGCTTTACGGTTATCCGCTTTTTGTCTTTGGGGGAGAGCTTCTTGCGAAATGTCTTGAATTATTGTCGCGTCCTCCGTTTTCTTTTTCTTGTTCGGTATTCTTTTTTTGGTTTTCTTTTCTGTATTTTGTTGCTCTTGTTGTTTTTGTTGTTGCTTCTTTTGTTTGCGGCTTTGTTTGTTGTTATATACAACTCCATTTTGCTTTTCCGTATCTATATCCGGCAACGGTTTGATGTTGCTTAAATGTTCCGCTATCCATTTGTAATTGTTTTCCATAAGCCGCAAGGAGCGTTCGTCTTGGCTGTAATCATAATGAATTTGATAGTCTTGGCTAATTCCTCCCCAGAAAATAATATGCGGATTTTGCATGTATATACGCGCTTTGTATGCTTCTCTAAAGTTGCTTATTTCCGTCTTATCCAAGCTGTGCATTAAGCGATGATAGGGTTCATCAACCATTAAGCACAAGTTTTCAAAATGATTAACGTCTGCCAAATAGGTCGCTTCGCCTCCGTCCTTTACCGCTATTTTATGATGTACCGTAAAAGTCGGACCGCTTAACGGTTTACCTTTCTCATCTAAGAGAGCTATTTTTCCGTAATCTCCGCGATATTTTATAAATTCAAGCTGCTTGCTGCTTATCTTTTCGCTGATTTCTTCTTCAGGCGGTAATAGGTTGTCCTCTTTGTATTTTTCTAAAAGTAAAATCGCCTTTTGTTTATCAAAAACATCTATGTCGGTCGTTATGCCTTTCTTTTGCATCATTTCTATTAAGGCTTCGGTATATCTGTCATCTACTCTTATTCTCTTTAGGTATTGACGAAATTGAGGTTCGTTGTTGCGGATAAAATCTTTTACAAAACTCCGTCTTGCTCCATTGAAAATTCGAACTTTCCCGTATTCATCCGCCGTATCCTTAAAGGCTCGATATAAGATATCCGCATAGTCATAGGCGTTCATTTGCGGAATTAAATGCGGAGGGACTTTTTCTGCTTTCAACTGTTCCAACATCTGTTTCTCTATTTTGCGAAAACGCGGAAACTGCCGAAATTTGTTCCATGCCGGTGAACTGTCTAAATCATATTGCGGGTTGTCTAATTTTTCTTTATATGGTGAATTTATAAAAGCTAAATATGCTGAAGTCGATTTGCTCCGTCCGGGGATTTTTATCGGTTCATCTATCGTTCCGTAATAATCCATACGGATAATATGCTTCTCTTCTCGTGATAAGGGATAATATTTGATGTTGTTCACATATTTTAATCCCCAGCCGCTTAAATATTCTTTTAATTCATTTCTGGCGGTTTCCCGCGTGTGCTCATTGTCGCTGTTGCTTCTTGATAATAAATCTTTTATTAGCGTTTCATATTCTTTTTCTTGGCTTTCTATTGTGTTATCGACGGGGGTTGTTGCTTTTTCAATTTCAAGCGTGGCTTCTTGCTCGGTTTCTTGTATTTGCTTGCTGTCTTGCTCTTTTTGTTTCAGCGCATCCAGAATGGTTATGACGGGATTGACTTCCCCATCATCCCTCAAATATTCATAGGGGTCTGTGTAGTGTCTTTTACTTGCCATTCTGTCTTTTGATATTCTCTAAAATTTGTCTATACTCTTGTTGCTATTTCTTATAATTATTGGGGTCAGCTATACCATCCCTTTTTTTATTTGTCTAGTCTTTTGTTAGTATTTTTTTAGATAATTTCGGGTATGCTCTTCTTAATTGCTTGTGGGGAGTTTTTTTTAAGGCTAAAGCTCTTGTTTTAGCTGAAAATATTGAAAAAACTTATGTTCCGGTTGCGCCCTTGCCGAAACCTTTTTCCTCGGCTTGTAAGCGAATCGGGAAATTTTAGGAATCAAAACTGTCTGAATTTTTTTTAAGGAGTCAAATCTTATGTTGCTTGATGACAGAATTAATCAACTCGCTGAAAAAGTGCTTAAATATTCTCTTAATCTCAAAAAAGGCGAGCGTATCTATATTGAGACTTTTGGTAACTCGACACATGATATGCTGCGCGCTCTTATTAAAACGTCTGCCAAAATAGGGGCGGTGCCTTTCTATTATTTTAATGATGACAGCTATACTTGTGCTTTTCTCTCTCAAGCCAGTGAAGCTCAGATTAAAGCTCTCGGCGATATTCATCAGAACTTGATGGCTCAATGCGATGCTTATGTTGCCGTGCGCGGTAAAGATGATGTTTTTGCTCTCTCCGATATTTCCGATAAAAAACTGGCTCTCTACCGCAAACATTATTTGCAACCCGTTCATTCGCAAACACGCGTTCCTCAAACCCGTTGGTGCGTCTTGCGCTATCCTAATACCGCTATGGCGGCTTTGTCCCGTATGTCTCTTAAACAATTTGAGGATTTTTATTTTGATGCCTGCTTAGTCGATTATAAAAAAATGGAAAAAGAACTCACCCCGCTTAAAAAACTTATGGATAAAACCGATAAAGTCCGTATCATCGCTCCGGGGACAGATGTGTCTTTTTCGATTAAAAATATCGGCTCCGTTATTTGCTGCGGACATCGCAATATTCCCGATGGCGAAGTTTATACCGCTCCCGTGAAAAATTCGGTAAACGGTGTCGTCCAATTTAATACCGATACAACCTACAACGGTACGTTCTTTTCCAATATTCGTTTGGTCTTTCAAAACGGAAAAATTATTGAGGGGTCTTCTCTGGTTAATAATGATAAATTTCAAAAAATTCTTAATCAAGACGAGGGTGCTCGCTATCTCGGCGAATTCTCTTTCGGGACGAATCCCTTTATTCAAAAACCTATCTTGGATATCTTGTTTGATGAAAAAATTAACGGTTCTTTTCATATGGCTATCGGTAACGCTTATGATGAAACCGATAACGGTAATCGTTCCGCTATCCATTGGGATTTGGTGCAAATTCAAACTCCGCAAAACGGCGGCGGTGAAATTTGGTTCGATGGAAAACTGGTGCGTAAAGACGGAAAAATTCTTCTTTAGCTTTTTTTGAGGGTTGAAATTTTTTTCTTAAGGTTTATCTTTAATTTTGAAAGGTTTTTCATTTTATAAGGAGAATATTTATGAAAACTTTGATATCTTTGATTGTTTTGGTCGGTATTATTTACGTCGGATGGTGGGCTTATAACAATTACTTCGCACCCGAAGAAGTCGCTGTTGTTGAAGAAGTTGTTTCCGTTGCTCCGGTCGCTCAACCGGCTGCTAACAATTAATTATTCTGTTGTCTTGTCCAAAAAATAACACTGAATTTTTTTCAGTGTTATTTTTTTCTTCGTTTGCTGTTAAAAATGTTTGTTCTTTACGCTCGACCGGAATAAAGTGATAATTGTTCAATGTTTATGCCGGCTTGATGTAATGCGGCTTCCCATTTTTGCTCATCTTTCGTGCGGAAAACCAATTCGGCTTGCGTTGGGGTTATTATCCAATCATTACTCATTATCTCTCTTTCTAATTGCTGTGGTCCCCAGCTCGAATATCCCAATGTAATGATGTTGTCTCGCGGACCGCTGCCTAAGGCGATGTCGTTTAATATGTCCAGAGAAGATGATATGGCGATTTCTTTATCTATAACAACAGTGTCTTTTTTGATGTAGTCCGTACTGTGAATGACAAAGCCTCTTATTTTATCCAAGGGACCTCCGTTGTGGACATCTATTTGCCGACTGCCAAAATAAGGTGCTATCGGAAGCTGTGCCGCTAAATCGTCAAATGATATTTCAGGAAGTTTTTGATTGATGATGAAGCCCATTGCTCCCTCTTTGCTGTGGGTGCATATGTAAACAACGGTTTTTTGAAATTGCTCGCTTTCCATAAACGGTGAGGAAACTATGCATTTTCCGGTTAAGTTGTTGGCGTCTATTCTGTTCATCTTCTTTACTCACAATCTTCTGATTTTTTTCTTCCCGACTCTTGTATTCTAGCATAAAATAAATTATCTTAGAAGAGGTTTTTTTGCTTAATGTGAACGTTTTTGTTATGTTTGTTGCTTTTTGTCGTTGTTTTTGCTGCTTTTGCTTCCTTGCCGCTTGGGCTTTGACGGCAAAGGCCGAAGTCGTACCCGAAACAAAGGAGAATCCGAAATCTTCGATCTCTTTGCAGCTCCTACCCGAAGATGAGCCTTTGCCTCACCCTTCTTCTTTAAGTGAACAAACCGAATCTATGCTCATTATCGGACGCTATTTTCATGAAAAATATCCCGGTAATCTTATTGATGGCGATATTTATGATGATGTTCGGCTCTTCTTTCCTGATTTGAAAGGGCAGGATGTTATTGATCGTGCAATGCTTATTCGTGATGCCGTCAAATTCTATCGCTTTTTTTATCAAAAATACCAAGATTTTAAAAGCAATATTCTCCTTCCTGAAGAACAACCTTTGATTCTTCCCGATAATCAATATGAAAAACCTTATACTCATGATTATATTGATTCTCCTGATTTGGTGGTCATTAATGATTTTACAAAAGTGGTCTCTTACAGCTCCGAAAAAAAAGATTTTGAAGCCTATGAAAAAAAATTAGAAGAAGATTATCAAGCGCGTAGCCTTGAAGATAAATTTGCTCCTTTTAATCGTTTGCACGATATTTTTTCTAAGTTAGAACTGAAAAAATTTCTTTTCTATGGAAATCGCTATTCTGACCCGTTAACTCAAGGAAAAGGAAACGGTAATTGGGTGGAAATAAATGGTGCGAAAGTTCGTTTGGCTACGGAATTTTCCGCTTTGAACAACCTTCCTTCTTTACGCGCAATTGTCCATTTTTCTTTACCTCGCGGTACCTTTTTGCTCTTTAGCGGCGGAAATCGTCCCGAAATTTCTTTTTCCGGTGCGAATTTCGAAAATGCTCAAGTCTTTTATCCTCTTCCGCAACGTTTGCGTTTGAATAATCATTATGTTCTTGGTTATTCGGGAAATTTTGCCATTCCGGTACTTATCAACGTCCGTCAGCCTATGCAAAATCTTGCTTTAACCGCGGAAGTAAAAGCTGAGCTATGTTTTGAAAATAATTGTCAATCTTATACTTTTTCTCCCGAAATTTCTTTAGAGGCGGGGTTTGGCTATGCTTCAACTTCCGATAATTTTCTTGTCCAATCTTTTAACTCTTTGCCGAAGAAAATGCTCCAAGATGTTGAAATCCATTCGCTTTCTGCCGGAAAAAATCATGACGGTCAAGACGAATTACGCTTGCGCTTGCTTACCGATTATAAGCCTTCCGAAATTGATGTCCTTTTTGATGATAATACTCTCTTCTTTGGTGAACCTCGCTTTACGGCTCATGACGGAAAAGTCGATATTTTTCTTCCCATTGAAGGAAAATCTCCTAAACTTCAGGAGAAAACTTTTGATTTTTGGCTCAAATTCGGTGAAGACAAGTTCCTCAAGTCTCGTATGAGCGTTGAGGAAATTCCTTGGTCTGATTTGTGGCAAATCTATTTGACACCGGCTTTGTTCTTGGCCGCTTTTGTCGGTGGTCTTCTTCTTAATTTTATGCCTTGTGTGTTTCCGGTTTTGGCTTTGAAATTTTTATCGGTTTACGGAAACAAAAAATCTTCACGCAAGAATATACGCAAGAATTTTTTACTGGCGGCTGCCGGTATCTTTTGCGCTTTCTTTTTGTTGATACTTTTACTCTTGATTCTTAAATCTTGCGGTTATGCCTTGGGATGGGGAATGCAATTTCAAAACGGTGCTTTCTTGACGTTTATGCTCTTTGCTATGGCTCTCTTTGTTGCGCATATCCTCAATCTTGTTCCTTTATCAACACCGCTTTGGATCCAAAAATTAGGGGTTAAAAATAAGGGCGTTTTGCAAAATTGGATCGCCGGAATTCTAACCGTGGCTCTTGCTACTCCTTGTACCGCACCTTATTTGGCTACAGCCGTCGGTTTTGCTTTAACGACAACTCCTTGGGTAATGACGGCAGTCTTATTTACCGTCGCTTGCGGCTTGGCTTTCCCTTATTTCTTGTTTGCACTTTTTCCTTCTCTGATTCCCTCTTTACCGCGTTCCGGTAATTGGATGGAAAAAACTCGCTTGATTCTTTTGGTCATGATGTTGGCGGCAATGGCGTGGCTTATTTGTATTCTGTCTGTGCAAATTTCTTTTGCGGCTTCCGTTCGCCTTGTTTCTTATCTCCTGCTTTTCTTCTTCTTGTTGGCGTGTCGTCAAAAAATTAAAGATAAACTTAAAAAAATGCATCTCTCTCCGCTTATTCGTGCCGAAACTTCAAAACTTGTCAGTCGAATCTTTTTCGCTTTGGTTGTTGTGTTGTTGGTCGTGGCGGCTTGGGATATGAATCATCAATTTAAAAATACTGAATCCCAACAGAATTCTCAAAATGTTTCGGATTCTCTTAATGAGGAAAAAATACAATCCTATCTCAATCAGGGAAAAAAAGTGTTGTTGGTGATTGATGCAAAGTGGTGTTTGACTTGCCATTATAATGATTTTACCGTGTTCGAAAATCCCCTTATTGAAGAAACACTCAAGAATCGTGATGTCGTTTTAATGCGCGTCGATTGGACCCGCAATAATCAGAAAATTTTGGACTTTATGTCTCGTTACGGTCGAAACGGGGTGCCTTTCTCCGTGCTCTTTACTCCCGATATTCGCGGCGGCGTCGTCCTGCCGGAAGTCTTAACTCCTGTGAAATTACGCTCTTTTCTTACTTATTCCTCGAATTGAATTTACCTAAGTTTCTTCTGAAAAAGTTTTTTTGATATTTTATTAACAGATTGTTTATTTTCTTAATAAAATAGTTAACAAATTTATATTTCCAGAATATAGTGTCCTTATCATGTTGTTTATTTTTGAAGGAGCTGAATATTATGCGGGTTTTGCTTGTTGATGACGATTATGCCGTATCGCAAAGTATCGAAACAATGCTCAAAAAAGAAGGTATGATTGTGGATACCACTGATTTGGGTGAAGATGGTTTGGAAATCGGTAAATTATACGATTATGATATCATTATTTTAGACTTGATGCTGCCGGATATGAATGGTTATGAAGTCTTGAAAAATCTTCGTAGCGCAAAGGTTAATACTCCCGTTCTTATTTTGTCCGGTTTGACCGAACCTGATAAAAAAGTTAAAGGTTTGGGTTATGGGGCTGATGACTATTTAACAAAGCCTTTTGATAAATCTGAACTCTTGGCTCGTATCCAAGCTGTCGTCAGACGCTCTAAAGGTCATTCTAATTCGATTATTCGTACCGGTAATGTTGAAGTTAATCTTGATACGCAAACCGTTACCGTGGGAAATAAAACGCTTCATTTGACCGGTAAAGAATATGGTATTATGGAACTCTTGTCTTTGCGCAAAGGTTCTACTCTCAATAAAGACCAATTTTTGAATCATCTTTACGGCGGAATTGATGAACCGGAACTTAAAATTATTGATGTCTTTATTTGTAAATTAAGAAAAAAACTTGAAAAGGCTTCCGGCGGTAAAAATTATATTGAAACCGTGTGGGGTAGGGGTTATGTGTTGCGTGATCCCGATGAAGTCAAAAATGCTTCCTTAAAGTAATTAAAGTGTTTGTAAAGGAGAAAGTTTTTATCTTTCTCCTCTTTTGATAAAATGCGGATATATGTTGGAAAGTTTTTTTTATAAAAAAACACTTCCCTTTTTTGCTTTTTAGGCGGGAAGTGTTTCTTTTTTTACTGTTCGGAACCTAATTTGATAAACGATTGTGCTATCGTTATTTTTCTGATTCCGAGTTGACCTTTTCATTGACAGCTTTTGTTATGAACCAGATTTTTTCTGCACAGCACTTTTTTATGTAGCCATGATGTTCTAACCATTCAACATTTTCTTGTCCATGCTCTGTTTCAAAATCGGCACAACTACCACTCTGTTTTGCAGCTGCATATTGTAATGCTTTTTGCAAATTTTCATGTAAATTTTCCATAATAATTTGGGATTAAGTTAATAATAGCGTTAATAAGACTCGTTATGAACGCGATTATAGTTATTTTATTCTTTTTTGCAAAAACTTTTTTTAATCTAATCAGAACTTTTTTTTGTCTTTTAAATTATCATAACGTTTGTGGATGCATTGTATAGCCGTTTTGTGCACGCCGCTCGTGATTTTGTAGTATATATGTCGGCCATCACGGCGGGATTCAACAAAGCCGTCTTCCTTTAACCTTTTTAAATATTGTGAGGTCTTTAATTGCTCTATGCTCGTGCCTTTGATGATTTCACTGACGTTGCTTTCTCCCTTTAATACCAGATATTCCAGTATTCTCATCTTGTCATAATTGGCAAATAATTTGATACGGTTGGCGACCATCGTCGTATAATCTCGCGGAAGTATTGCTTTGACACCGTCTTCTAAATAAAAATAACTGTCTGTCATGTAGCCGAATAATTTGCGTATGCAGGTAAATATACTTGCCGGATATTCTTCATAAATGTCATAATATATGAATATCCCGCGACGTTGGGTCTTGACTAAATTCGCTTCCCTCAGCTTCTTTAAACTTTGCGAAACGATAACTTGTTCTTCTCCTAATGCCTTGGTAATGTTCGAAACCGAGGAACTCCCATAAACATCAATATATTCCAATATTCTCAAGCGCAACGGATGGCTTAAGTAACTTATGCCTTTTACTGCTTTTTTCATTATCTCCGTTGGTAGTTGCTCTTCCATCCGTTGCTCCTGCTTCTTGTGGTTATTTTATATAGGGTTTTACTTGTTCATCAAATTGCGCTTCCGAACTCTTGCCCCAACCCATTATATAGCTCTTGCCCATGCAAAATAACGGGGTGCCGATTTGGTTGCCTAAATCAAATTTGTCCGCACATTCTAGGAAAAGTTCATAGCCGTCTCTTGATGCGACGTTCTTGCTTTCCATTGCTAAATTCGGATATTTCGCTTTTATGTATTCCAAAGCATCGTGGCAATGTGGACAACCCATGGCATAGAAAAAATATATCTTATCTTCTCTTAAGACTTCTTCTTCGTTGATGGCTTCTTCTGTCTCTCTCGGGTTTGAGCTGTCTTGACCGCAGGCTCCTAAAAACATTAGGTTGATGCCAAGTAGTGCTCCTATAATCTTTTTCATGCTTCTCTCCTTATTCTATGCAGCAATCTACTGCTTTGCGGACAAAGGCTTTCATCTTTGCCAAGGTTCCTTGCGGTTCTTCGCTTATATTTTGCGGGATGTTCTTTTCTGCCGCTTCTATTTTACCAGACAATTTCTTAATCTCTTCGTCTTTGCTCTCTATCCATTTGACATCTTTCGTATCCAGCATATTCATATTTAATCCCCAAAACAGGCAGTATAATTCATAGGCTTGGTTGAATAACTTATACGCCTCTTCCGGATGATTTAAAGATTGTTGTTTGGTGCCGACTTCCATTAATCTCATTGACGAAGCGAGCAAGTGTTTCGATATGCACCAAACTTCTCCTTCATAGCTCGGGATTATCTTTTGCATTAAATTCTTTCTCATCTCTCTGATGTTTTGGATTAAATCGTAAAACGAATTCTTGCCCGTCTTGGCCCCCGAAAAGACTAAGTGTTCTTCTATGCTTATCAGATTCATTATCGCTATGGTTAAGTCTTGATCTGAAGATAAATCTTTGGGATTAACCTTTTTGCTCGAATCTATCTTTTCAACAAATTCTTTTACGCTTTCGATTTTTTTCATTTTTCACTCCGTTTGTTTATATGACAATAACTATATATATAGTAATCCCTATGTATTGTTCTTGTCAAGTCTATTAATTATTATTCTCTTTTTTTTGTTGACAAATTTGTCAAAATGGTATTTCTTAGTCTGTGTTTAATATTATAATATATATATTATGGAAGAAAAAATATCTTTTTTTGAGGATTTATTGAGTGTTAATGGTGTTTCAAAAAAACAGTTCATGGCGTATTTGAAAAATCCGCAAGAAGCTCCGCTATCTCCGGATAAATTGGATTTTGTGGAAAAAGCCATGAATTTTGCCGGTGTAACCATAAAAGCACTTCGCAATGCTTGGAATGTAAAACCAACTATGAAATTGGAAACATTCCCGTTTGAAGTCATTTATACCGACGGGTGCCGTTGTCGGAGAAAACTCGACGGCAAATATGTTTGGGGTGTTATCGTTAATGATTATGCGATATCTCTCTATCGCCCGAAGAAAAAAATGGCATTCAAAGAGGCAAAATCATTTTGTTCCGGTCTTGTCCTTACCGGAGAAATTTGTACTCCTGGAGATAGAGTCTTTTGGAATCAGGTTCTTTCCCTAAAAGATTCCGAAAGAGAGGCTCTGGACAAGTTTATTACTTGTCTTGGCGGGGAACCCTTGAATAAGGAATGTTTTTGGGTGGATAGCTGTTTCAAAAAAGAAGATTTTTGGAGTGTCAATTTGAAAGAAAAGGACTTTCATATTTGTCCTTTCTTCAAAAAAATGGCTGTTTGCCCTATCTTGAAACTCAAGTAATCTCTCTCTCTCTCTTTGCTCCTGAAATCATCAGGAGCTTTTTTGTGTCTTTTCTTTATTTTTATGCAAAAAAAAGTCCTTCTTTTTATCGAAGGACTTAAAATTTAAGAAACTGCTTTTCTTATTTGCTGCAAGGGCTAACAATTTCTGACAAAGAAAGAACACCCAACAAATAATCATTGGTGCATACTTTTTGGCTGCCGATTTTTCCACGTGTACCTGTGCATGCTGCTAATGCGAAGATTACACCCAATATTGCAAGTTTTTTCATTTTAAGTTCCTTTCTTTTGGTTAATATCATACAGTTAACCTGTATCCGAAAATATGCTAATCAACCTTTTTCTTTTATGCAAGATAAAAATGCGTTTTTGTATATATTTTTAGGGGGATATTTTTGCAGGGGCTTTTATTCTTCTTCTTTTTCAACGTTAATGAGTGTGTTTAAATGTTCATAAAAAAGTGTTTCGTTGTAGGTATAAGTTTGAGCTTTACTCATGCCTTTTTCTATTTTTTCTTTGATGAGGTTTTTATCAACTTCGCCGCTATCGTCTTTCATCTTTAGCGTATGCTGCCATTGAAAACGTGCTTCATTCTTTCTGCCGAGCTGCCAGTAGGCATCTCCTAAATGTTCGTTTATTAGTGCGTTCGCCGGTTCGATTTCTGACGCTTTTTCCAAAAAATTTACGGCATCTTCATAACGACCGAATTTGTACATGGCCCAGCCTAAACTATCTGCTATATGGCCGTCGTTCGGGGCTTGTTCGTAGGCATCAACTATTAAACCGAAGGCTTCGTCTATGTGTTGTCCGCGCTTGAGCCAACTGTATCCTAAATAGTTTTGAACAATGTAGTGATTTTGGCTGTCTTCTAAGGCTTGTTGTAAGTATTGTTCTGCCTTGTCCATTTTATCAAGCTGCTCATAGCTCATGCCCAAGGCATAATATAAAAGCCAGCGGTTCTTGTTGTTAGCCGGAAATCTTTTTAAGGCTTGTTGATAATATTCTATCGCTTCTTCGTTGTTACCGCTTATCCTTAAGACATCTCCCAAATCCATCAGAACTTGTGTGTTTTTCGAATCTTCATCACTTAGCGTTTTTAGGATTAATTCTGCCGCTTTGTAGTCTTCAAGCTGCATGTAATTTCCCGCTTTTTTGAGTTGAATGGTGTTATAGACAACCGAATCTGGCAGAATTTCATCATATATCTTATTGGCTTCCTGATACATTTCCCGACTCTCTAGAATATCGGCTAACATTAGTTTGGCTAAATCATATTTGGGGTTGGCATATATTGATAAACAGATAAATACATGCGATATGTCCGTGCCCGAATTGTCTTGTCTTAATGTGGCCGCTATATTGAATAGTGCTTCCGATAATCCGATGTTTGCGTCTTTTATCAGCGGTGCAGTCTTATTGTCTGCCTTTTGTGTCCGTTCGGCTAGTTGTCTGAGCATATCGACCATTAAGCGGTCATCGTTGTATTTTTGCGTTAAGGCGACGGCTTTGGCTTTTTCTCCTTGCCTCAGGTAAAAATTACTGATGACTTCTAAGGCGCGGAAAGACATTTCCGTACTTTCTTCATTGATGATAATTTCGTAATGCTCGCGAGCGGCCGGTGCATCATTAAAATAGTCGCTTATCATGCCAGCATGAAAATGATACAAGGCTTTAAAGGCCGGCTCTTTTTGTAATTTTGAAAGAGCTGCAAGAGCGGCATCTTTTTGACCAAGACCCGCGTAGCCCCATGCGTTAATCAAAGGCGTGATGAAATTTTCATAAACGCTGCCTTGAAGGCTGTTCATTCTTTGAATTCCAGATTGCCATTTTCCTTCTTTTTGTTCCGATATGGCCATGATTATTGTTGTAAAGTTGTTCTTATCTCCCTGTTGTTGCGATAAGGCAGCATATTCCGCGGCTTCTTTAACACGGCCTTGAGAGGTCAGCATAACGTAGATACGACTCAGGAGTTCTTTGTTTTGTGGGTCGGATTGCAGGGCTTGGCTGTAATAATCGGCAGCTGCATCGAAGTTTTTGCGTAAATGTGCTACTCGTCCCGCCAAATAAGCTCCGTAGGCTATGTGTTTTTCAGAAGCCTGTTTGTGGGTTGGTTGGGAGGTACCTTCTTGCGAATCGGCAGCTATAATCTCTCTTCCTTTTATCTTTCTTGCTTGCTCTAATCCGTAATTTGAACAAGAGTTGAATATCCCTACGCTCATCAATGCGATTATTATGCCGTGCAATTTTGACATCTTTTCTTTTACCTTAGTTTTTTCCTTCTTTGGCATTGTAGCCAACTTTTTAAATCATACAATATTAATTTTTAACTTTTACTCCTGTTGTGTAAATATTTTATTTACTTGAAATTTTTTTGTTTTGTTTTATCATCCCTTTTGTCATGATTAATGAGAATTTATCTGTAGCCCAAGTTTTGGATTGGTATTGTGTTGCCGGTGTCGATGCGACTCTGGATGATGTTCCTTTTGCCAAAACTCAAACAAAGTCTCACTCTAATTTTAATACTCCTGTTGCCGTTAATCAATCTCTTCCAAATGTACAAAAATCTTTACACACATCTTCTCCTGCGAATCCTTTTGCCGCTTCCGATGACTCATCTGCTGTTTCTCATTCGAAATCGACTCCTGTTCAAGAGACCGTGACTCGTCCTGCCATGACTGATTTGGCTCAAGATACTCTTAATGCTTGCGCTAATGCCGCTAATCTTTGCAAAAAGGCTGCGTCTTTAGAGGAACTTAAAACAACTTTGGAGGCTTTTGATGGCTGCGCTTTGAAGTTGACTGCTACTCATACCGTCTTCGGTGATGGTAATCCTCAAGCTAAAATTATGCTTATCGGTGAAGCTCCCGGTGCCGATGAAGATCGTCTCGGTGTGCCTTTTGTCGGTAAAAGCGGTAAACTTCTTGATGAAATTCTTACCGCAGCCGGCTTTAATCGGCATAATGATTGCTTTATTGCCAATGTCCTGCCTTGGAGACCTCCGGGGAACAGAACTCCAACTACTGCCGAAGTGGCTGTCTGTCTCCCGTTCTTGAAACGTCAAATCGAACTCATCAAACCTAAAGCTCTCGTCCTTTTGGGGGGAAGTGCCGCTAATGCCTTGTTCGATAATCAAGAACCTATCTCTAAATTACGCGGAAAATGGTGGGATTTCCTTTCTGATAATGGACAATCCGTCAAAGCTCTCGCGACTTTCCATCCCGCTTATTTGCTCCGTAACCCTGCTCAAAAAGCTAAAATTTGGGCCGATTTCTTGCGCTTGAAGAAATTTTTGCAAAACTTATCCAACGCGTTATAACTTTATTCATAATTTGTTGGTATTTTTATTTTAACTGTTTTATTATTAAACAAATTTCGTAACCTTTATTTTTAAGGAATATGTTTATGATGTCTAATAGATTCTTACTCCTCTCCGCTTTGGCTCTGGCTTCTGCTTCGACTTTCGTCGCTCCTGCTCGTGCCGAAGATAATGATGCTGTTTTATTCAAAATTCATGATGTCGTTCCTATCAAAAATTCCGAAAATCAGACTACCGCCTGCGATTATCATGTTACTGTGTATAATCGTTCCGAGAAAAATATTTCTTCCGCTTCTCTGCTCTTGACTTGGACTGATCAGGCTATTGATGCCGTAATTCGAGATGAGAAAAATATGCGCGCGAAAAGTCAAAACTCACAAGAGGCTTCTACTTTACCTAATACCGCTCTTACTACTCCGATACAAATTACTTCTCAGGTCGAAATTCCTAAACTTGCTCCCCAAAAACAAGTTTCTTTGCGGGCGCGAATCCAGTCCGACCGCTGCTTCCTTTTGACGGAAAATGTTGAGGTACAGGTTAAATCTTGCGTCTTGGGTGAAGATAATTCTTCAAGCGATACGCGTCGCCGTGCTACGGCTTCCCGTAGTTCAAATACTCCTTGCGACGGTCTCTTCCAATTCGTTTCTCCCGAAAATCCCGAATATTATCGCGATTTTAAACCGATTTCTTATAATGATGAACAAAATCAAGCTCAAATGAAACGTAATAACGATCGTATTGATATTAATACTCAATATGATGCCGTCAGTATGGAAATTGCTAAAATCTCTACCGTGTTGGAAGGTATTAAAAGTGATGTGCCTGTCGATGATGTTGTCGGATCTTCTCAAAATACCTCTAATGCTAAAGATGATGCTGCGGCTGCTCAGATTGATGGTCAGTTGCAAAACTTGTTCCCTGAGGAAGGAGATGAAGAAGTCGTTGAAATGCAAGAAACCGTTATTGAAACGGCTCCCGCTCAAGCCCCTGCCGCGTCAACCGATAATGCTTCTTCTGATAATGCTCCGAAATCTATTCTTCCTGATAATGCTCTTCAAGCTCCTGCAGGAGATAATCTCAAGAATGTTCTTAAAACACAAAGCGAGACTTCTCAAACTGAAACCACTGTTAAAACTGAAAAAAAGTAGTTGGGGCTTTTGTTCCCTCTCAAAGATAACCCCAAAAGTGAACAAAAGTGTTTCTTTGAGTAGGACTTGTTTTTATAGAGAAGTGCGCGTTTCTGTTTGATAATGATGGAGGCGCGTTTTCTCGTCTTAAGGGAGTAAAAATTACAGATAGAGTTACGCTGTTGATGATGAAAATTTTTGTAAAGTTCAAAGTTGAAACGGAAGTGTGTGATTGAAACGGAAGCTCACAGTAGGGACGGAAATTTGCGGTTGGGACGGAAGTTTGCCGTTGGAACGGAAGTTCGATGTTAGATGTTGTTGCTTGGCTGTGTGTCCTTGACGGAAATTCTCCTCCTAAACTTTGTTTCCTGCGTGATACTTTGGTTGTTTTGAAATTAATTTTTGAAAATTTTGATGAGGTCTTATGATTAGTCGGAAATGTAAAATTCTTTTAACTACTGCTTCTGTGGGAATTTGCCTCGTGCTGTTTCATCCGGTATCGGCTCAGTATTTTTCTTCAGAACCGGAATCTTCTCAGGTATCTTCTTATTCAAATCGTTCCTCTTCTACTTCAACAAAATCTTCAACTTCAAGGCGGTATCAACAAAATAATCTTTCAACGGCAACAACCAAGTCTCAAAACCAAAATAATTCTTCTGCCGTGCAATCTTCTCTTTCAAATCCAAATCTCCGCAGAAATTATCTGTCGGATAATAAAGAAATAATCGGTTCTTCCTATACAAATGCTCAATCTCGTTTGAACCAAGTCCTTTCTCCGACAGCAGACGGGTCTCAAAGAGGTGCTGTATCTATGGGGCAAATCGTGCGAAAAAATAACGGGAAGTTAATGGCTGCCGCTACTTCTTCTATCTTTCTTTATTATGATAACTTTTCTGTCAGAAGAGGTTTGATGGGGGATGTGTCTTGTGATGTTCGCTTCTATGTGATTACGACTCTTGACCGTAAACTTTCTACGCTTAGCGTCAAATTAAAATGGCCAAAAATGGAAACAGCTCTGAATTTTATGGATGTGGCTCCTAATGTCGATACTTATTTTGATTATACTTTGGTCGGTGAGGGCTGCTATTCTATGGATAAAGTTCCTAATATTATTGTTAATCGTTGTCGTGTGGCTAAAATGTCGCAAGAAGAATGTGCCGCTAAGATTAAATGGATTAAAAAAGGTTTATAATTCTTTTCTATCACTCATTTTTACTTTTGACAGGCACTGTTATGTTATGAAATTGTGTTTTGTTCCGAATATATGCGGTTTGAAAGAATTTTTTGTGAGAGGCTCGGTTATGGTAAGGTGTGTTGTTGGACTCTTGGCTTTTTTGTCTTTTGTTGGTGTTTCTGTTTGCTGTGTGGCAACACCTTCGCTTGCTCAAGACAAAATTCCCCAGCTTTCTCAAATTTATCCTGAAATCTTACAGCAAAAAATTGATGCCGATACTTATGCGCTTATTCTAAAAAATGGTTTTATTTCTCGTGATGATGTCAAAACTTATAAAAATATTTTTCTTGCTTTGAAAGATAATGATATTGAAACGGCTGATGAGTTACGAAATGAATTGACCTCCGATGTCTTGGACGGACATATTCTTGCCGAGAAATTTTTATCAAAAAATTATAAATCTTCTTATGAAGAACTTAAAAATTGGTTGCATAAATATCCTGATTATCCTCAAGCTCAGCGTATTTATAATCTCGCTTTGAAGAAAAATAAAGCGGCAGCGGAAACTGAACTCGACAATCCCAAACTTTTGCGCCTTGACTCCTATAATAAAAAACTTTATGCCCGTAATATGGATGCCTATGAAAATCTTTCTCCAAAACGAAAAAAAATTGTTACGCGTCATGTAACCGCGTTTTATCGTTATCTTGGTCAGGGAAAAACTCTTAAAGCTCGCAAAATTTTGGAAAATTACAATTTTCGTATGGCCGTTCCCGATAAATATTGGGATGAAATGAGCGCCGCTCTTGCTCAAGAATATTTTTTGGATAATCAAAATTCTTTAGCTCTCAAATGGACCTTAAAACCCATGAAACGTAGCAAAAATCAAACGGCTTACTGGATTGCCGGTTTGGCTTCGTGGCGGCTTAAAAATTTTCAAAATGCCGCACTCTATTTTGCTCGCTTGGCTCAGACAAAAAATGACGATGAATGGTTGGAAGCTGCCGGTGCTTTTTGGGCTTATCGGGCTTATCATAAACTCGGTAATAAACAAAAAGCTCGCCGTCAGCTCGAAATTGCTTCCGCTTATCAACGTACTTTTTACGGTATCCTTGCCGCTCATGTCCTTGGGTTGAAGATTAATTATAATTGGAGCGGGGCGACTTATTGGAATGACTTTTCAAATCCTGATTATGCTCAAAATATGGTTGCTTCTACTTCTATTCGACGCGCCGTTCTGCTCTTCCATGCAAAAAGACCCGATTTGGCTGAACAAGAATTGGCTTACGGCTATGAAAATATGAATGAAAAACAAAAAGAAGCCGTCCTCTTTCTCTTAAATAATTATCAACGTCATGCCATGGTGATTCATTTGGCTAAGTCCTTGCGTGCTCATGAAAAAGGCGTGTTTTATGATAATCTCGCTTATCCTGTTCCTGATTTTCTGCCAGATGAACTTAAAGCCGACAAAGCTCTCATCCTTGCCGTTAGCCGACAGGAGTCTGCTTTCAATCCTTATGCAACGAGTTCTGCCGGGGCTCGCGGTTTGATGCAGCTTATGCCCAATACGGCTTTTCACGTTACGCAAAATCCTCAAGATAAAAAAGATAAATCGCGTTTGTTTGATGTGGCTTATAACTTAGAAGTCGGACAACGTTATTTGCATTATTTGCTTGAAAAATCTTTTATTGATGGAAATTTGTTTTTTATGCTGACGGCTTATAATGCCGGTCCGGGGAATTTGGTGAAATGGCTGAAAACCATGAAGTATAATAATGACCCTTTATTGTTTATTGAGGTTATTCCGGCTCGTCAAACACGGCTTTATATTGAAAAGGTTATGGCAAATTATTGGATTTACGGTATGCAGTTGAATTTGCCGGAAGTACAAAAAACTCTTGATGATGTGGCTCATGGCAAATTCCCAATCTTGCCTTAATCCTTTATCTTTACTTTTCTTATCTTTTTAACGGCTTTTTTTCCGTTCTTTTACTAGTTCTGCCATAAGTTTTTTGTAGTCGGTTTTCTGTGTGATAATCGGTTCAATAATCGGTTCTGTTATTGCTGCCGTCCATGTGGTGGCTATGCTTTTTACCGTGGATTTTAGTTTTTCACTTAATTTTAATTTTCTTCCTTCTTTTGTCGCTTGTTCATAGGCTTTTCTGTAATAAGGATTATGTTGCAGTTGATAATTGTGATTTCTTTCTTTGGCATCTAATTTTGCGGTATGATATCCGTATGATATGGCATTTCTAAATCGCAGTAACTTGGCTTTTAATGTGAGGGAATGGCTTTCTTGACGCCATTTCTTTAGACCCGCTTTAAAGCCGTTTATTAAACCTTCTTCTCTTGATATTATGTAAAAACTTCCCGTGGCTCCGAATATTCCACCTAAAGCAAGTCCTATTGAATGTGTTGCTATTTTTTGTGCGTTTATTGTTTTGTTTTTCATTAGCTTGTCTTTCCTCTAACCTTTTGTTCTTTTATTTTATGCTTTGTTTGAATTTTTGTCAATTTTTTTTTGACATAAAAGGTTTTTTAGAAAACTTTAATCTTGAAGAAAAACTCTTAGAGTGCCTCTCCTGTCTCAGCACAATACACGCCGCAGCGTCCTGTTGATACGGTTTGAGTTCCACTTGAATAACGCGATAATTGATTTGCGCAGGACTCGTAATCGGCGCATGATGCTGCTGTGTAAGATTCATTCCAACTATTGCTACCATTTGAACAAGAACATGAAGCAGAACGTGTAATTTTATAAGGGTAGCGGCTGTCTCCTGAAGAGCCAATTGAATAAGATACATTACAGGTTGCACTTCCGGCAATCGGAGTCATACAGCCTCCAGAAGAGCCGCCACTTGAAGAACTTCCTCCGGAGCCACTACCAGAACCACTACCAGAACCTGCAAGACATAGTCCTTGTGAAGCATTCCAAACATAGTTGTTTGAACAATTACATTTTCGATATTTACCGTTACACGCTGTTCCTGACGGACTTTGCATATATCCCGTACAAGTATATTGATAAGAACTATCACATTGACTCTCTGGACAGAACCAATAGTTTCCGAAAGGACATTGTAAGCAATTGCCTTTATTGGAGGTTGCCGTATAGCCTAATGTTTGACAACTTGTTGTCGCGCAATCAGCGGCATAACTCTCTATTCCCAAAGGAGTTGCGAACAAGACTGTACTTAATAAAATTACTTTTCTCATCTCTCTTTTCCTTTTTTTTGCATCATGCGTTAGTCATAGCATACTGTTACAGACTCCAAAGTAAATGACCAATATGAAACTGGTTTTCCAGATCCTCCTATAAGGCACTCTTCAGGTGCTAGACCTGTAATACGTTCATCACTAACTGTTTTTTCGACAACCTAAGGACAAGAAAGGCTCGAGGCTCCTCTCGTGTGTCCATCACACATATTACTATTAACAGAAGGGATTGCAGCTTCACATTCAGATTTATCAGCATATAGTGTTCCTACATATTGATCAAAACGACTACAGTCAGCACCTGTTTCATCACAAGTACATTCCTCATCAAAATAAACATAATAAAACCCATTATCTCGTGTTTCACAACGACAATTAACAGCTCTTATAGACCTACGTTTCATTACCACCTCTGATCCTCCACTGGACGATCCCCCACTGGACGAACCACCACTACCGGAACCACTGCCAGAACCTGCAAGACATCGTCCTTGTGTAGAATTCCAAACATAGTTGTTTGAACAATTACATTTTTGATATTTACCGTTACACGCTGTTCCTGACGGACTTTGCATAT
>CALXPL010000004.1 GCA_944390275.1 uncultured Alphaproteobacteria bacterium
GTGTGTTTTATAACCGATACGGGGAATTGCTCCGGAGATAAATTCGGAAATACAGAAACTCCCGGAGGCGGAAATGGTGGCGGAACTCCAAACGGAAATGACCCTGATTATGATACCATTCCCGAGCAGTGTCGTGATGCCGGTTATACCAAAACTTCCTGTCCGACAGGACAACACTTGGCTAATCCCTGTCCTTCGGATAACCGTTATTACGAACGTTGTGAATGTAATGAGAATTTAACCGAAATTTGTAATATTCCTTATTATGGGGTTGGACCGTCTTGTGATGGCAAATACGAAAGATGTGAACGAGATGACGACCGAGCATGCAAAGAAGAAGGCTATCCTTTAACGGGAAGCTGTCCGACTTTGCAAGTTCCCAATCGTCGTTGTCCTTATGATTCCAATTACTATGACAAATGTGTTTGCCAATCAGGATTAATCAGTTGTCCATCGCCGCAAATCGGAGTTGGAAGTTCTTGCGGCGGAAAATATCAATCATGTCAGTGTCCGAGCAACTATAAATCTTGTGATTGCGGACCGGCAGTTGGAGCTTCATCTTGTACCATTAACGGCAAAACAACTTATTCGGATTGTAAGGTATGTTGTGATGATACTTGCCCAAGCGGTTATTCGAAGGGTATCCCCGGAGGTTGTTATGACACCAGTCGCACAGATTGCGGAAATACCTGTTATAAATCGAAAAACTGCTGTGATGACACTTGTCCAAGCGGATATTCGAAAACAAAATCTAGTGAATGTTATGATACAAGCAGCACGGAATGCGGAAATACCTGTTACAAAGCAAAAGAATGCGCTCCGCAATGTCCTGCATATTATATGTATGACGAATCAAATTGTCCAAGTTCATCAAAGTATCATTGCAGTGAACCTTGTGGCGATAAATACACGGATTGCAAAAGTTTACCATCAGAAGTAAGAGGACTTCCCAAAACATTTAAAACCGGAGATATTACCTGGACAAGTGATAGTGTTGCATCATGCCCGAATCAAGAGTTAAATATGTCTGAAGATACTTCTCCGGTCAGATTACAATTTGGAAATATTTATTATGGCGAATGTCTTACAGGAGATTCTGCTTGTGAAAAATTATCAGATTTTGTTAATGATAGGAAGTCTTCATTATTCGGAAAAACCGTAAGTTATAATGTTACTCAAGATATGAATTGCGGTAATATAATTATGACACGTGAATATAAAGTGAATGCAGATGGAGCAACATTTTTGATTAACGGTAATGGTCATACACTGAATTTCACAAGAACAGCAGAAGCGTCTTTTTCCGATACAAGAACGGCAAGTTCTAATCCTGCTCACATTGTTTTAGATAATATTAGAATTATTCAGAAGACAAATTCATTTTTTACAAATAATAGATCATCTTCTTGCAAGTGGCATGGCGATGACCCTAATGTATTTGATACAGGTGTAACTTTAAAATCCAATGTATATGTCGAAGCAGAAAGAACAAATACCAGACTAGGACCATTAATTCAAAAAAGTGCAACAGTAAAATCAAGTGTATTTGCGTTTGAAGTAGGAGCTAATGCAACCTTAAATATTTTACCTTATGGAACTTATACAAATAGAGCGACAATAAGTGTGAATAATAACTCTGTCGTAAATTTCAAAAATTTCCAATGTCAGTATTGCAATTTACAGACTTATTATGGTGGGGCTTTAATAGAGGTTCATGGAAGCAATTCAATCATTAATATGTGTGCTGCTTCAGAAAGTGCCGCGTTAAAATTTAGTTTTATTAAAAATTGTTATCCAATTACAGTTAATGCAAATAGAGATATAAGAATAAATTACTCTAATTCAAGTGCATCATGTCCAAACAGTGTTACGGTCAAGATTGATTCGAGTGTTTGTTCAAAAATGAACTTCTGATAGGAGAATAAAGTAAATACACTATACCCCTCGGATAGGATATGAATAGGGGTATAGTGCTATTTTTACAAAGAACGGATAAGTTTTTTATCGGCATCTAAAATGACTTCGGCACCGAGCGGTAAGGCATAGCGATTAAAATCATGACTGTATGGAAAATCAATAAGTACGGGAATAGAGAGTGATTTACAAAAATAAGATATCATGTCACGAATAGTTCCATCGTTTTTATTGCGAATGGTACAATCGGTAAAACCGCCGAAAATAATACCCTTAAGTTTATCAAAATCAGGATTTTGAGAAATTTGTTGTAACATTAAATCCAGTTTATAAATAGGCTCTTCAACATCTTCAATCAGAAGAATTTTATCTCTGAGGTTTGGATAAAAATTCGTACCGCAAAGATTACGAAACAAACTCAGACATCCGCCGACCAGAACGCCTTTAGCTTGACCTCCGATTAGTTTTTTTCCGCCTTTAAAACAAAATTTATCGCCGAACAACAAGGTCTTAAGAGATGTATCAACGTGATCGTTGAGTTGTCCGTTACGAAAATCATAGTTGAGAGTCAGACCGGTAAAACAAACTTGTCCTGTTAAAGCCACAATAGCATTTTGTACGGCGGTTGTATCGCTAAAACCGATAAAGGGTTTAGGATTTTTACGAATAACTTCCCAATCAAGTAACGGTGGCAAAAATTGACATCCGTCTCCGCCGGAAGTTGCGAAAATAGCTTTTATAGATTCATCTTTATAAAAACGCATAATATCTTCGGCACGATTTTCGGGAAGACCGGCCATATAGCGAAACTTTTCAAAGATATGCTCTCCAAAAACAATCTCAAACCCCAAAGATTTTAAGTATTCAACACCTTTAGCAATTTCGCTTTTGGTAACGAAACGGGAAGGGGAAACTAAACCGATTTTATCTCCGGGGTTAAGGTTGTAATACATTTTATAAATCCTTTAAGAGCTGACGGCTAAAATCAGGAAGTGAATTATCACGAGCTCCCATAATAACGATTCTGTCGCCGTCTTTAGCATTTTTAAGAATAAAATCACGGACTTTGTCTTTTGTTTCCAAAAATTTAGCGTTAACACCGTTATTAACGGCAAATTGAACTAAATCGGCACCGGAAATATCGGCATCTTTGACGGGATCACGCATATAAATTTCGGGCATAAGCAAAATATCTTCTTTTCCGAGAACTTTACCGAATACAACGCCGTCTTCCTCACCGGTTGTTCGAGCAGAAAAAGGTTTGTGTGATTGATACATGACGATAAGTCTTCCCGGATATTCTTTAAGAGCCGAAAGGGATGCTTCGATTTTGCTTGCATTATGAGCAAAGTCATCAATCAGGGTTATATTGCGTTCATTAGTTCCGGCAATTTCCAAACGACGTTTAATACCAGTAAATTCTTGTAGAGCGTTAGCGGCTTCAAATTTATCGACCCCAATCATCATGCAGGCGCTGATAGCTGCCAATGCGTTAGCAACATTAAATTTTCCGATAAGTTTCAGATGAAATTCTTTTCCGTCGAGTTTATAGCGAACTCCGTTAGCTTCAGCGACAATATCGGAAGCAAAAATATCGGCATTTTTATTACAAATAGAAAAAGTAAATTTGTTCTTGTGCTGAAGTTTTGAAGCCAAGGGGCAATCAGCATTAACAACGATACCATGACGAGCATGTTTGGCAAAATCGGAGAAATAGGCAACTAATTCATCAAGAGAAACATGGTCATGTGAAATATTGTTAATTAAGGCGATATAAGGATGATAGTTGCGGATAGAACCGTCGCTTTCATCAGCCTCGGCCACGCAAATATCACCTTCGTTATAAATAAAGTTAGGCAAACCGACTTGAGTATCATAATCGCGGAGCATACCACCATCAATCATGCAAGGTTTTTTGCCCAAACGATCAAGAATAAAACCAATCATCGCCGTTGTTGTTGTTTTACCGCTGGTGCCGCCGACGGCAATATTGTAAGGATATTGGTGGAATAATTCAGCCAACAATTCCGAGCGTTTTTTTATCGGAATATTTTTGCTTTTTGCAGCAAGAATATCGGGATTATTGTCTTGAATAGCCGACGATACGCATAAAAATTCCAAATCATCGGTAATACCGGAACCGTCTTGAGGAATAAGTTTAATACCTGCGGCGGTAAGAGCTTTTTTGTTTGCATGATCACGACCTTCGTCAAAGCTGACATCGGAACCGTAAACCTCATAACCTTTTTTGAGCATAATTTGAGCCAAAGCACTCATACCATTTCCGGAAACGGCACAAAACGCTACTTTTTTCATCATAAAAAATCCTTATTATTAGTCAATTACAAAGCTTGTAAAGTTTGTAACTCGTTTTCTTTAAAAATTAATAAATTTCTGTAATCGAGAACCAAATAAAATTTGTTGGAACCTTCAACGTTAATAGCCAAAGCGGCACCGACATTGTTGCCTTCAAAAGTAGAGAAGACATCGGCATTTCCGCTGATAAGTTCGGCTTGAAGATTATTGTTGTTTTGCAAAGACCCTTCACCGGTATAATTTTGTTGAGCGTTACCGTATTTTTTAGCCAAGAGGTTGTAGTATTTGTTATACAGTTTCATAATTTTCGAGGCATCGGGCGTTTCATCTTCCAAAGGAGTTCCATAGGCTAAGATGCGCCATAATTTATTGTCTTCACCAAAGATAAGAATAACTTTATCAAAAGATTGAAGTTCGGAAGGGAGATTTTGAGCCTGAAAAACATTAACATAATCTTTAAGTTCAATAGAAGTCAACTGAACACCGAGCAATTCGGTTTCCTCTTGAGTAATTCCCCAAATTAAACCAAAGGGGGCGGAGCCATAAGTTTTTTGGGCTTGTTCCATATTATGACTTCTGCGATTGAGTTGTTTTGTTTCCACATTAAGTTTTAAGGGCTTGCTGTCCAAAATTTGAGCGGCACTGTTTTTAGCATCATCTTCTGATAATTTATCTTGCAGTTCATCAGAAAGCATAATATTTTTATAAAAATTTTCGCTTTGTGCATGAGCTTGACTGAACAAGATTGAAGCGGTGAATAAAGCACTGGCGGCTCCAAAGATTTTGTGATTCATTTTATCCAAATCCCCTAATAAAAAAATTGAACACAATTTGAAATTGATATATATATATACTATCATAAAGTTGAATTTACAAATAATTTATTAAGAAAAGAATATGTCAGAAAATAAAGCAAGCATTCGTGCGGAATTATTGGCTACGGGACGCCGTTTGGTAGAAGAAAAAGGTGCGGAATTTTTAACGGCGCGCAAATTGTCGGAAGCATCGGGTTTTTCCGTAGGTATGATATACGGTCAATATTCAAATATGGACAAGTTCATAGAGGCTTTAAACATAGAAACCTTAAGCGAATTATACCAAAGTATGAGAAAGTATAAAACCGAACGAAATGCGTATAAGAATTTAAATAATTGGTTAGATGCTTTTGTTAGCTTTGTATTATTAAATTCCAATCGGTGGTTTTTGTTATATAATTATCATCTTCGTGCGCAAGAACTTCCCATGAAGTATAAAACAGCAATTATAAAATTGACAAGACTTTGGGAACCGTCGTTTAATGCTGTTTATTCAAGGCTGAATCCGCGAAAAAGAAAATTGGCAAGACAAGTTTTGTGGTTGTCGTTGTTTGCATTGAGTTCCTTTTTGACCACACGGACGATAGACAATTTGAATATGATAAATAAAAAGAATTTATGTAAATTAATGTTAAATACCTATTTAGCGGGAATAGCGGTTTTGCGTAAGGGATAAAAGCATGGAAATATTGCTTGCTGCAGGAGAACGATTATTTTATTTTTTGACTCGAGAAGATATCGTTGGGAGCTTTTTTAACAATCGTTTTTATACAATATTATCGGTAGTTTTGTTGATGAGAATGAAATATGCCACTTATCGGAGCATGTGGCTGAGTGCCTTGGTAAATATCCCCGGAACAATATTACATGAAATGATGCATTTTATTGTAGGGTTATTCTTAAATGCTCGTCCTTGTAATTTTACGGTCTTCCCGAAAAAAGATGTTTTTACGGGAGATTATGTCATGGGAAGTGTCGGCTTTCGTAATGTAACATTTTATAATGCGATACCGTCGAGTCTGGCACCTTTGTTATTGTTGCCGCTGAGCTTTTATATAAACCGCTATTTTTTACCGTTGGTTCCGCATTCCATTATCGGTTATGTTGTTTATGTTTTGTTGCAAACGGTAATTATTGAGAATGCGATACCTTCGCGTGCCGATATAAAAATAGCCATGAGTTTTCCTCACGGCATTCTTTTGTATGGAATTCTGTTTATAAGTTTTTTGCTTATGCTTTAATTTAAAGAGCGATGTGCCAATTTTTTGATGAAATTGGATTTTGGAAAAGAAGATCCATCATATATTGAGTAACAATTTTTTCATTAAATTCTTGATGAATTTTGTTGTAACCGTTTTGAGCAATTTTCATTCTTTCGGAAGAATTTTGTTTGAAGAAACGAAGTTTGTCATAAAATTCATCGGGTTCGGAATAAAAAGCGGCTTCCTGCTCGTTAAAAATATCATTAAATCCGGTTCTTCGGTCAATAAAGGCGAGTCCGCCGTTAGCCATAATATGAGCCATTCTGTCGGAAGAATACAGATAGACATCGTTCAAGCGGCTAAGACTAAGCCCCATAGCCGTCTGTTGTAAGTTTTCAATATATTCATAACCGTTAAGAGGGGGGAAGCCTTTAATTCCGGCAAGTTTCCACTTAAGATTTTCCACTTTTTGATTAGCGGTATCCACAAGAGATTCGATAGCAACATCTTGTCCGCAAAATTGTCTTTTTCCGGTATTTGTTGCCAACATAATATCATAAAGAGGCTGAGCATTTTCGAACACTCTACCGGTTTCGATTGATTTGTCGGCAATATTGGGAAGATAAGCAACAATGTTATTTTTTGTTTTGAAAGCCGAAAGAAGTTTTTTATCTCCGGTCGTAATGCAAAAGACATCGACAAGCGGAAGATATTTTTTAAGAGAGGCAATATTTTTTTGAGCAAACTCAGGAACAATCCAGTCGCAGCTCCATTGCAAAATTTTAAGATGAGGGAATAAATTTTTGATTTCCGCGAGGGTTTCCAAATCGAAGACATCGGCATGACCGATAACCAGAGCGTCTGGAACAACGGCTTTACAAAAGGAGATAAGATGTTTATTAATGCGTTTTTTTCCCAAAAAGTTCATATGTCCGAAGCCGAACATCCGGCACAAATCACGGTCGGGATAATTCATGACATAAAAGCCGTTACGGGTTAAACCGTTAGAAATTTTAACGGGCATACCGTTCATGAAACAGCCCTTAAAGCGCATCAAATTAAAATTAGAAATATGAATAATTTTTTTCATAAAAAAAACTCCCTCAAACAAGGTAATACAATAAAAAAAAAGAATAAGCAAATGAAAAAGAAAACAAAAGGGTTTATTAACAATTATCGATTAAGATACAACAGATAAAAAAGAATAAGGCAAAGACAATGACACAGGACAAAGAACAAAAAGATACGTTAATCCATGAATTTTCATTTGGTTATGTCGGCACAAAAATGGTTGGCAAAGAAAATACGTATGTTTTAAGGAACAAGAGCGGTTTCATTGTTGCCACGGCCGAAAAATATAATAATGTTTTGACCTCATTTTTATTTCATAAAGAAAGAAAAGTTCCCAAGTTTATATTAAACGAAATCATCAAGTATATATTGAAGAGTGAATTAAAAATCAGTAAGGAAGCGGCAAAAGAACTTGGCGTCAGTATGTTAAAATGCGGAGATAAAAAAGAAATATATTTAAGTAGTCGTGATTTAGAAAAAGGAAAATTAAAAAATTATTTGCAGGAAGATGAAAAAGTCATCGGAGTATTAAACAGTCTGAAACCGATAAATTTGCATATAGAAAACAAGCAAGGAAAATGCCAATTTGATATGCAAGGCCTGAAGATAAAAAAATTAGAAATAGGAAATGGTTCTACGATAGAGATAGATTTAAGAGGAAACAATTATATAACAGAAATAACCGTCGGTCAGGGAACAAGCGGAAAAGTCATTTTATACCGTTCGTCAGCGGAAGAATTAGAAGTTGAAGACAACAGCCTGATGGATATTCAAATTCAAGAATGTGAGAAAGTCTTAGATGTTAAAATCGGAAGAAATTACGGAGGAAAAATTGAAATATCAAAATCCTATTTGCAAGGTTTAGAAGTCGGAGAACAAAGCCACGGACGCTTTGATATAAACTTATGCATTTTTTATCGTATTATTGAAATAAAAGATGACAATCAAAGCGACATAAGAATAAGTTCGGTTTTTGCCAGATATATGGAGATAGGCAATAATTTTTCGGGCAAATTATATGGCAGCAGTTTAAGCCCAAAACAAGGAATAAGAAATCTGTACGTCGGAGATGATTTTTCGGGAGTATTAGACTTAAGCAATTCGAAAACTATACAAAGAGTGGAAATAGGAGATAGGGCGAAAGGAGATATTATTTTAATCTCATCGCCGTCTATTCGTTTGGTAACAATAGGTAAAAATTTTGAAGGAGATGCCGATTTCAGGGAATCATCCATAGTCTATGTTTCGGCTGAACAAAATTGCGGGGGAAAATTTGAGTGTGGCGGTTGTCAAAATTTAACATTAATAAGACTTCCCTATGAGCAAAGCTGCAAAATCATAAATGCACCGAAACCGATAAAGGCAATAAAGGAAGAAGAGTGTATAGAATATTGGTTTATTAATAGGCAGCTAGAAAAAGAATATTTCAAACAACACCGTAAATCATGGTTCAGAAAACTCGGTAAAATTTTTTAATACACAAAAGCATAGGAATACTTGACAGCGTCCAAAAAAAGAGTATGACAACTGACGTAATTTTTATCAGTTGAAAAAGAAGGACGGAAAGAGGAATGTTAAAGGCATTAACAGGATTGTTGAAAGTATATGAGAAAAACTATGCCCCAAAATTATGGGAAGTTATCAAGAAACAAGGATACAATTTAAATTGCTTTAAGCGTGATGTGTCGGGAGGTTTAACCGTAGCGGTTATTTCGATTCCTTTATCTATGGCATTAGCCATAGCTTCAGGGGTAACACCGGCACAAGGTTTATATACGGCGATAGTTGCCGGATTCTTTATTGCCATGTTGGCAGGTGGACGTTTTCAAATCGGTGGACCGACCGGAGCTTTTGCGGTTTTGATTTATACGGTTATTCAAAACTATGGTTATAACGCCTTGCTCGTGATGATGTTTATAACCGGAGTAGTTTTGATAATAGCGGGATTATTAAAGCTGGGAACATACATAAAATACATACCTTATCCGGTTGTTTTAGGCTTTACGGGCGGTATTGGTCTTTTACTTATTACAACCCAATTTCAAGATTTGATAGGGTTACAGGTCAGCGGCATACCGGTAGAGGTTGTTCCGCGGTGGAGAGCTTATTTAGCAAACTTGGATAAGTTTACGGGGGCATCGGTATTTGTTGCTTTAGTAAGTTTTGCCACAATATTTTATGTTCAAATCAAGCAGCCGAAATTACCGGCTTATTTAATGAGTGTCGTTGTTGCGATTCTTCTCGTGCTGATAATGAAAATATTTAATGTCGAGATAGATACGATAGGTAGTCGTTTTGGAGGAATACCCCATTTCTTGCCGGCACCGCAACTTCCGGAATTTAGTTTGGAATTAATAATCAATGTTTTGCCGAGTGCTTTAACGATAGCATTTTTGGCGGCGATAGAGTCGTTGTTATGCGCAACGGTAGCCGATGGTATGAGCGGTGATAACCACAATCCGAATGCAGAATTGATAGGAGAGGGAGCCGCGAACATAATTTGTATGATGTTTTCAGGAATTCCGGCAACAAGTGCGATAGCAAGAACGGCAACGAATTTGAAAGCTAATGCTTATTCTCCGATATCGGGAATGATGCAAGCGGTATTTATCTTTTTATTTATGCTGTTATTGTCGCCATTGGCACAATACATACCGTTAGCATGTTTGTCGGCAATATTAAGCATAGTCGGTTGGAACATGATTGGCTTTGGCAAAATGTTAAAGGTAATCGAAGGACCGCGAGGTGATAGATATACACTTTTGGTAACATTGTTGCTTACGGTTGTTTCGAATTTAAATACCGCCATCAGTGTTGGTTTTATCATGGCAAGTATAATATTCATGCACAGAATGAGCCGTGAAATTGAAATAGAAACAGATGAATCCGTTTTACAAGAAAGCGGTGGCGGTCGTGATTTAAGCCGTAGTTTGTCGGAAGAAGGCGTTATGTCCTTGCGTATGTCCGGACCGTTGTTTTTTGGAGCGGCATCACAAGTTTCGAGTTATTTAAAAACATTGCCGCAAGCTCCGAAAGTTTTGATATTCCGTATGGGATATGTTCCGGTAGTTGATGCAACAGGTGCAAATTTGATTGTGGAGTTTGTAAAGAAATTACAAAGCCATGGAACAAAAATAATTTTTTCAAACATCAAAAAACAGCCGCGTCGTGTTTTGCATGAAGCCTTTTTGAAAGAAGGCATTACCTATCATAACATATCGACAGCATCAACCTTTGCCAATGCTTTGAAGATGACACGTCGTTATTTGCGCACGATGAAAGAAGAACAAAACCAAGAAAATAAGGAAACAGCGGAAGAAAATAATAAACAGGAAGCTGATAAATAAGTTGATTTTTAAGGAAAGGAAGGGATAATAAGAAAAGTAAAAATCACAAGGAGATGATTATGAGTTTTTTAATTATTCTTTTAGCCTTGACGTTAATCACAGCTCCGGCTTATGCCAATCCGGCATGTGCTGTATGCACGGTAGCCGTAGGGGCGTCATTGGAAATCGCGCGCCAATTAGGTGTAGATGACAGTGTTGTCGGAGTATGGGCCGGTGCTTTTTTAACGTTGGTAGGCTATTGGGCAATCGTCTATTTTGAAAAGAAGAATTGGCATTTTTGGGGTAGGAATATCCTTTTAATGGTTCTGAGTTTAAGTACGATAGCCTTTGTTTATGTTGGAGAAATGCACTATCAGCCAAAAGTTTTAATGTGTGTTTTATACTTAGATCCGTTTTTGTTTAGTTTCTTGATAGGAGCGTTAGCTTTTGTTTTGTCTTCAAAACTTTATCAATGGATGAAAGCCAGAAACGGAGGACATGCTCATTTTCCGTTTGAGAAGGTTGTTTTGCCGGTAGTTGTTTTGGGAATAATAAGTACCTATTTTTATTATTATCCGATATGTCAGCCGACAAACGATTTATTAGCTGGTTTTTAGAAAAAAGAGGGAATGAAAATTCCCTCTTTAAATTTGTGAGTAAAGATTAAATTTTCATCACCGGGCGAACATAGTAGCTGCTGGCGTAGTTATGCTTATAGTTGTCGAAGAACGACCCCGAGGAATACCACATCCACGCGCTATTAGAGGAGCACTCGGACGACGACCAATAATATAATGAAGATGAAACAGCCGTTCCACTTGCCCGTGAAATCACCGCGTCTATTTCCGTTCGATGATTATTAACCATATTCCAAATACCCGCTGACGGCAAACACCATTTCCCTTTGGTACTTTCCGCTCCCGCTGGTGCATAATTCTTGGCTGCCGCCGCCGGAGGATATGCCACTTCGCCTAAAGCGAGCATCGCTTCCGTATTTTCACAACTCTTGAAATCACTTACCGCAGCTTCTTTTGTCTTATAATTTGTCAGATTTGGTACATCAACAAATTCCCTTGACCATTTTACATTACTTGCCGCATTGTCTAATGCCATTATCCATTTTTCATTATTTTCATCATAGACAACAACACCAATCGGAATTTTTTCGGATATAGAGTCTTTAACACAAGTTCCGTCGCTATAATAAATTGCTTCATAGGTACAATCAGGATTATCTCTTCCTGTATCAGAACCTTCCATACCAGTATCAGAACCTTCCATACCAGTATCAGAACCTTCCATACCAGTATCCGCATTTCCCTTACAAGCCCATGTATTGCCAAACGGGCATTTGATACCGCCATTTTCACAAGAAGTTTCGGTGTAACCTAAAGTAGCGCAATCTTGCGTCGCAACGCATTGTGCCGAAACATTGCCCACAGCAAAAGGAGCTGTTAATAAAACCGAAGTTAATAAAGTAAATTTTCTCATTTCTTTTCTCCTTTCTAATCGAGGCAATAAACATAATTGGTATTGAACGGACATTTAACCGATGTGCCTTCACAGCTTTGTTGCGCATAACCCAAAGCCGAACAATCCTGACTTAACGTGCAGAAATCAAAGCCGGAACAAACACAAGCTCCTTGTGAAGCGTTCCATGTAAAACCACTCGCACATTTACATTTTGAATATTTGTTGTCGCAAGAATTTCCATCTCCTCCCGAATAGCCCGTACCGGAGCAAGAATATTTGAAAGAAGTGGCACAAACGCATTTCTTTTGCGAGGAACTCCATTCATAATTATTGGGACATTTACATTCAGCATAGTAAGTTCCTCCGTCATCGGTACAAGTATTACCATAGCCGCCTAAGGTTCCACAGGTTGGTGCTAAAACATATTTTTGTGGGTCGCATTTGATTTTGTATTTTTTACCATCACAAGATTGACATTCACCGTTGTTCACATAACCCGAGGGAATAGATGTATATTTATAATCAGAACAGAGATTACAACATTCTTTATATTTGCCGCCGCAAGGATTCCCAACACCTTGTTCTCCAAGAGCCGTATCACAAACTTGATTATATTCGGAAGAACATTCACAATCGGAATGATAAGAACTGTCATAAGGGCAATAAGAGGTAGGGGAGCTTCCATCGGGACAAGGCGTGTTGGTATAACCAGCTTGTTTACAAAGTTCCTCAGGAGTGCCGTGGTCATCGGGATTTCCTCCGCCGCCTCCACCGTCAGGAGTTTCCGTATTACCGAATTTATCCGCTCCACAATTTCCCGCATCGGTTATAAAACACACCGAAGCAATTTGCACACCGTTATTTGTTCTTTTCGCAAAAAGCTGTGATGATAAGTCAAGTCCGTGAAGAGTATGGCGTATGTATGTGTGATGTATGTGTAAAGTGGGAATGCCAGACTTGAGGAGTGAAGAATCATCCTCAAAAGACGCATAAGTTACATTTCCGCTGTCAACAAATAAGCTGACGGCAGACAACAAGAGTACTTTTGAAAATTGTTTCATCACATCCTCCTTGCTTATCATCACGACTCTAATATAACATATTTGTTGCAACATGTAAATACCTAATTTTACTTGGAAAGAAGAAAATGGACATAAAAAAACTCCCCGAAGGGAGTTTTTTTTCAAAAGAGTAATGATTAAGCTGTTTTTTCGCCTTCGTTTTGTGCAGAGTTATCTACTCGTTCGCCTTTAACGAAAGTTGGTTCAGCACCATTATTAATGACATCGGCATCAATAATAATTTCATTAACGTCTTTCATGTCAGGAATGTCATACATTAATTCGAGAAGATTATCTTCCATAATGGCACGTAAACCACGAGCCCCTGTTTTTCTCTCGATAGCTTTTTTGGCAATAGCGCGTAAAGCATCATCGGTAATCGTGAGTTTAACATTTTCCATCTCAAACAAAGTAACATATTGTTTAACCAAAGCATTTTTAGGTTCTGTCAAAACTTTGATTAAGGCTTCTTCGTTTAAGTCATTAAGTGTTGCAATGATAGGAAGACGACCGACAAATTCGGGAATTAAGCCATATTTAAGCAAATCTTCCGGTTGAACGTCTTTCATAACTTCGCCAATTGTCCGATCTTCGGGAGCTTCAACTTTTGCTCCAAAACCGATAGAAGTTTCAGAACCGCGGCTGGAAATAATTTTTTCAATACCGGCAAAAGCACCGCCGCAAATAAACAAGATGTTTGTCGTATCAACATGCAAAAATTCTTGTTGAGGGTGTTTACGTCCGCCTTGAGGAGGAACATTGGCAACCGTTCCTTCAATAATTTTAAGTAAGGCTTGTTGCACACCTTCACCGGAAACATCGCGAGTAATGGAAGGACCATCGGATTTGCGTGTAATTTTATCAATTTCATCAATATAGACGATACCGCGTTGCGCTTTTTCGATATCATAATTAGCATTTTGAACTAATTTAAGAATGATGTTTTCAACATCCTCACCAACATATCCGGCTTCCGTCAGGGTTGTGGCATCGGCAATAGCAAAAGGCACATCAAGAATTTTAGCCAAGGTTTGAGCTAACAAAGTTTTACCGCTACCGGTAGAGCCCATGAGAATAACGTTAGATTTTTGAATATCAACGTCTTTATTTGTTTTTTTGCTGTTTAAGCGTTTGTAGTGGTTATAAACGGCAACGGAGAGAACTTTTTTAGCATAATCTTGTCCGATAACATATTGATCCAAAAATTCCTTAATTTTCGAAGGGGTAGGGAGATTTTCGGAGCTGTGTCCGCTTTCAGAGGCAGCGGCTTCACTAAGTTCATCGGCAACAATATTAATGCAAACTTCGATACATTCGTCACAGATATAGACACCGCGACCGGCAACAAGTTTTTTGACTTCGTCTTGGCTTTTACCGCAAAAGGAGCAGTGTAAAGTTTCGCCGTTATTTTTATTATCAGAGTTATCGCTCATTTTAGAATACCTTTACAAACGAATTTCTTCACGATTAGCAACGATTTGGTCAATCAAGCCGAATTTGAGAGCATCTTCTGGGTTCATAAAATTATCACGATCCATAGCTTTTTCAATCACGGGTAATTTTTGACCGGTATGTTGAACATAAAGACCGTTCAACATTTTTTTCATTTTCAGAATTTCATTGGCTTGGATTTCGATATCAGAAGCCATACCACGAGCTCCACCGCTTGGTTGGTGAATCATAATGCGAGCATGAGGAAGAGAAAAACGTTTTCCGTGAGCTCCGCCGGTTAATAAGAGGGAACCCATTGAGCAAGCCTGACCGATACAAAGGGTGCTGACATCGCAACGAATATATTGCATTGTGTCATACATCGCCATACCGGAAGTAACGACACCTCCAGGAGAGTTAATGTACATATAAATGTCTTTTTTGGGGTTTTCGGCTTCCAAGAAGAGGAGCTGTGCGCACACCAAAGAAGATACTTCATCATTAACTTCACCGCTTAAGAAAACAATTCTTTCTTTGAGCAAGCGAGAAAAGATATCAAAAGAGCGTTCGCCGCGAGAAGTCTGTTCAATGACCATCGGGACAAGAGTATTATCATACACTTCCAAAGCGCTTTTATAAGCCATATTTATTATTCCTTTAACTAAGATACAAAATTAGTCTAATACTAAGCCAAAAAACTTAATAAAACCTAAATTCAAACAAAGGTAGCACAATAATTTTGCGGAAACAAGTTATTTTTGCAAGAGACAAAAAATAACACCGCCGGTTAAGGCGGTGCGTGAAAAGAAACAGAGTAATTACTTGAGGTTAATCAATTCTTGAACTCTGAGTCTGAATTTTTCGAGGACGTCCGATTTCGGAGTATATTTTTCATCAAAAGGAGCGACGGTTTTCCAACCTAAATCATTGAAGACATCCTGAATTTTGTTAACGACACCGGGTTTCCAACCATAAGAACCAAAGGCAAGACCTTTTTTATTTTTAGGAGCCAAGCCGTGCATATAGGTAACAAAGCCGGCAACACGAGGAAAGAGCTGGTTGTTAAGGGTTGGGTTACCGATAAGAATATATTCGGCATCAAGAAAATCAATCATGATTTCGGAAACATTTTTAACGGCGAGAGAGTGTTTAACAACAGGAATGCCGGCAGCTTGAAATTCTCCGACGGCAACATCGGCTAAAGCAGCCGTTGCACCCCACATGGTGTCATAGACAATGACGGCTTTTCCTTCATTTTTTCCGGAAGACCATTTTGCATAAAGGTTGAGAATAGTATTGACTTCTTCCTTGCCGGACCAAATCAAGCCATGAGAAGGTGCAATCATTTCGATATCCAAGCCTAAATCACCGGCAGTTTTCAAGGCTTTTTCGGCTTGAGCAACGTAAGGGTAAAGAATATTGGCAAAATAGCTTTGAGCTTCGCGCAAGACGACATCTTTTTGAGCATCTTTGACAAAGAGGGCATCAGAGCAGTAATGTTGACCAAATCCATCGTTAGGAAGAAGGAGCTTTTCTTCTTTAATATAAGTCATCATGGAATCCGGCCAATGGAGCATAGGAGTAGTCATGAAAGTAAGAGATCTCTTTCCGATAGAAACGCTGTCGCCCATTTTAATAATTTCAAAATTCCAGCCGGTTGTATCGAAATGAGCTTCGAGTGCTGTTTTTCCGGCTGCATTGGTAATAATTTTAGCTTGCGGAGCGAGTTTCATTAATTCGGGAATACTTCCAGAGTGATCCATTTCAACGTGGTTAACAACGATGTAATGAATTTTTGAAAAATCGACAAGACTTTGAATACGTTGAATTTGTTCATGAGATAAATAATGTTTAACCCCATCGACTAAAGTAATTTTATCATCAAGAATAAGATAAGAGTTATAAGTTGAACCATGGGGAGTAGCATAACCGTGAAATTCGACCAGATTCCAGTCTTTAACACCGACCCAATAGATATCTTTTTTTATTTCAATAGCTTTCATGATATTTCTCCAAAAATAAGTTTCGTAAATAATAGATAATATCAAAAAAGTCTGTTGACAATAAGAAATATAAATTATATACAATAATAGTAATCATTACTAGATTTTAAAATGAAATATTCAAAACAAAGAGAAATGATAATCAGAACATTAGACGGAAATACATCTCATCCCACTGCTGATGCCGTTTATGAAGAGTTGCGAAAAGAGTTACCCAACATTAGCTTGGGAACGGTTTATCGCAATTTAAAACAGTTAGCGGAGCAGGGAGAGATAAGAAGTCTGAATGGATTAGACGGTAAAACGCATTATGATTATAATGTTGAACAACATTATCATTTCATTTGCAGAAAATGTAATAAAGTATATGATGTATCGAAAACGGTTGCTCAAAATATCAAAACGGAAGTATTTGGGCAAACAGGCTTGGAAGTTGAAGATTGCGATATTATATTAAAAGGGTTATGTCGCAATTGTCAAAAACAACAATAACAACCTATACAGGAGAAAGAAAATGGAATTAAAAGGTTCAAAAACAGAACAAAACTTAAAAGATGCCTTTGCCGGCGAGTCTATGGCAAGAAACAAATACACCTACTATGCTTCCAAAGCACGCAAAGAAGGTTATAACATCATTGCCGATAAATTTGAACAAACCGCTAATAACGAAAAAGAACACGCAAAATTGTGGTTTAAATTGCTTCATGACGGAGCCGTTGCCGATACAATCACCAATTTAAAAGACGCTGCTGCCGGAGAAAACTACGAATGGACAGATATGTATAAGCGTATGGCCGAAGAAGCACGCGAAGAAGGATTTACCAAAATTGCCTTTTTGTTTGAATCTGTTGCAAAAATTGAACAAGGTCATGAAGAAAGATATCAGGCATTGTTGAAACAATTGGTTGAAGGCAAAGTTTTTGAACGCCCGACCAAAGTAATTTGGGAATGTGCAAATTGCGGACATAGAGTAGAAAGCCCGATGGCTCCTGAAAAATGTCCGGTATGCGACCATCCGCAAGCATATTTCTTTGAATTGCAAGAAAAATTCTAAAAGAAGACGCTGTTTAGAAATTGCAAAACAAAATAAAAAAAAGGGCAGCGGCAACAACGTTGTCCTTTTTTTATAAAGTAAATTTTCTTCAAAACGAAGTTGAAAAATATCACAAGTATGTTATACTGTCCATAAATAGACAAAATAAGGATTGAGATAGATGAAAACGATGTTTGATATAATCAAGAAGCAGAATGGGGAGCATTTTGCCAAAACCATTCGCGCTTATGATAATGGCATTTTTGATATTCCGAATATAGATAAGATTGTGAAATATGCCGGACGCGAAGCCGAGCCGCTAATGAATTATCTGGTGTCGCTTAAAGACGTTAAAATAGAAGAACATGCCGTTCATCAACACCCGCATGATTTGTTGGAAAGAGCAGGGTATAATGCCTATTATGCCGACACTTTGGAAAAACAAAACTGGCCGAAACAATTTTACGCTCCGGGGGAGGAACTTTGCACTTTTCGCGATCCGGAACGTTATAAAAAATATCATATCGTCGTTGCCATTAAGAAAAATGTGAAGGATATCAAACGCGAGAATTTCTCCAATCCGCAACGGGAAGATGAATACGGCACGAGTGTTTTACAAATTCAAATGTTAAAATCCGGCGGTTTTATTTCAATAAAAAATCGTTATAATCATACGGTTGAAAATCCTGATAATACTTTTAACAGTAATCCTGATAACATCATTCTGGGGTTGTCCGATGCCTTAAAACATCATTACCATGTTGATTTCTCCAGTCAAAAAGTTCAATTACCGGAGAACTATGTTTTCATAGATAATCAAATTGTAAATTATAATTATGAAGTTAATAACGTGTATTTCGGAGAAAATTGCTATGTCCAAAATGGTGAGGTTCATGAGATAGATAAACAAAAAGAATTAATGCTTGATTATTTTATCTTAAATCTGCAAGACAAAAACATTAAAAATCCCAATGGAGAAAAAGACGGTTTTATGACGGCTTTGCAGGAAGAAATAAAGGATAAAAAATTACAAATTACCGTCAATCAACAAGGCAATAAATGTTTGCAAGCCGATGGAAAAAACATTCTTGAACTTGACCATGGCAAGATTAAGTCCTTACATTTTGATAATGTGAAAAAAATTGATGATAAATTTTTACAATATAATGAAGAACTATCCGAAATTTCTTTATCCCAAGTGACAAATATTGGTAGTAGATTTCTTTATTGGAATAAAAAGCTATCAGAGATTTCTTTACCAAAAGTTAGGGATATTAAGAGGAATTTCCTTTTTCATAATAAAAAAATATCAAAAGTTTATTTGCCTCAAGTTACGAATATTGGGGATAATTTTCTTTGTTATAATGAAGGCTTATCCGAGATTGCGTTGCCTCAAGTTACGAATATTGGGGATAATTTTCTTTGCTGTAATATAGACATATCTAACATTTTTTTGCCACAAGCTATTTGTATTGGAGAGGAAGCTCTTAGAGAAAATAAAGGTTTAACAAAAATATCATTACCTAAAGTTGAAGAAATTGGATATAATTTTCTTTGCTCAAACAAGGAAATAACGGAAGTATCATTACCTCAAGTTTGGTCAGTTTGTAGCGGTTTTCTAGAATGCAATAAAAAATTACAGCATTTCTATGCCCCGAAATTAAGCAGGGAGGATGATGATGGATATGAAAAGGATTTATTTTCTAACCATCCGAACGGAGATAAATTATGGGAAAATAGAGATAAGCCGTTTACAAAAGACAATAATAATTTCAAAATAATGCAAGACATAAAATCAAATCATCGAGAATAAAGGAGCAGAATATGGCAAATTCTTATTTAAAAATGACCTTAAAATCAGGAGAAGTTGTTATTAAAATGTATGATGATGTTGCTCCCAAACATGTTGCACGTCTTAAAGAACTGGTTTCTCAGGGGTTTTATGACGGGTTGAAATTTCATCGCGTTATTGATGGTTTTATCGCGCAAACAGGATGTCCTAACGGGGATGGAACCGGGCGCAGCGGACAGGAAATTCCGGCAGAATTTAGTGATTTGCCGTTTAAAAGAGGAACAATAGGAATGGCTCGCGGAGTCAAGCTCGATTCGGCAGATTGTCAATTTTTCATATGTTTACAAGATTGTCCTCGTCTAAAAGGTCAATATACGATTTGGGGAGAGGTCGTTTCTGGCATGGAGCATATTGATTCGTTGTCCAAGGGGGACAAATTAAGCGGTATCGTAAAAAATCCGGATGTCATTGTAAAACTAGAAATAAATTAAGTTAAAAAACAAAGTCAAAATAGGGGGTATCCAAAAATATCCCTTAACTTTGAATATCTGTAAAAAATAAGGAATGATAGTTTCGGGAAAATAGATTAAGAAAAAAGTGGGGCGAACGATGAGGCTCGAACTCACGACAACCGGTACCACAAACCGGGGCTCTACCAACTGAGCTACGTTCGCCATTAAAACAACAAGTGAATTTTTACAAAAAATTGAAATGAAAGTCAAGCGAATTTTTTTTCTAAAAATAAAATAAGAAATTAATAATTTGTTTCCGATTTTGAAATAAAATAATAAAAAAGGACGTCAAAAGGGGAACAAGGAAAATTTTTATGAGGCATTCATTTTGGAATATCGCTTCAAAAGCATCAAAATACGTTTTTGGAGCTATTTTATATAGTGCGGTAAGTTTAACGACGGCACAAGCCTCTGTATCTTCAATTACAATAGATGCCAATAATGGTGATGTCATCTCGTCAAGTGCCGCGGATAAGTTAAGGTATCCGGCTTCATTAACAAAATTGATGACATTGTATATTACATTTGATGCCTTAGAAAAAGGAAAGATAAAATTAACAGATGAACTTCCGGTTTCACGTTATGCCGCAAACCGTTCCCCATCACGATTAGGATTAAAACCGGGAAGCAAAATAAAAGTTAAAACATGTATAGATGCCTTAATTGTCAAATCAGCCAATGATTGCGCGAGCGTATTAGCCGAGAGCCTTGGTTATACGGAAGCAAATTTTGCTAAAACGATGACACAGGTGGCGCGAGCTTTGGGGATGAAAAATACCACATTTAAGAATGCGTCAGGTTTACCGAATAGAGAGCAAAAGACAACAGCAAGAGATATGGCAATTTTAGCCGCAGCAATGTATCATCATTTTCCACAATATTACAAGTGGTTTTCTTTAAGAAAATTCAGTTATGACGGAAAGACCTACTATACACATAATCATATTTTAAAAACATTTGAAGGAGCCGATGGAATGAAAACCGGTTTTACCAATGCGGCAGGTTTTAATATTGTTACATCAGCAGAGAGAAACGGACAGAGGGTAATCGCGGTTACGATGGGACACCGCACCTTAAAAGAAAGAGATAAACGCGTAGCCCAAATGATGGAAAAAGGCTTAAAGACTCTGGCTTTAAATAGTAAAGCCAAAACAACAAACATGTATGCTTCTTTAGATGTTAAGTCTGAATTAACGGCAGGAGAAATAGAAGTAGCCAGTGCTGAAGTAGATAGTAATTCACCGAGTGATGATGATAATGAAAATGCGGGAACAGAGCAGGGAAGTGCTGATCCGACAGCGTTAATTACCACGGAAAAAACAAGTTGGGGAATACAGGTTGGAGCTTTTTCCAATTACAGTAAGGCAAGAAATTATGCCATAAAATTACAAGAAAAAGAATTAAAAAAATATGCGGAATTAAGTATAGATATAGAGCCGTATGCAACAAGTTCCGCAATAGTATATCGTTCCAAGCTAATAGGTTTTGAACAGGCAGAAGCGCAAAAAGCGTGTAAGGAATTGAAAAAATCAAAGATGTCATGTATAGTTGTAAAAACTGATTCGCAAGAAGCAGATACGTTAATCGTAGCAACTAGGTAAGGAATATGACAGCAGATAAAAAAGCTCATGTAATAGTAGTGAGTAATGAAAAGGGTGGTACGGGGAAATCGACCATTTCGATGCATTTAGCGATAAGTTTACTCCAAGAGGGTTATCATGTCGGAGTTGTAGATTTAGACGGCAGGCAAGGAACGTTAAGCAAATATATAGCCAATCGCATAAAATATTGCCAGAGTCGCAAGTTAGATTTACCGATACCGGAATTGTATAGCTATGCACCACAAGAAGATTTAGATTTAATCAAAGCGAGCAAAGAAAATATAAATCGTCGCATACAAGAGTTGGGTCGAGAGTATGATGCTTTAATAATCGACACTCCCGGAACCAAGAATTATCTGTTTGATGAAGCGCATAAGCATGCGGACACATTGATAACGCCGATGACGGATAGTTTAATAGATTTGAATGTCATGGCGGATATAGATTTTGAGAGTTCGACGATAGGACGTCCCGGACATTATGCATCATTTATTTGGGATGTAAAGAAAGAGATGGCAGCTAACGGTCATCCGTATTTAAATTGGATAGTTGTTGGTAATAAGACATCGCCATATAATTCCAAAAATAAAAATGCCGTTTTTGAGTATTTAGAGAGGTTAGGCAAGCTGTATGGTTTCCGCTTTACACCAGGGTTAAAAGACAGGCTAATTTATAAAGAATTGTTTTTAGAAGGTCTGACGGTTTTGGATATGCAGCATGAACAATTAAAGATGCGCATGACCATGTCGCATATAGCAGCAAAGAGAGAAATAAGAAGCATAGCAGAATTTATTTGTCCGGATGAGGAAGCAAAGAGCGCATGAAAGAATTAAGTTTTTTAATGTTTTTGGTTGCGCTGTTGTTTGGAATAAGCGTAATTGTTCGTAGTATTATGTATGGGAAACATCCCGATAGCAGTTATTTTTACATACCGTCGCAAGGAATGTTTAACATAATCTGGGGCAGTATTTTTTACATAGGCTACGGAATGTTAATGTATCCGGAAACATGGGTAAGTTATGTTTTAGGGGTAGGAAATGGCTTGTTGCTTTTTTATGCGTATTTTTTGTTGAGGGTCAAAAAATTTCTTCTTAGTCCAGAGAAGAAGGGAGCGGAGTATATTCGTAAATATTTGCTCAAGCAATTAGACAAGGAGCAAGGTAGAGAGAAAAAGGGAGAAGGATATTCTTATAAAAAGTGTTTAAAAATCTTAGGATTGCCACCATATTGTGAAGTTGATTCTCAAGAATTTGCGACGCGTTTTGAGCAACTCAAAAGAGTAGAAGAGAGTGGAAAATTACCCCATCCCTACTTAAAAGAAATAATCAAGAAAATAGCCGAAGTTAGGAAGAAATAACACAAGAACCTCCCTTTTGGGAGGTTCTTGTGTTTGTTTAGCGCAAAGATTAAATTTTCAACACGGGACGAGTAGAATTATAGAACTCGAAGGAACCAAAGTTACTCTTAAGTGCAGTATCAAGCAGACCATCTAAAGGTCTGCATACCCACACTAGTTTAGAAGATAATTCAGATGATGACCAATATTTCTCAATATCATTTAAATCTGATCCATCAGCTCGTGATAGAGCTGAGTCAATTTCCGTTCGATGATTATTAATAATCATATTCCAAATACCAGCAGCGGGTAAGCACCATTTTCCTTTAGTGTTTTCAGCACCGTAGGGAGCATAGTTACGAGCCGCGCTAGCAGCAGGATAAAGATATTCACCTCGAGCTAGCATGGCATCCGTATTTTCACAACTATTCATATCATGAATAACGTCTTCCTCAGAAACATAATTCGTTATTCCTTGTACGTCAAAATATTCGGTTGACCATTCAGTAGAAGGGGATATAGCATGAAGAGCCATAATCCATTTTTCATTATTTTCATCATAGACAACGACACCAATTGGAATTTTTTCGGATATAAAGTCTTTAACACAAGTTCCGTCGCTGTAATAAATTGCCCCGTAAGTACAATCAGGATTATCTCTTCCGTTTTCAGAATCTTCCGTACCTGTATCCGCATTTCCTTTACAAGCCCATGCATTACCAAACGGGCATTTGATACCGCCGTTTTCGCATGAAGTTTCGGTGTAACCCAAAGTAGCGCAATCTTGCGTCGCAACGCATTGTGCTGAAACATTGCCCACAGCAAAAGGAGCTGTTAATAAAACCGAAGTTAATAAAGTAAATTTTCTCATTTCTTTTCTCCTTTCTAATCGAGGCAATAAACATAATTGGTATTGAACGGACATTTTACGGATTTTCCCTCACAGCTTTGTTGGGCATAACCCAAAACGGAACAATCTTGGCTTAGCGTACAGAAATCAAAGCCGGGACAAACACAAGCTCCTTGTGAAGCGTTCCATGTAAAACCACTCGCACATTTACATTTTGAATATTTGTTGTCGCAAGAATTTCCATCTCCTCCCGAATAGCCCGTACCGGAGCAAGAATATTTGAAAGAAGTGGCACAAACGCATTTCTTTTGCGAGGAACTCCATTCATAATTATTGGGACATTTACATTCAGCATAGTAAGTTCCTCCGTCATCGGTACAAGTATTACCATAGCCGCCTAATGTTCCACAGGTTGGGGCTGAAACATATTTTTGCGGGTCGCATTTGATTTTATATTTTTTACCATCACATGATTGACATTCGCCATTGCTCACATACCCCGACGGAATAGAGGTATATTGATAATCAGAACAGAGATTACAACATTCTTTATATTTGCCGCCGCAAGCTACTCCGACGCCTTTCTCATCATAACCGTCGCAACGTTGGTTATAAGCCGCGTCGCATTTACATCCGGCATGATACGAACTGTCATAAGGGCAGAAATCACTCGGATAACTTCCTTCGGGACAAGGCGTATCGGAATAACCGGCTTGTTTGCACAAATCTTCGGGATTAGTATAATCGTCATTATTATTCAATTTATGACCATCACAATTTCCGGCATCGGTTATAAAACACACCGAAGCAATTTTCACACCCTTATCTGTTCCTTTATCAAAAAGGTGTGATGATAAGTTGAGTATTTCCTGAGTATGGCGTATGTATTTGTGATGTGTGTGTAAAGTGGGAATGCCAGACTTGAGGTGAAATGAAGCTACCTCAAAAGACGCATAAGATAAATTTCCGCTCTCAACATATAAGCCGACAGCAGACAGTAATAATATCTTTGATATACTCTTCATCACATCCTCCTTCTTATCATCACGACTCTAATATAACATATTTGTTGCAATATGTAAATACCTAATTTTGTTAGAAAAGGAGAAAAAGGACATAAAAAAACCTCCCACAGGGAGGTTAATTAGAATAAGAACTTTTAGAAAATTAGGAGGTTTTTACATAATCTTTGAGCAAACGTTTGTGTCCGTATTTTTCAAAAATTATTTCCAGTTTGTTGCCTTCAATATTTTGAACAAAGCCATATCCGAAAGTTTCATGATAAACTTTTGCTCCGATAGCAATGGTAGATGTTGCATTTTTTGCAGCTTGTTTCGCGCGATACATATTTCCCCAAGAGGAATTATAGGATGAGTTTTTCCAAGAATCATTTGAAGTACGCGTATAAGAAAAACGGTCGCTGTCTTTGTATTCATATTCACCGAATTCATCCTGAGAAGCATAGTTGTTGCGATTCCAATAAGAGGAAGAAGAATAAGTATCAGCGCGCTGAAAATAATTTGCCGAATTATTTTGCAGTTCGATGTTTTGAGGCGGAAGTTCATTAATAAAGCGAGAAGGGAGGTTATTCTGCCATTGTCCATAGACACGACGATTAAGAGCCAACAGAATAAACAGCAGACGTTTAGCACGTGTAATGGCGACATAAGCCAAGCGTCTTTCTTCTTCCAAAGCGTTTGTTCCGCCTTCATCAAGGGCGCGTTGATGAGGAAAGAGTCCTTCTTCCCATCCGGGGAGGAAAACGGTATCAAATTCCAAACCTTTAGCGGAATGGAGGGTCATGAGGGTAACTTTGTTTGTATCCAGAGAATTATCGTTATCCATCACCAAACTGACGTGTTCCATAAAATCGTTAAGATTTTGAAATTTGTCATGATCGCTCATCACGTTGATAAGTTCTTTTAGGTTGTCGATACGAGCGGGAGCATCAGGAGATTTATCGTTTTTCAAACTATCCAAATATCCGGAGTCTTCCAAGACGAGAGAAGCCAAATCATCAGGAGTAAGAGCTTGCATAGACTTGCGCCATTCAGCAAAGTTTTGCATAAGTTTCGTAAGAGCATTTTTAGCTTTTCCGGTAATTAAGTTTTCGGCAAGAAGTTTTTCGATTGAGCGATAAAGGGAAAGATGTTCGGCTTGTGCTGTTTGATAGAATTTTTCAAGAGATTTTGCACCTATTCCGCGAGCCGGTTTATTGATAATCCGTTCAAGAGCCAAATCATCATCGGGTTGCATAATAACACGAAAATAAGCAATAGCATCACGAATTTCGGCACGTTCATAGAATTTTGGACCTCCGATAACTTGATAAGGAATTGCTTCGGAAATAAATTTATCTTCAAATTCACGTGTTTGAAAGGCGGTTCGCACCAAAACAGCCATTTTATCATAACCGAGACCGTTACGATGAAGGTTTTCAATTTGTTCGGTAACAAAGCGCGCTTCTTCTTCACCGTTATAGTTGCTGATGATTTTTATTTTGGCATTATCGGAGTCGCGAGCGGGACTATTTTCAGCCACTTTGAGTGTTTTACCCAAACGGCTTTCATTATGGCTGATAAGAGCGGAAGCCGCGGCAAGAATATTTGCGGTAGAACGATAATTGCGTTCCAAGCGAATAATTGTTGCATCAGTATAATCTTTGTTAAAGCGAAGGATATTTTCGATTTCGGCACCGCGCCAAGAATAGATGGATTGGTCGTCATCACCGACACAACAAATATTATGATATTTTTGGGCTAACAAACGGAGCAACAAATATTGTGTAACGTTTGTATCTTGGTATTCGTCCACCATAATATATTTAAACTTATCTTGATATTTTGCAACAATGTCGGGATTTGACATTAAGAGTGTCAAACAATGCAGGATGATATCGCCAAAATCCACACAATTCATGGTAATAAGACGTTCTTGATAGATTTGATAGATATGAGTAATGACATTTTGCTTGTATTCAAGTTGGATTTTTTCACAGGTCAGTCCTTTATCTTTCCAACGTTGAAGTGTATCGACAATGCTTTGCGGAGGATATTTTTTTTCATCGATTCCTTCCGCTTCGCAAATCTGTTTAATCAAGCGTTTTTGGTCATCTTCGTTCAAAATGGTAAAATTAGATTTCAGTCCGACAAGCTCGGCATGATTACGGAGAATTTTAACGCAAATGGAGTGAAAAGTACCGAGCCAGACGGCATTAGCGGTATCTCCGATAAGAGAGGTAACACGTTCTTTCATTTCACGCGCGGCACGATTGGTAAAGGTAACAACCAAGCAGTTCCAAGGTTGAGCTTTTCCGGTAGCCAATAAATAAGCCAAACGAGTAGTTAAGACTTTTGTTTTTCCTGTTCCGGCACCGGACAAGACGAGCAAGGGACCTTCGGTATGGGTCACGGCATCTTTTTGTTCAGGGTTAAGATTGTCGAGCCAGGGAAAGCACGGTGTCATTAAAGCACTAATGTTATCAAAAGTTTGCGGCTTTTGAAAAGTGTCGGTTTCATTTAAACTTAAATCAAAAATATCATCCATAATTTTAATACTTCTTGTCTTTTTAATGTTAAAACTATATATAATATAGAGAAAGAAATTTGCAAAGGAGTTTTTCGATGTCAGAGATAAATAAAGCAAAATATGTGGATATTCCAGCTCAAGTAGCCCAAGACGGAGATAACGACTGGCGACAGGGAATGTACCCGTCGGCAAGGATGCATTATTCACGTGCGGCACAGTTGTATAATGAAAAAGAAGATTATCAAGGTGAAGCACAAGTCTTGAATCGCATGGCGGAAATGGAATTAAGTTTAGAGGAATATGAACAAGCCGAAAAAATTCTGGATAATTCCTTGGAAGTTGTAAAAGATTTAACGGATGCCGAAAGTACTCACATCGAAACATTAATCTTGCAAAGTAAAGTATATACGGCACAGTATAAATTAGAAAAAGCCTTATCGACAATCAAACAGGCCGAAAAAGAATTTCATACAAGCGGCGGTATTTTGTTAGGAGATTGTTATGACCAAGAGGCATATATACATTTGGTTATGGGAAATGAGGCCAAAGCGTTAGATGCTTATGAAAGGGCGGCGCATATTTTTGCCGAGGAACATACAGGATTAAAAGAGGCTTCGGCATTACGTTCCATGGCACGTATTGAGATGAAGTTTCAAAATTATGAAAGAGCGCATGATTTATTGGAAAGATGTCGGGAATTATATCGAGAAAACGGTGACTTACTGGGAGAAGCAAGCTCCTTGTCGGCAATCGGTTGCTTGAGATATATAATCAGAGATATCGAAAAAGCTCGCAAAGCCTTAATGAAAGCGGTTTACTTATATGGAAAAGTTTCGCATCATTTTGCGGAGGCAGAAGCCTTACTTTATTTGGCAAGGGTAGAATCTTATAACAAAGAAGAAGGCGATTTTGAAAGAGCAAAGTCTCATTATAAGAAATCAATAGAACTTTATGATTTTCTGCAAAACGAGACCATGAAAAATGCCGTTGTAGAAGAATATGATAATTTTCTGAAAAGAGAGATGATGAAATAAGAGGAAAGAGCCATGAGCGAAACGAGAGAAAAGATATTAAGCCTTAAAAAATATATGGAAAGCAAGATTATCGGACAAGAAGATTTAGTCAAAAAACTTCTGATAACCTTGTTGGCAGACGGTCATGCCTTGGTAGAAGGGGCTCCCGGTTTAGCCAAAACCAAAGCCATCAAAACGCTTTCAGAATGTATAGCCGCCAAATATAACCGCATACAATTTACACCGGATTTACTTCCGTCCGATATTACGGGCAGTGAAATTTATGTCGCGGCTAAAGGCGAATTTGAGTTTCGCAGCGGTCCGATATTTGCAAATTTAATATTAGCGGATGAGATAAACCGAGCTCCGGCCAAAGTACAATCAGCATTATTGGAAGCCATGGCGGAAAGACAGGTAAGTATTGGCGGCAAGAGATATGTTTTGCCGGAGTTGTTTATGGTTATGGCGACCCAAAATCCGATAGAACAAGAAGGAACATACAATCTGCCTGAAGCTCAGTTGGATAGATTTTTAATGTATATTAAGATAGACCAACCGGATGCCGCATCGGAAAAGAAGATATTGAAACTGGTCAGAGGGGAAATTAAAGAACAACAAACGACTCCGATAAGATTGGAAATCAAAGATATTCAAGCGGCCAGAAAAGAAGTTTTGGATATCCACATGAGCGATGCGGTTGAAGAATATTTGGTTCAGTTGATAATAGCAACGCGCAAGCCAGCAAAATACGACAAGAAATTATCGGGACAAGTAATGTACGGAGCCAGCCCTCGTGCGACCATAGCCCTTGACAGAGCGGCAAAAATAAATGCCTGGTTGGAAGGCAGAGATTTTGTTACTCCGGAAGATATTCAAGCCGTAATTTATGATATTTTAAGACATCGTATCATTTTAACGTTTGAAGCACAAGCCGAAGGCGTAAGCACGGATGACGTCATTGCTAATTTAATAAGACAGGTTCCGCTGCCATAAAGCAAGGGGAAACAGACAATGAAATTTCGCCTGTTTAAGAGCAAACTATTTGCCAAAACTCCTGAAATACAAACGGGAGGAGGTCTTTTTGCAACAACGGAAGAATTAATCGAACAAAAGCGTTATATTGCCTACTTAAAAAATTTTCATCATAAAATGGCCAGCAGTCACCAAGCCGGAGATGTAAAATCGGCATTTAAGGGGAGGGGGATAGAGTTGGAAGAAATTCGCCCCTATAATTACGGAGATGATATAAGGGATATGGATTGGCGAGTTACGGCACGAAAACAGACCCCTTATACACGTCTTTATGCGGAAGAAAAAGACCGAGAGGTATATGCGTTGATAGATTTATCACCGCAAATGGTTTTTGGCACGCGCAAGGAGTTAAAATCGGTTTCAGCCGCCAAAATAGCCGCTTTGTTGGGATGGCTCAGTATGGAAAACAAGGATAGGTTTGGGGTAGGCGTTTATGATGGAGAAAAGATAGAAATAAGCAAGTCGGGTAACAGCCGAGCCAATTTAATCGCAATGTTGAAAAAAATAGCAGCAACCAGCAAAAAGATAATAGAAAACAAGGTGGTAGAAAAAGAAAGTTTAGCCAAAGCAATAACATTATTAAGCAACCGACTTAAAAATCAGGCGACGGTATTTGTAATCAGCGATTTTGTGCATTTTGATGAAATACAGAAAAAAGCTCTGGCACAGTTGGCCCGTAAGAGTCGCGTTTGGTGTGTAAATATATTTGATGTTCTAGAAGAAAAAGCACCGGTATCGGGAGAATATACTGCCGCCTCGTTACAAGGACAAAAAGTTTCATTCAATACGACAGACAAAGAATTTGTATCGGCATATGAAAGTTATTTCCGCAAGAAACGAGAGCAATTAAAATCATTTTGCCATTCATTTGGAATAAGATATGTCGAGATAAGGACGGATTTAGAACTTTATGAGCAACTAAAGGTAGTTTAGAAAATTTGTATCTAAATCTTGACAAAAGAGAGAATAAGTGGTAAAAAGACAAGCATGAATTATTCTGTAACTATAATTTGGGAAGAGTAAAATGGTAAAATCGAACGATAACAGCTCATATAAAAGAGGACAAGAATTATTGGATCAAGGTTTGTATGAAGAAGCCATACAACAATTTGATGAAGTATTAAAAGAACAGCCTGACTCATGGAAGGCCATAAACAGCAAAGGTTTTGCTTATCAAAAGATGAGTAAATATACGGAAGCAGTAGAATGTTTTGACAAAGCCTTGCAGTTTAATCCGCAATCAGTAGAGGTCTTGAATAACAAAGGCGTTACACTGAGCATGAGAGGTTTGTATAAAGATGCGATATCTTGTTTTGATCAAGCCGTAGCAGTTGACGGCACCTCATTAGAAGCGTTAAACGGCAAAGCCATAGCTTTACAACATATGTTTTCCTATAAAGAAGCGTTAGATGTTTTGGAACAAGCAATGAAAATTGACCCGAAACACACGCAGACTCTTCTCAGCATAGCCGTAACGTTGCAGAAATTAAAACAATATGAAAGAGCCATTTCATTTTTCAAAAAAGTATTAGCGAATGATAAAACCAACATCAAAGCATGGAACGGTGTTGGTGTTACCTATCAGTTGATGGGAGATAATAATTCCGCGTTGAAATGTTTTACCAAAATATTGAATATAAACAGCCATGAAATACAAGCATGGATAAGCATTGGCTTTGTATATCAAAAGATTGGTAAATTTAATGATGCGTTAAAATGTTATAAGAAAGCACAAATGGTCATAAATAACCGTTATCATCATAAATTATATGACGGATTGGCCAGCTGCCTTACAAAATTATCTGAATTTGACCAAGCGATAGAAGTTTATAAACAAATCTTCCAAAAAGAGGAAGGAAAAAAGAAATGGGATGCGCAAAGGTCAATTAAGTTTGTCAATAAGTTAAAGCGCAAAAAAGCGGTTGGAACTTTAACACCTCCGACGGGAGCAAGCTCAACGACAACGGAAGATGCTGGTATAGAGTAAGAACAAGCCCCTTGTAAAAGCAAGGGGTTTTTGTTTGACAATTTAAACAAAAAAGACTATAAAAAAACAAATTTTTATTATTAACGCAAAATGAATTATTATGGAATTAAAGTATGTAACATGTTCGGGTGCAAATGAGCATACGAATATTAAAGACATGATTGCTTTGAGTGAACAATTTCCCAAAGTAGAGTTTGGAATACAGGTTTCAGGCAAAAAATGCGGACAAGGCTCGGCAAGAGAGAGTTGGTTAAAGGAGTTAATTCAAGCGATTAAAAGAGAGCGTAAAAGTATTTTTTTAGCTTTGCATCTCAATCAGGATTGGGTAGAAAATTTCTGTGAGGGAAGAGTAACGCCGCAACTTTCAACATTTTTAACGGAGAAAGATTGGACAGGAAAACCAATATTTCAGCGAGTTCAACTCAATTTCAAAATAGGACGTGAAAAAATGCCGCAACTTGAAATGGTTGAAGAAATGATAAAGCGTTATTCCGAGATACGATTTATTTTGTCCGCGAGTGAAGCAAATAAAAACTTTATTCGAAAACTCTATCATAGAGGGCAGGTGAAATTTGATTGCTTATATGATGAATCTTTTGGAGAAGGGCAGCTGCCTTCGGATAGGAAATATCCTTTATTTGATGACGTGTTACAAGGATATGCGGGAGGCTTATCGCCGGAAAATATTGAAAGAGAATTGGAAAAGATATCAGAAAAGCAACCGTATAATGGCAAGTTTTACATTGATGCCGAAGGCAAGCTCAAAGGAGAAAACGGCCGATTATCGCTAGAACGATGTGAACATTTCATACGAAGAGCGATAATATGGGAGCATATCATTAATGAGCACAGCTTCTTTGAAGGAAAAAGAATCGTGAAGTAAGTGCAATAAAAAAAAGTCCATAATTTGTAAAGCAATTATGGGCTTTTTTGTTATATAAGAAAAAAGGGACATAAAAAATGTCCCAATTAGATTTAGCGTTACCGCCGTGTGGTTGGTCGGGATGACTGGATTGTCTTGTTCGCAATGCTCACAGCGTCGTATCGTCGTTCGGGCTTTGCCCTCATCGGCATACTTTCGTCTGCCTCTCCTCCTAGTCGCCAGCTTCCTCGCTGCTTCGAATCAAACGCTTCGCGGTCTTTTAAAACAAAAAAACCGCCATAAAGGCAGTTTTTTGTTTTAATGGTCGTGTATAAGGTACGAAAAGAACGACCACCCTTGATATCCGCCCCCATACCCCTAAAATTTTAAGCATCCGCACCCGTGGTTTGAGATAAAATCAGGGTTGTTTTATTACAATCTTAGAAAGACTTGACATATTCTGTAATAGATAATATAATATCTATTATATGTGATTTTTGTCATTTGGAGATAATATATTGTCTTTTGTTCTAAAATCAACACAAGAAGTTATGCAAGAGATTGCTGCACGAGTCAAGGCCATTCGCTTGGAGCAAAATCTTTCTCAGGAAGGTTTATCTTTGCGCTCGGGTGTGAGTTTGGGTAGCTTGAAACGTTTTGAACGCACCGGCGAAATATCGTTGAAATCTCTAATCGAGATTTCCGTAAGTTTGGGCGTTATGGAAGATTTTGACAAACTGTTTGTTAAAGATACGAATATTGAAAGCCTTTTTAATAAAAAAGAACCCAAAATCCGCAAAAGAGGGAGCGTCAAATGAGATTGAATGTTTATTTGAATAGCTTTGGCAAGCGTAAATATGTCGGAGTTTTGGAAGAGGTCGGGCATCGCATCTTGTTTGAATATGCACCGGAGTTTATTGCGGAAAGAATAAATATTTCTCCGTTTATGTTGCCGCTTCAATCAGGCGTGTTTGAAGACAAGAAGCAAACTTTTGACGGTCTGTACGGCTTGTTTAACGATAGTCTGCCTGATGGCTGGGGCTGTTTGCTGCTTGATCGTGCCTTGCAGAAAAAAGGTTTATCGTTACAACAAATCACGCCGCTAAAACGTCTATCCATCATCGGTCAAAATGCAATGGGGGCTTTGGAATACGAGCCGATAACCGAACACGAGGACGAGTTTATTGGCGGAATAGAACTGGATTCTCTTTGTGCCGAAGCCAATCGTATCTTGGAAGGAGAAAGTTCGGAAGTCTTAGAAAAACTCCTAACCTTAAATGGTTCCTCCGGAGGTGCCAGACCAAAAATCGTGGCTTTGGTTTCCGAAGATAAACAAAAAATTATTCATGGTAATGTGGCCAAAGAAGATTTTTCGCCTTGGATAATTAAATTCGCCTCTTCATTAGACGGTAAGGATATAGGTGCGCAAGAATATATTTATTCGCTGATTGCCAAGCAAGCCGGCGTCGAAATGCCAGAAACATATCTGTTTCCTTCTAAAACTTCGGTTGGACATTTCGGGGTAAAAAGATTTGATAGAAACGGAACTCAAAAAATTCATGTCCATACGGCTTGCGGATTGCTCCATGCCAGCCACAGATACGCCAGCATTGATTATTCGGACTTGTTAAAACTGACTTTTATATTAACCAAGGATATCAGGGAAGTGGAAAAAATGGTGCGCCTGATGATTTTTAATGTTAAATCGGGAAACAAAGATGACCATAGTAAAAACTTCTCATTTTTGCTGGATGAAAATAATAATTGGAAGCTAACGCCGGCTTATGACTTAACACCTTCGGAAGGGATAAACGGCGAACAAACGGCAATGGTCAATGCAAAAGGTAAAGACATTACAACGCAAGACTTTATCAAAACCGCTGAACCTTTTGGAATTGCAGCAAAAGAGACCATGGAAATCGTGGAACGAACCGAAGATGCTTTGTCTACCTATCCTAAATACGCCAAAGAATTTGGTGTAAATAAAAAGGGATAATGTTCAAAGATATCTTGAATGCTGAAACATCAACAGCATAAAAGCCAACAAATTTGTAAAATACATTTTATAAAAATGTAAAAATATACAAAAGTGTAAAATGAATTTTACAAAATAATAGCAAACAAGGATACAACACTCATTAGACGAACTTTGAGTTGAATGTTGTGAAAATGTATATATAATTAATGTTAACAACCTTGATATATTGAATTTTAAATAAGAATAATCGGTGTTTGCAAAGACTTATGGATAAAAAAATGACAACTCAAGCAGAAGAATATATAAAACGACTTAGAGATGAATATATTGATAATCAAAAAAGAGGCCAAGAGCGTGATTTGCTTATTCAAGAGAATAATATAGAAAAGGAACAAATAAAAGGTTAATCCCGAAATTGTTGAAATTTATAGAATTACTCAAAAATTGCGGCTTTGAACTCTTCCGGAAACTCGGGCGAACGATAGAATATTGGCAGGAAGAAATCGGGAGAATGTTTCGTTTTACAAGGAGTAACGGTATTACTGAAGGCTTCCACCGGAAAATGAAACTTATTCAACGGCGAGCGTACGGTTTTAGAAATTTTGAAAACTATCGCTTGCGTGTCCGTATTTTATGTGCTTAATTTATTTCTACTTTGGTGTTTTGATTATGATATTTTTTTATAATTTTTACTCTCTGCCCCATACTTTGACGATGAACCGATGAACCTCGCGGTCTTTTAAAACAAAAAAACCGCCATAAAGGCAGTTTTTTGTTTTAATGGTCGGGATGACTGGATTCGAACCAGCGACCACTTGCACCCCATGCAAATGCGCTACCAGGCTGCGCTACATCCCGAAAACAGATAAGTTATAAAACGATATAAGAAGAAAAGCAAGAACTTTTATCAAAAAAAAAGCAAATAAAATATTTATTGCATAATTCAAAAAGAGAATTTAACCTAAAGAAGGGAAGAAATTTCAAGGACAAAGCGATGAATAAAATTTGTTTTCCGAACTATCAAAAAGGGTTAGTAAATTTAGCAAATTCACTACTTAAACATTTTGAATGTCCAACATATCATGAGAGTCTGGCAAGTTTGGATAAAATTTTGCAAGCAGAAAAGGCAAAAAATGTAATATTACTGGTATTAGATGGCATGGGAACAGATATGTTGCAACAAAATCTTTCCGCGACAAGTTTTCTCAGACGTCATCAAAAAGAAGAAATTTCCTCGGTTTATCCGCCCACAACCACCGCGGCTACAACCAGTATTTATAGCGGATTAACTCCCAAAGAGCACGGTGCGGCGGGATGGCAATGCTATTTTAGGGAATGTGGCAAAAATGTAGAACTATTTTTAAATCGAGATTTCTATACGCAAAAGCCGGTAGAGATAAATGTTTTTAAAGATATTTTACCTTACAAGAAATTATACGAGCAAATCAGAGAACAAGGCATCTACAAGGCTTATGGCGTTGCCGAACCTTGGGGAGACTTTGCAATAAAAAGTTTTGACTCTATTTGCGATAAAATTAAAGAATTAACGCATGAAGAAGGTAAAAAATTCATATTGAGTTATTATAAAGAACCCGATAGTACCATGCATCGCACCGGCTGTTATAGTGAACGAACCAAAACGGTTATTAAAAGTTTGAATGACAAACTGGAGCAAGCGATAAGTGATTGGAAAGATAGTTTATTAATTATTACGGCCGATCATGGTTTGTTAGATATAAAAGAAACGATAAAGCTCAATGAAATAGCTGAGTTGGATGAATGTTTGCGTCAACCTCCGGCAATAGAACCGAGAACCGTGGCTTTTTATATCAAAGAAAATAAAAAAGCGCAATTTGCAAATTTATTTGAACAACGTTTTAAGGACGACTATAAACTGATGACCGCAGAAGATTATATAAAAGACGGTTATATGGGAGAGGGGCAAGAGCATCCGAGATTACGAGGATTTTTAGGAGATTACATAGCCGTAGCCATAGGTGAAATTATGCTGGATTACCAAACCAAGGATGGCGTAGAAAGCCCGAAATTTATCGCTCATCATGCCGGAATGACGGCAAAAGAAATGCGGGTTCCGCTCATTACGGTCAGAACAAAATAAAAAGCGGAAACTAATCCGCTTTTTCTTCATCAATATTGGCAAAAGGAGAAGAATTTTCCTGAGGAGTCGTATTCTGTTTTAAGACCTGAATATCTGAAGAATTTTTCGCTGAAGTTTCCGTATCAGAGGAAAAAGAGGCGGGAGCACTTTTTTGAATAAGATGGCGCATTTCAAGCCGTTTTTGATTAATTCTTTCCAAGAACTCGTTTTGAGAAACAATACCGTCATTATCTTTATCCATATCAAGAAAAGCCTTATCCATAATTTCACGACGTTTACGTTCGATTTCATCATTATAGGCTTTATATTCTTCTTGAGAAAGAGAACCATCATTATTGGCATCGATTTCCATAAATTTCTTGCGGAGCATATTCTGATAGCTGTTTTCCTCTTCATCGGCAACAGGAGAAGCCTCGGAAGAAGAAAGTTTTTGATTGTCTTGTGCAAGAACTTGAGAAGCTATTGTTAAAGCCAAAGAACAACAAAATAAAAAACGAAAATTCATCATGATAAAAACTCCTTCGGATAAGAAAATATCTTAAAAAGATTTATAATCACTTAATTAAGCCGATAAATGTTCGCATAAAACTTTTATTCCCAAAGCAATCAGAATAAGACCTGCGGAGATTTCCATATATTTGGTTGGAAGTTTGCGAAAAGCCCGTGCCAAACGAAAAGCGGCAATAGAGCTGATAAATGTAATAATTCCGATAAGGGAAGTGGCGAGTAAAATGTTAATTTTAACAAAGAACAAAGTTCCGCCCATGACGAAGGCATCAATACTTGTCGCAATTCCGATAATCAATAAGATTTTGAAAGAAAGATTTTTATCCAGTTTTTTTGGATTATCGGAATTTTTGTTTTCCAAAGCGTCAGCAATAACTTTAATTCCGAGAAAAAGGAAGACAAAGAACGCAATCCAGTGGTCAAAAGTAGCAACATATTTATAGATAGCTTTTGTTCCGTACCAACCGATAAGCGGCATGATAAATTGCCCGCCGCTGGTACTGAGAGCAAGTTTAAGAGCAGACAAGTTGCGTTTCTTTTTGATGATAAGTCCATAAGAAAAAGAAACAACAAAAGCATCGACAGCGAGAGCCAAGGCAATAAGTATAATATCGAAAAGTAACATGATACCTCACAAATAAGATAAGTAACGATTAGCGAAGAAAAGGAAAAAAGTCAAAATAAAAAAGCAGGAATGTTACAAATTTGTTACAGAAATGTGTTGTTTTAAGTTAGAAAATATGATAAAATAAAAACATATTAAAAGATATAATTATGTCAGAATAAAAAGGAGAATGCGCGATGGTAGATGTAAAATATCAAACGCTCGGAGAAGCATTTTTAGAAGATCTTGAGTTAGCCAAAAAGACAAGGAACTCATTGTTTGATTTTTTGATGAAAACAATTAAGAAAGACAATCCATCGGAAGGAATCCACAAAATAATAAAGAATCTGACAGACAGCGAAAGTTTAATCAATTACTACGATGTTTTAGCTCGTTTACAAATAGAAAGAAATTCCAAAACAATAAACACGATAAGACGCCGCATGGAAGGCATGCATTCGCTTCAACATAAAGAAGATCCGGTTTATCAGAAAATATTGCAAAAGAAATTAAATATCTTATCGACCATGACAATAGGTTTAATGGATCATATTTATATGATAGCAAATTGTTACATAAGAGATAGGGGCTATGGAGACATTTATGACTTCAAAGATGAATTTCTTGCTTATGTCCATGGAGAAAGATATGGAAGTGCGCGAGAACTGCGTTATACAGACCGAGATGTTATAGCAAGTTGTTAAAGAGAAAAAAACGGGAAAATATCCCGTTTTTTTTATGATTATTCACAAAATTGAAATTCTTTAAGAAGCATATTGCCCACAGGTTCAAAGGTAAATAGTTCACGATTATTGAAAATATTATCGCGATAAGTTTGAATTTCTTTATTTGATAAATTTTTAAGATTAACTAAATCTTGAGGAGATTTAATTAAGAAAGCCATTTTTCGTTTTATTAATTCTTTATAGAGACTATGTTCATCATGAGAAATAAGAGGAATAATGCCGTTCATGAGATAACACAAGTCTTTACTGGGATTGTTGCAAAAGGCATAATAAGCCGGCTTGTCGGTAAAAGGATTGTGAGGAATGTTTTGTCCCTGAGGAGAAAGGTCAAGATGTTTATTTTTGTGAAAATCGGCAACACTTCCGCGAAAAACATCATAGAAGTGAGAAATACCAAAACAAATACATTGATGATGCATAAAGAAGTGTATTCTATCAGCAAGAATTTCATTATAATTTTCGCCGTTAGCCAGATGATAGAACAATTTTCGTCTGTTCAAAAAGCAATGTTTAAATTTAATGAAAAGTTGGTTAATTTTTTTGCGGTGCCACAAATGAGGGTTAGGGTAAAGCAAGGGCTTTAATTTTTGAAATTCTTTGGGCGTAGAACAGAGAATACGTCCTAAAGAGAGGAAAGATTTTTCAAAACAAGCAGAAGTGTTATGTTTTACAAAACGCTCTAAGGGAGTTTCAAACCATCCGAGAAGAATTTTTTTGTTTTTAATTTCGGGAACATTCAAAAGTACCATATCGCGTAATAAATCATTATCAAAGAGGAAAGCATCGACATAACGAGTTTTTTGTTTAAAGTCTAGTAAGATTTTTTCATCACCGAAATTGGTATCACCGTTAAAGTAGCGGAGAGATTTTGCTTGAAGATTATTGTCAAAATTAAATTTTGTAATTTTATAAAGGATATCGAGCTCTTCCGTATCAACTTTTTGCATAGGAAGAAATAATTTTCCACCTCCGAAATGTCCGCCTGTAACAATCAGAGTTTGTGGAGAGAGTTCGAGACTTTTATAAAAGTCTTGAGTGTCGGAAAAATCAATAATTTGAGCTCCGAGTTGTTCAAAAAGATTATAGTTAGCACAAAAGTATTCAAGTTTGTTTTTTGTTCGAATAACTTTCAGATTAAAACCATGCTCTTTAAAGAAAAGAAAATTGTCAGCAAAGAAACATCCTTCTCCGATTAAAATAACTTGTTTATTTTTCATGTTACGCTCAAATAAATAAAAACATAAAATTCTAAACCGCAAATTAGAGGTAAAATAAAAAAATTGCAACCTAATAAAATAAATCAGAAGATTTTATTCACAAGTATTTCTTCAATTTTATGTCCTTTTGCACGAACAATCTTAATACTAAAATTTTTATATTTAAGAGAAAAATTAACTTTATTTTGCGGAATATGTTCCATAAGGGAAAGCACAAATCCGGAAAAAGTATCATATTCAGAATCATTTGCATTAATATCAAGGATGGGAGCAACCTCTTCAAGAGGGGTTTCACCTTTAATTTTCCAAGAATTTTTATTGATTTGCACAATATCAGGAGTAGATTGAGGCGCAGAAATATCATCTTCAAGCTCACCGACAATTTCCTCTAACAAATCGTTCATGGTAACCACGCCATCGACGCCGCCATATTCGTCGATAACCACGGCAAAGTGGCAACGTGATTTTTGCATTTGTGCAAAAAGTTTATCAATACGTAAAGAAGATGGAATACAAAAGGGCGGAGTAAGCGCATTTTTAATAAGAATATCTTTTGAAGAATTTTTATATTTAATATAGTCTTTAATATTAAGAAGGCCGACAATATTGTCTTTGGAATTTTTAAAAACGGGATAAACCGAGAAACGGGTTTCGGAAATGATTTTTTCCCAGAGAGAAACAGGGTCGTCATTGTTGAGGAAAACAACATCGGTTCGGTGGGTCATGACATCTTCGGCGGTTTTGTTATCAAATTCAAAGACATTATGGATGAGAGTTTTTTCCATATCGCGAATAGTTCCGTTTTCCGCACCGGCATCAAGCATCATAAAAATTTCTTCTTCGGTAATTTTATCATTTTTTTCATCAGGATTAATTCCCAGAAGGCGCAAGACGATATTCGTCGAAGCTGTCAGAAACCAAACTAAAGGAGCAAATATTTTGGCAATAACAAAGACCAAACCGGACATTGCCAGAGCGATTTTTTCGGCATGTTGCATAGCCAGACGTTTGGGGACAAGTTCTCCTAAGATTAGAGTTACATAAGATAAAACGAGAGTAATAAAGATGACGGAAAGGACATCAAGTTTTTGCGGACTGATAGTTACACCGGAGGCAACAAGCCAATCAACAATGCGGTCAGAGAAGTTATCGGCGGCAAAAGCGCTTCCTAAAAAACCGGCAAGAGTAATTCCGACTTGGATAGTTGCTAAGAAACGGGCAGGTTGTTGGGTAAGAGAGAGAAGACGTTTTGCTTGGTTGCATCCGCTGTCGGCAAGTTTTTTGAGTTTGTTGTCATTAATAGAAATGACGGCGATTTCAGCACAAGCAAAGAGGGCATTAAGAAGAATAAGAAAAAATTGAAAGGCTAACAGTTCGGTTATAGAAAAATCGGACATATTGTCTCCTAAAAAAGATTACGATAGCAACAGCATAACAAAAAAAGACAGGAAATCAAACAGAAATTTGCGGCATGAGGATATTGACAAAGAGCAAGAAGTATGAAAAAACAAAAAAGTAAAACTATTATTTAATTTAAAAGAAAAACTATTATGAATAAGCAAATGAAAAAAATGGTTAGACTTGTTGAAATCAAAACAGATGAAACATTTATCATAGATATGATGTATGCCGGAACGGAAAATATGATGCAAACCGCCGTTTATCAAGAAGTCGGTTTAGGAAATCGTTGTTTTGTTCATCCGGATTTGGCACAATGTCTAAAGAAGTTGCAACCGTTATTACAGGAAAGAGGGTTAAAGCTGAAAATTTGTGATGCATATCGTCCGGTTCAGGCCTTTTATCGCATGAAAGAAATAATACCGATGCAAGGGTTCTTTGCCGCCACGGCAGAGTGTTCACAACATTGCCATGCCTCGGCAATAGATGCGGTTTTAACAGATTCTGATGGTTGCGAGCTAAAGTTTCCGTGTCGTGTTGATGCCTATGATCCGAAATATGCTCAACAAATCCGACAAGGACAGTGGGATGAGTTTCGCCACCATTTGGAAAAGGCAAAATATTCGTGGAATGAAGGAGAAAATTCGGAAAGCATAAAAAATCGGACAATATTCCGAGAACTTATGGAACAAGCAGGGTTTGAAGCTTTAGAACACGAATGGTGGCATTTCAATCTTCCGCATAAGGAAAACTATCCGTTGATAGATTGTGAATGCACAAAAGGAAACGAGATAAAATTTTTCGTTGAAGGAAATACTTGACAAAAAATTGACAATATTGTAACGTGTAACAATAAATTCTATTATTAACTAAAAAAGATTATTATGAATAAGAAAAAAATGTGGAGCTCTATGCAGGGCTTTTTTGAAAGAATGGAGAACGTCTTTTTTGATGTAAGACGTTATTCTGAAGAAGAATGGAAAAAAACAGTAGAAACATTTAATCCCGAAGATTCAGAAGTGTCGTTGGTTGTCTTTTCAGACAAATACAACAATCGAGATTTCTGCTTGATGGTCAAGTCTCAGGGTGAAAAAATCTACTTCAGCCCGTTTAAAAAATCCTTACGTCTCAGTTTAAGTTCTGAAGATGAGGAAAGAGCAGAGTATTATCCTTTATCCGCTTATGATGAAGTGGTTTTGACCGACCACGAAATCCATATCAGGATTTATATTAAGCTGAAAGAAGGAGAAAAAAGATTCAAAGCGGAAAACATTTTTGGAGAAATAAAAATCCAAAGATAAGAAAAGAAAAAATTGTTAAGTTCAAAAGGCTTAACAATTTTTTTTGCGTAAAACGAGATAATTGTTTGCGAAAGAAACAAAGAAGGATTATTTTAAAAATCATAGGGTTGAAGGAAAATGTTTTTGAACAAGTTTAAAGAAAATTTATCACAAGAAAAATATCGATGCTTCCCATGGATACCGGTATTGTATGGATTGGGAATAGGAATTTATTTTTCTTTAAGTTTTGAACCGCCGCTCTGGTTGGGATTAGTTTTCGTAGAAAGTTTAATACTTTTAGCTGTTATCTTCCGACACAAGTTGAACATTTTGTATGGAATAGGGATAATGGCAATAATTGTTTTGGGATTTATCACGGTGCAGTTACGAGCCGCTTATATTAATAAAGTTCCGTTTGTTGAAGGAGAACAAAAACTTTACATTCAAGGAAGAATTGTTGCACAAGATATAAATTCGACAGGGAAAGTCAGATTGTTATTAGATGACGTTCAAGATTTTGATGAAAAAAAATTACACGGGCTTTATAAAATAACTTTGTTAAGTAGGACATCTCCGGCTCGGACAGGACAATGTGTCGAGATGATAGCGAAAATAATGCCGCCGATGCCTCCGGTAATTCGCGGAGGTTACCAGTTTGACAGAAAAACATTTTTTGAAGGAATTAAAGCAACGGGATATTCCGTCAGTCGAGCTTTGCCGATAGAATGTGCCAATACAAGCCGTTGGACAGATAAGCTAAATTTAAAGATACACAATATTCGCCAAAACATGGTAAATTATATTAATCAAGTTTTACCCAAAGATGAGGCCTCAATTGCTGCTGCGGTAATTGCCGGAGAAAGAAGCGGAATGAGCAAACAGTTGGTCGAAAATTATAGAGATTCGGGATTAGCACATTTCTTGTCAATATCAGGATTACATATGAGTATGTTGGCGGGAATGATGTTTTTGTTAGTAAGGTGGATAAGCTCGCTTTGTCCGCCACTTATAGCTCGTTATGATACCAAAAAGGCAGCCGCTGTACTGGCAATAATAATGAGCATGGTATATTTGGTTTTATCGGGAGCGGAAATTCCGACACAAAGGGCATTTATCATGACCTTAATCGTCTTGATAGGGATTTTGTGCTGTCGTCAAGCCATATCAATGTTAACCATATCATGGGCAGCCATGTTTGTTTTAATGTTTCGTCCGGAAGTCTTGATAGGGGCAAGTTTTCAAATGTCATTCGCAGCTGTCATTGCCCTTATAGCTTTTTATGAGCGTTATGCGGGAAGTTTGCAAAAATTTTTTCATGGCGACGAAGATAAAAAACAAAGTGTTTTGAAAAAACTGGGAAGAGGTATTTGGGTTTATATTTTGGGAATTTTGATTTCAGATTTTGTGGCAAGTTTGGCGACACTGCCTTTTTCCGTATATCATTTTAATCAAATAGCACTATATACAACACTTGGAAATTTATTGGCCGGACCGGTAATCGGTTTAGTTATTATGCCTTGTGTTTTAATATCACTCTTATGTTATCCGTTAGGCATAGCCTATATGCCGTTACAAGCCGTCGGTTGGGGCGTCGGGATTGTCAACAAAATAACCGCATATGTTGCCGCCATGCCGAATTCAGGTTTTTGGGTTCCTTCATTACCGACATGGGGATTAGTATTCATAGTTTTCGGAGGACTTTGGCTGTGCATATGGCAAGAAAAATGGCGCGTATGGGGATGGTTAGGAATAGTGATTGGAAGTTTGAGCTTGCTAACGGTTCGGCTTCCGGATGTTTTGGTAAATAGCAACGGCAAAGCGGTTGCCGTAAGGGACAATCAGGGAAAAATGGTTATTTTGCCTTCACGTGGTCAATCTTTTGTAAAAAATGTTTGGTTGGAAAAGACCGGAAGTTTACCGTTAGATAAAGATAAAAAGAAACAATTAAACAAAATTTGGAACGGACAAAGTAAAGTGCAAGACCAACAATGGTTAAGTTTAGAATGCCGCAAAAAGGCGAAGGAATGCCTATATAAAGGCGTAATAACAATAGAAAAAGGAAAAGGGATTAAAGTAAAGGACGAAGATTTTAATTCAAAAAAAAATTTAGGAGCCTCAATATGGATTAATGAGCAAACAAAGGATGTTGAAATAAAAACAATTCGTTCGGAAGTAGGAAAAAGATACTGGAATTAATAAAATAATTCTGAGATTTTAACTTTTTATATACGAGTATCATGCTATTCTGAAAAAAAATAAGGAATATATTGATTGAAAAGGGCTTAAATTATGATGTTTGATATGGATACAATATTTGAATATATTGGATATGCCGCAGGATTAGCAACAATTATAGCTTTTGCAATTCAAACGATTCGTATTCTGAAAAGTAAAAGTGTTACAGGACTGTCAAGTTACATGTACACAATGTACTGTTTGAGCTTTATTTGTTGGGCAGCTTATGGCGTTTGGTTGGAAGAATGGACATTAGCAGCCACAATGTTTATAGCCTTTTTATTTACGTTTGTCATCCTTTTGTTGATTCTATATTATGATGAAGAAGACAAGATTGAAAAATACCGCCGCGATTCGTTAACTTGCGCTTATAATAAAAAATATTTTGAAGAGGTAATCCCATCAAAGATAACAGAAGCGCAGATTATGAAAAAGCCCTTTTCTTTAATAATTACAAAATTGAATAACGCAGAAGCTATTCGTAAAATGGGCGGAAAATATTATAATCGAGCATTGAAACAAACAGCAAAAACATTAGAAAAAGCCTTGCGAGATAGTGATTTTATAGCACGCTTAGAAAATGACAAATTTGCAATTTTTTTAGATAATTCAGATGAAAAAATAGCAAAGACAGTATTTAAACGTGTCGTTGAAAGTATGTCTGCAGTAGAAATTATCAAATCTTCCGCGGAAAAACAAAATTTAGAGATGTTGGCAGGTATTTGCTCCTCTAAAGTTTCAGGAGAACTAAAAGATTTGTTACACAATGCAGAAAAGGCATTAAATAACACTGCTTATAAAGGTTTTAATAAAATTAAAGTTTATGAAACAAAAAAATAAGAAGGCATAAAGAAACAAAACGCCTGAAAGGAGTAGGGCGTTTTTTTTGTAAGCAAAGATACAAAAAATAGAAAAGCGAGGAAAAATGTGTACGGCGGGATTTTGGACGGATGAAGCAGGAATACGTCATTATTTTAAGAATAGAATGCTTAGCAAAACGCCGCAACACCAAGTTGTTGATTTTTCAAAAGAAGGAATTTTTATAAAAGATGAACACGGATGTTCTAAAAAAATAACAAAATATGGGTGCCGTATCGTAAGTTTAGAGACAGAAACAGCTGTGGCTTATATCGAAGTTTTTTGTTAACAGTGAACTACCAAAATTCATTTCATAGAATATCGCAGTAAGGAAAGAGCGGTTTTTACATATAAAAATACAATGATTTAGACAATCACATAAGCATGGAAAAGATTCAAGATATCGGCATTTAGTAAGGCACTGCAAAACAGTAGAAGTTACCAAGTTATACGATTAGAAAATGAGAAGAAACTATCTCAATAGTTTTCTTTAAGAAATAAGCAAACAAAAAGCCCCGAGCTTACGTCACTCAGGACAAACAAAATAATCAATATCTGTAAAATAATATCGGACAGTCCAATTCAGGAGACAAGCCTTAGAACTTGTATCCCAAACCGGCATTGATGGCATAGGCATCATCCGTTTCAATATATTTGCTGAATTCGCTGTACAAGTTGAATTGCTTGTAACGGTAGTCTAAGCGGAGGGAGAGGACTGCTCTGTCACGACGAGCATCGTAAGAGTTGACGAAATAATTGATACCGGCATCCGTCATACGAGCTTTTTGAGCTTGGAAGGGATTAGCCAGTTCATGATAATAAGTACCACCGGCACGTAAGTTAATTTTTCCTTTTTCACCGAGTTCAATTTCTTTGACAGCATACAACCCGATACCTGTTTCAACAGAAATATTATTTGTTGCATTAATTTCCAAAGCACTGTCTTTTTCTTTAATTTTACCTTGGTACATACCCAAGACATTAAATTCAAGAGTTGGTTCAAGTCCAAACCATCCCATATCAAAAGTATGGCGAGCTTCATTGGTAATACCATAATAGTAGTTAGTAACATCACCCTCATAAGAACCACTGGTAACATGTCTCGTGTAGTCGCCGAATCCCATACCGATACGAGGAACGGAAACGAGTTTAGAATTTCCGTATTGGAAGGATAGGGGAGCCAAAAGGTGAACCATAATTTCATCACGAGAGGCCGTGTCATCATCATAATCGCTACTATATTTTGTTACCATAGCACCAAGACCATAACGGAAGACATCATTATATTTTTTGTCGATTAAGCCAAAAGCGGAGTGAGCTTGGTCATCATAATCAGCAATATAAGCCGTAGCATCTTGTTTGCGACCATAGAAGTCATAACCGGCCATGACGCGAATTTCTTGGTTGTCAGAGTTATTTAAGAGAGTAGCGTTGATTTGTCTGTCAGCACTCTTGATGACATCGAAGTTTTGTTTTGTAAAGTTTGCAAACAAGTCGAGACCAAATTCACCTTTAATTTCATTAGCCAAGTCAGCATTTGTTTCGGCATATTTGAGTACATTAAAGACTTGAGAAGATTTTCCGGCTTCATAAGAGGAATCGATTTGATTGAGGAGAGCTCTGTCTTGAATTCCTGAACTTGAAGATAAAACGGAATTCAAAGCGACTTTTCGAGCCACGATATTATAATTTTTCAAGCCATCTGTTTCAAAAGTCAAAGATTCATTATTGTTCGTATCATCTGTTAGTGTTTCATCGTTTGTTTGAGAAGAAGTTTCTTCGGCATTATCGCTAGGAATCGTAATGTCAGATAAATCGACATCATCTTGGCTTTCTTGAACAGAGACATCACTGAACCAAGCCGTACCTTTGACTTTAAGATTAGAGATATCGGAAGCGGTTAAAGCATTTTTCAAGACATATTCAGATTGATTACCTTCATCAAGAGCAGAACCGTCAACGCTTAAATTTCCATCCATGGTTGAGGCAATGAACCGACCATTTTCACCGACATAGACGCCGCTATCATTAAAGGACATCGGAGCAGCCATGAGGGACATGGTAACTGGCGCACTATAACTTGTTATTGAGGGCGTTGTTGCAGAAGCAACGGTTCCTTGGTTTAAGATAGAACTTGTTGAATCAATAGAAAAGATATTGCTTGTTCCGTTATTTCCGGCTGTAGTACCGGAAAATAGAATAGTTCCTTGGTTATCAATTTTAGAGTTATTTGTTGCTTTCATACCAACAACTTCAGAACCTTTCACATAGATATTACTGGTATTGGTAATAGTACTTGAATTATTAGCTTGCATACCGACAATTTTATTACCGGTAACAGATAAAGTACCGCCATTAACTCCGGTTGCTCTATTTTCAACCAAAATACCGATGGTAGAATCACCTTCAACCGTTAAAGCACCATTATTTGTTACTTGTCCGCCTTTAGCAGCATGCATACCGATAGATCCGGTACCTTTAACGGTCATGCTTGCACCACCGGCATTTGTGAGTTGTCCTCCGGAATTTGAAATCATACCCACCGAAGCATTACCGGTAACATTAATTTCAGTTTCATTAGTAGCGGATCCTGTATTAATGCTGATACCGGTACCGGATGCGCTGGTAACCGTAATTGATCCTTTATTAAAGACAGAGCCACCTGCGATTTCAATACCTGTTCCGCTAGCACCCGACGCAGTAACTGTAATAGTACCGCTATTTGTAACACTGACGGTACCGGTTTCGCCTAAGATACCGGTTGTATTACTTTCACCGTTCATGGTAATTGTACCCCCATCATTTTTGAGAGTACCTGATTGAGCATAAAGACCGGCAGCATCCGAACCATTGAGTGTAATATTACCGGAGTTTGTACCGCTACCGGAAACGACATGAATAGCGTGGAAACCATTATTATTATTCGTAATATCACCAAGGTTTTTAGCAACACCGTTTTTAACATAAAGAGCAGAGGAGCCGATAGTGTTAATTGTCGCACCGGAAGAGTTAACGATAGTACCACCGTTATCGGCATACATCGCATAAGAGTTAGCATTCTGAACATCCAAAATTCCGTTATTCGTAGCGGTACCGGCACCATTAGCGAGCATAGCATAAGCATTTGCTCCACTAACACTGATATTTCCGGAAGTTTCGTTAGTAGCGGTACCGGTTCCTTGAATGACCATACCCGCAGCATTATCACCGGTTAAGCTAATAGTTTTGTTATTAGTGATAGTACCTTGAACGACGCGCATAGCATGGATACCTTCTTGAGCCAAAGAGATAACCCCGTTATTTATACCGGTACCGGAGTTGACAAGCATAGCGACTTCGCCGATAGATTGGAGAGAAGCTCCGTCTTCATTAATGATAGTACCTCCGTCAGCTTGCATAGCAACTGCCGTTGCATTATTAGCGATAATCTTTCCATAGTTAGAAGCCGTACCGCTCGTAGCTTTCATACCGATAGAGTTAGCACCGTTAACAATAATGACGCTGTTTTCGAGAGCATTTGAAGCCGTAGCAGAACCATTTGTTTCCATACCGATAGAATTTTCACCGTTAAGAGTAATACGACCTTGGTTTTCGATACTACCGGCTTCCACGTACATAGCTTTGAAATTACCATTATCGTTTTCAATAATACCTTCGTTGACGCCTTGTCCGTTGAGAACATACATACCAATGGAACCATCGGTAATTAACTGTCCGGTAGAGGAGTTTTTAATAATACCGCCATCGGCATACATAGCCACAGAAGTAGCATCGTTTACTTGAATTGTTCCGCTGTTAATAGCGGTACCTTGAGTTTGGCTATTACCAAGGATTACGCCGAGAGCGACCATACCTTGAGAGTTTGGACCGTTGACGGTAATAACGCCGTCTAATTCATTGGTAACGGTAGAATTACCGCCGGCTTCCATACCGATAGAAGAATCACCGCTTGTTGTAATATTAGCATTATTTGTAAGTTGAGCATCGCCTTCACCTTGCATAGCAATAGAATTTGCTCCAGAAACATTGATGATTTTATTATTGATAGCGGTACCGGAACGAGCATACATAGCAATAATGCCTTCTTTCGTAAAGGAAAGAGTTCCTTGGTTTTCAGCATTACCGGAATTGACATACATGGCATAAATGCTGTTGTTTCCATCGGAGATGGTAATTGTTCCGTTTAGACCATTAACAATTGTTCCGCCATCTGCATACATACCATAAGAATCATCAGCATTGATAGTAATATTTTTATTATTTGTTGCCGTTCCTTGAGTTGCTTGCATACCATAAGATTCATCACCGGTAACATCAATATCTCCGCTGTTATCGATAGTTCCGGAACCATCAGCAATCATACCGGAAGAGCCAGTACTCATAACATTAATAGTTCCTTTGTTACGAGCTTGACCGCTACCGGTAACTTTCATACCGATAGATCCGGTAGAGGAGGCTTCTAAATTGATCGTACCTTCATTAAGAGCACCGATAATACTTGTACTTGACGTACCGCCATCTTGAGTTTGGATACCAACAGAATTTTGTCCTTGGATAGTAACGGTAGCATTTGTTTTATTGATAATATCGGCAGAAACGCTGTGCATACCGATAGAGCTGTCAGCAGCCATTGTTATTGAATTATTGTTAGTGCCGCTTCCGTCGGTTGTAAAAATACCATAAGAGTTTTCACCGTCAACAGAGATAGTTCCATCATTCCAAGCCGTAGCCGCACCAAGCATTTGCATACCGTAAGAATTATCACCGGTAATAGTAATGGTAGCCCCTTGATGGTTAATTGTGGCGGCGGTTTCTTTGTCGCTAGCACCGGAGCCATTACCGCCGATACCGACACCGCCGTAGTTAAGGATAATTTGGCTATAGTTATCAAGAGTACCACCCGTTCCTAAATTCATACCATAACCAAACATATCATTAAGAGTAATAATACCGTAGTTTTTCGCTTCACCTTCATCAAGATACATACCGTAGGCAATATTTTCCGTCGTAGGATATTGACGTCCGGTAATTGTAATATTTCCGTTGTTTGTCATACGACTATAAACACCGGTAGAGCCATACATACCATAATTAAGTTTTCCGTTATGATCTGAACTCATAATAATGTCTTTATTATTAATAATTTGAGCATTTTCGGCAGTAACACTCATACCGATAGAATTGTAACCGGTAACATTGATAGTTCCGTCATTAACGGCATAGTTTTGAGATTCCATACCAGTTGACATAGAACCTGTAATATTAATTTGTCCTTGGTTTGAGGCTTGTCCGAGACCGGATTTCATACCGACACCGGTATCATCAATGGTAATAACACCGGAACCATAGTTAATAGCATTTCCGCTTGATGTTGACATACCGACACCGCCGGCTTGCATATTAATTTGTCCGTAGTTTTGGTTTAATCCGGATTCGGTATGCATACCATTACCGCGTTTAGTAAAGACGATAGATGAGTTTTGGCTGTTAAGGATGTTGGCTTCATTACCCCAAATACCGAAAGAACCGGTATCGACATCAATACCTTGAGATAAATCGCCCGTGGTATTAATGTAGAGATTAGCATTATTAATAACACTTCCTTTTTCAGCTTTAATACCATAAGAAGTTTTATTTTGAGCTTGTTGGGAGTTATTCAAAGTAATATCGGCATTATTTGTTACAATACCATTTTCTGTAGAAATACCATATTGTTCATTAGCATTGTTAATGGTAATTGTTTGATTATTAGTGATAGAGCCGACACCGCCTTTAAGACCATAAGCAAGGTTAGACAAAGAGCCGGTATTTCCGTTAATGGTAATGGCAGCATCATTAATAATGTTACCAGCGAGGGCTTCGATGGCATAAGCTTCATTTTTATTTGAAATAGTAATTTCAGCGTTATTGTCAACATCGCCTTGAGTTGACTTAATAGCATAGGCTTTATCATCAAGAGCCCCGGTGGTATTTCCCATAGTAATTGTAGCATTGTTGACAATGTAACCGTTTTCGGTAGAAAGACCATAGCTTTCTTTAGCATTATTGATAACAATAGCAGCATTATTGTTGATGTCGGTAACGCCGCCTTTAATACCATAAGCGATGGTAGAAGTGATATTGTTGTTATTTTGGTTAATAGATATAGTACCGGTATTATTAACGGTACCAGCGAGGGCTTCAATAGCATAAGCCTCGCTTTTATAATCAATATTAATATTTCCGGAGTTCTCAACATCACCTTGAGTTGATTTAATGGCATAGGCTTTTGTATCAAGAGCACCATTGTTGTTACTTAAAGTGATATTTGCCGTGTTAGAAATATCACCGTTTTCCGTAGAAATAGCGTAAGATTCCGTAGCATTATTAATTGTAATAGCCGCATCATTGGAAATATTGCTGTTTCCGCCCTTAATACCATAAGCCAATTTTGATGTGAGGCTAGTATTTTGGTTAATAGAGATAGTTCCGGTATTATCAACATTTCCGGCAAGAGCTTCAATGGCATAGGTTTCATCTTTGTTAGAGATAGAGATAGAAGCAGAGTTATTGACATCACCTTGAGTTGATTTAATAGCATAGGCTTTTGTATCAAGAGCACCATTATTGTTACTTAAAGTGATGTTTGCCGTGTTAGAAATATCACCGTTTTCTGTCGAAATGGCATAAGATTCCGTAGCATTATTAATGGTAATATTTCCGCTATTAATAATATCACTGTTACCGCCTTTAATGCCATAAGCCAAAGCAGAAGTTAAATTTGTTGAAGGATTAATAGAGATAGTTGCAGAATTGTTGACGGTACCGGCGAGGGCTTCAATACCATAAGCATTGTTTTTGTTAGAAATGGTAAGAGCCGCATTATTTGTAACATCACCTTGAGTTGATTTGATGGCATAGGCTTCGTTATCTAAAGCACCTTTAGAGTTAGTTAAAGAAATTTGACCATTATTAAGAATAGTACCGTTTTCAATAACGATTCCGTAACTATTGTAGTTATTTGTAATGGAAAGAGTATTATTATTGTTAAGAGTTCCTTTATTAGCTTTAATAGCAAAAGCAGTTGTTCCGTTGGCACTTGTATTGTTGGTAATTGTAATGGTTCCGTTGTTGTTTACGGTTCCGTCTTCAAGATAGATACCGATTGTTTCCGCCGAATTAGAATCGGTAGAACTGTCATCACCGGTAGAGCTATCACCGCTGCTTCCAGAAGAAGAAACATCATTAGTCAAAGCATTATCAATAGTGATGCTACTGTTATTATTCGTATTGATAGTACCTTTTTGAGACATACGAATACCGGTTCCGCCGCCTTGAATAGTAATTTCATTATTATTTTCAATACCGCCGGTATCATGTAAGATTCCGGTACCTTGTTGTTGCAAAGTAATTGTACCATTGTTGATAGACAAACCACCGTTATAAGAAGCGATACCAAAACCGTTTTTGCTATCAATAGCAATAGTTCCGTTATTTGTCATACTGGGATTATCCTGATCGATTTCAGGATTTTTACCATCGCCGCGCACGGCAATCATACCGTAAGAACCGATACCGCCATCAATACTGATGTATTTATCATTTATAAGAACTCCGTTTCGAATAGAGAACATTCCGGCAACACTTTCGGTAACAGTATTGTCTTCACTACCGGTATCAGTAATAGACACTTGGATAGTACCGGAGTTGGTAGCAGTAGTATTTCCATCGGCACGGATACCGATAATACCGCTTAAACCTTGAAGGAACATATTATTTCCGTCGCTATCGGTTGCGGAATAAGTACCGTTATCACCGGTTAAAGCGACATCGAGAGCAATATTTCCGTTATTATTAATAACAACGTTTCCGGCACGAGAGAAGAGGTAGGAGCCATTTAGAAAAGAGTCTTCGACATAGCTTCCCATACCGACAAGACCTGTACTGATTTCGCGATTATCGGCACTTGCGCTAAAAGAAATATTACCGTTATTGGTAAGAGTAGTAGTTGAGAAAGTACCTTTTTCTTGATTAATGATTTGCCCGCGCATACCAATCATGGAACCGGCGATACTATCGGCAGATTTTGCCGTACCGGAAATAGTTCCGTTATTGATTATGGTTGAATTAGTATCGGCATACATACCGACAATAGAGTGATTATCTTTATCTCCATGGAAAGACATAGAGATAAGGCCGTTTGCATGGTTGGTAGCCGTAGAGCTTTGGCTTGCAATCATAGCCAAGGTACCGTTTTTAGCATCAATTTTGATAGTATCGTAATTATTTGCGGTACTATTTTTCAAGGCAACCAAAGCAGCCGTATTATCTTTAAGGGTAATAAGGTAATTTTTGCTGGCATCATAACGAGAAGAGTCGGGACTATAACCGTTATTGACGGTTGAGCGATTGACCCCGCGCATAGCGACTTGAATGTATTGGCTGTAATCGAGAGCACTATAACGAAAATCAATTAAATCTGTTAGAGGTTGAGAGGTAGCCCCATCATCTCCGGAAACTTTAATAGAAGAGTTGTTGCTGATAACCCACCCCTCAAGTTTACCATCTCCGAAGTTATAATCAGGGAAGGCGCCATTAGTTAAAGAACCGCCGAGTTGTTCATCAAGAATAACGCGATTATAATTTGAAGTTTCGGGGGAGCTGGGAGTCGCTGTACCGACAGTTCCACCCAAGCTGTAGTCGGTTTCATTATAAGAGAGCGGAAAGAAGAAATCGTTTCCACCGCCACCGCCGCCGCCCATGACGGCAACGAGAATACCACCGAGCAGGATAGCTCCGCCGATAAGCCAAGCAGTTGGTGAGAGCAGATAATCTTCTTCGCCGAGATAAGCATAGGCTTCACGAGAATTTGCGGTAGTAGGAACCACACGTCTTGATTGCATAAAGGAGTCGCGATTTCTGGCCATAAGGTTTTGCATACAAGGGTGATTCGGATTTGCACCGGCAGCGCGTAAAGTATTGTAGGCAGTATAATTTCTTTGTTTTATCGCATGACAAAGAGCCGTATTTCCGTTACGATCGAGGGTATCAATATTCAAGCCGCGTTGGATAGCGGCACGCAAAGCGCGTACATTTCCCATAGTAGCAAGAGTGTACATTTGCGCGTTACTGATAGGGGGAAGATAGGCAAGTGCGGGAGAACAGATAGATAAAACGAAACCTATTGCCATAAGGGCAATAAGTTTGTTTTGTTTAAAAAAGTTCAACATCCGCATATTAAAATTAAGCCAATACAATAAGTTACAATAAAGTTCATACGACTGTTTTTAGAACTGATTAATACATATTTAGCAAAGTAAGGTATTAAGGTCAATCTAAGGGGTACAGTTATACAACGTTTTTTAAATGCAAAAATCGTGCCAAAAGGAGTGAAAGGAGAGGACGTAAAAAACTCGGTACAGAGAGCTGAAAAAAGTTGACTAAAGAGTGAAGCGAATTAAAATGAGAACATACAAAAACAAAGAAAAGAGGAAATCATGAAAACATATTATATAGTAAGTGGCGGATTTGATCCGATTCATGAAGGACACATAGCAATGATAAAAGCCAGTGCAGAAGCCAGTGATGGAGTTATATTACTTTTAAATTCCGATGAATGGTTGGTACGCAAAAAAGGCACAAATTTTATGAATTTCAACACCCGACGCATTATATGCGAAAATCTGAAAGGCGTCATTGATGTTTTGTCGTTTGATGATACAGATAATTCAGCAAGTGATGGAATAAAGAAGGCAAGAAAAAAATACCCCGACGCCAAGTTAGTATTTGCAAATGGGGGTGATAGAACAAAATATAACATACCGGAAACAGCCGTCTGTTTAGAAAATGATGTTGAAATGAAATTTGGGGTTGGAGGAGAAAACAAAGCAAATGCTTCATCAAAGATATTAAAAGAATATGTGGAGAAGGTTGGAGCATAATGAGCAAACAAACATTATATAAAGTCTTATCGAAAGTATTGCCGGTAAAGAGTTTAAGAAAGAAATATCGCGCCAAGATAACCAATTCCAACAGCTCGAAATTAGGTTCACTGGGAGAAGGTACGGTAATTCGCCGATCGGCGCATCTCGACCGTCCTGAAAATATCTATGTCGGTTCGACATGTTATATCGGAGAGAATGTCCGATTAGTAGCGATGGCAAAGATTATATTGGGCAATAATGTAACTTTGGGAGAAGATTTGATAGTTTATACATCAAATCATGATTATCACAGTCCGGATACATTTCCCTATTCATTAGACACGTTTGCACAAGATGTTGAATTTGAGGGAGATAATTGGGTAGGAGCGCGCAGTATTATTCTCCCTGGATGTAAGATAGGAGCGGGAGCCATTGTCGGAGCAGGTTCAGTAGTAACCAAAAGTGTTCCGAGTTGTGCGATAGTCGGAGGAAATCCGGCAAAGATTATCGGTTGGCGAGATAAAGAAGCCTATCACAAAAATGCATCAAAGAATCATTTTCAACTCGGAGGCAATGATGTAGTTAAATATATTCCGGGCTATAAGCCGGAGCTAATTGACACACGAAAATAAAGAATCCCGAAAGGGATTTTTTTTTGAAAAAAATCCAAGAAAAAATCTTGCGCAAAAGACAGGGACTTGTTAAATTAGAAAAAAACAACAAGGAAAGTAGAATGAATTATAAAAATCCATTAATAACAGGAAGAATCAAAGGATTATATAAAGATTTGATTTTAGATGTTGAATTAGAAAATGGGGATATAGTTCAGGCATTGTGTCCGGAGTCAAACTTCAAAAATATGTTGTATAAGAACGAAATAACCGCATATTTGACACAAAGCCAAGATACACGCCGTCGTGTTGGATATATATGTCAAATGATAGACAAAGGTGATGGTCTTGTTTTTATTAATTATAAATATAAAAATATCTTGTTTATAGAAGGATTTGCACACGGAATAATGGCAGAAGATTTTGGAGGATATAATCATATCCGAGAAATCAGAAATGACGATGAGGAACTAAAACACGTAAATTTTGAATTACGGGATGATAACAATTCCAAAGCCTATGTATATGTAGCAAATATCTATAACAAACAAGGGACAGAGATAGTTTTTCCATCGACAATAAATTTTTTTGAATTAGAAATGTTGGAAGAATTACGCCGAATGCGTTATAACGGTCATGAAAGTTATATATGCTTAATAGTTCCGAGAGAAGATTGCATGGATGCACGATTTGTATGGAATCAAAATCCGATAGCTGCGGCAAAATTATATGAAGAAATAAAAAACGGATTGAAATTATGTTGTTATAGTTGCAATGTAAATGAGAAAAGTGTATCAATAACCAAAAAGATGAGAATATTATATTGATAAAATGAGAGGAAAAGAAATTGTCCACCAAAAGAAGAGACGGAATAGTCATACATACACCGGAAGAATTTGAAAAAATGAGAATAGCCGGAAAGATAGCGGCAGAATGTTTAGATTATATCACACCTTATGTTCAACCGGGAGTTTCGACGGGAGAATTAGATGATTTATGCCGCGAATTTATGCTGTCCAAAGGAGCAACACCGGCATGTTTAGGATACCATGGTTATCCAAAATCTGTTTGTATTTCAATCAATCATGTAATTTGTCATGGCATACCGGATTATGAAAGAAAGTTATTGGAAGGCGACAGTTTAAATATAGATGTAACAACCATAGTTGATGGATGGTATGGAGATACGAGCCGCATGTATTTTGCCGGTAAGCCGAAAATAAAGGCGAAACGCTTATGTGAAGTAACCTATGAATGTATGATGAGAGGGATAGATGCGGTAAAACCGGGTGCTCGATTGGGAGATATCGGAGCAACGATAGAAGAATGGGCGCATAAATACGGCTATTCGGTAGTCGATATGTTTTGCGGTCATGGTTTAGGACAAGTTTTTCACGATGCCCCCAATGTTATGCATTGCGGAAGAAGAGGGACGGGGCTTGTTTTGGAAGAAGGCATGTTTTTTACGATTGAACCAATGATAAATGAAGGAAAAAAAGATGCACTGATATTACGAGATGGTTGGACATCCGTAACACGAGACAAATCATTATCGATGCAGTTTGAACATTCTTTAGGTGTAACCCATGATGGGTATGAAGTTTTCACTTATTCACCGAAAGGATTGGATAAACCCCCGTATAAATTGGACTAAATTATGAAAGACAGCAAGGGACAAGACGAACAACCGGATTACTTAGGACATCGGTCAAGGTTGCGTGAAAGGTTTTTAAAAAGTAACGGCAAGGATATGGCTGATTACGAATTAATCGAATTATTGCTGACATATGTTATCCCGCGTCGAGATGTAAAACCGATAGCCAAAGAATTAATACGCAAATTTGGAAGTCTGGGAGATGTTGTAAATGCGGACGTATCGCGGATAACCGAAGTAAACGGCATTAAAGAAAACACGGCGATAATGTTCAAGCTAATCAAGGAAGCGGCAAAAAGATTTTCGTGGGAAATTTTATCGGATAAAGATACACCAGTAATAAATGATTGGGATACGATGATAGATTATTGCCGTTCCGAAATGGCTTATTTGGATATTGAAGAATTTCGCATAATCTTTTTAGATGTCAAACTTCGTTTGATAGGCGAAGAGATAATGCAAAGAGGTACAATCAATCAAGTTGCTATACACCCGAGAGAAGTTGTTAAATTAGCCATGGATAAGAAAGCGGCAGCCATTATAATGGTTCACAATCATCCATCAGGAGATGTAAAGCCGTCTCGGGCAGATATTGAAATCACCAAGCAAATCAAACAAGCCTTGGAGAGTATAAATATACAATTAATAGACCATGTTGTGATAAGCAAAAATGATTATTTCAGCATAAAATCAATATTATAAAGAAGAAAAGTTAAAACGCCTCTGAAAAAAAATTACTTTTTCGAAGTTGATTGTTTTCACAATGTAAACATAAAAGAAAATCCCCTTTATGAGATAAAGGGGATTTAGAATTTAAGAGCAAAAGATTAATCGGCAAGTCCGAGAAGTTTGTATTTGACACGAACATCATAGGAGCTTGCGTAATCATCAACCAAAGCATTAGCGGCATCAGCAGCAAAGTTGTTTTCAGCTCTGGCTTTTAGAGTAGCTTTTTCCATATCGGAAAGTTTATGATTATCTCTGAGAATAGTTTTCGTAACGGCAATAATTTTTTTATTGTCAACTTCAAACAATTTCGGATAACCGACTTCGGATTGGAATAAAGAATTAATTGCTGACGAAGAGAGTTCGCCAAAACTTTCACTTCGTTTAATCGGAGAAGAGGAGAGTAATTTGACATGGAATCTCTGAGCGGCTTCGGCAATATTACCACCGTTTTCCAAATCATTCATAATATCGTTGCTGAGTTCTTGAGCAATAATATCACGTTCATTATCAGCCCACATTTTTTCGATTTGAGGTTTAACCGTTTCTAAATCAAGCAAATGAGTTTCGGTAACATTATCGACACGAACGACAAGCAGACCGGTATCTGTTTCCACAACTTGGCTTACTTCACCGACATTATAAGAGAAAGCTTGATCAACTAGTTCCATCGGAAGGTTTTGAACCTTTGAGTCGTTCGAGCCGTCTTCAGCCAAGTTTTTAATTTTTTTGAGAGAGACATGAGCCTCTTTGGCAAGATTATCCAAAGTTTCACCGGCACCGATTTTATCTTCTAAGTTTTGAATATAGTCGGCAACGGCTTCATAAGATTTTTCTTGACGTAAAGCCTTAACAGCTAACTCATGAGCTTTATCGGCATTCATTTTCTGAGTCGGAATAATTTTAGTAACTTTAAAGATGTGCCAACCAAAATCGGATTGAAGAGGTTTCGTTATTTCGTTTGGCTTAAGAAGGAAGACCTCATCGGCAACGGACTCAAGCATCATATCCTTGGAAACCTCGCCGAGTTTTGTATCTTCTTGACTTTGTTTGGCAATTTTTTGAGCAACATCAAAGAAATCTTGACCGCTGTTGAGAAGATTGAGAGCTTCTTGCGCATCTTCTTTATTTTGGAAGAGCATTTGCAAAACTTCTCTTTTTTCAGGTTGTTCAAAGAGTTCAATATTCGCTTGGTAATAAGCATCGACTTCTTCTTGAGAAGGAATATAACTTTTTTCGACATTTTCGACAGAGAGTTCCATAAAAGAAACATCTCTTTTTTCGGGAGCCATAAAGTTATCCGAGAAATCATGATAATATTGTTCGAGTTCATCGGTAGATATTTTACGGTCGAGAGCAATTTTTTCGGGATTAATGACGACATAATCAAAGATTCTCTTTTGATTTTCGATTTTTCCAATCATTTCAATGATATAATCGGGCACATTAACGAATTGAGCCGGATCATAGGCTAAGATTTTTTTGAGTAAATCAAGTCTTAAGTTATTAATGTATTCCTGTTCGGTCAAACCATTTTGAGAGAGTGCAAATTTAAAGCGGTTAATATCAAATTTTCCGTCAGCCCCCATAAAGGTCGATTGAGAATACACGATTTTGCGAATAAGATCATCACCGATAACGATATCAAAATCATCTGCAGTTGTTTGGATAATAGCGTTTACCAATTCGGTGCGTACGATTCCGAGTAAGATTTGATTTCGCATATCATCGGTAATATCGATTTGTGTACCGAAAAGGTTTTTAGCAAATTGCAGTTGCTTATCATATTTATAAGCAATTTCGTTTTGTGAAATTTCGATATCATCGACTTTGATGACGGTACGATTTTTACCGGCACTATACAAATAACCGGATATACCGAAAAGGGACATAAAACTTAGAGCGGTAAGGATGAAGATACTCTTAGCAAACCAAGTATCTTGCAATTTTCTGATTTGAGTCATCATAGTAAGAAATTCCTGTTACAAAAAACAATCTTTGTAGGAATGTAATATAAAAAAGAAGTGTCTTCAAGTAGAAATACAAAGCGTTCACAAAAAATATTAATGTTGAAAAGGAATTTTTAACTGGAAAATAAAAAAAAGTTATGCTACAAGACAAAAAAACAAAAGATGAAAAGGAAAAGGAAATGTCAAGAAAATTATTGATAGCCGGAAACTGGAAAATGAACGGTCTTGTTGCGGAAGGCACCAATTTGGCCAAAGGCGTAGCCGAAGCCGTAAAGAAAGCCGGAAAGGTTGAATGCGAATTTTTGGTATGTCCGCCGTTTACTTTATTAAGCAATGTTAAGAAGGCATTAAGAGGAGCCAAGGTTAACTTGGGAGCTCAAGATTGCCATTTTGCGGAAAAAGGAGCACATACGGGAGATATCAGTCCGGTAATGTTAAAAGATATCGGTTGTCAGTATGTAATATTGGGTCATTCGGAAAGAAGAACAGACCATTATGAAAGCAATGAATTGGTAAACAAAAAGGCACAAGCGGCACACACAGCAGGTTTAAAAACGGTTATTTGTGTTGGTGAAACCTTAAGTGAGCGTGAAGCCGGAAAAGCCTTGGAAGTATGCACCAAACAAATTATTGAATCGGTACCGGAAGATTCGACCTCAAGCAATACGGTAATAGCCTATGAACCGGTATGGGCAATCGGAACGGGAAAAGTACCGACCACCAAAGATGTAGAAGAAGTACATGCCGCTATAAGAAAAACTTTGGCAAAGAAATTAGGCAAAGGCAATGCCAATAAGATGAGAATACTTTACGGTGGCTCAGTAAAACCCAACAATGCCAAAGAATTATTGTCATTAGAAGATGTTGACGGAGCCTTAATCGGCGGAGCCAGCTTAAAAGTTGAAGACTTTATGGGTATAGCTAAGAATTCAGGCGCATTTTAGAGAAAGAAAAGGAAAAAAAGACAATGGAAACAATTTTGCTTGTTGTTCATTTGCTGATTGCAATATTTTTAGTCTGCTTTATTTTGATGCAAAGATCAGAAGGCGGCGCCTTGGATGGATTAGGCGGGGGTAGTGGAGCTTCAAATTTTTTAAGTGCTCGCGGAACCGGCAATTTCTTAACCAAGACCACAGCGATATTGGCAACATTATTTTTCATAACGAGCTTGTCATTATCACTTTATTATAAGAATGTTGAAAGAAAATCAAATTCAATCATCGTTGCTCCGACAGAAACAACGAGCAACGCACCGGCTCCCGAAGTTCCGACAGTTCCGGAAGCAGGAAAATAGATGATAAAAGAAAGCATACATAACAAAGGCTCCTCCAAACAAGGAGCCTTTGACACTTTAAAATAAGGGAAAAAGAAGCATGAGCATTAATGAAAAAATCGAAGATATCTTAAAGAAAAAAGCGAAATTTATATTTATAACCGGCGGTGTTGTTTCCTCCTTAGGCAAAGGTTTGGCATCAGCGTCATTAGCCTCAATATTACAATCACGAGGCTACAAAGTTCGGTTAAGAAAATTAGACCCTTATTTAAATGTTGACCCCGGCACAATGAGTCCATATCAACATGGTGAAGTTTTTGTCACCGATGACGGTACGGAAGCCGATTTAGACTTAGGACACTATGAAAGATTTTCAGGAGTTCCGGCCAAAAGAGCCGATAGCGTAACCACGGGAATAATTTACCAAAGGGTTATCGATAAAGAAAGACACGGAGATTATTTAGGAGCGACAATACAAGTTGTTCCGCATGTTACCAATGAAATAAAAGATTTTATTTTATCAGACATTACGGATGAAGATTTTGTGCTGTGTGAGATAGGCGGAACGGTTGGCGACATTGAAGGACAACCTTATTTGGAAGCCATAAGACAATTAGCATATGAAGTTGGTCGCGCACGAGTAATGTTTCTTCATGTAACATTGTTACCCTACATACCGGCTGCCGGAGAATTAAAAACCAAGCCGACACAACACTCGGTAAAACAGTTGCAAGAATACGGAATCCAACCGGATATGTTGCTCTGCCGTTCACAAATGCCGATACCGGAAAATGAGAAAAGAAAGATTGCGCAGTTTTGTAATGTAAAAGAAGAAAATGTAATTGCGGCACTTGATGTCAGCAGCATTTACCAAGTACCAATATCTTATTCTCATGAAGGAATAGATGCAGCGGTATGTAAATATTTCGGTTTAACAGATGCCAAACCGGCAGATTTAAGCAAATGGGAACATATTGTCGATGTTTTGAAAAATCCTGAAGGAACAGTAAATATAGGTGTTGTCGGTAAATACACACAGCTTTTGGAAGCCTACAAATCCTTAAACGAAGCCTTAGTCCATGGAGGAATAGCCAATAAATACAAAGTAAAAATCAAATGGATAGATTCGGAAAAACTAGAGAGTGAAAAACCGGAAGATGAATTATCGGATGTGAGCGCAATACTTGTTCCCGGAGGTTTTGGTCAGCGCGGAACGGAAGGCAAAATAAAAGCGATTAAATATGCCAGAGAACATAAAGTTCCGTTTTTGGGCATATGTTTCGGAATGCAGATGGCGGTAATAGAAACCTTGCGCGATATAGCCGGAATCAAGAATGCCGGCACAACGGAGTTTATGAGCGATTGCGAACCCGTAGTTGGCTTAATGACGGAATGGGATAAGGACGGAGCGAAACAAATACGACATAAGGACGGAGATTTAGGCGGTACGATGCGCTTGGGAGCTTATGAATGCTGTTTAAAGAAAGGTTCAAAAGTCGCTGAAGTTTACGGACAAGATAAAATCTCGGAACGCCACAGACATCGTTATGAAGTGAACATCAAATATGAGGATAAATTGGCCGAAAGCGGCATGATAATTTCAGGACGTTCACCGGTAGGAAATTTGCCTGAAATTGTAGAGATACCGACACATCCGTGGTTTATCGGTGTTCAATTTCATCCGGAATTAAAATCGAAACCTTTTGCGCCGCATCCGTTATTTGTTTCCTTTGTAAGAGCGGCCATAGAAAACAGCCGTTTGATATAAATAAAGAAGTAGAATTAGCCCTCTTGACAATAAGAAAAGAGGGCTAAGAAAATATAAGGAATAAAGTGTAAAAACATTAATGATTAAACGCAGACTTTTTAAATTTTCATAACGGGACGAGTACGAACAGACGAAGTTTTTTGCTCTTGTAGAAAAACAGAGGACAAGGGAGAAAATATACCTGACGCATTCAAGTTAGTACCACTGACTGTAAAAAATGAGGATTCATGAGCCTCATTTGATGAGGCATAAGTATAATTACTGACTATCATGAATCCATGAAACCAGAAAAATTTTAAACCATATCTATAGATATTAAACCAAATAGCATTAGAGGGAATACACCATTTCCCTTTTGTTTGAGGAGCAGACTGTGGGGCATAATTTTTCACAACTTGCGCAAGAGGGTACTTATCAGCTCCGCGTGCCAACATAGCATCAGTATCTTCACAACTTGTATTCGAAAGTATAGATTCGAGAGTTCCATCATATGAGGTACTATATATTTCTTCACCATCGGTAAAACCGGTTCCGATTTCCGGTATATCGACAAGTTCCGTTGACCAGACACCGCTGACACTAGCGTTAGACATAACCCATTTATCGCCATTGGGGTCAATATAAACGACATTCCCCAAATGAGTTTTATTCTTATCTCTTTTGAGCGAACACGTTCCATCGCTGTAATAAAGAGAACCCATGATACAGTCTTGATTATTATTCCCTTGAGAATTATTTTCGCTTTTACAAGCCCATGTATTGCCAAACGGACATTTGATACCGCCATTTTCACAAGAAGTTTCGGTGTAACCTAAAGTAGCGCAATCTTGCGTCGCAACGCATTGTGCCGAAACATTGCCCATAGCAAAAGGAGCCGTTAATAAAACCGAAGTCAATAAAGTAAATTTTCTCATTTCTTTTCTCCTTTCTAATCGAGGCAATAAACATAATTGGTATTGAACGGACATTTTACGGATTTTCCCTCACAGCTTTGTTGGGCATAACCCAAAACGGAACAATCTTGGCTTAGCGTACAGAAATCAAAGCCGGGACAAACACAAGCTCCTTGTGAAGCGTTCCATGTAAAACCACTCGCACATTTACATTTTGAATATTTGTTGTCGCAAGAATTCCCATCTCCTCCCGAATACCCCGTGCCGGAGCAAGAATATTTGAAAGAAGTGGCGCAAACGCATTTCTTTTGGGTATCACTCCATTCATAATTATTGGGGCAGTTGCATTTTTGATAATAAGTTCCGCTATCATCGGAACAGGTACTTCCGCTTCCGCCTTGTGTTCCACAGGTTGGGGCTGAAACATATTTTTGCGGGTCGCATTTGATTTTATATTTTTTACCATCACATGATTGACATTCGCCATTGCTCACATACCCCGACGGAATAGAGGTATATTGATAATCAGAACAGAGATTACAACATTCTTTATATTTACCGCCGCAAGAAGTTCCGACACCTTGTTCGCCGAGAGCCGTATCACAAACTTGATTATATTCGGAAGAACATTCACAATCGGAATGATAAGAACTGTCATAAGGGCAATAAGAGGTAGGGGAGCTTCCATCGGGACAAGGCGTGTTGGTATAACCAGCTTGTTTACAAAGTTCCTCAGGAGTGCCGTGGTCATCGGGATTTCCTCCGCCGCCTCCACCGTCAGGAGTTTCCGTATTACCGAATTTATCCGCTCCACAATTTCCCGCATCGGTTATAAAACACACCGAAGCAATTTGCACACCGTTATTTGTTCTTTTCGCAAAAAGCTGTGATGATAAGTCAAGTCCGTGAAGAGTATGGCGTATGTATGTGTGATGTATGTGTAAAGTGGGAATGCCAGACTTGAGGAGTGAAGAATCATCCTCAAAAGACGCATAAGTTACATTTCCGCTGTCAACAAATAAGCTGACGGCAGACAACAAGAGTACTTTTGAAAATTGTTTCATCACATCCTCCTTGCTTATCATCACGACTCTAATATAACATATTTGTTGCAAAGTGTAAATACATAATTTTGATAAAGAAGGAGAAAAAAGACATAAAAAAGACTTGTAAAAAAAAGAAAAATAAAATAAGTTGAAGCGCAATTTAAATTATTTTAGCATGATTATTATGAACACAGAAATTATTGGTTTAGCAAAAGAAATTTATGAGGGGATTCAAAAAGGAGAACCTAAAATAAATTTCAAAGACAACAACAAGGATGTAATCAAGTTTCTTTATGACAATGACAATGCGGTAAATTATTTCAAAGAACTTTTTGACTCTTACGGAATTCGCAGAAAATTAGAACAATGCAACAAAATAATTTTGTATGGTGATGACATCTATGGAATTATTTATGGACTGTATGCTTATGCATTGTACTATGCGGATTGGAAAATATTTCCAGATTTAAGAATTATTGTACCGAGTAATGAAATATCCCGAGACATAGCCGGATTTTTGCGACGGTTGGAAATACCATACCAACTTTATACGGAAGAACAAAAATACCTTCTTGCTCGAGATATTCTCTCCGTAAGAAATTTTTTTGTTTATGCACCGGAAAGGCAGAAAGATATTCAAAAATTCGGTTATAAAAACCTTCTTTGCTACATGTACAAAGAAGAATTTTCAAACATTTTTAATTCAGGATGTGTTAGCCAAAAGGGAATGATGACATTACTGAATGAATATGTAAGCGGGTGCATACAAAGACAAACTCGCCATCAAAGATTTCGAGATTACTATCCAAATTTGCAAAAGAAAACAGCAGAGAAGTGGAAGAGCGAATACGATGAAACCGAATTTTCGGAAGAGGTTAATAAAGAAGCCCGAGAAGAACTGTTATCAAAACATGAGTTTAAGATAAAAGACATGTTGATAACCTGTCGAAACCACTGACTCAAAATGAAAAAAAAGCCTGACAGAAAAACTGTTAGGCTTTTTTTGTGAGCAGACAAGGGAAAGACTTGCTATTTTGCAGAAATATGTTAAAACGGAATCAAGTATAATTAAGGAAAGGAAAGACAATGGAACAAAGGATTATAAAAATCGGCAATTTTGAAATAAGCAATAAATTACCATTTGCACTTCTTGCCGGTCCATGTCAGATAGAAAGCCGTCAACATGCCATAGACATGGCGGGTTGGATGGTAGAAATCACCAAAGAGTTAGGGATTAATTATATATTCAAAGCCTCTTTTGATAAAGCCAATCGCACATCAATAAATTCACCGCGCGGAGTTGGTTTGGAAGAGGGGATAAGAACCTTTGATGAAATAAAGAAATTATACAATAATCTTCCGATAGTAACGGACATTCACGAAAGAGAACAATGCGCAATAGTCGCTCCGCATGTTGATATGTTGCAAATTCCGGCATTTTTGTGCCGTCAAACAGATTTAGTCGTAGCAGCGGCACAGACGGGAAAAGTCGTTAATATCAAAAAAGGACAGTTTTTGGCACCTTGGGATATGAAAAACATTGTAAAAAAAGCTGATGACAGCGGTAATTGCAATGTTTGCATAACAGAAAGAGGCGCAAGTTTTGGCTATAATACTTTGGTTACGGACTTCAGAGGTTTACCGCGCATGGCAAAAGATAGCGGCTGCCCAATAATTTTTGATGCAACCCATTCGGTACAACAACCGGGAGGATTAGGCGGAACCTCAGGAGGACAAGGGGAATATGCTCCGGTTTTGGCACGAGCTGCCGTAGCTGTTGGAGTTGCTGCCGTCTTTATTGAAACGCACGACCATCCGGAAAAGGCTTTGTCAGACGGTCCGAATATGATACCGCTTAAAGATATGAAAAAAGTCTTAAGCCAGTTGCAGGCCTATGATAAGATTACCAAAAGCATGATAGAAGATTATGAGTAGTCGAAACGCAAAGAGATGGAATTTTCGGACGAAGGCTACATTATAAGGATAAGAAAACACGGTGAGAAAGGACTTATTCTCACCGTTTTAAGTGCGCATAACGGAAAAATAATCGGCTATGTCAAGAACGGCATGAGCAAAAAATATTTCGGCATATGCCAATTAGGCAATAAAATCAGTGTAAACGGTTACACACGGCTAGAAGAAAATATGTATCGTTTCCAAGTTGATTTGATAAAGTCTTATGCAGTAGAATTTATGACGGATAATCAAAAACTTGCCGCATTGTCTTCCTTTTGTGAGTTAAGTTCCGCATGCATGGTTGAAAAAGACAATTTAGGGCTATTTTACAAAAGAGTTGAAGACTTTTTTAATTTTATACATGAAGATAATTGGCTAACATATTATACTTATTTTGAATTTTACTTATTGGAATATCTCGGCATAGGGTTGGATTTAAGCGAATGTGCCGTAACCAGAAGTCGCGAAAATTTGCAATATGTATCTCCGAAAAGCGGCAAAGCCGTATGCGAAGAAATAGGCAAAGCCTACCAAAATCGGCTTTATCGGTATCCGCATTATATCATGGAACAGAGAAAGAACCCAAGTTTGGAGGAAATAAAAGAAGTGTTAAAACTGACGGAGTTTTTCCTAAATAAAAATTTTTTTCGGATACATGGCTTGAAATTCCCAGAAAACCGTGCTACTTTGCTGAATAAATTAGAGCTATAAGAGAATGGAAATCAAAGATGTCTGAAGAAAACACCGCAGAAAATACCGAAAGAGTAAAAGATGTACACTTGGCAGAGGAACTGAGCAGTCGTTATTTATCCTACGCCATGTCAACCATAGTTTCACGTTCGCTTCCGGATGTGAGAGATGGTTTAAAGCCTGTTCACAGAAGACTTTTGTATGCGATGCGTCAACTCCATCTTGATCCAAAATCAGGATATAAAAAATGCGCAAGAGTTGTCGGTGACGTAATCGGTAAATATCACCCGCACGGAGACAGTGCCGTTTATGGAGCCATGGTTCGCTTGGCTCAAGATTTTTCGGTAAGATATCCTTTGGTTGACGGGCAGGGAAATTTTGGAAATATCGACGGGGACGGAGCCGCCGCCATGCGTTATACGGAAGCTCGCTTAACGGAATTTGCCATGGCATTGATGGAAGGTCTGAACGAAAATGCGGTTGATTTTCGCGAAACCTATGATGGTGAAGAAGACGAACCGGTTGTTATGCCGTCGATGGTTCCGAATTTATTATGTAATGGGTCTTCGGGTATTGCCGTTGGTATGGCAACGAACATTCCTCCGCACAATTTGAGTGAAGTCTGCGATGCTCTTTTATATTTGATAGATAATCCCACATGTGAGATTGAACCCTTGGTCAGACGGTTAAAGGGGCCGGATTTTCCGACAGGAGGGGTAATTGTCGATAAGTTTGAAAGTATATTAAACACCTATAAGGACGGAAAAGGCTATTTTCGGATTCGAGCCAAATGGGAAAAAGAAGATTTAGGACATGGCCAATATCAAATTGTCGTAAAAGAGATACCTTATCAGGTTATAAAATCGAAGCTGATAGAAAAGATAGCGGAATTATTGTTTAACAAGAAGATACCTCTGTTAAATGATGTAAGAGATGAATCATCGCATGATGTTCGTATTGTTTTAGAACCGAAGAACCGTAGTGTTGATGCCAATTTGTTAATGGAACACTTGTTTAAGCAAACGGAATTAGAAACAAGATTCAGCATGAATATGAATGTTTTAGATTCGGAAGGTGTTCCACACGTATTAGATATAAAACAAGTTTTACAAGAATTTTTAAATCATCGCCATATCGTTTTGCAAAGACGAGCACAATATCGCTTAGATAAGATAAACACGCGTTTGGAAATTTTGTCGGGATATTTGATAGCGTATTTGAACTTAGATGAGATAATTCGGATAATACGCGAAGAAGACGAAGCCAAAGCGGTAATGATGAAGGAGTTCAACTTAAGCGACAATCAAGCGGAAGCAATTTTAAATATGAAATTGCGTTCGTTAAGAAAACTCGAGGAAGAAGAAATCCGTCAAGAATATGATGATTTAAGCGGAGAAAAAGCCGAACTTGAGGAATTGCTTGGAGATGAGAAAAAACGTTGGGAAGCTCTGGGCAATGAAATAAAGCTGATAAAAGAAAAGTTTGGCAAAAAGACGGCATTAGGCAAACGCCGCACAGAGTTTTCGGAAGCACCGGAAGATATAGAAATGCCGTTAGAAGCCATGATAGAAAAAGAGCCGATAACGATAATTTTATCGCAAAAGGGCTGGATAAGATGCTTGAAAGGACATACAGATTTAAGCGAAGAGTTTAAGTTTAAAGATGATGATGCCTTGCAGGCCGCCATTCATGCACAAACAACGGATAAAATCATCATATTTGATACAGCCGGCAAGTTCTATACCATACCGGCCAATGACATTCCGAGCGGCAGAGGTTTCGGACAACCGTTAAGATTGATGATAGATTTGGGCATAAACGATTCGGTATGTTCAATGTTTACATTTGAAGCGGGAGCAAAATATGTTATATCATCGGATACGGGCAAAGGCTTTGTTGTCGATGAAAGCCACATATTAGCGCAAACCCGCAATGGCAAGAAGATATTAAACCTCGGAGAAGGCGAGGTAGCTGCTTTTTGTAAGAAGGTAACCGGAGATATGGTTGCCATCATAGGAGAGAACCGCAAATTATTGGTTTTCAAAATGGAAGAAATACCGAGTATGGCGCGTGGTCGTGGCGTAACCTTACAAAAATACAAAGACGGCAAAATGTCCGATATTCAGATATTCAAGGAAGAAGAAGGATTTGTATATAAACGAGCCGGCGGCAGTAAGACGGAAACGGAATTGCTAAATTGGCTTGGTCATAGGGCGCAAGTCGGAAAATTGGCACCGTTTGGTTTCCCGAAGAGTAACAAGTTTATGAAAGAATAAGGACATGTCGGAAGTATTGTTTGAATATTCGCGGCAAGGGAATTTTGTAAAGGTTACGGCGATAGAAACCGAAACCCGAATAGAGGTAAGTGTAATTGTACCGGCCAGTTTATCGGAACGTCAAATGCAGATACAAGCCTTGCAAAAGTTAAAATACGTGATGGAAAAACAAGCAGAAGAATAAACAAAAAAACGATAGAAAAACACTCCTTTTCAAAAAGATAAGGGGTGTTTTTTTGTAAAAAAAATCGCAACTATGAAATTCAAAACACGAGTATATCAGTAGGCTACGTCAATTTTTTTATTAAAAAAATAAATTAACCCTTGTACATAGCATAAAATTGTGATAAAGTAAAAAATGTGATGATAAGTGTGGAGGGATACTATGACTGGTATTGCAAGAGTGATTCTGTGTACAGTTTCAGGACTTATGTGTTTTGAGACTAATTTAGCATATTCATTAACAAAAAATACAGCGTCAAGCGTCCCGAGATTAGGGTTTCATACACAATACACACACAAATTTTTACCTAACGATACCGACTTATCATCACCATTATTTGATGTAAGACCGATAACGGGAGAAGGCTCTGGAGAAAGTTCCGGACGCGAATATAAAGAAGCAAATGTTTGTTTTATTACAGACACGGAAGATTGCTCTCATGATAAATTCGGAAATAATGAAACTCCGGGTAAGCCGAATGATCCCGGTTATGGCGATCCGGATGATTTATGTAAGGCTGCAGGATATAATAATCCTGTCTGTGGAGATGGAATGCAGCCTGGAGATTTTTGCCCTTACGATGAGTCATATTACAAAAGATGTGTTTGTTCATCAATATACGGTAAGACATGTGATGCAGAAGATGATTTAAGAGGGGTCGGAGCATCGTGTGATGGGAAGTATAAAGAATGTTGCAATATTTGCACGGGATATGATTATTTAAAAATTCCTAATGACTATGTCAGTAATGGAGAATGTGATTCTTGCGACGGCAAGAAATACAAAATCAAGTGTGATCCGACAAAATTTTTAATTAACGTAGATTGTGGTCCTCAAGGAGGTATGGGGAGAGCCTGTACGGATGATGACGGTATTCATTATGAAAACTGTAACTGTCCGAATAAATATGTCTGGAGCAGTGTCTCACATAAATGTGTCTGTGCGGATGTTTACAAATACAGTTGCCAAGGGACGGGTTATGCCGGAGGAGACGGAGAGTCATGTGATGAAAAATACATGAAATGTAAATGTTCGGAAGGATATCGTTGGGATACGACCCAAGGAGCCTGTGTCTGTGATGGAGAAGACTGGTGCTCGCTTAATCAAGATTGTTCATCCTTGGGCTATAAGCGAGAAACTTGTAAAACGCAAGCCATAAAATGTCCTTTTGATACGGCGTATGTTCATTGTGTCAAAGCAAGTTGTGCTTTAGGAGATATTTTGAATAATGATATGACTTGCAGTAAGACAACAGAAGCAGGCAAAACGCCGATAGGTGTTGTCGTTTATGTTGGTGAGGACGGTAAAAGACAAGCCGTAGCCTTAGAAGAACTACCGAAAGTTTCTTGGGGAGTTTCCAGTAAAATTAAAACAAGCGTGCTTCCGGAGTTAACATACGAAGAAGCGATGAGTGATTTAGATAGCTGTGGCAATACACTGAGATTGGTTTATGCTTCACAGCAAAATGGCGGAGGCGTTTATCCGGCAGCGGAAGCAGCTTACAACTATGCACCGGCGGCAGCTCCGGAGACAAAAGGACAATGGTGCTTACCCTCATTCAATATAGTGAACCGAATTGATGATGATATAAAAGTACAGAAGACCATATCTGATTTAGGGATAAAAATGCAATATTTTCGCTATTGGTCATCGTCAGCGGCAGAAAAAGGTCAATATGCACCATACTATCAAGCATGGCAGCTTTCGAGCTATGGCGGCGATACTATTGGTGAGCTTGAAAATGTAAGACCGGTAATTGAATTTTAGAGAAGGAGAGAGAGATGAAAAAAATAATGTTCTTAAGCAGTTTTACCCTTATGTCTCTCTTTCTGGGAGAAAGCAAGGTGTTAGCGCAATGTGCAAATGTCAATTTTGATTGTCGGGCTGCGGGTTATACGCAAACCTCATGTCCGTCGGGCGGAGTAAGATGTCCTACGGATAACAGCTTATGGTACTGTCCGCAAAACACGGCATTTTGTGAAGTCGGCTATATCTTAAATAGTGATATGAGTTGTACAAAAAACAAAGTAAGCGGAAAGACCCCGATTGCAGTTGTTGCCTATCTTGATGGTAAGGGAGGAGGACAGGCAATCAGTCTGGAAGATTTACCGGCTCAAGTAATGATGGCATCGGGAGTAACAATACCGGATAGTTATGAAGAAACTAGTTTTGCGATGACAGGTGTAAAGAGTTGTGAAAAAACACAGCTTTTAATAAATTCGGGAGATAAAAGTAAATTTCCGGCAGCCTGGGCAGCTTATGAATATGCGCCGGCAGCGGCTCCCAATACAAAAGGAAAATGGTGTATTCCGGATGTTGGTGTCTTGTTTTATGCAAGAAGAGCATACGCAGCGGAGATAGATGCAGCAATAAAAAATTTGAATGCAGAAGAATTTACGGATTACTACTGGACAACATCTTTAACCGAAAAAAGAGGGATGTATTCATTTCATTTTGTGAAAGACGACGGTATAACGACAAGCTATGGATATTATGATAGAAATTATAAAATTCGTCCGGTTATAGAATTTTAGGGGAGAAAGAACATGAAAAAAACAAATATTTTTTTATTAAGCAGTGTCCTAATATGTTCTCCGTTAATTTTCAGCGCGAATACTTACGGTCAACAATGTGTCATTTCTGATTGTGCTTATTTAGGATATACCGAAACGAGTGATAAGGGCGGATGTTTAAAATGTCCATTCGGTGATTATTGGTTTTGTCCGGCAGCAGACAGAGAAAATTGTGATTCAATGTATGCCTTTCCTTGTAATCGTAGTAATGAATATACACCTTCAGGATCATATAGTGAGAGTTGTAACGGAAGATATAAGAGATGTGGTTGTCGAAATAATTCAGATTGGCTTGCAGGTTGGTTATCTTGCGATTGTGATACAAATTCATATAAATATACCTGTACCGGAACACATGAAGTTCCTCCATATACATCAGATCAGTGTGATGGTAAATATTCTTATTGTGCGTGTGATGATGAACGTTATGGGTGGTCAAAACGAACAGGAACTTGTTCTCTCAAAGGAACATTAGAATACTTTATAGTAAAAGCAGAATGTTTTGAAGCAGCAAGCTATATTAGAGCCATGGGGACAACAAGTCAAAGACGCTGTAGCGTTTGTCCCTCGAATGTAACAAGCTTTACGACGGAGTTACTGATGAAAAATTTTACTTCAGGTACTGATGAACAAAATATGCGTGATTGTATTAACTATGTTGATAGTTATCAATCCACATGGTATGAGTACGGAAGTTGTTTCTATGATGACAGTTGTAAATAAGCCTGTTTCTCTCTGAAAACAAAAAAAGGAACGGGAAACCGTTCCTTTTTTATAATGCTATAATCGCTTCAAAGAATTTATCTTTCAAAGCGAAAAAAAACGACTAGTAAGAACGAGCGTAAATAACGTCCATGGTAGCCGGTTTTCCGGTTAAAAGACACGTCCCTTGCGTTCCGGATTGGTCAAAAGGAATACAACGAATAGTGATTTTCATAGCTTTTAGAAGTTCTTCACTATTGGCATCGCCGCTCCATTTTCCGCGAACAAAGGCGACTTTACCTTGTTTACCGTCTTCAATCCAAGAATTTGATTCGGCAAAATATTTATTAAACTCTTCTTGAGTTGTAATATCGGTAAGAATATTTTGTTCAAGACGATTTTTCGCTTTGGTAAACATTTCATTTTGAATGTTAAGAAGACGATCGTCAATGGCGGCAACAAAATCTGTCGCATTGAGAATTTGTTTTCCCTCAGAAGTGCCGAGTTTGAGTCTTTCTTTAACCATGACATTATTTCCGTCAACGTCGCGTTTTCCGATTTCGCAGATAATGGGAGCACCTTTTCTTGTCCATTCCCAAAACTTATCGACAGAAGATTTGTTACGCTTATCGATTTTGATACGGATTTTTTCCCCGAAAGGAGCATGTTTTTTGAGTTCTTCGGCAATTTTTCCGATATAATTCATCACATCGCCTTCGTCTTCGGCTTTTTTGATAACGGGGACAAGGATAATTTGATAAGGAGCAATTTTCGGAGGAACGACCATTCCTTCGTCATCGGCATGTGTCATGATAACACCGCCGATAAGACGTGTTGAAACGCCCCAAGAAGTCGTGTAAGCAAATTCGGATTCATTATTTTTGTTTACAAAAGAAATATTTGCGGATTTAGCAAAATTCTGACCGAGGAAGTGTGACGTACCGGCTTGTAGAGCTTTACCGTCTTGCATCATAGCTTCAACGCAATAAGTATCGACGGCACCGGGGAATTTTTCGTGTTCAGGTTTACGACCGACCAAGACAGGCATAGCCAAAGTATTTTCGCACAAATCGCGATAGGCTTCAAGCATGCGCTTTGTTTCTTCCTCAGCTTCCTGAGCTGTTGCGTGAGCTGTGTGACCTTCTTGCCATAAGAATTCGCGAGTTCTCAAAAAGAGGCGGGGACGCATTTCCCAGCGAACGACATTAGCCCATTGATTAACGAGAACCGGCAAATCACGGTAAGATTTGACCCATTTTGAAAAAGAATCAGCAATAATGGCCTCGGAAGTCGGACGAACGATTAAAGGTTCTTCAAGTTTACCTTCAGGAACGAGTTTTCCGTCTTTCATAGCCAAGCGGGAGTGAGTAACGACAGCCATTTCTTTTGCAAAACCGTCAACATGTTCGGCTTCTTTTTGAAAAAAGGACAAGGGGATAAACATAGGAAAATAGCAATTTTCGTGATCTGTTTCTTTAATTTTTTCATCAAACACATCGCGGATACGTTCCCAAATTCCATATCCCCAAGGTTTAATGACCATACACCCCGGAGAAGAAGAATTTTCAGCCATTTCCGATTCAGCAACAACATTTTGGTACCATTCAGGATAATTTCCTGCTCTTGTATTTTTTAATCCCATAGTTAATTCCTTTAAAATTTAATATCGCAATTAAAATCCCGCAACCCCAATGTCGCAGGATATTTTTTCATCAATAGAAAAAACGCTGTTAACTTAACAGAATATATTAATTTTGTGAAGTATAATTTTAAGATTTTTTCAGAGGAAGAAACAATTTGAAAAGAATTGTGTGTTTACAAGCAAAATAAAGTTTGTTAAATTTGTTGCAGTCGTGTTAGAGAAGAAAACCATAAGAAAAAAAAGAAAGGAAAATTTCATGTCAAATATCCATCCTTCAGCCGTTGTTGAAGAAGGCGCACAAATTGCTTCAACAGCGCATATCGGCCCGTTTTGCTATATTAGCTCAAGAGCTAAGATAGGAGAAAATGTAAATTTGATAGCTCGTGTCAGTGTTTTGGGAGATACGACAATCGGTGAGGGAACGGTTGTCTTTCCGAATGCGTGCTTAGGAGGAGGACCGCAAGACCATGGAAATGAATTTCAGCCGAATGCAAAATTAATTATCGGTAAAAGAAATGTTATTCGTGAAAATGTAACCATGCATGCCGGAACACCGAAAGAACATTTAACCACGGTTGTCGGCGATGACGGAATGTTTATGGTTAACTCGCACGTTGCTCATGACTGTGTTGTCGGTAATAATGTTATTATGACGAATAATGCGGTAATAGGTGGTCACGTTCATGTCGGAGACGGAGCAATTTTGGGCGGTAACTCAGCCGTTCACCAGTTTTGCCATATTGGTCGAAAAGCGATGATAGGTGGTATGAGCGGTGTTGACCGTGATGTCATTCCGTTTGGTATCGTTACCGGCGATAGAGGAAAATTAAGAGGCTTAAATGTTATCGGTTTAAAGAGAAGCGGTATTGATGAACATACTGTCAAGTCTGTAACCAGAGCCTTTATGTATATGTTCAAAGGCAAAGAAGATACTTTTGAAGTTCGTATCGAAAAAGCTAAAGAAAAATTTGCCGACAATGAAATGGTCATGGAACAAATTAAGTTCATAGAGGAATCATTGCACGGACGTCGCAAAATTATGACGGCAGAATAAAAAATTAAGAAAATATACAGGAAGTTTGTTTATAAGAAAAGAAACAGACTTCCTGTTTTTTGTATGAAAAGGAGATACGAGAAGAATGCGTAAAAAGCTGGGAATTATTGCCGGAGGCGGAGCAATCCCCAAAAAATTGATAGAGTGCTGTCAGGCTCAACAAAGGGATTATTTTGTTTTGGCAATAGAAGGAAATGCCGATAAAAACTTGATAACAGAAGATATTCCACACCAGTGGATACGCATTGGACAAGCCGGTACGGGATTTAAAAAATTTCATGATGAACATGTTGAAGAAGTCGTCATGATAGGCACAATTCGTCGTCCGAGTTTAAAAGATTTGGTTCCGGATTTTCGCACAGCGGCTTTTTTTGCAAAAATCGGAATGAAAGCAATAGGAGATGACGGAATATTGCGTGCCGTTGTCAAAGAGATTGAAAGTGAAGGAATGATTGTCCGCGGTATTCATGAGGTTATGCCGGAAATACTTGTAAAAAAAGGTGTTTTAGGAAAACATAAACCGGACAAACAAGCAAGGGAAGACATCAAAAGAGGAATTGAGGTCGCGTTAGAATTAGGAAAATTAGATGTCGGTCAAGCGGTCATTGTTCAACAAGGATTGGTTTTGGGAGTTGAAGGAATTGAAGGAACGGATGAACTGATACGCCGTTGCGGAGATTATAAAAGGAAAGGCGACGGTGGTGTTTTGGTAAAATTAAGAAAACCGCAACAAGACATGCGTATTGATTTACCGACGATAGGACCTCGTTCCGTCTATCGCGCGAAAGAAACCGGCTTAAAAGGAATAGCGGTGCATGCCGGAAATGGACTGATTGTTGATGAGCAAGAAGTTATTAAAGCCGCCGATGCCGCCGGATTGTTTGTTATCGGAATAGACCCCGGAGAATATCATGACTGATAAAAAATTGAAAATTTATTTAATTGCCGGAGAACCTTCGGGAGATTTATTGGGTTCGCGGTTAATGCGTGCTTTAAAACAAAAGACCGAAAATAAGATAAAATTTTATGGTGTCGGAGGCGATACCATGGAAGCCGAAGGTTTGAAATCGCTGTTCGATATTTCGGATTTAGCGGTTATGGGATTGGTTGAGGTTTTACCGAGTATTCCGAAAATTTTAGGATTGATAAAAAGAACGGTAACCGATATTGAACGAGTAAAACCCGATGTTGTCATTACCGTAGATAGTTGGAGTTTTTCTTCGCGAATACATAAAGCCCTGCGCAAAAAGAATTTGAATATTCCGCAAGTCCATTATGTTGCACCGCAAGTCTGGGCATGGAAAAAGAAACGAGCCAAAACAATGTACAAATATATTGATTTATTACTGACATTGTTTCCCTATGAACCGAAATATTTTACACCATACCATTTGCAAGCAGAGTTTGTCGGTCATCCTGTAATCGAAAGCGAAGTTGTTCATGCCGATGCTTCACAGTTTCGCAAGAAGTATAAAATCAGCGATGATAAAAAAATCATAACGGTTTTGCCGGGGTCAAGGAAGAATGAAGTTTCGAAACTTTTGCCGGTATTTTTGCAGGCTGTGGCAAAATTGCAGGAAGAAAATAAAAATTACTTTTTTGTTATTCCGACCGTAAAGACTGTTTCCGAAAATGTGAAAAAAATGGTAAAGGCTTCAGGACAGAAGATTTTGATAGTGGAAAATCAGAATGACCGTTACGGAGCTTTTCGCTCCTCATCGGCAGCCATAGCGGCATCGGGAACGGTTGCTTTGGAATTGGCCATTTGCGATGTTCCGCATATCATAGCCTATAAGGTCTCTCCGTTAACGGCATTATTGGTAAAACGTTTCTTGAAAATAGAATTTGTGAATTTATCGAATATATTGATTGGTCGGGAAATTGTCCCTGAATTGTTGCAGGAAAGATGTGTTTCGGGTAACATAGCCGCTTATATTCAGCATTTTATCAATCAAGATGATGATTGGTATGAAAAACAAAAAGAAGGTTTCGCCAAAGTCCGAGAGATACTCGGGCAGGGCGAACAGAAGCCAAGCGAAAATGCGGCAGACATAATTTTGAATTTAATAGGAAAAGCCAAGAAAGAAAAATAAAAAATGGGATTGATAGATATAATTGATACAACGGTTCGAGACGGAGAACAAACCAGCGGTGTTGCGTTTAAAGCACAAGAAAAATTAGTTATAGTTAGTCGTTTGTTGGAAGATGTCGGAGTTAATCGTTGCGAAGTATCAAGTGCTAAGGTAAGCCCTGAAGAACAAAAGACTTTAAGTTTGATTATGGATTGGGCAAGAGATAAAGGCTTTGCCGACAAAGTCGAAGTGCTAAGTTTTACGGACTATAATAAATCGATAGATTGGCTGTTGCCCACGGGATGCCGCCATATTAATCTGTTGACCAAAGGCTCGCAAAAACATTGCGAAATGCAACTGAGAAAAAGCCTGAATGAACATTTGGAAGATGTAAAAAAGACAATTAATTATGCGCATGATAAAGGATTTAGCGCAAATGTTTATTTGGAAGATTGGTCGAACGGCATCAAAAACAGTCCCGATTATGTTTGGAAAATGTTGGACAAGTATGAAAATTTAGGATTTGAGAGAATAATTTTGCCGGATACTTTAGGCGTTTTAAATCCTTTCGATACTTATAAATTGATTGAAGAAACACGAAAGCGTTATCCTCACTTGTGCTTTGAGTTTCATGCCCACAATGATTATGGTATGGCGGTTGCCAATTCCTTAGCTGCGGTTAATGCCGGAGTAAAAGGTGTTCACGTAACCGTAAACGGTTTGGGAGAAAGAACGGGTAATGTCGATTTGGCACAAATTGTTGCCTCAATTAAGGACCATACAAATTTTTCAACAACGGTAAATGAACAAAAATTAAAAGAAATAAGTATTTTGGTAGAAACATTCAGCGGCAAGAGAATTGCTCCGAATATGCCGATTTTGGGAAAAGATGTTTTTACGCAAACGGCAGGGATTCATGCGGATGGCGATAAAAAAGGCAATTTGTATGAATCAAAATTACAACCGACAAGATTTGACCGAGTTCGCGATTATGCCTTGGGAAAATTGTCAGGCAAAGCCAGTTTGGAAATGAATTTGAAACGCTTGGGCATTAATTTGAATGATGACCAAAAAAAGAAGTTGTTGGAAAAAATCGTTGAATTAGGAGATTTAAAGAAAAAAGTAACTCCCGAAGATTTACCTTTTTTAATATCGGATTTGTTAGGCGGTCATCGTTATAAGAGTTTTCGTATTGTCGGTTGCGTTGTAACCACGAGTTTGCGCATGAAACCATGTGCGAATATTCAGGTTGAATACAAAGGAAAGTTTTATGAGAGTGTCGCCAGCGGCAGCGGCGGATATGATGCCTTTATGAATGCATTGGAAAAGATTTCGGGCAAAATGGGCATTAAGATACCGCGGTTGATAGATTTTGAAATTACCATTCCTCCCGGAGGAAACAGTAACTCCTTGGTCGAAGCTGTAATTAAGTGGGATAACGGATTGATAACCCATGCGGTATCATCCGATCAGGTAAAAGCTGCGATAAAAGCCACCGAACGCGTAATGAATCTTTTGGATACGGGAGTATCACAAGAAATTTCGGCTTAAATTGAATTGAAAAGGTTTTGCTTACAGGTCAACCACAAAATATTCGCAGTTGCTGAATTGACGAGGTAAACCGAAAAAATGCAAGTATAAATTATACATTAAAGCTCCGTGAGTCGCAACGGCAACACGCTTTTCTGAAGAAGCTTCTTTAATTTTGTGCAAAGCATTAAGACTTCTGTTCAAACTATCGTTAACGGTTTCACCGCCGGGGATTTTTGTATCAAAACAAAGCGGATTATTCAAATCGTGGATTATGGCAAGAATATCGGCAAATTTTGCATGAGCATCATCAAGCAACATATGTTCTGCTTCACCGAAGTGTACTTCTTCCAATCCATCGACGGGCACAACGGTTGCCTTGCAAGCAGAAGCCACAATTTGGGCAGTTTGTCGAGCACGAAGCATTTTACTGGAATAAATAACAGGAAATTTTAGAAGAGAAAAAATCTCTCCGAGAGCTTCAGCTTGTTCTTCACCGGTTTGATTTAAGGGAATGTCAACACCGGAACCTTGCACGATTTTTATAAGATTTCCATCAGTCTGACCATGGCGAAAGATATAAAAAAGCATAAACACACTCCTAAAAAAAACAAAATCCGAAAAGAGAATAATAAATTGTAATAAATTTTGAAGAGGAGAAAATGATTTTTTAACAGAAAATTTATATATTTCATTCATTATTTCAACAGCAAACAATTGAAAGGAGATAAGAAAAGATGGCTGTAAAAAAAGTTGAAGCTCCTCAAGAAATCGATGAGCAAAAACATATAGACGATTTGGTCAACAAAGTCAGCGAAGCGCAGAAAAAGTTTGCAACTTATTCGCAAGAACAAGTTGATGAAATATTCAGACGCGTTGCTTTAAAAATGAGTTCTTTGCGCATTCCTTTGGCAAAGATGGCTGTTGAAGAAACAGGGATGGGTGTTTGGGAAGATAAGGTTATAAAGAACCATTTTGCTTCCGAATATATTTATAATAAATTTAAGCATACGAAAACTTGCGGTATCATACACGAAGATGCTGCCGGCGGTTTGATACAAATAGCGGAACCTTTAGGTGTTATAGCCGGTGTTGTTCCGACGACAAATCCGACATCGACGGCAATTTTTAAAGCCTTAATTGCGTTGAAAACGCGCAACGGCATTATTTTTTCTCCGCACCCGAGAGCAAAAAAATGCACGGTTGAAACGGCAAGATTAATGTTGGAAGAAGCCGTAAAAGCCGGAGCTCCGGAAAATATTATCGGCTGGATTGAAAACCCGACGATTAATATGACACAATTATTGATGGCGCACCCGAAAGTCGATGTTATTTTGGCAACCGGTGGACCGGGGATGGTTAAAGCGGCTTATTCTTCAGGCAAGCCGGCATTAGGCGTTGGAGCCGGAAATGCACCGGCGGTAATAGATGAAACCGCAGATATTGAAATGGCTGTCAGCTCAATCTTAATGTCCAAAACTTTTGATAACGGAATGATTTGTGCTTCGGAACAGTCGGTTGTTTGCGTAAAAGATGTCTATGACGCCGTTAAAGCAGAGTTTATCAAACGCGGAGCCTATATTTTAAGCCCGAAAGAAAAAGAAAAACTCGGCAAAGTCATCATGATAGACGGAAAGTTAAATTCTAAAATCGTTGGTCAAAAAGCAGCAACGATTGCCGAAATGGCAGGAATTAAAGTCGATAAAGATACCAAAGCACTTTTGGCAGAATGTAAAGAAGTTGGAGCTCAAGAACCGTTCTCTGCCGAAAAATTATCTCCGGTTTTGGCACTTTATAAAGCCAATGATTTTAAGTCAGCCACGGCCAGAGCCAAAGAATTGGTTACCCATGGCGGAGCAGGGCATACGTCAATTTTATATACGGCGCAACACAATGATGACCGCATTAAATATTTCGGAACGGAATTACATACGGGAAGAATAATGATTAACTGCCCGTCAGCACAAGGTGCAATCGGAGATATTTATAACTTCCGTTTGGAACCGTCCTTAACATTAGGCTGCGGCTCATGGGGCGGAAACTCGGTAAGTGAAAATGTGGGGGTAAAACATCTGATGAATATAAAATCGGTAGCAAAAAGAGAAGAAAATATGTTGTGGTTCAGAGTTCCGAGCAAGATTTACTTCAAGCCGGGGTCATTGCCGGTAGCATTAAAAGAATTAAAAGGTAAGAAAAAAGCCTTTATCGTTACTGATAAACCTTTGTTTGATTTAGGTTATACCAAACATATTACCGATGTTTTGGAAGAAATCGGAATTACGTTCCAAATATTCAGCGATGTCAAGCCGGATCCGGATTTAACAACCATAAATCAGGCCATAAAAATGTTAAACAGTTTTGAGCCGGATATTATCATAGCCTTAGGTGGAGGCTCACCGATTGATGCGGCAAAAATATTGTGGTTGATGTATGAGCATCCTGAATTGAAGTTTGAAGATTTGGCAATGCGCTTTATGGATATTCGTAAGAGAATATTTGAATTTCCGCCGTTGGGAGAAAAAGCGACAATGGTCGCTATTCCGACCACATCAGGAACAGGTTCTGAAGTAACACCGTTCTCGATTATTACCGATGATTCGGTAGGTGTAAAATATGCAATTGCGGATTATGCCTTGACACCGAATATGGCAATTGTAGATGCAAACTTGGTTCAATCAATGCCTAAAGGATTGTGTGCAGCATCAGGAATTGACGTAATGACACACGCACTTGAATCTTATGTTTCTTCAATGGCAACAGAATTTACGCGTGGTTTGTCAATACAGGCCGGACAGTTGATTATGCAATATTTGCCAAAATCCTACCAAGAAGCAGAACCTTATGCAAGAGAAAGAGTTCATCATGCTTCGACAATAGCCGGTATGGCTTTTGCCAATGCTTTCTTAGGAGTATGCCACTCCATGGCGCATAAGTTAGGAGCTGCCTTCCATATTCCGCATGGATTTGCAAATGCGTTGTTAATATGTCAGGTCATTCGTTATAACGCAACGGATAAACCGATAAAACAATGTGTTTTCCCGCAATATCGTTTTCCGAATACCAAAGCCGCATATGCCGCTTTTGCCGAGGCTTTGGGAATAAGCGGAAAAGATGACGATGCCAAAGTCAACGGTTTAATCAAAGCCCTTCAAGATTTGAAGAAAACTTTGAATATTCCGATGTCGATAAAAGAATGGGGTATTTCGAAAAAAGATTGGGATAAAGCTATGGAAGAATTGCCGGTTTTGGCCTTTGATGACCAATGCACGGGAGCCAATCCGCGTTATCCTCTGATTGAAGAAATCCGCAAACTTTATAATTACGCCTATGAAGGAAAAACGGATTTTAATATATAATCCCAAAAGAATGTTCAAAAAGCTCTTGAATTTCAAGAGCTTTTTCTTTGTAAAAGTTAAGGCTGTTAACAAAATATTAAAAAAACTTCAAATTAAGAAAAAAAAGAATAAATTGTAATGTGAGTTAGATTCAAATTTGGGGAAATTTGAAGAAAATAGGGGAAATATATTTATGTCAAATGAGATAAAAGAAAATACAGACAATAAAAAAGAAGTATTGCATCAAAATTATGGGGAAGAGATAGATTCTCAAAATACTTGGCTGACAAAAAATTTATACAAGTTGATGATATGGATAAGTATCATCTGGTTTGCTGTTATTTTAATATATATTACCCAATTTTTCGGATGGTCGAATTTGTTTTTAATGATGCCGGATGAATTTGGCGGCTTCATGGCAGGAATAACCTTGCCGCTAGCCATTATCTGGGTCGTCATGGCCTACATAGACAGAGGCACGAGTTTTAAGAACGAAGCACGCTTTTTAAGAGCCTATATGAATCAGTTAGTTTATCCGGAAGACGGCGGAGCTCAAACGGCGAAAGCCATGGCGGATGCTATACGTTCGCAAGTTAGTGAGTTGCAAGAAGCAACAAAACAGGCCACGATACAAACGGAAAAGATTCGCGTCGAATTAGGAGAAAGGGTTGATGACTTTGCCAAGATTATCTCGGTATTAGATAATTATTCATCGCACACGGTAGGAGAATTAGCTCGTACGGTAAAAGAGTTAGCGGGAAATTTAGATTCGATAAATGAGAGAACCCTAAATTCAACAGAGAATTTCCGTAACAGTGTTAATAGTTTATCGAGTACCTATGAAGAATTGCAAAAAGATACGGAAGAACTTTTAGTAAAGATTTCGCCTAAAGTCAACGACATAAGAGCCACATCGATTGTATTAAAAAGTAGTTCGGAAGAAGCCTACGGTAATTTATTGAAGGCAAATGAGCTGGTAAAAGATTTGTCGGAAAAGACAGCCAATAATATAAGCAATGCAACGGTATTACTCAATGAGCATATAGAAGAAATAGAGCAGAGTACGGAAAGGACGGTTGAACGTTGTAAAGCCATGAGTGAAGATTTAAAAGGCAATGTCAATTTAATTGAGAACATAATGGGCGACCAAAATAAACATTTGTTAGAAAATGTAAAGATATTGGAGCAAGGCGGAGATATGATTCGTCAAAAACTATCGGAACACGGGGCTTTAGTCAGTACGGAAGTCGATAGGATTATGACAAAGACCAAGGCAATAGAAGAAAGTATCTCCATGCAGGTAAGAGAATTAAGCGGAGTATCAGAAGAAGTTTACAGCTCTATGCTCAATGCCGAAAACAACATCAAAGAACAAGCGGATAGATTAGAAAAGACAACGGAAATAGCTGTAAACAATATTAATACAGTCGTCGGAAGTTTGTCAAACGAAGCAAGTGCCGTAGCGGAAATAGCCGACAAAACGATATTAAAGACGACGGCAATGACAGAAGATATGGTCAATAAACAAGGGACGATGGAAAAAGTATCGGCAAGTTTGCAAGATAATATTAATGCGATTGCACAAGAATTAAAAGGCAGGACAGAACAGGTTAAGGCACAAACGACAAATTGTATTGAACAATTTAATGCTGTTTCAGCAAATATGAAAAAGAATACGGAAATACTATCAGATGCGACTTCAGTGGTCGTTGCGCAGAGCAAAGTCAGTGAAGCGGCCTTGGCTCAACAACAACGTCATATCAGCAGTTCGGTAAGTCATCTTGAAGAGATAAAGAGCGAATTAAAGCGCGAAATGGATGAGTTAATGAGGACATCGACATTGGTAAATGAAAATGCCCTTAATGCCGTAAGTGATATTAAAGATAAGATGGAACAAGCCTTAAATGCATCAGAAAATGTAGTTGCACAAACGAGAAAGCTGAGTGCGGAATTATCGGGACAAAACGATAATTTCATTAAGTCAGCAGATTATACGGTAGAGAAAGTTTTAGGCTTAAATGCCGTATTGGATAAAAATTGTCAAAGATTGGATGAGTTTTCAAAAGAATTGGATGTTCGAACTAATAATCTTTTAGATAATGTTAATCAGCAAGTAGATTTGTTGAATGCGCATACAGAAAATACGGAAAAAACGCATAAAGAATTGTTAGCCTCCTTTACGGAGCAAAACAGATTGCTTAATAGTGTAGCAGAAGAAACGGTAAGTTATGTTTCAGATGTAACGAAAGCATTAGATGAAAAAGTAGAAACGGTCAGCATGTTGTTTAAGCATCAAGAAAATGAGTTTTATAGCATTTGCGACAGGATAGCTGAAAATACCAATAACATAGGAAATTCATTAAAGAAGCAAGTTTCTGTAATAGAACAAAATGCGGATAAAGTGTTCTCACGTTTAGCAGTTTTGGAAGAAGATGCCAATAACCGAGCCCATACCATTAATGAAAATACAGAAAAGACAATAGATAAATTGACATTATTGAACCAAGCGGTAGGAGAACAGAATACGGAAATAATGACTCAAATTGAAGAAATGCACGGAAAGTTAGAAGGTGTATCCGAACAGTTTAAGCAACAAGCGGTTGAATTAAATAATATCGTTGATGGAATTAGGCACGGAGCCGATGAAGTTGTAGGAACAATAATGAATGGTTGCGATCAAATGAACAAGGCAAACGATAATTTGTCGGAAAGAGGTCGGATAGTCAGCAATATTATGGATGGACATTTAAAGAGTTTGGACAGTTCTTTGGCAAAGGCCAAAACACAAAGCGATATGATAAAAGAAACCTTATCGGGGCAAATTGATAGTCTGAGTGATATTGTTAATGTTGTATCGACTCAAGCACGCTTGGGAGAAGCCTCCTTGGCTCAACAGTACAAATATTTGTCGGATACATCATCAGATTTGGCAAAGAAAATGTCTGATATCAATGAACAATTTAAAGCCAATACGGAAATAGTTTCTGATGGAACGAACAAACTGTCTTATGAATTTGATGTTATTAGCGACAAGTTGATAAAAGTAAGTGAAGAAGTAAATAAAAATTCTAAAAATTCGATTCGTAATATGGAACAGGTAGGAATATCCTTGAGTCAAGTATCGGATGATTTAAATGCGGCCGTAAATGCATCAGGAGAAAAAATCAATTCGATAATTAAAGAATACCAAAATAATGTTTCCGGTTTCAATACGGTAACGGCAGAAGCAAGTTCAGGAGTTGTTGAAATTAATAATTTGATAGCGCAGCAAAGCGACAAGATGTTGAAATTATCTGATGGCACAAAAGAATTAGTAGGCTTCTTCAATACAGTATTAAATGATACATCGGTACAATTAACCGAGAGAGCGAATGAGGCTTATGACAAAGTGAAGGGATTAGAAGAAAACTTCAAGAAGTTAAGTATTATGTTAACGGATACCAGCAAACAAAGCACGCACAACATGGAAGATGCGGGAACAAAATTAAGAGCATCATTGAGTGAAGCGGCAGCCAATGCGGAAAGGATATCCAATGACATACGCAACTCGGGAGAAGTTTTCTTAAAACAAACGAAAGTCTTATCAACGGCAAGTTCCGATGCGTTGGATAAGGTAAATACGGCAATAGGAGGATTATTAGATGTTTCTCATAATTTTGCCAATTGTAGTGATGATATTGTTCAAAAAGCAAACGGTTTTAACACAATATTCAAGAAACAGTTAGATACATTGATAGATACATCATCAAAAGCGGAGTTGAAGATAAAAGACATAAATAAAGTCTATGAGGGATTAAAGGTTGATGTATTTTTGCGTAATGCGTCTTACATTTTGGAAAGACTTGAGTCTTCGGCCGTAGATATTAGCCGTATTTTCAATCCAGAAGTTGAAGAAGATTTGTGGAAGAAATATTATAACGGCGATACATCGGTATTTGTAAGACATTTAGCCAAATCATTGAGTCGTAGCCAGATTATAGCAATAAAGAATGAATACGAAAAGAACAGCGAATTCCGTGATATAGTCAGCCGATATTTAACAGATTTTGAGAGTTTGGTAAACAAAGCTCGTGATAGTGAAAATTCGGGATTATTGTTGTCTGTTATTTCGGGAGCGGATGTCGGAAAGTTGTATTATGTTTTAGCGAAGTCTTTGGATAGAATAAACTAAGGATAAGATACTAAGGAAAAGGAATGGGAATTACGACATCACAAGGCTATAGTCGCATAGACACACTTCTCCGAGACATATCGTTTTATTCGGATAAGATAAAGTCGAAAGGTCGTTCGGGAGAAGAAGGTTCCGCAAAAGGAGATTATGGCGAATGGTCGTTTTTTTCGCAGCCGGAAGTTGATAAGAGAAATTCGCGTTTGTCGGGAAGTTTAGCTTTTTCGGCACAAAAATTGGCTAGTCAGAAAGACTACGTTAAATTTTCTCGTCCAAGTAGGAGCTATGCTGTTGAGAGTTACGAAGCGGCATACAAATACGAGAAAAAAAGTAGAGTTATTCCAGGCATAGTTCATGAATACAATCGAAATTTTAACTTTAAGATATGATGAGAAAAATATTAGATTTTGACAGTAATGTCTTTATGGCACCTATGGCAGGCATAACGGATAAACCCTTAAGGAGAATGGTTTCCCGTTTAGGGAAGGGTGTAATAGTTTCCGAAATGGTTGCCGTAAATGCAATACAAAGGAAGAACCCCAAAACATATCGCATAGCGGATGTCCGAGATGAGCCTTATCCGGTTGTTGTGCAGTTGGTAGGCGGCAATCCGGATTTGTTTGGAGAAGCGGTTCAGTTAGTTGAAGAGTTGGGAGCGCATTCCATAGATATAAATATGGGTTGTCCGGTAAAGAAGATAGTTAATAATAATTCCGGTTCAGCCTTAATGAAAGATATCAAATTAGCCGAAAGTATCATAAAAAGCGCAAAAGGAGCGACACGACTTCCCGTCAGTGTAAAGTTTCGAAAAGGGTGGGATATGAATAGTGTCAACGCGGTAGAATTTGCTAAGATGTGTGAAGCAAACGGAGCGGCATATATAACCATACACGGGCGGACACGCAGTGCCTTTTATTCAGGTAAAGCGGATTGGGATATTATCCGAGCAGTCAAAGAGGGTGTCAGCATACCGGTAATAGGAAACGGCGACATATCGAGTCCGCAAGCTGCCAAAAAAATGATAGAAGAAACGGGAGTTGACGGGGTAATGATAGGACGCGCCAGCTTAGGAAATCCATGGATAATCAGCCAAACACATGACTATTTAACGAAAGGAAAAGAACCGGATATAATTCCGATAGAAACAATTAAATCCTTTATGCTCAAGCATATTGAGTTATTAAGAGAATATTACGGAGAGGACATGGGGTTGGCTATTTCTCGAAAATTTGTTTGTTGGTATTGCAAAAATTTACGCGATGCCAAAAGATTTCGAGAAACATATATGAAAATATCCGATTATGAAACAGCTTTAGCAGCGATTGATGAATATTTTGACAGTTTTAAGGAAACAAAGCAATGAAAATAGTAGTTTGCGGAGCAGGAAGAATAGGAAAAAACATTGTCAGCTATTTAAGTCAGGGTAACAATGACATATCGGTAATTGATAATGATCAGCGTCACTTGGATGAAATAGCAAAAGAATGGGATGTTTTGCCGGTATTGGGTTCAGCCTCACATCCGGAGATATTGGAAAAAGCCGGAGCGATGAATGCCGATTTGATTTTGGCGGTAACGAATGTTGATGAAGTCAATATGATAGCCTGCCAAGTAGCCGACTATTTATTTCATGTAAGAAAAAAAATAGCGCGTATTGATTCAAAAGATTTTATGGATCCGCTTTGGTGTGAATTATATAATGAGAAAAATATTCCGTTAGACTTAATGATTTCACCGGATATAGAGATAGCAAAAGCCATTTATTCCATAATTAAGATACCGGGAACATCATCAGTAATGCCTCTTTACGACAATAAAATTTTTTTATTATCGATTCGTTGTCAAGAAAATTGTCCATTATTTAAGGTTCCGCTCAATCATATAGAAATGGTAGCACCGGAGTTAAGAATATCATTGGTAAGCATAGTCCGACAAGGAAAGAACTTTATTCCGGGACCTGATTTCATGTTAGAAGAAGGAGATGAAATTTATTTTTTAGTAGAAGAGAGTCAAATAGATGAGGCGGTGCATACATTTGGTATGGACAAGCCGAGCAATGAGAAGGTTGTAATATTCGGCGGCAATTTAATTTCACAGTTTTTAGCCAAGAAGCTCGGCAAAGACGACAGCATTAGCAGTTGCAAGATAATAGACGAAGACAGTGCGAGTGCCAAACATTTAGCGAGGATATTGGACAACACCACGATAATATACGGCGAAATGATGAGTGATATTATTTTGGAGGAAGCGGGTGTCAATACGGCAGATGTAACGGTTTCGGCGACATTGCGAGATAAAGACAATTTATTAGCATCATTAATATCACGCAAGAACGGAGCTCGATCGACCATCTCCTTAGTAAATTCGCGCGCATACAGTACATTAGTAAGCAACTTTAGTGATAGTATTGTTGTAGATAGTTCATCGGTAACAGTATCGGCGATATTAAAAGAATTGCGAAAAGCAAAGATAAGACAAGCCTATTCATTAGGGAGAGGATTTGGCGAAGTCTGGGAAATCAAGATAGATGAGAATAGTCCGATAATTGATAAAAAGATAATAGAATTAGAAATTCCGGATAACAGCAAAGTTTGCGCAATCTGCCGAGGAGAGATTATCATTTATCCGACATTATATGATAAAATATACGAAGGAGATAATGTTATTTTATTTAGCAGTTCGAAAGCAATAAGAAAAGTGGAAAAGATATTTTCACGCTAAAAAAAACTTTACTAATTAAAAGAAAAGCCGTAGATTAAAAAAAATAAGAAATAATAAGAAGAGGAAACAACCATGTCTCAAAATGTACAAGAAGATTTTTTAAATGATATAAGAGAAAAAAAAATATCGGTAACGGTTTTTTTGGTAAACGGAGTAAAATTACAAGGAATTATTACATGGTTTGATGACTTTTCATTGTTGTTACGCCGAGATGGACATACCCAGTTAATATATAAACATGCCGTATCAACGATAATGCCGGGAACAGCGGTAGATATAAACATTCCCGAAAGCAGTTCAGAAAAAGAGTAAGATTTGTCTGAATTTCAAGTAACGGCTCGTTGCCCCACGCGAGCGATAATCATATTTCCGAACATCAGCAACAGTAAGGAACGCCTGTCTCCTGAAAGTCGTCTTTTAGAAGCAGTAGGATTAGCGCATGCCATAAGTATAGAAGTTATTTTTTCGGGAATAATTAATTTAAAAGAGGTAAAATCAGGAAAATTTTTCGGACAAGGACAAATAGGGGAATTAAGGCAGATAAAAGAAGAGCAGAAAGCCGATTTGCTGATAGTCGATGCATCTTTAAGCCCGATACAACAGAGGAACTTAGAAAAAGAGCTAGAAATAAAAGTCATAGATAGGACAGCGTTAATTTTAGAAATTTTTGGAGAAAGGGCTCATACCAAGGAAGGAAAATTACAAGTAGAATTAGCTCATCTCATATATCAAAGAAGTCGTTTGGTAAGAAGTTGGACACACTTGGAAAGACAAAGAGGTGGGGCGGGCTTTTTAGGAGGTCCCGGGGAAACGCAGATAGAATTAGACCGCCGTATTATTGATGATAAAATAGTCCGCATAAAAAAAGATTTAGAGAAAGTCAAAAAAACGCGAGAATTACAAAGAAGCACGCGTAAGAAAGTACCATATCCGGTAGTAGCTTTGGTTGGATATACGAATGCCGGCAAATCATCATTATTTAATTATTTAACGCAAGCCTCGGTTTTTGCACAAGATTTGCTTTTTGCCACATTAGATCCGACGATGAGAAAATTAAGGTTGCCAAGCGGAAAAGAAATAATTTTATCGGATACGGTAGGATTTATTTCAGATTTACCGCATGAATTAATAATGTCGTTTCGAGCGACATTAGAAGAAGTATTAGAAGCAAGTATTGTTGTTCATGTCAGGGATATAGCCAATACGGACACGCAGATTGAAAAACAAGATGTTTTGGAAGTATTATCGAGCCTTGGGTTAAAACACATAGAAGACAGTGATAAATACGTAGAGTTATTAAATAAGAAAGATTTATTATCGGATACAGACAAAGAGTATATTGATAACCTTTGTCAAAAACATTCGTCAATGATAGCAACCTCCGCGGTAACAGGGGAGGGCATAGGAGAATTTTTAGATTGCATAGATAAAAAATTAGCCCAAACAGAGAGCGTAGAGAAAATAAGTATCGGGATAGAGCAAGGTAAGTTGATTTCTTGGTTACATGAACATTCCGAAATTTTATCGGAAAAGTATGAAGAAGACAGAGCCGATTTTGAAATAAGAATATCGAAAGTAAATTTATCAAAATTACAAAATCAAATCAAAAAACAAAAAATATAAGAGTAAAATAATCCTCCGCGAAAATGTCATAAAAGGTTAATAAAATTCTTATTGAAAAATTAACCAATTCATGTCATAATAAACATGTGTAAGAAATATACCGTAAGGTATAAATGTGTGTGTGAGGTGTAGAATGAGTGTGTATGCATGGCGTAAGCCCGTGCTGACGCTTTCTTTATTGATAGGAACGTCGGCGAGCTGTTGGGGGTATGAACAACAGCCTTTAAAAAACAATATAAATTTAACCGAAGCAAAACAATCATTAAAAACAGAAATATTTTTTAAAACTTTGAACACGAAAGGAATCAAAGTCGCATCGGTGTGTTTTATAACCGATGCCGGAAATTGCTCGGGAGATAAATTCGGTAATCTCGAAAGTCCTAACGGTGGAGGTGGAGGAAACCCCGATGACCACGGAACACCGCAAGAGTTGTGTCAAGATGCCGGATTTACAAACACACCCTGTCCGACAGGAAGTACAATAGATAGTTATTGTCCTTATGACAGTTCTTATCATACCTGTAAATGTCTTCCCGAATATAACAAATTTTGTAATGGAGCCGATGAACAAGGTTCCGGAGTTGCTTGCGACGGAAAATACAAAGAATGTTGTAATTTATGTTCGGCATATAAATATACCTCTATTCCATCGGGATATGTGAGCAACGGCGAATGTCAATCGTGTAGTGGCAAGAAATACAAAATAAAATGCGACCCACAAAAATATGTTTCCGCCTCATCTTGTGGAACACAAGGCGGAAGCGGAAGTACCTGTTCCGATGATAGCGGAACTTATTATCAAAAATGCAACTGCCCCAATAATTACGAATGGAGTGATACCCAAAAGAAATGTGTTTGTTCGACTTCTTTCAAATATTCATGTACAGGCACGGGATATGCCGGAGGAGATGGAAATTCTTGTGATAACAAATATTCAAAATGTAAATGTGCGAGCGGTTATGTTTGGAATGCCTCACAAGGAGCTTGTGTTTGCAACGGATTAGACTGGTGTTCTCTTAATCAGGATTGTACCTCTCTAGGCTATGCCAAACAAAGCTGTTCAGGACAAATTTTAAGATGTCCGTTTGATACAAGTTATGTGTATTGCTTAAATTAAGAAGGAGACGGGACATGAGAAAATTAACTTTATTAACTTCGGTTTTATTAGCGTCTTCTTTTCAGACGGTCAATGTATCGGCACAATGTATGAATACCATAAATTGTCAAGCATTAGGTTACACCAAAACTTCATGTACAAAAGGCGGTGTAAAATGCCCGACAGGAAATTATTGGTATTGCCCGAAAGACACAACAACACCGCAATGCAGCAGTTCTTATAAATATACCTGCACGGGAGCTTATCAAAGTCCATCGGGAACAGCGTGTAACGGTAAATATCAAAAATGTAATTGTTCAAACAACTATGTTTGGAATTCTACACAAGGACGATGTCTTGCAGGTTCTGGCAGTGGTTCCGGTAGCGGCTCAGGTAGTGATTCCGGATCGGGAAATACTTGTCAAAATACAGTTGAATATAAAGTCAATTATACAACGAGTTGCTTTTGTGATACTGTAGGGGGGCAATATAGTTTAATTCAAATGATACATTATGTTTGTGAACAAGGAATTTCCCCTTCTACACCAGATTGGCATACACGAACCTCTTTAGGAAGATATGCTCGCGAAAGTCAATGTCAAAATGCTCTAAATGAAAATTCTTCGGAGTGCACAGGTTCAGGATCAATTTACCCATCAACAATTGGTAGACCCAGATGTGGACATAAATGTATTGACTAATGCATTATGCAAAAAAAGGAGAAGAGAGATGAGAAGAATAATTTTATTAAGTACAGTCTTGTTAGCAACTCCTTTCGGAATGGAAAGTTATGCCGCTGATTGCGCGACAACAAGTTGTCAAACATTAGGCTATACGGCAACCTCCAATAAAGGCAATTGCTTACAATGTCCTTTCGGAAACTATTGGTTCTGTCCAGAGAGTCAATGTGATAGTTCTTATCAATATACTTGTACGGGATATATGCAAAGTCCGTCAGGAACAGCGTGTAACGGTAAATATCGAAAATGTAATTGTTCATCAAACAACTATGTTTGGAATGCTTCACAAGGACTATGTCTTGAATGTGAAGAAGTTTGTATAAAGTATGATGTTATTGTTGATTATGAATGCCGTTTTATTGCTGGTTCTTACCAACTCTATCTGATAAACCACCCTTTTCACCTTCAAAATGATGGTTCATATAAAGAAGATACTGGTAGTGTTGGGAGTGCCTATTATGGTAAGTATGATACATTAACTGCATGTCAGAATGAAGCAAATAACCATCAAGATAAGATAGGTTCTAAAATTTGTGCTGACTACAGATGTAAATAAAATAATTAATTGCTTTAATTAAATTTTTTCGTAGATACCAATTAACAAACAAGGGAACGGTTTTCCGTTCCTTTCTTTCTTAGCGATATCAATTATTTTTTTAGAGCATAAAGGGGATTCACAACCCGACGAACTTTAGGAAGACTTAAAAAGACATCTTGCATATGTTTTAAATAAGTCATATCCGGCAGAGTAGGGTATAGCTTATTGAAAAGATATTTAAAAAAAGCCGGATGAAAATAAGGCAAAAACTTTGTTTTTTTGATAAGTTTCCAATAAGCGGAAAGAGCTCTCTGATACATAAGTTTAAGAGCTTTTTCGGGAAGATTGGGATTATCTTGAATAGCATAGCAATAAGCAAGAAAACGGTCATTATCTAATTGAACTTTGTTGCCGGAAAAGTTTCCGATTTCTTTGGGAACAAGTACAACATTATCATTAATTTTAACAATTCCGCGAGCATAAATAGCCGTGCGTAAAGGGATAGATTCATCTTGAATAAAGACACGTTCATCAGCCCCGCCGCCTTTTTTGAGAACTTCGGTTTTAATTAATTGTCCCATGCGGGTAAAACGACCGGTCAACACGCCGAGCAAGGCATTTTCAGAAAAAGTATATGAGAAATCATGGGACATACTTTCATTTTCCAAAAGCCAAGGTTCTTTACCGGTTTTTGTAAAACGGCCATAGACCATGTCAGCATTAAGCTCTTCAGCCAAGGCAAGCATTTTTTCAGTAGAATCAATAGGAAAAACATCATCGGAGTCGAGCATACGGGTATATTTTCCTTTAGCCAAAGCAATACCTTGATTAATTCTGGGACTAATGCCGCGATTATCTTTGTTTTCGACAATCGTAACATTAGGAACATTTTTCGTAAATTCTTTAATAATTTCAACGGATTTATCGGTTGATAAATCATCAATAAAAATAAACTCGGGATTTTCAAGACCCGTTTGCCCTAAAAGAGCTTTTAGAACAGAAGGTAAATAATATTCTTTATTATAAACCGTCATCACAAAACTGACATCAATATCTTTTTTCATATTAACCTCAATATTTAGATACTTAAAGCATCGGCGTTTAATTCAGGAGAAATACTTTCATCAACGTTAAATTCAATGAATTGAACACCGTCTTTTTGAATAAGAGTACCGCCTTCCAAAGAGGTATCGTCTGAATTTTGATTGTTTTCAACATTCTGGTCCGATAAAAGTTGTATATCCGAGGAGGAAAGAGAAGAATTTTTTTCAGGAACATCCTGAGTTTTTTCTGATAAAAGGGAAGTTTCAACATTGATAGAAGAACTATCGGTAGAAAATTCGGAAGGTGAATCAGAAATTTCTTCAACGCTGTTTTCAGGGAGAACATCATTACCGAGCATATCGGGTTGAGAAGAAGTTTCAGAAACATCATCTTCTGACATATTTATATCTTCGTTTAATGTTTCGGAAGGAATATTAATAAGAGATTCGGGTCCTCCTTCTTCGGATGAAGACAGAGGAGCGGATAAAATTTCATCGTGAGAATTTTTCTCTTTATTTTCTGAAAGAACTTCAGGATTAACTGAATTCTCATCCGGAGTTGAAATTTCGAGAGTATTTTGAGATAACGTATCAGAATTTTCAGAGAAAGTATCAGCAAGTTCAATATTTTGCTGCTGAGGAATTTCGTCACGAGCTTTGAGTTGTTCCTCGTTTAAGAGCTTTGATTTATCAACATTAGTGTTAAGGCACTTAAGGAGCCAAACATCATAGATAGGGTGTTCAACGGCATGCAAAGCGGGACTGGAAGAAATCATCCAACCTTTAAAAATATTCATCTGTTGATTATTTTGATTAATATCGACCACATCGACAAAAGCAAAATTGTCAGGAGTTTCTTCAGGAGGTCTGGTTTTGCAGGCACGCACCAAGATAGAAAAGCTACCGAAATTGACTAAAGCATTAACGGGAGCCTCGAGTACGGAAACGCGGCCGGTAATTTTATCCATAGCCTGAAGTTTAGCCGTATTCATACTGATTTCTTTTGCCTGAGGAGCATTTACAGATAGCACGGCAGAGCTCAAAGCGGCATAAAGGAAGAGATTATTGATTATTTTCACCATTATCCGTAACCATAAAAATTATTTCACCCACCATATCTTCAATAGTTTTGAAGTCTTTAACATTGGCAATGACATCGCCGTCTTTAAGAAATTCCTTAGATTTTCCGGGTTCAATTTTAATAAATTTATCACCGATTAAGCCATCGCCGACAATAACGGCAGTACTGTCTTTAGGAAGTTTCAAGTCAGAAGCGAGGCTCATACCGATTTCGGCATCATAATTTTGGTTATCAAGTTTTTGAGAGACGACGGTACCGACTTTAATACCGTTAATGCGCACATCGGAACCGACATTAAGTCCGCCGACTTTCAAGAATTTAGCGGTAACTTCATACCCTTTAACGACTTGCAAATCAGAAACTTTATAAGCAAAATAGAGGAAGAAAGCGGCGACAAAGAGTACCACGATTCCCATAATAGTTTCCATAGGTTTTTTATTCATAAACAACTCCTTATAATAAGACAAAAACTTTATTTATCATTTTTCCGATTAGCTTTACCGATTCCGATAATACGATCGATTAATTCTTCCAACACCATAGCGTCTTGAGTGTAAGCGAATTCGCTTCCGGGGGCAAGATAGTCAAAAGAGCCGCCGGGTTCGATTTCAATATATTTATTTCCCATGATACCGGAGCTCACGATGGAAGCACTGCTGTCATCGGGAATAAGAATACCGTCTTTAATGTCCAAAGTAAGGATAGCATGAAAATTATCATCAAGTTGAGCATTAACGACTTTACCGATATTAACCCCGGCCAAACGGACATTATCTCCGACCAACAAGCCGTCGGTACGCCCGAAACGAGCATTAAGTTCATAAGATTTACCGTTTTCGGACTTATTTGAATAGCTTTTATGAGTATAGAAGAGCAAGACGACCAAACACAGGCACAAAGCGGTATAGAGACCAATTTTTAAGACTTTTGCTTCTTCAGAATTATATTTTTCAGGCATAAAACACTCCCAATAGAAAAACTAACTTGTTACATAAAAACACATTTTAGGGAATAAGGAAATTAAAAAAACGACTTATCATCAAACTTTTTAAAAAATGAAAATAAGTTTTAAAAAAGAGTTAAAAAATAAAAAAGAATAGTCTAAAGTGAAAAAGAAGATTCGATTAAAAAGGGCATGGAAATGATTACGGTAAGAGGAATAAGCAAATATTTCGGAGAAACAGCGGCTTTATCAGATGTAAGTTTCAGCATACGCAAGGGAGAGATAGTAGCGTTATTAGGAGCCAACGGAGCGGGAAAAACAACGTTACTGAGAATTATATCAGGATTATTGACGCCGAGCAGCGGTTGTGTATTTATAGATGAAACGGATATAGCGGATAATCGAGTTGAAGTATTGCAAAAGATAGGCTACATAGCGGAAAACAGCCCTCTTTATGATTATATGAGTGTTTATGAATTTATGAATTTTGTTGCGGGGATGAGACAACTTTCAGCCTCGACTTTTTCCCAAAGGATGGAAGAACTAATAAGGGAGTTTGACTTATCAAACGTTATCAACCGCAAGATAGGAGAGTTGTCAAAAGGTTTTCGGCACCGAGTGAGCATAGCGGCGGGAGTAATTCACAATCCGGAGATTTTAATTATGGATGAGCCGGCCGAAGGTTTGGATCCCAATCAAAAATATGCATTAATAAATTTTATCAAGAGTTACGCACGGCATGGAATAATTTTACTATCCACACATATAATGGAAGATGTCGAGGCATCAGCGACAAGAATACTTTTATTAAATGAAGGAAAATTGGTAAAAGATACGACGCCGACACGCTTAAAACATCTGTTGCCGGAACAAGACATCTCGGCGGCATTTCGAAGTTTGACAACCACTTCAGGAGGGCGGAAAGTTGAATCCCTTTATTAGTTTATTCCGCAAAGAATTTTATGCGTTGATAACAGGAGGAATAGGATTTTTTGTCCTGTTTATTTATATAGTTATTTCATACGGATTAACTTTTTATGCCGGAAATTTTTTCAGTATAAACAACAAAAGATTATATTCATTTTTCATTTTTCAGCCGGAGGTTTTATCATTGCTTCTTCCCGCTTTATCCATGCATCTCTGGACGGATGAAAGCAAAAGGGGAACGCAAGATTTTTTACTTTCGCTTCCGGTAAAATATTCGACATTGGTTCTTGCAAAATATTCTGCGGTATATGTTTATGGGGCAATTATGCTTTTAAGTACGCTTCCGCTCCCATTAGTCGAAAGTTATTGGATAAGAACAGATAATACGGTACTCATTTTATCTTATGTAAGCGTTTTATTGGTTATGGGAATATTCATAGCAATCGGGAGTGTAGTTTCAGCCTTAAGTTCAAATTTTATACTGACATACATCGGTTCATTTTTTCTGATACGCCTGTTGATGGGATTAAATCCGACACTTTTAGTCAACAAAATAGTTGAAAAATTTCAAGGACAAATCAGTATGATTTTAGATTTCAAAACTATATACAACAGTTTAATTATGGGGCAGGCAGGATTAAATAGCATTCTGTATTATGTATCAGGGATAGTCTTATTGTTGTGGTTAAACATCGTAATCATAGCACATAAAAAGGATTAGGAATATGAAGATGACAATAACCAAAAAAACAGGTCTATTAATTTTTGCGACGCTTCTGCTCTTATCTTTTTTGTTAATAAATTTCAGCAGTTCCGTAATTTTCGGAGGCCGCTATTTTGATTTCACGTCAGATAAAAGATTGAGTTTAAATCAAAAGACAAAAGATATGCTAAAGGAGATGACAACTCCGATAACCATACGTTTATATGTATCCTCGGGAATAGAAAAGGCCTATCCGAGAATGTGGCAATATTCGAAAGCCATTATAAAGCTATTGGAACAATATCGTCTTCATTCAAACGGCAAGGTAAATTATGAAGTAAAATATCCGGAACCCTACAACAACACAGCCAAAGAAGGACAAAAAATAGGGATTAAAGAATTTTACAGTCCGGATGGAAAAAACGCGCTTTATTTTGGAGCATTGGTTATGACAGACCGAGGAGAAGGATACGTCATACCGGAATTTGTTGAATTACGGAATAATTATTTAGAAAGCGATATAAATCGCTTAGTAATAAAATTAAACGAAAATCAAGCGCGTCCCAAAGTAGGGGTTATGGCTCCCGAGTTAATAAGTGGTCGCATTTTAGGGAATACAGAAGAGACACTTCCAAAATTAAATTTTTTAAGACAGTTAACAAATGATTATGAACTTGTACTAATCTCTCCGAATACGGTTCAAATCGGAGTAGATATTAACACCATGATAGTTGTTACTCCGAGCGATTCTCTCTCCATAGAAGCTCTGTATGCAATAGATCAGTTTGTATTAAGAGGAGGTAATCTGATAATATTCATAGATTCCTACAATGAAACACACAACCGCATGAGTAAAGAAGAAGGAATAAAGCCGCTTTTAGAGAATTGGGGATTTGTGAGCGATATGACGCAAGTTATCGGAGATAAAAAGAATGCAGAAGAAGCACTTTTTGAAGGACAAGCGATAATCTTTTACCCATGGCTGAATATTCCTTGGGGAAATATTAATCAACAACACCAACTGACACAAGGGTTAAACAATCTAATATATCGCTCTCCGGTCGGGATAGAAATAGTTTCGAAAGAAGGAATAAGATATACGCCTTTGGTTAGCACATCGGAACAAGGCGGCAAGATTTCAGCAAAAACGGTTTCACTTCCGGATAAGACAGCCGTATTAAGGCAATATAAGGATGAAAAAAAATATTATAATTTAGCCGTATTGGCAGAAGGAAAATTTACATCTTTGTTCCGCAAAAGCCTTTTTGCCAACAGCAAATACAAAGATAATCTTTTAGAATTTTTACCGGAATCGCTAAGCACGGGAAAAGTATTGGTAATCGGAGATACAGATTTTATAGAAAATGAAATATGGTCAGATTCTGAATATACCGATAAAAATCCAATATATGGAATTATCTCTTGGGCAGATAACGGAGATTTTGTATTACGTGCCGTTGATTATATGAACAACAAAACGAAATATTTGCAAAATCAGCATAAGCCGTTATTTTTTGATGCCTCATTACAAAGTCTGTTTCAAGACAAGGTTATGGAAGAATATCAAGAAAAATATAATGCATCTATCCGAGAATTAAAAAAGAACAACTTGATAGTAAAACAACTTCAACAAGAAGAAAGAACGTCAGGATTAACATTACAAAAGATGAAAGAGTTAAATGAAGTTCAAAGTAAAATTTCTGACAACGAACAAATGCTGAGAGAGTATAATTATGAGATAGCAAAGAAAGTTGACCATCAAAAACTAAAATTTATCATTTATGTATCAGTATTAAGTATTGGATTGATAATAATTTTACTCGTTTTGGGAAACATAAGCCGACGTTCAAGACGTTATATTAATCCGTTGGAGGAAAAAGATGGATAGGCAGACATTACGCTATGGGACCTACTTATTGATAATATCATTAAGTCTTGCAGTATTGAGCTTACTTCCGTTGTATTATAAACAAACGGACAATATGCAGGGCGAAGCTGTATTTTCAGAAGGGGTAGGTCAAGAAATTGAAACAATAGTTATAAAGACACCGAAAGATAACGTAACACTTGCAAAAGATGAAAATTTGTGGCGGGTAAGCGAATCAGACATGTATTATGCCAATCAGAAACGAGTGGGACAATTATTGAGTTTTATTCAAGAATCAAGGATACACCGCCCGATAGAATTAAGTGATAAAGAATTTCAAGAAAATTTTGGAACAAATGGAACGGAAATAACACTAGCAGGAAAAGAAGGATTAATATTGGGACGGTTGATTATCGGAAAATTGACTTATAACAACCGTTTTGCCTATGTTCGCTATCCTGATAGTGACAAAAGTTATCTAGTAAGCCATGCTCTAAAACTTCCCGAATATCGTTATAATTGGCTTCAACAACCGTTAATTTCCATAGATAAGGGTCAAGTACAAGATATAATAATAGATAAAGGTAAAAAAGAATTAGTCATAGGGAGAGATTTTCCGACATATCCGTTTTGGATAATTGAAGGGAGTAAATTGACAAATAAAGCCTATCCGGAAGATTTATTGCAACAATTGGAAAAGATAAATTTCATAGATGTAAAATCGGTTCAAAATTTTGATGAATCCACGGGAGAAGGAGTAAAAAGATTTCAAGTAACAACTTTTAACGGACTTATTGCCGAATTTACGCTTATTAAAAAAGATAAAGAATATTGGTTGAAACAAAAATTAACGACGACAAGTCTTCCGACGCAAGCAGTAAAAGACTATATAGAGAATAATGAAGAATTATCAAATTATTGGTATTTTCGCTTAAGCAGCTATACAGGAAGTAAGATGTGGAACACAGATTTATTAAAGTAGGAAGGAAGATGAAAAAACAAAGGATACCGAATACGGAAGAATGCGATTGTGAGGCATTAAACGAACGTTGTGAAGAAGCGGAAAAAAGGCTTGCCGCCAGTCAAAAAGAAAGTGCCTCAAAATCATATTTTTTGGCACAAGCCACCCACGATTTGGAACAGCCATTGCACGCGTTAAGAATATTTATAAGTTTGCTAAAAAATACAGAGCTAAAGAAGGATCAACAAGAGCTTGTAGAAAAGATAGGCATGGCAGCCGATAATATGTATAAGCTGTTAGAAAATTATTTAGATTTATCGAAAATAGAATATGGCGGAGTGAGGTACGAATCCTCCGAATTTTGTATTGATGAAGTAAGCGGCCGCTTAGCCGAAGAATTTAGCTTGATATGTGTGTGTCAGCAGAAAGAATTTCATTACATACCAAGTAAATTGGTTGTTGAAACGGATAAAATATTATTAGAAAGATTATTAAGAAATATCTTATCCAATGCCGTAAAATATGCACAAAAGAGAGTAATATTTGGATGCCGCCGCCGAGGCAAATTTGTTCAAATTGAAGTATTAGACGATGGAAAAGGAATTTCTAAAAAAGATATTCCGCATATATTTGAAGAATTTTATCAAAGTTCAGAAGATAAAGAGAATAAGAAAAAAGGCTCAGGTTTAGGCCTTGCTATTGTAAAAAAAATAGCAGACATCATGAGTTTAGATATAAAAATAAGAACCAAAAGCAAACACGGAACAAGTTTTAATTTTCAAATACCGCTAGCAACAAAGAAACAAGAATACTTATTCAGGGGTTGAATTATAATTTCGCAATACCGAAGAAATATAGATTAATTGTCGCAAATTCATATCCATAAGACAACTTTCACGGTTGTAAGTAGGAGAACCGGTGTAATTTGTCATGCTAAGTACGTATAAATCGCAATATTCATTTTTGAAATTGGTCCAATTTTCATAAAGATTTTTCAAACGACCGCGAAACATACCGGAACCTTGATTCCAATTTGTGAAACTAGAATCTTTTGAAATTTTTTCATACTCGGAATAAATTTGCTTATTAAGGCGAGAGTTTTCAGCTTTCATACATTCAGCCATAGCCTCATCACTAACTTTTGCGGCATCTTTAATGCAATAATTATAAGCCGCAGATTGAGCAAAGACATTACAAGCAAGGGAGCAAAAGAAGCAAACAGCACAAAAAGAAAACGATTTCGACATGAGAATTACCTTTTCGTTACAGCCATATCATTGTAAATTTTAACAATAGCCTCAACATTAGAAGCAAAACGATTTGTTAAATCCAACATACATTGAGATTTTTGAACATCAGTAATTGTACCGATTCCTTGAGAGAAAGTATAAGAATATAAGGAACAATATTTATTACGATAATCGATCCATTGTTTTAAGAGGGTTTGAAAATTTTGAGATGAAGAAAGAGTTTGGTCATTCCATTGAGTGAAATATTTATTCGTCATGATAGAAGAAAGACGAGATTGAATTTTGCGCATTTCACGAGAAACTTCATCATTATTGCATTTTGCGATATCAAAATCGCCTTGAGCATTGTTCATACAAGAATCATAATCAGAAGAAGCGAGAGCCGGAAAGGCACACGCAACAGAAGCCCACAAGGCAGCCAGAGCGAAATAACGATGCATCATAAAACCTCCACAAAAAACAAGTTAACTAAACTATAAACAATATTAATTAACATTAGATTAAATTAAAAAATAAACTTGTGTTCAGAAAAATAGTCTATATATTAGAAAGTATAGAAAACAGAGGAAGGAAAAAATGTATAGATTTCTTTGGATATTTTTAATAATAGCATTATTAAGTTCCTGCTATTCAAGACGAGGTCATAGGATAGCGGATGATAGCTTTGTCGGAATGAGTGAAGAAGAATTAGTTACGACAATAGGTCCTCCGGATAGTTATTATGAAATGGGCAAGGAAAAATATTTAATATATAATAAGAATGGGTCTCAGTATTATGCGGGAAGTTACATTCCGATGATGTGCAAATTAACATTTGTTTTTTACAGGGGAGTTTTAGATAATTGGCATTATGAAGGCAATATGTGTGATGCCGTAGCCGAAAACATTGATTTGCATTAAGCAAAAAAGAGAGATTTCAAAAAAGAGAAATCTCTTTTTTTATGAGCCAGAGCGAACCCTTGGGAGAGAACCCGTAAATGAGATAAGAAAAAAGCCGCAATCTTATAATAAAGATAACGGCTTAAAGAATGGTAGGCGCGTGGGGCTGGAGGAAAAAAATTTCTCCTGAGGAGGAATTTTTGACGACAGAGTCAGAAATGTTAGTTTGCGAGCAAGCGAAAGCGCCGTAAAGCAAACGTTACATTTACTGTTGACCGCAGCGAGTTAGCGTTTGAGGAAAGCAAACGCTTATGAGCCAGAGCGAACCCTTGGGTGAGAACCCGAGAATGGGGCAAGAAAAAAAGCCGCAATCTTATAATAAAGATAACGGCTTATAAACTGGTAGGCGCGTGGGGCTGGAGGAAAAAAATTTCTCCTGAGGAGGAATTTTTGACGACAGAGTCAGAAATGTTAGTTTGCGAGCAAGCGAAAGCGCCGTAAAGCAAACGTTACATTTACTGTTGACCGCAGCGAGTTAGCGTTTGAGGAAAGCAAACGCTTATGAGCCAGAGCGAACCCTTGGGTGAGAACCCGTAAATGAGATAAGAAAAAAGCCGCAATCTTATAATAAAGATAACGGCTTATAAACTGGTAGGCGCGTGGGGGTTCGAACCCCAGACCCACTGATTAAGAGTCAGTTGCTCTACCAACTGAGCTACGCACCCGTGAGTAGGAACTCAACAACAAAGGCACTATACTCTGTGAAAATTAAATTTGCAACAAAATTTTTAATTTTTTTAATATTCGATTTTATCGGGTTTATTTTTCCATTCATTCATAACGGCGACAGCCTCATCCAATACAATTCTATGTAAATTGATAGGATCGTCATCATAAAAGACTCTATCGCGAAAACCGATATTTTCGGCATCATAACGGTCTGCGGCATAATAGATTTCGGCGATATTAGCCCATTTTGCGGCATTGAGACACATGGGGCAGGGTTCACAAGAGGTATAGAGAGTACATCCAGAAAGGTCAAAACTGTTGATATTACGACAAGCGTTTCGAATAGCAACGACTTCACCGTGAGCAGTTGGGTCATTATCAAGAGCAACGCGATTATGCCCTTCACCAATAATTTTTCCGTTTTTGTCAACGATAATACATCCAAAGGGCGAGCTACCGGCATCAATGGATGTTTTGCTTAATTTGATAGCTTTTTCTAAATTTTCTTTGTGATTAATCATGATAACACCTCATAAACAAACAACTTTTAGAAAAATAGCAAAAAAAAGTAAAAAGAACAAGAAGAAAACACTTTACAAAATAAAACATAATGGATTGTAAAAATATACAGGACAAGAGAATTACTTAATCATTAAAAAAGAGTCTGTTTGTGAAAACGGGCTCTTTTGCCTTTTTAAATAAAAATTAACGGAAGTGCACTAATCTCGACACAAAGAAAAATGCAAGGGGAAAAAAGATGGAACAAAAGGGCAAACAAGACGAAGCCTTGCTGCTGAAGTATTACAAACGCTGTAAAGATAAAGTCCGCGATAATCAATATTTAAGTTTATATGCCGATGAAAAGCTCACGCACAGTTTTCAGGTTGTCGGAGCCGGAAATTATATCATGCGGCATGAAGATGTGTTCAAGAAAAGAGCAGATGAAAGATACCTGCGCTCCGCAAAATTAGCTTATCTGTTTCACGACATCGGACGATTCGTTGAAATAGAACATTTATATGACGAATATCCCGATTTTAAGAAACACGACCATTCACAATATAGTTATGAAATTTTGAAAGGAATTTTGGATTACGCACAAGCAGAAATATTGCTCCCGGTAAAACACCACGGACACATGATAAAATCGTTATACGAAGATGAAGATTATCAAAAAATAAAAGATATCCAACAAAAGCAAGATGTTGAGCATATCGCTTTTTTGGTTCGCGATGCGGATAAAATAGCCAATTTTTACTTAATGAAAAATTCACAAAAACAAGAGAATGACATATTTGAGCATCTGTTCATGAATAAAGCACCGGAGGGAGAATTATCAGAGAAGATGGTTCATGACTTTTTATCATTAAAAATGCCGGGGCGAGGGGATATAAGATGCAAAGGCGATTGGATGCTTAATTATCTTTCATGGATATATGATTTAAATTATCAGGCATCTTTTGACTTTTGCCGCAAAACAGGCGTGTTTACCGCCATGTTTAGGATACTCGATAAATATAATAAGAATAAAGACTTGCAGAAAGAAATAGAACGGACTATTGTAGAATACATAAATCACCGAAATCAACAATTTGAAAGGGGATAAGACATGAAAAAAAGATATCTGTTATTAGGTTTGGTAGCCGTAGCTGCCGGAGCATATTATTTTACGCCGTCCATCAGCAGCATAGTTTCGAGCTTGGTTCACAAGTATGGCAGTGAAGTTCTCGGAACCAATGTTGAAATGAAAGGGCTTGATTTTTCGTTGAGTAAAGGCGAAGCCAGTATTGATAAAATCACCATTGCCAATCCGAAAAATTATAAAAGCCCGACCTTGTTTGATTTAACCAAAGTACAGGTAAAGGTTGATTTGAAGAGCTTGGCAAGCGATACGATAGTAATAGATTCAATTTTAATCGATAAACCGGAAATCACTTATGAAATGTTGTCGGTAACTCAAAATAATATTAAACAAATACAAGATAACATACAAAATTATCTGAAAACTCATAGCTCACAAGAAAGCAAGGCTGAAGCAAAAGAAGAAACAACGAAAAAAGAAGAAGGCAGTTCAAAAAAAGTTGTGATTAAAGATTTGCAGATTAAAGGAGCGAAATTAGCGGCCGCGGCAATGGGTAAGGAAATTTCGGTAACTCTTCCGGATATTACGATGAAAAACATCGGAGAAGAAAAGAAAGAAAAGAGCATACCGGAAATTATTGCTGATGTTATGAACAAGATTTTAAGCACCGCATCACAAGCTGTTGTCAGTAATAATTTGAGTAATCTTGAAGATGTCGCTAAAGAAAACTTACAAGAAGTTGTCGGAAATGTAAAAGACAGAGTTAAAGAACTCGGTATTTTCGGAAACTAAGAAGATAAAAAACAAAAAAAGAGCAGGGTGAAATACCCTGCTTTTTTATGAGTTTATTTATAGAATACCTCGAGTTTACAGCGAAGTATTTATATCATAAGAACAGAAAGTTATTTAAAATATTGAGCGACAATATTGGGTGTAAGGATTTGCGGCAGAATTTGCAACTTTTCTCCGTCATAATAGACATATAAAGGAATACTGTTCCGTCCGTAATGCTCTAAGGCTTGAGCAATTTGCGAGTCCTTATTTGTCCAATCGGCTTTGAAGAGAAGAATATTTTTTTCTTGAGCGAGTTTGGCAAATTCTTGTGTGTTAAGAGTTGATTTCTCATTTGCAATACAAGTAATACACCACTTAGCCGTAAAATCGATAAAAACTTTTTGCCCGTTATTGACAGCTTGCGTAACAGTTTCGTAATTATATTTATTCCAAGCAATACCGAATTGATTAACATCGGGACGATTGGCAAGCTGATTATAAAGAACCCAGCTCAACCAGACACAAGTGAGAAAGACGGGGATAACAAAAATACGTTTAAGTGTAACCATCCATTTCCCAGGTTTAGGCAACAGACGAGCCAAGACTTTCGGATAAAATCCGAGAAAGAGGAAAGGCGCGGCATAACCAAGAGACAGAGAAAAGAAAATGGGATAATAATAAAACACCGGTTTTGTTAAGGCATAAGCAATGGCAATTCCCATAAAAGGAGCGGTACAAGGTGTAGCAATCAACACAGAAAACACTCCGGTAAAGAAAGAGCTGAAATGCCGAGCCTTAACCGAAAGACGAACCATCGGGTCGGTAAATGGATTTTGCACTTTTATCAAATCAAGGAACATGAACAAGATAAGAATAAAAATAGCAAGGAGTATCGACACAAAAACGGGAGATTGCATTTGAAAACCCCAACCGATTTTTTCGCCGTTTTCGCGAAACACCACTAAAACAAAAGCCATGAGTAAGAAAGAAGCAACAACCCCAACCGTATAAAGCAAAGCATCAGATTTCGCACGTTTTTTGTTTTTTGCCCCTTTAACGAGTGCAATAGCCTTAAGCGAGAGAACCGGAAAAATGCATGGCATTAGGTTTAAGATAAGACCGCCGCCGAAGGCCATAAGCAAGATGAGCCAAAATTCGGGTTCAGAGTTAAGGTTAGGAATTTTGTCTTCTTGGAGCATAAAAGTTTTTTCGGCATTCCATAAAGTTTTATACCATGATTTTGACGGAGATACATTTTCTTTTGTAACCGGAAGGGTGAACGAAAATTTATGTTCTTGCGGAATACATTCATCGGCACATTCCTGCCAATATACCGTAGCCTCAAAATCAGCGGAAGGATTATCGGAGCAAGCCGGAGAGATGAGAGCATGATAATAGGCTTTATCGGCATAGACGTTAAGGAGCAAGCCGTCATCATTAATTTCCTGAGCCAAACTCCAACGAACATGGGATATTTTGTAACCTTTAGGCAGTGTCCAATCCACTTTGGTTGGCAAACCGATATCTCCGGGAGCCGGAGAAAAAATATGCCAACCTTTTTCGATGTCAAATTCAAGAAGAACCTGCATATCTTGACAAGAATTAATTTTATCGGTTGTCGTCAAGAGTTTTAGGTTAACATGAGGTGTGCTTTTAGACAAAGAAAGAGCTTGCGCATTAGGAGATACTCCCAATCCCATTCCGATAAGACACCAAAGGATGGCAAATTTTTTCAACAATGATTTCATTATTTTCCAGCAATAACAAAGTTATAATAAGCGGCAATCATAATGCTGAAGGCTTTGACCAAGCATAAGATACCGAGAACGATGGCAAATTCCATAAACCAGAAAGGCAAGATGCAGAGGACAACGGAAGCCAAAAAGACTTCAGCCCCTTGAGCAAAGCCTCCGAGATAAAAAGGAGACTTGTCAAAGACGATTTGTTTTTCGGTTTGTTTTTTATAAGCAATAACGGCATAAGCGAGCATAGCGCAAGCAGAAGACGTAAAAGCAAAGAGAAAGAAGGAAGCGACAACGGCATTTTGCAAAGGATTAGCCAGAGCAAAACCGAAAATAATGCCGGCATAGAACACATAATCAAGAGCCGCATCAAGAAAGATACCGAATTCCGTAATTTTGGAATGACGAGCAACGGCACCGTCGAGCAAGTCAAACACGCGATTGATAAGAATACAAGCCAAAGCCCAACCATACATATTAAGAGCCAAAAAATTTACGGCAGAAATACCGATAATAAAGCCGAGAATAGAGATAAGATTAGCGTTAACGGATTTTTTTACCAAGAATTTGGCTAAAACATTCACTTTATTAAGGAGAAGATTGTGAACTTTCTCGCAGGCTTTGTTTATATCTTGAAGAGATTTCTTGATTCTGGAAAAGAGATGTTTATTCTCAAACATGGTAATTGCCTTTCAAAAATAATGACTAAATTTATTTTAAAATAGAACAAAAAATCCATAAAGTAAAAGCAAGTTAACAAGTTATTAAACAAAAAAGTGAGAGACCAACGGATGGAACGCAAAAATATACTCTTAAGATACGGAAAAATCAGAATTTTTGCCTTAATAATATTAATCGTCGGAGCGGCTTATTACGGCTTAAAACACTCCTATCGTGCTTATCCGCTTTACGAAGGGGAAACGATGGGAACCTACTATCGTATCAAAATTAACTCACCGCGCGTTCCTTTATATATTCATGATTTAATAGAAAAAGAATTAAAGCAGGTAAACAAAGCCATGTCAGTTTTTGATAAGACATCGGAAATAAGCCGCATTAATCAAGCTCCGGCGGGGGAGAAAATAGAACTGTCTCCGGCCATGAGTGAATTAATGCAAACGGCGGAAAAAGTTTACAAACAAAGCCACGGAGCCTTTGATCCGAGTTTGGGAAAATTAATCAAAGTTTGGGGATTCGGACCGCAAAACCCAACAGAGCATCCTCAAAAAGCCGACATTGAAAAGTTAATGCAAACGGTAGGCTTTGCCAAAATAGAATTTTCACCGGATTATAAACAAATGCACAAAAAGGTAGAGGGTTTAGAGTTGAATTTATCAGCCATAGCCAAAGGCTACGGGGTTGATAGAGTTTATCGTTTGTTAAAAGAGAAAGGATACCACGATTTTATAGTTGATATCGGAGGAGAAGTCCGAACATTCGGCAACCGTAATGCGGAAGAAGCAGGTTGGAATGTCGGGATTTCATCACCGGACAACAGCGGCAGAACGGTTTATGTCATGAATTTGCAAGATAAAGCCATTGCCACATCGGGAGATTATCGCAATTACAAGGAGGAAAACGGCAAACGCTATGCACACACCATTTCTTCCCAAGACGGCTATCCGGTAGAAAACAATGTGGCTTCGGTTACCATCATTTCGGATAATTGTATGGAAGCCGATGCTTATGCTACGGCAATCATGGCGTTAGGGGCACAACAGGGAATGGCTTTGGCGGAACAACAAAATATGGCCGTATTGATTTTTGAACATATTCCCAACAGCCAAGGAGAATACAAACTTTGGCATAGTGAAGAATTTAAAAAGATGGTAAAAGGTCCGCTTTATGAACAATATCAGTAAAGAAGGAGAAATAATCGCACTGACGGATAAGTCTGTTACCATCCGTTATCTTTGTGCATCGGCCTGCCGCAATTGTCCGGCACAAAACCTTTGTCCAAGCCATGAAAACCAAAATAAAGAAATAGAGATTATGCGAGACAAGGACAAAATTTATCATATCGGAGATAAGATAAAGATAAATTTACAAGAACGAAGCGGTTGGCTGGCCATAATTTTAGCTTATCTGATGCCGTTAGCGATAGTCCTTGGATTTATAAGCTATGCCACAGCTGAAAAATGGTCAGAGTTAACAACGGCAACAATAGGCTTGTTAATTGTTCCTGTGTATTATATACTTCTTAATCGAATGAGTAAACGATTGCAAACAATGATAAAGATAGAAATACAAGAAAAGCAAAGCCAAAAAGGAGCGGAAGAAAAATGAACGCCATAGTGATAAATATTTTAATTGTGGGAGGAATTTCTTTTTTTTCTGCGATAATTCTGTATTGGGTATCACAAAAATTTTCCGTAAGAGAAAATCCGAAAATCAAAAAGATTGAGAGTTTGCTTCCCAACGTCAATTGCGGCGGATGTGGAAAAGCCGGCTGCCGTGATTTTGCTCAGAGTTGTGTCAAAGCTGACAAAGAAACCTTTGCCAAACTTTATTGTACGGTAGGCGGACAAACCGTTATGGAAAAAATCGGTCGCGAATTAGGTTTTGAAGTTGCGGAGCATGAAGCACTGGTAGCGGTATTACGTTGCAACGGAACATGCGAAAACGCACCGTCAAAATTTGAATATGTCGGCTTAAAAAGTTGTCGTATGGCCGCAAGAATCACCACCTCACAAAGCGAATGCCCGACAGGTTGTGTGCGTTTTGGCGATTGCGTCAAAGCGTGCAAATTCGGGGCTCTGAAATTATCAAAAGAAACAGGTATGCCGGTTGTAGATACGGATAAATGCATCGGATGCGGAGCTTGTGTAAGAATATGTCCGAAACAACTGTTTGAATTAAGACCGCGTGGAAAAAATAACGAGCGTGTTTATGTCGCTTGCCGCAACACTCAAAAAGGAGCGGAAGCACGCAAGAACTGTAAAGTAGCTTGTATCGCTTGTCAAAAATGTGCAAAAATTTGTAATGAGATAAAGATAGAGAACAATTTATCTTATATTCCGAGCAGTGTCGATGCTCAAAAATACGGAAAGCAATTAGCAGACGCTTGCCCGACGGGAGCAATACACTATACGGGTAAAAAGGAAGGATAAGGATGAAAAAATACACATTTCCCTTAGGCGGTATCCACATCAACAAACACAAAAGAAGTTCGGGATTGGCAATCATACCGGCAGGGTTACCGGAAACGGTTTATATTCCGATACGCCAACATATAGGTTCACCGGCCAAAATACTTGTCAAAAAGGGGGATAAAGTAAAAGTCGGAACACTTCTGGCTGATGCCGACGGTGTTGTTTCCGCAGATATTCATTCGTCGGTATCGGGAGAAGTGATAAAAATTGATGACATCATTGATGACAGCGGTTATCCGAGTACGATGATTGTTATCAAAGTTGAAGGAGATGACTACGAACCGAGCATAGACCGTAGTCCGGATATTATTCGTGATATAAAAGACGATAAAGAGACAATAATCAAGAAAATACAAGCCTCCGGCATAGTCGGAATGGGCGGAGCCGGTTTCCCGACCCCGATAAAGGTAACTTTGCCCAAAGGGAAAAAAGCGGAATATTTAATCTTAAACGGCATTGAATGTGAGGCATATTTAACAGCCGATGACCGCTTGATGGTAGAGAAGGCGGAAGAAATCATCATCGGAGCCAAAATATTAAATAAGGCGTTAGGAATACAAAACGCAATTATCGCCATAGATGAAAATAAACCAGAAGCCATAAAAGTTTTATCAGAATTGACAAGACGCTATGTCGGAGTAAATGTCCGTGTTTGCAAGAGTAAATATCCGCAAGGAGCGGAGAAGCAATTAATCAAGGCCATTACCGGACGAGAAGTCCCGAGCCGAGGCTTGCCGATAGATGTCGGCTGCGTTGTTCAAAATGTCGGCACGGCTTATGCCGTTTATGAGGCGGTCCAAAAGAACAAACCGCTTTTTGAAAGAGTTGTAACCGTCTCGGGAGATGATGCGGTTGATAATCCGGCCAATTATTTAGTCAGGGTAGGAACACCGGCCTCGTTTTTAATCAAACGTTCATGTTCAGACACCTCGCGTATCGGAAAGATTATTTTCGGAGGAGCCATGATGGGAACAGCCGCCGTCAATAGTGATGCTCCGATAACCAAACTGACATCGGGAGTTTTACTCTTAAATGATTTAGATGCGCAAAAGCCGCAAGAAACAGCATGTATCAGATGTGGAAAATGTGTTGAAGCCTGCCCGATGGGACTAAGACCCTTCGCCATAGCCTCAGCCATAAAGAATAATGATGATTTAAATGAATTACGACGTTTGCATACATTAGATTGTATCGAATGTGGTTCCTGTGCTTATACTTGTCCGGCCAAGATACCGCTTTTAGATTATTGCAAACTCGGCAAAATAGAACTACGCAAACAAAAATAAGGCAAAAAATATGTTAAAAATATCCACGGCACCTCATTTAAATTCTCCGCTATCAACACGCGGTATTATGGGACATGTCATAATTGCCATGCTTCCGTTAGCATTTATGAGCATTGCCTATTTTGGAATTTCCGCACTTGAAGTCATAATAACCTCGGTTGCCGGTTGTGTTTTATTTGAATATCTCATCAGTCGCTATTTGATGAAAGTACCAAACAGCACGCGTGATTTATCGGCAGTTGTAACCGGCTTGTTATTAGCCTTTAATCTTCCGGCCGGCATGCCGATTTGGATGACGTTGGTGGGTTGCTTGATTGCCATAGGTGTTGCCAAAATGGCTTTTGGCGGCATAGGAAAGAATTTGTTTAATCCGGCTCTAGTCGGAAGAGTCTTTTTGTTCATTTCGTTTCCGGTCCAAATGACACATTGGATAAAGCCGGATTTATTCCATTTTATGAACTTGGATGCCCAGACAGCGGCCACACCACTGGGAATATTAAAACATATGGATGCTTTAAGCACGGCAAGTCAACACCATCTTCCGCAATATTGGGAAATGTTTGTCGGTTATACGGGAGGCAGTTTGGGAGAAGTCTCGACCGCTGCCATTTTATTGGGCTTTATCTATATGTTGTGGAAAAAAATAATCGGTTGGGAGATACCGGTTTACTACATCGGAACATTTTTAATTTTCATCGGAATTCATTGGCTGTTAACGGGAGAAACACGTTACGAACCGATGACACACATTTTGTCGGGAGGTTTGATGTTGGGAGCCGTATTTATGGCAACCGATTACACAACATCACCGATGACACGAAGAGGACGCATAATTTTCGCCATCGGCTGTGGATTTTTAACTTATATAATCAGAATATATAGTGTTTATCCGGAAGGCGTGTCTTTTGCCATATTAATTATGAATGCTTTTGTCCCGATAATTGACATGACCTGTATTCCGCGGGTCTTTGGCAGCAAGGAGCGCAAATAATGAAAAAAATACCATCATCATTAAAAAATATGATACTCAGTCTGTGCCTAATCGGAATATTTTCGGCCTTTATCATCGGCAGTGTTCATCAAATCACCGAAAAGCCGATTGCCGAAGCCAAGAACAGAGCTGAAGCCGATGCCATTTATAAAATAATAGGTATGAAAGCAGACAACAATCCCTTTGCCGATAAGCTGAAAGTAAAATTAAAAAACAGCAAAAGCAAATTAACGGTATATCCGTTAAAAAAAGACGGATTAATTAAAGCCTTCGCCATAAAATCGAACAGCAACAAAGGGTTTGGCGGAAAATTAGAAATTTTGGTCGGGATTACCATTGACGGTTACATCTTGGGCTATGAAGTCTTAAAAAGTCAGGAAACACCGGGGTTAGGCAGCAAAGTTTCGGAAGAAAAATTCAAATCGCAATTTGTCGGATTAAGACCTAAAGAAGAGCTAAAGGTTAAACAAGACGGCGGAGAAATAGATGCGGTAACCGCGGCAACAATTAGTTCACGAGCCGTAACCGAAGCCGTTCAAAAAGCTTATGACGGATATAAGAAATTAAGCCACAGGAGATAACAAATGGATAAGACGAGTAAAGAAAATTTAACCAGAGGCATAATCCGAGAAAACCCGACATTTGTTATGCTTTTAGGAATGTGTCCGACATTAGGGGTAACGACTTCGGCATTAAATGGTTTAGGCATGGGTTTGGCAACAATGTTTGTTTTGGCACTTTCCAACATGGCGGTATCAAGTTTTAAGAATGTCATACCCGACGGGGTGAGAATACCGGCTTATATTGTTATCATCGCGTCATTTGTAACGGTAATCGAAATGTTAATGGCGGCTTATGTCCCTTTATTGCACCGCGCCTTGGGAATATATATTCCGTTGATAGTTGTAAATTGTATTATCTTAGGGCGAGCTGAAGCCTTTGCTTCCAAAAACAGTATCGGACAATCATTGTTGGACGGTATTGGCATGGGCCTTGGCTTTACGATAGCACTGTTTTTGTTGGGAAGCATAAGAGAGATACTCGGTTCAGGAAGTTTTCTGGGATACAACTTTTTTGACGAAGGAGCAGAAACCATATTAATGTTTATCATGCCTCCGGGAGCCTTTTTAGTCTTAGGATTTTTGATTGTTATCTTTAACCGAATAAAAGGAGCAAAATAAAATGAGTTATGCGATGATTTTTATTGCGGCGATATTTGTAAATAACATAGTCTTATCTCAGTTTTTAGGGATATGCCCGTTTCTGGGAGTATCTAAAAAGATAAGTACTTCGGTAGGCATGGGCTTTGCGGTAATGTTTGTGATGACCTTATCTTCAATCGCGACCTATGCAATATATCACGGATTATTGCTTCCGTACAATCTGCAATATATGATAACGGTAGTTTTCATATTGGTTATAGCCTCTTTGGTTCAGGTTGTTGAAATAATCATGAAAAAGATGACCCCGTCACTTTATCAGGCTTTAGGAATATTTTTACCGTTAATCACAACAAATTGCGCGGTTTTGGGAATTGCCATATTATCGGTACAAAAGGAACTGAGTCTAGCCGAAACAGTGTGCTATAATTTAGCCAATGCCATGGGATTTACCTTAGCCATTGTCTTATTTGCGGGCTTGAGAGAAAGATTGAGCCGCACCAAAATACCGCAAGCTCTCCAAGGCACTCCGATAGCTTTAATTACGGCGGGATTGCTTTCTATGGCTTTTATGGGTTTTTCAGGAGTAGGGAATTAAAAGAAAAAAAATACGGATAAAAAAACAAACTTCAGAGAGTTTTCTCTGAAGTTTGTTTGTAAGAACTTTTTACAGATAGTAAACAGCGCGAACAAAATTTTTGCAGTCCTTTTCTTCTGGAATAAATTTGGACTTTCCGTCCGTTCCGTCATACATATTCAAGAGCCAAGCGGTATCGGCACTAACATCTTCCTCCAACCACCATTCTCCATACAAAATTGGTTTTGCCCCAAAATATTTTAAAACGGCATTAAGAAGAGGCATATAATTGTTTTTCAATGCCTTTTTTGTAATTTTTTTACCAAGGAGGTGAGCGGGCTTACCATCAATCGAGGGAAGCTGCTGACAATAGGCAAGAGCTTCATCATGAGTAAGCACTTGAGGAGCATCTACTGCGGTAATGAGACAGCCGTTGACGAACACACCGAACAGTTCTTTTTTTTCAGGTTTAATAGAACGGGTACCATCTCCATACATGACAGCCAACCGAAGATTTCCGTCTTTATCAAGTGCAGATATTTTGTCTGTGGTTTGTTCGCCTGAATCTTTGACCTTCCAACCGGCAACTTCGGCAAAATCATTCATTGTACAACCGTTTTGAGCAAGACGAAATACGAGTTCTTGATGTAAATCTTGTAAAAATTCTTGTTTTTCCATAATAGTAGGATTAAAAAAATTAATAATAGAAATTTCAATACACGAATATGACTTTTTTTGACAAAAGTCAAGTTTCTTTTTTTATTAGGAAAAAAAACGCATAAAAAAAGCAGCCGCACAGAAAATTGTGCAACTGCTTTTGGGATAGACCACCTTACAAACCTAGGGCTTGACGAGGTGTTTTGCCATTGCCTGTATGTATCTTTTTGACACCATGAGTACGGATGTCATTTTGATACATTCCTTGTTCGTACATTTCTCTCAAAGAGAGGAATTTGTACGACAGGATAGGCATATCAAGAAACTCTTGCGGTTCTATTGAACCGATCCAGAGATTTTTCAATACCCAAAGGTATTGTTGTGCTTCGGTACCAAGTGTTCTTTTGGAGCCATCTGCTTTGTGCAGATGCATTTTTTTCTCGGCACCAATTAAATCTCCGGATTTAATAGCCGCAAGAAAGTCGGATTTTTGGAAACCATATTTGCCATTTCGCATGGCAAATAGAATCACGGTAACCAATTGCCTTTTTGACAATTTAACACCGTTTAGTTCTTTTTCTACCAAGACACGCCAGTCTTTGGCTATGATTTCCTTGGCTTCCTCGTAGGTCTTGCCGCTGAACTCCATTTCCGATACCGGACGTCCATCGACATATTTTAAACCTACTAAAGCTCTTTTTTCGCCTTGTCCTTGAACACCATCAAGGTAGGCTCTTGAAATTACTACCCAATCAAAAGCTTCATTGAATTCTTTTTTGAATTCTTCGGCTTTTGAAATGGTTATTTTTTCGGATGGTTGTTCTTGGCGAGAGCAGCTAGAGCATCCCTTGCCGAGGAGCATTGCCAGCAAAACCAGCAATATTATGGCAAGGAGGGTTAGTCCAATCTTTTTCATTTGTTTTTGGGTGATTTTTCCTTTTTTGAGGAGATATCTCCCCAAGAGGAAAAGTAAAACCAAACCCAAAACAATCAGCAGCCATACCCATTGGGCGGCTAACCAAACAATGCCGTCCCAAGCCAGACTGGCTAATGCCGACACGCCTAGGAACAATCCATATATGAGCCCGCCAATCGCTGCAAGCGCGGCGATAATTAATAAACTGATGAATATCAGTTTCAGATTGAATCTGAAACTAATTTCATAAGTGTATTTACGGATTTTTCTCGCGCTGATGAAATAACTCTTTTCCATAGCTTTTGTTGTTTACTCCTTACGGAGAAGGGGGCCTTAATCCCTTTTTTTATAATTTAATAATAATTTCTTGTATCTTTAATAATAGTGTAAATGGCAATCTTTGTCAATACAAGAAATTTTGTCAAAAGATGAAAAATAGACAAACTATTTGCTAGAGGAAAAAGTTAATCTTGAGAAGCATGGGCTTGAGCCTGTTGGCGGGCTAGGGTATCAACACGCTCGTTTTCCGCATGACCGGCATGTCCTTTGACCCATATCCATTGAATTTCATGAAGTGGAAGCAATTTGTCCAGTTCTTCCCAAAGTTCTTGATTTTTTACCGCGCCTTTTTTGTTGCTCGTTTTCCAACCGTTGCGTTTCCAGTTAGGCAACCATTTGGTAACACCTTCCATAACATATTTACTGTCTGTATATAAGGTAATATCACAACGTTTTTTGAGAGCCTTCAATCCTTCGATTACCGCGGTAAGCTCCATGCGATTATTAGTCGTTTCCGAAGCTCCGCCGCTTAATTCTTTTTCAATATCTTTGTGTCTTAAAAGAACGCCCCAACCTCCGGGGCCGGGGTTGCCGGAACAAGCTCCGTCTGTGTACATTTCAACGCGATACATTTTATTGCTCGCTCCTGAAAAATTCGTGGAAAAACTCAATTAAGAGCTGTTGTTTTTGTTCCTCTTCGGTTTCGCTTCCTTCAAGGCGCAAAACTTTGGCTACATAAGAACGAAGTGTGTTTTTATTAATATAAATACGAAAACTCTTAGGAGCCGCTTCATCGGCACCGACCACTCCGTCAAATAAAAAGTCTTGTTCGGTGTCCGGTGTTAAGATAATTTCAATATTGGCAAAACGGATGCTTCCGCGCGGCGGCAGTCTTAATTCCGGTCGGCTGATTAGATTAAGCTGATTGTGCATTCCGCCAATAGAATCCATTTGATTGTAATTAAGAAAACGCACTTTGTTATATTCACCGCCGCTGCTGCTTGTGGTGCAGGATAAATAGACTTCTCGCGCAATAACACTGCTTTCGTTTTTGGCATGGAGTGAAAAACTGATACGCACAACTTTATCAAATTCTTTATTTTCGTTATTTTCATCGCTAAATACGATTTGTTCCTTTTGGTTATCGACAATTTCCAAACTTTTTTCATTGATAACCAGTTCAATATTGGGCTGAGGACGACGGCCGAACATTCCGGCAATAACTGAATAAGGGGCAGGGACATTGTTTGATCCGGAACGAATATAAATATTGTTGCCCACGGTTGACATCAAAGGAGAAACTTCCGCTTTGGGAATATAAGTGGCAATATAGCCGTCGCCGTTTTCATCAATGCTGATAATATGATTGCGCACCTTGTTATGACTGGGAATGGTACAGCCGGAAATGGCATTTTCCAACCAACTTAAATAACGATGAACATTCGGAACTTTAATTTTGGCTTTGGCAACATCTCCGATATCCATATCGCGAGAACATTCAACACCCCAAATAATAACACCGCCTTCCGAATTTCCAAAACCCGAAATACATTTTGCCAGATTTTTGCGATCATCACGCGGTAAAGAGGTTACGTTTTTGCCTATCCCCGGTGTCGTCTGTTTGAAATCTAAAAACAACTCTTCGGCTTGACGGTTGATAATAAAATCATCAAGAGCATCTTCACCGAAGTAAATCAATTTTTGAAAAATATCTTCCGCGCGGGACATCTTGTTATCCTTTTCTCACTCAATATGCTGCGGGATTGTCACATCATATTTTAAATTTTACATTTTCTTTTGCTATTATGACATGATGAATATTAATATTATTATAACGTTTTGCAAATTCTTTGAGCAATTCTTCGACAAGATGTTCGGGAGCCGAAGCTCCTGCGCTGATACCGATTTTTTGAAACGAGGCGATTTTTTGCCAATCAACTTCTTGTGCGTCGTTAATTAAACAAGCGAATTTGGCTCCGTTTTTTTGTGCCACATGACGCAACTGATTCGAATTTGAAGAGTTTTGCGAGCCGATAATTAAAACACACTCGGCTTTTTCGGCCAGAGCTTTGACAGCATTTTGACGATTGGTTGTCGCGTAGCAAATATCTTGGCGTTTTAAGCCGGCAATTTTAGGAAACCTTTTTTGTAAAATAGCAATAATTTCTTTTGTGTCATCAACCGAAAGCGTGGTTTGGCTGACAAAAGCAATTTCATCAGGGTTTTCGACTTCAACGGTTTCGGCTTGTTCTTTCGTATTGATTATGGTAATTTTTTTGTAATCCGGAAGCTGGCCAACCGTACCGATAATTTCGGGATGGCTTGCTTTGCCGATAACAATAATATCTTTACCTTCTTGTGCATATTTTTTAATTTCGTTATGAATTTTTGCCACTAAAGGGCAGGTGGCATCAATAACAATTTTATGTTTTTGTTGGGATTGCTCATGGACGGCTTTTCCGGCTCCGTGCGCTGAAATAATTAACGGTTTTGCCGCATCCGTTTCGCAGAGTTCTTCAACAAAAACGGCACCTTTGCTTTCCAATTCTTGAATAACATGACGATTATGTACAATTTCATGACGAACAAAAACCGGAGCTCCGTATTTTTTTAGGCTTTCTTCCACCAGAGAAACCGCGCGTCTGACACCGGCACAAAATCCGCGAGGTTCGGCTAAATAGATGTCAACGACGTTAGGGGCATTCTTTTTTTGTTCGCTCATTATTTTTCCTTAGTCTTTAAGAGTTTTTTCAAATCTTCATAACTTGGATATCCGGCAATGTCACCGACTAAGGTATAAGTCGGTTTGCTCTCAAAAATTCGGCAAGCGATGCGTTTAATATCTTCTTTGCTGACAGCCTCGATTTTGGCAACCATTTCTTCTGTCGGAATAATGCGATTAAACACCAACATCTGACGGGCATAGATTTCGGATGTTGTGCTGGAACTTTCCAATCCCATAAGCATACTGGCTTTAAACTGGGTTTTGGCACGTTTTAATTCTTCATCACTGACATCTTGCGTTTTGATTTTTTGGATTTCTTCGGCAACAACCGGAATAACTTGTTGCAACTCTTGGCGGGTTGTTCCGGCATAAATTCCGAACAAACCGCTCATGCTGTGAGCATTGATAAAACTATATACGGTATAAACCAAACCGCGTTTTTCACGAATTTCTTGGAACAAACGCGATGTTGAGCCGCCTCCGAGAATGGCTGATAAAATAGCCGCGCTGTAATAATCTTTATCATGATAGCTGACACCTTCAAATGCCAACAATACATGAGCTTGTTCAATATCACGTTCTTCGGCATAACAACCACCGACATAATGTTGTTCGGGAGTTGCTCCGTTGTTAGATTTCGGTAAGTGTTCAAAGCGTGTCTTTACCATACGGACAAAGGCATCATGTTCAATATTACCCACGGCACAAACGCACATATTTTGTGTGCAATAAAATTTTTCACGATAATTTCTTAAATCTTGTGAACCGTATGTTGCTATTTTTTCGGCCGGACCGAGTATTGTTCGACCTAAGGCTTGACCTTTAAAGGCTTCCGCTTGGGCATAGTCAAAAATAATATCATCGGGAGTGTCAATCGTTTGTTTGATTTCTTGAATAACGACGTCTCTTTCCTTAACCAATTCTTCTTCCGGGAAACGGGCGTTTAGGACAATATCGGAGAGGACATCAAGAGCCAACTCGGCATCAGCTTTGAGCATTTTGGCATAAAACGAGGTTATCTCGCGTGCGGTATAAGCATTGCTTTGTCCGCCGGCATCTTCGATTTCCGCATCAATTTGGAAGGATGTTCGTGTCGGAGTACCCTTAAAAACCATGTGCTCCAATAAGTGAGACATTCCATTAATCTCTTCTGTTTCACGTGCCGAACCTGTGTTTATCCATATTCCTAAAGAGACGGTTTCGGTTTCTTTTCTTGTTGCCGTAATAATTCTTAAACCGTTTTCCAATGTTGTTATTTGTGTTTGCATAAAAACCTCTTTTCAATCATCTTAGCCGAGATGTATTATGGTAATCTCTTTGTAAAAAGTAAAGATAAAAGTTAAGGATTAATTTTGCTTTAAAGAACAATTATCCTGTAATTCTTTTTCAATAATATTGATAATAAAATAATATTTTTCTCTATCAAGAGTTTGATAACTGTGATAATTGTATTTTCTTTTTAAGTCGTTATGAATTTTTTGAGGAGTTTGCTTTCGGCACTGAGCGAGTTTTTTAACTTTTTCTTTAAAAGAACCAGCTTCGTAAGTTGTTATGATTAAATTTGAAGAAGGGATTTGAAGAGGAGGAATAAAAGGATGGGAAAGTTTTTGTTTTTGTTTATTATTAGTAGCTAATATAAGCAAAGTTGAATTATCATTAAGTGTATCGGAATTAAGAATATTCGTCTTAAGTTCTATTTTAGGGCTGTTTGAAAAAAAATCCAAGCCATTGTAAGGGCGAGGATTGTTGAAATGATAAGACCATTAGCATTTATATTCACTCGATTGTGATTTATTTTAATATCGCGAGCGGCAATTTTAATATTTTTAATGTTTGAAGATTTGTGAGTTTCTTGTATTTGCTTTTCAGCAATTTGGTTATCATCATTCGCAGGAGTTGCACTGCGCAAGATATCCATTATCTTTTCCTTGCTCATTTTTTTCATATCCTTGTTTGATTATTTTTATTAAGAGGCTTTTGTTTTGATTAAAAATTTAGTAAAATCAACAATTTTTTCAGAGCGTTCATTTTTTGGCAAATCGAAAGTTTCTTCGTACAAGGCTTTAATTAATTGAGCCTTGTTTTTTGGGCTTAAACTTTTTTTATTGTCTTTTAACCACAATTCGACCGTTTCGATTATTTCTCCGACATAATTCAAAGAGACATCATTCGTTTGAGGCAAATTTTCAGGTTGCCATTCTTCGGGTAGAAGCTCATAGGGACGGCAATGTAAGGCTTTTGCTAAGCGATCAATCCATTCCAAACTCATATCGCGTTCGCCTCGTTCGAGACGAAAAATTTGGGGTTGGCTGGTACCGGCGCGAAGAGCTAACTCATCTAGAGTTAGACCGGATTTTTGCCTAAGTTCTTTCAGTCTGTTTTTAATTCGAATTTTTTCAATCATTTCAAGCCTTTTTCTAGAGTTATGCACGCATAATTTTATACCTTAATGGTATAAAAAAGCAATATTTATTTTAATTTTTCAACAAACAATTATGCATTTTTATCAAAAATAAAGAGGTGTCAAAACACAAAATTATTCATGAGAAAAAAATAATTTTATTCGCATTTTGTTCTTTTTTTGTTGACTCTTAGCTTTTTGTTTTTTATCTTATCTTATCCTATCCTTGCTTTTGTTTCGAGGAGTTTAATGATGAAAATTTATCTCTCTTGCTTGGCTTTTTGTCTTTCGTTGTTTTTACCGTTTACGCTTAAAGCCGTTTCCGTATCCAGCTTTCAACAGCCTAATCGTATGTTTGATGAACATCATCAACCTTATAACGGTGAGAATGAGGGGGTGTGGGAAGATGGTACAAAGTTTCATATTACTTATGAAAATGGTTATGCGCAGGGTAAGGCTCTCTTTGAAAATATTGATGGAACAACCATGCAAGTCTATTTTGTTGACGGTAACGCGGAAGGTCCTCTCAATCATTTTGATAAAGACGGAAAATTGCAAAAAGCTTTCTTCTATAAAAAAGGCCTGCAAGATGGAGAACAAAAAACATTTTATCCAAACGGCCAGCTAAAAAATGTTGTTCCTTTTCAAAACGGATTAAGAAACGGAACGGCAATCGCTTATGATAGTAAAGGAAATGTTGAAAATAAAACAGAGTTTCTCGGTGGTTTGGAAAATGGTATTTCCGAATTTTTCTATCCCGACGGAACACTTCAAGAGCAATACTTTTATGTTGATGGTATATTAAACGGTAATTATGTTTCCTATCATCCCAATGGTCAGGTAAAAAGAACGGCATCTTATGTTAAGGGTTCTTTTGACGGAGTTTTAACAGATTATGATGAATTGGGCAATCGAACACAAGAAGTTGTGTGGAACAATGGAAAAATTATCGGTTCTGTTAAAGAATATTACCCTCAAGGCAGCCTTTATGCCGAAACACCATATCAAGAAGGAATGCGTAACGGAATCGCCCAAGTTTATTATGAAAACGGTAAGATTTTCAAACTTATTCCGTATAAAGACAATTTAGAAAACGGAATTTATAAAGAATTCTATGAAAATGGTATCTTAAAAGAGGAAATTGCGGTTGAAAACGGGGTTCGGCAAGGTGTTTCAAGAAGCTATTATCCCAATGGAAAATTAAAAGCCGAATATAGCTATGCAAATGATAAATTAAATGGATTTTACCGGGAATATGATGAAACGGGAAATTTAGCCTTTAAAGCTATTACTCTTGAAGATGGTTTTGTTAAAAGAGATGATTATCCTCATGAGCAACAAGAACAATTTACTATTTTTGCAACAATAATTGCCTTTGCGGCAGCCTTACTTGGCGTCATTGCGGCATATCTCGTTTTCAAATACCGTGAAAATAAATCCTCAAGATTTCCTTTGTAATACGATTAGATCTTTTAGAATAGGATAGCAAGATGAATAAAATTTATTTAAGTTTGATTTTGGGAATATTCAGTTTTTCATCAGCCTTAGCCCAAAGTGAAAGTGTCACAAACCAAACAGAAACTCAACTCTCTCAAAGAGAGGAGCAAAATAAAGATGAGTATAAAAATATTATTACCAATATGCCGGAAATAAAACAAATTCTTGAAACAAAGAATAGCCAGACCGACAATATCATTACGCAGCTTTTCTCGGTTTGCAAACGTCCCAAACTTGATGAACAAGGAAATTTGTATAACGGGCTGAATATACAAAATTTTGATAAAGGTGTGTTAGGATTGGTTTATCAAAAGGGAATTCTTGAGGGGAATAGTTATGCTCTGATGAATGATGACACTAAATTTATTATTCCTTTTAAAAACGGTGTTATTACCGGTTCTATGAAAATATATTATCCCAGCGGAAGACTGAAAGCTGATGCGGAATATAAAAATGGTGCTTGTGTCGCGACAGAACATTACTATTATGAAAAGGGCAATTTATGGTCAGAAAGAAAATGCCAAGACGGTATTTATGTGGAAATGCGCACCTATTATCCCAATGGAAAACTTGATACGATTTATCCGTTGAACAATAATGTTGCTCACGGAAAAGCTCTACGTTATGATGAAAAGGGAAATTTTCTGTCTGAAGCATTCTATGTTAAGGGCAAACGTCAAGGGCAGGGAAAGAGTTATTATCCTGATGGAACGTTGCAAGGAACGATTACTTTTGTAGATGATGTTCTAAACGGCGAAGCGGTTGACTATTATCCTAATGGAAAAGTTTTTCGAAAATTTGCGTTTAAAAATAATGTTCCCGAAGGAGTTACCAAGCAGTATTATGAAAGCGGACATCTCTTTGTTAAATTTTTAGCTAAGGATCAAACAATCAGCAATACAACCTTTTATTATGATGAAACATCTCCATTTGTCTATTACGCTTTAATAGCCGGAGTTGTTTTTGTGATAGTATTTATTATGACCTATGCGTTACTCAAGCGCAAAAGAGCTTCACGGATATGAATTAAAATTTTAACGAGGTTGCGTTATCATGCGCCAATGCTTATTCTGGACATCAAATCTGCTGTTATAATACTCCATTAAGGCATACTCATTATTCTGCGGCAGAAAACTCTACGGATAAACTAAGGACAAGTAACGACCCATGCACCTGTTGTATGACCATCACACATATTGCTGTTAACGGAAGGAATAGCAGCCTCACAGGAGGCAATATCATTATAACGTGTGCCAATATACCTATTTGTTGTGCTACAATCAGCACCGTTTTCATCACAAGTACATTCTTCATCAAAATAAATATGATAACCGCCCAAATATCCAGGCTCACAACGGCAATTAATAGTTCTTATCGTCTGATGTTTCATTTCCCAATTTGAACCACTTCCACTAGAAGAGCCGCTTCCGGAACCACTGGACGAACCGCCGCTACCGGAAGAAGAACATCCCGAGCCGCCGCATTTTGTATCACAAGGTTGAAGCGTTCCGTCTTTACAGCAATCTCCATGACAAGTACTATGAACGGGGCACCAGTCGGAGGAACTTGAATCGCAACATGATTTTGATTTATAACACATTGTTCCGCACTCTGTTCGACTTGTATTATAACAACCTCCGGGGTTTGTTTTAGAATAACCGCTTGGGCAAGTATCACTGCAACAAGATTTACAGCTTGAGTAAGTGGTTTTACCGTTAATGGTACAAGAAGTTGCCCCGACAGCTCCGCCGCAATCACAAGATTTGTAACTACTCGGACATTGACAAGATTGATATTTTCTGCCGCAAGATGTTCCGCCACCGCTTCCTCCGGTCGGACTTTCGAGATTACCGAATTTATCTCCCGTGCAATTTCCGGCATCGGTTATAAAACACACCGAAGCAACTTTAATTCCTTTTGCTGTTCTTTCATCAAAAAGGCGTGATGATAAGAATCTTTCAAGAGTTTGGTATTTATATGTGTGATGTGATTGGTGTGGTTGTTGACAAAAATGTATTTTTTTTGTCTTGACGGTATAATGAATCTGTTGTAATATATTCTCATAAACAAATTATTATGGTTATTATCAAATGTTGCGAGTTCTCTTAAAAGAAGTCATGACGTGATAGGGCTGTAATAATTTTATTGTTTCATTTTTTAATTTTTACATATATGGAAAAGAAAATTTTCGGCCTTATCACCGAAGCCTTTGGCCATGGATTCTTTGCGTTAAATGCATGTCAAGTGTTGGGTCTTATTCCTGTCGCTTTTAGCGATAAGAAAAAAGATGATGAGCGTGAGGCTCACATCGCGCAGATTAAGTCAAACTTCGACGGATTTGTTCCCGAATGGGGAAATCCAGACGAAGTAACCGAAGAAAATTCGGTTAACCTCCGTAAGGAGCTGTTAGCCGGACACTTCGACAAAGACTTTTGGGAAAAGTTTGCCGAATCAACCTTGGCACCAGCTTGGGAGCCGGATCTACCCGCGTTTCGCAAGTTAGACTTTGGAGGATACATAAACACAATGTTTGTTCCGCAAAAACTTATCAGCGATGGTATGTGCGGAACGACAGCGGCTCAGCAGTCGCTGCCCAATGAAGTTTTTGACTTTTTGGTGAATGAGGAATATCGTCCCATTCTCGGTCAGAACTTCAACAAAGTTACTGACCTTGATAAAGTGGCGGAATTTCAAAAGCAGTTTCCCAATGCTTATATCCCCGGACAAACCGAGGATAAAAAAGTGTTCGGAATACGGGGAATAGCCCACAAAATGTATCTAAACCTCTACGACAAGCTCGACTTGTGCGTCGGAGTGGCAGGTACGCATACGTGGTACATTCTCACCTGCTTCCCACAGGTGCCGCAAGTTATCTTGTATAACAAAGGCGGCGTCGAGGACTGGGCGATGATTGCTGAAGCCTATCGCAAAGCCGGATATCTTGTTCGAGCTATTGGGTTTGATGCCCAGAGCGATATGGGAGAACTCAAAACAAGAATTCTGCAGGCTATTGCAGAACGTTAAAAAAAAGAAAAGGTCTTGGCTCATTGAGAGCCAAGGCCTTTGTTTTTTGTGATAATTTTTATATTTTTTAAAAAAAAATTTCTTGATTTTGTCAATTTTGTATGTTATAGCTTCGAAAACGAATTTTGTTAAGAGAGGAATTTATCGCCATGGTAAAAGGAGCAGGAACAGATAAAAATATCGGAACGAAGATAATATTTATCGGCGGTGTTAACGAAGACCGTATCGGTGGTAATGCAACGGTGATTGAACACACAAATGAAAAGAATGAAACAAAACGTGTTTTGGTTGATTTGGGTGCAATGTTTGCTCCTTATGAATCCGGTTTTGAAGCCGCTTATCCGAATATGGAAGAATATTTTGACCGTGTTAATCCGGCAACCGGAGAAGAAACAAAAGCCCAAAAACCTATTGATAGTATTTTTATTACTCACGCTCATGAAGACCATATCGGTGCTTTGGTTAATTATGTTCGTATGGGCTACAAATTGCCTCCGATTAGAACATCGCGCTTTACCAAAAATGTAATTAATATCGTATTTAATCAAGAAAGAATTAAAGTTCCTGAGATGATAACGGTTAACCCCGGAGACAATATTCGCATTGGCGATGATATGGTGGTCGAACCTTTCGGAGACAGCCACTCAACAATAGAACCCTTAGGTTTTCATGTCTTGACTTTTATGAATGACAAACCGCATGCGGGTATTGTAACCTATGGAGATTTGCTAACGGTTGAAGATATGCCTGTTGGAAAATTCGGTTATAGCCAAGAGGCAATGAATGACTTGTTAAAACGAAAATTGACAACAACTTTTTTAATAGACTCAACCTCTATTACGCCGCAAACAAAAGAAAGATTAAGTTTTGAAGAACTCGTCAATAATTGTTGCGAAGTAATCAAGAATAACCCCGACAGAAAGACAATCTTATCTCCGGTAATTTCAAGAAGTTTTCAAAATGTTGCCATAGATATAGAAGTTGCACGACGTTTAGGAACCAAAGTCTGCTTGGAAGGCGCATGGGTCAAATTGATATACAAGGCGATGCAATTTAGCGGTTATAAAGATTTTGACGATGTGATTTATAAAGGGTCGTTAAAAAATTATTTAGCAGATGATAAGGTCAAATTAAAATATGTTGTCAGCACGGGAGCATTCGCTCAAGGGTTGAAAGAATATCAAGAAAATCAAAGCGATGATTTTTATAATATTCCGATGGCGGCCGCAACAAAAATCGCTTTAGGTCTTCATAAAGATATGGGAATTAATCCCCGAACTTTGATTTTGGCAAGACAAAGAATTATTGATGAAATTAATGGCGAAAGCGGTCCGGCAATGTTACAGATGATGGCGGCTAAAGGAGCGAAGGTCGTTATGTCTCCGAGTGGGCGTAAAATAGCCAATTTTGAAGAAGTCATCATGCAAAATTCGGGACATCTAAACAGACAAGAATTTTCTAAATTAATAAAAGAAAATAAAAAATATGCTCCGAATGCGGTTTATATTTCTATTCACGGTAATCCCGAACAATGTGCCTTTACCGCGCAAGTTGCCCAAAATGAAAGGATGAAAACGTTACAGGTTTTGAATTCGGAATGCATAAAGGTTAGTGAGGGGCAGGCAGAAAAACTTCCGCAAGGCAAAGAACCGTTCCGTTGGATAGCCGTAAAGAGAATATTACCCAATCCGACTCAAGAAAATTCATCTATTCCGCCGGAAGGCAAGTTAGAATTTTGGAAAGTTGATAAGGACTATATGCCTGTTGATGATTCCCCATTTTATGATACCAGTTTGGTACGCAGCATAAAACCCAGAGATGGAAATTATTACGATAATCATCCGGAGCTTGGCAAGAATGCGGAAATGTTAAGTGATACTTATGAAGAACCGAAACGTGAATCGAATAAAGAAATAAAAGCCAAGATGAGCCGTAAAGATAAAAAAATGCTTGATAAACAAGAGAAATTGGAAAAAAAGAAGGCAAAAATAGAAGCGAAAAAGACGGCTTACCAGAAACAGCAGCAAAAATCACAAGATGAGATTATGAGTTTTGTTGACGGAATGGGAAGTGAACATATAAAATACACGAAGAGCGGCAAGCCGAGAAAAATAAATCCGTTAAAATTAAGAAAGGATAAAGAAAGCGGAGGAAGATAGAACGCCATAACGGTTAATTAAGAGAGGGAAGGGTAAATTCCCTCTTTTAACCTCCTTCGGGAGGTTTTTTATTTATTGCTTGGGATATGTTGAATTAAAATTCTTGATTTAAATTTTTGTTCGTCATATTTATATTTTAAATTTATCATTTATTAGCGAAAGTTTATCCATGAATTTGAATCTTCTTCTCGGTATTGCCGGAATTCTTATGCTTTTTTGTGTTTTTGCGAACCGCTTGTCCGATCGCTATGGCATTCCCGCTATGCTCATGTTTCTCGGTTTGGGAATGCTTGCCGGCTCGGATGGAGTAGGACAAATTCAATTCTATGATGCCAAACTTTCAAATCATATCGGTACCGTCGCTCTTATTTTTATTTTGTTTACCGGAGGCTTAGAAACGCGTTGGAACGATGTAAAACCCGTAATATTTCGCGGAACGCTTTTATCAACGCTTGGCGTCGTCTTTACGGCACTGTTTCTATATCTTTGCACGCATTTTATTCTTGGAATTTCAAACCAAATCGCGTTACTGCTTAGCGTTATTGTATCTTCAACAGATGCTCCGGCGGTTTTCTCTTTACTTCGCTCTCAAAAAAAAGAATTAAAATCAGGGCTTAAACCATTGCTCGAATTTGAATCGGGAAGTAACGACCCGATGGCAATTCTTCTCTCCATGGGGGTTATTCAAATTTTTTCAACTCCTGATTTTAACGGGGCAATTTTACTGCTCAATTTTGTTTTACAACTTGTTTTGGGAACGGCATTTGGAATTTTGATTGGTAAAGCAGCCGTCTATGTTCTTTCCAAACTCCGTCTTGCATATAGTGGATTGTATCCGGTTTTTGGTGTCGGCTTGGTTATGGTTACGTTTAGTTTCACGCAAATTGCATTTGGTAATGGCTATTTGGCGGTTTATCTCTGTGGAATTATTCTCGGAAATGCCGGATTTATGTACCGCCGCCATCTTTTAAGATTTCATGATTCCTTAGGCTGGATTATGCAAATAGGAATGTTCCTCATTCTGGGGTTATTGGTCAATCCGGCAGAATTGCTTGACGTTTTTTGGCTAAGTTTCGGTTGTTCTGTATTTCTTGTTTTCATAGCTCGTCCTTTGGCCGTATTTCTCTGCCTTTACAAAAGCAAATATTCATTTGAAGAAAAAATATTTATCTCATGGGCAGGGCTTAAAGGAGCTGTTCCCATTATTCTCGCGACTTATCCCTTAATGGTTAATTCGCCAAATTCACAGTTTCTCTTTAATACCATCTTTTTTATAGTTATATTATCAGTATTAGTTCAAGGACAAACCTTACCGCTTCTGGCGAAAAAGTTTAAACTCTATAAGAAGTAAGGAGAAGAAAAATGTCATATTTGACAGAATTACAGCAAAAATTTGATAATTTATGGTGGAAACCAAAGGGTTTTTTTTGCATTTTTTTCCGGAATATCAATATTTGTGTGTTTGTAGGATTAATATTACTTTCTCTTCATCATAAAATAGTTTTATATAATTTGCCCGATTTTCATAGTAAAACGATGGCTTTTTTAACAGTGCCTTTGGTCAACGGCATATTGACAATGATTTTTTATTTGGTTCTCAATCATTATTTTGCCAAACGTCATTACACGGATTATAGCTTCAATTCAGAAAATAAAACGGCTCTCGGTATAACATCTTTCATCGGAGGGGTATTTTGTTGTTTTATTACTGCGGATGAAACATGGACATATGTTATTACGGGAGTAATAATTTATGCGGCATATCGTTGCGTTCGACTTTTTATAGGAAAACTTTCGGCATTACTTTCTCCCGATGAAAAGGCAAAACCGCAAGATTTAGCAGAATTTATGCTTTTTTTTATAAACCTGGTTATTTCCTTTAGTGTAATTAATTTGACACTTAACACAATTCATTTTCATTTAGGAGCGGAAACAGCATTTAATTTTTCGCAAGGAGTGCAGGGGATATTAGATGCGGTTTATTTCTCATTAATTACCATGACGACGGTTGGATACGGAGACATATACCCTCATTCTGAAATTGCGCGTCTTTTTGTCGGTTTGGAGTGTCTGACAAGCTATATTCTCCTCGGAATTATGATAGGAATTATCAGCCGCGGTGTCGAGCTAAAACGAAAGAGTTAGAAATTAGATAAGAAAGGCAAAAATCAAAAAGATACCGGTACTGACATGAAGTCCGATAAGAAAACCGACAACTTTTTCTTCATTTCGAAGAATTTGGGGAACAAGCGGCATATCAAAAGGGCTTTTTGTTTTTGCATGGCAATCAAAATCCTCAAGAGTTAATTGTTTGAATTTCATATCAAAATTCCTTATTTAGTGTCGTTCATGAATAAGTCTCAAAATATCGCGCATAAACTCGCTGACATCTTCGCGTAAATTATCATCATGGATAAATTCCGCAAACCACCCTTTGTTATCGCATAAGAGGTATTCTTGAGCCAAAACGAGCTGATCTTCAGAAGACAGACGGTATTTATATTTTCGAGGAGGACACTCGTCTGTAACATAGGAAAAACCTTCTTTTTCTGGTAAAAAGTGTTCAATATATTTACTATCGTATCGGCTGTTTTCAGCCCATCCTTTTTCCAGTTTGGTAAAGGAAGGAAGTTCTTTAAGGGAAAGGTATAAGATGTCATTGCCGTACATTTAAGTTTCTTTCGAATTAAGACTGCTTAATAAATACCATAACGGTATTTAATTGTCAAGAATAAAATTATCAAAATGGTATATTAATGAGCAAAATAGGAAACAGCAAAAGAAAGGGAACAGTTCGCTGTTCCCTTATTTGCAATTTTTTTACTGATGATGATTAAAGAAAAGATGAAGTTGATTTATTTAGTTGTGGTCGCAAGCACCATAACAATAAACATCATCATATTCTGGCATTGTGGCAAGATATTTTTCACAATCTTCCATGGTGCGGAAAGATTTTTCATAGCTGCTCCCTCTCCAACAAGGATGTGGGATTTTGTGGGTTCTTACGCTTCCATCGGCAAATTGACATAATTCTTCTGTATTTGCATACCAAGCAGAATAAGATCCGTTATAAACATGGCAATATTTGTTAGTATGTCTTTTAATTTGTTTTCCTCTTGCGCAAGCCATCATGGACGATCTTCCACATCCTCCGTAAGTCATTTCAAAATAACCAGTGCATTTTTCAACACCAAAAATTTCAAAATCATCCCATCTGCCATAATCTGATGGATAGGATGTACAACGGCAATCACCAATACTACTTTCGTATTGGAAGCCATAACTTACATCACATCCTAAATCAATGTATGTTTTTGAGCATGTTTCATATTCGCATTTATGGCCAAAAGGACAACGACTTAATGTTCCTTTATTGGGACAAACGCATGTGTCTCCTTCTCTGACATAACTTGTTTTACAACTTGACAAAGAATATTTACCCGAACACGATTCATACCAACAATTACCGTTTGCCGGACAAGAATCCAAGGTTGCTTCATAATCGCAATGTTCTGTACAAGTCTCATAATAAGAATCCCAATCGTAACCGGAAGCACAACCATCGACTTTGTAATATTTTTTACTGCATTTTTCGTATTCGCATAAATATCCGGTCGGGCAAGAAGAGTAAGTTCCTTTATTGTCACAAGTACACGTTTTGGCCGCGGCATTCCAATCGAAACCGTCTTGACAGCCGTCAACTTTATAATATTTTCCACTACATCTCTCATATTCGCATTTATATCCGATCGGACAAGTTGCATAAATCCCCAAGTTAGGACAAGGTTTGCACTTATCATATTTGGTAACCGTTCCCGACAAGCAAGAATTGGCTCCGATTTCAGGGGCTGTTAAACTGCAATCATAAAATCCGTCGCAAGGATTGGGAGCTAACTTAAACCATGGTTCATTATCGCAATTCACACAAGTTTCGCCTTTGACATAACCTTCGGGAATATCTTTTTCATCATTATAGGTGTAGCCGTTGCACAAATTGCAACAAAGTCCGTAGCTGGGATCAAAAGAACATTTTGTATCGCTCATCTGCCAACCGCTCGGACAACTTGTAACATAATTTCCGTTTTCTTCTTTGCAAGCACGGTCAAGGTCTTCTTCACATTTTTGGTATTTTCCGCCGCAAGATTCTCCAACCCCATAATTCGGAGCCTGACATTTTTGACTGAACTTTTTATCGCAAGAACAGGCAAAATAGTTGGGGGCAACCGGACAAGGAATAGGAGAAGACCCTTCGGGGCAAGGCGTTTGACCATAACCGGCATCTTGACAAACTTCTTCGGGAGTTTTGTATTCGGGAGTTTCCGGAGTTTCGCCGCTTCCGCTCCCCGGAGCTCCGTTTCCGTTCTCCGGTCCATCGGTATTATCAAATTTATCAACCGAACATTTATGTGTATCGGTTATAAAACATACCGAAGCAACTTTTTGTTCTTCTCCCGAAATCCATAAATCATCAAAAAGGCGTGATGATAAGTTCGGATATTTAAGAGTATGGCGTATTTGTGTGTGATGTGTGTGTAGAGTGTTGATGCCAGACTTTGGGATGGAATCCGGTATTTTAATTGAAGCATAAGTTACATTTCCGCTATTGACACATAAGCCCATAGCAGACAAAAGTATCGCCTTAGAAATACTATTCATCACATCCTCCTTTACTTACCATCACGACTCTAATATAACATATTCTTCTACCGTTTACAATCATTATTTTTGTTTTAGAAGGAGAAAAAGGACAAAGTAATTAAAAAATTTGAGATATTTCAGTAAGGAGAATAAGTTATTTTGTTGAGAAGCAATAAAAAAAACCATCTTAATTATTGTAAGATGGTTTTTATGGACTAAATTACAAAGATACGAAAAAAACGGAGAAATATTATTTTTTCCGTTTTTTTGTGCGAGTTAAACGAAAATTCGAGATTTCATTATCATCATCATCGGAAGATGCGGGAATTTGTGTTTTAGACATGATGATAGCCAAATCGAACAGTTGTTTTGCAGCAAGCCGATTGGGAATTTTATAATAAGCACGAACCAAATCAAAAGTTTCTTGCCGAGACATAGGATCAACATTTTCAAGAGGAGAAGAAGCAATACCGGTAAGTAAGGCTTTAGGACTTTTACTCGCTGTTTCTTCTTTCATATCTTTGAAGAAGAAACCGATTTCGACGTCGAGAGCATGACTAATATCCCACAAACGGCTTGCACTGACGCGGTTTTGTCCTTGTTCATATTTTTGAATCTGTTGAAAAGTCAACCCAAGCATAGAAGCGAGTTTATTCTGGCTAAGTCCCAGAAGTTGTCTTCTGATTTTAATACGAGAGCCGACATGTCGGTCGATAGGATTAGGTTGTCCATTTTCCATACGTCCGCGACGTAATCTTGTACTTTTGGTTGTCATAGAAAAGTCCTCATACTCTTATTAAGATATTAAGATAAAAATATATAGATTATATATAGTAAAAAAAATATAATTTAAATAGGAAAAATAAGTTAGTAATAGAAAAATTTAAAAAAACGAGTTAAAAGTAGTAAAAAAAGTTAGGAAAACAAAGGACTATTGATTATAGTAAAAATAAAAACTTTCTAACAGGAATTTAGTAAAAAGTAAAAAAAGTCATAAAAAAGTTAAAGAAGAGCCGACAGACTCGGAACAGACCATCGGAACGAAACAATGCAAAAGTACAAACAAGAGTATGACATAAAGAGGATTCGCCTGTATTTATATGAACAAAACAATATTTTGGAGAGAATAGCTTTTATGCCAAACCAAGAAAAGGAAGTAAATTATAGGCAAGTCGAAACAGAATTTATGAAGAGAGTAAAAGAAGAGATAGAAGAATATCTCAACGGGCAAAGGAAAAAATTTGACATTCCTCTAATTCCGCAAGGGACGGAATTTCAACAAAGAGTATGGCAAGAGATAAGCAAAATACCTTATGGAGAAACAAGAACATATAAAGAAATAGCTGAAAGGATAGGAGAGAGGAAATGCTATCAAGCCATAGGTCAAGCCTGCCGTAACAATCCCTATGTAATAATTGTGCCTTGTCATCGGGTAGTTGGCAGCCATTCGGAGTTAGGAGGTTATGCGGGAGGTCTTGAACTGAAACAAAAACTTTTGGACTTAGAACAAGGAATATATGGTTTTTAAGTAAAAAAAGAGCTCTTCGAAAGAAGAGCTCCGGCATAAGGATTAGAAATCGCGGGCAGGAACACCGTTCTGCCAATTTTTTTCAATCTGCTCAAGAGAGCGACCTTTGGTTTCCGGTAAATATTTGTAAGTAAAGAACAAACTAAAGATACCGATAACCCCAAATATCCAGAAGGTATAAGCTTCACCGATTTTTTCGAGCAAGACCGGAAAAGTCAAAGCAACAACGAAGTTAAATCCGAAGTTAGCCATGGTACAAAGGCTCATAGCCAAACCGCGAATTTTAAGCGGCATGATTTCAGAAACGATAATCCAACCGATAGGTCCGAGAGAAAAGGCAAAGCATGCGATATAAACCACAATACTGGCCACGGCTACCCATTTCAAATTATCACCCAAAATATCCGTCAGGAAGAAGGATCCACCCAGAGCAAACAAGCTGAGGGTAACGCCGCATAAGCCGGCATAGAGCAGGGGTTTTCTGCCGACTTTATCCGTAAAGAAGATAGCTACAAAAGTCATGGTAAAATTAACGACACCGACACCGATTGTTGCATAAAGGGCACCGAGAGTATCGGTAAAACCGGCAGCTTTAAAGATGGTTGCCGTATAATAGATGATGGTATTAATACCGGTGCAAATCTGCATAAACATCATTCCGACACCGACAATAACCGGCATAATCATCCATTTTTGGAAGGGAGTTTTTTGAGAAGAAGTCTTTGTTTGAGATTTGAGAGTTGATTTAATTTCGGCAATATGTTCATTTGGATTCGCATCGGGTTCAATTTTTTTGAAAATTTCGCGAGCTTCAGCCTCACGTTTTTTAGAAATCAACCAACGTGGAGTATCTCCCAAGAAGCTAATTCCGATAAGAAGGATAAGAGCTGGAATAAGTCCGGCTCCGAGCATCCAACGCCAGTTATATTCGCTCAAAGCGAAGACTCGGTTAATCAAATAAGAGAAGAGGATACCGGCGGTAATAGCGAGTTGATAAAGGGAAACCAACATACCTCTAACTTTTTGTGGAGATAATTCAGAGAGGTAGAGAGGGATAACGAAATTCACCATACCGATAGCCAGACCTAAAATCATACGACCGCAAATGAGCCAAAAGACGCTAGTTGCAAAACCGCACAAAAGCGAGCCGATGGCAAAGATGATTGCGGTTGCGATAATAACTTTTTTTCGCCCATAGACATCAGCTAAGACACCATTAGCCGCGGCACCGAGTACAGCACCGACCAAAGCGGAACTGACGACCCAACCTTGTTCAAGGGCGGAAAGCGGCCAAGTATCATTAATAAAGAGTAAAGCACCGGAAATGACACCGGTATCGAAACCGGAAAGCAAGCCGCCTAAAGAGGCGACACCGGCAATAACATAAAGCCAAAGATGACGGAGCTTGAAGGTCGCGACGGAATTTTTCATAAAACATCTCCACAAAAATTAATGTAACAAAGATATAATAACATAAAAAGAAAAAACAATAAATAGCATTAAGAGTTTTTAAAAAAGTTCTTATTAAAATAGCACAAAATCATAATTAAATAAAAGGGTAGCGGAATGATAAAGCGGGGGATAATGTTGTGTCTTGGCTTAAGCGGATTGTGCAGCACCAATGCATGCGCATCAGTAGCTTATATGGAAAAAGCCGGACAGCCTCCGCGAGAATATCAAGAATGGTTAAAAGATTTGCAAGAAGAAATGCACGACAAAGGGATATCGACAGCGACATTGGGAAAAGCCTTTGCCAAAAATTACTATCACCCGAAACATAAAGTTGTCGAAAAAGACCGCAATCAAGCGGAATTCATCATGAGTAGTACGGAATATCTCAATCGCTTGGTCAATCGTCAACGAGTAGAGAAGGGAAAGCAAAAATATAAAGAGATTCGTTCTCACTATCAAAAGGTTGAGAAGGACTATGGTGTTCCGTTAAATTATTTGGTTGCCTTTTGGGGAATGGAAACCAATTACGGAAAAAGTTTTGGCAATCATGAAGTCATAGAAGCCTTAACGGTTTTGAGTTATGACAACCGCCGTCCGCAATTTTTTCGAAACGAATTATATCAGGCATTAAAAATCATAGACAACGGAAACATTACGGTTGAAGGAATGGAAGGTTCTTGGGCCGGAGCCATGGGACATTTTCAGTTTATGCCGTCAACTTATAATGCCTATGCGGTTGATTATGATAAAGACGGCAAAATAGATATTTGGAACAATTACGGAGATGCCATAGCATCCGCGGCGAATTATTTGCAAAGCATCGGGTGGAAAAGAGGAGAGCCGTGGGGAATGGAAGTAACGCTTCCGTGGAATTTTGATTACACAAAGAGCGGCCGAGAAATAAAAAAGAGTATAAAAGATTGGGAAAAATCAGGTGTAAGAAAAAACAACGGCAAGAAGCTAGGATTAAATGCAGAGTTAAAAGGTTCAATAATCGTACCGGAAGGTTATAAAGGCCAAGCCTATTTGGTATTGGACAATTTTGATAAAATCATGCAATGGAACAAATCGGAAAATTATGCTTTGGGAGTATCTTTGTTAGCCGACTACGTAAAAAGCGGCAAAGCATGGCAAGCGCGACAAAACAAGAGTCAAAAAGAAAAAATTTCCAATGAAGACATCCTTGAACTTCAAAAGTTCATCAACCAACACAAAATTGCCCAAATTACCGAAGACGGACAATTAGGGAGTAAAACACGAACGGCAATAAAGAAATTGCAAAAGAAAGCAGGTTTTCCGGCGGATGGCTACCCCAGCATTCGCTTGATAAATAAAATTAAAAATTTTGATGAAAAGATAGGATTTTCGGTACCGCTACAACCCCAAAAGCCTCATAGGAAGCCCAACAAAACACGCTCCGAGATAAAGAAAAAATGAATTCACAGGGATAAAATCGGGTCTTTACGAAGTCAGAAAAAGAGTTTATCTTAATTGAGATAAAAAAATCAAAGAGAAAATATTAAGGTACCGCAATGAATCGTCTAATTACAAAAATCATATTGGGAGCAGCCCTGATAGGCTTGGCAGGCTGTGCCAGCAAAGAAGTTGATTTGGATGCCTCTCCTTATTCGCAAGCAGAAACGATAAAAGACATGGGAGGAAGTTATAAAGTAGGAAAGCCCTATGAAATAATGGGACAAACTTATTATCCTCGTGAAGATTATAAGTATTCGGAAGTTGGTATAGCATCATGGTATGGTGAAGATTTTCATGAAAAGACGACAGCAAACGGAGAAGAATATGATATGAACAGCCTAACCGCAGCGCATAGAACGCTTCCGTTGCCGTCGATTGTAAAAGTAACCAACTTGGAAAATGGTCGTTCTTTAATTTTGAGAGTTAATGACCGCGGTCCTTATGCCAAGAACAGGATTATAGATATATCAAAGCGCGGAGCGCAATTATTAGGTTTCCAATCAAAAGGCACAGCGAAAGTTCGGGTTGAGATTATGCCCAAAGAAAGTATAGCCCTTAAGCAAGCCTTATTGGGACAGGAGTTAGAACCGACATATGCCTTGTATAACGCTCGTTCTGAAGCCTTAGCCATACCACCGGGGGCGGGGAGAGTAAGCCAAGTTTCAAATACGATACCGGCGGCACAAATGAGTGATTTTGAAAAAGACCGCAACTATCTGGTTGGAGCTGAAGTTGCCCAAGAAACTCCTGAAAGGATAAATGTACCGCAACGTCCGCAAATCAGCACAACCGGAGTTATCGGCAACGGGAAAAAGTTTTATGTTCAAGCCGGAGCTTTTTCAGAAGAAGCACGAGCCCAAAATCTATCAGCAAAATTACAAAGAATAGGCAGCGTCAATATGACGGTAGCAACGGTAAACGGAACAGATTTTTATCGTGTACGCTTAGGACCTTATAACACGGAAGACGATGCAAACACCACGTTAAGCAAATTAATAAACTACGGCATTTCGAATGCACGCATCATTAAAGATTAGACGAGAAGATATAAGAAGGGACAGACAATGACATATAAACAGGGACTGGGATTAGCACTCTTAACAAGCTGTATCATGAGTTGGGGCATGGATGTTTCAGCCATGGAAACCAAAGCGCGAAACGCTATTTTAATAGATTTTACGACCGGACAACAATTATATGCCAAAGACCATAAAAGAATGGTACCTCCGGCATCAATGAGTAAGTTAATGACTGTTTATATGATATTTGACAAATTAAAAGACGGTTCATTGTCGTTAGATGATACCTTCACGGTGAGTGAAAACGCATGGCGCAAGGGCGGAGCGGCCACCGGAGGATCGACCATGTTTTTGAAGATTGGTCAAAAAGTTCGTGTTGAAGATTTGCTAAAGGGAATTTTAATACAATCAGGAAATGATGCGTGCATAGTAGCAGCGGAAAACATCTCGGGTTCGGAAGAAGACTTTGCCGCACAAATGAACATCAAAGCCAAGCAAATGGGTTTAGGCAACAGTTCATTTGTCAATTCGACGGGATTACCGGATCCGGAACATAGAATGTCTGTTGAAGATTTAGCGAAATTGTCCAAAGCCATTATCGAAGAATTTCCGGAATTTTACCATTTATTTTCAGAAAAGAATTTTACCTATAACGGCATAAAGCAAGGCAATCGCAATCCTTTGTTATACAGTATGCCCAATGCGGACGGTTTAAAGACGGGACATACGGAAGAAGCAGGTTTCAGCTTGGTAGCATCCGCCAAGAAAGGCGACAGAAGATTGATTGAAGTCATGACCGGCATGAAAAGCAACAAAGAACGCTCGGAAGAAGCGGAAAAATTGATGTCATGGGGTTTCAGAGAATTTCAAAATTATAAGATTTATGAAGCCGGACAAAAAATAGTTGAAGTACCGGTCTGGTTTGGCAAAAGCAAAAGCGTCAATTTAGTTGTTAATGAAGATGTAATCAAGACTTTGCCGCGTAATAAAAGAGATGAAATAAAACTGATTGCCGTATATAAAAAACCATTGCCTGCTCCGATACAAAAAGGAGAAGAACTGGGGCAATTAAAAATAGAGATACCGGGGATGGAAACGGTAAAGATACCATTATTCGCGGCAGATAATGTTGAAAAACAAGGATTTTTCGGCAGAATCAGTACAAATTTAAAATATCTGATATTTGGGGCAGAATAATGACTTTGTCAGGAAAATTCATAACCTTTGAAGGTGGTGAAGGAACAGGAAAATCGACCCAACTGAGGCTTTTGTCGGAATATCTCACCCAAAAAGGGATTGAAAACATCCAAACCAAGGAACCGGGAGGCACCGAGATTGGGTTAGAGTTAAGACGCATCTTGGTAACCGGAGATAAAGACAAGATGGATGCCGTTGCCGAAGCCTTAATGTATTATGCCGACCGCAGAATACATTTAACCAAAAAAATCTGGCCGGCTCTGGAAAAAGGGGAATGGGTATTAAGCGACCGCTTTGCCGATTCGACGGTAGCTTATCAATATTATGGTTATGAAAAACGTATTCCCAAAGATTTATTAGACGATTTATATAAAATCAGTGTCGGAGATTTCAAACCGGATTTAACTTTGATTTTAGACTTAGATCCGGAAATAGGATTGGCACGCTCCATGAAAAAAGCCTCCGGCATGGTTCAAAAAGAAACCCGTCATGAGAGCCGCGGTTTAAAATTTCATCAAAATCTCCGCGCGGGATTTTTGGAAATGGCCAAAGCCGAACCGCACAGATTTGTTGTCATCAATGCCGATACGGACATTAACAGCTTACACAGCCAAATCGTTGAAGTCGTTAACGAAAGGTTTGGATTAAGCCATGAGTGAAGGCAGTGAGAAGAGCGCAATTACCCCCAACAACAACCCCATTCTGCAAGGTCATGAAAAAGCAGAAGAAATATTGCTAGATGCATGGAAGCGCAATGCGTTGCACAATTCATGGTTAATCAGCGGCATTGAAGGCATCGGCAAGGCGACATTAGCATACCGATTTGCCCGTTTTTTATTATCGGCAGATGAGAACAAAAGAGAAAGTTATACCAGTCTTAATGTTTCACAAGACAATCCGATATATCGTTTAATTGCTAACAATTCGCATCCCGATTTAAAAGTTTTGGAACGGGATTATACGGAAACGGATAGAAAGAAGATTTTAAAATCCATAAAGAGTGGAGAGCAACTGTCGGAAGACGAACAAAAGAACTTAAAAAGATCGGCATTCATCAAAGTCGATGAAGTTCGCACCGTAAATGAATTTTTAAGCAAACGTTCATCAAATGATGGGTGGCGTGTTGTGATTATTGACAGCATTGATGACATGAACACGGCCAGTGCCAACGCCATATTAAAAATATTGGAAGAACCGCCGCACAAAGCCTTAATGTTGCTCATCAGTCATAATCCGGCACGTTTATTAGCCACTATAAAATCGCGTTGTGCCAAACTTCCCTTACTTCCCTTGGAAGATAAGGTATTATCGAGTTTAATTCGTCGCTATCGTCCCGAATTAGAAGAACAGGACATCAAAGAGTTAACGGAACTCTGTTCCGGCAGTATCGGCAAAGCCATACGTTATGCCGAGCATGATGCAATTGAGATATATGAAAGATTGGTCAAAGTAACAAGTGCCGCAAACAAACCAAAACTTGCGGAACAATTAAGTTTTTGTGAAGAAAACAGCGCATCGGAAGAAAATTATGAACTTTGCAAAGAATTATTCTTAAAACGAATTACGGAAAGAATAAAGACCGATAAAGAAAAAGAAGAATTAGCCAAACTCTGGGAAAAAGCCGTACAAATGTTTGATGAAACAGAGCGTTTGAATATGGATAAGAAACAAGTATTACAACAACTTGTATATAATTTGAGTAAAATAAGCGAAGGGTAAGAAAAAGCATGTTAGTGGACAGCCATTGTCATCTGGATTTTAATGACTTTGAGGAAGATTTTGAAGAAATGTTAGACAGAGCCAAAGAGCAGGGGGTTACAGCCATGCTCAATGCCGGCAACAACATAGGAGAGTTGCAACATCAACTTGAAATATCGGAAAAATATCCGTTTATTTATACGGCAGTCGGTGTTCACCCGCACAATGCACATGAATATCCCGAGATAAAGGCGCAAGATTTCATAACAGCTGCGCAAGGCCACAAAAAAATCGTAGCCATAGGCGAATGTGGATTAGATTACTACTATGATTACAGTCCGCGAGAAATGCAGATTAAAATATTTAAAGAGCAAATAAAAGCGGCACAAGAAACCGGACTTCCGTTAATCATTCATAATCGGGAGTCAGACCAAGATATGATAGAAATTTTGCAAGCCGCATATAAAGAAAAGCCTTTCAGCGGAGTGATACATTGTTTTTCATCCGGTAAAGAATTGGCAGATTTTGCCTTATCGATAGGCTTTTACATTTCGGCATCAGGTATAATAACTTTTAACAAATCCAATGACATAAGAGAAGTTTTCGCACAAATACCGGAAGATAAATTATTGGTAGAAACAGATGCTCCTTATTTGGCACCGGTTCCGGTCCGAGGCCGCCGCAATGAATCGGCCTTTGTCAGCTACACGGCAGAAAAGCTGGCACAAATCAAGAACAAGAGCTTTGAAGAAATCGCCCAGATAACATCGGACAATTTCTACAAACTTTTCCGCAAAGCGAGTGACAAAGGGAGATATGACTACGAATGAGCGGAAAAATTATCATATTAGGAGCGGGAGCGGCTCCGGGAGTTCCGTCGTTATCCATGGGTTGGGGATATTGTAATCCAGCCAACAAAAAGAACGAAAGACACCGTACATCAACTTATGTCGAGCTAAAAGGTGTTAAGATATTAATAGATACGTCACCGGATTTACGGGAACAATTAATACAGAATAACATCAAATCCTTAGACGGAGTTTTATACACTCATTCGCATGCCGACCATGTACATGGGATAGATGATTTGCGGGAAATAAATCGCTTATCTAGGCAAAGTCTGAATATCTATGGTGGGAAAAAGACCCTAAAAACAATCAAACAACGCTTTGACTATCTGATAGCCAAACCGCGACAAGTAAAGAATGTCGTAAGGATGCCGAGTTTGATACCAAACACCGTAAAAGGTAATCATGAATTTTTTATAAAAGGGTTAAAGATAACCCCAATAAAACTATTGCAGCATTGTGAAGAATGTCTGGGCTATATTTTCAATGATGGCGAATATGTACATATAGCGGATTTCAAGCAGATAGCCGAAAGTGCGTTTAAGATGATAAAACGTCGTCCCAAATTAGTTGTCATGCCATTAACAACACCATACGGTCAAATACAGCATGCCGGATTGGATGAAGTTTTGGGTTACATCTCAAGAATAAATCCGGAAAGGGTCGTCTTAAACCATTTGGCAAGTGAAAGCGATTATGAAGAGTTGAGCCAAACCACACCGGATAATATTGACATAGCCTACGACGGCATGGAAATAGAAATCAAATAAAGAAAGAAGAAAAAACAAGAAAGAAGTTAAAGAAAAAAGATAAGGAAGGGAAAAGAAATGTTATGTATATATCATATAGCCGACCATGATGGCAAAGGTTCCGCGGCGATTGTGCGCAGCCGTTATCCGGAAATAGAATTATTGGGATTAAATCACGATATGGAAATCCCCTATGAAACGATAGAACAGCACGATAAAATCATCGTATGCGACATTTCTTTACCGGTAGAATATATGTTTAAATTGAGCGAGAGCAAAGACTTTACCTGGATAGACCATCACAAATCGGTAATAGATGAATATGACGCCTATCGCCAAGCAACAGGAAAAGCGGAAATAAAAGGCATAAGACGTTCGGGAACAGCGGCAATAGAATTGACATGGGAATATTTTTATCCCAAACAAGAAGTTCCTGAAGGAATACATTTATTGGCATTGCAAGATATTTATGACTTATCGGATCCTCGTGTTATGCCCTTTGAATATGCGTGCCAGTCCATGGGGGTTAACCGTCCTGATGATGAATTATGGAAAAAAATCATCAATAACGAGTTAGACATAGCCGAAACGGTAGCCAAAGGCGAGGCGATATTATCATGGATAAAGATAAGAGATTATCGTTTGGTAAGAGGAATGTCATTTACGAGTCATTATAAAGGAATGAAATGTATATGCGCCAACATGCCGCAAGGAAAATCAGCATTTTATGATTCACTTCCGCACATTGGAACATTTGATTTTATGGTAAATTTTTTCATGAACAAAAAGAACACATGGAATTTGTCGTTTTATACCAGCAAAGACAATGTTGACGTCTCAAAAATAGCGGCAGAATTCGGAGGAGGCGGACACCAAAAAGCGGCGGGGGCTTCATCGCTCAAAGAGCTTCCTGAATTTTTGCGCCACGGACAATACAGCAAAGAATAAGAATTTTGCAAAAAAGCGGAAAAGCCGAATAAAAAAAGAAAACACTCCTTTGAAATAAAACAAAGGAGTGTAATTTTTTAAGCAAATTTAATGCATCTCAACCAAAATTTCGGAGAATTATCTTTCATCATCAAAAACTCGGGAGCAGGCACATGAACACCTCCATTTGTTAACACAAAAACCTTTCTGTTAAGAGGTTTCAAAGCCTTTATAAGAGATGGATTAAGATTTTTCAAAGCCCATTCTCGTGTTACAATGAGGTCCTGATAATAAATTTCAGACACAGGTTGTCGTTGAATGGTTCCATCGGAGAAATAGCTTCTCTGAATAAGTTTAAAACCGATGACGGTACGAGGGGCATAAACGAGAGCGGCAATAGCTTCCGCTACGGTAGAGAACCCCGGTTCAACCACTTCTGCACCGATAAGTTCGACGGTATAATCTTGAACAAGCAGTTTCGCAACCGTTGAAAGTTTTTTCCGATTAATAAAAGCGAACATCAAACTCTCGGGATAAACTTGTACATTATCCGTATAAGGCAAACCATCTTTAAGACGTTCATTAAAAACGATTTCAGAAAAGCCTTGTTCTTTCCAATCTTCAATTTTTTTAATAAAATGAGAAGGATAGAGAGACAAGTCCAAATCAGGGGTATCAATTTTTAATTTTTTACCAAAGGCAAAGATTTGATTATTTTCTTTATTTTCCAACAGACGGGAATTAAGTGTGTAACAAAACTCGCGAGAGAAAGAAATATAAAAACCGTTTCGTTGATACATTTGCAGAACGGCCTGTCGGAAAGAACGTTCAATACGAGCCGTATTCAAACCGTCTTGTTCAGCAATGTCAAAAATCGGAACACGAAATAAAACTTTAGTAGCCATAATTATAAGAATTAAATATTAATAATAAAAAAAACAAGATGAAGATAACCGAAGTTAGACAAAAAGTCAAATTTTATTTTTGAGCCAATAAGGAAGCAAATTGGGCGACAATCTGCTCAAACATTTCGAAAGTCAAAACACCTGTATTAATGTTATACCGTGAGGTATGGTAGGAATTGAGCAATAGGAGATTATGCTTATCAAGAAAATGAACAGCCCCATGTTTAAATTTAAAATTAGATTTTTTATAACCGAGAACGGACAAAACGGCATTATGAGCGATTCCGCCGAGAGTAAGAATGAGTTTAAGATTAGGCATAGCGGCAATTTCATCGGTTAAGAACTTTCCGCAATTTCGAATTTCTTCACCGGTAGGCTTGTTTTCAGGAGGAACGCAGCGCACGGAATTTGTAATTCGAACATTTAAGAGTTCGAAGCCGTCATCTTTACGTTTTTTATATTCTCCTTGAGCAAAGCCAAATTTTTTAAGAATAGGGTAGAGGACATCACCGGCATAATCATTTGTAAAAGGACGCGCGGTTTGGTTAGCTCCGTTTAACCCCGGAGCAAGTCCAACGATAAGGACTTGAGCATTCAAGGGACCGAAAGGAGGAACGGGAGCATTAAAATAGGTAGGAAATTTTAAACGATTTGCAGAACGAAATTCGACCAAACGGGGGCAAAGGGAACAGTTTTTATCGGGACAAACAAAAGTCATAATCAAAAATCCTTAAAAAGGAGCACAAGGAATATTAAGATTGTGCATCACTAAAGTTTTTACATTGCATAAATATTTACGCATGATATTTTTTAAGAAAAAATTAACAAGGAGAAAGAAATGAGCGATACAAAAAGATCTTATTTATACATATTAATATTCGGCTTGTTTTTATTAGGACTAGGATTCGGTTATAATATAGCCATCATAAAAAGTTTATATTACAACACGGTAGCAACGGTAAGCAAACCGCTAGTTTTGGTTCCTGCCGTATTATGCGCTTTTATTTTTTTGAAGAGCGGTTATTATTGGTTAATCATGATAATCTGCGCTTTGGGAGATGCTTTCGCTTATCACTTTTTAGCCGGCAAGACGGTTTATAGTTTTGGACCTTTGGCCATGACGGCATTTGCCTTTTTGGTCATTGTTTATTTTTTGAACTTTGCCAGAGCCATAATAAAAGACTAAGGAAATAAAAAACAAAGAGGAATCTGCAATGGATGATGTTATATTAGACAGACAACCGGTTTCTGTCGTTGTCGGCAAGAACGGAAATATCAAATTAAAGATACTGGGATGGGGATATTATCTTTATAATATCATGATAAAAGGATTCCTGATAGGGTTGTTATTGAGTTTAAATTTCAGCTTATATGTAAAGGCGGGAGGATATTCTGTTTTTTCAACGACATATTTGCCCAATCCTGAAGTTTTAAACATAATTTTAGGCATATTTGCGGTATCATTTTTTCTGATGATAGTCTTGTCATTTTCCGACTTTCTGCAAAATTTGCTGATAGCCGTAGTAGGCGGTTTATTTGTTTTCATGATGATAAATCAGTTTGCCTTGTTTGACAAATACGACTTTATGACGCGCAGTTTCATGATTTATCTGGGAGAGGGAGCGGCAAATTTTGTTTCAGGCTCATGCCATATCATAGTCAGTATCATCATTGGCATATTTACCTTATTGTATATATATTTTTCGAGCACATCGAATAAACTATATTTAGCAGCCGCATTAGCCTTAATTAATATATGGGTTTTGTACGGAGCATATAACAAAAAAGATAATAATAACAATTATGTTTACGAATATGATATGGCAGCAGTAGGAAATGAAAGTGGTAAAAAATTCATCACAATATATTTGAAGAATGCAGCATCATATAATTATTTGACAGAACTAAAAGACGGCAACACGCAAGATGATAAAAAGATAAATGATGTACAAAAAATCATGTTAGGATTTTTGGAAACAAATAATTTTGACATATATAATAACGCTTACGTAAGCCATAAAGAAGCAGAATTAAACGAAGCAGAGAGTATCAATCCGTTGATAAAAGAAGGACAAGAGATTGTTTCATCAATAAGAAATGGTTGTTGTTCATGGCAGTTCAGCCCGATAAATGATAAGACGCACAGTTTATTGGAATCACAATTATTAACAACATTCAAAAAAGCACAATACAAGATATCGGCATATCAAGGTCGTGGCTTGGATATATGTTACAAATACGGAGTACCGCAAGTTGACAGATGTTTAAACAAATCGAGCGAACCGGCAGATGTAAGTTTGTTAGGCAGCAGTACCTCAGAAAAGATACAGTTGTTAAGTGCGCAATGGTTAGAGAGTTCGGGATTACTAGACAGTCCGATGATAAGCAAAGCCTTAGGAATGGTAAGCAAAGTATTTAAACAACCTGTAAAGAAGCTCTATGTAGTCAATTCGGCACAAGCCTTAGATTTAGCGGCATTAGACATAGCCAAAGACAAGAACAACGGAGCCTATTTTGTATATGTTGATTTACCGGCAGATATGTTTATTTATAATGAATTTTGTCAGGTAAAGCCGATAGAGAATTGGATTTCCATGCAAGATATAAAATCGGCAGAGATAAAAGACGCTCGCAGAGCCTATGCTGAACAATATGCGTGTGTTTTCGGCAAATTGCAGAATTTCATAGATAGTTTAAAATCCAAAGGTCTGGAGAAGAAGTCCGTCATAGTCATACAAGGGGCAAGCAGCATGCAAGACCGCGAATATAATAAGAAGACAGAACGGATAGAGTTAGGTTTCGGAGCAAACAATAATGTAATAATGGCAGTCAGAGATCCCTTGAGAACAGAAAGTACAAAAAATCAGCAAATTTGTAAAACAGCGGAGATTATGGCATCCCACTTATTCAAATCGGTTAGTTGTAAGGAATACAAGGGCTTAGGCTTAAGTGAAGAAGAAGCAAAAAGTTTGAAGGAAGCGTTAGGGAAATATACGATTTCGGCAGAAACCGAAAAGAAATCGGCAGAATACTTCAAATTATGGTATCAATATTGGTTAAAAGCGAATGGCTTTGATGTAAAAGTAGAAGACAAGGATCTGGAAGAAACCGCAGAAGAAGAGCAGGGCAAAGACCAAGTTTTGGAAGCCGTACGAGTAATAAAAGAGAACAAAATTATTGATAAAGTAATTGAAACGGAAGCGGAAGCTCCGACAAAGAGTTTGAAAGCAGAGATGTTAAAGAACCCCATTTTGCCGGAAGATACGGATATTCAAGGCAAAGCGCAAAGCGAAGAAGCAAAAGTCGATAACAAAGCAGAAGAGGGCGTTTCCGAAGGAGAAGCCCTACCTTTAAGAGAGCAAACCGCAGAAGCAAAGGCTGCCGGCTCGATACCGCAAAATGAAACAGCGCAACCCGTAAAGGGACAATAATCAAGCAATGCAGCTGTCTCCGCTAACACAAAGACGCTTATCGGCCTTTAAGAGCAACAAAAGAGCCTACATATCTTTTGTTGTTTTTCTGATAGTTATGATAATAAGTTGTTTTTCGGAATTAATAGCAAACGATAAACCGTTGATAGTTAAGTATAAAGACAAAATATTATTTCCACAGCTTGTGAGTTATACCGACAGCTATTTCAACGGAGATTTTCCGACCGAGGCCGATTACAAAGACCCGTTTATAGTTCAAGAAATAAACCAAAACGGTTGGATGCTCATGCCTTTAATACCTTTTTCTTATAACACGATAGATTATGAATTGGAAAAACCGACGCCAACCGCACCATCAAGCAAACATTGGCTCGGAACAGATGACGAAGGACGCGACATTGTCGCACGAATTCTATACGGTATAAGACTTTCGGTAATTTTTGCGTTTACATTGACATTAATATCCTCAATAATCGGCATATTTGCCGGAGCCATACAAGGCTATTTCGGGGGAAAGCTCGATTTATTTATGCAAAGATTTATCGAAATATGGGAATCCTTGCCGCAATTATTTATATTAATAATAGCCGCCAGCCTGTTTACCCCGAGTTTTATCAGTCTGTTAATAATATTGTTGTTTTTTTCATGGACAAGTCTAACTGCCGTTGTCAGAGCCGAGTTTTTAAGAGTAAGAAATTTTGAATTTGTCAAAGCGGCAAAAGCCTTAGGAGTTCCAAACAGTCGGATAATCAGAAAGCATATTCTTCCCAATGCGGTAATAGCCACCATAACTTATGTTCCGTTCATAATTTCAGAATCAATAGTCGCCTTAACGGCACTTGACTTTTTAGGATTGGGCTTAGGACATGATTACCCGTCTTTAGGAGATTTAGTCCGTCAAGGAAAAGACAATCTTCAAGCGCCATGGATTGGTATCAGCATATTTATTGTTTTATCAACTTTATTAACCTTACTTATTTTCATTGGAGAAGGTGTGAGGGATGCCTTTGATTCGAGAAAAACCCATGGATAACTTGCTTGAAGTAAAAGACTTAACCATTTGTTTTAAAAACGGAAAAGACGATTTTTTAGCCGTAAATAATGTCAATTTTTCACTAAAGCAAGGAGAAATCTTAGGCATAGTTGGAGAAAGCGGCTCAGGGAAATCCGTAACAGCGCTTTCATTGTTACAATTACTACCGGCACAAAAAAGCGTACAAGGAGAAAAGTCATCAATTAAGTTTTGCGGGCAAGAGCTTGTAAAAGCAACAGAAAAAGAAATGGAAAAGGTAAGAGGAGGAGCCATAGCTTATATTTTCCAAGAACCGATGTCCTCTTTAAATCCGTTGCATACAATAGAATCACAAATTTCCGAAAGTCTGATATTGCACCGAGGAATGAACAAAGCCGAAGCGCAAAAAGAAACCCTCAAACTTTTATTGTTAACCGGCATAAAACAAGCAAAGAAAAGGCTAAAATCTTATCCTCATGAGCTTTCGGGTGGACAACGTCAACGCGTCATGATAGCCATGGCTATTGCCAATAATCCTCAATTATTAATAGCCGATGAACCGACAACCGCTCTTGATGTAACTGTTCAAGAACAAATCATTAAGCTATTGTTAAAACTGAGGAAAAAATTAAATATGGCTATTATATTTATTAGCCATGATTTAAGGCTGGTTAAAAAATTGGCAGACAGAGTTTGCATTATGAAAGAGGGAAAGATTGTCGAGCAAGGAAAAACCGAAGAAATATTTGCTCACCCTCAAAATGCCTACACCAAACAGCTGATAAACGCAACCATAGCAAAAAAATCAGAGAGAAAACAAAGCAATAAAACCATACTATCAACAAAAGACTTAACGGTATCTTATCCGATAAAAAAGAATTTTTGGGGCAGGGTTGAAGAACAACTCTATGCCTTAAACAAAATCAATTTACAAATATTCGAGGGAGAATGTTTAGGAATAGTCGGAGAAAGCGGCTCAGGCAAAACAACCTTAGGACAAGCCCTGTGCGGATTAATAAGCTACAATGGGAAAATAGAATACAAAGGACAAGACATTAAAAGTATAAATAACAAAGAGATACATAAAGATATTCAAATCATATTTCAAGACCCGTACAACTCATTAAATCCGCGCATGACCATTGAACAAATTGTAGGAGAGGGATTAAGCGTTCACAATCCGGAATTATCGAAAGAAGAAATAAAGAAAAGAATTAAGAAAGCTCTTGAAGATGTTGAATTATCAGAAAATATAATGAGCAAATATCCTCATGAATTTTCCGGAGGACAAAGACAAAGAATAGCCATTGCGCGAAGTTTGGTAATTTCTCCCAAAGTAATAATATTTGATGAACCAACATCGGCTCTTGATGTTACCATCCAAGCACAAGTTTTAGAAATGTTAAACAAAATCAAAGAGAAGCGCAATTTAACTTACGTGTTTATTTCACACGACATGAGTGTTATTCGAGCTGTTTCCGATAGAATAGCCGTCATGCACGGCGGCAAGATAATTGAACAAGGTAAAACAGAAGATATTTTTGAACATCCTCAAGAAGAATATACCCAAGAACTGATAAACGCAGCGTTATAAAAAAGATTAAAGAACAAGGCAGTAAGCAACCACCTTGTTCAAAAACATTAACGAAGAGGTTGCATATAAAGAAACAAATACAAAACGATATAATATTTTCATAATGTGAACATCCTAAGTTTTAAGTTAAAACAAAAACCCGCACCAAAAGGGCGGGCGGATGTTCGAAACCATTGAAAGTTATGGCTCGGCCTATTCAGCACATAGCCTTATTTAGCCGACATCCACCCGTAGGTAGAAATCGACGTAACATTAAAGTCATCAAAAAATAATGACTACTTTCAGAAGGGTTTCGACGCCCTGAACGACAAAATTGCCGTCTAAAAAAGAAGATAACATGACAAGATAATATAAGCAAGAAGATAATCAAATAAGCCACGAAATAATTAATGAAAGATTCATCAAAATATGGTAAGATATAAAGAAATAAAGAAGAGGCAGATACAGATGAATTTTGAAAAAATAGGTGAAACAAACTGTCGAATTGATGATATACAAAATCAAGATAAGATATTGATAGGTGGTTCTTTTTACGGGAAAATGGACTTAGCCGTTACGGCAGATTTAGAACAATTTGAAGATTTTTTTCAAAAAGTAGAAATCAACGCGCAAAAAGTGCAAGAAAACGAAGCAATGAAAAATTGGATAAATCAGGTCGCACCAAACCTTGACAGCACTCTATTTGCTCATATGTGGGCTTTTGATAACACCTTACGCAAAATGTATCCAAACTTATCAACCAACATAGACAAACGTCAAAATTACTACGATGAGGAAGGAACAAAAAAATTATCTCAGTCCGTATCCGATGGAGTTTGCATGTGTGCCGAAATATCCATTTTAGCACAAGCCTATTTTCAAAAACAAAACATCCCAACCAAAATTTCGGGAGGAGAACTTTTGCATTCCCAAGATGAAGAATTCGGAGAAGCGCATTATTATATTAGCCTGCAAGATAAAAAGGGAGAAGATTATATTTACGATCCAGCCAATCCGTTGCTATATTCCAACACCTATTTACCAAGAATATCCACATTAGAAGTAACACCGGCACAAAAGAAACAATTTGAAAATAAAATACATTCACAAGGCAAGGGAAGGGCATGTGCCTTTATGGAAGCCAAAGATGTAATAACCAAAACAAGCTGGTACTACGGCTTTGGAGACGGCGCCAACATTTTTCCGAGTTTTCTATTTTCCAAAAACAATAAAAGTTCGGTACAATCATCGGAAAACAGCCTTTAGCGGTATTGACAATTACGACAAAAATAAATAAGATAAAAAAAGTTAAAATTAACCATTTTGTTTTATTATTAAAAAATAAGAATTATGCAAAAGAAAGTGATTGAAGCGTTTGCCAAAGATTACGCAAACATTTCAAAAAGAGTTTTAAATGCCAAAACATCGATGGAAATTTCCAAAATCCACCATGATTTAAACGAAATAGGCACAAACTATCGGCAATATTTTTGCAATAAAGGTCATTACAAAGCCGTCAAAAGAGCTTATGTCCGTCAAGCAGTCTTTTTCTATGAAAAGCATCCTAAACTTTGCTGCCACATTGGAATAGATTTGGCTTTAGACATCTTAAGAAAGGTCATTCAGGGCTGGATACCGATACAAAGAGGACGATTTTCAAGAAGAAAAAAAGAATTATCCTATCAATTATGGTATTTTCTTTATGAAAAAGTCAAGAATGCCGGCTATGACTTAGGCTATCCGCAAAAAGATCTTCGCGGAAAAAACTTGTACATCAGATACAAACAAAACAAAGAAAAATTTAAACCTTAAAAACAATCACTTAACAAGAGCTTTCTTCACCGAAAGCTCTTTTTTTTGAATAAAAGCAGAAAGAGTAGGGAACACATCTCCGCTGAAGCTGCTAGATTAAGTTATGAGAACTTAAATAATCATAAATTTCATCAGCCATAATTTGATGCCCTAAGGCATTAGGATGTGTTGCATCTTTATAAAATTCATTAAGATTACGATTTTTCCATAAATCATAGCGAGCATTGACCAGAATTAAATCAAAATGTCTTGATAAGGCTTCCGAAAGGGCGCGATGTGTTGCATCGGCAATATTATCACCGGATTGAGACATATTATTAAAAACATACTCACCCTTATGATATGACAATATTTTTTGAGCAAGTCGAGCAAAATATCCCAAATTTTGCTCATCATAATATCCATGAGCAATACTATCGCCAATCATTCCAATATTTTTAACCATATTCAAATCCTTAGACATTTCATAATGATATAGGAATATTAATATAAAAAGATGAAAGAATTTTTAATAAGAAACAAAGAACCATAACATGGCAATAATCATTTCACATTAAAAATGAACCATCTCATAAATTAAAACAGTTCATAAACATAAGAAACAAATCATAACATAACGAAGCACAAAATAATAAAAACATCTCAAAACAAAAGAAACATCTCATAAACATAACTTCTCATAAAAACAAAAGAACCAGCTCATAACAAAAGAACAAGTTCACAACAAAAGAACCGGTTTAAAAAACAAGAGAAACTTATATAAACCTTGGCGAAACAATCTCCCCCACTCGTAAATACTTTTGTCGCATAATATATATTATGTATAGTAAGAATAATTTTTATTTTTTTAGAAACCTCAAACAATCTTAAAGAAAATAAAAAATAATAAGGCGCGCTGACGACGAGCTGACGTATAAAATTACACAAATAATCTCTCAGCTCGTTCTGAGAGCTCAATTTTCTATTAAATCTTTGATTTTAAACAAATATACTATTACAAAAGATGAAATCAAAAGAAATTAGCATAAGTTATAATGTGAGGAACAATAAAAAAGCCCGTCGAAAACAACGGGCTTAAACTCTGGAATAAGTTTATTATCTTGAATAGTATTCGATAACAAGATTTGGTTCCATTTGACATCCGTAAGGAACATCATCAAATTTAGGAACAAATGTATATTTTGCAGTTAATTTCTTAGCATCAACTTCCAAATATCCCGGAACATCGCGAGTTGTTGATTCAACAGCAGCAAGAACCATAGGAAGTTGTTTAGATTTTTCACGAACTTCAATAACATCACCTGCTTTAACCATATAAGAAGGAATGTTAACTTTTTTACCATTAACCAAAACATGGTTGTGGTTTACAAATTGACGAGCTGCAAATACTGTCGGAACAAATTTAGCTCTGTAAACCAAATTATCCAAACGAGATTCCAAAATACCGATAAGGTTTTCAGCGGCATCCCCTCTTCTTCTGATAGCTTCGTCATAATATTTAGCGAATTGTTTTTCAGAGATGTTGCCATAAGAAGTTTTCAACTTTTGTTTTGCATACAATTGTTGACCATAGTCAGTCATTTTTTTCTTACGAGCGCCATGTTGTCCCGGAGCTGTTTCTCTTTTAACGAAAGAAGCATTAGCTTCACCCCAGATATTTGCGCCATAACGACGAGTAGCTTTTTTCTTAGCGTTTTCAATACTTTTCATATAAGTTATCCTTATTTATTAAAATAAAACAATTATTGTCCCGATAGTTTTGCTCCACCAAAAGAACAAACGGGAAGCCTCTAACGAGTCATCCACATTCTCGGAAGTGATTGCAAAATAACATAAAAATTATAAATTTCAAGTAAAAAAAAGCATAGCACAACAAATTTTTAAGGAATATGATATAAGTTAAGAAAAAAAGGAGAAAGATACGCGAAAAATGGGGTACGATTTAATTTTTTCACAAGCCTTAAAATTGCACGAAGCCGGAAGATTTGACGAAGCGGAAAGATTATACCGTCAAATTTTAGAAACGGCACCGGAAAATCCGGATGTCTTAAATCTTCTCGGACTAGTCGCTCAAGCCAAAGGCATTCATGAAGAAGCGATAAGTTTATTTGACCAAGCCGTCAGAATCAGTCCCCAGCATGCACCCTACTGTTTCAATCTGGCTTTATCATTAGCCGCCACGGGAAAATACTACGAAGCCATAAAATTATACGAAAAGGCCGCCTCATTAACACCGAATGTCGTTGAAATATGGATAGAATTAGGCAAAGCCCATAAAGCCGTTGGCAACCATCAAACCGCCCTAACCTGTTTCAATCAGGCATTAAGCCGCGATAAAGATAATATTTCCGCAAAAATCGAAAAGGCATTACTGTCAGAAAACAAAGAGAAGGAATTACACGAATTAGAACAAACCTTTCCTCAAGAACCGGCAATAAAGCATCAGTTAAGTTTAAATTATCTCGAAAAAAAACAACACGAAAAAGCTCTTGATTATGCGTTAAAAGCCTATTCACAAGAGCCTGACAATGAAGAAATTTGTGAAATCATCGGTTATTGCTATCGTCAAAAAGGCGATTGGGAAAAAAGCAAAGACTATTTCAATAAAGCCCTGAAAATCAATAAAAAATCAGTATTTGCCTTAACAAATCTAGGGAGTATCTTCAGCCAAGAAGGCAACAACAAGCAAGCCGAAGCCTATTTTCAACAAGTATTTTCATTAGATAATAACAATGCGGAAGCCCACATAAATTATGCCGATATGCTCTATCATGCCGACCGCATGTTGGAAGCCATCGAAGAATACCACAAAGCGGTTCTTCTTCAACCGGATAATCTTGCCATCAGCAACAATTTGGGAGTTATACTCAAAGATATCGGAGATTATACAGAAGCCTTAGGCTTGTTTTTCAAAGCCTACAAACAAAATCCCCACGATGAAAAAATATCAATCAACATTTATGAAACCCTACAAATTTTATATCAAAGCGACAAAGAAACCGCAAAAAAGATAGCCGAGAACTGGAAAAAAGACAGTCCAAACAATTGCTATGCAGAACGAATAAATCAAAATTTCCGCGGAGAAGAACCCACGCAGGAAGAAAACAATCGCTTCAACCAAAAGCTGTTTAATAACTTTGCAACAGATTATGAGCAAGTTTTAACCAAAATAAATTATACCCTCCCCCAACAAATTTCACAAATTTTGGGAAAAGTTCAAGGAAGAATATGGGATTTGGGATGCGGTACGGGTTTATGCGGACAGTCTTTAAAAAACGAACAAAATCAACTAATTGGCATTGACATATCGCCGGAAATGGTAGAAAAAGCCCGAAAAAAAGATATATATGAAGATTTAATCGTTAAAGACATAACGGAATTTCTAAAGAATCCGCCGTCCCAAAGAGCCGATTTAATCGTTGCCGCGGATGTTTTTTGCTACTTTGGCAATTTGGAAGAAATAATAAGGCTTTGCGCACCGACAGCCCTATGTTTTTCGGTTGAAAAAGGCGAAACGGATACCTATATATTAAGAGAAAGCGGAAGATTTCAGCACAATGACAATTATGTTAAGAAGTTGTTAACTCAAAACGGATATTCTGAAATTGAAGTAAAAGAATCGCTATTAAGAAAAGAAAACAATCAAGACGTCAAAGGATATATATTTTATGCCCGCTAAAATCTAAGATAAAGAAAAGGAGGAAAACATGAGCGAAGAATTAATAGACATATATGATGAAAATATGCAGCTCATAGGACAGGCCTCAAAAGAGCAAGCGCACCGTGAAGGATTATGGCATAAAGCATTTCGTTGTTGGATAATCAAAAAAGATAAAGCAAATAATTGCAAAGTATGGATGCAGTTGCGTAGCAAGAACAAACAACTTTATCCGAATTTATTAGCCACCTCGGCCGCCGGTCATTTAAAAAGCGGAGAAAAGAACCGAGACGGCATTCGAGAGATTGAAGAAGAACTTGGACTAAAAATAGATAAAGAGAAACTGGTAAAATTATTTACAGGCAAACGTTTCTATCGTGATGATAAAATGATAGACAATGAATTTAATCCCACCTATCTCTGTGAAATAGATAAAGATTTTCAAAGTCTGAAACTTCAACCGGAAGAAGTTGACGGTATTTTTGAATTTGATTTGGAAGATTTATTAAACTTATTCAATCACAAAGTTGAAAAAATTTACTCATCCGGCTTAGTAAGGAGTGATGACAAACAAGGCACCGAATTAAAAACCGGATATTTCTGGCGCAAAGACTTTGTCCCGCATGAAGATGACTATTATCAAAAAGTATTCACCACCATCAAAAGATATAACGAGGGCATAACGCCGCAAGCAGCGGAATAACAAACCCCAGACGCTATTCTCCCAAAAAAGGAAGCCGCAAGACTTCCTTTTTTTGTCATTATTGTTGACATAATAATAAAATATATGTTATTATATTATCAATATGGACCATTAAGGAGTTTGTGCTATGGAAGAAAACAATACAAAAACAACAGAAGACTTAGATGAATATTTCCAAAAACGCGAAGAAGAAATACAAAAAATAGAATTCAGCATCGACCGCAATAAAGAAAAAAATAAATTAGAAGAAGAATATAAAGCCGCAGGTTATAAAAAAATAGTTATTGGTTTAGCATCTCCGAGAGGATTGTACCAATCGATTAAATGGTATAATCCGCAAAAAGAAAACGAAGAAACGGCTCGAGTAAGAATAACAAAGGAACTTGAGAAGACAATAGAAGAAAAAGAGTTTTTTCCAATCAGCATAAAAAAAATGGAAACGACAGCAGAAAAAGACCCCGATAATTTATTTGATACAATAAAAGGCGAAATGGGAAAATGGGAAGAAAGAATTTCTCAATCATCGCCTCAAGAACAAGAAAAAATCATAAACTCCTTAGTAGAATTGGCTGCATTAGATAAAAGCGGATTAGCAACAAAATACATAACGCAAAACATTTTACGCTGCTCAAAAAAGCCTCATAATAGAGACGAAGCAATCTATACATTAATTAGTACGGCAAAAAATGACCGTCAACTTGCTTCAATCATATCCGGCATAAAAGAAGGCTCCAATACAGATAATAACAAATGGAATTTATCTCCACTTATGGATTGTCTAGATAATCCAAACTTTGGAGTACAATCAATGGAAGTTTTATCAAGTGCCTTACTTAGCGAAAACATTGCAGGATGGGAAGATAGGAAAATAATTAATCATGCATTAAAAGAGAAGTTTCTAACAGTGAAAGGGAAACTCCCCGAACGCGCACAATCACGCATAGATTATATGTTGCAAAGATTTGATGAATTAGAGCAAAAACACGCCAAAAAAGAAGAAGAAAGGAAGAAAGGCTCCCAAGAAAGACCATTTAATGAAATGGGACACGCAAAGGAAAAGGAAAAAGAAGAAGAAACTCAACAAAACGAAACACCAGCCCAAAAGACTTTAGGACAAAAGATATATAATTTTGCAAAACAAACCGCAAAATATGCAGGGAAAGCGGCGCTCTATGTTATAAATTTACCATATACAATGGGAAATGAAATATCCAAAAAGCTCAAAGAGGCCTTACAACCGGCATCGGTTAGACAACAGCACTATGAAGAAATTCGCAGGAACCGAAAAGAAAGAAAAGCAAAAAAAATCAACCTTAAAAACCAAGATTTTTTTAAAGATTTAAGAAATGGAAAAAATGTGAATTTAGAGGAGAAAAATGAGAAAACAACCTTTGCTCGCAAAACAGAACACAATAAAGACACGGCAAAAGCATACTTTGAAGTCTGGAGCAAAAAAGATTATACTCATTAGCCAAAAATCAATTATTTTCAACAAATTGGCGAAGTTGATTATAAAGGACAAGAAATTCATCATCATGAGAGTTAAGGAAAGAACGTCTTTGAGCCGTGTCTAAAAACTCCAGAGCCGTCCCCTTCTCTATTTTTTGATGTTGATAGTAAAAGACAGCTTGAAAAGCGCTTTCGAGTTTATCAATATTGCGAACAAAACGAGCTTCGGGAGTTTCGGCTTGTTCATATTCATAAAAGAGAGCAACAAGATTCGGAAAATTGAGTTTTTCTTCCAAAAGGTTCATCACCGCCATTTCTTGTTTTTGCTTATCATTTTCATCGACACCGTCAAAAGGCGTAATATCTCCGACATAAATTTCGGCCAAGTCATGAATCAAAGACAATTTTAAACATTTTTCAAGATTGAGATGTTCCGGAGCAAGCATAAGAACGAGAAAAGCCGTTCCAAAGGTATGATCAGCAACAGATTCGGCATCGGTTACATTATTTCTCACCCAACCGGTTCTTTTAAGATTTTTCAAATTACCGAGAACTTCAATAACGGCATCAATATTTTTCATAGTAATTTTTCTCAAAAATTAAGAGTAACGAAACCAAAATGCACGGCAGCATATCCCAAAGCAACCAGCAAAAAGACGAGCAAAAGCGGCAAGCTCCAAGACGAAGCCAAACTTTTTCGATAATAAAGCCCCGCTTTTCCGGCATGAAGATAGTTTCCTTTCGGACCGGAACCGATACGCAGTCCTTTTGCACCTAACGAAAAGCCGACACCCGATTTTGAAAGATTGACGCGAACCGGACCAAAATTAAAACCTTTTTTAATATAAAACCCCATAATGACAACCTCCACTAAAGATAATCAAGTATAAGAAATAAAAATTAAAAAAAAGATAAAAGCATTATTGACAAATATTCGAAAAAATGATATTTTATGACAAATTTATTAAAAAAAAGGCAAAAAAGATGGAAAAGATTAAATATACCGACAAAAAATTAAAACTCTTTGCAGAAGCACAACAAAGCATTCCCGAAACATACGGCAAAAACAATTTCAATTACTCAATGTATCAATCGATAGAGCAACAATCGATAGATGTATTAAAAGAATATCTACTTCATAGCGAAAGATTTGATAAAAATTCATATGAAAAACTACATGAGTTAATTGAGAATTGCCAAAAGAACGGTTCCTCAAAATTGAAATTGCTAGCCGAACAGGCAAAGAAGAAACTAGAAAAAGTTTACACCGCGCAACAAGAATCTTCTACCCGCCAAGAAGAAAAAAAGAGCGTATCATCAAAACCGAAAAAAGAAGGAAGTTATATAGAAGATAATATTTGCATGCATATGATAATTGGCTCTCAATTAAGCATAAGCAATCAAAAGATAAGAAACGAAGCCGATGAGGCCATAAAAGACCAAACAATGAATTGTCTGCAAGATTACATTAACGCCGAAAAATTAAATAAAGATGGTATTCGTAATATAAAGAATTTAATAGCGGCAACCAAATTAAGCCGAGATAAAGAATTACTACGTATGGCCGCACGGGCAGAAAATAAATTGTACGGAAGCAAAGAAAGAGTAAATTCCTCACAAACTGTTACTTCTAAAAAGCACACGAGTATAGGAACAAAATTAAAAAACATATTGAAAAAGTGCAAAGAAGTAATTGTAAAACACATCAAAAAGATAGCAATAATTGGCGGCATAGGCTTAACAGGCTTGGTAGCAGGTAAATACGGCAAAGACATAGCCAAAACGTTCCAAAATGCAAAGGAAAACAAAACAGAAATGTACACCACACCGATAGTACAGCAAGAAGCGAAGACGAAATCGATAACGCCGCAAATGGTATCCCAAGCCCAAAAGCAAGAAAAATCGCAAGTAAAAACGACTGAAATGAGCAAGTTAGAAAAGGCTTATAAGAATAGATTTGATACGGCATTGGAAATTTTGATAGGTAAAACAAAACGCGATATTTTGTATAAAAAGATAGATAACTTGGCACAAGACGGAAAGATAAAATATCAAGGAGGAACAACGCGAGAATGGTATGCTTACGCCTTTACGATTTACGACAAAGTAGCTCCAAATTCACCGCAAAACAAGAGAATTAAGAGTTTTCTTAACGGAGAAAGTCAATCGGCAGAATATATCAACCAACTAGTGATACAAGCCGGAAGAAACGGGAAAGGAGTTATCGGAAGCGGCACATACAGTTCCTATGATAACGCTTCGGAAGCTCTGCAACAGCAGCATAAAGAAAACAATAAACAAATACAAATATTACAAAATGAAGCAGACAGATAAGAAAAAGGCGTGCTTAATAACACGCCTTTTTTATAGATACGGGAAAATAACCGGATTACAAAAAAGAACACCTATGCTTTAAGATAGGTGTTCTTGTTTTTTTTCGCAATTATTCCCAAGATTTCATTCCCTCGAGCCATTCGGTAAGATTAAATGCCTTTTCACCGATTTCATCTTTGAAATCAAATGTTTTTTGGGATAAAACTTTTTCCGCCGGTTCGATAGGCTTGTTGTAAATAACCAAGCGGATTTCTTCAATAGTGTTCTGCGGCTTCAACTGACTAAATTGAGAAACGGCTGAAAAAATTGCTTTTGCCGACTGAGTCTGTGTCAAGTTACCGATAATTCCGGTACCGAGTTCTGGAACTGCAATCGTTTTTATTCCTAAGTTATCAGCCTCTGTTAAAACCTGCAATATAGCTTTAAAGATTACTTTAAATTGTTTATCCTTTTCAGCCCCGGCCGTAGCAACATGAGCAAGATAAATTCCGTTTTTTCCTGATTCGGTAAGTAAGACGCTACCATAATCAAAGGGTCGATGGCTAACAGCCTCGTCATAGATATCAAGACCTTTTCTCATTCCCTTTTTTGCAATAGAACCGCCGACGGCTGCATAGGAAGCGCAATCTTTAAACTGAGGAACCACCAGACACTCAACATTTTCAGCAGCAATGTCGCCATTTTTGATAATCACGGCAATGTTTCCGATTTTTTTCATAATAGTAAAATTTTTTAGATTAATAATATATGTACATTATCAAAATACAATATTTGTATTTTTTGTCAATATATTAATAAAGCAACCTCAAATCGTGAAAAAAAAACCGCCTTTAAGGCGGTTAAATGGCTGAATAGTAAATCTCACGGTATTAAGCATACTAAAAGTAGTATTATTCTGAAATTTCTTCTACCATAGAATACAAATCTCTAAAACGATAAATTGAAGGACTTTGCCCACTCCCTTTTTCCTCTATATCAACAATCCCTTTCTCCTCCATTTGTTTTAATAGCACACGGGCTGTATTCGCATTAATACCTGTTTCTTCAATAAATTTTACAGTCGTAAATTTTATTCGTTTAAACAAGAAATTCAAAATTTTAATCGAAAATTGAGTTTTAAGTTCATTAATCTTATCCTCTGCTTGTGTTCTTATCTCTTTTAATCTCCTGAGCATTTTGATCAAAATTTCAGTTTGTTGATTAATCGCATTAATGAAAAATGATATCCAAGTATTCCAGTCATTATTTCTGGAAACAGCTTCTAAAGATGAAATGTATAAACTTCTATTTTTAGATAGATAATAACTTATATAAAAATAAGGAGTTGATAGAATATTATATTTTTTTAATAAGATAGGAATTAAGATTCTGCCCACACGCCCGTTTCCATCTTCAAACGGGTGAATAAGCTCAAAATACGCATGAACAATTGCTACCTTTACCAGAGGATTAAGATTATCTTTTCCGTTAATAAAGTCCATTAAATTGTTCATATATTCCTCTGTATGTAGATACGATACAGGTGTATATGTAATTTCTCTGTCATATTTATTTCCAATATAATTTTGCCTCTCTTTGAACTTTCCTTTTAGCTTATCCGTTCCTCTTGAGTTGTCTAAAATTATAAATTGAATACTTTTTATAAGAGAATTCGATATCTCAAAATTGTTTCGTTCAGCTTCTTTAACACAATAACCTAAGGCATCTTTATAATTTTCAATTTCAGTAGCATCTCCTTCTATCTTTTCCGAAACATCTTTACCAACCTTATAATTTAAAATATCTGTTATTGTCGCGACGGTTCCTTCCAATCTGGATGACATAACTGATTCTTGATAAAAAAGAATAGTCGTTAATATTTCCGGAGAATATACAAATTCTACCATCCCATCATATTTATATAAATGTTTTTCCGCCATATTTGTATCGTATTGATCAGGAATATCTTTCAAAATATCTGGAAATTTTTTTAATAAAAAATTATTCATCTAACTTTCCTCGTAATAAAATACACGCAACATCATAGACAATAATAGAATACACACAACAGCAATTGCTTGTAATTTAATACAAGGTAATTTGTTAGTCAACAATGAAATACATACTATTCCATTCTTCATTATTCAATTATAAGCAATTATTTTAAACGGCTGAATTACCTCGCTAAAAATCGGCATTGTATGTAAATGCCTTAAATTTTGCACTTTCCAACACAAAACAAGCTTACCACAGTAAATTTAGCAAAATCAACCGCCAGCAATTCCAGTATTTCTGCCGGATACAAAAAAAGACACTATTTTCAAACGTCTTTTCAAATAAACTGGCGGAGAGTACAGGACTACGCAGCTCCGCTGCTCTTGCCCACATCGTCTAAATTCGCTTCGGTTGCTCGCTTCCCTTGCTCATTAAGACATTCTGTGCTCTTGCGGTATTTTTTTGCCATTCCGTTGGCAAAAAAATCTCCGCGAGCCTTTCGGTTCGAGCCCTGTACTCTTAAAAATCGTGCATAAAAAAACCGCCTTGAAGGCGGTTAAATGGCGGAGAGTACAGGACTACGCAGCTCCGCTGCTCTTGCCCACATCGTCTAAATTCGCTTCGGTTGCTCGCTTCCC
>CALXPL010000005.1 GCA_944390275.1 uncultured Alphaproteobacteria bacterium
ATTGACCGTCTGAAAAGAAGACGCTAATAAAACCGAAGTTAATAAAGTTAATTTTCTCATGTCCCGCCTCCTTCTTATTTACAACCTAATGAGGATGATATAAATTTTCCTTCAAATCCTGAAACAGCGTTTATTGCACTTTGTGTGGCTTCTTTTTGTGTACTATATCCACTAGAACTATCAACTAGTTGACTAGATTTTTTTATTCTTGTTCCTGCTATTTCATTACACTGTGAAGGATTGGTTGTTTTATTTGCACATTGGTATTCGTAAACCCAACAATTAATATAATAAGAATACGGAGAACCAAACGTATCTACCACAATAGCACAATCATCATAAATTTGATGCGTACAAGGATTTTTGTTTTCTTCATCTGAAGAGGCATCCGTTTTTACAAAATCTAAGCAATACACATAATTTGTATCAAACGGACATCTTAAAATTTGTCCCGAACAGCTTTGTTTGGCATAGCCCAGAGAAGTACAATCCTGATTAAGTGAACACCAGTCTAAACCATTGCAAACACAAGCTCCTTGTGAGGCATTCCAAACATATCCGCTTGCACATTTACATTTTGAATATTTACTATTACAAGCTGTTCCATCTCCTCCGGCATACCCCGTTCCTGTACAAGAATATTTGAAAGAAGTGGCACAAACACATTTCTTTTGGGTATCACTCCATTCGTAATTATTGGGGCAGTTGCATTTTTGATAATAAGTTCCGCTATCATCGGAACAGGTACTTCCGCTTCCGCCTTGAGTTCCACAAGATGAGCCGGAAACATATTTTTGCAGGTCGCATTTAATTTTATATTTCTTTCCGCTGCAAGATTGACATTCGCCGTTGCTCACATATCCCGATGGAATAGAGGTATATTTATATGCCGAACATAAATTACAACATTCTTTGTATTTTCCGTCGCAAGCAACTCCGGAACCTTGTTCATCGGCTCCATTACAAAGTTTGTTATATTCGGGAAGACATTTACAGGTATGATAAGAACTGTCATAAGGACAATGGCTTTCGATTGTACTTCCTGTCGGACAGGGTGTGTTTGTAAAACCGGCATCTTGACACAACTCTTGCGGTGTTCCGTGGTCATCGGGCTTTCCACCACCCCCGCCACCACCCGGTGTTTCCAAATTACCGAATTTATCTCCCGAGCAATTTCCGGCATCGGTGATAAAACACACCGAAGCAACTTTAATTCCATTTTCTGTTCTTTCATCAAAAATTCGTGATGATAAGTCAAGTCTTTGAAGAGTATGGCGTATGTATGTGTGATGTGTGTGTAAAGTAGGGATGCCAGACTTGAGGGGTGAAGAATCATCCTCAAAAGAAGCATAAGTTACATTTCCGCAGTCAACAAATAAGCTGACGGCAGACAATAAGAGTACTTTTGAAAATTGTTTCATCACATCCTCCTTGCTTATCATCACGACTCTAATATAACATATTTGTTGCAACATGTAAATACCTAATTTTACTTGGAAAGAAGAAAAAAGACATAAAAAAAACCTCCCGAAGGAGGTTCCTTTTGTCTTAAGCTTTTTCTTGCTGATACGAATGACCATTCTTTTCATCTGTTGTTATTTCACTTTCCATCTTTACCTTGGGACGGAAAAAGTATATCGACATACTAAAATATAATCCCAGCAGGTTTAAAACGATAATGGTGAAATCTAACCAACCGTAATTCTTTTGTGTTTTGTTGATATACTCAATTTCTGTCTTTATTTGTTTGGAACTTGAGGCTTGGGCAAGTTTCTTCTCTCCATTGATGGAAAGTATCGCGTAGCTTTCTGAAATCTTTAATTTTTTTTCATTGAGCGATCTCTTTTCCAAAATTCGCCATTGTTTGCCGTTCAAGGTAATAAAACTTGAATCTTGACTGATGAGCTTTCCAAAATCCAAAAATTCTACATTGCAGGAGGTAAAGTTTAGGGCTCCTAGTTTTTGTGGAAAACTTTTTCCTAAAAGCAAAGCAACTGTCGGCAGAATTGACAGAATACCGTAAATAAGCCATCTTTTCCCTTGTACTTTTCTCTCTTCATTGCGGTAGATTATTAAATAACGGATTGTTATAATTCCTGCAAGAAACAGAGAATATGTGAAGGTAAGTCCCAATATTAGAGAATCCGACTTTATTGTCCCAATATTTTGTTTGTTTATTTTACTGACAAAAAGTTTATCTCCAGAGGCATAAACAAAGACTTTTTCTCCGTTACAGCTTAGGGGGGTGTTCAAAATGAAATCTACATTTGAGTCAATGTGATACACCTTGCCGTCAATGGTGGCTGAAGTTGTGCCTATTTCCGTTAACGTACCTTCTGCTACCGGACGGTTGCTTACTTCGTTGCATGAGCTTAATACAAAAATTACGCTGCAAATTAAAAATAATAAATTTTTCATAATTTTTATTGTTACTTGTTAATAATATGTGAATTATGGACAATCTATCGTCTGTTTTGTCAAATGTCAAGGATATTTTTATTCTTGTTTTTTTTCTGCTCTTGTTAGGCAAAAATTTTTATTCTTTCTTCTAAAGGCATGAATTCTTTTATTCCTGCCGCTTGTGTGATATTGCCAAACGGCATTTGTGCTATCATTTTCCAATGCGATGGAAGATGCCATGTCTTGTGGACAAAATCATCAATGAGCGGAGAGTAATGTTGGAGTGAAGCTCCCATGCCTTCATCGCTTAATAAACACCATATCGCATATTGAAGCATGGCATTTCCCTGTTCTGACCAACTTTTGAAATTTGCGGCATATAACGGAAATTGTTTTTCTAATCTTTCTATCGTTTCCTCTTCTTCAAAAAAGAGTAGAGTGCCTTTTCCGGCGGCAAAAGAATTGATTTTATTTTCTGTGTCGGAAATTTTATCTTTACTGACATGTTTTTGTAGTTCTGCAAATGTTAATTGCCAGAATTTTTTGTGTTCCTCATTTAATAAAACAACAACGCGTGAACTTTGTGAATTAAAAGCACTGGGACAGTTCTTTACGGCAGTTCGTATCCTTTTGATGATTTCTTCATCGCTCATTTGTGTCTTATTATTAATTGAGTAGTTGGATCGTCTGGTTTGTATGGCTTGTTGTATATCTGTCATTTCTTTCTTCCTTTCCCCTTTTATTTATACTCTCTTTCTCCTTTTATCAAGTCTTTGTCTTTTTTCTCTTTATTTATCAAAATTATGCATTGCAAACAGCGAAAGAATATGTTATATTAGAGTCGTGATGATAAACAAGGGGGATGTGATGAACAGTATTTCAAAAACCATATTACTGTCTGCTGTCAGCTTATTTGTTGACAATGGAAATTTAACTTATGCGTCGGAACAAATACCTTTATCCGTCCCAAAGTCTGGCATCCAAACTTTACACACACATCACACATACTTACGCCATACTCTTCAAAGACTTGATTTATCATCACGACTTTTTGATGATTTGATGATTTCTGGAGAAGAACAAAAAGTCGCGAAAGTATGTTTTATAACCGATGCGGGGAATTGCTCCGGAGATAAATTCGGTAATCTTGAAACTCCCGAAGGTGGAAGCGGGGGCGGCGAAATTCCCGATGACCACGGAACACCTGAAGAACTTTGCGAGGATGTTGGTTATTCTTTGACAGGGGATTGCCCAGCTCTTCAAACACCACATGAAAAATGTCCTTATGATTCATCTTACTATGACAAATGTGTGTGTCAATCGGATTTAGTCAGTTGCCCTTCTCCGAAAGTCGGAGTTGGAACATCTTGCGACGGAAAATATCAATCTTGTTGTACGCCGTTAAGTGATGAAAGCGGTTGCCAGTACGGGACAACGACAAGTTCGGATGGTTGCGGCGGAACAAGAACGGTTTGTAAAGCCTGCACACCGCTCACAAATGAAACGAATTGTCGCTATGGATATGTTTTAGGTTCCGATGGCTGTGGTGGAACAAGAAATGTTTGTAAGAATTGCACACCATTGTCTAATGAAACAAATTGTCAATACGGAACAACAACAGAAGATGACGGTTGCGGTGGGACAAGAACAGTTTGTAAAGATTGCACTCCATTGTCTAATGAAACAAATTGTCAATACGGAACAACAACAGAAGATGACGGTTGTGGTGGAACAAGAACAGTTTGTAAAGATTGCACTCCATTGTCTAATGAAACGAACTGCCAATATGGTACAACAACAGAAGATGACGGCTGTGGTGGAACAAGAACAGTTTGTAAAGATTGTACACCAACTATGAAAGAAGATAAGTTTTGCGGTTCTCATCAATATTTAGGGGCTACTGATGATGGTTGTGGTAAGCAAATCTATGTTTGTAGGAGTAGGAACGAGGGAGATTTAGAGACTCACTGTTCGTTAAAATCGTCGTCTCTTATTATTGGTAAGGTCGTTGCGAAACTTATAAATTATATTGATGGTCACAACTGGGGAGAAAGAGAGTATGTGCTTTTTGAAAAAAATTATACTTCTTATTCTGCTTGTAAAGCAGAAACAGAACAAGAGGCTGCAAAATATAAGGCAACATATGTTTGTTCACAAAATTGTACGGCTGAACTAGGATATGCAAATATTTGTAATGATTATCCAACAATGTGGAAGGCTGTTTATCAGCTTACTTATAATAATGCCGTTGTGTTTAAAGGAAGAGTGGATAGCTGGGGTATCGGTGTGGGTACGCAAGCGGAATGTCAGCGCCGTTTAAAAGAAGCATGGGGTGATTTAATGTAACATTATGTGTTTGTAACTTTTTATCTTATCCTTGTAAAACAAAAGAACGGAAAACCGTTCTTTTGTTTTGATGTTCTTTTTTCCCTTACATCTTATCGGCTTTGATGATACTGTCGATGATAAAGGTGATATTTGTTGTAAACAGTTTTACCGATATTGCCAATAATATAATGCCGAAAAATTTTTGAAGCATGTATATCCCTCCGGCTCCTAAGAATTTTTCTATGTGCTTGGTCAATTTTAAAACAATATATATGACAATCACATTTGCGACTATCGCACTTAAGATATTGATACTATCATATTGGGCGCGAATCGATAACATGGTGGTCAAAGAACCGGCTCCTGCAATTAACGGAAATACTACCGGAAAAAAACTACTGTCTTTCGGACCGTCGGTGCTGCTCTTGAATATTTCTATATCCAATATCATCTCTAATGCCATGACGAAAATAATTAAAGAACCGGCTACCGCGAATGACGATATGTCAACGCTGAATAAAGCTAAAAAGGCTTCTCCAACATAGAAAAATATAAAAAACATCGCTAGCGATAAACCAGCCGTCTTGCTGGCTTTTACTATCTTTCCTTTCCGTCGGAGATTTAAAATTACCGGTATCGAGCCCGGCATATCGATTATCGCAAATAAAACTAAAAAGGCACTGACAAAATCTTGAAAATTAAAATGTCCTAACATGTTTTCCCCTTTGCTTTTTTCTTTATTTCTTTTCTGCTTTTCTGATAACACCGAATTTTTTATATCGCAAGAATTATCGTATGTTTGTGTTCTTTTTTTTCTTATCTCTTGTGCTTTGCTTTTTTATTTCCTATATTATTTTTGGTATTTAATTTTTTTGAAGGTATCTTTATGACTTTTACGCGTTCTTTTTGGGATAATCTGATTTGGGCTCTCGTTACTTTTGGCGGAATTTGGCTTACTCTTTCTTTATTCGCTTTCTTATTGCCTTTCGTCATCTTCTTTTTTATTGCGGCTTATGCTTTGCGTTATTGGCGGTTTTATAAAATTAAAAAATTGTTGGATGAAACCGAGGCTTTCTCTCATATCTATTCTTCATCAAAGAAATCTCAAACCAAAGCTGATGTCATTGATGCGGAATATGAAATTCTTGATGATAACAAAAAATAATTTTCTTAAAAAATTTTATTGACAACTTCTTTATTCCATATTATTAAATTATTCGTCATGCGTTGGCGGGGTAGCTCAGTTGGTTAGAGCAGAGGAATCATAATCCTTGTGTCGAGGGTTCGAATCCCCCCCTCGCTACCATCATTAAAAACTCGTTGCTATAACGAGTTTTTTTGTTTCGTTTTTTTTCATGACGATAAGTTTCTCTCCTTTTGTTTCGAATAAAAAAACAGCTCTAACTTTTGGGTTAGAGCTGTTTTGATTCTTACTGTAAACTCTCTGCTTGTTTGCTCAAGTTTTCAGAATAGAGCTTGTTTTTATACAGCTCTTCTATCTCCGAATCTTTGAGCATGATAAGGTCTTTGTCTGCCGTGAAAACATAACCTCCGCTTGTGCGCGTTTGTTTTGCTTGGCAGGTGCTGCTCTTGCAACCGCAGATGTTAATCAGCGGCGCAATCCTGTCATTGACTATGTCAATAAACAGGTTTTTTTCGTGGCGGAGTAATATGACAACCGCCTTGCTTTCTTGGGCATCTTCATTGCTTGTGGTTATAATGCCCCACATGAGTTCTTTTTTATTTATGCCAAAACGGTTGGCAAAAAACTCAAGTCTCATAATTTTTACTGCGCGAATTGGTGTCGCCTTCTTCTTCTTTTCCATAATAATCTTTATCTAATACATTTCTGGACAAAATTTATAGCATGTTTTTTTTGTTTTGGCAAGCACTTTTTTTTCTTAACTTTTCTTTCATCTTATGCTATTATCCTATTAAGATTGAATTTTAATTTTTTTTATCGGTGGAGAATTATGTCACAAAATAAATTAATAGTGGACGAAATTACAACACTCCGTTTGCTCCTTGGTTTACGCGAAAATATGCAAAAATATTCTTGTGGGTCCCGTGAGCCTCTGGTGGTCAAAAATCTTTTGCAGGGTTATGCTTTGTTTGCCGATGCCGCAGAAGTTAATGCGAAAATCTTTGATATTATTTCTCAACAGCTCGTCCCCACAACCTTTAATCCTTATGCCTTTAAATCTTGTGATGCCGATGAACACAAAAAACAAAAAAAACAAGCCGATAAAAATCAAGAAAAAAATAAGTCTTCCTCTTTGGTGCGGAAACAACTGCTTCAAGAATTAGAATATCAACATTCTTTGGGGAAAATGTCCGACGTATCTTTAGAGGCTGATTTTCGTTCTATTCGTTTGACCCCCAATGCCTTTTTGGTATTTGTTGAAAATCGCCAAGAACCCTTAACTTTTCCTTTGCGTCAACGTAACGGAAAATATTTTTCAACTCTGGGGACAAAAGCCGTGTCGAATCCTGCTTTTGCAAAGAAAGGTTTTGATAATAATACTTATAAACTTTTATCTTCCCTTGGCGATGACGGTTTGAAATTGATTGACCCTTCAAAAAAACTTCTCGTTTCTCAAAAATATTCTGCTACTCAATATAAATCTTATTTGGGTTTGGATAAAAGTTCAAAACTTAATGATGAACAACAAAAAGAATTGGATATTTTAAACAGCCTTTTACCTTTGGAACAAAAACGTTTTATTTTAGCCGTTAAAGAAAGAACTAATGAACAGAAAAATTATAAAAATTTCTTTGCGACATTACAATCATGGAATAATCCTTTGAAAAATGTTGCCGATAAAACTCAATTAAAAAATCTTTTTGTGGAAAATGGTTTGCCTGATTGTTCCGAAGCGGTTACGCAACAAATTATTCAAGATTTGATACAAAACGATAAAACTCATTTGTGGAATTATTTTGTGAAAAAAAATACGGAAAATACCTATTTTGCTTATTCCGATATTCTTACGAATAATATTTTGGTTAAAAATAAGAAAATCTTTCAAAATGTTTTGGATTTTGATGATAACTCGAAAATGAAAGAAAATCTTAAACAAGTTTATTCGCAATTAAAACGCTTGGCTGTGCCCGTCCTGCCGGATAATATGGCTGCTGAACTGCTGGCCTTGGGGATTTTTCAGCAGGCTCTCTTTTCTCATCCAACACAGAAAAAACTGCAAAATATGAACCTTTTGCTTAACGAATTGGGCTTAAATGTTAATTTTGTTGAGGAAAAAGTTGTGAAAGTACCTGAACCCGATATTCAGTCGGCATACGAACAAGCTAAAATTGATCGTTTCTTGTTTGAAAAAAATAAAGTTACCCCTCTTTCTAAAAAACAATATGGTCAGTTTAAATCCCTTTTATCAAAGATGAAAATGGAAAATCTTGATAATATTGATACGCATCATTATTTGGCTTTGCGTTATCAAGCCTTTATTAAACCCAATCTTAATCATCCCGATAATTATGTCAGAACGGCGCGTCAGCATCCGTGGAATATTGATGGGCATGCCTTTGTGCATAATTTTGATGTCGCCGGTGAGTTCTTGGTGGCTGATAGTGAGGGGAATCTTGATTTAATGGATTTTAACACTGTGCGAAAAGCTTTTAATCAAGGAAAATCTTTAACGCTGCAAATTCCTATAATTCAAGAAAAATCTGAAAACAGTACCTTTCGCGATATTTTACCCTGCAAAAATTTTGGTGCCGAAAATCCCTTTTATGTTTCTTCTGACCAAAATGCTCATCATTTTGTGAAACTTCCGACTTATTTAACACAGTTGTTTGCTCAGAAAAATCGTGATGTTTCTCATGAAATTTAATTCTGTTTGTGCTCGTACTTACATTTCAATACGAATATTCAAACGGTTGTTGCGTTCGCGATTGTATGGAATGGGCTCTCCCAAAGAATTGTAATTGGGGTGTTTGGGGGCTATGCCTGCCATGCCGATGGCTTGAAAACGTGTTTCTTTTAAACCGGCTTTGGTTAATTCGCGTACTACTGCTCCGGCTCGTGCCGTAGAAAGCTCCCAATTCGAGGGGTAATCTTCATTTTTTATCGGGCGGTCGTCCGTGTGCCCTTCTATCACAATGCGGCATCTTTTATATTTACTTCTATCTAACAATGCCGCTATTCTTTTTAATGTACTGATGTATTCCGGATTAATTACGGCACTGCCGTCCTTAAACAGCTTTAAACTGCTGATTTCTAACAGGGCTCCTTTCGAATCAGAGCCAATGCCGACATCTTTTCCTAAATCGGCTTCTTGTGCGTCTTTGATGAAATTTTGAATCTTGCCGCTTTCGCCGCTTCCCATCCCTGACGAAAAAGCTGCCGCAAAGGCATATCCCATTTGTTCAACTTTGGCTTTGTCTATGCTCGATGAGGCAAAAAGAACAATAAATAATGCTAACAGTAAAGTTAACAAGTCGGAGTAGGGGATTAGCCATGTTTCATCGGCATGTTCTTCGTGGGGGGCTTCATCGTGTTTTTTTCTACTCATGGCACTTCGTTTCCTATTGTTTCGCTTCTTCTTTCTTATGCTTTTTCTTTCGCTTCGTTATTGTTTTCTTCACTGCTGTCGCCTTCATCGCGTTGGCTCTTTCTTTCCGATAACGGTATAAATGCTTGAAGACGTGCTTCCATGGCTATTGATGATGCTCCGCTTTGTAAGGTTAACGCTCCTTCAAGTATCATTTTTTTTATTTCTACTTCTTCCTGCGATATTTGTTTCAATTTGTTGGCAAATGGGTGCCATAAAACATATCCCGTAAAAATACCGAGTAATGTAGCTACAAATGCCGCGGCTATCGAGTGTCCGAGCTGGTCAATGTCTGACAAATTTCCTAAGGCCGCAATTAAACCTATTACCGCTCCCAAAACACCAAGGGTAGGGGCATACATCCCGCATTGCGCAAAAATTAAGGCTCCCGAACGGTGCCGCTCTTCCATTTGTTTGATTTCTGATTCTATCGTGTCGGCGATGAAATCGGCATCAAAGCCATCCGCTACCATGATTAAACTTGATTTTAAAAAGGCATCGTCAATTTCTTGAGCGCGCTTTTCGATTGCAACGACACCTCCTTGTTTGGCTGATTTTGCCAATGAAACAAATAATTCCAAGATTTCTTGTTTGGGCATAAACTTTTTGCCGAAGAAAAGTATTTTGAAAAGTTTGGGAACTTTTTTCAGTCCTTGCATGGTAAAGGCATTGAATATCGCCGCTATCGTACCCATGATTATGATTAAAAAAGCAGCAGGATTTATCAATGTACTGGGGTCGGCTCCCTTGAGCGCCATACCGACACCTACGGCTGCCATTCCACCAAAAACACCGATTAATGTTGATTTTTCCATTTTTTTCATCCTTCCTGTTCTTTTTTTTATTTATCTTATTGTCTTTGTTTTAATGTTTCGTTAAACTACATTTGTTTTTTATTTTTTTTTCAAAGGAGTTTTGTTATGTTGCGTCGTCTGGCTTTGTTTGTGGTCTTTTGTTACGGTTTTTGGGCTTGTGAGGTATATGCAAAGTCGGTCTATCAACTTAGTACTCATATTTTGGATATCGGTACCGGTAAACCTGCCGCGGAAGTTAAAGTCGATTTGTTTCGCAGAAACAGTGCCGGCGATTGGAATCGCGTGGCTTCTTCTTTAACCGATATGAATGGTCGAATTGCCGATTTCTTGCCTATGCCTGATAGTTATACGCAACGCGGAAATAATGGTGTTTATATGCTTCGTTTTTTGACGAGAGAATATTTTGATAAGTCAGGACAAAACTCTATTTATCCTTTTGTCGAAGTGGTGTTTGAAATTCAGGATACTTCTCATTACCACATTCCTCTTACGCTTTCCGCTAACGGTTATTCGACTTATCGCGGAAGTTAATCTAAAAAATGCTCCCCGCTTCTTTGGGTAATAAATACTTTTAAATCGATTTCTTTCTTGACTTTTTTGTCATTCTACTCTATTTTATGTCTAATTTAATATTATTGTATCATTTTAAAATAGTTGAATTATGTTAGTTATTATTTTTGTTTTCGTTGCGCTATCGGTGTTTCTCATCGGTCGTCTAATTGCGCATTTGTTTGATTTAAGGATGTTGTTTACTCGCGATTTTTCTCTTCAAGCTCAGTTTAAACGGGCGAAAAAAGCTTCTCCTTGGATTAAAATGTTGTTGAGTGAGTATTTTGTCTTTCCGGCGGAAGTGATTGATAAAACTGAAAACGGCGAGCCTGTTTCTGCTCATTCGCTTCATCAGGACTCAAAGCAAGCCTGTTCTGTCAGTAAAATTTCTGAAATTAAACCTTCAAAATGGGATAAAAAATGTCAGAAATTGGATAATTACGCGTTTGTTGAGAATATCTGGGGTGTCAAAATTGCCGATCAGGTTCTTTATGACCTTGAGGATTATTCTTTGGATGGTGCCGTAAAACTTGTTTCGCAGTTCATTTATGCCGAACTCTATTCCGATACAATTATCAAATATTATCAGAATGGAAAACGCATTTTGGAGAAAATTAAACCTCTTGTGGTTTATAGAATTCCTAGTCCTTATGAAAATTGGAAAGCTCTTTCTATAGGAAAAGCTCAAATGTTGTTTCCTGAGCTCTTTTCGAGAAGAGCGAAAAAGAAATTTGCTAACCAATCTTTGTTGTATAGTCCCGATAAACGTAAGTTTCGCTTGATATCAAAATTGAAAGATGAAGAAGGAGGTTATACAAAATTTGCTGATTTTAAAAGACTTGATGTAAATGATTTAACAGAATGGCGTTTTGGTCAAAAATATCCAAAATGGCAGACAAGCGATTTTTTAACAACGAGTTTGCGTTCCGAGTTTCGAAAGTTTTTACAGGCTTATCAAGAAGGAAATTATAGCTATGGCTTTTCTTGTAAGCGTGGCTACTCTTCTTGTTCTTTTTCATTTTTTGCCGGCTTCCCGAATTTGTCTTATAAAGATGCTTTGGAGGTGGCTCAAGATAAAGAACAAATTCGCAATTTGTATTTTGATAACGATGACTTGACAACTTTTAATATGTTGCAAGACGGAACTTATCTTAATTTAAAAGACGATGTTTGTCTTATGCCGATTGCTTTTTATGCAAATTGGGCTAAGCCTTTTACAAAAAGTGAATTGTTGTTTATCTTTCGTAAGCGACATTACACACACAAAAAATTTGAGGTGTCAAGATTTTATTGATGCTTGAAACCGGAGTTTTTGACTCCGGTTTTTTTATGCTTTTCTATCTTGACTTTTTTGTCAAAATATCCTAATTTTAAGTCTAATTTAGTATTATTGTATTTATTCTTACCATTATGAAATCTATTATTTTTAATTCTTTAAAATGGAAGCAAATTTTTCATTACAAGGAGACTACTCAAAAATCTGTTTCTTCGTTGCCGAAAAAGTATTCGCTTCAACATCAACTGAAAGTGGCTCTCTCTTCTCCTTTGGTGCAGAGGCTTTGGGGAAAAGATTTTATCATTTCGGCTGATGTCGTTGATAAAGTTGAAAACGGTGAACCTATACAAGCTCATTCGCTTTCATGGAATGTTTTTTCGAATAGTGCTGTTTGTGATGCGTGTCATGCTGTTCCTTCTCATCTCGAGGAGATTAAAAGTTCATCTTTTGATGCAAGGTATCGTTTGCAACGTAAGTTGTTGTTTACCGAAAATATTTGGGGGGTGAAAGTTGCCGATAAAATTATTTACAATATTCACGATTATTCCCTACGTGGAGCTGCAAATCTTGCTTTGCTCTTGCCTTGTGCCGAAATCTATTCCGATAGAGTTATTCTCTATTATCGTAACGGTGAACGCGTTGTGACTGAAGATGCCGTGCATTTGATTTTTAATGATCCAAGTCCTTATCGTGATTGGTGTTCTTTGCCGATTGAAAAGGCTCATGTCTTGTTTCCTGACTGCTTGTCCGGAAATACACGAATCTATGAAAATCAAACAGTCTATTTTAGTCCGGATTGTCAACGTTTTGTCTTGTTATCTCAACTCCAAAATTATAAAGGAGGTCATATCTATTTGCGCTCTTTTGAAAAATTGTTGCAAGCTCAAACAAATGAAAATTTTTGTACTTATTGGACTTCAGCTCTTCCTCTTTTTGCACCGCAAACGACTTTACGCGATGCTTTCTTGAAAGTTGTGGAGGATAGTCAAAAAGGTATTTATTGTTTCGATTTTTCTTGTAATGCCAATCAATCTCAACAAGTTTGTGTCGGGTATGGTGATTTAAATTTTCAAGAGGCGATAACTTTGGCTCAAGAAAAAGGGAAAACATGTCTTCAAGAAATTTTCTTGAAAAATGAAAATGAGAAAACTTTTAATTTTTTACATGATGGAACTTTTTTAGATTGTACTCATCGCGATTATCTTTTGCCGTTGGCTCATTTTGTTAATTGGGCAAAGCCTTTTTCTAAGAAAGAATTAAGAACTATTTTTGCGGAGAAAAATCATCTTATGATAGAGTATTTTTCTTGGCGTAATTTCTTTGCTGCAAAATCTTAATTTGCTTTTCTCCCATTAAAACCGGAGTTTTTGACTCCGGTTTTTTATGCTTTTCTATCTTGACTTTTTTGTCAAATCCATTTATTCTGTGTTTGCTTAAACCTATTATTAATTTTAATTCTAAATTATAAATCTATGACACTTTGCGAACTTTTGTTTGTAATCCTATGCTATGTCGTGGGATTGCTCTTGATTTGCGGTATCTATTTTTGGATTAAAGCCCGAAAATCTTAATTTCTTTCGGCTCTTTTCCTGTCCTTTTAAAATCGGAGTAATACTCCGATTTTTTTGTGTTTCTTTCTTGACTTTTTTGTCAAGATATCCTAGTCTTAAGTCTAATTTGGTATTATTGTCGAACTTAAAATTATTCTGGTTATGAGATTAATTATTATTTTTCTGTTTTTGGGACTTTTGGTTACTCTCCTTTGTTTATGGGTGGGAACTTATGCCGTCGAATTAAAACATTGGTGGAAATCTTTGTGGTTGTTTAAAAAAAGTGATTATTCTCTGCAAAAACAATTTAAACGCATCAAATCTTCTCCTTGGGTCGAACAACTTTTGGGAAAGGATTTTGTTCTTTCGGCTGATGTCGTTGATAAAGTTGTCAATGGAGAGCCCGTTTCGGCTCATTCTTGTCATCATGTGGAATGCTCTTCCTATCGTCTTGCCAAGATTAAACCGCATAAGTGGGATAAAAGATATCGCTATGGGCATAAGGTCTTGTTTAAAGAGAGAATTTGGGGGGTGAAAATCGCTGACCAAATCCTTTATAACCTTGAAGATTACTCAATTAGCGGCGTGGCAAAATTGGCTTTGCAATTTCCTTTTGCCGAAATCTATTCTGATACGGTTATTAAATATTATCAGGACGGTTCAAGGGAAATTATAAATGCTCAAGTTTATATTCTTTATAATGTGCCTAGCCCTTATAAAGGTTGGAAATCCTTTAGTCCTCTTAAAGCAAAAGCTTTGTTTCCCAAATTATTTACCGAAAACCTTTCGGCTTATCAAAATTGTGATGTCCTTCTTAGCCCCGATTTTACAAAAGTGTGCGTGCATTCTGCTTGGAAGAATGATAAAGGCGGAACCGTGTTGTTCTCCTCCTTTTCCGACTTGATTGAAAATCCTTCAACATTTCAAATCATAAATGACGCTAACCTTTGTGATTTGAAACTCTGTCCGAAAGTTGTCGGAGGTACGTTGAAATCGTTTTTGGCAGATTTCTTGAGTAATCGTGATGAGCATGCGTGTTGTTTTGCTCTCTTTTATCAAGATGTTGTCTATGGCGACCGCTACAAAAATTTTTATGTCGGTTATGCGGAGTTGCCTTATGAAGATGCTCTCAAATTTGCTGCCGATAAAGAGCAAATTTATCAAACCTATGTCAAAAATGCGGAGGTTACATCATTTAATATGTTGCAAGACGGGACCTGTCTGAATTCGGAGAATTATGTTTGTCTGCTGCCTCTTTCGTTTTATGCGGAGTTTGCCAAGCCTTTTACAATGTCTGAATTGCGCAAAATTTTCCGATGCCGAATCCTCAAAACTGGTAAAATCTCTTGGGATTGTTCCTTGGAATAATTATCAAAACCGGAGCTTAAACCTCCGGTTTTTTTGTCCTTCTTTATTTTTGATGTTTTACCCAAGCCCTGAGTCCTGACTCTTGAATTTTTTTGCGAAAAGATTATTATGTCCGCAATTCTGGTCGTTATAGAGGAGAAATTTTATGAAAGTGGCTATTGCGTCCGATCATGGCGGGTTTGAGTTAAAGCAAAAATTGTTGCAACACTACCAAAACGCAACATTCGAATTCGTTGATTTGGGTACGGATTCAACCGTTTCCGTCGATTATCCCGATTTTGCCGAGAAATTGTGTCAGGCTATCCTTAACAAACAGGCAGACTTTGGTGTTTTGATTTGTGGAACGGGAATCGGTATCTCTATCGCGGCTAATCGCCATAAAGGTATTCGTGCCGCTTTGCTTTATAGTCTTGAAACGGCTAAGCTGGCTCGTCAGCATAATAATGCTAACGTGGCGGTTTTTGGCGGTCGTACCATGACGTTTGCCGAGGTCGTGGAACGTCTTGATGCTTTCTTGTCAACAGAGTTTGAAGCCGGTCGCCACAGCCGAAGAATTGAAAAATTAGATGTTTACGGAGGGTGTTAGTTTATGATGGATTTTCGAAATAATTTAGCCGGCGAAGATGCCGAAATTGCTCAAGCTATTGCCGATGAACTTAAGCGTCAACAAAATCAAATCGAGTTGATTGCTTCTGAAAATATTGTCTCTCCCGCCGTTCTTGAAGCTCAGGGGTCTATCTTAACCAATAAATATGCCGAAGGTTATCCCGCTCATCGTTATTATGGCGGTTGTGAATTTATTGACGTGGTTGAAGAATTGGCTCGCGAACGTGCCAAAAAACTTTTTAATGCCGCTTATGTCAATGTGCAACCTCATTCCGGTTCTCAAGCCAATACCGCCGTTTATGTTGCTTTGCTCAAACCTTGTGATACCATTATGGGGATGTCTCTTGATGCCGGAGGACATTTAACTCATGGTTCAAAAGTCTCCTTTTCCGGTAAGTGGCTTAATGCCGTGCAATATGGGGTTTGTAAAGATACTGGCCTTATTGATTTTGAACAAGTTGAAAAATTAGCTTTGGAAACAAAACCAAAACTGATTATTGCCGGTGGTTCGGCTTATCCGCGACAAATCGATTTTAAACGCTTTCGCGAAATTGCCGACAAAATCGGAGCTTATTTTATGGTCGATATGGCGCATTTTGCCGGTTTGGTGGCCGGTGGTGCTCATCCTAACCCCTTGGAATATGCCGATGTGGTTACGACAACAACTCACAAAACTTTGCGCGGTCCTCGCGGTGGTATGATTCTTACCAATAATCCCGATATTGCCAAGAAAATTGATTCCGCTATCTTTCCGGCAACACAGGGCGGACCTTTGGAACATGTTATTGCCGCTAAAGCCGTTTGCTTTAAGGAAGCGCTTTCTCCCGAATTTAAATCTTATGCGCAACAAGTGGTCAAAAATGCTCAAGTCCTTGGTGAAACTTTGAAAAAACGCGGTTTGGATTTGGTATCCGGTGGTACCGATACTCATTTGTTGTTGGTGGATTTACGACCGAAAAATTTAACCGGTGATGTTGTTGAAAAGGCTTTGGAAAAAGCTCATATGACTTGTAACAAAAATGCTATTCCTTTTGACCCGATGCCTCCTAAGGTTACTTCTGGAATTCGTGTCGGAACTCCTGCCGCAACAACGCGCGGGTTTAAAGAAGCCGAATTTATACAAGTCGGAAATTGGATTGCCGATGTGATGGATGCTCTCGGGACTTCTCATGAACAGGAAGTTATTGCCAAAATCGCTAATGATGTTGTTCAGATGTTATCAACACGTTTCCCGATTTATGGATAGTTTTTAAGTTATTTGCTTTTTTCTATTGACGCGTGGTTGTTGTTACCGCGCGTTTGTTTTTTTATAATTCACTCTGTATGAAAAAGGGAATACCGTCAATCTGTTCCATCTTTGATTTTTTTTGGTTAAAATTATGATAAAGAGGTTGAAAAAAATTTTTTTCGTTGTATTTTAATTTTGTTTTGCGGGTATAGTTCAATGGTAGAACGTGAGCTTCCCAAGCTTATAATGCGGGTTCGATTCCCGTTACCCGCTCCATTTTTTTCGTGTCCGTCCAAGTGGCGGATTTTTTTGTGTCTTTTATTTTCTTGAGGAAAATCGGGATTCTTTGTTTGGTTCTATCTTTAAATGTTTTTGGCTTTTGCAATTATACATTAATGAACCTTTATGCAAATATCAGTTGAATAATTTCGTGGAAATACAAATGATGATTTTTCAAAGTGTAATAAAATTAAATTTATCTTGAAAATAGTAAAATTATATGTATGATTACCGCACAACATATTAAATTTAAAGGTTCCTTTATGAATATTGATGTATATGTGGGATATATTTCGGGATATTTGAATAAAACCGAAGTCAAAACGGTAAAAGAATCGATTGCCGATTTTGTTAAAAGACAAGGGGGGATTATTGAGACTTTTGTCTTTGGTGGTTTTATGTCTTTGACTTCTCATCTTTCTCAAAATGTAAAAGGTATTGTGGCTTGCAATATTAGTAGTTTAGGAGCTTCTTTAGAGGATATTAAAACTTGTTTGCTTTTCTGCTGTCATCATAATTTGCAACTGATGACACTTGAAGACGGTTATTGTTTTAATCAAAAAAATTTGACGGATTTGTTCTTTCAGAATCTTGATGTCGTTTTGGATATTCGTCGTAATCTCATTTCTCAAAATACAAAAAGAGTTTTGCAAGAAAAAAAGAAATCGGGAATTGCTCTCGGACGGAAAGTCGGTTCAAAATTTCCTAAAAAATTAGCCGGACATGAAACAGAGATTAAACAACTTATGAGTCAATATGTGTCGAAAACAGAAATAGCGCAGAGGTTTCATGTTACCCGTGCGACGCTCTATAATTTTATTCGTGAAAATCAACTGTGAAGGATAAGATATGCCTAAAATTTCAGTAATTATGCCGGTTTATAATACAAAAGAAGAATATTTACGCGAGGCTATCGAAAGTATTTTGACACAAACTTATTCTGATTTTGAGTTTTTGATTGTTGATGATGCGTCAACTTGTGATGTGGCATCAATTATTAAATCTTATGATGATAAGCGAATTTGTTTTTATCAAATGCTGCAAAATAAAGGTGCGGCAGAGACAAGAAATTTTGCCATTTCACAAGCAAAAAGCACGTATTTAGCATTTATGGATTCCGATGATGTCGCTGTGAAAGAGCGTTTTGCCAAACAGATAAAATTTTTTGAAAATAATCCAGAAGTCGGATGTTTGGGGACTTATGTTGAATTTATCGGAGATGATAAAGATTCATTACGTTTTCCCAGTTTGACTGAACATGAAGAGTTGGAAGCTTATTTGGTTTTTCAAGGTTGCGCTTTTTGCCAATCTTCAATTATGTTAAAAAAAGAAATTTTGGATAAATATAATTTGAAATATAAAACAGAGTATATTCCGGCGGAAGATAATGCCTTGTGGTTGGATTTAGTCGGAAAAACTAAATTTGCCGTTATTCCGGAGGTGTTGTTATATTATCGCTATTATGCCGATAATATTTCACATCGTCAAAAAGCAGAACAAATTGAAAGTATGGAACGGGCAAAATTTGAGGTTATTCAACGTTATTGTGAAATTCCGGAATTTGACCGAGAGTTGTTTGTAAAATTTATACAACAGAAGACGTTATCAGCACAAGAAATCAGAATTTTAAGTGCTCAATTAAAAAATTATGTGAAAGGTCTTAAGGATAAAAAAGTTACCGAAGTTTATGACATGATACGCACTTGTTTTCAAAAACAATATTATCGTGTTCGAGGTCTTTCAGGGCAACTTGCTTTATTCCAATCACCATTAAATGAAATGTTGAAAATAAGCACAATCTTTCGGGTCTTTTGCTTTGTTACAAGGGGAATTTTGTAATGAAATCGATATTGATTACTGGAGGAGCTGGTTTTATAGAGAATACTTTTGTAATACAAAATTTTTGGTTCATGTTGTTTAGTTAACGGAGTTTAATGATGTTAAATATAGTTATTCCGATGGCAGGTCGTGGAAGTCGTTTTGCTGAGGCTGGGTATAAATATCCTAAACCTTTGATTCCGGTTCATGGTAAACCAATGATACAAGTTGTTGTTGAAAATTTAACACCGGAGTGTGAACATTGTTTTATTTTTATTTGTCAAAATCAACATATTCAAGAATATGATTTGAAAAATAAGTTAAATTCTTTAGCGAAAAATGTTGAAATTATTGGCATTGACGGAATTACAGAAGGACAAGTTTGTACTGTTCTTAAAGCGAAGGATTTAATTAATAATAATGAGCCATTAATGACAGCTAATTCTGACCAATATATTGATTTTAATATTAATGATTATTTAGCTGATATGAATGATCGTAATCTAGATGGATTGATAATGACAATGAAAGCTAATGATCCGAAATGGTCTTATGCTAAAACTGATAAAGATGGTTTTGTGATAGAAACAGCAGAAAAAAAAGTTATTTCAGAAGATGCTACTGTCGGAATTTTTAACTTTCGCCATGGTAAAGATTTAATTTCTTCAGCAGAACAAATGATTGCCGATAATCTTCGCGTTAATAATGAGTTTTATACCTGCCCCTGTTATAATTATTTAATCAAAGAAGGTAAAAAAATCGGTGTTTATAGTATAGGAGAAGAATATAACGGAATGTATGGTCTTGGTATCCCTAAAGATTTGGAGTTTTTCTTGAACCATCCTATTTCTGAGAAGGTTAAGTAATGCAAATATTATCACATAGAGGTTTTTGGTTAAAACCAGAAGAAAAAAATAAACGTGACGCTTTTATTCGTTCCTTTGATGCCGGAATGGGTACAGAAACAGATTTAAGAGATATTTGTGGAAAGATTGTTATATCTCATGATATGCCTAAAGGAGATGAAATATCCTTTGAAGAAGTTTTACAATTAATGAATGGACGTAATTTGCCGTTAGCCTTGAATATTAAAGCTGATGGGCAAGCTGAAGCTATTAAAGCCTTGCTGAAAAAATATAATCATACTAACTATTTTTGTTTTGATATGTCTATTCCTGATATGGTTGTGCAGATTAAATCTAGTTTGAATGTTTTTGGCGGTAAGAGTGATATCTTAGCGCAAATTGTTTTGTTTGATGAAGTATCTGGAATTTGGCTGGATAGTTTTTATTCAGATTGGTTTTCTGCTTCTGATATTGATGAATTGATAAATCAAGGTAAAAAAGTTTGTATTGTTTCTGCAGATTTACATCAACGCGATACAAAAAAGCAGTGGGATATTATTAAGTCATGTTCTAGTTTTGAAAATGATACACTTTTATTGTGTACAGATTATCCCTTAAAAGCAAAGGAGTTTTTTCATGACAAAAATTAAGGCGATTATATTTGATATGGACGGCGTATTGATTGAAGCAAAAGATTGGCATTATGAGGCACTGAATCAAGCCTTAGAGCTTTTTGGATATAAAATTTCAAGATATGAGCACTTAGTTACTTTTGACGGGTTACCGACGAAGAAAAAATTAGAGATGTTGTCTATGGAAAGGGGGTTACCTAAAGGATTACACAAATTTATTAACCATATGAAACAAATTTATACAATGGAACATGTTTATATGAAGTGTAAGCCTTTATTTTGCCATCAATACGCTTTGTCTAAACTAAAGAGTGAAGGATATAAACTAGCCCTTGGTTCAAATTCTGTTCGCATTACAATTGATATGATGCTTGGAAAAGCAGATTTGATGAAGTATATGGACTTTACCTTGTCTAATCAAGATGTCAAAAAATCTAAACCTGATCCTGAAATTTATAATACTGCTATTGTTCGATTGGGATTTAAGCCCGAAGAATGTTTGATTGTAGAAGATAATCCTAATGGTGTGAAAGCCGCTTTGGCAAGTGGGGCTAATTTGTTGAAAGTTGAAACTGTTTATGATGTAAATTATCAAAATATTCGTAACCGAATTAATGAGATAGAGTTGAATCAAAAGGAGGTTGCCTAATGAATATTGTTGTTTTAATGGCAGGAGCCGGAAAAGATTTTGAAGAACAAGGGCATTCTTATCCGAAATATTTGCTTGAAATTCAGAATAAGCCAATTATTCAACGTGTTGTCGAATCTTTAGAGAATTTGGGAGATAATATTATTTGTATTATTCGTAAAGAAGATCAAGAAAAGTTTTTTCTTGGTGATATGATGAAAATTTTATGTCCTCAAGTTAAAATTATTATGGTTGAAAACATTACTAAAGGTGCTGTGTGTACAGCTTTATTTGCAATCGAAGAAATTAATAATGAAGATGAACTTCTTGTAATTAATGGTGATCAATTAATTAAAGCAAATCTTTATAGCGCTATTGCTGATTTTAGAAATAGAAATTTGGATGGCGGAATTTTGACTTTTAAATCTGTGCATCCGCGATGGAGTTTTGTTGCTTTAGATGAAAATAATTTGGTTATAGAAACCAGCGAAAAACGTCCAATTTCCAATAATGCTACTGCCGGGTGCTACTATTATGCTCATGGTAAAGATTTTGTTGAATCTTGTTTTAATGTGATTGAAAAAAATGAGAGCTTAAATGGAATATACTATATTAGCTCAACTTACAATGAAATGATTTTAGAACAAAAAAAGATTGGTATATATGAAATTTCTCGTAAGGATTATATATCTTTTTCAAATTATCAAATGTATGAAAGTTATCTTTCTCATCGCAAAGGTGGAGTGGAGTAAATGAAGGAAAGAAATTTAAGTATTGATTTTTTGAAGTTTGTTTTTACACTGATTATTGTTGCTTTTCATTCGATTTATTCTTTGAAAAATATTAATTCATATTATTCAAATTTGTGGAATTGTGTTCGTGAAGCATATATTATTGTTGATTTTTTCTTTGTTATTTCAGGGTATTTTTTATGGAAAAAAATTTTTAATTCTCCTGATATAACAATAGAATGTTTTTTAAAAAAAAGATTTTTTCGGTTATGGCCGAACCTTGCATTATCAATTGTTTTATTTATTATATCTACTATGTTTTTTGTCGATATAAACTTTAGAATTTCTTATGAAGAAGTTATTCCAAACTTATTGTTAATTCCAATTCCTAATTTTTATCACATCGTACCTATAAATATTGCTTCATGGTATGTATATGTTTTATTGTGGCTATCTGTATTTTATTTTTCCTTATCTAAAATTTTGTCTCAACAGGTATTTTTATTCATAACTTCTCTTCTTGTTTTTTTCTCTTTGTCAATAGTATTGTCTTATCCTAATGCTCAATTAGGAATGTGGGATAAAAATTATTTACATTTGTTTAATGGTGGTTTTCTTCGAGGAATATATGGACTTGGTTTGGGAATTATTATTGGTTATTGTACATCAAAATCTGTAGTCACTGTAACTACATCAAATAAAATTCATTTCTTTTATTCTATTTTTGAAATAATTTTATTTTCGATGTTGATTTATTATATGCTGTTTTCAGAAGTTAAATTGCATTATAATTTCAATTATTTATTTATGTTTATCGGTTTGTTTTTTTGCTTAATTTATCAACGAGGTATTTTGAGCAATTTTATTAATCGATTAACGTTTTTGAATAAAGTTTATTCTTATAGTTACTCTATTTATGTTATGCAAATTTTTTCGTTTCAATTTTTTCCAAAGATTTTTTCTCAATTAGATGTTGTAGGAATAAACTATCTTTTGTTTTCAATTGTTGCAATATTAATACTTGGCATTGTTGGACAAGAATTTATTAATTTAATTTTAAGGAAGTACTATGAAAATTGCTAAGTTACAAAATATGTTTAAAGGTTGGTTTATTGGTAATTTTGAGCCAAGTTTACTAAAAACAAATGATGTTGAAGTCGCTGTTAAAACATATAAAAAGGGGGATTATGAAGCAAAACATTATCATAAAGTTGCTACAGAATTTACTTGTATTATTAGTGGCAGAGTAAAAATGAATGGAATTGAATATGAGGCTGGAGATATTATTGTGATGGAACCTAATGAAGTTACGGATTTTGAATGTTTGGTTGATGGAACAACAAACGTTGTTGTTAAATTTCCCGGTGCTAATAATGATAAATATGAGGCCTAAAATGGTGAAGTGTAATAATATAAAAATGCAAGATATATCAGTAGTAGTTCAAGGTGCTATTGATCCTATCAATACTCTTAAATGTCTTAAAAGTATTAGAAAACATTTACCTGATGCTGAAATTATTTTATCGACATGGAAAGGAAGTAATGTTTCTAATCTTGATTTTGATCATCTTATTTTGAATGATGATCCTGGTGCTTTTGATATGAGCCCTTGGGAGAAAAATAATGTAAAACGTCAAATCTATTCAACACTTCAAGGAATAAAAAAAAGCAAAAGAAAATATGTGTTGAAAATTCGTAGTGATATGGAACTTTTAAGTCCTAAATTTTTAAACTACTTTGATAAGTTTAATCATTATAATGATGAATGGCATTTTTTAGATAAGAAGATTATTATTCCGTCTATGGTGAGTCGTGATCCTAGAGTATGGGAATCTCCTATGTGCCCTTCAGATTGGTGCTCTTTTGGATTGAAAACAGATATGCTGAAATTGTGGGATATTAAATTTCCTACAAAAAAAGATGAGGAATGGTTTAAACTAAACCCCAGACCTGAGAGTGTACGGAAGATATATCCCGCTTTGGAAGCTCGTTATAATCCAGAGCAATTTATATGGATTGGTTTTGTTAGTAAGTATAAAAAAAATTTACATACCCATCATATGTTTGATGTAAATGAAAAATCTATTGAAGAGACATTGTTTAGTTTTGCTAATAATTTAATTATAATTTCTGAAAAACAATTTGGCATTAAATTTTTAAAGCCATATCGTAAAGGATCTGATAGATGGCATATTATAACTTATAATGATTTTTTAAGAATTTATAATCAATATGCAAATGGTAAAAAATTTATTTTTCCAATAGATTGGCAAAGAATTTTGTTATTAAAATATTGCAAAAAATCAATTGAACGTCTTTTTCAAAGAGCAAAAAATGAACGTAAGGTTGCTGTTTTTTTAGAAACAGAGTTATCTTCTTATTTTCCCCTTCTATATTTTATATTTAAGCCTTTTGTTGCATTATTGCAAATGTATGAGAAAAAAAGACCTGCTGAGTTGTGGTGGAAGGTTGATGATACAAAAAAGCCCTATTTTAGTTTGATGATTCCTACTCATGGTAATTTGAAGTATTTAAAACAGGTTTTTGATTGTTTAAAAATACAGACTTATAAAGATTTTGAAGTGGTTATTTCTGATGACTCACCTTCTTTAAAAATACGTCAAAAAATAAAAGAAATGCTTGTTGACTTTCATCAGGCTACGGGACAGGATATTAAATATATTTTTTCTCATGAAAATTTAGGACAAAGTAAAAATACGAATCAAGGGCTTAATCATATTCGGGGTAAATGGGTAAGAATTTTACATTCTGATGATTTAATTTCTCCTATCCTTTTGCAATTAGAATATAACCTTATCCAAGAGAATCCCTTTACAATAGCTTTATTTCATAATACTGTTAATTTTCATAATAATATAGATTATACTGTTTCAAATGATAATTTTATTTGGCAAGCACATTCTGCGGATTTTATTATACTTAATGCTCTTCATTCACATTGTCCTGTGCCTTCAAGTCTTTTATTTCAGGCTACTCTTATTAATGAAATAGGTAAGTTTGATCCGTATTATTGTCGTGCTTGTGATTGGGAATTTTGGAGCCGTATTGTTTTATTTGCTTTGGTTCGTAATAAACAATTAGTCCATATTCAAGATGAAAATGTATTTTATAGACTTCATGAAAATTCAAATTCTAATAAGAAAAAAACTAAATTGAAAAATTACAAAGAATACGAGAAAATGTCTTATAGCTTTGTACGTAAATTATTTGCATTACCTAAACTACCATTAACACAATTTGAAATTGATTATTTTTTAAGCAAATCATTTGTTTATAGAAAATTACGTTTATTGAAAGATTATAAAGAATTGCCATTCCTTTGGAAAATTAGGTATTTTTTTAAATTTAAAAAATTGTTAGAGAAAAGAGGTTAAAATGTCTATAATAAAAATGTCTGTTGTTGTTCCTACGCATGGTAGAGTTGATTTGTTTAAAAAAACACTTGATTGTTTGTTAGAGCAAACTATCCAAAATTTCGAAGTGATTGTAACTGACGATTCTTCATTAAAACAAGAACAAAATCAAATAAAAGCTTTGGTGTCTAAAGCAAAAAATAATGGACTTAATGTTAAATATATATTTACAAAGCCAAACTTAAAACAAGCTAGAAATACGAATCAGGGATTAAAAGAAGCAAAAGGTAAATATATGAGAATATTACATTCAGATGATGTGTTGGCTCCTAATTGTTTGGAGATGGAAATAAAAGCTTTTGAAACTTATCCTCAATGTAATTTTATAACACATTCCGCAATTAATTTTTCAGATAAGATTTCGTTTAATTTAAATGCTTACTTTGGAGTGTTTGATTTAATGAAACAGTGGTTAAATCATAATATTTTTCTTGGCTGTGTACTTCCAACATCTCTTGCTTTTAAAAGAGAAGTATATGATAGAGTAGGTGGTATGAATGAAAAATATGATTTCCTTTGTGATTGGGATTTTTTCTTTAGAATTTTGCTTGATGGTTTTAAACGTAATGAATTGACGGCTATATTTTTTTCTAAAGGGCTGGTTGGATGGAGAAATCATAGTAATTCAATAACATCAACAATGTCTTTAGCTTGTTTTAATGAACATAAACTTTTTATTGATTCTATAATTCCTATTTATAAAAAAAGAAAAATTATTTCATCGAAATTATTGAAACAAAATCTCCGTGATGCAATAGATTTTCGGTATAATAGAGTTATTGCAGATTATCAAAAATTCCATAATTTTAAACTTCCTTATATTCCTCTTAAATATCATCCAAAGTATAAAAAATATATGAAAAAATTAAAAATAAATTATGACGCTTTTATGTATCCAATATTGATTATATTAAAGTGGTGTTTTAGACCTTTAGCTATGTTTTTGCAGGTGCTAAAACTAATATATTTACTTATTAAATCTTTCGTTTTTAGAAAATGGTAAATGTTTACCGCTAAAATTAAAGCCGTGAGGAGGTTCTTGAAAAGTTAGTATTCGTTTGTCTCTTCCTTTCCCCCTTTCCGTGTGCTCGGAGTAGGGGGCTTTTTATTTCGTGCTCGAAGTAAGGGGCTTTTTATTTCGTGCTCGAAGTCTCTCACTTATTCTTTTTGAAAAGAGTTCTTTACTTGTGATAAACTTTCTGGTATAACTCGTTTGTTTAATTATAATTATTACTATTATGAAAAAAATATGTTTAGCAATGTTGGTGATTGTTTTATTTTGTTCAAGTTGTGCAACTCTACAAAAAAAAGTCGTACAGCTACAAAATCCTGATGTACAACCTCAAAAGTCTTATCCTGAAAAGTTAAGGCGTGCCGTTGTACCAGCATCAGTCATCTACATTGATTAGTACGTTTGAGAGATACATTACTTTCTTTGTTGTGGCAAAGTTGGTTTTGTTTCTCTCTTTTTTTATGTGATAACTTGACTTTTAATCCCTTTTGTTTTATCTGAAACTTGGATTTTAATTATTTTTGTATTATGAAACAAATTATTTTAAAGCGATTTGCCCGCTATTTCAAAATCAATGTTAAATATTTGTCTTGGGCTTGTTATCAGGTGGATGAAAATACTCTTAAACCCGTGGTTCGTATTGATGGTGCTAACGCTTTTATTGATATTTCTAAAAAAGAAATAGAAGTCGGTATCGATACGGAGAAGTTTCTTGATGTTGATGTCGATGAAACAGAGTATTTTTTGGAGTTTATGGCTCTTGAGAAACAACATTCTCCTGTGTTGTTGTTGAAATCGGATTTAGATTTTTTGTGGGAAATTTAATTTGTTCAACTCTTCCAAATAAGGACTGCTTAAACAACTCCCTATCGGAAGAGTTTTTTTTATAATTTCTGTTGTTGAATCAACTTACGCTTGGTTGGCGGTGCTTATGCTCGGAAGCAGGGCGCTGAACAAAATTAAACTGAGATATTTTTTCATTGTGCTTTCCTTTAAAGTGTTTTTTAACTATAATCAGTCTAATATTAGTTTGTTCTATTGCAAGTCTAAAAAATTATTCTGTTCTCTTTGGGGCGAAATGCACTCTTGGATGGGGATAATTTGTTTAATATCGGTATGGCGGAATGAGGAAAAATAATTTACAGTCTTTTGATCTTTTTGTCCCTTTCGGTGAGCAATGTATTACGTCTTGGAATTTACGACAAAATAATCTCCAAACCGAATCTTTGCCTTTTGATTGGTTGGCTCATGTGAAACTTAATCTTGCTTTGGATTTTTTGTTAAATAATTTTGAGGGCTTTTTAATTCGTAATCAACTTGCTTTTGTAAAACGCGAAAAACATGAAGCCCATTTTAAAATGCCTAACGGTATCGTTTTTAAACACGATTTTCGCTCCGAAAAACTTGAGGATTTTCCTAAAGTCGAAAGAAAATATCAGCGCAGAATTAAACGTCTTTATCAAAAAATTAAACATGCTCGTTCCGTACTCTTCGTTCATTTTGATTATGACTATCCTCAGAAAGAATGTCTGGTTGAAACTTGTAAACGTTTGCGCTCTTGTTATCCCGATAAAAAAATTAAATTGCTCTATGTCGTGATGTGCGGGGTTGAAAATGGTTATAAAATCGTGGAGGATAATCCCGATTATGAGTTGGTTTTGTTAGAGCATGATGATGAGGGTTCATGGATGGGACGCATGGATTTGATTAAAGAAATCTTTGCTCCTTATGATTTTTCTCTTAAATCAAAATTAATCAATTTTTTGTTTACATGCTTATATGGACGGAAAAAAGACAAATAATGCTTTTTTTTGGGCTTGCGCTCCTTGGGGAAATGGTGTATAGTATAAAAGTTGAACGTATTAAATTATTAATAATTATGGAGCAAAAAAAAAATCTTGAACAACAAGTTCAGGAAGCCTATTTGAATGGTTTGGAAGAAGAAGGTAGATTTGTTGATTTGGCAAAGCAGCGTTTTGCCGAAGGAAAATCGATTGAAGAAGTTTATCGAGAAATCTCTCTTCTTCGCCATCCGAAAAGGGCTAAAAAGAAAAAAAATCGTTCCTCAAATCGAGGAACAATTGAGAAAACACGAACCTTGACAAATGAAGAAGCCTCGTTGTTGCGGACATTATCGGCACCCTTACGGAAAAAAGCTTATGCTGCCTTGATGAAAGGTAAAAAGTTTCAAGCCGTACAGCAGGATATGGCTAAAGAAGTTCAAAAGGAAAAACTGACCGCCTTAAAAAGGCAGGAAGTGGAATTTACTTTAGACATTATTCTGAAAATTCAGAATATGGCTATGGATGTGCCGACAGCGTATTTCCGTATCGCCATGGACTTTGATGTTTTAGGTACTCCGCTTGATTATGAGCTGTTTGGAAAAATGGCTCTGGTTATGCTGAATACCTATAATGACGAAGGTGTCGGAAAGGATTATGCAAAAATTAGAACTTTCATGTTCGATAAAATCGATGAACTTTTTGAGAGAGGAATTATTCCTCATCCAATGATGTTCGATTTTATGATGAAGGGCGCATGGATAAGCGATAAGACTTTCATGACACTCCATGTTCATGCTGAGGAACTCATTCGTTGCGGTATGGGGGCTAAACTTTTGCTTCCTTTGCAGCGTATGTTGGAGAAAAGGCGGTTGGATGATATTCCTCGTCGTCCTTTCTCTAAAGTTGAGGAGCATTATTTTTTGTCTTTAATAAATCTCTTTGAAAGAGATTTGTTAATAAAGTGATGTGTTTTTTTTTGAGAAAGGGTGGTGTTTCGGCATCGCCCTTTTTTATGATGTGTATTTTCGAAAAAGTGCTTGCATGTTTGTAAATTTTGGTATATTAAGTTTTTTGTTTTCGGTCCCATCGTCTAGTGGCCTAGGACGCGGCCCTCTCAAGGCTGCAACACGGGTTCAAATCCCGTTGGGATCACCAATTTGAAAAGAGGAAGTTTATACTTCCTCTTTTTTTGTTTTAAATCCTTATCAACAAGCCCTTTATTCCGCGCCGATTTGCCAAGTGCGCTGGTAACTGCGTTGGAAATCATCGAAAGTGTTTTTCAGTCCTTTGGCAGAAAAAACGCCCAAATCTATACTTTTGCTGAAAACCTCTCTATTTTTAGTTACCATTTGCCAGTTTATTGAAAAACAAAAGTTTTCTTGATTTGTCAGCATGTCCTGTTTCGCAACTTGATTACCTTACCGATTATCTCGCCCAAACTGCGGTTTACAAAAAAATAAAAAAGTGAGAACGATTTTTCTTAAATTTGACTTGTTCTTCTGCAAAAGGAGAACAACATGACCGATTTAGAAGATTTTATGATGCTGTTTGGGCCTGAATTTAAGGCCTATTTGCAACACAAAAGTATAGATAATTTATTGCAGAAAGAACTGGATAATAAGCAAAATCCAAGCATTCATTGTGAAACGAAAGGAGTTTCCGATGATTGAGGAAGATTTAGCCAAGCTCAACACCATGAATATTAACGAGTTAAAGAAGCTTTTCTTACGCTATTTTAACACACACCCAACCTTAAAGACCAAGGAGGCCTATATCCTCAAACTTTCTTATCGGATACAGGAATTGGAGTTTGGCGGCTTGTCTTCGGCTAGTCGTTCCTTCTTGAGCAAAATCTCAGCCAAAGCACCAAATGTCAAAAAGGTCGCAATCGCACCGATAGGAACCAAAATCATCAAACAGTACAAAGGCCGAGCTTATGTCATTCGTGTACTTGAAAACGGCTATGAACTAGATGGACAAAGATTTAAGAGCTTATCCGGCATGGCCAAGAAAATTACCGGTATGAAAATATCAGGAAGTGCATTCTTTGGATTTAATTTGCGAGGTAAATAATGGAAGAGCAGAAAAAAGTCAGATGTGCAATTTATACCCGAAAATCAACCGACGAAGGCTTGGATAAGGAATTTAACACCCTTGAGGCTCAACGAGAGGCCGGAGCCAACTATATTTTGAGCCAAAAGCATCAGGGGTGGGTATTGTTGGATGAACGTTATGATGACGGAGGTTTTAGCGGTGGTAATATCAATCGTCCGGCTCTAAAGAGGTTAATTCATGATGTCGAGGCCGGTAAAATCGATATGATCGTGGTTTATAAAATAGACCGTCTCACACGTTCATTGGCAGATTTTTCTAAGTTGATTGAGGTGTTGGACAAGCACAAATGCTCTTTTGTTTCGGTAACGCAAAATTTTAATACTTATGATTCTATGGGCCGACTAACCTTAAATGTATTATTGTCTTTTGCCCAGTTTGAAAGAGAAGTCGGGGCCGAACGTATTCGCGATAAGGTTGCTGCCTCTCGTAAAAAAGGAATGTGGATGGGGGGAAAAGTTCCCTTTGGTTATATGCTCATAAACAAACATCTTGAAATTAACCCAACTGAGGCAGAGATTGTCCGCCTGATTTTTAATAAATATAGCGCTTGCAAATCTGAACGTGATGTTTGTACCTTCTTAAAAGCCGGCGGATATTCCATAAATGCCCGCAAACAAAAGAATGGTACAGAACTTCCAGCTAAAGAATTTACCGTTTCAAAAATTGATTATATGCTCCGCAATCCGATTTATATCGGCAAAGTTGTCCATAAAGGCACTGTTTATGATGGTCAGCAAGAAGCGATTATCTCAAAAGAACTATGGGAACGAGTTGAAAATACAAGGCTTGGCAATCGCCATGGCAAACTAAAACCTTCTCGCGTGGTGAGAAATGCCTTACTCAAAGGAATGTTGGAGTGTGGTTGCGGCTGTAATGCCTCCATGATTCCGACCAGAACCCGAAAAAAGAATCGCACCTATGAGTATTATGTCTCCTTAAAGGCAGTCAAAGAAGGCTATCAACATTGCGAATTAGGTAGCATTCCGGTCGGAGAACTTGATAAGTTTGTATTAAGCAAAATACAAAATATCTTAAAATCACCACTGTTGTTAAACGAACTGCTTAAATATCTCAAACCGGATATGCCGGAAATCGGCATGAATGAGTTGCTGCAAAAAACAAAAGCTCCGGAAGACTTCTTTACTTATTTATCGCAAGAGAGCCTTCGCCAGATCCTCGAACGGCTTATTTCACGCGTTATCATTTATAAGGACAAACTGGTTATCCGTTTGCTGCCTCTTGGTGCTCTACTGCTTGAAAAATCTCAAACGGCGGATTTACAAGCATCTGAAGAACATTCCGGCCTAGCGGAGTTGGTTTATCACATCAGCTTTTCAAGAAAACGCGGGCATATGAAGGTTATCCCGGCTGAAGAAAGCCAAACAGCGGTGGATGAAACACTATTAAACGCGCTGGTCAAAGCTCATAATTGGCGAGATAAACTCGAAAACAGCAACATGTCGCTACGAGAATTAGCCCGCAAAGAAAAAGTGGCCCATGTTTATATCAGTAAAATGATGAAGTTAACTTATCTGGCGCCTGATATTATTGATGCTATTATCGTCGGCACTCAGCCTCAAAGCTTGAAAATAAGCGATTTATTAAAATCTCCAATTCCGGCCTCGTGGTCAGAGCAGCGTACTAAATATGGGTTTAGCTCTTAATAAATCCACAACCCATATTAGAAAAAGTTTGGCCCAATAGAACTATCATTTGAAAATGTAAGCCTTTCTAACATTTTGAAAGGTTTACATAAATGTATGACAAACTTTTTGACGGCATACCAGACTATGTCCGTATTACTATTTTTTCTTGTGTAAGAAAATTATCCACCTTTGTAAATTTTAATAATCATGAAGATGTTCAAGATTTGGTTCAAGAATTGCTTTTATTTTACATAGAGCATTTCCACCAACGAGAGATTCCAAGTGATGCTTATGTTGTTGCTTCCTTGCAAAACTATGCCAAAAAATTGTTAAAGACCAAGATGCGTGAGCCTTTTGGTCTTTTTGTTTATCTGGACGATGAAGAGGAATACTTCTCTATTAGTTCTGAAGACAACTACGAACAAAGTGAGTTAAAAGTGCTGGTAAAGAAAGCCGAACAAAAACTTAGCCCACGCGAAATATTTGTTTTGGATATGATATTAGAGGACAAAACATTAGAGGAGATTACGCATAAAATCCATATTTCCAAAAATACAATCTATAAAATTTTTGATAAATTGAAAAAAAGTTTAAAAAAGTGAGAACGATTTTTTTCAATTTTGACTTGTTCTTTGCGTAAGACAATTTTAACGGAGGTTTTTATGCAATACACAAAGAACAAACCTATCTTTGAGACAATCCGACGAGTGCCGGTTTTAGCCCTTTTAGAGTTGGAAGAAAAACAACTCAACTGTTTGGAAAAAGAAATCAACCGCGAAGTTCAAAGGGCAAAGTTGGCATTGAAATGGGTTCAAGGCATACAGCGCATCAAGAAAAGTTTAGGAGGTCAAAATGGATAAAAAGAAAAGTTTTATCGTTTTTGCGCCGGAGTTTTTGGCCTTGTCCAATCATCTTAACTTAAAACAGCGCGGAGAGTTAATGACTGCCCTGTGTGAAATGGTTTTGTATGGTGAACCCATGAAACCCATATCTCAAGAAATCAGCAAGGCCTACGATTTCATGGCCGAGAGCATTAAAGACAACTTCTCAAAATATGATGCGGTTTGTGAAAAACGGCGAGCAATAGCAACCAAAGCCGCCAGCAAACGCAGAGCAAATGCCAAGCAAAAGCAAGCTGAAAAATCGGCAAATGCCAAGCTTAATGAGGATGAAGAGGATAATGAAAATAAACATGAAGATGATTTAAACAAAAAAATAAAGAAGGAAATAAAAGAAAAAACTAACAAAAAAGAAAGTTCATGTCTTGCCGATATTCCGAGTTTGGAAGATGTAAAGATTTATTGTGCCGTTCGTGGCTTGAAAAATATCAATCCGCAAGAATTTTACGATTATTACACAGCAAAGCAATGGAAAACCGGTAACAAACCCATAACCGACTGGCAAGCTAAAGTCATTAAATGGGCAAAGGGTGATGCAGGATTGAACTCATTTTCACCCATTGGCGATTGTTTCCGTCTGCCGAAATTAGCTCGGCAAGGAGGTGTTCAATGACAAATTTAACCCTTGATGACATCAAAATGCGAATTGAATCCGCGGTTTATGTAATGAAACTCCTGCCGCCGGTAAAAGTTCAAGGCTACCACTCCACTATGCCGGATATTATCTATACACCGCAAGAAATCGCCTTTATGGATAGAAAACCGATAAAAATACGTCCGACAACGGAACAAATTACCCAAATGGACGAGGTCTTGGAATGGTTGGAAGTGTTGGAACCTTGGGAAAGAAAGCTAGTGTGGAAACGCGGTGCTAGAATCCCTTGGAAAGTCTTGAGCTATGAGTTCGGCCTCCACCGCAGCAACCTTAGCCGCCACTACGAAAAAGCACTGGTGAAGATTTTGGAAAACCGTCTTTGAATGATTTTTTTGATTTTTTTCAATGAGATATTGATTTAAATAGCTGTGCTAACTATATATAATTCTATAAACTAAACATAACAGAGGAAATCAGTAAATGGTTAATAAAAACAATGGGTTACCGCAAAAAGTACCCTCAAAGGAAATCGGTCCAGTCCAAGGTGTTTTAGATATTGGTGTAGAAATTACAAGAGATGTTAATGGTATTGAAATGGGGGTCTTGGATAACGGAACTCCTTTTTTAAGCCAACGGGGGTTAGCTGTTTTATGTGGTGTTGAAAACGCACATATAGGGTTTTTATCAAAAGAATGGGAAACAGAAAGAGATATATCCAAGAAAAAGAGATTACAATATATAAAAAATCATCTCGATTCTCAAGGTTATGCTGAAGATAAATTGTATATAGAAACCAAAAAGGATGGAAAAATTATATATGCATACCCAGATATTGTTTGTATGGCAATTCTTGAGTATTATGCATTTGAAGCAACTGAAGTTAAGCAAGAAGCTTTAAACAATTATCGATTGCTTGCAAGATATTCATTCAGAGAATTTATATATAAAGCTGTAGGCTATAACCCAGAACAAAAACAATTAACGTCTTGGCGTTATTATCATGACAGAGTTTCTTTGGTTAAAAATGCAGTTCCTAATAATTATTTTAGTATTTTTAATGAAATAGCAGGTCTATTTGTTGATATGATAGAAAGTGGGTTAACAATCAGTGATAATGTAATTCCTGATATCAGTGTGGGGCTAGTTTGGGGAAAATATTGGCTCGAGCAAAATTTATCAGCAGAGTATGGTGAAAGGGTAAAATATGAACATGATTATCCAGATTATTATCCTCAGTCAAAGTCAAATCCTCAAGCTCCTTGGGCGTATCCAATACAGGCACTGCCAGTTTTTCGAGAATGGTTTAAAAATAACTATTTGGCCATAAAATTTCCTAAATATATTATAGATAAAACAAAATTTGTTTCTGCTGAAAAAGAAAAAGCGATGAAACTGATTGAAAACCTTAATGGTAAAAAGCTTATAGCATAGTTATGTCGCGACAAAAACAGACAAGACAAAAACTGAAAAATAGTTTATAAAAATAGCTATAATCGGGAACGAGTTGTGCTTAAGGCTTGTTCCCTTTTTTATTTTCAGCCTGCAGATTAAATTCTGCGGGCTTTTTTTTATGAAGGAAAAGCTATGAAAAAGACGGCAGAGTTTGTTTCTCTCGGGCATCCAGATAAAACCGCAGATTATATTTCATCATACATTTTGGATCGCCTGCTGGCTCAAGATAAGAATGTCCTTTATGCGGTGGAGGTTTTGCTTAAAGACAATACTGTAGTTTTAGGCGGAGAAGTCTCCGGAAATATCGATTTGTCAGAGGTTAAAGAGTTTGTCAAAGATGCTTTGCGAGATATTGGCTATGATGAGAACTATGCAGCGCGCTGGGGAAAATATGCGATTGATGTCCGTAAAGTTGAAATTATTAACCTTATTGGGCAACAATCAGCAGACATAAAACAAGGCATTGAACAGAACGGCTGGGGCGATCAAGGCGTATTTGTAGGTTATGCTTGCCAAGGGGAAGATTTTATCAGTCGTGAGATGTTTTTAGCTCGCAAGTTAAATCGAGCTTTGTATCAAGAAGCTCACCAAAGTAAAAATCTGGGGATTGATATTAAAACTCAGATAACCTTGGATGCTTGTGGTAACGTGGAAACAGCTATTGCTGCCGTTCCAATGTTAGAATATGATGATCTGACGGATTTTATTATTGAAACGCTAAATGAAAAGCCAAAAAATATCATTATTAACGGCACCGGAACTTATCAATACCATTCCTCAATAGCAGATTGTGGTGTTACCGGTCGAAAACTTGCTTGCGATTTTTATGGCGTAACTTGCCCGATTGGCGGAGGTAGCCCTTGGGCCAAAGATGCCAGTAAAGCTGATGTTAGCTTAAATATTTATGCCCGCAAGCTAGCCTTGAGATATTTGGAAGATAATGATGAATGCTTTGTTTATTTATCGTCTTGTATTGGAAAGTCAGAACTTCCAAGTGCTGAAGTTAAAACCATCAAGGAAGGTAAAATCCAAACCACAACGCTGTCAATCACTCAAACCCCATCCGAAATTATATCAGAATTAGGCCTAAATCAGCCGATCTTTGCAAAGTTATGCCAGTATAGCTTGAGTTGAAAATATTTATTGTTTTTTTATTTTTTGTTGTTACTATATGTAAAAATTTGGAAAAGTAATACAATGTCCTACACAGTAACAGCATCTGAACGAAATAATGAAAGTGCATCCACTCAGGAGACAAAAGCACTTTTGTATCTTATGAGCTTTAGACAAGATAGTGAGGATATTTTTTATTACGTTATAGACTTTTTTAATGATGTAACTGGGGTAGATAGAGCTGGTTCTTGTGGGTGGGATATCCAATCTAAGGCAAGTAATAATTTATCACAAGCAGTTGTTGGAAGATATCTTGTAACTTTATACAAAAACTACTTATCAGAATTTCAATTTAATTCTTATATCTTATTTGCTAATGGCTTTTTGCCGTCTATATTAATAGATAAAGATTTGCGTGAATTTAATATTTGTAATTTTACAGATAAAGCTCAGAAGGCAATATTAAAAAATTTAAAAGAGGAAGCTTTAAAAAAAACATATATAGACAATAGTTTAATTACAGATGCAAATATTAGTGATTTTTTATCTAAAGTTACTTTCGTTGTTGCTGACGCAGATAAGGCAAATTACATAAAAAAAATAGTAAAAATTAATCCTAGTATTTTACCTTCAGATGATTATCTGAATCGGATATTTGACCAAATTAGAGCAAAACAATCAGATAAAAAGAATATAAATACAGAGAATGTGACAATTAATGTTCTTGCTGATTTTGTTAGGTATAACAAACACTTAACAAATCACGAAGTCAAAATGTTGGTTTTAAGTCGTTTAATTCATCGAAGTGGTATAGATAAAACTCCAATAAGTTTCTTATCAGTTTTGGCAAACCATAATGAATTAGAACAGCACGAAATTTTGGAGGAATGTCAAGATTGTATGGCTCGTGTTATGTGCGATATAAATAATGGAGTGGCATATTGGAGTTTATTTGAAGATATATACAAATACGTTTCATTATATCCAATGTATAATGTGGATAGGATATATAGCTTACTAGATGCCAATAAAATTAATAGAGTCCAATTTTTAAATATCAATTCAACGAAGTTTTTTATAGCATTAGTGAAAGATGGGTTACAATATGATTAACTTTTTAAGTATTTATATTGGTAATGAAAAAGAAGCTTTTTGTGAAACAAGGCTTGATAAAGGGCTTAATGTTGTATATAGCAATGACAACAATAAGGGAAAAACTATTGTTTTGCAGGGGCTTTATTACGCTTTAGGAAATACTCCTATTTTTCCAAGTACATTTGATTATGAAAATTATTATTTTATTGTTGATTTATCGCTTGGAAACGAGAAATTTTCTGTATGCCGAAAGAATAAAACTTTTTTATTTAGAGATATGAAAACTCTTAATATTTTTAATAGCAGTTCAGAGTTTAAAAGATTTTTTGACGAAAAAATATATGCTATACCAAGGATAATAAAAGATGATAGAGAGAAAATAGCTGATTTAGATTTATTTTATCAAATGTTTTTTGTAGGGCAAGACAAAAGAGATACATCTAAAATATTTAACAGTGGATACAATAATAAAGATGATTTTATGAATATGCTGTATTCTTTTGCAGGATGTTCAAAAATAACATCAAATATAGATATAGAAGATATAAAAAGAAAACAAAAATCATTAAAAGAAGAACGAGAACTTATACGAAAAAAGGAAAAATTTTTAAGTAAACATTCTTCTTCTGCAGAGTTTGCTACGTACACAGTAGATCGGGAATTATATTTAAAAAAAATTCGTAATGCAGAAATGTTGAATGATAAGTTGATATCGTTAAAAAATGAGCGTAATAGAATTCAAAATCGTAAACTGAAAAATGAAGCTCTTATCAGCGAATTACGTTCTTTGAATCGTTCATTAACTGAAGGTTCTCTTGTTTGTCTAGATTGTCGTGGACAACATATTGGGTACGAGAATGCAAATAAAGATGTAAATTTTGATGTTTCAGATAATGAAATCAGAAATAATGTCATGTCTGCTATTCAAAGAAGAATAGATAGTGCTCGTGAAGATGTAGAAATAATTAATAAAAAAATATTTGAGGTACAAAGAGAATTAAAAGAGGTATTAAAAGATAAAGATATATCATTTGAAAACATTGTATTATATAAAGACAGTATTCAATCATCTGAATCTGCGGATGAGCGTATTAATCAAATTGATTGTGAGTTAAATAGATATGATAATTTATTAAAAATGGAAAAAGACAAAGAGAATTTAAATGCATTAACTAGAGATTCTCTACTAAATAAATTATTGTTCGAAATGAACGCTTTATATAAAATACTAGAACCAACAGGACGTTTTACTTTTGATGCATTGTTTTCTAAAAGAGATGTTAACTATTCAGGCAGCGAAGAGTGTGAATATTATCTCATAAAGTTATATGCTATGGCTAAAATATTAAAACATCCTTTTCCAATAATTATGGATGGTTTCAGAGAAGGAGAAATATCAACAGCAAAAGAAAGTATAATTATAGAAAAATATAAAGAATTACCCAATCAAGTTATATTTAGTGCCACCTTAAAAGAGCAAGAATTGGATAAGTATAATACATTTTCGAATATAAATCCTATTGATTATTCAAAGAATGTCTCCCATCACATATTGAATCATCATGATGTAGATTTATTATTACAGAAGCTTTCAGAATTTTCTGTAACTTTATGTGCGGGTCCTTCCTGTGATTAAACCTTATGCGGGGGCGCAAGCCGCGGCATTTTTCTAGCGAAACAAAAATTTTTTGGCTGGTCACTGGTCACCTATAAATCACAAAATATCAATAAGTTATGAAATCTGGCTGGTCACTTTGACTGGTCACCCTTCGGTCGCTTCGGTTACTGGTCAGTTGACTGGTCACTTGAAGCGATTTTTTATCTGTCTCGTGGAGAAAATCATGGAGTTTTTAGAGAATTATCCTACCGATAAGCTCATTCCTTATGCACGCAATTCTCGCACGCATAATGATGAGCAAATCGCTCAAATTGTCGCCAGCATCAAGGAATTTGGTTTCACAAATCCGATTTTAATCGGAGGTGATGATGTTATTATTGCCGGACATGGCCGACTTTTGGCCGCGCAGCGTATGGGGTTAAAAGAAGTTCCGGTTATTCGTCTGCCTCATTTAAGTGAAACCCAACGTAAAGCCTTAGTTATCGCCGATAATAAAATTGCGCTTAATGCCGGTTGGGATGAGGAAATGCTAGCTCTGGAAATGAAAGAACTCTCTGAGCTTGATTTTGATTTAGATATTTTAGGATTTTCAGAGGAAGAACTCAAAGAATTAAATACATTCGGAGAGGCAGCTTCAGAACCGCAAACAGAAGAAGATGAAATTCCCGAACTTCCAACGGAAGCCATAACAAAGCCAGGAGATATCTGGATTTTAGGAAATCATAGATTGCTTTGCGGAGATACAACGCTGATAGATGATGTTCAGAAACTTATGCAAAATGACGTCGCAGATATGATTTTTACCGATCCGCCGTATAATGTGAATTATGGTTCCACCATGAAAGACAGCATCCGTTATCATGCCGGCTCATTAGGTGGTCGTAAGATAATGAACGATAATTTAGGAGACGGATTTGCCCAATTTCTGACCGACGCCTTATCTAATCTGATGATGTATTGTCAAGGAGCTGCCTATGTTTGCATGAGTTCAAGCGAGCTACATACTCTTTACAATTCATTTATCAATGCCGGAGGTAAGTGGTCAACCTTTATTATCTGGGCAAAAAACACTTTTACCTTAGGCCGAGCAGATTATCAACGGCAGTATGAGCCAATTTTATATGGTTGGCGGGCCGATAATAAGCATTATTGGTGCGGAGATCGCAATCAATCAGACGTTTGGGAATACAATAAACCGGTCAAGAATGATTTGCACCCGACAATGAAGCCTGTTGAGCTTGTGGAAAGAGCCATAAACAACAGTTCAAAACCAGGAGATGTCGTTTTAGACGGCTTTGGTGGTTCCGGATCAACTCTTATTGCAGCCGAAAAAACCGGTCGAAAGGCAAGACTTATAGAGCTTGATCCCAAGTTTTGTGATGTGATTGTAAAGCGTTGGGAAGAATATAGCGGAAATAAAGCTCAATTACTTGAAAATCAAGCAGAATTAACTGGACTTCCAGACCAAGAAGAGCATTCATTGAACAAACAATGAAGCGAAAGGAGAGAAAAATGTCTGATGTAAAATATCCCGAAATTACGGTTCAACTCGTTGGTCAAGACGGAAATGCGTTTAATTTACTGGGACTTTGCTTACGAGCCATGAGACGAGCAAAACTATCTAAAGAAGAACAAGATGCTTTTTATAAAGAAGCAACAAGTAGTGATTATAACCATCTGTTAGCCACTTGTTCGGAATGGTTTAATATTGAATAATTATTGATTTTCAATGCGTTATTTACTGGACTTGTGTGTCAATAAGAGCGTTACTGTAGTTATAGAGAAAAAGATAAGGAGATTCAAAATGTTAAGACATAACGATGTTTTTATAATCGACATACAAGAGCAAGGCATTGAGGCAAAAGACAAAGATATTTTACTAGAGAGTTTTGAGGGATTGATGTGTAATACCAGCTCTTTGGTTAAAAAAGCCGAATACGATGTTGATGAATTTGCTTGGGCCGGACAGCATACCAAAGGTTATAGCCTCATTATGGAACGCCTGCTTAAAGAAAAGAGACTAGAACAATGGCGAGCAACCTTTATCAAAGATGGCACAGTTAAAATGATAGCTCTCGGCCAAGTAGAGTGTTAATAAAATAAAAATAATTATACAATATAAGTATCATTAGTTTAATTTCATTATATAATGTTACTTACAACAGAAAAGGAAGAAACAAATGGCAGAAGAGTTAGATGAGATTTATTTTGATGATACAGAGAATGAAGAAGCAACCGAAACTTTTCTGTCAAGTAACATTAACACAAATATAGCAGATCCCGATTTTTTTACATTAGTTAGAAGAATTAACAATGGTACTATAAATTTGCAGCCAGATTTTCAAAGAGGATATGTTTGGGATAATCATAAAGCTAGTAAATTAATAGAGTCTATTCTTTTAGGTATACCATTGCCTACAATCTATTTGGCGGAAGAAGCTAATGGAAAAGAAGTAGTTATTGATGGGCAACAGCGTCTTACAGCCGTAAAACTGTTTATGGAAAATGAATTTAAATTGATTGGTATTCAATCATTTCCGGAATTAAATAAAAAATTATTTAAAGAATTACCCGATGATAAAAAGAAAACCATTGAGAATGGCTCTATTCGTACAATTACATTTAAAAAAGATAGTGATGAAGATTTAAAGTTTGCTATTTTTGAAAGATTAAATACAGGTTCTGTTCCATTAAATGACATGGAGTTAAGAAACTGTATATATCGAGGTAATTATATAGAACTTTTAAAGAAAATGGCTGAAAATACGACTTTTAGAAAGTTAATAGGTATTAAAACAGCAGATAAAAGAATGAAAGATGTGGAACTAGTATTAAGATTTTCAGCCTTATATCATGCCACTTACTTAAACTATGAAGCTCCCATTAAAACATTTTTAAACAAGGATGCTAAAAAATATCAAAAAATATCAAAAGAAGATGCTGAAAAATTATTAAGTGCTTTTCATAATTCATTAAAAATCATAGATTCTTTGTTCGCGGATAAAGCTTTCAAACGTTACTATGCAGGTACAGATGCTAATAATTCCGGGTATTGGGAAAATAAAAAATTTAACGTATCTTTATATGATGCCCTCATGTTTGCCTTTAGAGATAAAGATGTAAATATGGTTATGAATACAAAGGATTTAATAAGAGAGGCCATTATAGGTCTCATGACTTCGGATGAGAAATTTATTGAATCTATATCCAGAAGTACAAGTTCAAAAGACATGTTGCAATATCGTTGCGAAGTTGTTGAAAGACTTATTAAAGATGTTTTGAATACAACATCAAAGCAACCCCGTTGCTTTACATTAGAATTTAAACAACATCTATTCGACAATAATCCTACATGCGAAATTTGTGGCAATAGAATTGAACATATTGATGATGCAGCGGTGGACCATATAGAACAATATTGGCAAGGAGGAAAAACGATTCCAGAAAATGCACGATTAACACATCGATATTGTAATAATGCACGAAAAAGAAAAGAATAATCTAAAAAGGCTCAGAATTATCTGAGCCTTTTCTTTTGCAGGAATAAAACATGGGGCAGAAAGTATCAATGCGGGAATATGCCAAGATTCGCGGTGTTCACCTTAATGCGGTGCAAACGGCGGTAAAGAGCGGACGCATTCATAAAACGACAGACGGCAAGATAGATGTTGAAAAAGCCAATCAAGAATGGTTGCAAAATACTGATCCGAGCAAATCTCGGCATCCGGAAAGTTTTTTTGAACATGGAAATGAGAATAGTAAGGTTAATCCTTCAAGCTTCCAACAAGCCAAAACTGCAGATGTTTACTATCGCGCCATGATTGCCAAGGCTAAACTTAAAAAAATGACAGGAGAAACGATTGACCGTAAGAAAGCCGGAATGCATGCTTTTAACCTCGGACGGTCTTTGCGTGATTTGTTTGTTTCTTTTTCAACCCGTTACGGAGCTCTTATTGCCGCCGATTTAGAAACAGATGAACACAAAACTGTGGTGGTATTAGATGAGTATGTCCGAAAACTCTTATCCGAAAGCAAAGAACTTATTGAACGAGAGCTTTGATGTTGAAGCTTTTATAGAAGAAGAGTTTTTCAAAGGCGTAGAGCCGGATTCTTATATGTCGGTTTCGGAATGGGCAGATAAATACCGAATGTTGTCATCAAAATCTGCTTCTGAGCCAGGACGTTGGCGAACCGCACGCACTCCTTATTTAAAAGAGGTTATGGATTGTTTATCTCCTAAAAGTCCGGTACAAAAGGTTGTTTTTATGAAAGGCGCTCAAATTGGTGGAACAGAGTGCGGCAACAACTGGCTTGGATATATTATGCACAAAGCTCCAGGACCGATAATGGCTGTCTCCCCAACTGTGGAAATGGCCAAACGTAACTCTCGCCAAAGAATAGACCCGTTGATTGAAGATTGTCCGCCCCTCAGAAATCTGGTGAGTTCACCTCGTTCGCGAGACAAGGGAAATACGATGCTTTCCAAAGATTTTCAAGGTGGCGTATTGGTTATGACCGGAGCTAACTCTGCCGTCGGTTTGCGTTCTATGCCGGCACGTTATCTATTTATGGATGAAGTTGATGGTTATCCTCAAGATATTGATGGTGAAGGTGATCCGATTTTGTTGGCAGAGCGCAGAACAGCAACCTTTAACAAAAGAAAAAAGATTTTTTTAGTCTCAACACCGACAATTAAGGGCTTGTCTAATATAGAGCGTGAGTTTGAAAACTCGGACAAACGCTACTTTTTTGTGCCATGTCCGTTTTGCGGAGAGTTTCAAAAATTAGAATGGGCGCAAATTCGTGCAGAGAACGGCAAAGCGGAATATGAATGCTGTCATTGTCACAAATTGATTGGCGAGCACTATAAAACGCAAATGTTGGCACAAGGACAATGGAGAGCAACAGCGAAATTTGACGGTATAACTGCAGGTTTCCATTTATCTTCGCTTTATTCTCCGGTGGGATGGCTTTCTTGGCAAGAATGTGTAGATATTTATGAGAAGACAAAGAAAAATCCTAGTCTCATTCAAGGGTTTCAAAATACTATTTTAGGTGAAACCTACGAGCAAGAAAGCGAAGCCCCTGAATGGCAACGACTTTATGAAACCAGAGAAACTTACCCGATTGGCACGATCCCTTACGGAGGATTGTTCTTAACGGCTGGTGTTGATGTTCAAAAGGACCGCATAGAATGTGAAGTTGTTGCTTGGGGAAGGCAAAAACAAAGCTGGTCAGTGGAATATTTTGTTTTGGACGGAGATACAGCACATCTGGATGTCTGGCATAAACTTGAGCAAGTCCTGATGAAAGATTATCCTCATGCAAGTGGTAGTAGCATGCCTATTCGGGTTATGTGTGTGGATTCCGGCTATGCAACCCAAGATGTCTATGGTTTTGTAAGCAAATTTAGTCAGGCCGTTTGGGGCGGAAGTGGAGCCAGAGCTAGTCAACCGCATACAGTGGTTGCAATCAAAGGACAAAGCCGAGATACAGCCATGATTCTTTCAACATCAAAGGCTGATACAAAAAAGAAAGGATTAAAAGTTTGGAATGTTTCCGGTCCGGTCGTTGGCTGAAAACAGAGCGTGTTGGCGAAGATGCCTCACAGTTTGGTCAATGTCATTTTCCGCAATATGGCGAGGAGTATTTCAAACAACTAACGTCAGAAAGACAAATCGTAAAAATAAGTAATGGCTATCCAAAGCCTGTTTGGGAAAAGGACCCAACCAGACGAAATGAAGCATTAGACTGCCGAGTTTATGCCCGAGCCGGTGCCGCAATTTATGGACTTGATCGCATGAGCGAAAAGGCATGGCAAGAATTAGAGGCTTTGATTCCGGCAACATCTGACGCTAAGCCCAAAAGAAAACAGGAGCGATTTATTCAAATGAAAGCAACAAAGGTAGATAACCCATGGCTATAGATAAAGAAACATTAAAAATCAGATTGGCTGAAGCCGAAGAGGCTTATCATAAACTTATGATTGGCGCTAAAGAGGTTTCGGTTAATGTCGGAAATTTTGGCTCTGTTAGCTATAATCAAACGAATAGAGCCGAATTGGCCGCTTACATATCAAACCTCAAATCCCAGTTAGCCATGGCCGAAGGAAAGCCATTAGGTAAAAGAAGAATTATGAAAGTAGCATTTTAATGTCAGAAACATCACACAAAGCAGCATCACATACTTTGCGAGAGATTGCCTCATGGCAACCGGGACGAGGTTCGGCAGATAGCGATTTGTTACCGGAACTCTCAACCATGGTGGCTCGTTCACGTGATTTATCAAGAAATCATGGAATTGCCGCCGGCGCTATGCAAACCTTAACCGATAATATTGTTGGTACGGGTTTTCGCTTATCGGTCAAGCCAGACCATAAAGCGTTGGGCAAAAGCAAAGAGTGGGAGGAAGAATGGCAGGTGAAAGTCGAAGGATTATGGCGCTCTTGGGCTGAAAGTTTTAATTGTGATGCCGGCAGAAGCCTTAATTTTCATGGATTGACAACACAAATATTCAAATCTTGTCTTATCAATGGAGAGGCTTTAGCCTTAGCCTTGTGGTTGCCAGACAGAGATTTTGCAACCACCTTGCAGTTGATAGAACCGGATAGATTATCTAATCCGCAGAATGGTTGTGATAGTAAAAATATGCGCGGTGGTGTTGAGATTGATAAGTTTGGCGCACCGATTGCCTACCATATCCAAACCGAACATCCAGGAGATTATTGGAGTAAAACGCCAATCTGGCAGAGGATTCCAGCCTTTACGAGTTTTGGCCGCCGGCGTGTTTTACATGTTCACGATATTAACCGCATTGGGCAAACGCGAGGCAAACCCATTTTAGTCTCAATTATGCCCATGTTCAAAATGCTTGACCATTATGAGCGTTCAGAACTACAAGCAGCAATCGTTAATGCTATGATTGCCGCTTTTATTGAAACTCCAATGGGAGGTGAAGAGCTAAACGAGTTGTTTGGCGGTTCAACAGATGATTACTTAAATGCTAAAAAGGATTGGCAAGTTAAGTTGGAGGGCGGTTCTATTATCCCGATATTTCCGGGAGATAAGGTTGCGCCATTCACTCCATCTCGTCCAAACTCAGCTTATGGGGCTTTTGTTGAAAATCTGCTTCGTCATATCGGTACCGGTTTGAATATTCCGTATGAGTTGCTCCTAAAAGACTTTTCCAAAACCAATTATTCTTCCGCGCGCTCGGCTTTGCTTGAAGCTTGGCGTTATTTTAACGGCAGAAGACAGTGGCTTGCTGACTACTGGGCGACACCGGTTTATGAACTTTGGTTGGAAGAGGTAGTTAACAAAGGCTTGATAGATGCGCCGGATTTTTATCAAAATCGCTATGCTTACAGTCGTTGCAAGTGGATTGGTCCGGGGCGTGGTTGGGTTGATCCGGTAAAAGAAGCTCAAGCCTGCCAAATTCGTATGGAAATCGGCTTATCTACTCTGGAAGCTGAATGTGCAAGTCAAGGTTTGGACTGGGAAGAAGTTTTAGAACAACGCGCCCGAGAAAAGAATAAAATTAAGAAAATGGGTTTGGATGAAGTCAAAAGTAATGGAAAAACTGTAATTTTGGAAGATGATAAAGAAGTATCTGGTAAATAAAATATCCTTATCTGGTAATATCTGGTAATGATTTTTGGTGTATCTGGGAACAATTTCTTGACTTATCTGGTAATATCTGGTAATATCTGGTAAAGTAAAGAGAGGTAATATGCCAAGAATAAAAGACATTACAATAACACCGGATATGTTGAATAAAATTGCTGAGATAGACCAATTTATGGGTTCTTGGCATGCGGGAGCATTAAATTTGACTCCGGCAGAGTTAAAGGTTATGAAACGGGTTGCCACAATAGAATCTGTTGGTTCTTCAAACAGAATAGAAGGCAACAAGATGACCGATGCCGAAATTGAAGAACTGTTTAGCAACATCAATAAAAAATCTTTTAGCTCACGAGATGAAGAGGAAGTTGCTGGCTATTCAGATTTAATTAATACCATATTTGAAAACTATGAGGATATTCCGTTAACTGAAAACTATATCAAGCAGTTACACCAAATACTCTTAAAATATTCTTCCAAAGATGAACGTCATCGCGGAGAATATAAAACAGATTCCAATAGAGTTGCGGCTTATGATGCATCTGGTAATGAAATCGGTACGATTTTTGAAACGGCTACGCCTTTTGATACGCCAAGGCTTATGCACGAATTAATACAATGGACAAATGACACGTTTAATGATCGTTTTTTGCATCCGATTATTACCATTGGTGTGTTTATTGTACATTTTTTATCTATTCACCCGTTTACGGATGGAAATGGGCGAATGTCTCGTGCTTTAACAATTTTGCTGATGCTTAAGAACAATTACGGCTATATGCCTTATGCCTCTATGGAATCAATTATTGAAGCCAGCAAAGATGCTTATTATAGGGCCTTAAGAGGAACACAAAAAACGATATGGAGTGACCAAGTGGATTATGAACCATGGCTATCATTTTTTGTGACTTCCCTACAAAAACAAAAAAGAGCATTAGAAGAAAAAGTTCAAAATTTGCAAAAAGCAAATGCGGATAAGTTATCATCTACAGCACACGAAATTTTAGATTTGTTTGCTATAAAAACGGAATTAAGTATGCCGGAGATTGTTCAAAAAACAGGTAAAAATGCAGAAACGATTAGAAAATCGGTTCAAAATCTTGTAAAAAAAGGATTTTTAACAAAGCTTGGAACAACCCGCGGAGTTTCTTATATTCTAAAAAAATGATATAAATTCTAAAATATTGCACATAAAGTCTCACATTGTTGAGGCTTTTTTTCATATCAGAAAGGAAACACAATGAAACTATTCAACAAAACAATCTGGGCGATAACACCGGAAATGTTACAAACCATGATGAGCTTAGCCAAGGAGAACAATAAACCACCAGAAGCCATTGCTCGAGAAATGGGAAAAGAAATGAAAGATAGCAACGCCGCCTCAGTTCGAGACGGCGTTTGTGTTATTAGACTCTGCGGACCATTGTTTCGTTATGCAAATCTCTTAACCAAAGTTTGTGGTGCTACATCTTATGAGCTTTTTGCTCAAGATTTTAATAAGGCCCTAAAAGATCCCAATATCAAAGCGATTATCTTAGATATTGATAGTCCGGGAGGTGAAGTCAACGGATGCTCGGAGGTCGCAGGCATTATTTACAAGGCACGTGGTCAAAAACCGATAATCGCTTATGCTTCGGGTGCTTGTTGTTCAGGGGCTTATTGGATTGCCTCAAGTTGTGACCGGATTTTGGCCGCAGATACGGCGATTTTAGGTTCAATCGGTGTTGTTTCGATTTTTGAAAAAGATGATGAAGACAAAACCATTGAAATTGTGTCTTCGCAAAGTCCAAACAAAAGACCAAATATTCAAACCGAAGCAGGGCGCGCCAAAATACAAGCCCATGTAGATGCTTTGGCTGATATTTTCATCTCCAAAGTTGCACAAAACCGTAACATTTCACCGGAAGATGTGGTGCAAAATTTTGGCGGCGGTGATGTCTTTATCGGTCAAGAAGCTGTCCGCAAAGGTCTGGCGGACGGCTTATCCTCTTTTGAGGAAATAATTTCAGACCTTAGCCATAAGGAGAAAACTTTAATGATTGAAAATCAAACTAATTTTTCGGCCACCGAGATTAAGCAGGCCGAAAGAGGGCGCATGAGCCAAGTCTTTGCCTCAGATACAACCAAGGGCAAAGAAGCAACAGCACAAATGTTACTCGCCAAAACAGATTTGGCAGCAGCTGATATTCTTATGATTTTGGATACAGTGCCGACTGCCAAGCCAACAACTGATTTTGCCGCCGTAATGGCCAAGGTTAAAAATCCGGAAATTATGCCGGCAAACGATATGAGCGAAGAAACCCCCGATATGGTGGCCAAGAGAATTGCCGCCTATGCTAAAGGAGAATAAGATGACAGTCCAAGGATTTACAGATTTAGGTTCAACTTCGGCAGATAATCTTCTGGCCGGAGAATTTCCGCGTGTTTCAAAGCTAGTTACCGTTACTGGCGGAAAATATGAACGCGGCACAATTTTGAGTAAGAGCGAGAGCAATTATACCATATGTAGTGCAGATCCCGAAGCTGTTTTGGCAGAAACCGTAGATGCTTCATCTGAAGAAAAACAAGCAGTGGTTTATTTAACCGGTGAGTTTAATCTGGCGGCACTCAAAGCTGGTGTAGATGTTTCTACTTTGATAGAAGCTTTGCGCGCTAAGTGTATTTTTGTAAAATCAAACCAAGCCTATTAAGATTAGGAGTTAAAATTATGGATATTTTTTCAACGCATGTGTTGGCCAAGGTAGTTGAAAACTTGCCGACACCGTCTTCTTTTTTGCTTGATACCTTCTTTCCAAACATTCAAACCTCGGAAAAAGAAGAAATCTTTTTTGATGTAACCGACAGCAAACCTCGGATTACACCTTTTGTATCACCGCTTTTGCCGGGAAAAGTCGTTAACGGAAATGGTTATCAGACAAAATCATTCAAACCGGCTTATGTCAAAGATAAACGCCGCTTTGATGCCAATATTCCGTTCAAACGCATAGCCGGAGAAACAATCGGCGGCAATTTAAGTAATACTCAAAGATATGAAAGGGCACTGGCGACAACCTTGCAAGACCAGTTGGATAATTTAACGCGCCGCGAAGAAGTTATGGCCGCCGAAATTTTGCGTACCGGAAAAACCATTGTTTCGGGAGATGGATATCCGGCAACAACAGTAGATTTTGGAAGAGATGCTGCCTTAACCAAAGCCTTAGTCAGCGAAAATACTTGGTCTGGTGCCGGTTCTAAACCTCTTGATAATCTGGAAGACTGGGCCGCAGAGATTCAAAATAAAGCCGGCGTTGTGGCCAAAACAGTAGTTATGGATCCCGATGCTTGGAAAATCTTTCGTTCCAATGCCTCGGTTGAAAAATATTTGGACTATCGTCGCGGCACAACAAACAGTCTCAATAAGGATCCAATCGTACGCGGCAAAGAGAGCAAAGCTCGTTATGTCGGCTCAATCGGAGATTTTGACCTTTGGGTGTACAATGACAGCTATATCAATGATTCCGGCACTTTGACTAACCTTTTGCCGTCAAAAACCGTTATTTTAGGCTCAAAAGACGGATTGGAAGGAACGCGTTGTTATGGGGCAATTCATGATGAAAAAGCCAACTGGACGGCCAGTCGCTATTTCACCAAATCTTGGATAGAAGAAGACCCGAGTGTGCGCTGGTTGTTGTTACAATCAGCACCTTTGGTCGTGCCATATCGTCCAAATGCCGTTTTGTGTGCAACCATTGGCTAGGAGGAGGAAGTATGACCAAAATACGTGCTTTAATAACTCTGGTGGTTGGAAAAGGTCAAGAATTGCCACCGGGTGGGCTTTATGATTTGAGTGATGACGAGGCTAAGCGTTTAGCCTCGTTAAATTTTGCCGAAATCATAAGCAAAAATCAAAATCAGAATAATAATGCCAAAGCCAAAACAGGAGCAGACAATGCAAAACCCAATGAAAATGGCAGTGGACAGCCTGTTCAATCGGCTGGGACAACGGGCCAAATATCAAAATAAAGATGTCTTAATTTTGGTTTTTGCGGCAGATGATGTGGGCGAAGTCGGATTTATGAATACGCTTTCGCCCACAACAATTATCAAAGTCAAAGTGGAAGATGCCCCAAATCTGGCTATGGGTGATAGTTTTGAGACTGAAAAGGCTTGCTATCATTTGATTGCCGAACCTAAAAAAGAACAGCATTTGTTGGTTTGGAAGGCGGAAGTATCATGCGATTAAATGCTGCTCTGCAAGGAAGTTTGTCAGAATATCTGCAACATGAATACCAACAAGGAGCCAAAGCTGTTGCGATTGGTATTAAAACCGCTACTAACGGCTTAAAAATGTCCATGCGCGGACAAGTTCGTTCTGCTGGTTTAGGTTCAAGATTAGCAAATACCTGGCGCGGAGATGTTTACCCTCAAACTAAAAAGAGCATTTCCGCAGCCGGTGTTATTTATACCAAAGCGCAAAAGATCATGTCGGGCTTTGAATATCAAAGCACTATCCGCAGTTCTCAAGGTTTTTGGCTGGCAATTCCGACGCCGGCAGTGAAAAAACGTATCTCCGGCAAAAGAATAACACCGGCGTTGTATGAGCGTTCAAAAGGTATTCGCTTACATTTTGTTTATCGTCCGCACGGAGCCTCTTTGTTGGTACACGAACAAAAACGCAAGACAATAATTGCTTTCTGGCTAGTGCCACAAGTAAAAATGCCCAAATTGATTAACTTTGAAACAGAAAGCCAAAAATGGCAAAACAAGCTACCTCAACTTATTTTGATGAATTGGAAAGATGATGAGCAAACGTGAACAAATTTTATCAGCCTTATTTGAAAGGCTTAAGAGCTTGGATATAACAATTAAGCGAAATGAACTTGCTCCGCAAGCTATACCTAAAAACGGAATTTTGATTTTAAGGGACGGCAAGCAAGGAGATCCGGAAGTCATTTTATCGCCGCCAATGTGTATTTTTCATCACGAGGCAGAACTAGAAGTTATTGTTCAAGACGCAAAATCAGAGGTGCGCGATAAAAAACTAGATGAAATCTTAGTCAAAGTCGGCACTTTGCTCTGTTGTGAAGATAAACTTAACGGCTTAACCGATTATATATATCCCAAACAACCGGAAATTTTGGAAGAATATGTCGAAGGAGCCCCAAACATTAAAGCTGCAATTATTCCGATTATTCTTGAATACACAACAACAAGTGCTTTACTTTAAGAATATTTCTCTTATCATAAAAATATTATTGCTTTCAAAGGGGTGTTTTGATGAATAACGATAGCGCTGAACCAAATATTTTTCATTTTGCAACCAAAGAACTCTCGCAAGATGCTTTCTTATGTTGGCTTTTATCTTGGGCAAATAAAAACTATAATCAAACAGAAACAAAAGATTTTTATAATTTTGCTCAACTTTTTATTCAAAAGACAACAGGAAGAAACGATTTAACTTTACATAAAATCTCTCGTCAAGAAAAGCATATTGATATTTTGCTTGAATTGACAGATACAAAAGGAAATTTATACGCTATTGTTATTGAAGATAAGGTTTCCACTCAAGAACATGACCAACAAATAGAACGCTACGTTAAAGAAATAAAGAATATTGCTTCTGAAAACATATATATCATGTACTTTAAGACTGGTTTTACTTCGGAGCAGGAAAAAAGAAGATTAACTAACTCTTATAAAAATATTTATATATGTGGGCATGATGAAATTTATCGTTTATTTGAAAAACACCCAAATCATTATTTGTTTAATCAATGGTTTTCAAAATTTTCCAAAGATTATAAACAAATAGAAAACTATTTGCAAAACAGTGATTATGCCAATGTCTTTACAAACAAAAATGAATGTGAAATGGCTTGTGCTCTTGATCAGATAACATCAAATATTATCAATAATACAAAATTTCAAAAGAGTTACTGGTATATTGTTGACCAAGGACATACTCCTCATATTTGCTTATATGAGAAATATTCTAAAAATATTGATGGTTTCACTATTCATAATGCTATTTATTTGATGTTTAGAGGAAAATCTTACAATATTTCGGTTAAACAACATATTTGTGAGTTAGATGCTTTAACTTGCAAAGACTTTACCGGTAGCTCAGGTAAAGGAATAAAAAGTAGAATAAAAATTAAAGATTATGATAAACTGCCTCAAAACCTTATATTAACTAAGGAAAATATGAGAAACAATATTGAGAGAGCAACCGATTGGCAAGTCAAAAGAAAATCAGATAAAGATAATCTTATGATTATTCAAAAAAGTTTTCTATATGGTGAAGATATTTCTCACAATATAATTAAAGAAACCCCAAATATAGAAAAAATAATACAAATCATAGAAAATCTTTGAAAATTGCAAACCCCAAAAAATCCCGAGTTTTCGGGATTTTTTTATATCTTAACAAAACGAATGGAGGCTAATATGTCCAGAGCTTACGGCTGGAATGCCCAGCTTTTAATTGCCGAAGAAAGTGAGTACGGCGTTTTGCCGGACAGCGGATATCGGCAAATACCTTTTATTTCATCATCTCTTGATAGTGAACAAAGTCTTGTTTCATCAAATGTTTTGGGATTAGGTCGCGACCCAACACAACCTTTTCAGGATGTCATCAATGTTGATGGCGATATGGCGATACCGATTGATTTTCGCAACATTGGCGTTTGGTTAAGAGCTATTTTTGGAGCTCCGACAACAACCAACGAGGAAACTGTTTATACGCATACCTTTGAGAGCGGCAAAACATCAATTCCAAGTTATTCATTAGAGATTGGCTTGCCGGAAGTACCGCAATATATACGCTTTTTAGGTGTGAGAGCAAACAGTATCGCTTTCAATTTTGCGCGTTCCGGAGAAGCTCAAGCCACAATCAATCTTATGGCTCAAGGCGAAAGTGGCTCCGAAACTTCGATTGAAAGCTCTACCGAAGTATATACCTACACCAGAGTATCACAATTTCAAGGCTATATCAAAAGCGGCGGTGAACTCTTGGCTAATATCACTTCGGCAAGTGCCACATACTCTAATAATCTTGAAAAAATCGAAACAATCCGCAATGACGGCAAAGTTGAAGCCATTGATTTAGGTGTCGCAAGCCTAACCGGAAGTATTTCTGCCAAATATGCCGATAATGTTCTATTGGATAAAGCCCGAGCTGGTACTCCGGTAGATATTGAGCTTGGCTACCAATTATCAGATTCAATGAAATTGGTAATTTCTTGTCATGAAGTTTATTTGCCAAAACCTAAGCGTTCTATTGATGGACCGGGGGGAATAGAATGTTCTTATGACTTCCAAGGAGCCAAAGAACAAGAGCTAGGAAAAATGATGACTGTAACCTTAGTCAATGATGTGGAGAGCTATTAATGCTTAAATTAAAAATTCAAAAAGAGCCATATTGGCTTGAAATTGGTTACGGCGTGAAAGTTAAGGTTAAACCTTGCACTTCCGCCGTTTTTTATGAGGCAAAAGCCTATATGAACTCAAAATTAGCCGAATTGGCTAAAATTTATAAATCCAACAAAGATATCGGTATTAGTGATGAAAATGCCGAAAACATAGAAAATCCGCGTAAACGTGAAGCCTTGGCGGACAAATTCTTACTTATCGGCTTAGGAGTTGCCGGCATTTTGGAATGGAACGGCGTTTTAGAGGCTGAAAGTGAAGACAAAGCTCCGTTGACGGAAGATAAAATCGAGGAGCTATTTTCTAATTTTTGGGTCGTTGCCGAAAATTTCCGCAATCAATATTGTGGTTTGCGTGAAGTTTTGGAAGCTGAAAAAAACGTATCTTTGCCCGCGCAAAATGGCACTTCGGCGATGGGCGAAGCTACTGTGCCGGATGTAACCAAGACGGAAAAATCTTCTGTCCGTTCCACAAATGCCGATATACAGAAACTTCCCTAAAAACCGTTGAAGGTTATCAGGCTTGGGAAATTTTATTAAAACTTTCCAAGCCCGACTTAACTCTTGCTCTATCTTTAGCTCAAAACCTTGGGTTGGATATGGAAATAATGAGCGAACTTTTGCCAGTTGGAATAAAAGGAATGGTTAATACCAATGATTAATCTGCCAAAAGTACCTATAGTTTTTTCCTTAAAAAGAATTGTAATTATGGTATTCACAGTAACTTATTTAATTATTTTTTTAAGAACACTGGTGTTTTATTTTTTTATAATAGCCTCTTTTAGAAAGTAATATTTTTTTTTAGAAAAAATAGTGTTTTTTTCTAAAAAATAAAAATATATTTATAGTATTTTCAATATGCTTATAGTATTTTTTTATAATTCAAAAAAACTTTACTTTTTAGAAAAAATAGTATATATTTCTAAAAACAAAAGGAGATCATACTATGACAAATAAAGAAAAGATTCTATTGGAAATACACCGTCATAAACCCGGATGGGCCTTTTCTGCAACTGACTTTTCAAAGGATTTTAAGCGAGGAGAAATCGACGTAGCCTTATCCACTTTGACAGAGGAAGGAAAGATTCGTCGTGTCTTTAGAGGAATATATGATTATCCGATGTATAGCAGTATTTTAAAAAAAAATGTGGCACCTGATACAGATCAAATAGCAAAAGCAATAGCTAGGAGGTTTAACTGGGTTATTTTCCCTGATGGTGATACCGCTCTTAATTATTTAGGATTATCGACTCAAATGGTAGCTAAACCAGTATATCTATCTGATGGACCAAGTAAAATATATACCACAGAGGGATTAACAATAGAGTTTAAACATATTGCTAAAAAAGAGATTATTGCGGCAGATGAAACAGCATCTTTAATTATTCAAGCTATAAAGGCTGTTGGTGAAGCGCAAATCTCAGAGGCTTTTATTCAGACCTTGTCTTGTAAGTTTACAAAAAAAGAATGGGACAGCATTCTTACTAATAGCATTCGGGCAACAGCATGGATTTATAATATTATAAAAAAAGCAGCCAACTTAGCAGAGGGATACTAACTATGGATAAAATTGCTTTTGCAAAACCTGAACAACGTAAAGCGCTTTTATTGGAAGTTGCTCATAAAGCAAATTTAGAACCTCATATCGTAGAAAAGGATTTTTGGGTATCGTGGATTTTAGGTAAAATATTTTCCGATAAAGAGTTAAATAAAATTTTATGCTTTAAAGGCGGTACATCTCTATCTAAAGTTTTTGGATTAATCGAAAGGTTTTCGGAAGATATTGATTTAATATTAGCGCAAAGCACAGTATTGAAGGAAGGTGAAAATCTTTATCAATCCTCTAATAGCAAACAAGACTCTTTCAATGCCATTATTGAAGAACGTGCCGGGGTATTTATTTCGAATGAATTAAAAGAGATGATTGCTAAAGTTGTATCACCAGTTTGTCAGATAAAAGAAGATGAAACTGACAAACATGTGTTGTATACCATTTTTCCAAGATTATTTGATTATGGCTATATTCAACCGACTGTCAAATTAGAAATTGGCCCTTTAGCCCTTTGGAATCCGCATGAACAATATCCAATAGATTCATTCCTAGGGAAATATTTACCGGAGCTAGGATTAGATAGACCGATTGTGACAACTATAAAACCACAAAGAACATTCTGGGAAAAGATTACAATTTTACATCATGAAGCTCATCGACCGGTCAACAGCATTGTTCCGGTTCGCTATTCTCGGCATTATTATGATATTTATAAAATGGGACATACAAAGGTCAAAAATGAAGCTTTTAAAAATTTGGATATTTTGAATGAAGTCATTTTATTTAAAAAGAGATTTTATCCTCGAGGATGGGCTAAATATGATGAAGCAATTCCGGGAACAATGAAGTTAATTCCATCAACCATCAATATAAAAGTATTGGAAGATGATTATTTCAGGATGAAACGTATGATATATGGTGAAGTTCCAGATTGGAATGAAATTATCATATATCTTTCTGAACTGGAAAAAGAAATAAACAATTTGTAGAAAAACAGATCACTTTTCAATAATCTTTTTTTTATGATATTAAAGTTTAGAACTTTAAATTCGCAAAAGTCATCTAAAAACCGTAAAAACATTAAAAATTCTAAAAAAAAATAGTTGGTTATGCACCTCAACCTTAGAGTTGGGGTGTTTTTTTATGAGAAAATCATGAGCGCAGTTAAAAATTTAAGTATCAGATTATCAGCCATTGGCGGTGATAAAGTCCGGCAGGAATTTAAAAACCTCGGAAATGACGGAGATAAGGCTTTTAGGCGTATTACTCAAGTTATTACTCCGGCTAATGATAATTTGAAGGCCTTAGATGCAACGGCTCGCTCTTTTAATGAGGTTATTCGGCAAGGTACGGCTTTATTTGGAGGTTATCTTGGATTTCAGGGCTTAAAGAATACATTTTCTTCGATTTTCAATGCAAACACAACCTTTGAAAGATTATCAGCCTCATTAAAAACCGTAACCGGTTCTACCAAAGCGGCTCAAGAAGCTTTTACGTTAATTGAAAAATTTGCGATTAATACGCCATACCAGCTCAATGAAATTGTTGAAGCTTTTATTCGTCTTAAAGCCTTAGGGCTTGACCCTTCGGAAGAGGCATTAACTTCTTACGGCAACACCGCTTCTGCATTTAGCAAAAATATGATTGATTTTGTGGAAGCCGTTGCCGATGCAACTGTTGGTGAATTTGAAAGGCTCAAAAGTTTTGGTATTAAAGCCAATACATTAACTGATGAAGTTAAATTCACTTTTGCCGGAGTTACAACAACTGTAAAGAAAAACGCCGCCGATATTGAAAAATATCTTCGTTCGCTCGGTGATGTAAATTTTGCCGGAGCGATGGACGAACAAATGAAAACCATGAACGGCGTATTGTCCAATATTGAAGACAGTTTTGAAAAAATCTATCGTCAAATCGGGCAAAGCGGTCTTAATGAAGCTCTAAAATCAACTTTTACTCAATTCAACGAATTAGTGGAAAGTGGCGGAAGTGCCGCAGATACCATAGGTAAAACCTTAGCAACCGCGGTAAATATCGCCTCGGACGCTTTCTTTTTATTAGCAGAACACGCAGATGTAGCTCTAACTCTTTTGAGTGTGCGCCTTGGTTCTTCGGCAATTATGGGCGGAATTAATCTGCTTAAAGCCGGAGTTGGTTATCTGCAGGTTAGCTTAGCCGGTCTGTCTGTATCAGCTAAATCTGCCGTTGCCGGAATTACTATGATGAATAAAGTTTCAAAACTGGCGGCGGCGCAAATGGCTATAACCGCAACAGCCGCCGGAGTTTTGAAAGGTGCGCTGGCTTTAATCGGTGGTCCGGCTGGTCTGGCTGTTTTAGCTGGAATGGCGATTTATAAACTTGTAGATAGTCATAATGTCGCCAAAAAAGCCGCTAAAGACCACGCAGAAACCTTAAAGAAGTTGCAAGATGAACTCAAAGCTACCGCTCAAGAAGCGACAAAGTTTTCTGCCGAACAAACCAAAGACATGGCTTGGGCTGAATGGGGCTTAAAACTTAAAACCGCCGAGCAAAATATAAAAGACTTGCGAAAAGAGTTAAAAAACACCGGTGGATTATCTTTTTTAACTCGTTTTACGCCAAACGCTCTTTTAGAAGATTATGAGGTTTACGCAAAAGATTGGGCTAATGTTTTACGTCAATCTAAAATTGATTTAGAGCGTTATGAGGAAGAAATTTGGAAATTGGCGGCTGAATATCCTGATTTTCAGCCACAAGCTCAAGAAATCCAAAACAAGCTTCTTTTGCTAAAAGCGGCTGAACAAGATGCAATAAAAGCCAGAGAAGAACTGAAATATTTAAGAAACCCCGAACTTCGTCCTAAAGTTGAGGTTGAGGAAAAAACAAATGTTCAGGCAACTGTTACGCCTAAAACCGATATCAAAGCAGACACCTATAAAAAGACGCTTGAAGATATCAAACAAAAGGTTTTAGAGCTAAAAAGTCCTTATGATCAAGCTATGGCCAAAGCTAATGAGTGGCGAGAAAATACACTCAATAACCTAAAATCAAATGCCGGAGATTATGAAAAATACAAAGAACAAGTTAATCAAGTTTATGACGACATGGTAAAAAAAGCCAATGAAGCGGCCTTAAACTCGTCAAAAACTTTGGAAGACGGGTTTAAGCGTGGTTTTCAAAACGTGCAAAATGAACTTAGCGATTTTGCAAGTTTGGCAGAAAACGCAGTAAAAAACGCTTTCTCAAATATGGAAAATGCGCTTGCTTCTTTTGTTACGACCGGAAAAGCGAGTTTTTCAGATTTTGCCAATGCAATTATCAGCGATATGATGCAAATTGCAATCCGTCAGTCAATTACAATGCCTTTATTAACTGGAATTAGCAGTTATCTTGGGTTTGCAATGGTGCATAGTGGCGGAGTTGTCGGAGCTGATAATTTAGCAAGTAAAGCTGTAAATCCGGCGGTTTTCATTGGTGCGCCCAAATTCCACAGCGGTGGTTTGGTCGGTGATGAAGTTCCGATTATAGCTAAACGCGGTGAAACAATTTTTACCAAAGGACAAATGCAAGCCCTTGGCGGCGAATTAAACCGCAAAACTCCGGTAAATGTTAATGTAAATGTTCATAATAACGCTTCCGGCACAAAGGCTTATGCGACTTCAAGCCAAGATAATGACGGCAACGTATCTATTGATGTCATTATCGAGCAAATCGAAAGCACAATCGGCAAAAACATCAGTAAAGGCGAAGGTTTGTCGCCGATTTTAGAACAACGCTATGCACTTAATCCAGCTTATGGGAGTTACAGATAGATTGACTTTTTATTTATTAAATAAATTTGAGGAGAAGTATTGATAATGAAGATATAACAAGATGAAAAAAGTAATAATTTTATCAAAAATTACTAGACTTAAATTAATTTTGTGGTAGAATGAAGCGAAAATTTTTATTATTAACCATTAAAAAATTTACAATTATGAACGAGGATAGATTTTCTCCAAGCAATGAATTGCTTGACCGTCAAGACATTGATTTACTATGGGCAAACTTTGAAAGCGGGAATAATGTTGATGATTGCATTCGTCAGTATTTTTTTGAAATCTGTCAGGCCAATGATTTGATAGAAAAGTATTTGGTTTTTTATTCAAACAAACCCGAATATCCGCTACGCTTGCGTTTTTGGAAGGCTATGAGCGCTCATATTCATGAACTTAATAGACCTTCTCTTGTCGAAAAATTCCAACAGGAATACGCTAATAAAAATAACTATCGTACCCGTGCTATCATGGTCAAATTGTGTGATAGTCTTAATTTGCGTAGCGAATTGCCAAAAGACTTCTTTTATATCTTAAATCGTAAGGAAGACCAATTTATCAGTGAAATTAAAGTTTTCCTGAGAATGATAAAAGATAAGAAGAATCACGCAGATGCTTTTAATAATATTGTACCGCAAGAACATCGTGATTTTATGTTTCGATACAATTTTTACAAAGAGCAAAATGGAGAATACAAACTTACCGAACAAGGAGTTAAAGCTCTTTGTGCCCCTTATACCAATGAAGCCCTTGAAGAATATAATTTAGTGGCATTTATGGAAGCCCTAAATACACCAGCAAAAGGTACTAAAATGGTAATATAAATCAATCTCTTTTATGAAAAGGTGTCTTTTTGACACCTTTTTGTATTTTAAAAGTTTAAAAATAAAGTAAAATACATAACCAATAATATCACAACATCAAAATATTTATTACACAGACAAATTAAAGAGCCTTTGAAAGGCTCTTTTTTTATGGAGGAAATATGACAATAAATTTTCCCAAAACCTTACCATATCCAACAGTTCAAGGTTATGCGATAAAACCCGGAGAAGCAATCGTTAGAACCGAAATGGAAGCCGGACCGGCACGTCAAAGGCGGCGATATACGCAAACTCCGAGCCGAATAACTGTAAAATGGATATTCAATTTAGAGCAATTTGCCGTATTTGAGGCATGGTACAAATATTATGCCCAAGAAGGCGGCGAATGGTTTTATATTACGCTTTTGGGCGGAATTGGCTTAATTGAACAGGATGCAAGGTTTACACAACAGTTTGAAGCGAGTTTACTCAATGGCAGACTATGGGAAATCAGCTCCGAACTCGAAATCCGCGACCGCCCGACATTAAGTGAAGATGAAATGGATGTTTTAACAGAAATAGATTTAGTAACTTTGGAACTTTGGACATCCAAACTTCATATTTTGGTTCATTCTTCATTACCTTATAAATTGAATTAAAAAGGAAAATACATGACAAGTATGAGAGATAAACTAAGTACAGCGGTTAACTCTGCAGAAGCCGATTCGTCGCTGTTTCATAATATTGTACACGGAAATGATACTACCGTTATTTCTACAGAAGGCGGACAAGTGCCAAGTGTAGCTAAGGCCATTAAGGATATCCGTGCAACTATTACAAATGAAAGTAACAATATAGTAGAAATAGCTCAAACGGCGGCGCAAACAGCTTCTGAGAAGGCTATTATCTGCAAAGAATCTGAAAAAATTGTTCTTGAAAATGTAAAATTTTCTCAAAATGCCAAAATTTGGGCGGAAGGAACAGATGAAGAAGTTGCCGAGTGCGGTGGTACTCACTCTGCAAGAGGTTGGGTAGAATTAGCAAGAAAAACAACCATAGGCAGTTATCCTACAGAAGTTAGCGGAACGGCGACAACTAATCAAAAGGTTCTTTCGCTAAATGGTGCTGTATTAGGGGTAAGCGGTCAAATCTTATCGGTGGTTGTTGAGAATACCATTTTATTACCGCAAAACTATGATTTATCAGCAGATGGACGGAGTGTAAAGCTTTTATCGCCTCTAACCGCGGGAGAACGATGGAGCATTAAATATTTACAAGATATTCAAACTTTATCGACCTTGGTCGGTGCGATTGTCTATGAAGAAATGACGGAGGTTTAAATATGACAATGGATACAAGCAAAATTCCGGCGACTCGTCTTTGTATGGATGATACACCTACAAGCGGAAGCGGTAATTTGATTACATCAGGAGCAGTAGCCCAAGCATTAGCCAATGCTTCTAAGCAAGCCGCTGAAAGAGCAATTGCCGATGCTGATGGTAATGACATCGGTAAAACCTACGCCCGAATTTCGGACGTAATTTTTTATGAAGAAACTTAAAAAGGAGAAAACTATGGAAATTAAAAATATTAAACTAAAAAATGCTAATGGAGATTATTTGTATCCCTATACAGAAAATATCCCAACGGCAACAACCGAAATTGCCGGTAAAGTTCAATTAGATGATACCCCTAAGGCAAATTCAACTAATGCTTTAACGTCTGGCGGAGCAAAAACAGCGCTGGATAGTAAACTTGATATATCAGGAACAGCGGCAAAAGCAACGGCAGATTCGGCAGGAAATGTAATTTCAGATACTTATGCCACCAAAACAGAACTAAGCGAAATCGAAACATTGGCAAATACAGCCAAAAGTCTTGCAGAAGGACGTGTCAGAGCTACAGCCTTCGCTTCTTATAGTGAATTGGTTAGTGCTGTAAATTCTGCGGTGAAAAAAGATTATAAAGTAGGAGATGCTTTCTATTTACAAACACAAAATGTTCCTGATTTATGGGTTTATGCCGTTGCAGATAGTTCTTCGGCTTATACTTACAGCACAGACGAAGCCTTAATTACAACTATAGAAACAGATGGTTTTGTCCAAGTTGGATATTTTAAACTCTCCGCTTTAGAATCCGCAAAAGTTGATTTAACAGGATTTGTACCGTCTTCTCGTACAATTAACAATAAACCGTTGAACTCAAATATAAGCTTATCTGCAGAAGATGTTGGAGCTTTAGCAGTTAATGCAACAGCGGCAAAAGCAACCGCGGACGCTGATGGTAATAATATTGCTCAAACTTATGCCAAATTAGCAGATGTAATTTCATTTGAAGAAATGTAGGAAAATAACATGGTAAACAGAAATGTAAGATTAAAAAACTTGGACGGAGATTATCTTTATCCATATACGGATAATATTCCGACAGCATCAACCAGCGTGGCCGGTAAGGTAAAACTCGAAACTTCTCCGGTTTCTGAATCTGGGAATGCTATTACTTCTGGGGCGGTTTATACCGCCCTTACCAATAAACTGGATAAAACAGCGACAGCGGTTAAAGCCACATCAGATGCAAATGGCAATAATATTGCTTCTACTTATGCACTAAGGCGTGTTGCAGTTACAACACTTGCTGCAAGTGGGACAATATCTTTGGTAGATAATTCCATTAATCGTATTGCTCCGACCGGAAATATTACGTTTACTTTGCCAACGGTAAGCGATAACAATGCCTTTCATCAAATTTTAGTTCAGATGAATTTAGCTTCAAAGAAAACCATTAATTTGGGAACAAGCAATTACTTTGCCAAAACTGCTCCTGAATTTGAAAGTGGAAGATATAATATTATTTATGAATATAATGGTTCTCATTGGGTAGTTGGAGCAATCGCAACAGGAGCGGCAGAATGATTGAAATATTTTCAAAACGCCTATTATTTGCAAATTCTGAGGAAGAAATCATAAAGAAAGGCGAGGTCGTGTTTGAAAATGCGACGGCCGGAATATATTCAGTTAATATTCCTATTGACGGATTATATGAAGTGATTGCTGTCGGTGGTGGCGGCGGATGTGGACAAATGGCTCTTGGTGGAACTCAATATACTATAGCCGTGTCTGCCAGTGGTGGGTCCGGTGCTGTCGTGAGAGGAATCTTTAAGATTAGTGCCGGAACTCTCTCTGTAATTGTAGGGGCTTTGGGAAAATCTGCAACAATTTCAAGTGCAGGAACATCAGCTTCGACAAATGGCGAAACAACAAGTATCGGTTTACTTTGTTCTGCTGGTGGTGGTGGAGCAGGAAAAGCTGGATGGGGAAATCCTGTCGTTCAACAAGGTGGTGCGGCTGGAGTTGTCAATTCTTACGATAGTTCGGCTTTAGTATCATCTATTCTTATAAGTAATGGGAATGCAGGAACATTTAATCGCTGGTACACCGGAAACCGCGATGGTACAATATCAACCAGCATTGTAAATTCACCATATCCCCCTTATGGAAGTGGTTCTGCAGGAAGTGCTACAACAAGGTATTCAGGTAGTGCCAGCTTTACAAGTTCCCCCGGAAGTGCCGGTTATGTTAAAATTATTTATAACGGAAAAGCCTAAAAATGACAGATAATACTTTATCAAAGGCCTTAAAAGAGGCTTATGCTTCAACTCCGAGTAATATTGCAATTTTACATACTTTAGAGTTAAGGCATCCGGCTTTCAAAGATGAAAACGGCAATTCAACTGCTATTCGGGTTGTGCGCGATAATGTTAATCATATTTGCAAGCTGGAAGACAATGCGCCGCTAGATGGGGGTAAAGACGTTGAATTTATCGCTTTAGCCTTTGATTTACAACTTCCGCCGGTAGAAAATATTCCTGTACCGGAAATTAGCTTATCTTTAGATAATGTTTCAACCGAAATTATGCGTTATTTGGATCAAGCTATTGAAACCCAAGATATGATTGAGATGACGTATCGTCCGTATTTATCAAGCGATTTTAGCTATCCGCAAATGGACCCGCCAATCACTTTGGTAATAACGGAAATCACCGCCGATATATCAAAAATATCCGCCACTGCCAGAATGATGGATATTGGCAACAAATCCTTTCCGGCAGAAAACTATACCGTTAAAAAATATCCGGGGTTGAGTAGATAGAAGTTGTCTTTAAATTTTTTTTCTATGACTCGATATTTTTTACTTTAAAGTGCTTCTGATTGTTTATTACATTAAAAGCGATATCACAATGTAATAACACACAAACAGAAAGGAATAAATATGAAAAAATTAACGTGTTCTATTTGCGGAGCAATATACCTATATGAGGAAGAACGCCTTATTTATAGAGATAAGGATGAGAAAAATTGTGAATGCTGTGGTAATATATTAATATCTTGGAATGGAAGCAAAATTCCTACCCGCTTCAAACTCATTAAAGAAGGTGTCAAAAAATCAAATGATTCATTTTGCGAATAAATACATAGGTTGCCCATGGGTAGCCGGTGCGCAAGGCCCTGACAGTTTTGACTGTTGGGGCTTTGTTCGTTTTGTGCTTTTGCACGAATATGGTTACCAAGTGCCGCCGGTTAATATCAATCCCGACAATTTAAGAGATGTTCTTAAGGCTTTTCACGCTGATTTAGCTTTTCAAGCCTTCGTTGAGGTTGATAAGCCTCAAGATGGAGATGTTGTTTTAATGCGACAAGCTAAAAATCCGGTTCATGCCGGTTTGTGGCTTGATATTGATGGTGGCGGCATTTTGCATTGTGTTCGCGGAAACGGCGTTATTTTTCAAAAAGCACCATCTCTTAATCTCTCCGGTTGGTTTATTGATAGCATCTACCGAGTGAAAGAAAGATAAAACAATGACTTATTTTAATTACTTTACAAATCCGTTTAACCTAAACAAAGGACGGATAAGCAAAACCTTACCCAAAAATCAAACAATTTGGCAAATCGTAAACACTCAAAAGATTGATTTATCCCGTCCGGTAATTTGTTTTGTAAATGGCGTTGCCAAACTTCGTAAAGATTGGTCTAGCCCTTTATCATCTAAAGATGTCGTCAGTTTTGTTGCCTTGCCTTTGGGCGGTGGTGGTGGCGGCTCTAACCCGATTAAAGCTGTATTAACAGTGGCTTTAATTGTTGCCACTGTTTATACCGGCGGAGCTGTCGGAGCGGCTTACGGTGCCGTTTGGGGTGGTGTGGCCGCGGCTGGTGTTTCTATGGCTGGCGGAATTCTTATTAATACATTTATTCCAACACCCAAACCGGCTCTTAATGGTATGACTTCTTCCGCTTATACCCAAAGCCCGACATATTCCTTGCAGGCTCAAGGAAATGAAGCAAGGCTTGGCAATCCAATTCCGGTAATTTATGGCCGCCACTTAATCTATCCTGATTTTGCCAGTCAACCTTATTATCGCTATATTGATAATGAACAATATGTTTATCAGCTCCATTGTATCGGACAAGGCGAATATGATGTTGAACAAATCCGCATTGAAGATACGCCGATTAGCTCTTTTGAGGAGATAACTTGCCAAATTATCCGCCCAAATGAGAAAAATACGCTTTTTGATGAAGACGTTATAACTTCCGCAGAAGTCGCAGGCCAAGAATTGTTAAAAAATGAATATTGCGGACCTTTTGTCTTAAATCCGGCAGAAACGCTGATAAGCAAGATTGAAGTAGATGTTGCATTCCAGCGCGGTTGCTATTATGCCAATGACAGCGGAGGCCTGTCTTCTAAAACAATTCAATGGAAGATAGAAGTTCGCTCGATTGATGACAATGATGCACCACTGGGTGAGTGGTATACTTTAGGAACAGAAAGTATTACCGAAGCCACACATAACGGAATATATAAGACTTATACCTATGATGTACCTGCAGGACGTTATGAAATCCGTGCCACTCGTCTTGATAACAAAGATACATCATCTCGTGCCGGTCATGAAATCCGTTGGTCTTCTGCCAAAGGATATATTATTTCAGAAAAAAACTACGGTAACGTAACTCTGCTGGCAATTATAATGAAGGCAACGGACAATCTTTCGCAAAGGTCAAGCCGCTTGGTGAATTGCATTGTGACACGCAAGCTCAAGACTTGGTCGCCGCTTTCTGGCTGGTCGCCATCTGTTGAGCCGACACGTTCAATCGCTTGGGCTTTGGCTGATATTTTGAAAGCCTCTTATGGAGCAAATCTCAAAGACAATGCCATTGATTTACAGGCTTTATACGATTTGGATAAAGTTTGGAGTACAAGGGGCGATACCTTTAACGCGGTATTTGATAGTAAATTAACCGTATATGAAGCCTTGTCAAGAACGGCAAAAGTCGGAAGAGCCGTTGCATTTATTCAAGGCGGCATTGTCCGATTTGTCAGAGATGAGCCTAAAAGCATACCGGTTGCTTTGTTTGGACCTCGTAATATTGTAAAAGATTCACTTTCTATACAATATCTTATGCCGTCCGAAGATACGGCAGACAGCGTTACCGTAGAATATTTTTCCGAAAAAACTTGGAAAACCTCAGAAGTTACCGGAATTTTTGAAGCTTCAAGCTCCGATAAAATTGCAACTGTCGAACTTTTTGGCTGTACCAATAAAGAGCAAGCTTTAAGAGAAGCCACTTATATGGCTTTAGCCAATCGTTACCGCCGAAGAATTGTAACTTTCACAACGGAGCTTGAGGGCTTAATCCCAAGTTACGGAGATTTAATTGCTATTACCCACGATATGGCACAATGGGGACAAGGCGGAGAAATCTTGAAACAAGAAGGCCTCAAGCTCACTTTATCTGAACCTGTTACCTTCAAAGACGGACAAGAGCATTATTTGGCTTTGCGTAAGAAAGATGGCTCGCTTGCCGGTCCTTATAAGGTGAGTGCCGGAGAACTAGCAACCGAAGTCATACTTGAAACCTCGCCGGAAATCCCGATTTTAACCGATACAGACAGAGAACGCACGCATTTTGCCTTTGGAACAGCCGGAAAATGGAGTGTTTTAGCGCGTGTTACCGGAATTCGACCACGAGGAAATACGGTCGAGATAACGGCTGTTATTGAAGATAACCGAGTACATGAAGGGCAAACTTATGGAATGGCTTGAATTTTTGCAAATGGTTTGCGTGCCGGCTTTTGTCTGGTTGGTGTACAAAGTCGGCGAACTCCGCAAAGAACTAAACGATTTTAAGGTTCAGGTTGCAAGAGAATATGCCACGCAAGTGCATATCAATCGCCTTGAAACCAAAATTGATGATTTACGACAACTAATATGGGAAATACATAATGAAGGAACAGTTACCAAGAGGAATAAGAAATAACAACCCCGGAAACATACGTCATGGGGCAAATTGGCAAGGGTTAAATCCAAATGGACGGAACATAGATTCCGCCTTTTGCGTATTTGAAAGTCCGGTTTTTGGTATTCGTGCGCTGGCAAAGGTTTTAATCAATTATAAAAAAATCCATGGTCTTAATACCGTTCGGCAAATAGTCAGCCGTTATGCGCCGCCAAATGAAAATCAAACTGCTGCATACATCCAGACCGTAGCCAAACAACTCGAAGTTTATCCTGATACCAAGATAGACATTGAAGAACGAGGTGTTCTAACGGTGTTTATTAAAGCTGTTATCCGTATGGAAAACGGCATTCAGCCCTATTCTGATGAAGTTATCCAAGAAGGAATAGATTTATGTTTCGACTAAATAAACGAAGTTGGATTCCTATAATCGGCTGGATTTTATGCTACGGATTTTTCAATAACTGTGTTATTGCACCGTATTTTCACGTTGATTTGGTGGACTGGGAACAGTTGCTCACCAGTTTGGGAATAATGCTTGGTATAAGCGGAATAAGAGATATCGGAATTAATAGGAGAAAGAAAGATGATGGAGATTCTAAAGAAGTTTAGAGCGGTGGTTTTCGCGGCCATCGCTCTTTTTTTATATTTGTTTGGCTATCGCCAAGCCAAAGAAACCGCAGAAAAAGAACAGTTGGAAGGAGAAAATAATGCCAATAAAATTGCTAAAAAAGCTCGCGATAGCTTGTCTGATAGCGAGCGCATTAACCGCTTGCACAACAAATATAAGCGGTGATTTTTGCCTTATTTATGAACCAGTGTACCCAGACTATATTAATGACACACCGGAAACCATTAACCAAATCGACCGCAACAATGTGGTTTATGATGAATTATGCAAAACATAAATAATGCATTAATGTTTGTTGCTTCTTAACATTGATTTTTTACATACAAAGGAAAAATAATGATTTACGGATATATTAGAGTTAGCACAGACAAACAAGATTGTGAAAACCAAAAATTAGGAATTGAGCTAAAAGCCAAATCTTTAGGATTTTGCGTTAATAAATATGTGGAAGATGCCGGTGTTTCTGGAACAGTTAAGGCGAAAAACAGAAATCTTTGGAAAATTGTAAAACAAGGCAAACAAGGTGATTGGCTTATTACATCGGAACTGTCCAGACTTGGACGTTCAACCATAGATGTTTTGGAAACTTGCGGTATTCTGGCGCAAAAAGGCATAAATGTCTGGTTTGTAAAACAAAATATCGGTTTAGACCAATCTCCCATGGGCAAAATGATGTTGGCCATAATGTCTGCCTTTGCGGAAATGGAAAGAGATCTAATTTCAATGCGCACTAAAGAAGCTTTGGCTTTAAGAAAACAAAAAGGAAGAAAATTAGGCAGAGAATTTGGAAGCAAAAATAATAAATACAAGCTAGACGATAAAAAAACATTTATTCTTCAGGAACTGGAAAACGGAATATCTAAAAGAAAACTCGCTAAAAAACTAAATGTAACGGTAGCAACATTAAATCGTTTTTTAGAACGGCTACAGAGTTCGATTTAAACGAACGATAGAATAAACTCGTTTCATAATACTGTTAATATAAGTAAATTCAACAAAAATATTTCAACAAACCACATCATAAATTTTACCTTCCTTAAAATAGATACAAGAGGGTGAAATGGTTTATCATACAGCCATATTATTAAAAGATGATATGGCACAAGTCTCTGATTTACAAAACAGTTTGGCAAAAAATCAAACTGTTTTGAAAAATCATGCTTGTGGATATGATGAGATTCGGAAGTTTTGCCATATTGATAAACTTCCGTCTCCTCTGGCAAATCCTGAAGATGTTGACATTTTAGAGCAGAATATTCGGGAGTTAAGCCCATATTTATTAAAAATTTTATTACAAGACAAAACAACCGGTCGTTATATTCGCTGGGCTTGTGACGAATATGCTAAATACGGCGAGGCTTATACAGCAGAAAAAGAAATCTTTCCGGAATTAATAACTGGTTCAAATACAAAAATAATTCAACCGCGTATAGCTAAAAGCAAAGAAGATCAGCTTAACCGAACCCGTAAATCGGCAGAAGTTTTTACACCGAGTTGGATTTGCGCAGAAATGAATAATCTGTGCGATGAGGAATGGTTTGGAGAACCAAACGTTTTTAACCAAGTGGTCAATAAAACTTGGGAACCAACCTTAGATAAGATTTCTTTTAAAGAAACGAACAAACGCAAAAAAGCCGAATGGCAAAGATATGTTGACTCCAAACGCTTGGAAATCACTTGTGGCGAAGCTCCGTTTTTGGTTTCAAGATATGACACAACAACCGGAGAAGTTTTGCCGATTATAAAACGTATTGGCTTGTTGGATAGAAAATTACGTATTGTTAATGAAAACACGGATAATGAAGCCGATTGGTTTGTTTGGGCTAAAAGAGCTTATGAAAGCACCTATGGATATGAATATCAGGGCGATAATCTTCTTTTGGCCAGAGAAAATTTGCTTTGGACCTTTATTGATAACTACAAATATAAATTTCAACAATTTCCGGCAATAGCACACCTCAAACAGATAGCTAATGTTATTGCTTGGAATATTTGGCAAATGGACGGTTTGAAAGAATGTACACCGTTCGTTGCATCTGAAGCTTCGCAGTTAGAGCTGTTTAACGATTTACCCACCCTTAGTTTTCCCATTATTTGCCGCGTGAAAGACTGGAGAAATAAGCTCGTCTTTTATTTTCGCGATCTGAAAGGAGATAAAAAAATGAAGTTTGATTATGTGATTGGTAACCCTCCTTATCAAATGGATGCGGATTCAGATTCTGAAACAAATGGACAGAAACCTAGAACAAACATTTTCCACTATTTTCAAATGCAGTCTGATGAAATAGTTTTAGATACTTCGGTTTTAATATATCCAGGAGCTCGTTGGATGCATCAGTCCGGTAAAGGTCTAAAAGAATTTGGAAAAAATCAATTAAATGATAAGCGTTTATCTAATATCTATTTTTATCCTAATGTTAAAGAAATTTTTGGAACAGCTGCAGATTTATCTGATGGAATAACAATAGTAGTAAAAAAACAAAAAAAAGATACTTCAGGATTTAAATATACCTATATTCAAAATGGAAAAAGACAAACCATAGAATTAAAAAATCCTGGCGATGATTTAATTCCTCTTAATCCTAATGATATTGAAATTTCAAACAAAATAAGAGAATTTATAAAAAATAAACATATTAATTTTTTACATCAGTCTATCCTTCCAAGGACGTTATTTGGCATAGAAAGTGACTTTGTTGCTAAGAATCCATCAAAAGTAAAACTCTTAGAAGATGGTTATAAATTACAAGACAATGAGATAAAGTTGCTTACAAATGATAAAGCGGGCTCAGCAGGTAGAGCAAGATGGTTTGTTGTTGATCGGAGCATAATAGAGAATGGTATAAAATATCTTGATGAATTCCAAGTTGTTGTATCAAGTGCAAATGCTGCTGGAAAAAAAAGAGATAGCCAAATGGAAATAATAAAAGACAGAGCCGCATTTGGTCGCGCAAGAGTTGCATTGCGTTCCTTTAAAAGTTATCAAGAAGCTCAAAATTTCTATAAATATCTTAGTAGTTATATTGTAAAATATTCATTTTTATTGACTGGAGATGCTTTAACCTCTTTAGGAAAACTAGTTCCAGATTTAGGAAATTACATAGACAATTCAATTATAGATTTTAGTAAGGATATTAATGTTCAGTTAGCACAGTTAATTTCTTTAGATGAAAATGAAGTAGCCTATATAAAAAATGTTATTGATGAATTAAGATAATATAAGAGAGAATATTATGAAAAACATAGACATCAAAACAGCTAAAAAAATTGAGCCCAAATGCTATGCTTACACAACTCCGGAAATTGCTCGCCATAATGGTTGGACAAAGATTGGCTATACCGAACAAGACAATGTAGAAGCTCGTATCAAACAACAAACTCAAACAGCTGATATCAAATTTAAGCTGGAATGGCAAGATTTGGCCATTTACCAAGACGGAAGCGGAGATTCTTTCAAAGATAAGGATTTTCATGCCTATTTACAAAAGAAAGATGTTGAAAAGTTACCAGATTCCGAATGGTTCCATATTTTACCACAGGCTTCTTACGATGAATTTTGCTATTTTAAACAACATAGAGGAATATTAGAAACATTAGGCGTTATTCCTTATAAGCTTCGCAAAGAGCAAAATGAGGCGATAGAACAAACTTCTTTGTATTTTAAATCTCGCCAAGATGATGAGCCCGAGTTTTTATGGAACGCCAAACCTCGTTTTGGTAAAACATTGTCAGCCTATGCGTTATGCAAAAGCCTTAATGTTCCTAAAGTGTTAATTGTAACCAACCGACCGGCCATTGCTAATTCTTGGTATGAAGATTATGTCAAGTTTTTGGGAACGGAATCAGGATATTACTTTGTCAGTCAAGTAGATGGCTTAATCGGAAAACCTTATGTCCTATCTCGAGAGCAATATACCAAACATATCAGCCAGCCAGACCATAAAGGTTGTATAGAGTTTGTGTCACTGCAAGATATGAAAGGTTCTATTTATTTTGGCGGACAATATGACAAACTCAAAGAAGTAGCTGAATTAGATTGGGATATTTTGATAATAGATGAAGCACACGAAGGTGTGGATACCTACAAAACCGACGTTGCTTTTGACCATATCAAAAGAAAATATACCTTGCATCTGTCCGGAACTCCATTTAAGGCTTTGGCCAACAGCAAGTTTGAAGAAAAAGCCATTTTCAACTGGACCTACGCTGATGAACAAAAGGCAAAACGAGAATGGGATTATTCTCAAGATGAGGAAAACCCTTACGAAAATTTGCCACAACTTAATCTTTATACCTATCAGATGTCTGAAATTATCCGAGATAAGCTTCAAAAAGGAGCCGATTTTGATAATGATGGCGAAACGGAAGAATATGCTTTTGATTTGAACGAATTTTTTATTACCAATGCAAATGGAAGTTTCAAATATGAAGCTGATGTTGATAAATTTTTAGATGCTTTGGTCAGCCAAGAGAAGTTTCCTTTTTCAACTCCGGAATTACAAAATGAGTTAAAACATACATTTTGGTTATTAAATCGAGTTGATAGTGCAAAGGCTTTGGCTAAAAAACTTCAAAAACACGATGTTTTTAAGGAATATGAAGTTGTTTTGGCCGCCGGCGATGGCAAAATTGATGATGACAGCGAAAATAAAAAAGCTCTGGATAAGGTAAGAAAAGCAATTAAAGAGCATGATAAAACAATAACTCTTTCGGTTGGGCAACTTACAACCGGTATTACAGTTCCGGAATGGACTGCAGTTTTTATGCTCAGTAATGTCAAAAGTCCGGCACTTTATATGCAAGCGGCCTTTAGGGCTCAAAATCCCTGTTTATTCAAAGTTGGAAGCGAATTATACCGAAAAGAGAATGCTTATGTATTTGACTTTGATCCGGCTCGAACATTGGATATTTTTGAACAATTTGCTAACGATTTAAGTGCAGATACATCTCGCGGCGGTGGAGATAGTGATACTCGCAAGAAACATATTCGCGAACTTCTGAACTTCTTTCCTGTTTACGGTGAAGATGATGACGGCGAAATGATTGCCCTTGATGCCGAAAAAGTATTGTCCATTCCTCGAAAAATTCACGCTTTGGAAGTTGTAAGACGTGGTTTTATGAGCAATTTCTTATTTCAAAATATTAGCAATATTTTTAGTGCGCCGCAGGAAGTTGTAGATATTATTAAACAATTTGAGGCAGTAAAAGAGCCCATACCCGTTACACCACAAACAAAAGAAGATTTATCAATCAATGATGAAGGAGAAGTAGAATTACCGCAACAAGCCATAGAAATTGGCGTGGATAATGTTTTTGGTGAAAAAATTTATGGTATTACCCAAAATCTGCAAGATACAATCAAACAAATTCAAGAAACTCATAAGGATGATAAAGACGAAACGCTAAAAAGAATGCAAGATGAGTTTCATTCAGTTGTAACAACAGAGTTGGTGAAAACAGCTAAAGAAAATTATGGTGCAGACTTATCAAAATCAACAATGAATGCGCTGGAAAGAAAACTTAATGCCAGTTCAGATATTGCCGTTGTTAAATCTTTTGGGGATTATCAAATTAAACAAAATAAGGCAGAACTTGAAAGGCAAAAAGAATTAGAGCAAGCGCAAAAATATAACAAGCCGGAAATGATAGAAGCCATAAATCAAAAATTTGACCAACAAAAACAGCAAAACAAACAAGAATTTGTTGAAAAAATGCAGGCAGTTGTGAAAGATGTGATTAAAGAAGCCGGCGAAACGATTGTTAAAGTTGTGGAAACTGATAAGAAGCAAAAACAAAAAAATGAAATAGAAAACTCTATCAGAGACCACCTAAGAGGTTTTTCAAGAACAATTCCATCATTCTTAATGGCTTATGGAAATGGAGAAACGTGTTTGGAAAATTTTGATAAAATTATCCCTGATGAGGTGTTCAAAGAAGTAACCAGCATTACTCTGGATGAATTTAGATTTTTAAGAGACGGTGGAGATTATGTTGATGCTGAAACCGGAGATACAAAGCATTTTGACGGACATTTATTTGATCCGATAGTCTTTAATGATTCGGTTAAAGAGTTTCTTAATCTGAAACGAAAATTAGGAAATTACTTTGATGAAGCAAGCAAAGAAGACATTTTCGATTATATTCCACCCCAAAAGACCAACCAAATATACACCCCCAAGAAAGTAGTTGTAGAAATGGTCGATAGCTTATTGGCGGAAAATCCTGAATGTTTTGATGATCCTAATAAAACCTTTATCGACTTATATATGAAATCTGGTCTTTATATTACCGAAATTGTTAAAAGATTATACAGAAACGAAAAGATGAAACAAGCCTTCCCGAATGATAAAGAACGGTTACAACATATTTTTGCCAATCAGGTTTACGGTCTGGCTCCGACAGAAATTATATATCGCATAGCCATCGCCTATATCTTAGGCTTCAGTGACGAAATTAAGATAGAAAAGCATAATCTGAGACAATTTGATACGTTACCGGCCGTTCAAGCTGGGAATCTAGAACAAAAGCTTGATGAGGTCTATTCACACAACTAAAGCAGAATTATAAATTTGCAGCTTTGATAAAATCTATTAATTTTTTTATCTGCTCTTTTAAATCTAAGCATTTTTCAAGGTTGTTTACATTATATTCGTCCTTTTGAATAATTTCTGAAGCAAAGGAAACTTTGTCAAATGTATCAACATCTTTTCTCTCTTTGTATAAATCTGGAAATAAAGCGTATTGCTCAATTTCTGTTTCTTTTTCAAAATATGCGGAAATTGCTTCTTTAGGCAAATAGTTTTCTATTTCTTTGCCAGCAGTTATCCAATGATTGTCAGGCATAGCTTCTGCAATTTGTTGAACTCTTTGTTTTAGAGTTCCATCACTTGACCTTTTATCACTATCCATAACAACATAAGAATTTTTATTAACTTTAAGAAGATTGATTAAGCCATTATCATCGGCCGAATAATGCGCCAGCAAAGCACCTCCGTAAAAGACACATTGATAATCTAATCCTTCCTGTAAAGGAGAGCCAGTATTAAAAAGCTGTATCCATTTGTTAATATATATTCGGTCAGAAGGTCCTTCTACCCATATGATACAATTGGATTGTAAAATATCGCTTGCTTTTAGCCCTAGTTCATCTAGTAAATTTTTCTTATCATTCCAAGTATCTACTTTTTGCACAGTGGAATAATGTCCATCATTTGTCACTCGAAGTATTTGTGAATTTTTATCATTACCAAATAAATCTATTGCAACATTAGAGTGAGTCGTTAAAAATAATAGCATATCTTTGTTTGCCATTATATAATCTTTTATATGAAATAAAAGTTTTCGTTCTAAGCTGGGATGCATATTATTTTCTAGTTCTTCCAACGCATATACAAACTTTTTTTCTTGAGTTAAAAAAGGAATAACATGCAAAAGTGTCAGCGTTGCAATAACCGTTTTAAGCCCACTGCCACAGTCAGAAAGCTTAATTCCGCCTTTTTCCTTTTCTTCAAGATATATTTCATATGTGCCAACAGAATTAGTTTTAGTATAAATACGAGAGAATTGTATTTCAGGGGCTACTATTTTATTGATTAAATTCAAAAAATCGCGTTCTATATATTCTTGCCAATGATTTTGATTTCCGCCTTCATCATTAAGCATGCGTGCAATTAAATCTGTGATATGGCTAGCATCTTTATCTATGAAGTCAAAAGATAATTTTTTATCAAAATTAATTTTTTCTTTTTTTATATCTCGTTCTGCTTGTAAATGCAAATAGCGATATCCTTCAAAAGGGCTGGTAATTTGTATTTTTTGTAACACTGTTGATATGACTTTTCCTGCATTTAAATATGTTTGAAAATAGCTTAAATCAGTATCTATTTTTTTATCATCACCATATAATGATAATGTATAGGGATGACCAACCAAATACTTTCCGACTAAATCCCAGTGACTATATGAGTTATTTCCAAGTACATTTCCTAAAGTACCGGAAGAAACATTATCAGCAAAAACCCGAATTAACTGTTCTTTAGTAAAGGTATTTCCAATTTGAATGTCTGGGATATATGAGAATTGAATTCCATTTTTTACAAAATATTCTAATGCTTCAAGTAATTTTGACTTTCCGCTATTGTTTTTTCCGATAATTATATTAAATTTTTTAATGGTATCAAAACCTTGGTATTCTTCACCAAAACACTTATATTTTCTAACCTTAAAAGATACACTCATTTTTGTTTCCTCTATAAAAGCAATAACCTTTATTAAATACAGAAATTGCATTTTTTATTTATCTAATGCTGCTTAACTTCATTTTGTGATCTCCGATTATTACTAAATAGATAATCACACGAAAACATATTTAGCAAGGAAGAAAAAATGACTATAAATAATGTACTCTAAATAACACATAAAAATATTTACATTCTAAGATAGCGAGAATATATTAAATTCACTTTTTACCTGAAATAATTTTCAAAAGAAGGATTTCTCATGCCTGATAGCACCATTGACCATATAAAAGAACAATTAACCTGCTATGAAGATTCTAATAATTTCCTACAATCACGACGTTTCCTTTTTGAATTTGCCGTAATTTGGAATATTTTTGAAAAGAAAAAAGTGAGAAATCATGCTTCAATATTTGATGTATCTGATTTTGTAGAAAGATTACCAAGTATAGATAATATAAACATTAATGAAATATTTGAATATTTTAAAAATCGCTATACAAATAATCCAAACTACGCAAATTTATTTGAAGCTTTACGGTGGAGAGACAAAGAAAAAGATAAAAAAGATGAAACACATAGGATATTGTTAGATAAAGATTCAATCGATAAAGATAAAATTAAAGCTGTTTTATATATAATTTTCAGGTTAAGAAATAACTTGTTTCATGGAGAAAAGAGCATTTTAACTATTGATCAGCAAAGGGAAACTTTTAATTTGGTAAATTCTTTCTTACTCGATGTAATAGAAACACCAAATAGAAACTAATAAATCTATTATTTATAGTGATACAAAATAAGTGAGAAACCGATGAAACCAGCTAATATTCTATCTTTTTCAGAAATATCTGATCAAACATGTAGAAACAATTATGAAAAGTACCTTGGAATAAATATAAAAGATGAGGAATTTTTATGTTTGAAAAAGTTTTGTTCTCTTTTACAAGCTGAACATCCTTCCATTGAGGTATATAATAATTTTTATATTGGTTACAATATTCCCCAAATTTCAAAAGAATTTGATTTGCTTAGAATTGATGATAATTTGGTAATAGATATTGAGCTAAAGAAAACATCTACTCCAGAAAAAATAAAAAAACAACTTATACAAAACCAACATTACTTATCATATTTAAATCGCAATATTTTATTAGTAACTTTTGAAAAAGATACTGGTTCAATCTATACATTAGATAAAGACAACCAATTAATTACCATAGATATCAATGGACTAATCTCCGCTCTTGAAAGCCAAAATCATCTATATACAGGTGATTTAAATAAACTTTTTAATCCTTCCAATTATTTAGTTTCACCTTTTAATTCTACGGGAGCTTTTCTTGATGGAAAATACTTTTTAACTAATCAACAAGAAGAATTTAAAACAAGTGTAATTAATTCATTTAAATCTACTTCTCACAACATTATTGGAATAACCGGGAAAGCAGGAACAGGCAAAACATTATTACTATATGATTTAGCTAAACATTTTATAGAAGAAGGTAAACGTGTTAAGATTTTTCATGTCGGAAATTTAAACAAAGGTCACTATACTTTAATATCCCGCGGATGGGATATATCTCCAATCAAAGATGTTTACAATGTAATTATGAATGCAATAGATGCACAAAGGAAATCTAAATTTGATATTATAATTTTGGATGAAACTCAAAGGATTAACACTAATCAGCTGGATTTAATTCTTAACTTTGTGCGAGATAATCAGTTAAAATGCATTATTAGTTATGACCCAATTCAAACTCTTTCTTATATGGAAAAAAATAGTAAGGCCATACCTACTATAGAAGCAAGTTGCACAAATAAACTTGAATTGTCTGAAAAAATAAGAACTAATAAAAATTTAGCACAGTTTATCAGATCAGTTTTTGATTTGAATAAAAAATCACAAATCATTCCAGAAGATGTTTCTATCATTCATTTTCAAAATGAAAGCACTGCTAAAGCATATATTTCTACAAAAAATGATTTTAGACTTATTAATTATACGCCGTCTCGGTATTATCAAGATCACTTAGATGATTTCCAATTACTTAGAGTATACGAAGGAACATCTCATAGTGTTATTGGACAAGAATTTGATAATGTTATTGTTATAATAGACAATTTTTTTTGTTATGATGGAGCTAAGCAATTAAAAAGCATAGGAAGGCCGGGAAATCCCTATGATCAAGTTAAAATGTTATTCCAAGCTATGACACGTGTTAAAAGAAAACTTGAAATAGTTATCATTAATAATCAGCCTGTTTTTGGAGAAATATTAAAACTTCTTTCATAAAAACAATGATAAAAAGGATATTATAATGAGTAGTATACAATACCCGGTTACCAAATATGAGCAACTAGGGGAGGTTTCTGCAACTTTAGGCTAACAGCATCACCAATTCAAACGGCAGGTATAAAAACTGCCGTTTTTCTTTATTTTCTTTAGTTTCTGCGAGTTCGAAAGTCGTATTTTTGAAAATTACGTTTTGGGAAGTTTTTACGAACTCGTTGCGGTAAATATGTGGTAAAATCAAGTAATTAGTTGATTATGATTTACTGAAAATGTGGGATATTCTTTTATCTGATATTGATTTTTTGTTGGTTTTAGTGTGTAATCTTTTCAGAGGTATAAAATGAAAATCATAAATATCAATGGTCCGATAAATTCCGGTAAAACGACAATATCTAAATTGTTGCAAGAAAAACTACCTCAAAGCCTTTTTATAGAGGTAGATGACCTGCTTTCAGATGATGAGCAAGTGAAGTTGAAATTAACTCGTGAACAAGGTTGGGCAGAAAGATTACAAAGGCTTGATGCAATTATAGTTCAAGAGAAAAATTTACAACGCTATGAAAATATAATCTTTGCGTATCCGATGACAGATAAAACATATCATCAATGGAAGTTATGGGAAGATGAAAATACAAAATTTATTAATATTACATTAGCACCTAATATTGATATTTGTTTGCAAAATCGCGGAACTCGTAAGTTAACAGAAGGCGAAAAAGCAAGGATAAGGCAAATGTATCAAGAAGGTTATCATTGTTCAAAATTTGCGGATTTAATCATAAATAACAGCCTGCAACCCCCTCAAGAAACCTTGCAAAAAATTTTAAATTTTTTGTGTTTGAATATTCGCAGGGCAACTATTGATGATGCCTATGATATTAAGAAAATACATATCGAAACATATCAAAAATCATATAGAAGATATCTTCCTGATAAATACCTTGATAATATGCCACTTAATAATGAAATTATTGAACGCACAAAAAAATATTTACAAGAAACCGAATGTTGGTTAGCTACACATGAAGATGAATCGGTTGCTTTTGCTTATGTGACATATCCTGCAAATTCTGTTTTTGAAATTAATGCATTATATGTGCATCCTCAAGATCAAAAATGTGGCGTTGGTTCTTTATTGGTAAACTACTTATGCAAAAGTAAAAAAGCACAAGGATTTTCAAAATGCATTGTGTGGACAATGAAATTCGGTCCGTCACTGTCGTTTTATGAAAAACTGAATTTTAAGAAAACAAAGGATAAAAAGTTGTGGAAATTTGATATTCCGATTATAAAATTAGAGAGGAATTTGTAAAAATTAGCTCGGAAACCGTGAGTTAAGTATCACCATTAAAAAAAACAGTCATGAAAATGGCTGCTTTTTTATGGTGATGTGCTGACTTGTTAAACGCTGAGGTATGTGACAGCTTTCCGAATGCGGTGTTACAAGTATGTGTTCGAAGCGTAGTTTGCGCGCCTTTTAGAAAGCAAAGCCTTACGGAAAAAGACACCCATCAGCTCTTCTTTATGGAGAGTTTTTTTGTATTGATAATAGTTTGTTGTGTTTCTTGACTTTTATATTTATTTTACTATACTTCGGCTCACATGATGTATAATTATGTTTCACGATTAAAATATTATTGCTTATGGAAGATTGGAAAAATGTAATCGTCGCTTATTGCGGCGTTGCGATCCTGTGGTGTCTTTATACCTTGTTTCGCTATCTTAAACTTCAAAAGCGCAAAGATTTTTCTTCTATGAAAAAACTTTTCATGGTTTTTATCCTTGTCTTTTTGTTGGTAATTGCGCTTATGGTTGCTCATCTTTGCTATTTGATGGGTTCTCTTGCCTTAGGGTGGCCGATATTTGTGGTTATCGGACTAATGATTTGCAGCATTATGCTGACTATGTACAAACGGAAGAAGGATTAAACGAGCTAAGTCCGTATCTTCAATTCAAAAGGCAGTCGGTAAAATGACTGCCTTTTTTATGTATGATTCATTTTGATGGTGTTGGGGTGGGTTAATGTGAAACTTTTAGTAAAACGATGCCGCTTATTATTAATATAATGCCTGCCCAACTGTATATTGAGGAATTATCTTGAAACAAGTACACTCCAACCATAAATGTTCCGGCGGCTCCAATGCCTGTCCAGACGGCGTAGGCTAAACTTAGCGGTATGTGTTTTTGTGCCATGTATAAGAGAATACCACTAACGGTCATTGATATTACCGATAAGCTGATTGAGGAAAAACGGTAGCTGGTTGTTTGAGCCAATTTTAGACCTAAAGGCCAACCAACTTCACATAATCCTGCGGCTATTAAATATATCCAAGCCATGTTTGTCCTTTCTTGGTGTGATGTTTTGAATGTTTGTTGCTTTCTCTTTTTCTTTTTCTTTTTACAAATATGTTAGTTGCTTCTTGTGAAAATGTCAATTCCGTGAATAAAATTAGGCAAAGTATTGTATTGAAAAAAACTCCGAAAGCTTATTGCCTTTCGGAGTTTTAGGTCTATCTCAGACTGTAATTCTTTATAAAGTCTGCAATTTGTTCATCGCTGAATTTTTCCGGAAGAATTAAAGACTGAAATTGTGGCATTTTCATTTCTTTATAGTTCCTTTTGTAATCCATTTCATCCGACAAAATGCGGTTTCCCCAAGCATCTTTGATGTGATGACACTCAAGGTAATCGGTGTCGTAAGAAAAAATGCATAATATTCTGCGGACGGTATAGTTAAGATAGTTGTTTAGCAAATTATTTCCAACAGGGGGGAGAAATTCTTTTAGTGCGCGGTTGACTTCATAGTAATCGGCAAAAAGGCTTTTTCTCATTGCGTCATCTTGGCAAGATTTCTCAATCTTCTTGACGTCATGTCCATAATGCGGAAATATTGTGGTAAAACGATATCTTATTGCTCCGTCTAATGTTCCCAAAATGTCGGTTTCAGGTACATGGCGTTTATAAATACGTACGGCAATTTCACAAAGTTTTAGTGTTAAGGCTATTCTTTGTTTGCGGTAATTGATATCCTCTCCCATAAAAAGATGAAGCTGCAAATAGGTACGCAGGGGTATGGCTAATGCAGATATTTCTTTTTCTATGTCTTGCGGAATGGAAATCGAGGGAAAATATTTTTCCAAAGCCTGTTTAATCTCTTTTTGTCTTTCTTCTTCGGCTTTTTCTATTTCTTTTTCATAGCCTTCCATGTATGAGAGGTAGTCTTTTATGGACTGAGGAAAATCTGTTTCCGGAATTTCAAATAATTTGTTACCGTTTAAGCTCACAGAAACTTGGAAGTCTTCAATGTAAGTCATATCCAATTTTATGTCCTGCCATGGCCATTTGAAAAAAGGAGGCATCTTTCCCGTGTAGTTTTTTTGTGAGATGAAAATGCTTTTTTCATCTTTATTAACCGGATGTAAAATCCAACCGTCGGCTGTCGATTCAATCTTTTTAATCAAGCAGCTTTTTTCTTTAATGAAGTTGTTCATAATAGTAATTTTTATAGAATTAATAATAGGTAATTTGGCTTAACTTAACAAATGTTTTGATAAAATGCAAGTTGTTTTGTCAAAGTTTAGTTTTTTCTTTTTAATCTTAAATAAAAATTAATGAGGCGAGGGTATTTTTTATATGTTTTTAATTTTTTTTGTGAGGTTTTTATGAAAAAATTATCTTTTGCTGCTTTATGTGGTCTTTTTTTAGCCGGATGTTCTTATGATATGGCGATGATGGGATATCCTAATCAGAGATATCCGGAACAAAATGAAAGTAATGTCGCGGTTTATAAAGGGGTGCCCGTACCGCAAAATTGTAAACAAATTTCAATGGTTATTTCTGATATAGACAGTAATGTTCAAGATATTGTCGATAATTTGCGTGAACAAGCCGCTGAAGTCGGGGCTAATTATGTTAATATTGATGATTTGTCTTACAGTAATGGTTGGTTCTCTTCAATGAACAAAGTTACCGTGGCAACCTTCTATCTTTGCTCTGATAATCAGTAATTTTTCGAAAGACACAAAAAATCCCTCAGGTTTTGTTAAAAACGTGAGGGGTTTTTTTATGGGATTATTTTTTGAATGGATTATTTCCCTTCAAAAATCTTTTTCGCTTGGGCGGATGTCAGCTTCTTTATCTGCTTGCCCTCTTTGTCAAAGACATAGGCTTCCGCTAAGCTCCAGTTCGCTTTCCCGTTCTTGCCGACTATCGGACGTTTGTCATTTTTGTTCTTGGCTACGTTGTAATGGCTTCCGTCGTAAATGAGATATGGATATTCTCCCGCAATTACAACTTTCCCTTGTTGATTGAGAATGCCCGCTTTCCCGTCTTGCATAAAGAGTATATTTCCGGCTTGGTCAACTTCTAAGGTTTCATAATCTCCCGAAATCTTGGTTTGGGTCTTTATAAAGTAAAAACCTTTCTTGGAGCCGCGTTGAAACTCAAAGTAGTCCCCTTTGTTCTTAATCCGGTCTTGGCTCGGAATAATCAGTTGCCCATCCGTGTCAAAAAGTTGCACACCGCTAGAATCTTCTGCCAGAAAGTAACCCGAAACATAATAGTTGATGCTTGAATAACGTTGCGGAATAATCTCTTGGTCGTTGATAAGATTGATTACTCCATAGCAATTTGTGCCTTCCAACGTTACCGTTGCATAGTTCGTGTCAACAAAGCGTTGCTTCACTTCTTTAGGTCCGCAACTGCTCAAAAACATTACTACGGCGGATAATACCGCCAAAAATGCAAAATTTTTCATAATAGTAAAAATTTAAAATTAAACAAAAAAATAACTATCTCATCTTTGGTTTAACAGATTTTGCCCTAATGTCAATGTCCTTTCTGCCAATCTTGAGATAAGTCTTCTTTTGGTTCTTATTGTTGTTTTTCTTCTTTTTCTATTTTACCGAGGTATTGTGTGAGGAGTTTTGCGACTTTTTCATGGTCTTCTTTGCTTATGTCATATAATGGAATGGAAAATGCCGTGAAATCGCTGTCTATTATCATCTTTTGCAAAAAGTTGTATTTGTATTGTAATTTGGCACGCGGATATAAAACTATTATCGGCAATTTCTTAAAGCAACAATGTGCCGTGCGGTATTGCGCTCCGGCGATATCTTTCCAGGCTAAGGGATGGCAATGGTCGATTTTTATGCTCTCTTCACTGATTACCGCTACCGGTATCTTGCATAAATATTTCCAACTCCACATCAATAAGGTTGTGCTGAATAATCCCAGCATGATTTGCATTTGATCCCAATGCCATAACATCGGATGCTTAACAGCACAATTTATCAGGAAATATAAAACCAGTAGGTTGAGTACAAGCCAGACATAATTTTTTTTGAATTTGTAGTAAATAACTTCTTTGTCTTTCATGGCGTCCTCCTTTGCTCTTTTTTTATCTTAGCACATTTTACGCGAGTCTGCTATTTCTTTCTTTATAAAAAAAACAGCCCTTTCTTTTGAGGAAAGGACTGTCTTTTTTTAGTTACAAAATTGGATAGATTTTAACCCTTAGAAGTATTTTTCTTCCGGTGTCTCTTTGAGATAATCCAAAAAGTCAGCTCTAAGCGGGCTGCCGTTGTATTTTCCCAAAAAGTTTTGATAATCTTCCAAATCTTGTTTAATCTCCACATCGTAGCTGTCTTTGGTAAAACAGCTTCTTGCGCGAAGGTCGCTCAAGATGATGTGTAAGACTGCTTCTTCGTGGTCGGTGCCGTAGAGGAGCTCCTCATAATTGGGCCATCCCATGTTGCTGTAACAGGAAATGAGCTCCTTAAAGGCGTTCCAGTCGGCATCCATCACCTCCGGCATCAAATATCTTTCAGGGTTCGCTGATTTGGTTTCGCCCTCAAAGGTAATGGTGTCTTTGGTCAAAGGACCGAGGCTGGCTGCGATATAGCCCAACAGAATTTCCGATAATCTGCCATCAACGACGTGCAATTTGGTAATTATCGGGCAGTGAGCTATTACAAAGTTCATTTTGGCATCTTTGTATTTTGGGTCGGATGCTTTCAGCATAAATTCGGCAAGAAGCCTCTTGTCATAGCTGAAATTTCCCGAACACAAAATAAATGTTGTTTCCTGATTGCTCTCCTTTGCGAATTGATACAATTCATCAAAGTTTCCGGCGGTATCAATATCCTTACAAATTCGTTCGTTTTCGCGAACGTAACTTGTCGGTGCCAGATAAGACAAAACATTCAGGTAAGCATTGTATTCGCTGCCGACCATAATTCCGGCTTTACGATTGAAAACGGTTTCGTACAATCCTTTATTGCCGCCTTTGCCTATGGCTAACAACGGAAGAAGCTCGTCGTGTTGTTTGGCATAAAAACGCAGGGTTTCAAAACAGCATAAATGCGCTGTCATGATTCCTGAAAAACAGACAAGTACCGGATTTATCATGTTCTCCGGTAGTTTGTAAATACTTGCAACGCGGGCTTGGGATGTTGTTCCCTGTGCGTTGGCGTAGGTATAAACTTCTCCGGGGCGGCAACCGCCGATTTTTTCGGCATATACCAAAACCGGTGCCCATTTTTCAGCCTTAATTTTGTGTGCCGGTAATGCTCCTATTTTGTTGGCCATCCATTGGCGACCATCAGCATTGCACTTAAATCCATTCTCTCTCAGCAGTTCTTCAAATTTTTTTTCCATAATAATATATTTTTAATATTTAACAATTTTATTATAACATATTTTTCTCATATGTAAATCACTATTTTGATATCTCTATGAAGAAAAATACAAACAGCCCTCCTTGTTAAGAAGAGGGACTGTTTTGATAATTCGGTTTTTTAGCACATCCATTTGGGTGGCTGGAATGTTGCTTCTGTTACATTGATTGGTGCTTCCATCGGTTTGGGATAGAATTTCTGACCACAAGCCCGACAGTAACCAACTACTTTGTAACTACTTAATCTTCCATCATTTCCCCACCAGACTATATAATTGCAGCCGTAGCAATCATTTGGGTCTGTAATGTTAATCATCGGGGTTGTGAGGAATTCCAATCCGCCCCATAATACTCCAAAGATATTGACATCACTATATGTCCATAATGATACAACATCTGATTTTGGAATATACAGGTCGTAGTCAAATTCACTGTGGTCGAATTTATACTTTTCCTCTAGCACAGCTTTCGGAATGGCGTAAAATTCGTTTTTTATTACATTTTGCGCAGCGACTTTGCTGTCATCCAACTCGATTGAATGTTCTTCGTAGCCATCAATGACAGTACGTATGCATTCACCCGGTTTGATGTTTTTCCACACCCGAATGGGTTCTTGTTTAACGGCGTAGTATATACCGTGTTTTTTAGCCATTTTTTGACCGTGTTTGTAAAAATCAACAAAGTGATAGGCTACTCCGATTTCATTATACAAACATGTCGGCATGTCAATTTCTTGACCATCAACAACTGCTATGGCGCGATTGTTTATGACGGTAATGTAATTACCATTAAAACTTTCTGCTTCAGCTGCGTTGATTTTGTTAAATACTCTGCCGTTTTGATCCCGAAAAATTTTATTGAAATTCATGTTAGTGATATTTATAGAAGAGACTGGATTATCTCATCTTTAGTTAATATTAAAAAATATTCTCATTCTGAAACAATCCGTTTCCCTATAAAGGCAACATCATGAATATCCAACAGAATAATAGAATACAAAAATTGTTATATCACTTTTTACTATAACATATTTTTATGTCTATTCCAACTCTTATTTTTGTCCTAATTTAAAAAAATTGACGGTTATGTGAAATTTGGCTCTCGGAAGTTTTTTGGGGGGATTATTTTTTTTTGATGGATTTTTGAATCTTTTGGTGTTATAAATGCGCGCATAGAGAATCTGTATGGCTCTATCGTCAGCTCCTTTCCGGGCTGTCGAAAGCTTTTTTTTGTAACTAATTTAAGGAAAATAACATAATGTCTGATGTTAAGATGAAAATGATGGATGGTAACGAAGCTGCCGCTTCCGTTGCTCACCGCATGAACGAAGTCTGCGTTATTTACCCGATTACCCCGTCTTCTCCGATGGGGGAATGGGCCGATGCGTGGTCTGCTGCTAATCAGAAAAATCTTTGGGGCGTCGTTCCTGAAGTTCAGGAAATGCAATCCGAAGCCGGTGCCGCCGGTGCTTGCCACGGTGCTTTGCAAGCCGGTTCTTTGACAACAACCTTTACCGCTTCTCAAGGCTTGCTCTTGATGATCCCGAATATGTATAAAATCGCCGGTGAACTCTCTCCGTTCGTTATGCATGTTGCCGCTCGCTCTTTGGCTTATCATGCTTTGTCTATCTTCGGTGATCATTCCGACGTTATGTCTTGCCGTCAGACCGGTTTCGCTATGTTGTGCTCTAATTCCGTTCAGGAAGTTCATGACTTTGCCGCTATCGCTCAGACTTCTACTCTCCGCGCTCGCGTGCCCTTTATGCACTTCTTTGATGGTTTCCGCACTTCTCACGAAATCAAAAAAATTAAACTCCTCTCTGATGATAATTTGAGAGATATGCTCAAAGGTATTAATACCAATTTTGTGGCTGAACACGCTCTGCGTCCGGAAGCTCCGGTTATTCGCGGTACCGCTCAAAACCCAGACGTCTTCTTCCAAGGTCGTGAAGCATCTAATAAATATTATGATGCCGTTGAAGGTATTGTTCAGGAAGAAATGGACAAGTTTGCTAAAATCTCCGGTCGTCAATATAATGTCGTTGATTATGTCGGTCCGAAAGATGCCGAACAAGTTATCGTTATTATGGGTTCCGGTGCCGAAACCGTTGAAGAAGCTATTAACTATCTCAACAACAACGGTTATAAAGTCGGCTTGGTTAAGGTTCGTTTGTATCGTCCTTTCCCGACAAAATCTTTCTTGAAGGCTTTGCCGGCTTCTGTTAAAACCGTTAACGTTCTTGACAGAACAAAAGAATCCGGTTCTATCGGTGAACCTTTGTATTTGGATGTCGTTGCTACCCTTACTCAGGCTTTTGCTAACGGCGAAATCGCTCATATGCCTCGTATCGTCGGCGGTCGTTACGGCTTGTCTTCTAAAGAATTTACTCCGGGTATGGTTAAAGCCGTTTATGATAACGGTGCCGCTGCAAAACCGTTAAACGGATTTACCGTCGGTATCGAAGATGATGTTACTCACAAATCTTTGTCTTACAGCGATGATATTGATACCGAAGGTAAAGATGTTGTTCGTGCCGTATTCTTTGGTTTGGGTGCTGATGGTACAGTCGGTGCTAACAAAAACTCAATCAAAATTATTGCCGAAGATGCCGGAAAATATGGTCAGGGGTATTTCGTTTATGACTCTCGTAAATCCGGTTCTATGACGACTTCTCACTTGCGTTTCTCGGATAATCCGATTAAAGCCGCTTATTTAATTAATAAAGCTGATTTCGTTGCTTGCCACCAATTCCCATTTATGGCAAAAGTCGATATCTTGAAAATCGCTAAAGAAGGGGCAACTTTCCTCTTGAACGCTCCTTATGACGGTCAAGAAGTTTGGAACCATTTACCGCGCGAAGTACAACAACAAATTATTGATAAGAAAATTAATTTCTATTCTATTAATGCTGTTGATGTGGCTCGTAAAACCGGTATGGGTCAACGCATTAATACAATCATGCAGACTTGCTTCTTTGCTATTTCTAATATTTTGCCTAAAGATGAGGCAATTGCTCAAATTAAAAACGCTATTAAGAAAACTTATAGCAAAAAAGGTGATGCCATTGTTCAAAAGAACTTTGCCGCCGTTGACGCTACTTTGGAACATTTAACAAAAATCGAAGTTCCGGCTCAGGCTACTTCTGCTTTGCATATGCAAGCTCCTGTTCCGGCTAATGCTCCCGAATTTGTTAAAAAACTTACCGGTGAACTTATTGCCGATCGCGGTGATAAACTTCCGGTTTCTGCTTTTGCCGAAGTTGCCGACGGTACTTGGCCGACTGGTACTACTCAATATGAAAAACGCTGCATCGCTACCGAAATTCCGGTTTGGGATGCTGATACTTGTATTCAATGCGGTAAATGCTCTATCGTTTGCCCGCACGGCGTTATTCGTATGAAAGTAGCCAGCGAAGAAGAGTTGAAAAATGCTCCGAAAGGCTTTAAATCTGCTCCTTATAAAGGAAAAGAATTTGCCGGTAAACAATTTATTTGGCAGATGTCTCCGGAAGATTGTACCGGTTGCGGTATCTGCGTAAGCGCTTGCCCGGCTAAAAATAAAGCTGATCCGGCTCGCAAAGCTATTAATATGGATCACATCGAAAATCATTTGGATGAACAAAAGGCTTGCTGGAACTTCTTTGAAACTTTGCCTTACGTTAAACGTACCGAAGTTGCTAAGAACTTGCCGAAGACAACTCAGATGATTCAACCGTTGTTCGAATTCTCCGGTGCTTGTGCCGGCTGCGGTGAAACTCCGTATATCAAACTTTTGACTCAATTGTTTGGTGACAGAATGGTTGTCGCTAATGCAACGGGTTGCTCTTCAATCTATTCCGGTAACTTGCCGACAACTCCTTATGCTAAGGATGAAAAAGGTCATGGTCCGGCTTGGGCTAACTCTTTGTTCGAAGATAACGCCGAATTCGGTTTGGGTATGCGTTTCTCTATCGACCAACAGAAACATATTGCCGAATCTTTGTTGAATAATTTGAAAGACAAAATCGGTGCCGAATTGGTTGAAAAGATTCAAAATAACCCACAATCAAATGATACGGAAATTGATGCTCAACGTGATAATGTTGCCGCTTTGCGTGCGAAACTTGCTTCAATTAACGATGAAGAAGCAAAACACCTTGACAAAGTTGCTGATTATCTCATCAAGAAATCTGTTTGGATTATCGGTGGTGATGGTTGGGCTTATGATATTGGTTTCGGCGGTTTGGATCATGCTATCGCTTCCGGTAAGAATATCAATATCTTGGTTATTGATACCGGTGTTTACTCTAATACGGGTGGTCAACAATCTAAGGCTACACCGATGGGTGCTTCCGCTAAATTTGCTACTGCCGGTAAAGAATTACCGAAGAAAGATTTGGCTATGATTGCTATGTCTTACGGTAATGTTTATGTCGCTCAAGTTTCTATGGGTGCTAATGATTCCCAAGTTATTAAAGCGATGAACGAAGCTGAAGCTTTTGACGGTCCGTCCATCATTATTGCTTACTCTCACTGTATTGCTCAAGGTTTCAATTTGGCTGACGGTTTGGAACACCAAAAAGTTGCCGTTGAAACAGGTAGTTGGCCGTTGTATCGTTATAACCCGAACAACATTAAAGAAGGTAAAGCTCCTTTGACACTTGATTCAAAAGCTCCTTCTCGTCCGTTGTCTGACTTTATGTCTAACGAAGTTCGTTTCCAGATTGTCAATAAGATGAATCCGGAACGCTATGAAGCTTTGATGGAAAAATCTTCCGAAAATCTCAAAGCAAAACGCGAATTGTTAGAACATATGGCTGAATTTAAAGTTCAGGAATAAGGTTACTGACGAAATAAGTAAAGCTCCTTGGTGAAAGCCAAGGAGCTTTTTTTGGGTTACCATGCTGAAAATTTTGTACTTGGTCATGAGTTTGTGCGGAAATATTGCTTGAGGCGGTTGACGTTGAGCTCTTGTTGCTGCTGCGTAGAGTGGTGAAAAAGAGAGTGTTTTATGCTTAGCCAAAAATCAAAACTAGTTAAAGTTTGAGCGAACTCTAAGTATTAGAGAAAAGATAAAGGGGCGAGGACGAATAGAGGGGATGTCTAGCAGAGGACGATAGAGTAGCGGAGAGCTGTGAAGGAGAGGGGGTACAGAGCAGCGGAGAGGTGCGGAAGCAAGGAGTAAGTTAGGAAAAATGAGTATGGAGAGAAAAGGGAAATGTGGAAAAGAGAGTGTTTTATTCTTAGCCAAAAATCAAAACTAGTTAAAGTTTGAGCGAACTCTAAGTATTAGAGAAAAGATAAAGGGGCAGAGGACGAGTAGAGGAGATGTCTAGCAGAGGACGGATTGTGGGGCGGAAGCAAGGAGTAAGTTAGAGGGGTGGAGGACGGATAGTGGGGCGGAAGCAAGGAGTAAGTAAGAGGGCGAGGACGAATAGAAGAGATGTCTAGCAGAGGACGATAGAGTAGCGGAGAGCTGTGAAGGAGAGGGGGTACAGAGCAGCGGAGAGGTGTGAAAGCAAGGAGTAAGTTAGGAAAAATGAGTATGGAGAGAAAAGGGAAATGTGGAAAAGAGAGTATTTTATTCTTAGTCGAAAATCAAAACTAGTTAAAGTTTGAGCGAACTCTAAGTGTTAGAGAAAAGATAGAGTGGCGGAGGACGAGTAGAGGGGATGTACAGAGGAGCAGAGAGAAGAGGGGGAAAAGAGAGTGTTTTCTATTTAGTCAAAAATTGTAGTCAATTAAAGTTTGAGTTAACTCTAACTTTTAGAACGAAGATGTCGGGTTGAGGCGGATGGAGGGGATGTACAGAGGAGCAGAGAGAAGAGGACGGAGAGAGTGTTGGGGTTGGAAAAGTGAGAAAAAAAAGGAGCAGAGAGAAGAGTGTGGGGAGGTACAGAGAGCGGGAATAGTGCAGGAAAGTGAGGAAAAAAGGGGGCAGAGAGCGAGAAGAGGGGGAAAAGAGAGTGTTTTATTCTTAGCCAAAAATCAAAACTAGTTAAAGTTTGAGCGAACTCTAAGTATTAGAGAAAAGATAAAGGGGCAGAGGACGAGTAGAGGGGTGGAGGACGGATAGTGGGGCGGAAGCAAGGAGTAAGTTAGAGGGGCGGAGGACGAATAGAGGAGATGTACAGAGGAGCAGAGAGAAGAGGACGGAGAGAGTGTTGGGGTTGGAAAAGTGAGAAAAAAAAGGAGCAGAGAGCGGGAAGAGGTGGAATCCTCACAAGTGTTCGCAGCGGCTTTTTTATTAGTTGCCTTACAGAAAACCCCGAGTTTACTCGGGGCTGAATGCCAAGGTGTTGGAACAACACCACTCCATGCCAACGAGCATGGTCAAACCGTAAAGTTTGTAGCTGTTATAGAACCCCCAGTTTACTGGGAGATATCTATTTTGTGAAATTGATTAAAATTAGAGTTTATTAATCACAAGGAATAGATTTATTGCAACCTCGCCCAGTGTTTTCCGTATATGGTGTAAAGGAAGAACATTCTGCGGCTTTACATTCACTTGCTGTTGCATATTTTGTTGTTCCATAGCTATAACGTGAGGGAAAATCGTCATGAACCAAGTTACCGTTTTCATCAATACATCTTGATTCTTCGCGTATATATTTTGTAAAATCGGTTTGATATCCTGTGCAGCCACAACTATATGATACGTAAACTGTACCCCAGACAAGTTCAGGAACACATACGTTTCCGCCATTCCCAGAACCTCCTTCAGAAGAGGAGCCACCACTTGAAGAACTTCCTCCTGAAGAAGAACATCCCGAGCCGCCGCATCTTGTATCACAAGGTTGGAGCGTTCCGTCTTTACAGCAATCACCATGACAAGTACTATGTACCGAACACCAGTCCGAAGAGCTTGAATTACAACAAGATTTTGATTTATAGCATGTTGTTCCGCACTCGGTTCGACTTACCTCATAACAACCTCCGGGGTTTGTTTTAGAATAACCGCTTGGGCAAGTATCACTGCAACAAGATTTACAGCTTGAATAAGTTGTTGTGCCGTTAATGGTACAAGACGTTGCCCCGACAGCTCCGCCGCAATCACAAGATTTGTAACTGCTCGGACATTGACAAGATTGATATTTCCCTCCGCAAGATGTTCCGACGCCGATTTGCGGAGAAGAGCAAGTAACTAAGCCTGATTGACAAACGCACTTGTCATAATAAGAAGCATTATAAGGACATTTTTTATTTGGAACTTGAAGTGTCGGACAAGCGGCTGTTTGGGTATAACCGGCATTACGGCAAGCCTTATCATCATCTCTTTGACAAGAAGCATATTTTCCATCACAAGACACCCCGACACCATAATAAGGAACGGAACAAGTTTGTGTCAAATTTTCATCACAAACACATTCTTTATAATAGGTATTATCGGAAGGACAAGGATTAACGGGATGTTTTCCGGCAACGCAAGATGTAACGGTATAACCGGCATTGCGACATTGTTCGGGTATGGTTTCATATTCGGGAATATTATTAGGATTATCTCCTCCTGTTCCTCCGCCATTTCCATTTGGAGTTCCGCCTCCGTTTCCTCCGGTCGGGCTTTCAAGATTACCGAATTTATCACCGGAACAATTCCCCGCATCGGTGATAAAACACACCGAAGCAATTTTCACACCCTTATCTGTTCCTTTATCAAAAAGGTGTGATGATAAGTTGAGTATTTCCTGAGTATGGCGTAAGTATGTGTGATGTGTGTGTAAAGTAGGGATGCCAGACTTGAGGAGTGAAGAATTGTCCTCAAAAGAAGCATAAGTTACATTTCCACAGTCAACAAATAAGCTGACGGCAGACAATAAGAGTACTTTTGAAAATTGTTTCATCACATCCTCCTTGCTTATCATCACGACTCTAATATAACATATTTGTTGCAATATGTAAATACCTAATTTTGCAAGGAAAGAAGAAAAATGACAAATGGTTTTTTACGGTAATATGATATTTGTAAAAAATATTGACAATGGACAAAAAATGAAATATTGTTAGCTCAATTAACTTTATTATTAATTTAAATAAATAAGCATTATGAACAAATTATTAGTTTTTTTAAGCACAATCTTTTTGTTGCTTTGTACTTCTTGCCAAGAAAAGAATCTTGTGGCGGAAGGCAAATTAACCCAACTCAGCGAAACATCAGCTACCATTGATGGTATAACTTACAACGTTGAAAACGGTACAACCGATTATCTCTTTGGTGATAAAATGACCGCTGACGGCAAAAATGCCTCTATTTACAAAGATGATGGCAAATTATATGTCAGCAAACTCAATCAGGAACATCTGAATGATTTTGCAGGTGCAAATCTTGGGTGGAGAGTCATTGCTGGTGTGTCGGGAATTTTGGCATTGTTTTCACTCTTTTTTGTACTCATGACAGACCATAAAAGAGGAGATAGAGAGATTATCTTTAACATGGGAACGATTTTAGGAGGTTTGATGGTTTTGCCGATGATGTTCTTGCTCTTGGAAAAAGCATTTCCGCGAGCCTTTCGTTTTGTTGAACCTAAAGCCTATGCTAAAGTGCTGGTTTATGGTGAACTGACACATAAAGATGGAATCTTTCACACTATTGATGGGACAAACTGGGAAATCAGACAATCTTTTGTCGATAATAGTTTGAATGAACGCATACAAGTTGGGGCTACTTATGCTCTTATAGATGTCGGAGGGTATATGTTTGTCTATCGTACCGATGATGTTGAGCAAATTAAAAAAGAGTTGGCTTATGCTAATACGCATGACACGCTTTTGCCTGCTGAAGTGATGTCCTACATCGCCGGAGCATTAGGAATCTTGGTTCTAGCTTTTACATACAATCCTATTTGGGAGCCAAAACTTCGAGCTTGGTTGCGTCGAAACAAAAAAACAAAAAAATTGTGTGCCGAAATAAGTGATGATGATACTTCCGGTTATGGAAGTATGCTTCATAACTAAAAAAAACTTCATAAAAAAAACCTTGTTGAAACAACAAGGTTTTTTTTTATTCTTACGGAAATACCGGAATGTAGCGCGGAAACATGATGAAGTCATGTCCTTTGTTGTAAACGCTTAGCCAATTTACATAGAGCTCTCCGTAAGGATTACCCTTATCGAGATCAGGCACTATTTTAAATTCTTTGGCGTATTCGGTAAACCGTGTTATGTCTTTGGCTTGCAATATTGTCAAAAATCTTCCGTTTGATAGTCCAAAGCTGGCTCCGACCAAAACATTCTGGTCTATAAATCTTTTTTTGACAATATCATAGAGGGCTTTGCCGTCATAGTGATAAATCGCTTTGTCAACATGCATGGTAATATCACTGCCGTCCGGTTTGGCTGCGCGAACAATAATCTTACTGCCGCCGTTGCCGTCTTCTTCACAATCAATTTGCGGCTTTTCTCCGTAGCATTTCATTATGACAAGACTGTCCTTTTTCGGTTTTAGACCGTTGCCTTCCGGATAGACAAATTGTGCGTAGTTGTTCTTATTGACCGGTTCTACGTTGTTCGTCGGTTTATGAAGCGGAACCCAGAATTTTTGTACAACTTTGAGGTCTTCAAAGAACGTTATCAGTTGAACGTACGGAATGTCGTGTATCCTCTTGATTACCACTTTTCCGACATCATTGGTTAAAAAGTACTTCATTCTCATGGTTTCAAACGCTGTGTAACGGCTGACGATTATCATGAGAATTTTGTTGTTGGCTTTTTTTATCGCTAATCCTCTTACCGATTCTGAAGCCTTATAAATTTCTATCGGTACCCCGTAGGGCAAGGCTAAGGTGCTTTCGAGAACATCAAAGGGTTTTAGCTTGTATTGTTGACGTGAATCATCAACCCAATATACTTTATCCGTGTATTTATCAATGTCGTATTTTTCACGAAAATTGATGCTTTTGAGACCCCAATAGCTCTGATAGGTAAAGCGGCTGCCTCCCGTTAAATTATTTTTGAAGTACATATCCCCGATGTGTGCCGTCGGGTAAACCAATAATTCATTCTCTGTAATTTCTATCGCCTCTGTAATTTCTGCCAGCGGCGATACGGAGGTTCCCTCGTTTCCTTCATTTCCTTTGTTCTGATTGTTACAACTTGCAAAAATCATACTTGCCAAAAATACAATGCTCAAAATAATACTTAACTTTTTCATAATGCTTAAAATTTAGTGATTAATAATATTTGTTTGGACAAAATGTACATCTTTTTTTCTGTAAAATCAAGTTTTATTTTAAACACAATATTTATCTTTTGTTGTTATCCTGTCTAAAATCGTTGTTTGTGAGGGAAATTATGCAGAATATTAATGCGAAAAAAATCGCTCAAATCGTTTATTCTTCTTCAAATGTTGTCGATGCCGATGTGAATGAAGTGGTTACCGACAGCCGTAAAGCCGGTAAAAATTCTTTGTTCATCGCTCTTAAAGGGCAAAATTTTGACGGGCATGACTTTGTGCAGGAGGTTTTGGAAAAAGGTTGCCCCTTAACCGTGGTTGAAAAACTTAATCCCAATGCTTCCGCCGTGCGACAAATCGTGGTGGCCGACTCCGTGGAAGCCTATGGAAAAATCGGTGCTTATAACCGCTCCTTGTTTCAGGGAAAAGTTATCGGCTTGACCGGTAGTGCCGGTAAAACAACCACAAAAGAAGAAATTAAATTCTTGCTCAGTAAATTTGCCGATGTCTATGCCACGCAAGGAAATCATAATAATCATATCGGTGTTCCCGAAACACTTTGCAATCTAAGCATGAGCGCTCAATATGCCGTAATCGAAATGGGTATGAGCGCACCGCATGAAATTGAAAAATTAACCTCTTATGTGCAACCCGACATTGCTATCGTAACGAATGTCTATCCCATGCATCTTGAATTTTTTGAAAATTTTAAAGGTATTGCCGAAGCTAAAGCCGAAATTTTTTCCGGTTTGAAAAAAAACGGTACCGCCATCATTAACGGAGATACTAATTATGCGGATTTGCTGGTGGCTCGTGCCGATGAACAAAAAGCTAAGGTTGTCTTGTTCGGAAGTGTCAATATGCCCGAAGTTTCTCCCGAAGGGGAAGGGTGCCGTGTTAAAGCTGAAATCGGCGGCAAAAAAATCGACTTCCTTCTCTCCGAAAACGGTGAACATCATGTCGCTAATGCTTTATGCGCTTTGACCGTGGTTGATGTCTTGGGGCTCGATGTTCAAAAAGCCGCCGCTCTGCTCAAGGATTTTTCCGCTTTGCCGGGGAGAGGGCAAAAAGTCAAAATTAGTCTTCCCGATAAAAAAGGAGCCTTTACCCTTATTGACGATAGTTATTCCGGTCAGCCCGAAGCTATGAAAATTGCCGTGCAACAGCTCGGAAAAATGAAACCTCTTTCGCAAGGTCGTAAAATCGCCGTCTTGGGTAAAATGGCGGAAATAGGCTCTTCTTCTGCACTGAAACACCAAGAACTCGGAGCTTATGTTAATCAAGCCGATGTCGATGTCGTTATCGGGGTTTGTCCCGAAATGAAGGATATGCTCTCTCAGCTCTCTTCGGATAAAAAACAGTTCTATTTTGAAAATAATGACGGTTTAGATGAATTTTTGTTAAATAACTTGTTGCAAAATAATGATATTCTCCTTATAAAAGGAGCTAGATATTCTTCAAAACTTTATCAGGTGGCGGAGAAGTTGTTAAAATACAAAATCTGAAAAGGTGGCTTTTATGAAATGTCCGTTTTGCGGTTGCGATGATACTCAAGTCAAGGATTCTCGAAATGCCGATGATAATACTTCTATTCGTCGCAGAAGAGAATGTCCCGAATGCGGTTCGCGCTTTACGACTTTTGAACGTGTCCAATTGCGTGACTTAATCGTTCTTAAAAAAAACGGCGAAAAAGTCCCTTTCGATCGCGACAAGTTGGCTAAGTCTATCTATCTGTCCGTGCGAAAAAGACCTGTGTCCGAGGAAAGAGTGGAAAAAATCGTCTCCTCTATTCAACGGCGGCTCGAACTCTCCGGTGAGGGCGAAATCCCTTCACAGATTATCGGGGAATATGTCATGGAAGCCTTGGCTAATCTCGATCATATTGCTTATATCCGCTTTGCTTCCGTTTATAAGGATTTTCGCGAAGTCAAAGATTTTGAAGATTTTGTGGATACCATCGACAAGTTTGCAAAACCCGATGCTCCTGATAAAGATAACGATTGATTAATGAGGTTCTAAATTATGGCTAAATTTGTTTCTGAAAAAATTAGAATGAAATCCGAAGCCCGCTTGGCTGCCGTACAGGCGACTTATATGATTGCTTTCGGGCAACTGCCCGTTGATGAAGTGATTAAAGATTTTTGCGATGGGTCGGTCGGTCGCTTCGTGATTGAGGAAAACCCTCTTACCTGTGCCGAAGAAATGGTCGAAGTTACCGAACTCGATAAACCCTATTTTACCGAAATCGTGCGCGGGGTGCATGCCCATAAACAAGAGTTGGAAAAATCTCTCTCCCTCTATTTGGCGGAAGGTTATTCCTTTGAACGTATGGACGGAACTTTGCAGGCTCTCTTGCTCTGTGCCGTTTATGAACTTTTGAATAATCATGAGATTGATACGAAAATCTTGATTAAAGAATATGTCGATTTGGCTTATGCTTTCTTCTCAAAGAAAGAACCTAAAATGGTTAATGCTTTGCTCGACAGTATTGCTAAAGACCGTGTCTAATCCTTTGTTGTTTGTGGTAATTTGATGACTAAATTGAAAATTTATACTTATCCGCATCCGATTTTGAAAAAACACGCGGAACCTGTTGAAAAAGTCGATGATGACATTCGACGTCTTATGGATGATATGTTGGAAACTATGTATCAGGCGGTCGGGGTCGGTTTGGCCGCGCCTCAGGTCGGGGTGTCAAAACGTATTCTGGTTATTGACTATGAACGTGAGGAGGATAAACCCGGTAAGCCTCTGTATTTTGTTAACCCCGAAATTGTGTGGTTTTCTGATGAACGCGTTATCGGAAGCGAAGGTTGTCTTTCCGTTCCGGGGCAGCATGCCGATGTCGAACGTTATGCCGCCATTCGCGTCAAGTATCTTGATTATTTCGGTAAACCTCAAGAACTGCTTGCCGATGATTTTTTGGCTATCGTGTTACAACATGAAATTGATCATCTGGACGGTATTCTTTATATTGACCATTTGAGCCGTTTGAAACGTAATATGCTCATCAAAAAAATGCAAACACACCCGTCATCTGATTGATTTTGTTTTCCTTTTTTTGCTTTTGAGCTTTCGTTCTTTTGTCCCTAATTTTGCCGAGGTGTTTTATGAGAATTGTTTTTATGGGTACTCCCGATTTTGCTTTGCCGGCTTTGAAAAATTTGTGCCGAAATCATGAAGTGTGCTGTGTCTATACTCAAGCTCCCAAAGAAGCCGGACGTGGGAATAAACTTACAAAATCACCCGTACACCTCTTTGCCGAGGAAAACGGTATCGAAGTGCGTACTCCGAAAACACTACGTAATGCCGAAGTGCAAGAACAAATTCGTGCCTTAAAAGCCGATGTGGCTGTTGTGGCGGCTTATGGACTGATTATTCCCAAACCCGTGCTTGAGGCTTTTCCTTTGGGGTGTTTGAATATTCATGCCTCCTTATTGCCTCGTTGGCGCGGTGCTGCACCCATTCAACGCTCCATTGAATGCGGTGATACGCAAAGCGGCGTTACGATTATGCAGATTGCCGAAGGGTTGGATACCGGAGATATGCTGCTCTCTCAATCTTTGCCGATTACGTTGCAAACAACCGGCGGTTCTTTACACGACGAGCTTGCCGCTCTCGGTGCCGATTTGATTCTTCAAGTCCTGAATAATTTGCCCAACATTAAGCCGCAACACCAAGACGAGGCTCTTACTTGTTATGCTGCCAAAATCGAAAAATCGGAATGTCGTTTGGACTTTTCTTTGCCGGCGGTGGTCTTGGAACGTAAAATTCGTGCCTTTAATCCTTATCCCGCTACTTTTTTTGAATATAACGGTGAACGCTTTAAAGTCTTGCGGGCGGCCTGCGTGCCTTGTTCTGATGTTTCTTGTGCTCAAGGGAAAATTATCGAGGGGCAAAAGAACTTGATTATTGCTTGCGGTGAGAATTCCGCTTTGCAGATTTTGGAAATTCAACGGCAGGGGAAAAAACTTATGCCGATTGCCGAACTCTTGCGCGGTATGTCTTTTGATAAAGGTACTTTGCTCTCGCTCGGGATTCAATTATGAACTTTTTGTTACTATGCGCAAAATGCCTTGTCTTTCACTTAAAAAAACGCTATCATATAATAAATTAATTTGACATTGGGGGAGTCTGTCCAAAGTCGGGGAGGGTGTCATGAAACGTTTGTCTCTTTTGTTCTTTCTTACCGGTCTGTTCCTGACCCTTTGCGTTATGCCGAATTTCGCTCAGGCCGAAGACTCTACTTATTACACTCGTGAACAGTTAGAAAATCAACTCCGTGAACAGATGATGGAGCAATATCAACAAAGTCAAAAGGCTCAAAAAGCTATTGATGCCGCACAAAAAGAATTGAATGAATTAACTACGGCTCTTTATACGGCTGATGAAGCTTATAAAATTGATCAACTCAAAAAACAGGTCTATTACGGTGAAATTTCTGATGATGACTATAAAAAGGCTTTGAAAGACCTTAAAAACCAAAAGAAAGACCGTATTAAAGCTTTGGAAAAAGAAATTAAAAATCAACAAAAAATTGTTGATGATTTTACTAAAGATTATGAAAAAGCTAAGAAACAAATTGATAAAACGCTTGAAAAACAAGGGAAAAATGTTAATAAAGCTGCAGAAAAAAGTGAAAAACTTGCTGCCGCTTTAAAAGAATGTGAATCTATGGCTGCTAATCCCTCAACCCGTCAGGCTTGTGCTGATAAAGCTAAGAAAAAATACGGATTGTCTGATGAAGAGCAGGCTCTTTTGGATCAACACTTGGCTGAAGAAGAAGAGAGAAAAAGAAAAGAAGAAGAAGAGAGAAAAAGAAAAGAACAAGAAGATATTCAAAACTATATTGATGATAAAGAAGAAGAGGCAGCCGAAGAATTACCTATTCCCGGTGTCGATCAAGAAGAAGGAAAAGCCGGCGATGCTACCGATCAAATCGGTAATGAAGGTAATGCTGACGGTTCAACCGGAATAAAAGGTGTGTGTGCCGATGCCGGTTCCGGTGATACAAAAGTTTTTGCGCAAATCGCTTGTAAAGTGATGATGTTCTTGATTGATTTGCGCGTTATTGCTTATATTATTTCCGGTTTCGGTATGGTCGCTTTTGCTTATGCCGCGGTCTTTAACAAAATTAACTGGAAACACTTTGCCTCTATTGCTATCGGGTTGTTCCTTTTAGCCATGATTGGTCCGTTTGTCAGCTATTTTACCGGTGATACAACCGTTGAAGCAAACTTACAATACGGAAATTATCTTGGCGGTCGTTATCAGGGAATTGAAGGAACCGGGAATGATGTTTCTGACAGCGATGTTCCGAATACCAATGTCGAAACTAAGAAAAAATGGGGGTTCAGCGATTTGGTTGGTTCGGTAAAATCCGGTATCAATATGGCGCGTAGTGCTTATAATACTTATCAAACCGCTAAATCGGCTATTAATACTGTCAAAAATAATGTCGATATTATTAAAAATTCTATTGCAAATAGCGGCGGTGGATTAGACGGTATTTTGGGGGCTATCGGAAATACGGCCGGTGCCTTAAATAATATCGGTTTTGCCGTTAGTACCGGTGTCGGAAATACTTTAGCCGGTATCGGAAATACCGCAAATAATATGCAAGATACTTTTACCGATAATGCAGGTCGTACGGAAAATGCTCAACAGCGTGCTGATGGCGGAAGCTCAAATTTGGTATCTCAATGGTTAAACAGTGAACAAGGCGGTGCCGGTTTGACGAATACGGTTAGTGATTTAAATAATATTATTAGTAAAGGTGCTTCTGTTGCCGGTGCTGCAACAACCGTAGCTCATGAAGGGCAAAATATCGGTGGCGGCGGAACCTTTGGCGATATTCTCGGGGGTATTATGGGTGCCGGTCAGGCTTTGGTTTCCGGTGCCGATATGTCGCAACAGCTGCAACAAGAAAAACAACTTGAACAACAGCGTCAACAACAAATGCAACAACAGCAACAACAGCAACAAGCACCTTCTCAACCTTTGTATAACAGTTTGTTTGATAAGCCTTCTTCAAGTACAACTCAGAAGTCTAATTCAACAAGTACCTCGACATCTACTACTTCGACAGGGAATACTTCGACAGGGAATACTTCGACTGGGAATACTTCGACTGGGAATACAAGGACGAATAATACTCCGGTCAATAATACTCCGGTCAATAATACTCCGGCCAATAATACTCAAACACAAGTCTCCAATATTCCCGGAGATAGTACGGCTGTTCAATTTACCGGATTTACCGATACAACCGGTCAAAATTTTCAGAGCATGATTGGAGAACCTAAAGGACCTGTTTATTTTGATGAAGAAGGTAATCGTGTCTATACAACTTCTAACGGAAAAGTTACTTATAATCAAGATGGAAGTAAATATATAGAAACGAACAGTGGTAAAAAAGCCACAATTAATACGGATGGTTCTAAAGTTGTCGAAGATACAAATACCGGTGTGCAAGTTCATTTGACCGCTGATGGTAAAATGTGGCGGATTGATGCTGATGGAAAACCTCAAGAATTGGATCCAAACAGTAATCTTGGAAAACAAATTCAAAAATTATAATCCGGAATTTGTAATTCCCTGAATTTGTAATTCCTGTCCTTATTCTTTTCGCAACTTGAAATTTCTTTTCAGGTTGCGGCTTTTTATTATCCAAATATTAATTATTTTTGGTTAGCCTTTCTTTAAGTTTTTTTATTGGGGTTGATTATGTGTAAGTTTTTTAAAATTGTTGCAGGCTGTTTGTTATTGGCTTCTTGCATGGCGAAACAAACCGTACCTCACGGCTATTATCCTCGCCCGTCTCATTTTATCGGTTATAAAGAAAGTTTATTAACTCAATCCGTCGGAAGACCGGATCGCGTCTATTATGATGATTATGGCCGCCGCTATCTCGTTTATGATACTTTTTCTATGGCCGGCGATTCAAAAACTTATGCCCCTTATCTTTGCAGTACAATGTTCTTAACACAACGCGGGTTTATTAAAGCTAGCTATTTTGATGAAACTAAATGTATTCGCGCTCGATAAACTCTTCCTTTCTGTAATATTTTGTAATAAACCGCTGTTCTCTCCCGATAACGCGGTTTTTTTTCGCCTTGTTGCTTTTTCTTTTTTTTCTTTTTGTTATACTCTTTTTTGCCGAATGTTTCACTTTGTTACAAGAATATTCCTTCTTAAATCATTGTTTCTCCTGAATTTTTCCGCTCGTTAATCTTTGCTTAAGTTTTTCGAAACAATAAAAAATTTCATTTGATTTGCCTTTTTTCAATCTTTCTTGATAGCCTGTTCTTATCTACTTAATCTTATTCTTTTGCGAAAGGAGCTGTGCTATGAAAACTGGTAAAAATTTTGTTCTCGGTGATTATGTCATTATTAAAAAACCCGAACTGGTATCTACCGGTGATAATGTGCGTATCTCCGATTTTTGTCGTATCTCTTCCGCTTGCGAAATCGGTTCTGACTGCGAAATCGCTTCCGGTACTTATATTTCCGGCGGCGATGGTAAATTTACTTTCAAAATGGGGGATTGTTCCAGCTTGGCGGCAGGGGTTAGAATTTGGCTCTCCAGTAATGATTATGTTAATGAATTAATTACGCACTCTTTGCCCGAAGTTAAAGAAATTCAAGGCGATGTTGTTATGGAAAAATATACTGGTGTCGGGACTAACTCCGTGATTATGCCCAATAACCATATTCCCGAAGGAGTCAGTATCGGTGCGCTTAGTTTTGTTCCCAGCGGTTATAAGTTTGAACCTTGGACCGTCTATGCCGGTCGTCCCATTCGGCCGATTAAAAAACGCAATAAAGAAAATGTCTTGAAAACTTTGCGTAAATTAGGACGCTTGTAATTACTTGTTGATTGTTGGAAATATTTTTATAGGAGATTGGTTTTATGTGCGGTGTTGTTGGTTTTATCGGAAGTGAAAATACGGCTGAAATTTTATTTAACGGTTTGAAAACTTTGGAATATCGCGGTTATGATTCCGCCGGTTTGGCTTTGTGTCAAAATAATTCGTTTCATATCCTGAAAGCCGTGGGAAAATTGGAGAATTTGCTCCGAGAAATGCAAAAAAATACCTCGCTTGACGCAACAATGGGAATTGGTCATATTCGTTGGGCAACTCATGGTGCTCCCAGTCTGGCTAATGCTCATCCCCATATCTCAAATGACGGCAAAACCGTGTTGGTGCATAACGGAATTATTGAAAATTATAAAGAACTTAAAGCGGATTTGTCCGCAAAAGGCTATCGTTTTTCTTCTGATACCGATACGGAAGTTGCCGTGGTGCAGATTGAAGATGAACTTAAATCCGCGGCTTCTTTTCCGCAAGCCGTTCGTCAGGCTATGCAAAAATTCAGAGGGGCTTTTGCTTTTTTAATCATGAACAAAGATAATCCTCAAATGCTGGTGGCGGCGAAACGTAATGCTCCGCTTTTGGTCGGTCGCGGAGAAAAGGGAATGATGGCTGCCAGCGATGTTCCCGCTTTGGCCGGTCATGTCAGCAAATTTGCTTATTTGGATGATGATGAGTTGGCTCTGCTTTCGCCTCAAGGAATGGTGTTTCAAAACGCGCAAGGAAGCGTTTTTACAAAGCCTTTGCAAGTTTTGTCTTTATCACAGGAGGCTTTGAGCAAAAACGGCTTTGACCACTTTATGCTTAAAGAAATTAATGAACAGCCGGCTATTGTGCGTTCTTTGTTACAACGCTTTTTGGTGCAGGGTAAAATCGTTATGCCATCCTTTAATTTGTCGGCTCAAGAAATTGAAAATCTTACTAAAATCGAAATTGTGGCTTGCGGAACTTCTTTGCATGCCGCAACGGTCGGAAAATATGTTATTGAGGAATTGGCCGATATTCCTGTCGAAGTTGAAGCCGCAAGTGAATATATTTATCGCAAACATCCGAAAAATAATAATATTTTGCTTATCGGAGTGTCGCAATCCGGTGAAACCGCAGACACAATTTCAGCCGTGAAATTAGCGAAACAACGTGGTGCTCATGTCTTGGTTTTGACGAATCGCGAAGATTCTTCCCTTGTACGTTTTGCCGATAGTGTTTTGGGCTTGAATGCCGGTTTGGAAATAAGTGTGGCGGCGACAAAGTCTTATACCGCACAACTCATGATGTTCTACCTCTTGGCTCTTTATTTGACGCAAGAACGCAAAACTCAACAGCATGACGTTTTGCAGAAACTTCAGAAAAATTTGATGGCGGTTCCCGTGCAAATGGAAGAAATTTTAGCCGACACAAAATCGGTGCAACGCTGTGCCGAAAAATATGCCAAGGCGCAAGACTTTATTTATGTGTCGCGCGGCGTTAATGTGGCTACGGCTTTGGAAGGTGCTTTGAAACTTAAAGAAATCAGCTATATTAACGCGAATGCTTATCCCGCCGGTGAGCTTAAACATGGCCCGATTGCCTTGCTTGATGAAAAAATGCCCGTCTTGTCTGTCTTAATGCCGGGGAGTCCGAATTATGATAAACTTTTATCCAACTCTCAAGAAGCTAAAGCTCGTCATGCTCGCTTGATTGCTGTTACTTCGGCACGCGATAAAAATTTGAAATCTTTGTTTGATGATGTTTTGCAAGTGCCTGAAGTTCCCGAAATTTTATCTCCGCTTACGGCTAATATTCCGTTGCAACTCTTGGCTTATTTTATGGCGAATAAGTTGGGGCGAGATGTCGATAAACCTCGAAATTTGGCAAAGTCGGTTACCGTGGAGTAGTTCTTACAGATTTTTCTAAAAAATCGAAAATTAGGTATTGTCAAAATAAAATTATGTGGTATTACTATTACCGCATTCGGATTGTAGTTCAGCCTGGTAGAACGCTTCGTTCGGGACGAAGAGGTCGCTGGTTCGAGTCCAGTCAATCCGACCATTAAAAATAAGAAAAGCTGCCTTTTGGCAGCCTTTTTTATTTTTAAATATGCCGTAGGCAGGGACACGAACTAGCGAGAAAGCTGTTTGACTAGGAGGAGAGGCAGACGGGAGTATGCCGGTGAGGGCAAAGCCCGAGCGACGACGAAGCGGCGAAGTGAAACGAAGTCAGTTCCGTCAATCCGACCATTAAAAATAAAAAGGTTGCCTTTTGGCAGCCCTTTTTTATTTTTAAATATGCCGTAGGTAGGGACGCGAACCAGCGAGAAAGCTGTTTGACTAGGAGGAGAGGCAGACGGGAGTATGCCGGTGAGGGCAAAGCCCGAGCGACGACGAAGCGGCGAAGTGAAACGAAGTCAGTTCCGTCAATCCGACCAATAAAAATGGGCTAAATGACGAAAACCCCTTTGAATTTTCTTCAAAGGGGTTTTTGTGTTGTGTATCGGAAGCGAAGTCTTCATCTCTTATTTGTTATCGGTCTTTATTCTTTTAATAAAAAATATCCGGTGTGTATAGTTCTTCTTCTTTCAAAAAATACAGCGCTTTTCCGTTTATGTCCATCCCGACAACGCGCGTTTCCTGTATCGTATGCAACGTGACGTTATCGCCGATTTGGGGACGTGTTTCTCCGGCGTGTCTGGTTTGTAGAATGAAACATTTGTCCTTTTCCGTGCGGATGTCGTATCCGTCTTCAATGACGCTTATTTCCTTAATCTTTTCCGTTGTGGCACAAACTTTTTCTCCACACAGATACTCTTTTCTTTTAATCGTTTCCATAAACTAATAATTTTTTTGTTTGACATAATTCTTATTTAATTTCGCTTGATTTTACTCTTTTTGTATAATTTGTCAATAGTTTTTTTCGCTTGCATTTTAGGCTCTGTCTTCGTTTTGTCAATTCTTTTTTGTAAAAAAATAACCGAAACAGTTAAGTGTCGGTTATTTCGGTTTTAAAATATCCTTTGGGCTTTTGCCGGAGGACATTGTCATTTCTTCCGTGTCTTGTTTCTTTTCTTTTGCTTCTTCTTGTTTCTTTACCTGATTGTGTATTGCTGTCCAGAGGCTTAGGTTTAAGGCGAGGCAACATAAAAGAAACAGAATTATTCCAATGATAATTCCCAGTGCCATAGTAATAGATTTTTTATAATAATTTTAACATGCTTTTATCATAACTTTTCTTGTTTTTTCTTGCAACTGTTTTTGTGTCTTTTTTTATGATTGATAAATCATTATTACCGCTCTTATTCCCATGATTAAAGTCAGTCCTCTTTGGTGGTTGTTTTTTTTGTTTGACAAAAAACGGGTTTTTGTATATTCTATGGTTCGTTAATTTATAATTCTTTTTATTATGTTTTGGATTGGTTTTTTATGCGGTTTTGCTCTGGCTACCGTTTTGTTCCTTTGGGGGAGAAGTTATTGTTACCATCTTTACAGTCGTTTGACTGATAAACGTTATCCCGTGCTTTCTTATTCCTTGCTTCCTGAAAAAGACGGTGTCTTTTTGATGCGTTTTGCTTTTTCAAATAATGAAGAAATTACCGGATATACCAAAAAATGTCCTCCGATGGGTTTAAGACCTGAAGATTTAGAAGTTAAAATTCGCAGCTATCATGCCATTAGGCAAATGTACCGCGTGTTCTGGACCGTGAAAGCAAAGGACTTTGTTGAAGTACGGTAAAACGTTTTGGGCGGCTGCCCCCTTAAAAAAAGATGGCATTTAGCCATCTTTTTTTGTGCCTTGCTCTTATTCAACTATTTTTAAAATTTCCGTAATCTCTTTGCGCTTGGGGGCGGTTATTTCTCCTTGCGACCGATAGCCTAAAGCTATGACCGAAACGATAATTTCATCTTGCGCTATCTCTAAAACTTCTCGCAATTTGTCCGCATCCCTTAACCCTAATATAATGCTGTCTATTCCCATGTCAGCCGCTTTTAATACTAAATATCCGGCTTGAAGTCCTAAATCATAACTTCCCCAGCCGTTGCCTAATTCGTTTTCCGCTCTTCCTTCATTGGTAAAACCCGAAATGTCTTTTTTATAGCTCGTTACCAAAAGAACGCTTACATCTTGGCTGACACGTTGATTTTGCGGAACCAGACAATCTCGGACTGTTGCTAATTTCTTTTCTCCGAATATTGCATAATAACGTCCCGTTTGCGAATTTTTCCATGAGGGTGCCTGCTGTGCGGCTTGGATTATCTTTATGACATCTTCTTTGCTTACTTGCTTGTGCGGATTGTATTGTCTTACGCTCCGACGCTTGGCGATAACTTCATCCAATTCCATTCCTTTTCTCCTTTCTTTCTTTTTTCCCTTTTAATGTAATTTTTCCTTTCTTTCTTGGCAAGATTATTTTTTTTATGACAAAATGTTGACATAATGTCAAAAATAGAGTACCATGCTTCTCTATCTTTTGATAAGTTACTCTTTTAAGTAATATGTTAACAAAATGATTACTTTTCTGTGCTAGCTTATTCCTCATATAGGAGAAAAATTATGCTCGATATTGTCTTGGACGGTAATAAAGGAACGGAATTTTGCGGAAAGAAATATCCGGTCTTCATCATTGAAAAACAACCCCTTTACGGCTGGGGAATGTATCGCCGCTTGGCTCAGCAAATTGTTACCGATTATGCTCAGGAAAAAGCGGTTGTCTTATTGAATCATGATGAAAAATTTTCGATTAATAAACTTTCTATTGCTCTGTTTGTTGCCGCTTTGCAAATCGAAAATAATTTAGAATTGGCGGTGTTTAAAGTCGATGATTTCGTTGCGGCTCGCAAAGCCTATGAACCTTATTTGTCTTTGACTATCGCTCTTAAGTTTGCCTTGTTTATGCTTCATGATACACCTCATCAAATTTATAAAAATATTGAAGGTATGGGCTATTTGGGCTTGAATATTAAACATGATTTTTCGCAAAATAAATTGATTTTGGATTATGTCGGGGCTGATGATGCTCTCTATTTGGAAACGCAAACCGATAATGTTGCCGATGCCCTTATTTATGCCGCGGTCTTGAAAACTTTGGCTTTGGCTAAAATTAAAGCTAAATATCATATTGAAATGGTTTTAAACGAAACAAATTATCCGATTGATACCGATTATCTTATCGGACAGGTTTTGCGCAAGGCTTCCGTGTGGTTGAAGTCTTGATGGGTTTAGCTCGATTTTGCCAATTATCCTGCTTTGATACAATACCATTTAACTCTATAGGCATTAAAACCCATATACAAAGGGAAATGTTTCTCCGGTAAGGAGATACATCCGATATATATAATCTATAATAAAGATTATTATGCTAAAAAATGATATGATTGTTGCAAAAAATAAATGTCTGTGCCGTAATTTAAATGAACAGTAAAGTGTTCCTGCAAGAAATAGGAGCCATATCAAACAATAAAAGGTAAAATTCAATGGATTTTCCCAATACCACCCGCAACCTTCTGTTCCCCACGGAAGAGATGGTTCATATATTTCAAAAATATATCCCAAACATATAATAAACAAAAGAAGTATATTGATAAAATTAAATAAGAAGAGAGGTATTTTTTTTATGCAAAATTTCAAACTTACCATTGTTTTCAATCCTTTTTATCTTCATTGTTTTGAGTATATAACAACATGGGTAAAAGTAAATTATTATTTACTTTACCCTAATTTTATTTAATTATTTTACCAGCATTTTTTTGGATATTTAACTTGCAGCATCATATCTTGACCATAATCTACAAATTTGTTCGTAAAATCATCCATCCCGTTAGCTAAATCCACACATCCGCCAGAACCAAATTCTGCTCCACCATGAATATGTAATCCTGTGCGATTTAAGCTATTTGTTCCTTCTGTAGGTTTTAAATCAATTTTATGGTTTCCCCACGAACGCCTTCCTCCTTTCCAACCAAGCAATCCTGTTGGACTAAGTATTTGTTTGAATAATGGTAAGTCATTAAAGCTATTTTTTTAAGTTTTATCTGTTTGCTTTCGTACAGAATGAAAATCGGTAGGAATGGATTTTGTGTTCTTCTTCCTTTTATGAAAAATCCCCGAGAAACCTCGGGGATAGTTCTTTCCGGTTTTTTACCTCTTTATCTCTTTTACATCTCACTCAGTCGGCTGACTATTGTTTCCGCAAATACGCGCAACGGGCTGGATAATATATGCGGTCTTAAGTCTTTCGGCTCAATTTTCATGCTTTGACTTAACTCAATAAAATTATCCCAATCTATCGCATATCTCGGGCATAATAATTTTACTAAATTGTGGCAGTCATAACGAATGGTCGGGTCAACATATATCCCTTTGCTGCAGATGGCGGTGTTTATTCCCGCATTCGCCGTTTCACATGAGGCATATGAATCCATCGTATGGACAACTAAGGTATTGTCATAGCCCAAAATTGCCGGATAAATGTTGCCCAGCTTTTCCATTTGTTGAAATTCTTTTTCGTGTGGGCCCGAATATATGCGCCAATTCTTGGGTAAGCGGTCTTCTTCCGTTTGTGCCAATCGTTTGCAATTTTGAAAAACAATCTTTTCTTCTTTGGCGCATTGTTCGTATATGTAATCCGTGATGTTGTTCGGAGTACGCGGACCGTTGATAATGACAACACCATAGCCTTGCTTGCTCATCTTTTGCGCATCATGAAACAGTTTTTGGGCAAAGTTTATGCTGAAATCTATTTCGTTGCCTTCAACACGGCCGCCTAAGCAGATTACGATTTTTTTCGGTGCCGCGATGAAATTTTCTAATTTTGTAACAAGCGTTTGTAATGCCGGTTCTTGTTGGCATTTTTCTAATTTCTTTATCAATTCTTTTTTCTGTTTGCGGATTTTGTGTTGGTTGAAATTGTTGAGCGTGCCTACCGTTACCAAGCTCCTTTTCTTTAGTTTGGTGTTTTGCAACAAACGTATGCGTGAACTCAAGGTCAGTAAATGTTTGGGAATGTTTATCAAGTCAACATAACGGTATGGGTGCAAGCGGCTGGTTAAAACAGAGGTCAATATTTTACCCATGTTGTGTTCGCGGTAGTAATCTTTTACACAGCGGCATATCGTGTCAACATCCTTGAAAGCCTGTTTGTTGCGGGCTTGAGTGTATGCCGTGATGAAAACACGCGGCGGTTCTTTCTTGTCGGCAAAATATTTATCCAACATCGGATAGACGGTTTTTTTGTACTGCTCATAATTTTTGAATTTTGAATAGGAGAGTTGCTCCTTTAAGTCGTTAATCATGTCAACATCGGTCGGAAGCAAAAACATATCTTTTTCCGCATATTGATTGCCGGTCAATTCGGAGAGGGCTTCAAAAGCTCCGTAAATTTGATGCTGTTCTCCGACATTCGGCGTGCCTAAAGCAAAAACCGTAAAATTTAAATCGGTCATTCTTTTTGTTCCTTTCTTTTTTGATTTTCTTTTTCTTCTCATATTATTTTTGTTTTCTTAATTTTTTCTTGATTTTTTTTGCTTGTGTTCTTGTCAATTTTCTGCTTTCTATAACGATATGATTTTTCTTTAATGCTGAGGGGTATATGTTACGAATTAATAATCTTAAAGCCGCGCTGGATGTCGATGACGCTTCTTTGAAAGTTTTGGTCGCGCAAAAACTCAAGATTGATGTCGCGGAGGTCTTGTCTTTGCAACTGGTTAAAAAAGCCGTTGATGCACGTAACAAAGCCCATGTTCATTTTGTGTTGGCCGTTGATGTTACGCTACGCAACAATCAAGACGATGCCTTAGCCGCCTTAAATGACAAAGATGTTTTTCCGATTAAGGAAATGAAACCTCATGTCTTTGAACCTTGTGAGCCTTCTTCCTTGCCGCCCGTGGTGGTCGGAAGCGGTCCGGCCGGTATGTTTGCCGCTTTGGCTCTGGCGGAAGCCGGTCTGAAACCCCTTGTTTTGGAACGCGGTAAAACCGTGGAGCAACGTCTTAAAGATGTGGATTTGTTTTGGAAAAACGGGGTGCTTAATACGGAATCTAATGTCCAATTCGGGGAAGGGGGTGCCGGTACTTTTTCTGACGGAAAGCTCATGACCGGTATTAAGAAAGATGCCTATACCCTTAAAGTTCTTCATGAATTTGTTCATGCCGGAGCACCGCGCGATATTCTCTATTTGGCAAAACCTCATATCGGAACCGATAATCTTGCCAAAATCGTGCCGAACCTGCGTCATAAAATTTTGACCTTGGGCGGAGAATTTCGCTTTCAACATAAACTTTGTGATCTTATTTGCGAAAATAATCGTCTTAAAGCGTTGCTCGTGCAAAATGAAAAAAATGAAATTTATTCTTTGCCCTGCGATAAGGTTATTCTCGCTCTCGGACATTCGGCTCGCGATACTTTTGAAATGCTTTATCGAAACCATGTGGCTCTTGAGGCAAAAGCCTTTTCCGTCGGAGCGCGAATTGAACATTTGCAAGAAATGATTAATCGCGCGCAATATGGCTCTTTTGCTCATCATCCCGCTTTGGGAGCCGCGGATTATAAGTTAGCCGTACATTTGCCGAATGGTCGTTCCGCTTACACCTTTTGTATGTGCCCCGGTGGCGAAGTGGTGGCGGCGGCTTCCGAAAATGGTCGGGTGGTAACCAACGGTATGAGCCGCTATGCCCGAAACAAAATTAATGCCAATGCCGCCGTGTTGGTCGGAGTTACCCCTCAGGATTTCGGAAGTTCTCATCCGCTGGCCGGAATGTTCTTCCAAAGAAAAATTGAAGAAAATGCCTTTCTTGCCGGTGGAAAAACTTATAAAGCTCCGGCTCAAAAAGTCGGTGATTTTCTCAAACAACGGGCTTCAACCGCTTGGGGAGAAGTTAAACCTTCTTATACTCCGGGGGTGGTGATGACTAATCTTGATGACGTCTTGCCCGATTTTGTTATCGATACGATGCGGTCGGCTTTGTGCGAATTTGATAAAAAATTACACGGCTTTGCTCATCCCGATGCGCTCTTAACCGCACCCGAAACGCGAAGTTCTTCTCCTATCCGCTTGTTGCGCGGGGAAAATTTTCAATCCCTCTCGCATGAAGGCTTGTATCCTTGCGGGGAAGGGGCGGGTTATGCCGGCGGAATTATGTCGGCTGCCGTCGATGGTCTTAAAACCGCTCAAGCCTTGTGTGAGCTGGCAAAAGTAGAGAAATAAGGTCTTACAACCCCTTGAACCATGGAATATATGGCGTTTGTGTCATTTTGTTATGCCGGACTTTTCCGTTTGGAACAAAATTTGCCAACTCGATATACAAATATTGGTGCAGAGTGCTTTATTTCATATTATCTCGTCCGTTATATTCCGTACAGTTCCATGTACCGCCTTTGCAGGTAGGAGATGATTTAAACTCTCCGTCGGTGGTGCAATAATCGTTGCTCGAAATTTCCCATCCTTCGTTATCTCCTGCTATGTGGCTGTTTTTATAACTTTCACATTCTGATACAGTAGAAAATAATCCTTCATTTGTCATTCCTGACAAGGTCTTAATTTCTCCCGTTAACGGACATCGTAATTGCTGTCTTTTCCATACGGCAAGGCTGTTTCCTCCCACTACGACTGCAGAGCATGGAGAGGTTTTTAATATTACTGCTCTGTATTCGGCTTTTGTTTCGAATTGTTCACATGTTTTTTTGCTCTCGTTCCAACGATATCCCTCAAACGTATAACAGCCGTTGATATAATAATCCGATGAACACTGCGGACGGCTGCATGATGCCCCTTTAGGACAATTTGAGTAGCTTCCTATGGTTGTATCGGGGCGTTTACAAACACAAGTTCCATTTTTCATTTCGTAATCTTCATATCCTTTGCATGAGGTGAGGCAATATTTTCTTGAACAACTTTCTTGTTTGCATATACCTCCGGTCGGACAAGAGGATAAACTACATTCGTTGGGACAAATGCAAACACTTCCCTGAAGCTCATATCCCGAACTACATCTTCCTGTTTTATAATACTTGCCGGAACAAGATTCATAATTACAATCATATCCTGTCGGGCAAGACGATAAATCTCCTTGGTTTGGGCAAGTACAAGTCTTGTTATAAGAATTCCAATCGTAACCGGAAGCGCAGCCATCGACTTTGTAATATTTTCCGCTGCATTT
>CALXPL010000006.1 GCA_944390275.1 uncultured Alphaproteobacteria bacterium
ATTATTAAGTTAACATATTTCTCCTTAAATTTCAACCTTTTTTACTTAATTTTTCGTTAACCTATTATCTAAAAAAAGAGAGCCGAAGCTCCCTCTTTTTTTGTTTTCTCCTTTGTTTAGAACAATGACAATACTGATTGTGCCGATTGTGATGCTAAACTCAAGGCATTGACACCAAGTTGTTGTCTCGTTTGGAGCGCCAACATATTGGCTGACTCTTCGTTCATATCGGCCAATGTCAAATCATCCGCACCTTCTGTCAATACGTTCATTAAGTTTTCCGTAAAGTCTTGACGGGTTTGAACAATTGAGTAGTTGTTACCAAATTCTGATGCCATATTACGCAACTCTGTAATAGCGCCTTCTACGGCCGTAATTGTCGCCTCTACTTTATCATTGGTTGACCAATCTTCTACCGCTGTTAACCCTAATCCTCCGGCTGTTGCATCATCGCCTTTTACTTCTATAAACGAGCTACGATCTTCATTGAAGATTACCTTCAAGTCATCGCCTTTTAACAAGTTTACACCTTTGTAAGAAGCATCTGCTGCCAATTGATCAATTTGCGTTAAAATATCATTGAATTGTTTAATCGATTCATTTCGTGCTGCCGTATCTATCTTACCGTTTAAAGTTAGACCAAATGTCTCTGCCGATGAAATAGAAACTTCATATTGCTCAGAAACGCCATCCAATGTTTTAACAACTAAAGAACCATTTTTTTCAACAATATCGACTTTTGTATCTAAGCCGACACCATTCAATTTTCCTTTCAATCCTCCAACAACTTGCGTAAGTCCATCACTATCTTTAACATTGTATGTAATTTCCTTATCACCAATTCTTAATTTAATATCCGTTGCCGTTGCTGGAGTTTCAAATGTTCCACTAGATTTTACTTCTGATTTAATAGCCGTATCACGGGCGGTATTAGCTACAGCTTTTGCTTGCTGAACGAATGATGTTATCGCTTCAATACCTTCGTTGGCTGCTTTAATCGTTTGAATACCCTGTCCCATGCTATCCAACAAAGACTCTAAATCGCTTGCACGGTTCGTTAAGTTCTGTGCTGTGTAGTATGATGATGGGTTATCTATGGCTGAGTTTACTTTTTTACCCGTGGATAATCTCTCTTGAGTCGTATCCATCAAGCTTTGTGTATTTTGCAAGGATAGCAAATTTGTACGCATACTTGCTGTTAATGATATATCTGACATCGCTTTTCTCCCAATTACTGTGGTTAATATACGTTACTTTCTAGTAACGATATTATTAAGTTAACATATTTCTCCTTAAATTTCAACCTTTTTTACTTAATTTTTCGTTAACCTATTATCTAAAAAAAGAGAGCCGAAGCTCCCTCTTTTTTTGTTTTCTCCTTTGTTTAGAACAATGACAATACTGATTGTGCCGATTGTGATGCTAAACTCAAGGCATTGACACCAAGTTGTTGTCTCGTTTGGAGCGCCAACATATTGGCTGACTCTTCGTTCATATCGGCCAATGTCAAATCATCCGCACCTTCTGTCAATACGTTCATTAAGTTTTCCGTAAAGTCTTGACGGGTTTGAACAATTGAGTAGTTGTTACCAAATTCTGATGCCATATTACGCAACTCTGTAATAGCGCCTTCTACGGCCGTAATTGTCGCCTCTACTTTATCATTGGTTGACCAATCTTCTACCGCTGTTAACCCTAATCCTCCGGCTGTTGCATCATCGCCTTTTACTTCTATAAACGAGCTACGGTCTTCATTGAAAACAACCTTTAAATCATCGTTTTTCAAGAGATTTACACCTTTGTAAGATGCATCTGATGCCAACTGATCAATCTGAGTTAAAATATCATTGAATTGCTTGATTGATTCATCACGGGCAGCTGTATCTATTTTACCATTAACGGTTAAGCCCATTCCATTTTCAATACTAACATTTCCTGATATTTTTTTTCCAGGTTTTGCTTTAATAACAATTCCATCGTCGTCAGCATTTGCCTCCACGGTAAAACTTAAATCAGCATAGCCAGTTCCAGCCTTTATTTTGGTGATAAGCTTCGCAATATCTGTATCTGTATCAGCAACATTAGCTTCAATTGTTTCATTACCAACGGTAATTCTCATTTTTCCTGCTTCTGCTTTGTAGGTACCGCCGCTTTCTACTTCCGATTTAATTGCAGTATCACGAGCCGTATTGGCAACAGCCTTAGCTTGTTGAACGAATGAAGTAATCGCTTCAATACCTTCATTGGCAGCTTTTATCGTTTGAATACCTTGTCCCATGCTATCCAACAAAGACTCCAAATCGCTTGCACGGTTTGTTAAGTTCTGTGCTGTGTAGTATGATGATGGGTTATCTATGGCTGAGTTTACTTTTTTACCCGTGGATAATCTCTCTTGAGTCGTATCCATCAAGCTTTGTGTATTTTGCAAGGATAGCAAATTTGTACGCATACTTGCTGTTAATGATATATCTGACATCGCTTTTCTCCCAATTACTGTGGTTAATATACGTTACTTTCTAGTAACGATATTATTAAGTTAACATATTTCTCCTTAAATTTCAACCTTTTTTACTTAATTTTTCGTTAACCTATTATCTAAAAAAAAGAGAGCCGAAGCTCCCTCTTTTTTACATTTGTCCTTTTAGCGTTTCTCCAAAAAGCTCATCTTCTTTATTTATAAGCCGATTGGCACTTTTTATCGCGCTGTAATAGTCTCCTTTTAGAATATCATCTGTTACCGCCGCTGTATAAGGAATCAGACTCGGTGCTGCTTTCTGTAAATCTCTTACAAAATCTATATACATCGTTTGCAATTCTACATTTGTACCTCTTGTCAGATACATTTGTTGAACGACAAAATATACTCTGCGACTCGGCGTATTAGCATCTTTCTCCCGTAATATAAATTTTTCTCGAAGAATCGGTATATTTCCTTCTATATAAAAACGGGTTCTCTCATTATCATTGGTTATTAATGCTTCCCCAATAATAATACTTTCATGGGGCTTTAGCTCTATCTTTAAGGGCATTGTTTTCTTCCTTTGTCTTATTAAACTATTTGCGCGCATTATATATTTTATATTTTGTTTTGCAAATCTTTATTTATTATTGTATAAGCTTATTTGTGTCTTTAACAACTATGAGTAAATATCGTGCCTAATATTTTAAACGAATTATCAAAAAAAGAGCGTAATATTTATGTTGCCTGTCTTATGTTTATCTTGAACCTTAACAAAAAGCCCAACAAAAATAATGACTATGTTTTAAGCCGAATTAAAGATTTGGGACTCGATGAGTCTATTTTGGATAAAGTCAAAAAAATCTCTTCGGAAGAAGATGTCTATAAACTTATCAATACTATTTCTAACGTTAAAGCTAGAAGATATATTCTTAGAGAAATGATTTTAGTGGCTATCTCTAATCATGAATTAACTGATGATGAAGTTGCTACTATCTATAATATCGGTTTGCATGTCGGTATTAAAACTGAAAAAATTAATGATTTTTTCCTTTGGGCCGCTAAAGGTTTAGAATGGGAAATTGAAGGTATCCAACTGATTGAAGGTGATTTATAGGTTGTGCGATGTCCGAACCTCCTATTATGACAATTAAAAATGCTCAACTTTCCTTTGCTTCTCTTGAGCTTTTTTCTAATGTCGAACTTTTTATTAATAAAGGTGATAAAATTTCTTTGGTCGGAAGGAATGGCTCTGGTAAATCTACTTTACTCAAAGTTATTGCCGGCATTATTGAACCCGACTCCGGTGAAAAATTCATTCAACCCGGTGTAAAAATTGCTTATATGCCCCAAGAACCCGATATTGCTAAATACAAAACGCTTAAAGATGTTGTTTTATCCGGTCTCGATTCTTCTGATAATAATGCCGATTACTTGGCTGATATCTTAATTGAACAATTCAATATTCTTCCTAATCAAGAAAGTTGTACCGCTTCCGGCGGGGAACAAAGAAAAGCCTTTTTGGCAAAGACTCTTATTTCTCAACCCGATATCTTGTTGCTTGATGAGCCTACCAACCATCTTGATATGCCTACCATCCAAAAGTTGGAAAATATTATCACAGAATTTCAAGGTGCTGTCATTGTTATTAGCCATGATAGACGCTTTCTTGCCAATATTTCCGATACGACTTTTTGGCTCGACAGAGGTATTTTACGCAGAAATAACAAAGGATTCCGTTTTTTTGAAGAGTGGCAGGAACAAGTCATTAATCAAGAAATTATTGAACAAAAATATCTTAATAAAAAAATTGAAGCAGAAACCGAGTGGCTTCACAAAGGCGTTACGGCACGACGTAAACGTAATATGGGGCGTTTGCGTCGCTTGCAACAGCTCCGTGAAGAAAGAAAAAATCAAATCAAACAAATCGGTTCCGTTAACATTGAAATTGATGAAGGTACGGCTAAATCAAAACTTGTTATTGAAGCAAAAAATATTTCAAAATCTTTTGCCGAACGCCCTATCGTAAAAGATTTTTCTATCAAAATCATGCGTGAAAACAAAATCGGCATTGTCGGTCCTAATGGTGCCGGAAAATCGACGTTAATTAAACTTTTAACAAAACGTCTTGAACCAGATTCCGGATTTGTCCGAATCGGAAAAAATCTTGAGGAAGCCTATTTTGACCAAAATCGAATTTCTTTAGACCCAAAGAAAACACTTTGGAAAACTCTCTGTAATGAAGGCGACCATGTTTATGTGCGAGGACAATATCGTCATGTCGTGGCCTATCTTAAAGACTTTTTATTTAAACCTGAACAGGCACAATGCCCCGTTTCAGCCTTATCCGGAGGCGAAAAAAATCGGCTTATGCTTGCCGTGGCTCTCGCTCGTCCTTCAAATCTTCTTGTTTTGGATGAACCAACAAACGACTTGGATATGGATACGATGGATTTGCTTCAAGAAGTCTTAAGTGATTATGATGGAACCGTTCTCATTGTTAGCCATGACCGCGATTTTCTTGACCGTGTTGTTACATCTGTTCTCTACATGCCCGGCGACGGCTCTCTTATGGAATATCCCGGCAGCTATTCCGAATTGGAACAATTCCTTCAAAAAAAATCTTTCAACTCCATTAAAACCCCTGTAAAAGAAAAGACTAAAATAAATAAAAGCGAGCCCCCAAAAAAAGCTACAAAACTTTCTTATAACCAAAAACGTCTTTTAGAAACTCTTCCTCTTGAAATTCAACAATTAGAAAATGATATTTCTTTGCTTGAAGAACAACTCAATCAAGCTGATTTCTATCTCAATAACCCTCAAAAATTTAATGAAATTACTTCTTCTCTTATTTCTAAAAAGCAAGAATTAGATAATATGGAAAACCAATGGTTGGAAATTCAAATCTTACAAGATTCTCTTGTTCAAAATTCCTAAGATTACCACCGCAAATTTGATATAACATAGTCTGGATAAGCATCAAAATTCATTGATAATTCTCTGGCTTTCGTTACATCTGAAATGTACCCCTCGCCTAAAAAGTTAACATGAACTCCTTTGGAAACCAAAACACTTCCAAATCCCGCCAAATTGGCTCCCTTTATATCTGTTGCAATATTATCGCCTATCACTAATATTTTTCCCTTTTCGATTGTTTTTGGGAAAACTTCCATGCAATACGCCATAACTAACGGGTTGGGTTTTCCTACCGTAATAATTTTTCCTCCCAATACCGCATATTGTTCCGCTAATGCTCCCGTAGCTAAACTTATTTTTCCTTCTTTGTAGCTTGATGTATCATTTCCGGCACAAACAAAGGGAATGCCTAGACTGGCTGCATGTTCTAAATAGGGAATGTATTTTTCTATTGTATCATCTGCGTTTTCGACACTTTCCATATAAATAAAATCTGCCTGTGATATATCATCTACCGGCTGATAATCCAACCACGAAAAAATCTTCATGTCTTGGATACTGCCTAATTTGTAGTATGTTGTTCCCAAACCACTACATTCCCCTTGGCGACTCTTTAATTTATAATGCAGAATTTCTCCTGCTGTAATAATTGCATCAAATAATTTTAGAGGAACTTTGTTTTCTATAAAATAATCGCATAATGTTGAGACTCTCATATAAGTATTAGAACACAAAACTAGAGTTTTTCCGCTTTTTTTCATTTCTACCAAGGATTCAACAGCCTCTTGTTTGATTGACGCTCCATCGCTTAGGACACCGTTGAAGCCAACAATTACTGCTTCGTAATCATCGATAATTTTTCCGACATTTACTATTGGTCTTATCATTTTCATCATTAAACTCGGCAAATACTTCTTTTTTTGTTATTTATACTACTCTTTATTTCCTTATAAATAATTAATTTTGTTATAATTTACTTGTTGTTTTCCTTGATTTTGTGCAATTATTTATACATTACTTATTTTTTTTATTACCATAATTTGCAATTATTTGCATTTTTTAATTGAAAATTAATATAAATCAATTATCTTATAGTTGTACCGATTCTTTTTGAAGTATTTGGTACAACATAATAAAGTCTCTTTTTTGTAAAGAAACCTTATTATATTTAGTCTAAAGCTGCGGTTTCAACCGCGCGCACGGGGATATTTTTGATACCAAGAGTCAAAGATATCCCTTTTCTCTAAAAAAAATATGCCGGAAATCCGGCATATTTTTTTTAGAAATACAAGTCTGTTTCTCCTTGCCTTACTTTATCAAGTTTTTGCTGCAAAATTGTTTTCATCTTATCCTCTGACGAAAAAACTTTTAGTTCTTGTGCGATACGTTCCCGACACTTTTGTTTTGTTGATAGACTCGCATAATTTTCAGCATACTCACTTAAGGTCAAAAGAGCATTTGCCGTGCAAAATCTCTTAATATATCCGGGTTTTGCCATAGCCATAAAATGCTCTCCTGTTCGTCCTGAACGATAGCATGCCGTACATGAAGATGGAATAAAGCCTGCGTCGCATAATTCTCCGATTACCGTATCCAAACTTCGATTGTCGCTTAATTCAAATTGACGTTTTTTACTGTTGTCAATTGCTCCTTCGTGGCTATATGCTCCGACTCCGACATCAGAACCTGCATCAATTTGACTGACACCATACTTTATTGCTTCGTTGCGGAAATTCACACTTTCGCGTGCCGTTAATATCATTCCCGTATAGGGAACCGATAATCGTAAAACTGCAATTAATTTGGCAAATTCTTCATTTGAAGGTGCAAATGGTGCAATGTGTTGAGTATCCGTATTTAACGCCTCTTGTATGCGAGGAAACGAAATAGTATGGGGACCTACATTGAATGTTTTTTCGAGATGTATCGTATGGTACAAAAGAGACAAGGCTTCAAATTTATAATTATATAAACCAAACAAAGCTCCTATTCCTACATCATCAATTCCGGCTTCCATGGCTCTATCCAAAGCATACAAACGCCAGAGATAATTCGATTTCGGACCAATGGGATGAACTTTTTTATAGGTTTCCTGATGATAAGTTTCTTGGAAAATCTGATAGGTTCCTATCCCCGCTGCTTTTACAATCTTGAACCCTTCAACATCTAAAGGGGCAGCATTGATATTCACACGACGGATTTCACCCTTACCATCTTTTACGCCATAAACCGTTTTTACACTATTCGCAATAAACTCTGCATCATAATACGGATGTTCTCCATAAACTAAGATTAAGCGTTTATGCCCTTTTTCTTCAAGACGACAGACCTCTTCTTTCAGAGCTTCTTTTCCTAACGTCGTACGGACGACTTCTTGATTCGAACTTCGTAATCCGCAATAAGCACAATTATTAATACATTTATTACCAACATAAAGCGGCGCAAACAACACTATCCTTTTTCCGTAAACTTCTTCTTTAAGCCTGCTTGCTCCTTCTTTAATTTCGGCGACAAGCTCCGGATTATCCGTATTCAACAAAAGTGCCATTTCTTCTGGTTCTAGACGTTGCAATGATTGGGATTTTGCTATAATTTCCCTTATTCTTACCTTATCATTACTCTTCTTTTGCAACAACAACGCAATTTCGTTTTCCGGAATGAATGTTCTCAATCCTTCAACATTAATTTTTACAACTTGTTTCATAATCAAAAAAAATTATAAGATTAATAATAAATTTAACTGTTGTTAATTTAGTATTCACTTGTGGTTTGTCAATAGCTATTTTAATCTAAATGGCTCTAAAACACGTTCCAATACCCCGTTTAATTCCGATAAACATATTCCGTAATTGGTTATTGCAACTCCTTTATTTTCACATTTTTGGATACGTGTTAATATTTCTTTGCGTGAACTCATGCATCCTCCACATTGAATGACGAGTTTATAGTTTTCTATATCCTTAGGGAAATCACATCCTGAAACATAACTTATATTTAATTTTTTTCCGGTTACTTGTGTTAGTAAACGTGGTATTTTTACGGTACCAATATCATTTTTATCCGCATGATGAGTGCAGGTTTCCGCAATTAAAACTTTGTCTTGATCTTGTAATTTTTTTATATATTTCGCTCCGTCTTTAAATTTTTGCAAATCGCCTTTCATTCTTGCTGAAAGAATCGAAAATGTTGTTAACAAAACATCTTGCGGCGTTTCCTGTTCTATTTTCTTAATCACGCTCGAATCACTTATTACCAAATCCGGTTTATTTTTTAATCTTTGCAGCGTTTCTTTATATTCCGTATCCTTTACTGTTATCACTATATTATTATTATCTAACAAATCTCGTATGGCCTGTACTTGAACCGGTAATAAACGTCCTGTTGGTGCTTGTTCATCTATCGGGATAACCAAAATAATCGTGGATTGCTTTTTTACCAAATCTCCTGCAAAAACAGGAGCTTTGAATAAATCTTGTGGCAGCTTTTGCAAAAGTTCTGCTTTTAAGGCTTCCAAAACTTTGCTACGGCTGCTTTTATCTAAAGAATTAACGGCTATTCCTTCTTGTGTTGGTGCAAAAATATCTGCTTTGTTATAAATTTTGATAAGAGGAATTTTATGCTGTTCACATTCGTCTATAATGACTTTTTCCTCTTGTTCTATGTGTGAACCTTCACAAATTAAAATCGCGCAATCTGCTTTATCCAACGCCTTTAAACTTTTTTCCATGCGTTGTTTTCCCAGTATCGTTTCATCCCCTAATCCTGCCGTATCCATCCAAATGATTGGTCCAATTGGTTGTAATTCCTGTGCTTTTTCAACGACATCTGTTGTTGTTCCGGCAATAGATGATGTTATCGAAACTTCTTGACCGCTTATCAAATTTAAAAAACTTGATTTCCCTGAATTTACACGCCCTAACAAAGCTATATGAATCCTATTGGTTTTTTGTGTCTTTTCCATTTTGCCTTATGCCTTTTCTATCAAGATTTTGATTGCTTCATTCGCTATTGTTAAACCAAATATTGCTGTTATTGTCGGAAGAGAACCCATCATTTGCTTTGAGCTTGTATTATCTTCTTCATATTTCTTCTTTTGAGGAAGTTCTGTTGACGAAACACAATTTATTTTTGTTATATCAACACCTCGTTGTTTTAATATTTTTCTGACTTTTTTAGATAACGTACAGTTCTTTGTTTCACTTAGTTTTCCGTAGATTATCTTTGTTGTATCTGTCTTTAATGCCGCTCCCATTGACGAGATAAAATTTATATCATTACGGCACATATATTCCATTAAATCGCATTTTGAACTGACCGTATCTATGGCATCAATAACAATGTCTATTTCCGGTTCAAATAAATCTTTGAGATTTTCACTGCTCACAAACATATCTTTTATTTCAATATCACAATCGGGATTTATTTCCGCAACGCGCTCTTTGGCAACTTCTGTTTTTTTTCGTCCCAATGTTGATGTTAATGCTAATATCTGACGATTGATATTAGTTTCATCAAAGCTATCAAAATCAACAAGAATAAGATGTCCTATCCCTGCTCTTGCCATTCCTTCCAAAACATAACCGCCAACTGCTCCCAAGCCTATTATCATTACAGTCGATTTATATAAATTTTCCATTTTTTCTTTTCCGAGCAGTGCTTCGGTACGAACAAATCTCTTCATTTCATTCATTGATTAAATCCTTTGAATTTTGATAAATGAGCTTAATGAAATTTTCTCTATCAGCTTTTCTTATATCTGCTAACATTTCTGCTAATTCGCTTAGCTGTTTGGGATAGGTTTCCGCGCCTTTAATCGGTGATTGGTAAGGTCCGTCCGTTTCTATTAAAATTCTCTTATCCGGAATACTTTTAACTATTTCTTGGCATTCTTTATTTTTTAATATTGAAAAAGAAAAAGAAACATAAAATCCGTAAGATATAATCTTTTTTAACATTTCCATTCTACCATTATATGAATGAAATATACTCTTCTTCGGTAGTTGCGTTAAAAGATTTTCCATGTCATGTTGACATTTTACGGCGTGAATTATTAACGGACGTTGTCTCCTGTTTGCGATTTCTATCTGCTTGATAAAATACTCTTCCTGCTTTTTTATTTCTCTACCTTTTGCGCCATCCAACCCACATTCTCCAACCCATGCCTTGGGATTTCTTTCTAAAATTGCATCAAGTTGTTCCGCCCATTCCTCGTCTTGTTCTTCCAAATACCATGGGTGTAATCCAAATGCCGGTATTATTTTTTGCGGATATTCTTGATATAATTTTTCGACTCTTTCCCAATCTTGCGGCGATGTTCCGACACATATAAATTTTTCAACTCCGATCTTTTCTGATTCGTTGATAATATCTGTTGCATATCTTGTTTTATAGTCTTGCAAATGAATATGGGTATCTATAAACTTCATGGCATTGAAACTCGCATAATTTAATTTGAAAGAAGTGTAGCAGTTATGAATATTTTGACAAGACCTATCCTTGAAATTAATTGGAATAATTTATTAGATAACTATTTTACTTTGCAAAAAATTGCACCGAATTCTTTTGCCGCTGCCGTGGTCAAGGATGAGGCTTATAGTTTGGGGGCTTGTCAAACCGTAAAATTGCTTTATGAAAAGGCAAATTGCCGAAATTTCTTTGTTGCTCACGGTATCGAAGGCGAAAGAATCCGTCCTTATGCTCCTGAGGCAAATATTTTTGTTTTACAAGGGATCGGCGACGATAGTTTAGAATGTTTTAAAAATGCTCATCTTATTCCGGTTATCGGTTCTTTAGAAATGTTACATTTTTGGCAGAAAAATCGAATCGATTCTATTCATCCCATGATTAATGTCGAAACGGGACTTAATCGTCTTGGCTTTCGTGAATGCGAACTAAAACAGTTGACCGCTGATGATAAAAAAGAATTCTCTTGGGTAATGTCGCATTTAGCTTGTGGTGATGAAAAAGATCATTTTATGAATGAACATCAACTTAATACCTTAAAACATATTAAAAACACCTATTTTCCGCACCTTCCTGTTTCTTTATCTGCTTCAGATGGAACTTTTCTCGGAAGTGAATTTCAGTTTGATATGGTACGTCTCGGTGCGGCTCTTTACGGCATTAATACGGCTCCTTATCGTGAAAATCAAATGAAAAACGTGGTTACCGTAAAAGCTCCCGTATTACAAATTGCTTCCTTACCTAAAGGAGATTTTGTCGGATATTCTGCTACTTATCGTGCTCATACCGATAAAAAAATAGCTATTGTTTCTATTGGTTACGGTGATGGAATGCCTCGTTCGCTTTCTAATGTCGGAAAAGTATTCTTTCCTCAGGATGATAAAATTTATGAAGCGCGTATCCTTGGGCGTTTATCTATGGATAATATTATTTGCGATGTAACCGATATTCCTCATCTTGAATTCGGAACCATGGCTTATTTACTTGCCGATTTCTATACTTTAGATGATATGGCGCGTGATGCCGGAACTATTAGCTATGAAATTTTATCTCGAATTGGAATAACAAACCGCTATATTCGTAAGGATATTTTTTAAGCTCTCTCACTGCCGTATGTGGTATAGAGGTTTGGATTGTCCTTTTGTTGTTGATTCGGATTTAACTCATATATTTTTGTTTTTCCATCATCTTTTTTATGTGGCTGTTCTTGTGGGCCAATACCTCTTTTTTGTTGGATCAATTGAGCTTTGTCGGCAAGTTTATCAACTCCAGTATTTTCTTCAATATCTTTAATTCCGACACTTTCGCGCGCTTGGTTTCTTTTAGCGATATTGCTTTTGAACATATCTTGATATTTTGTATCATCTTTGACGTTTTCTTTTTGTCGCGACAAAATATCACTAATCTGAAAATCACTAAAACCTTGCATTTTTAGACTTTCTTTATAGGCTCCAAGTGCCGCTTCTTTATTTCTATCATCTGACAAATTCCATTTATCCGGATTGTTATATATATCCTTTAATTGATTAAATTCGCTATCTATGATTTTTCTTTGCGAATCCGTTAGATTTAATCCTTCATACATATCTTTTGCTTTATTTTCTGCTGCCTGACTTTGATGTTCAGATGTTGCCTCTTTGTTAACTTCCGTATTTTGAGATTTTGGACCATATTTCTCTCTCTGCTCCGTTATAAACTTATCAAAATCATTTTTATACTTACCTTCTTGACAATCTTTAATGAAACTATCATTAACTTCTTTACCTATAGACTTGGCATAATCTTCATATTCTGCGGCAAATCCCATTGTTTGTTTTTGCTCATTCTGCTCTTTGTTTTTTTCTTCTTGTTTTTGTTCCGTTTTCTCTTGATTGTCTTTATTTTGTTCCTCTTTGTCTTGAATTTTTACTTCTGTTTCTCTTCCCTGTGTTTCTTTTTCTTGTGTCTTTCCTTGGCGACTATTTAAAAATCCTTCAATTTCTTTATTCCGTGCTTCATTTTCATAAGCCCTATTTTTATTGACTTCTTCTTGAATATTCTTATTAACTTCTAACCATGCCGCAACTTTTTCAGCATTTTCATCAGTAATTGAATTTGCTCCTTTTGCCTTTATCTCATTTAGCATTTCTGTCGAATAACCCGAAATTTTATAATACGCGTCTCCAAATTTATCTCCTCGCGGACGATTGCGATATTGTTTTAATTCATTATAAACATTTTTGATTTGTTCGGGTTTTAATTTTGACAAATCTCCATTTGCCAAATCCAATACTGTGCTTTTTTCTCCGGCTTTACCTTTGACTTGCGGTAATTTTATTCCGTTGATAATACTTTTCGCTCGCTGCCAACCTCTCTGCAAGGCATTCCAACTATTTTTTCCAAATTTCGCAATATTTTTCGGAGCATTAGCTAAACCTCTTTCAAAAGCCTCTATCTTCTTTCCTGCCTTATCTACCCATGCATTTAACTTATCATCTATACGGTCATACCATGCACTGTAACTTTGATGTTTGTTCTTTATCCAATTCTTTGCATTATTTTTCTGACGATTAGCCGCAATTCGCATGAATCGCCATCCTAATTTAGCATTATGTTTTAATTTTTTCGGTGCATTAGCTAAACCTCTTTCAAAAGCCTCTATCTTTTGTCCTGCCTTATCTACCCATGCATTTAACTTATCATCCATACGGTCATACCATGCACTGTAACTTTGATGCTTGTTTTTCATCCAGTTCTTGGTATTGTTTTTCTGTCGATTAGCCGCAATTCGCATAAATCGCCAACCCAACTGTGCATTATGCTTTAATTTTTTCGGAGCATTAGCTAAACCTCTTTCAAAAGCCTCTATCTTCTTTCCTGCCTTATCTACCCATGCATTTAACTTATCATCCATACGGTCATACCATGCACTGTAACTTTGATGTTTGTTTTTCATCCAGTTCTTGGTATTGTTTTTCTGACGATTAGCCGCAATTCGCATGAATCGCCATCCTACTTTGGCATTATGCTTTAATTTCTTTGGTGCATTTTTTATGCTCTTTTCAAAAGATTCTATTCTTTCACCTGCTGTATTTACCCAAGCGTTTACCTTGTCATCGACTTTATCATAAAAATCACTATAAGCTTTGTGTACATCTGAACCAAACTGATTGATATTATCCTTTGCTTTTTCTGCTGCAGTTCTGTCATCTATCCCATTTTGGGCATTATAAAGTCTGGTTTCTGCGCTTTTTACAGTGGGAAGCAATCCTCCTGTTTCCATTCGATAAGCTAAAGGAAGATTATCAAGCAATGATTGAAAGGCTTTTAATTCATCTTTATTTTGAGGATCTAATTTTGAAGCTCTGTTAGCAACATCCTTAATTTTTTTCCAAACAAGAGCTTCTACCTTTTGTTTTTGGGTTGCTGAAAAATTTCCTGAATTAACATGTTGACTTAAATTTGCTAATTCTACGATACTTAAATGTTCAATATCTATTTGATTTTCTTCAGCCATGGTTATCCTCTTTTCTTGTTTTTATTATCAGTTACATACAATCATATTCCTTATTATTTAATATTTTTGTAACTTTTAATATTTTGGCAAAAAAGTTCGGTTACCCGAACTTTTTTTAACTTCTTCCTCCATTTTCTCTTACGATATATAATCCTTTATCATCTTTCTTATATGTTTTCTTCTTCTGTCCGTTATCTTGAGTTTTTATTTCATACTCAATATCGTTTCTGGCAACGTCTTGAATTACCTTACCATCTTTATCATGGAGCGTCATCCTTGAATCCACTATCTTTCCGTCTTTATCTCGATATTGACCTCTTCTTTGTTCTTTATTTTTCAAACGAGTTTTTACTTCTCCTAATTTTTGCTCCCATGTTTCACGTGCTTTAAGGTGTTTTTGACTATTTTCCGGTAATGAAGCTCTTGCTTCAGCTACTTCTGCTTTACTTTTGTCATCTAGCTTACTATCTATTAACTTTTCATAATTACTCAAATTCTCTATTTTTAACTTGGCTTCTTTTGCCGCAGCATAAGCAACTACTCTTTCTACCGGATCTTTAATTTGTGAAAAATCTAATGTTTCTCCTTTTTCTTTTTTATCGGCATACTCTTTTACTTTATTTTCAAACATTTCTTTATATTTATTATCGGCTTTTGCATCCTTTTCTGCACTCTTTTCTTCTTTTGTTTGTTTTTGATTATAAGCCTCTACTTTTGCTTTGGTTGCATCATCTAAATTTTTAAAGCATTCTAATGACAAATCTATTGACTTTGGTCCATTTTTCATGCGCATCCCTTGTTGGATGCAGGCTACTGCTAATTTTGCTTTAAATTCTTCATTTTCTATTTCACCAAAATTAATAACATCAGTCTTTGCTTGTTTTTCTATTTCTACTGCTTTTAAAAACTTTTCATATTCCCCATTGCCCATGGTAACATTATGTTCATCCGCATATTTAATCGGTGTACTTCCTACTGTCATGGATAAATCGGGTGCTTTATCTTCCGATAAAAGCTTAAATTCTTGTTTATTGTCTGCTGCATATTTTTCCCATGCTTCGCGACGCATCTTCTTCCATGATGGTTCTTCTGAATGGTCTGTGTTGGTATTTTCTTTCTCTTCCGAATTTTCTGTTGTATCTATCTCATTAAATTTTGTAGCTTTTGCTTCACGTAAAGGAGATTTTTTTGTTACGGCTTCATACTGAATTTCAAAACGGTCCTTTTCTTCGTCCGGTCCCTTTTCGTAATGTTTCTCAAACGAACCTTCACCATATTGCTTTTCTATAAATTCTTTAAATTCATCTGTGGGGACTTGCTCTTCGCGGGCTGCTTTTCTTTCTTCCGGCGTCAACTCTTTATTTTCATCTTTATCTTTTTCTTGTCCTTTATCTTCTTGTCCCTGTTTTTCATCTTTACGACGTGCTTCTAAAAACTCTTCAATATCCTTTTCAGAAGTCATGGCTTCTATTTTATCTTGAAATTCTTTTAATTGATCATCTGTCCAACCTTTTTCTGTTTGTAAGGATTGGAGTTCCGTCAGAGCATCTTTCTTTACCTCTTCTATTTTATCTTCAGCCATTTTCATCTCCATTGTTTTCTTCTTATATTAGACAATATAACATCTTTTTTGTATTTTGTCTATTTTTATTTTTGAGTGTAACAAATATTTCATAATATTTTCTTAATCTCTTTAAAAATAAAAAAGAGGAGCTGTTACTACTCCTCTTTTTTATTTTGTTTTAAGCAACTTTTACATTGCTTACTTTGGCGTCAAAAATTATTTTTATTCCATCAATATCCCCTTCAACTCCCGCCGTACAGGTATTATTAATTTTAACTGCCAATACTTGTTCCGCTATGTAGTCTTTATTTTCGTCCAATGCGGTTTGCAATTCTGCATTTTCCGTACCATAGCTTAATTCTATGCGGTCAGAGATATTAAAATCTTTATCCTTTCGCAAGGTTTGTACCAAGCGAACAAAATCTCTTGCCATTCCTTCACGTTTTAATTCTTCCGTAACATTGGTATCCAAAGTTATAACGGCTTTATTGTCTGCAAATGACTTTCCGGCAACACCTTCTTTCATTTCCAGTCTTACTTCAAACAATTCCTTGCTTAGAGTTTGTCCCGCGATGTTCAATGTTCCATCCGAATTTAAGGTCCATTGCCCCTGTTTGTATGCTCCCATTACGGCGCCCATGTCTTTACCCAATGTTTTTCCTAACAGGGGGGTATATAGATAAACTTTCTTGCTGGCATAATTTTCTAAATTATTATCAAACTTTACTGCTTTCACATTGAGTTCATCTTTTACAATATCTTGGTATGCCGAACTTATTTCTGCACCAATTATTGTCAGGCTTGACAATGGTAAACGATTGCGGAGATTATGCTCTTCTCTGATGAATTTTCCGGTTGAACATAAGTCTTGAACAAAATCCATTTCTTCAACTAATTCTTTGTCATATGTTATGTTTGCCAAACTCGGATAATCCGTTAAGTGAACTGACTCTTCTCCTGTCAAATTTTTGTATATATATTCACTTACAAACGGCATTAAAGGCGCGATAATTTTGGCTACATTTACCAATACTGTATAGAGAGTATCAAATGCTTGTGTATCACCTTCCCAGAATCTGTCACGCGTACGGCGAATGTACCAGTTGTTCAAAACTTCCATAAAGGATGCGACTTCTGCCGTTGCTACCGCGACATCATAACTTTCAATTCCTTCTTTTACAACATCGCGTAAATGTTTTAATTTTGAAAGAATATAGTTATCTATTGCTTCTGTTGAATGACTGATTTCTTTGGCTTTGTACTCTTCCGCATTAGCATATAACGTAAAGAAATAAAAAGCATTCCATAATGGTATTTGCGCCACTCTTGATGCTTTGGCTATTTCTTTACCCTCTTTATCGACAGCTAAATTTCCGCCTTTTAATACCGGAGAAGAAACTAAAAACCAACGAAGTGCGTCTGAACCAATTTTATCTAAGACCTCATTCGGGTCCGGATAATTTTTTAATCGCTTTGATAATTTTTGACCACCTTCAGCCATCAATAATCCCGTACAGATACAATTCTTAAATGCCGGTTTTTGGTGTAATGCCGTTGATAATACTGTTAAAGTATAAAACCATCCTCGTGTTTGATCCATGGCCTCAACAATAAAATCTGCCGGAAAATGATTTTCAAACCATTGTTTATTTTCAAACGGATAGTGAATTTGAGCGTAAGGCATTGAACCTGATTCGAACCAGCAGTCAAAGACATCGCCCACTCTTCTCATCATGGTTTTCCCGCTTGCATCATCCGGATTGGGATAAACAACTTCGTCGATATAGGGCTTGTGTAAATTTGTAACGTCAAACCCTGTCTTTTCTTTGATTTCTTCAAGCGAACCAAAAACATCAATTCTCGGAAATTTGGGATTATCTGACTTCCAAACCGGTATCGGTGTTCCCCAAAAGCGGTTACGGGATATTGACCAATCTCTTGCTCCTTCTAGCCACTTTCCAAATCTACCGTCCTTTATATGCTCAGGAACCCAGTTGATTTGTTGGTTATTTTTTACCATTTCATCACGGAATTCCGTTACTTTTACAAACCAGGAAGACATTGCTTTGTAGATTAACGGAGTATCTGTTCTCCAGCAGAACGGATAGGAGTGTGTATATTGTTCTTTTTTGACCAATAATCCCTTCTCTTTCAGAAGTTGCATTATCGGTTCGTTTGTTTCAAAAACTTGTTTTCCTTCATAATCAGGAACTTCTGACGTAAACTTTCCTGCCTCATCAACCGGACAAACTATCGGGAAATTCTCATCATAGGCACGACAAGCATCAAAGTCGTCTTGACCAAATCCCGGAGCTATATGAACAATTCCGGTACCATCTTCTGTTGATACAAATTCCCCACTCAATACTTTAAACGCTCCTTTGGCCTTTAAATCTTTAAAATAGGGGAACATTGGCTCATAGCTCATTCCGACCAAGTCTTTTCCTTTAATCGTACCCGTTTGGACAGCGTGTTCTAATTGTTTCTTATATCTTCCCAATAAGGCTTGCGCTAAAATATATTTTTGGCCGTTTTCTTCCATTATAGCATAATCTATATCCAAACCTACGGCTAACATCAGGTTTGAAGGCAATGTCCACGGCGTGGTCGTCCAAACAAGAATGTTCATGCCATTTTCCAATTTAAACATTACGGTAATGGCATTATCAGTTTTGTCTTGATAACCTTGATTTACTTCAAAATTTGATAATGGTGTTTCCGCTGCCCAGGAATAAGGAAGCACACGATAATCTTCATAAACGAGACCCTTATCATATAATTCTTTAAAATTATGGATTACACTTTCCATAAATGACAAATCCATGGTCTTATAGTCATGGTTAAAATCAACCCAACGTCCTATGCGTTTGAACATATCAACCCAGATGCCCGAATATTTTAAAACATCTTGACGGCAGAAATTATTGAATTTTTCAACTCCATATTCTTCGATTTGTTTTCTACCGGAAACTCCCAACTGTTTTTCCGCAGACATTTCGGCCGGTAAACCATGGCAATCCCAACCCAGACGGCGTTCAACTTTCTTACCGTTCATCGTCTGAAAACGAGCGACAACATCTTTTACGTAAGATACCATTATATGTCCGTAATGGGGAGTTCCGTTTGCAAACGGAGGACCATCATAAAAGACAAATTCTGCGGCACCGTCGCGATTGTGTACCGATTTTTCAAATGTCTTGTTTTCTTCCCAGAAATTAAGAATATCTTTTTCCAATTCCACAAAATCAGGTTTTGCTTTTACCTCAGCATAGTGTTTCATATCTTTTACTCTTTAAAATTTGAATAGTGAATTTTATTTGATTTTTGTATGTGCCAACTTCTCTCTGGCTTGGTGTGATTTTATATAAAAGAAACTTCCATCCCCTAAGGGATAATATTGAAAATATTTGATATTTGAAAATTAAGCTTCATTTTATTTGCATTTTCTTAATTTGTTAAAACTGTGGTTTACTTTAATATAATAATTTTATCGAGTCAAACACATTTTTCCCTTTGACTACCTGCTTTTTATTTGCTGTTAGGCAAATTTATTTCGCCTCCGGGAAGAGGTTCCGGAACTCCGGTGGTCGTCGGAAATGTTATCGGCATTCCGTATAATCTTCTTACCGCTAAATAAGCAAAAGCCTGCGCTTCAATGGCATCACTGTTCCAACCGACTTCTTTTGCCGTTAAAACTTCGATTTCAGGTAATCGTTGACGAATAAAGCGTACCATAGTCGGATTATTTGCGCCGCCTCCGCATATAATCATTTGTTTCGGACGTTCCGGAAGATAAAAACTTATAGAATATGCCACCGCTTCAGCTGAAAATGCCGTTGCCGTTGCTGCGCCGTCTTCCAAACTTAACCCTTCCAAATGTTCTAGTTTTTCATTGAATATATTTCTATCTATTGATTTTGGCGGATATTTTCCAAAATATTTATGTTTCATCAAACTGTTTAATATTTGAACATCTACCTTTCCGCTTATTGCCAGTTTCCCATTATAATCCATGTGCATTCCGCCATGCTTAAAAACCCAATCATTAACAGGAGCATTTCCCGGACCGGTATCAAAAGCCAACATTTCTCCATTGGCTCCTATCCATGTTAAATTGGAAACTCCCCCTATATTTAACACGACTAACGGCTTTTCCATCTCAGAGCATAATGCTCCATGATAAACCGGAACAAGAGGGGCTCCTTGTCCTCCGGCTCGAACATCTGCATTTCGGAAGTGATTGACTACTTTTATTCCCGTTAAATCTGCCAACATCTGCCCATCGCCTATTTGATGAGTATAATGCTGCTCCGGAGCGTGAAAAATCGTATGTCCGTGAAATCCTATGACATCAACTGGTTCTGTCTCACCTTCCATAAATTCATTTACAACCATGGCATGAAAAGCCGTTAAATTGTTTTCTATCAATCTTATCCTGATGGCTTGCTCTTGAGAATCGGGTTGCATCCCTAAAATAGAACGTATGCTTTCACGAAGATTATCTTCATACGGAACCGTATATGCTCGCCCTTGTTTGTAAACATCAACACCATCCGTTTCTATTAAGGCTATATCTACGCCATCTAAAGAAGTACCACTCATTAAGCCAATGGCGCGCATATTTTTTATACTATCCATTTATTTTTTTTACCTCCGTTCTTGCACTATTTTATTTATATGCTAATATCCTTAAGACTTATTTAAATAATTTGCTAAGGAAAGGAAAAATGAGCACTTTTAAATCTCAATTTATCAACATCATGGTTGAACGCGGTTTTTATAATCAATGTACAAACGAATCCGGCTTCGATGATTATTTGTATGAATGCGAAAAAAGCGGAAAACCTGCCGTTGGCTATTTAGGCTCTGATCCTACCGGTGATAGTTTACATGTCGGTCATATTGTTCCTTTGATGATGTTACGTTGGTTTCAAAAATGCGGACACAAGCCTCTTACTCTGGTCGGCGGAGCAACGGCTCGCATCGGTGACCCTTCAGGTAAAGACAAACTGCGCCCCTTCTTAAGCGAAGAAACTTTAGCTGAAAATATTAAAGGTTTAAAAAAATCTTTCAGCAAATTTCTTAAATTCGGGAACGGTTGCAATGATGCCCTTATGGTTGATAATTGGGATTGGTTTAAAGACATTAACTATCTTGCCTTTTTGCGCGATATCGGCACTTATTATTCCGTTAATCGTATGTTGACAATGGATAGTGTTAAATCAAGACTAGAACGTGAACAACCTATGAGCTTCTTGGAATTTAACTATATGCTTTTACAAGGTTATGATTTTTGCGAGCTCTATAAAAATTATGGTTGCCGTTGCCAAATAGCCGGTTCTGACCAATGGGGAAATATTACCTCAGGTACTGAGTTAGGCAGACGTAAATATGATGTCGAACTCTTCGGCTTTACCAGCCCGATTATTACGGACTCAAATGGCAAAAAAATGGGTAAATCAGAAGGTAACGCTGTTTGGATTAATGAGGAAAAACTTTCTTCTTATGATTATTATCAATATTTTCGTAATATTGGGGATGCTGAAGTCGGTAAATGTTTGAGAATCTATACCGATCTTCCCTTAGATGAAATCAAAAAACTTGAGGCTCTCAAAGACAAAGAAATTAATGAAGCTAAAAAAATTCTGGCTTTTGAAGCTACAAAAATTTGTCGCGGAGAAGAAGAAGCTCAAAATGCTCAAACTACGGCTACGAATGTTTTTGAACAAGGTATGGCCGGAGGCGAACTTCCATCTCTTACACTCCCTTCCCTTGAAAATATCAGTGTTATTGATGCCTTTTTGCAAATAGGATTTGTGAACAGCAAAGGGGAAGCAAGACGCCTTATTAAGCAAGCCGGCCTCAAACTTAATGATGCTGTCATTACCGATGAAAATTACAAACTTTCTTCTCAAGATGTGATTAACGGACAGATTAAAATTTCACAAGGAAAGAAGAAACACGGATTAATCAAAGTTAAATAAATTTCTTCAACTTCCCAAAATAAAGCGTTTTCTACTCTGAAAGCGCTTTATTTTATTAAACTTACTTAGCTATTTTATAACAATTTCCTTGATTTCTTATATTTCTTGTGTTATGTCCTCTTCGTTATTTTTTATTATTAACTCATAATTTTAAGTTTATGAAAAAGTGTCTTTTACTTGATTGGAATGTCCAACTGAAAGCGCAAAACAATCTTTACAAAGTACGTCAAAAATTACAAATTACGACAAATAATAAAAGACGCACTTTTATGTATGCAAAAATTTAATTTTTTAACCTGCAGACTTTTCCTATCTGCAGGTTTCTTTTTAAACTTTTCATAAATCTTCTTATGTTACTTTTAAACTTGATTTTGCCTTCAGCAATTCTTAAATTTAATGAAGATAATTATATGAATAAGAGGTTTTAATGATGCCTGATAATCTACCGGAATTACGCGATATCCATTTACCTGAGGCTATTTCCGCTTTTCCTCCGGCTTATGGTTGGTGGGTTATTTTGTTGTTACTAATTTTTATCTTCTTTTTATTCCTACTTATTCGTAAATTACTTTTAAGAAGTAAAAAACGCTATGCCCTTCGTCTTTTGCAAAGCTGCTCTGACAATTCCCTTTCCTCTGCCGAAGAAATGTCTAAAATTCTCAGAAGAATCTGTCTTGTCAAATATCCTCACGCTTCTTCCTTGTTCGGTCAAGAATGGATAGATTTCTTAAATAATCATTGTAAATCAAAATTATCTTCACAGACCGCCGACTTGCTGCTTAATGCTCCTTATATCAAGAAAAATTCATCTCGTTACTCAAATGTTGATATTGTCAATTTACGCCGCTTTTGTGAAAAATGGATTGGAGAAAATCTATGAATCATTTTGAAAATCCCGAAATGTTTTGGTTACTGCTTCTTCCGTTTCTCTATCGGTGGATTATGCCTCGCTATAAATCTCCTCAAGCTGATGCTTTACAAATTCCTTTTACCAAAGATATTGAAATTATTACGACACATAGCCCTCTTTCGCGAAAATTATCTTGGTTAAAACATCGCTTTTTTACTGTTTCTTTCTTTTGGCTTTATCTGGTCTGGATTTTTTTGACACTTACGGCGGCACGTCCGCAATGGATTGGTGAACCGGTGCGACTGCCCGGATTAAGCCGAGATATCCTTCTGGTTACCGATATTTCAAATTCTATGCTAGAACCTGATTTCATCCTTAATCGAAAATATATTGACCGCTTGACCGCTGTCAAATTAACCGCTGCAGACTTTATTAAAAAGCGTGCCGATGACCGAATCGGGCTTATTCTCTTCGGTACAAGAGCTTATCTCCAAGCTCCTATTACCTTTGATAAAAAATCTGTGCAAGATATTTTATTTAACACCGATGCCGGTATGGCCGGAAACTCTACTGCCATCGGTGATGCTTTAGGACTTGCCTTAAAAACCCTTCGTTCTTCGCCCAATAAAGATAAAAAAGTTATTATCTTAATGACCGACGGCGAAAATAACGATGGCAGTTTATCTATTGCCCAAGCCATTCGTTTAGCAAAACAAGAAAATGTCAAAATTTATACAATTGGCGTCGGGTCGGATAATATCATGGGAATGTCCCTTTTCGGCATCCAAATCGGCCGTTCTTCCGGTTTAGATGAAAAAAGTTTGGCTGAGATTGCTGAAGCAACAAAAGGAACTTACTTTCGCGCTAAAGATACTTCATCTCTTGAACAAATTTATCAAGAAATTGATAATATGGAAACCTCTCAAAATGATGAACAATATATTCGTGAAATTAAGGAACTCTTCTACTGGCCTCTTTCTTTTGCTCTTATGCTTGCAACCCTTTTATTTTTGTATCAGAGAAGGAAATAATTTATGGAAGAATTGTTGCAAAATTTTCATTTCATTCGCCCTTGGTGGCTGTTAGCCCTTCTTTTGCCTCTTTGGGGATACTATAAATTTGCAAAAAAACAAAAACTTTCTTCCTCTTGGAAAAAAGTTTGCGACAAACGTTTATTGGAATTTCTGTTAATTAAAACAAATTCAACACAGGTTCGTTTTTTTTCCTTTCTTGTTTTTTTGGGTTTTCTATCCGCTATTCTCGCTCTGGCCGGACCTTCTTGGCATAAAATCGAAGTTCCCAGTTTTAGCCCGCAAAATCCTGTTATGTTGGTTCTTAATGTTTCTTCCGATATGCTGCAAAAAGACTTAACTCCGGATAGGTTGTCCCGTGCTAAATATAAAATTGATGATATGCTTAAGCTCCTTAAAAATAATCAAACCGGCTTAATCATTTTTACGCAAGAACCTTTTTTGATTACTCCGATTACAGACGATTATCGTTTAATAAGCAATCTTCTTCCTGAAATTTCAACTCAAATTATGCCTCTTAATGGCGAAAGACTTGACAGAGCCCTTGACTTAGCCTCTGACAAATTAAAAAATTCAGGTTATAAAAACGGAAATATCGTTTTGCTATCAAGCAGTGCAGGAACGCGGCTTACTTCTGCCTTGGATACCGCTGCCAAAGCTGCAAATTCCGGCTATCCTGTTTCTGTTCTTGATATAAGCACACAACCGTCCGAACAATTACAACTTATTGCCGAATCCGGAAAAGGCGTTTATACTCAAATTACATCAAATGATTCTGACATTCATCGCTTAATTGATTTTATTGAAAAACAAACAAACTTTGAACTAAAAGAATCCGAAAATTTGCGAACAACCTGGCTTGATTACGGATACTATTTGGCTTTTTTACCTCTCTTTTGCGGTCTTCTTTTATTTCAAAGAGGCTTTCTCATTCTTGCTTTTGTTTTTCTCACATTCTCTAATGCACAGGCTGGATTTTTCTTCACAAGTGACCAAGAAGCTCAACGTGCTTTCAACCAAGGTGATTATGCTACTGCTTCTCAAAAATTTGAAAACACAAATTGGAAAGCATCAAGTTTCTACAAAAATGGTGATTATGAGCAGGCTTATCGTTTCTTTTCTCAAAATTCAGATACAGAATCTCTCTACAATCAAGGAAATGCTCTGGCTAAATCCGGAAAAATTGATGAAGCCATAAAAAAATATGAAGATGTCTTAAAATTAAATCCAAATCATGAAGACGCAAAATTTAATTTGGAATATCTTAAACAACAGCAACAGCAGGAAAATCAACAATCCTCTGATAACAATAATAAAGATGAACAAAATCAAAACGAAAATCAAAATCAACAACAAAGTGAGAGTGGCGAATCGTCTCAACAGGAACAAAATTCACAAAATCAGCAAAATGATAATCAACCCTCTTCTCAAAATTCACAAAATCCTTCTCAAAATAATTCTTCACCTGCCGATGAAGAGCAGAGGGAAGATCAGCAACAATCTTCTTCTCAATCACAAACTTCTCAAGGTGAAAAAACAGATAATCAAAACGAAAGAGAAAGCTCATCTTCTTATCAACACCAACCTCAAAATTCTGAACAACAGCAGGAAATGCTTTCAGCTTCAGGAACTCCCGCCGACGAAGATGAAAAAGACTATGATGAAAAGGCTCAGGCACTAGAACAACAATATCGTGAAATTCCGGAGGAACCGGGGGGATTGCTTCGAGCCTATATTTATAAAGACTATTTAAGAAAACGCTATAAGGATTAATGGTATGAAAAAATTTTTAATTATTTTCTTGGGACTTGTATTTTGTCCTCTTTCTCAAATTTTTGCTCAGACGTTAACCGCCACTGTCAACCGCCAAGAAGTTCCTCAAGGCGAACTGGTCGTGCTTAGTTTAAATTATGACGGAAAACATACAAATGAAAAACCTGATTTACGTGTTTTGCAAAAAAATTTCAATATCTTTTCCATGGAGCAAGAATTTCAAAATGTCTATGAAAACGGAAAAAGCAAACAGACGCAAAGTTGGCATATCGGCTTGATGCCTAAAAGCAAAGGAAAACTTTCTATTCCGGCTATTCCGTTGGGTACTCTTTACAGCCAACCTCTTGAAATTAACGTTGTTCCCGCTTCCTTAAATTCTTCTTCCTCAGAACAAGATAATATACCGAAATATGCAATAAAAGCGGAAATTGATAATCCGAACCCTTTTGTACAGCAAGAAGTTAATTTAACGGTTACGCTTTATGATGCCGGCGGCTTACAAGGCGGAGCTCCCTATTTTAGCGAACAAGCTCAACAAGATTGGAATATCTTAGCTTTAGGAGAACCTGATTTAGAAAGCAAAGTTATTAACGGGAAAAGTGTAAGGCTGATTAAATTTAATTATGCTTTATTCCCGCAAAAAAGCGGAAAACTTACAATTCCTCAAGTACAATTTGATGGTTATTACTTAACGCGAAATAAATCTTCTGACCCTTTTCAACGGATTTTTGACTCACACTTTGGAAATGTCGGGTTAAGTATTACTGATTTATCGGCGACAAGAAATCCCGTTGTTCTGGTAACAGACCCTATTGAAGTTAATGTAAAGCCGGCTCTTACAAACTCTCAATGGTGGATTCCGGCTGAAAAGCTCGAAATTTTCAGTCAATGGCAGCCTTCTCCTCCTGTTTTTAAAATCGGCGAAGCTGTCAATCGTGATATTACCATTCAAGCCCTCGGTGTTTCTGATAAACAACTTCCAACGCTGCATTTCGAAAATTCTTCCGCGATGAAACAATATCCTGAAAAACCCAGCAGTGAAAATAAAATTAAAAATGGTAAAGTTGCTGCCGTTAAAAATATTCGGAATGTTTATATTCCTACCAAAGAAGGGAAACAAATTATTCCTGAAGTAAAAATTGATTGGTATAATGTAACAACCGGTAAAACAGAAGTTGCCATACTTCCGGCTATGGAAATTACTGTTCAGCCCGGTTTAATGCCCCAAACAATAAATTCTACTGCCGATGACAACGTCAAACAAGAAAACAAATCTTCCTCAATAAGCTTTCAACCTGAAAATGCTGTTGTTGAAGAAGCACTTGTTTCTGAACCGGCATCTCAGTCTATGAACACCTTTTTATGGTCAGTTCTTTCCTTTTTTGGCGGCTCGTTTGTTTGCTATCTTCTGTTTACGTTTTCAAAAAAGTCAAAACAAAACCTTTCTTCTAATTCACAAAATTATTATGCAGAAGTCATTAAATTTGCAAAAGAAAAAGATTTTCGAGCTTTGCGTGATTGTCTTATTTTTTGGGCAAGATATAAATATCACGATGAAAGCATTAATAATTTTCGTGATATTTATCGTTATAATTCCGATTTTGATTTTCATAAAGAACTTGATATTTTATCGGCTACTTTATATGCCCAACAAAAAGATGAATGGGACGATAAAAAATTTATTGATATTTTTATCAAAACAAACAAACAGAACAAACATATCGCGAACGAAGAACAACCATTGCCTGATTTGTATAAGTAAGTTGCTTAATATTTCCACGTAAAAAAACTTATTCCTATGAAACTCCATAGTTGTTTTAGAGTTTCATAGGATTTGTTCTATTGTTACTTTTGTTTGTTTTTAAATTGCGCATTATAAAGTGCTTTATACGCGCCATTTTCAAGTTTTAAAAGTTCTTCGTGGCTGCCATGCTCGACTATTTCTCCGTCATTGACAACCATTATCATATCCGCATTCTGTACCGTCGATAAGCGGTGCGCAATAACAAAAACTGTCCTGTCCTTCATAAGATTGTCTATTGCCTTTTGAACTATTGCTTCCGCTTTATTGTCCAACGCTGATGTTGCCTCATCCAAAACAACAATTTGCGAATCCTTCAAAAAAGCACGAGCTATGGCTAATCTTTGTCTTTGTCCTCCGGATAATAATGTTCCTCTTTCTCCGATATCTGTATCCAGCCCTTTTTCAAGCTCATTTACAAAATCCTCTAAATAGGCCATTTTTATGGCTTTTTCTACTTCTTGAGGTGTCGCATCCGGTTTGCCTATCATGATATTATCACGAATGGTTCCCGTAAATAAGAAATTATCCTGAAAAACAACGGCAATATTATCTCTCAATGATTTCAGTTTGTAATCTCTGATATCGGTTCCATCTATATATATTCCGCCTTGACTTACTTCATAAAAACGCGGCAATAAATTGACTAATGTACTTTTTCCACCACCGGAATTACCGACAAAAGCAACTCTCATTCCTGGTTTTACTGAAAAACTAACATCTTTTAATACCGGCGTTCCTTCCGTATATTCAAAACTGACATTTTTATATTCGATTGCTTTTTTGATGCCTTGAAGTTCTTTTGCATTAGGTTTATCCCCTATGCTCGGTTCTACATCCAATATTTCTGCTACTCTTTCAATTGCCAAAAAAGAAACTTGAACAGCTTGAAAATTCTTGCCCAAACTTTTTATCGGATTATACAACATCACCAACGCCGTGATAAATGAAACAAAATTTCCGCTTGTAATGGCTCCGCTAACAATTAAATAGCTACCATAACCAATGACTCCGCCTATTCCTATTGATACCATGACATGCATCATAGGTGTCATCCAGCCGATTTTTTGAATCATCTTTATGCTAATTTTAAATACCTTTCTCATCGACTCGTCAAAGCGTTTATATTCCTTATCCTGCATATTATAGGCGGCTATCGTTTTATTGCCGGAATAGGCTTCATTATAATTCGTAAATATCTTTGAATTTTCGGCAACGCTCTTATAGACTAAATTTTTGATACGCCGACGTACTGAAGCTAAAGGAAGCAAGGCTAAAAACAAAACGACAATCGCAATAATTGATAGTTGCCAAGAGTTGTAAATTAAAACACAAATTAAACCAACTGATGAAAAAAATCTTGATACAAATAATTTTAAATTATCTAACAAACCTGTACAGGCCACTGACGAATCATTTCCAAAGCGTTGTAATACGAAGCCTGAACTATGCGTGTCAAAATAAGAAGGTTCTAGATACAATAGCTTTTTATACAAACTTCTTTTTAAATCTTGGTCTATTTTTGTTCCTACCCATGCATTTAAATAGGTGGCAAAATAATTCAAAAAACCTTGTAAGGATGTAAATGCTACTATCAATAAAGGAATATATACCGGAGAGGCTTGAGATTTGTCTATTAAAACAATATCCATGTAAGGTTTTAATGCTAAGGCAACAACCGAATCCAATGCGCCTATCGGAATACTAATTAATACCGCTAATAATGCACGAAACCAATAAGGCTTTACATACGGCCACATTTTTTTGTAATGTTCAGAAAACTTCATTTTCGGTATGGCTTGGAGCTCTTCTTCTATCATTCAATCTATCCTTAAATTATACGCAAATATTTTATAATTATTACAAACACACTTAACTGAAAAAAGAATATTAACCAAAATACAGCTTGAAATCCTTTTTTCTTATTTTTATGATGAAAAATTTTTTGTGCTAAAAATGCACCACACCATCCTCCCAATAATTCTAATGTATGGAGTTGGACTTCGGGAATACGCCAGTTTCCTCTTACTGCTGATCTTTTATCTTTCCAATAGGCTATAATGGTAACAATATTGATACTGACAAAATGAAAAACTAAAAATAATAAAAATGTTTTGTATATCAGTATTGGGTTATAGATTTGCAAAGGAGGTAGTCGAAAATAATGGTGTTCTACGTAATATGCCGATAGAATAACCAATGCTACATGGAGCAAATAGTATATATTTCTTTGTAGCGGTTTTATTAAAAATAACAACCCAAGTAAAATAATTGAAAATATTATTACCATTGTCGTTTTATCTCCGTTCCTTCTTTCTTAATGTAATATTATTATTTATTATTTGCAATTAGTGAATAACTCTCATTTTTTTTTCCAACATTTTTTTTATTGTTTATACTTGTTTTGTATTGTGTTTTATATGGAAGTCGTATGTCTTTTAGTAAATTTTATATATTTATTTTCGGATTTTTAATCTTTTTCCCGTTTGTTTCGCTTTCGGCAAAAGAAAGTGTTTTGCCTATGGAAATAAAAGCTATTGCCTGTGAAACGATAAAAGACGATGAGGCAAAATCTACCGCTCGCATACGCGTTACTGATAAAGCTACTTTTAATGCTATTTCTGAAATCCCTCAGCTAAAATCTTATAAAGAAAAACTAGACAGTCATGATTTTAATGTCATGGTTTATACAATTGTTGATGAATATATTGAAGATTTTTCCGTAAAAACAACAGAACAATCTGATGAAAAAATTTGCGTTGAAATCCACGGTTTTGTTAACCCTACCAATGTTCAGTCCGCAATTGACGCGACTTTAAAAAAACAAGCCGTGCAAGAGGAAATTTCTGATGATAGCACGACTGAAAATACAGCCTTATTATCTGATGAAATTACTGATCATTTGAATAAAACGAATCCTGTAAATGATACACCTGCTCTTGTCTCCACTCAAGAAAATGAAAAAACCATTTCAACTGATACGTCAAACTTACTCGGTCGTCTTTATGTTGCCCCTGTTGCTTTTTTCAACAACACCACCTCAGATTACCATGCGCAACTCATTGTTGATAGTTTCAAAAACGCTTATAATTATGAAATTGTTGATTCGCCAAATGATGCTGATTATCTTATCAAAACTTCCGTTTTACGAGCAAAAGTTGACGCTCTTAACAATTCAACAAGTCGTTTACAGATGGTCATTGCCATGGAGCTTTCTTTTAAAGATGGAACATCTTCTCAAACTATTCATCAGAATCGTTTTGTCGTCTTCGAAAATTCAGAAAACGAACAAAATGTTGCCTTGAAGTTGTTAACAAAATTATTTAACAATGCTGTTGAACAAATTGAAGTTTATATGCAAAAACATGAAAAAGAAAAAGGAAATATTCCTGTTCTTCCTTCTGTTATTACCCCTTCTTCTCTTTCCGACACCAACAAAGATTTCTCTTCCTTTGAATAATTTTCACTATCCTTTGTGTTCTCGTTCTAACATAAAAGTTACAGGACCGTCATTTATTAATGATATTTGCATGTCGGCTTGGAATACTCCTGTTTGGACGTTAAATGATTTTTCTTTCAGCTCTTTGATAAAATATTCATAAAGTAATTTTGCTTTTTCAGGATGTGCTGCATTTTCAAACCCAGGTCTATTGCCTCGGCTTGTATCTCCAGCCAACGTAAATTGCGATACAACGAGAATACTCCCCGAAATATTCTGCACCGATAAATTCATTTTACCTTGTTCATCTTCAAATATCCTCAAGGAGGCTACTTTTTTCGCTAAATACGAAGCCTCACTTTCTTCATCACCTTTTTCAACACCTAAAAATACTAAAAGCCCTTGTTCTATGCGTGAATATTCTTTTCCGACTATCTCTACTGATGCTTTTTTAACGCGCTGTACCAATGCTTTCATTTCTTTTTCCTATCTCAATTAATTGAATTTAAATAGTTCTGCTTTATATTTAATATACTTGCAAATGTTTTAAGGATATCTAAATTTATGAAATCGTTTTTTCTTCTTATTCCTTTTCTCTTTTGGCTTACCGGTTGCGAATCTTTCGGAAAAGGTGTGGCTCAAGCTTTTTTAGAAAAAGACGAAGTACAAGACTTAAAAAAATGTGAAATTATCGGTGATGAAATTACCGGAATTCAAGACTCCTTTAAAACTTCTAATGTTGTTAAAATTATGATGATCCATGGAGTTGGAACGCATACTCCCGGATATTCGGCAAGAATCCGCGAAAATATTGCAAAAAAACTCGGGTTTACTGTCTGGGTTCCTAAGGCGAAATCTATTACTCTCGTTAATCCTGACGATAAAAACATTGATTTGGGAACTTTGGTCGTTAACAAAATGCAAAACCCCAACCTTTCTAAAACAATACTTTTTTATGAGCTTACTTGGTCTGGAATTACTGAAAAAGAAAAAGAAATTTTACTTTATGACAACTCCGGAACTTATTCTTATAAACGAGCCGCTTTTAATAACTCTATGAAAGCCTTTCTTAACGATACTCTGCCTGACCCCATGATTTATTTGGTTGACCAAAATAACCTTATCCTTAATGCGGCAAAACAATCTACTTGTTGGATGTTAAGCCGCGGATGGGATGATTTAAAATACTCTCAACGGCAAATTTGTTCCGTTTCTTCTTTTGACCAAATTAAAGACTTAACTCAAGAAAATATTATTTATATAACGCATAGCCTCGGAAGCCGTATTTTATTAGACAGTGTTATTGATGTCGCTGATGAAGTGGCTAACATTTCTTTTGATCCTCAAGCTGATAATGCAAATGAAGTACAGCAAATTCTTAATATTCTAAAAAATAAAGAAATTACCGTTTTTATGCTGGCTAACCAGCTTCCTCTTCTGCAAATCGGCAGAAAAAAACCTTCCGTAACGCGGCGCATATCTTCTTATTGCTCGCCTCAAGGTAAATATTATCATTCCCGTGTTTTTAAAAAAGTAAACATTATCGCCTTTTCAGACCCGAATGATTTGTTAAGTTATGGTATATCTCAAGATTTTGTTGACAATTATATTGATTCTCGAATTTGCCCTTCCGTTACAAATGTGGAAATTAATATTGCCGATATTATTTCGGCTTTCGGGGTCGGCGTTGTCAATCCTGTTGCTGCTCATACCGAATATGACAATGATAATCGTGTTATTCAAATAATTGCTAAAGGAACAAAGTATCTTGACGATAATTCTTCGCGATGTAATTTTATCAAACTAAAAAATTAACTTGGGAGACATATAATGACAAATACTGAAAGCTGTGAAATTTTTGCTTTTCCCTATGCCGCAATAGTCAAAAGTAATCGAAAATCAACTTTTTTCGATATGAATACCCAACCTCCCAAAATTTCAAAAAATTCTTATATTTGGCTCAATTTAGACTATAAGAACGAAAATACATTTAATCTTTTAACGCAAAAATATTCTCTGCCTCATGAAGTTGCCGAAGCTCTTTGCGATGAAACAACTCGTCCTCGTTACTTTCGCTTTGGAGACGGTATCGTTCTTATTTTAAGAGGAATAAACTATAACCAAGGAAGCGACCCCGAAGATATGGTTTCGCTTCGCATATGGGTTGATAAAGAAAAAGTCATTACCTTATCACACCGCCGTTTAAAAATTATCAATATTATGCGAAAAAAACTTGAGAATAATGCCGCTCCCAGCTCTTCTGTTCAATTCTTTTTAACTCTTGCGCAAATTATGGTCGATGAAATTAACGATACTATTATAGATATTACCGAAAATACTTCAGATCTTGAAGAAAAAGTTATCGGAACAGATAACCTTAGCGATTTTGAATTGCGTAATGAAATTAGTGAATTGCGAAGAAAAATTATTTCAATACGCCGCTACACTGCTCCACAAAAAGAAATTTTTCTTAGCTTGCAGAACGATAAATGGGAAAATTTTACTGCTGATGATAAAAATGATATTCGCGAAATTTTTAATGATATTACAAAATCTCTTGAAGATTTAGATTATTGTCGCGATCATCTGGCGATTTTTCATGAAGAGCTCCAAAGCAAAACTACTATTCGTATGACAAAAATCATGTATATGATTTCTATTGTTACGGTTATTTTTACTCCTCTTGCCGTATTAACCGGTCTTTTGGGAGTTAATGTACAAGGAATTCCTTATGCTGATAAAGATTATGCTTTTTCAGCCGTATGTCTTATTTTATTATCTATTTCTTTAATTTTAATCATTCTTATGAAACGATTAAAATGGCTTTAATAAAAAAGATAACCACATATTATAGCCGTACTTATACCTGCAAAATCAGCCAACAAAGCACATGGTAAAGCATGTCGTGTTTTCATTACCTTTATTGCTCCGAAATAAACCGCTAAAATATAAAATGTTGTTTCGGTTGATCCTTGAATAACTCCTGATACAAAACTCGGAAAACTATCGGCTCCATAATTACTCATCGTTTCTATCATCATTGCGCGGGCTCCGCTTCCGGACAAAGGTTTTAAAAGTGCCGTCGGAAGTGCCGGTACAAAATCCGTATTAACTCCTAACAGGGTCAAAATTCCTGTTAAAACATCTATTATATAGTCTAATGCTCCAGAACTACGAAAAACGGCTATTCCAACCAACATTGCTACTAAATATGGAATTATTTTTACAGCGACTCCAAATCCTTCTTTCGCCCCTTCTATAAATACCTCGTAAACATTGAGCCTTTTTATTAATCCCGCTACAATAAATCCAACAACTATTCCATATAGGAGCATATTGCTGATTATTGTCGAATAATATGTTCTTTTTTCCGGTGAATTTGAAATAAAAAAATATGCCGATAGAGCAATTATACTCATAAATGCCAACAAATATCCCAACACTACTTTGTTAAAAATATTTAATTTCTGAACATAGGCAACACTTAAAAAACCGATTAACGTGGATGCCGAAGTGGCAAATAATATTGGCAAAAATACGGCACTGGGATTGGTGGCTCCCATTTCTGCACGATACATTATAATACTAATCGGTACTAAGGTTACGGCTGACGAATTAATTACCATAAATAAAATTTCAGCGTTGCTTGCCGTATCTTTATGAGGATTTATTGTTTGCAACTCCTCCATTGCTTTTAACCCCATAGGCGTTGCGGCATTATCTAATCCTAAAAAATTTGCCGCCATATTCATTATCATAGAACCATATGCCGGAGAGTTTTCCGGTACTTCGGGAAATATTTTTTTAAATAACGGACGTAAAAATTTGCAGAGCATCCCTGTTAAACCCGATTGTTCGGCTATCTTTAAAAGCCCCATCCACAAACATAATATCCCTGTTAAATTTATTGATATCATAAAGGCATTTTTTGACGATGAGAACAAACTACCAACCAGCTCTGACCATATGTCATAATTTCCTTGTATGCTTTGTCCTATTCCTGAAAAAAAAGCCAGTATAAAAAAGGATGCCCAGAGGATATTCAACATTGTCCAATCCTAGTTTGACGACGGAAGCGTATTTAAGTCCTTTCCGGCCAGAGGCAAGGTATTTTCAGATATCTCATCAAATAAAACACACGCCTCAACCATGCTTATATAATTATCCATCTCTGATGTCCATTTTACTTGTGACGGACGTATATTTTTATTTAAAGCTACTAATTCAACAATGGCTTGTCTTCTTAATATATCCAATTCGTTTTTGATACTGTTTTCTAGCTTTTCTCCATATATGCGTTTGGCATTGTCATAGTATTCCTGCAAACTGGAATCCCTTTCAGATAATTCTTTTTCAACGGATGCTATCTCATTGGCATATCTTTTCGCAAACAATGTCGGATATATCTTTAATTCATAGCCTTGTTTTTGGCAAAATTCTTTATAACCATACAGACTTCTTGAAATAATTCCGGCGTTTCGGTTAAGTTGATGATTGTCGCGAAGGACTTCTTTTTTTGGCGACAGATTTGGCATGGCAACATACCTTACCATTTGAGATAAGAATAAGCTCAGAATAATGATTATGGCGACACCGACAATATCTTTTTTAACATGACGCACTAACGGAGGGATTTCCCCCTTATCTGCCATTTCATATCTTGCATTTTCGTAACGGAAAGCAAAGAAATATATTGAACAAGCAATAAACCACCAAACTCCGATAAATAATATACTCGTCGGTTCACGAATGAGCATTAGTATTGAAAAGAAGGTATTGGTTAAAATCAGTAACAGATAACTTATTCTGTATCCTCGGCATAATAAATACACTAACGGCAAATTTACAACCAAAACCCGCCATGCAACTAAAATTCCTCCTCCTGTGGCAATTACTGAAAATATGATTCTGAAAAGAACTGCTGCTATGGAATAGACGCGAAATATTTTGACAATATTTCCCGTTTTTATCTTTTCTTTTTCTGCTGCCGTTACTTTTAAATATTTCCGAAAATACTTGAAAAATTTTATAACAATTTTATCTCGTGTTGGGCGCAAGCGTTCTAATAACGGTATGATAACATTAAACAACGGTGTCAGAAATTCCGTACAGCTTTCAAGCCAAGCATCTATTTTCTTAAACATTGGCAACCTTCTTCTTTTGTGCTTCATATATTTTATTGGTAACAGTTCCCTTTTATCAAGTCAACGAAGGATTCTATTTTGTACGATTATTTTTTCTATTGATTTACGTTTTTTTATGATTATCTTTTTTATAAGTAGCTTTCAGGAGGTTGTCATGAAAAAATTTTTTTATTTCTTTTCGTTTTATTTCTTTTTAATTTGTTCCGCTCATGCTCAATTATCTCCTTATTCCGGATATTACGGAGAAACAGGACCTGATAATCAATCTTTTGAGACGAACGGAAATCCTATTATTTTCGTTTTCTACAACAATGATGATTGCCCCTCTTGTCCTGAAGCCCTTGATTTAATTGAACAGGCTTATAATGAAAATTTTGAAGGAGAATATAACTTTTATATTATTAATTATGAAAATCAGGAAGAAAGCGGTAACTATCTTTTTGCTGAAAACTATAATTTAGAAATGCCTTTAACTGTGGTTTTACAATATGTTCAAAATGGACAACTTACAAAATATCAAAAACTTCCTTATTTGTATAATTTCAATCCTTATACTTTTCAAGAGACCTTTATTGAGGAAGTTTCTACATTTTTTGAAAATGAAGGCGATCCTTTTAGTGATTAATTTCTAATTATTCTTTTCTTGCTTTTTAAATTGCTCAAAATAATTATCGCCTAAATATTTATCCCTTTCCTCTTGGCTGAAATGCTTGGCGATAATTTTTTTGGCATTTTCTATTGCCACATCAATTCCGGTATTGGAAATTCTTTTATGATCTTGTGCATCATTATAATGAACAACAACCTTTTTAATAAAATACGGCTTATAATGTTCCGTATAGGTTAAAACTAAATCATAGTCCACCAATCGTGTCAAACTCTCATCAAAACCGCCTAATTTTTCATAGACCTCTCTTGAATGTACCAAAGCCCCCATATCAATGTAATTTCCTTTTATCAGAGATTTACGGCTGAATTTTTTTCCACTGACGATTCCACTCGTATTTCCTTTATACTGGGCATAAAAAATTTTCTTCCATGGATGCCAACGCATAGCTTTTCTATATGTTTGTATAAAATCAGAAACTATTGTATTATCGGAATCAATATAGGCTATCCATTCTTTTCGTGCATTCTTTAAACCTACGTTTCTTGCTGGACAAACTCCTTTATGCTCTCCGAAAACATAGCGAATCTTACCTGAAGATAGTTCCGAAGGATATTTCTTTTTGATTAATTCTTCCGTACCATCCGTTGATCCATCATCAACGATTATTAATTCTAGATTATCATAGTTTTGCGCTAAAACAGAATCTATGGCATTACAAATACAAAAAGCGCGGTTATAAGTCGGCATGATAAATGAAAAACCTGGGGTACACATTTCTTTTGCTCCCTCTTTTACTTCTTAAATCTTTGTTTCAAAGCTGTTAATTTATCACTCACATTCGCCGTATCTCTTCCGGTTTTCGCTAATCTTTCATACATTCTATCTATTTCTTTTTCGAGATAGGCTTGTTCAATTTCACCGGCTAAATTCCTTTTTTCTTCTTCCGTACCGTTTTGATTAATATAATTCATATTTGCTATAATATCTTCGACATGAACTGAACTGTCTGTCTTATGCTTAATAAAATATGGAAGTTCATATGCTAACTGACGAGCATTGGCGTAGGCCTCTGATGTTGTGTGATTTTTATCATATCGAAATTTTAAAAGACGGAAAACAATCGCTAAATCTTTACTGTCATCAACCACAATAAATGGTATGGGATCAGAAAAACCTTTGCTAGCAATTTCTTTTAAAAATTCAAGTATATGATGGAAAAAACCACCAACATTGTAGATAATAAAAGGTTTTACGGGAAGAAGTCCGTCTTGCATTGCAACACAATCATACGCTAATTCATCTAAAGTTCCAACGCCGCCAGGAGCAAAGACAACAAAATCTGACTCTAATAATTTTTGTTTACGTTCTTCCAACGTTTTCGCCAAAATAACATTTTCTATTTGTTTTACCAGTTCATCATCTTGCGGATACAAATCATAATATGCTTGTGTTGTTACAGCTTGTATCGGAAGACTTGCCAATTTATATTGCTTTTTATTCCAGCCATCCAAAACACCTCTTGCTACTGCTCCCATAATGCCTGAATTTGACAAGCCAAAATCTAGCCTAAAATCCATTTTTATTATTTGTCTTCCTAAATTGTAGGCTTCTTGCTCGTATATGGGATCATTACCTCCGCGATGTCCTCCGGCCACAAACACCCTCAACCCTTCTTTTTTATTTTGAACGATAAAGGAATCAACGACTTCCTGATTAGGTTTATTTTTTAGTGTATCTTCATCTTCCATTTTACAACTCCTTTATATCCCCTTGAGCTTGTTTTCTGTAAAAATCATTGGCAAATTCTTGGAGTTTATCTTCTTCTATCGCCTGCCTTAATCCTTGCATTAATCTTTCATAATAGCGAATGTTATGCCATGTCAGTAGCATAACTCCCAAAATTTCATTACATTTTTGCAAGTGGTGAATGTACGCACGGCTATAATGAGTACACAACGGGCAATCACACCCTTCCTCTAAAGGTCGGTAATCCTCACGGTGGCGCGCATTTCTTATATTAATTGGACCATAGGATGTAAATGCTTGAGCGGTTCTTCCCGAACGGGTCGGCATGACACAATCAAACATGTCAACACCACGCAATACGGCTCCGACTATATCATCAGGACGCCCCACGCCCATTAAATAACGAGGTTTGTCGTCCGGTAAGCATTGCGGGGCATAATCAAGGACTTCAAACATTTTTTCTTGTCCCTCTCCAACCGCCAAACCTCCGATTGCATAACCATCAAATTCTATTTTCTTTAATTTTTCGGCTGATTCTTCTCTTAAATCTTTAAAAACGCTTCCTTGTTGGATACCAAAAATTCCATACCCATCCCTGTCTCTAAATGCATCTCGGCTGCGTTGCGCCCAACGCATAGACATACGCATTGATTGTGCCGCTTGTTCATATGTTGCCGGAAATGGTGTACATTCATCTAAACTCATCGTGATATTTGAATCAAGTTTATGCTGAATTTTCATTGATTCTTCAGGGCTCAAAAAATACTTTTTACCGTCAACATGAGAACTGAATGTTACTCCGTCTTCTGTTAGTTTTCTCAGTCCTGTTAAGCTCATAACTTGGAAGCCTCCGGAATCGGTTAATATCGGCTTATCCCAATTCATAAACTTATGTAAACCGCCCATCTTTTCAACTAAGTCTGCTCCAGGGCGGAGCATTAAATGATAGGTATTCCCCAATAAAATTTCAGCACCTGTCGCTGCAACGGATTCCGGCATCATCGCCTTTACCGTACCGCAAGTTCCTACCGGCATAAATGCCGGTGTATTTACTACTCCATGCTTTGTATATAGTCTTCCTCTACGAGCATTTCCTGTTTTTTTGATTATTTCAAATTTTAGTGACATTTTCTTATCTGCTTTTACTAATTCTTTTTTTAGATGATGCACTTAATTTCCTTACTTGGCAAGGTTAAAATTGATTATTTTCTTGAAGTGCTTTCTCTTTGTCAATTTTTTGAATTCCGTTAAAAATAATGTTTGACATTCTTTATATCTTTATGTAATATTACTCTTAGGAGAAAAATGGAGAGGGATTCTTATTCCGAAGGAGGATATTATGGTGAAATATTGGCATTTTTGTTTATTATCGGCAACAAGTTGTTTGCTCTTGTCAACAGATAATCTTGATGCAACTGTATTATCATCCATCCCTTCCGAATCGAGCAAACATCACTCACACATCCACACTTTATCACACCTCGATTTGTCTCGTTTTTCTCCGTATCTTTTCCTGAAACAATCTGGTTATCAATCTTATAGAATGGCTTCGGTGTGTTTTATAACCGATGCCGGAAATTGCTCGGGACAAGAATTCAGTAATCTCGAAACACCGGATGGTACAAACCGCCCTGATTATGATACTATACCTGAACAATGTCGTGATGCAGGATATACTAAAACGTCTTGTCCGGCAGGGCAACATTTAGTAAATCCTTGCCCTTCGGACAACCGTTATTACGAACGTTGTGAATGTAATGAGAATTTAACCGAAATTTGTAATATTCCTTATTATGGGGTTGGATCGTCTTGTGATGGTAAATATGAAAAATGTGAACGAGATGACGACCGCGCTTGTAAAGAAGAAGGTTATCCTTTAACGGGAAGCTGTCCGACTTTGCAAGTTCCCAATCGTCGTTGTCCTTATGATTCCAATTATTACGATAAATGTGTTTGCCAATCAGGATTAATCAGTTGCCCGTCGCCGCAAATCGGAGTTGGACCGTCTTGTGGCGGAAAATATCAATCTTGTCAATGTCCGAGCAATTATAAATCTTGTGATTGCGGACCGGCTGTGGGAGCTTCTTCTTGTACCATTAACGGCAAAACCACTTACTCAGATTGTAAGGCTTGTTGCGATGATACTTGCCCAAGCGGTTATTCAAAAACCAACCCCGGAGGCTGTTATGATACAAGAACCACCGGATGTGGAAATACCTGTTATAAATCTAAATCTTGTTGCTCTTCATCTTATCGTTTTACATGCACTGGTTCACATGAAATACCCCCTGATGATGAATTATCCTGCGAAGGAAAATATCCTAAATGTCGATGCGATAGTTCTTCCTTGACATGGAATATTAATTACGAAAGATGTCTCGCCCTTGGTCATCACGAAGTATATATTTCATCTGGAAAAGACTTATTTACCAATAACGGTAAAACTATTTATACATATTCAGGTTTACCAATGAGATGTACAGCATGTCCTGAGAAACAATTATCATCTTCTACTGTTGTAGTTACAACTGTTGGCGGTTTTGATGAAGCAAAAGAGTTTATAAACAATTGGTCTGCAAAATGGTTCACAACAAATGAAAGTTGTTCTTCTGAATGTTTATAGAATCATTTCTTAACTTTAATTATACAAAAGTAATGAGCTTCTGCTTTTTTAGAAGCTCATTTTAATATTGCTAAAGATTATAGGAAGTTTAAATCAGAACAAAAAATGACAAAGATTATTCCCAAAACCTTATTACCATGGTATTCCTAAATAACATCTATCCGGTTTTCTTTGGCAATAGTCATCCTCTTTGCCCATTTGATGCAATTTTTCTCTGTCTTCAGAAAAATCTCCAACAATAACACAACTGTTTAATAATATCAATGCTATGAGAAGAAGAACTTTTTTCATTATTTATTCCTTCTAAAAAATAATTTTATAACATATAAAAAGCATCATGACCATTATTACTCTTGAAACATAACGCAAACAGATACTTTTATCATATTCTGCTGAGCTTTTCCATGTTCCGCTAACTAAAACAAAGCTATAAAACACAAAAGCTGCTAAACATCCTAAGTAACATACTATTAATAATAATAGGCTTGTATTCATGTGCAACGGGTGAAAATATCTTGTAAAATACACCCATAAACTTACTCCCGCTAATTTGTGGGCTAAAAGACTGCCAAAAAAACGAATTATAAAAACGGACACTATTAATCCTAAGACACCAAACTTCCAAAATGTATCGGTTAAGCTGAATTCTCCGTCCATCAATTTTTTTAACATCTCAATAAACCTCTCTGCTTATCTTTGTGCAATTTTGGCGTAATTATAGTATTAACGCAAGCAAAATCAACCTTAAATTAACAAGTTGCTACATTTGCCGCCAACCCTCCTAATGAGGTTTCTTTATATTTATTTTGCATGTCTTTACCTGTATCGTACATCGTTTTTATTACACTATCTAATGAAACTGTATGTTGCCCCTTTCCTGATAAGGCTAAACGTGTCGAATTTACTGCTTTGATTGCTCCCATGGCATTTCTTTCTATACAGGGTATTTGAACCAAGCCACCGACTGGATCACAAGTTAATCCTAAATTGTGTTCCATCGCGATTTCCGCAGCACTTTCTATTTCTGATAAACTTCCTCCTCTTGCCGCTGTTAAACCCGCTGCTGCCATTGAACAGGCTACACCAACTTCCCCTTGACACCCGACTTCTGCTCCTGATATAGACGCATTGCTTCGATATAAACAACATATTGCCGAAGCGGTTAACATAAATATTTTTAGTCCTTCTTCTATGGTGTATGGCGATTTTACATGTGCAAACCGTTCAAAATAGCGACTTACCGAAGGAATTACTCCTGCCGACCCCATCGTGGGGGCTGTTACTATTTGTCCCCCTGATGCATTTTCTTCGGCAACGGAAAATGCCCATAAATTTATCCAATCAATTATTTGTAACGGATCGTAATTATTCTTTACAAAATTTTCTTCTAACTGTTTATATATTTCCGGGGCGCGGCGGCGAAGATTTAGTCCTCCCGGCAAGATTCCTCTTGTCTTCATTCCTCTATCTACGGCATTTTGCATAATTCGATAGATTTTCATTATACCTTCATCCGTATATTCCTTCCCGTGAATTGCACATTCATTCTCATATATTATCTCGGAAATGTTTTTATTTTCTTTTTCACAAATCTCCCTAAGCTCCTTATAGGAATTAAACTCATACGGAACATTATACGGAACTCTTGATATGCGGCGCGTAATTTCATCTTGTCGCGCTATTGTTCCTCCGCCTACCGAAAAATATATTTCATTCAATAATTCTTTACCCTCTTTATCGTAGGCTTTAAATTCAAGACCATTCGAGTGCTCTTTTAAAAATATTTCTTTTTTAAAAATAACATCTTTGTCTAAACTAAAATTTATCGCCTTTTCTTGGTTTAAATGCAATATATGATCTCTTTCAACCGCATTTACATATGGAATTTGAGGATCAATTGCTTCTGCTTCCAACCCCATTAGTCCATAGACTATGGCTTTTACCGTGCCGTGTCCTATTCCTGTTAGAGCTAATGATCCATAGAGTATTACTTCAATTTTTTCTACCTTATCAAAAAATCCTTGTTGATGAAGGTTATCTACATACCTTTTGGCTGCTCTCATTGGCCCTACCGTATGCGAACTTGAAGGACCAATTCCTACTGAAAATATTTCAAAATAGCTGTAATACATTAAAAATATGTCCTTATTCTTTTATAGGGTTTGTTTCCTAAACGCTTGTGAACTGATGCTATATATTCATGAAGATCATCCCAATTTGTATAGGCTTCTATAAATTTTTTCGCTTCTTCCGGAGATTTTGATAATTGTATTCTTATTGTTTCCTCTAAAATCTTATGCATAACCTCGGGCAACTTTGTAAAGTTTATTACCAACTTGTTCTCGGCATCAAAACTGATAGCTCCATGCTTCAGTAAAAAGTTAAAATGCATTAAATCTCCTAAACGATGAGGTTCTTCTGTCTTGGCTTTTAACAATAAACGAACTATCCATGTCGTATAAACTTCTTTCAAGGTTTGTTCACTAATTATTCCTGCTTTCACATATTCCGGCATAAATGTTATGGAAACGACATCGGCCTTATTTTCTTCAATTGTATGCTTATACAAGCCTAAAGCATTTTGATAGCTGCTGTCTGGTCCTAAAGAGTGGCCGTTTTCGTGTCCAATAACAAAAATGTGTTCTGCTTCCGGATTAAAATACTTATAAAAATCCTGATGAACAAGTGCTTTTAACAATTCTGAATCTCTTTTTTTATCCCTTGTCATGCGAACCTGACGGTGATAGACATTTCTTCGTCCACCTCCGGTTTTTATGGATAATTTATCATTATTCGGTAAATTTTGCGCCGTGGTTATCGCTCCTCGGCATTGGGCATAATCTCCCGTTAACGCTATCAAATCAACATCAACCATCGTTTGCTTTATTTCGCTGCCTTGAGTTACATTTTGGCTATATTGTTCTGAATACGGCATGAGTTTTGCCAACTTTTTCATATAATCTTTGAATTTCAGCAACAGTGCCGTTCCTTCTTTATTGACTACTCCAACTCTTACTCCGAGCATATCTTTTGAATTTACTTCAATTCCTCTTGCGGCAAGCATTCCTTGCAATTTCGAATTTTCACACAATGTCGCACTCATCTTATCATCATAATTTTCTCGGCTTAATGTAAATTCAATATCCGTATTTTGCATTTGTGCCCAATGCTTATCTGCCAACATGTCCATATCTTCATTATTTTGCAGCAATGCTTGTGCTTGCCAACCGAGATAATCTTTAAACAGAGAATCCGTTGTATAATGTGCTGCCAATTCCAACAAGTTGGCAATTTCCGAAAATTCTTTTGCAAAATATTCCGTATAATCTATTGCCTTCAGTTCGTTTCCTTGACGGCGAACCATTGTTCTGACACTTAGTATTTTTTTTACTTCTTCATCCTTACCTTCTTTAAGCATATTTTCTATGATGCGGTGAAATTCCTCAACGCTTAAATCTTCAGGATAAAAATTTCTTCCCGGTTTGGCACTAACATCTTTAAATATTTCAATATGCTTTGCATCTATTCCATTACTGCCTTCCACTCCATTAAGTGAATTAAATAAAATCAATGCTTTGGCTGCATAACTGCTACTCGTTGCGGCTTCTTCCAACCCTTGTTTTAACAGTCTATTTAAATGATGATCTTGTTCTAAGCTGACATTATTGATAATTTTTCCCGCTTTTACCAAATATTCCAGAGCTTTTTTATCTCCTTCACTTAGATTTTGATATCCTGGAAATTCTTTGCTTATCAATTCTATATCTATCATCTGATTGTTAATGATGTCGTCTAACTGCTCTTCCGTGAGTGCTATTTCATATCCTTTTATTTTCATCTTAATCTATCTCCACTGTGTAAAAACGGTACACTTTAATTTTATTTGACCAATATATCGGACTCATTCCGGCTTTTAATTTTAATTCGTTTAAAAATCTTTGCTTATCGGGAAACTCTTTCCATTCCGATGGTAAAAAGACTGCCTGTCTGTTTCCTGAACGGATTACAATTCCATCTTTTTCAGGAACTAATTTCTCTAACAAATCTTGCTCATTTTTATATTTTATTTCTTCAAAACCACTTAACAAAGAAATCGTTATCGTTATATCTTGCATTTCTTGCGGCTTAATATTTTCAAAGCGTTTATCTTCTTTGGCCGCAACATATATATTTTCCGATATATTTTTTGCTAAACTCTGTGTTGCAAGAACAGAACCACTCCAGGCTCTTTTCTGCCCTTGTTTTTTCAGTGTAATATAAACGGCTCCTTTATCAAATATTGAATCTTTATAATCTTTTCGAGACGGTTTATATTTTTTTCCTTCAAATACCGCTTGCGTTAGAGCCTCTTTTGCTATTGTTTTAATTTCTTCTTCATGCACTCGTTTGAAGTCTTGCAAAGATTTTATATCATCTGCCAATGTTCGCAATGCATCTTGATTAATTGACATATCTTTTTCTCTTGTATCTTTTTTTTCTTTTTGTCCTGATGAAAAATCTATAATTTTGGGAAGAAAATCATTCTGTTTCGCTAAAGCTATTATTGTTTGTTCTGCTATTTCATTATTTATATTACCTTCGTTCTCTGATAAATCTGATACAAAAATTATTAACGTATTTATATTTTGTGTATATTTATCAACGGCTTCTGCTAACTCTTGTGATGTAATTCTCTTATAAACAAGAGGAATAAACTGAAATTTTTTTAATTTTTTATTGAGTATCTCTAATTGTTTTTTAAAAACTTTTAATTGTTGTTCATTTGTTTTTAATACTTTCACATTATTTTCCGAAACCAAGGAATCAACCTTTGTTTTCTTGTCTTTTATATCAACTAAACTTATTCCTTGTTTTATTTCCGGATCTATTGCGGGCGCAATCATTAGAATATTCTTTATCTTTGTCTGATTTGCTGATAATAAATTGTATGCATATTCCGCAATTGTTGCACTATAAATATCTTCAATCTCGGGAACGACCATAATTCTTGGAATATCATATACCTTTTTTTCTGACGATACACTTTTTGTTGCTGAACTATAAAAAACTCCGGCAACTACCGTGGGACGATTTCTTTCCTCATAATCATCCGGCAAGGTATAGTTGGTAATATATTTATTATTTGAAGCCATGTGCTCACTTAAACTGCAATAATTTATTGCTAAAAGTGCCATAACAGCTGCACTTATCATTAACCACCGCAATATTTGTTTATAATCTATTGCAAATTTTGAGTCCATATTTGTTCCTTTGTTCCTTTGCTGCTATTTTAGTGTCATCTTTTTAATTTTTTGCTAATTTTAATAATTTTAATAATTTTGAAAAATTTTCTACCCAAATTATTCTGCTATCTTTTTCTTGTATTCCATCTCCCCATATTGATTTATTGATTCGGATTGGAAGAGCTCCTATTGACAAAGCAACTGAACTATCTTGCGGACTATCTCCTATTATCCAAACATTATCTCTATTTATTTCTTCCGGTTTTAACAGTCCCTTTAATGCGTAAAGAGCATGTTGTCCATCTGGTTTATCCGCCGGAGCTTCATGACCACACACTATTTTATAAAAATTATTTTTTTCAAATAACAAAGGCAGTTCATATTCCAACAAGCACCTTTCTTTGTTTGTCATTATTATTAATCTAACTTTATGCTCTAAAAAAAATTTTATTACCTCCGGAACCTTATCAAACGTTGTTATTTTATTTATAACAATTTGTTTATATATTTCTCGATATTCTTCATAAGCCTCTTTTGCTTTATCTCCAAAAATCAACGGAAAATTGTCTTTAAAAGACAAATTTCTATTTCTTTTTTCTTTACTAACTTCCCAGCATGGTAAGCCATAATTTGCCAAGACTTTATCAACTGCGTAAACCAATGATGTTCGACTTTCCGCTAATGTATTATCCCAATCAAATAGAACATACTTTAATTTTGATATATTTAACTGCTGCATTTTTATATATACCGTTGTTTCGTGTTTCTGTTATAATTACCAGTAAATTTTCTTTTTTTCAATTTAAATACAAAAAAAAGAACAAACCATTTGCCGTTCTTTTTACTTTCTGTTTTTATTACTACTCTTCATCTTTACTAATATAACGCGACGACATTGACATAAGTAATTTAAAAAATTTATCTGCCAAATCTTTGTTAGAAATTGAATTGTAGGCATTGATTAAACGCATTGTTTTTTCTGTGTATATTTCATTATCATGCGTTTTGCTCTTTTCTGCGTCCATAAAAAAATAATCTATCGGAATATTTAATATTTGACTAAGCTCCCATAAACGGCTTGCACTAATTCTATTTTTTCCACTTTCGTATTTTTGAATTTGTTGAAATGTTAGGCCTATCATTTGTCCTAGCTTATCTTGGCTATACGCTAAATTTTGTCGGCGCAAACGAATCCTCTTACCTATTAAAATATCGAGTGTGTTGGAATTATTTTTGTGCAAACAATCAGGAGATTTTGTTTCCATCATATTGTCCTTAAACGATTTCCGGATATATCTGTAAATTCTGCAAGGCGGTGGTCAGGCTATCCCAAGAAAATCATCTAAAGCTATGACCGCTGTTTTGATATACAAAACAACTCGCACCGACCACCATATTATAAGTGGAAACGTACGTTTGTTAAACAACAATAGACGGTACCGATATCTTTTAGGCGGTATCGGCACCGCCGCTTTAGACTAAGAGGAATTCTTGGGGTTCCTCTGAACCGCTTTCAGGTTCATGCTTTTTATAATAACTATCATTATAAATCATTTATGAAATATAACAATAGTGGCAGTTACAAGATAATTCTATCTCTAGACTATATCTGTTGGTACTTCTGCCTCTTTACCAACTCGTTTATGATATATCACTAATATTTGAATTGCAATAACAAACTTCAACATTCTTTTTGGTTGTGAATATTTATTATTCCTACACGTTTTTTCCTATTTTTGTTTTTCCGTTCATATACGGTTGTAATTTGCTCGGAATATTTACCGTTCCATCTTCATTTTGATGACATTCTATAAATGGAACAAGAGCTCTTGGTGTCGCAATTCCCGTATTATTTAATGTATGAACAAATTTAACTCTGTTATCTGAATTATCTCGATATCTTAAATTTGTACGGCGAGCTTGCCAATCGGTTATATTGGAACATGAATGCGTTTCTCTGTAACAATTTTGCGACGGAACCCATGCTTCCAAATCGTACTGACGGTATTTCGGGGCTCCCATATCTCCGGTACAAATATCCAATACTTGATAAGGGAGTTCCAAGTCTTGCAAAACTTCTTCAGAAATGGCCAACAAGGTTTTGTGCCATTTATCACTTTCTTGGATATCATTTTTGCAAATAACAAACTGCTCTGTTTTCATGAATTGATGGACGCGAACCAAACCACGCGTATCTTTTCCTGCGGCTCCTGCTTCACGACGAAAACATGGTGAAAATCCCGCGTAGAGAATCGGTAGTTCTGCTTCATTTAATATTTCATCCGCTCTCAGTGAGTTTAAAATAAGTTCTGCCGTTCCTGACAAATAAATATCATCTGCCGGCATGTAATAGATTTCATCACGTGAAAAAGGCAAATATCCTTGTCCGTACAAAGGTTTCTCTTTTGAAATTGATGGAACGGTTATAACTGTAAAACCATGCTCTCGCAATTTGTCTAACACCATCATATGCATGGCCAATTCTAATTTTGCTAAATCATTTTTTATCGCATAGGTACGAGAACCGCTTACCTTAGCAATTCTTTCCATTTCTGACCAATCATTTAATTCCATTAGTTCGACATGGTCGCGTGGCTTAAAATCAAAATGTGGTATTTCTCCGACTTTTCTAATTACGACATTGCCGCTTTCATCTGGTCCGACGGGACATTCTGGGCTCGGCATATTCGGCATACGAAGCATAATTTCATCAAACTTTTTTTGTTCAACTTCTAATTCTTCCAATTCTTTCTTTAATTCTTCACCTAACGCTTTACTTTTAGCAATAATTGACGGGCGTTCTTCCGTCGATGCTGATTTTATAGAATTACTCAATCTATTTTTTTCTTCAGCTTTGGCTTGTGATGATGTTTTTAATTTATTTATGGAACCATGCAATGATATTAATTCATCCAAATTTATTATCTTTGAGTATCCTTTTTTATCCAGTCCTTCTTGAATTTTTTCTTTATTTTCAATAATAAATTTTATATCCAACATGGTTTCTTGTCCTATTTTCTTAATTTTTTAATTGATTTTCATTGCCATTCAGAGTATCAATTTTACAAATAAATTCAATATAAAAATTAGGGATATTACAAAATGTTTGATAAAAAAACCATTTTAACCGGTGTTAAACCAACCGGAACTCCTCATTTGGGAAATTATCTCGGAGCAATAAAACCAGCTATCCAATTAGGAAAAGACGCTGTCGAAAACGGTGGTCGCCATTATATGTTTATTGCAGATTATCACGCTATTAATGCCGAAAAGAATCCTGAAGTTTTAAATCAAAAGATGAGAGAAATTGCTTGCATCTATTTGGCTAGCGGACTAGACCCTAATAAATCAATTTTCTATCGTCAATCCGACATTCCCGAAATCCCCGAAATTACAACAATTCTTTATGCTTACACACCCAAAGGTTTTATGAACAAAGCCCATGCTTATAAAGCCTGCGTTGATAAAAATCGTGAAGCCGGAAAACCTGATGATGATGGTATTAATATGGGACTTTATACCTACCCTACTCTTATGGCTGCCGATATTTTAGCTTATGACACGGACATTGTTCCCGTCGGAAAAGATCAAGTTCAACATGTTGAAATTGCTCGTGATATTGCCGGAGCAATTAATGCTCATTATAACAAGCCTCTCCTTCATCTGCCAGAATATTATATTGACGAACACGTTGCGGTTGTTCCCGGAATTGATGGAAGAAAAATGAGTAAATCTTACGGCAATGTTATTCCTTTATTTGAAGACGATAAAGCTATAAAAAAAGCAATCTTTTCTATCAAAACGGATTCCCGTCCCTTGGAAGAACCTAAAGATCCTGAAGGAATCCTTGTCTATGAAATTTATAAATCAATTGCCTCTGATGCTCAATTACAAGAAATGGCTGACGGCTTGCGTCAAGGTAAATTGGGATACGGGCATATTAAAAATATGCTTTTAGATGCTGTTATTAACGAAATCAAAGACGCTCGTGAAAAATATAATTATTATATGGCACACTTTGATGAAGTTGAAATGCTCTTACAGCAAGGAGCGGGAAAAGCTCGTCCGGTTGCTAAAGAAACGCTCAAACGTTTAAAAGATGCCGTGTTCGGACGTTAATTTACTTTCTTAAAAATAAAGTCTGGATTTCTTCAGACTTTATTTTTTCTCTTTTTCTTTATTCCTGTTCGGAATTTTCTTCTTTAGGCTGTTCTTCATAAATTAATTCTTTGCCATCCGAGGTCTTAAGTATTAATTTTTTTCCATCTAACTTAAACGAATTAACTTTTGGTAATGCTGCCAAATAATCACTTTCTGCCTGCATCATTTCTTGAGGACCTGCCATCATGGTTGTTGCAACTTGACTGAAAATAATTTCTTCGCCTTCTTGTTTATAGCTTCCCATGTAATTGTTTAAGGCTTTACCATAGAAACGCGGTTCTTGAGCATCAAATCCTAAAGTTATTGCCATATTTTCCGGTGATGAGGTATATTTATATAACTTTCCTTTAAAAGTGTTTTCTGAAGAATCGAAACATCCGGAAACCATAAATAATGCTAAAAATAAAGATAGAAGTTTTTTCATTGTTGCTCCTTGTCCTCTCATATTTGTTGTATTTTTTTTACCTTTTTAACACTAATCTTTCTCTTGATACAAGTCAATGTATAAGTTATTTTTTTAATTTTCTTTACGAATATATCGAGGCGGGATAATACCGCCTTTTACAACAATTAAGTAGTATGGAACTACGGAAAAACGAAGCCCGAGTTTTTCATCACAGACCGTCCAATCTACCGGAGATGTATCAATTTCATTTATAGAATTTAATTTTACCAAAACTTCATCGACATCTTTAAGCAACTTTTTATCAAGATTAGGTCTTAAAGCCGGAGAAACATAGACCCCCTCAACAAATCCGTCTGCTTCTAGTGCCGAAACATCTATGGCAAATAAATCTGCTTTTTCTATAAAATCTTTAAACATCTTTTCACTTTTTTCAGTCCATTGAATAGGCTCTGAAAATCCTCGAATGGCACGACTTCTCCCTTTGAAACAACTTTCCATCCATTTTACAACACCTTCGTGAGTTGTTTCTCCGCCTGTTCGCTTATAATAATAACTTAAATCAGCTTGAGGATTGGCCGCCAAAGACAAAATTCCTTCACTTAATGCTGTATTTCCTTTGGTAATATAATGATATAATATCATAGTGTTTTTTCCTAATGTTTTACTATGCCTCTTGTTTTTCTTTTTCAAAGTCCTGTTTTAATTTTGCAAATACATTCCTGTCTCGGTATCTTTGTTCTGTTTTGTCCCAATTCGATTGTCTTGATATTCCTTCTAAAACATAGCCTCTTTTTTGAGCAACATTTGCCGATTTTAAATTCAAAACATCCGTATATATAACTATTCGGTTTATACCTTGTCCAAAAAATTCTTTTTCCATTAAAGAAACGGCCTCTTGCATATATCCCTTTCCGGCATATTTTGTTGCTATCCAATAACCAATTTCCATTGTTTTATCTGATTCATGAATGTTTGCCGCAGAAATCGTTCCCATAAAACTCGTTGAATTATCACTGATAATATAAGTATAATCTTCTCCTTTGTTCCATTTCTGACTGCATTGTAATAAATATTCGTAGCTATCTTCAACTTTATAATCCGGAGTTGCCCAACTTAACCATGGAGCGAGTTCCGTTATACTTTCTTTAAAAGCCATAAAGTGATTTTGAGCCATTGCAAAGCTTTTTTCTGCTTTGGTCAAAATAATTCTTGAACCTTGAATCTTTGTTTTTGGGTTAAGCATGATTTACTCCTTGTTTTCTTTCATCTTATTACCCCCTTTGTCTAAAGTAAAGCACAATTTTATCTAGAAAATCCATTCTGACTACCTTTTACTCGCCCATAATAAGCTATAGTTCTTTGTAAATTCATGGATATGAAAACTATATAGATATTTGCAAAATAATTGAATTATAAAATAACATCAAAGCGTTTTCTTCCAGTTAATATTTCAGAAAGCATTTTTTTATATATAATTAATTGTTATAATTTTTTTTGTACCTCTTGGGGTAACAGGAGCTTTAAATGAACGAAAAAATTTATACCTTAAATGAAAATGGTTCTCTCAACGGCTTAGAATTTCGTAATATTGTTCACGAAAAAGCTATTCTCCATTCTACCGTTCAATGTTGGATTATGAACCAAGATGGAGATATTTTAATACAAAGGCGTGCCGAAACCAAAGGAAATAGTGCCGGAAAGTGGGATGTTTCTTTTGGAGGGCATTGCTCCGAAACCTCTGAAAACGACGTTATTTTGGCAAATATCATCAAAGAAGGAAAAGAAGAGTTAGGAATTAACATATCTTCTCATGATTTGATAAAGCTCGGTGAAGCTCGCTATACTTCTCAACAAAACAAGAATAAAGAATTAGTGAGTGTTTTTTTACTTAAACTTGACAAATCACAAAATTTTAAATTTACCGATGGTGAAGTTTCTGAAGTCAAATGGATAAAAATTGAAGATCTGTTTGATAATATCTTAAATAATTCTCAAGAATATGCTAATCGTCTTCCGGCTCTTTATCTTTTAAAATTTTATATGTCTCATAATTAGTTTACTCAAAAGGATTATAGTAATGATAAATAATAATATTATTCATTTACGAAACTCGTTGGCTGAATGTAAATTATCCCTTTGGGGCGGCAATCTTCTCTCCTACCGTCCTTTGACTGAAAAACATGATGTTTTCTGGCTCGGAGATTTAAATAAATTTGATAACAATCAAGCCATTCGTGGTGGCATCCCCGTCTGTTGGCCGAGATTTGCCGAAGAAAAACTTAATAACAACCTTCCTCGCCACGGTTTTGCTCGATTGTCAAACTGGACCTTAAACAATATCTTTGTTGACGAGAAGAAAATTGAAATAACACTTTCATTACAACCTGATACAAAATTTAACATTAATCTTTCTGCCATGCTCGCGATTAAGATTACCGATAAACTCAAGTATTCTTTAGAAACTATAAATCTGGGAAATGAAAATTTTTCTTTTAGCGAAGCCTTGCACGCCTATTTTAATATCAGCTCCCTTGACAATGTTTTCTTAAAAGGTTTGACTCATCATAACTATAAAAATTCTCTTGATGGTAATGTCTATACTTTGGAAAATGATTTGCAAATAAAAGGTGAATTCGACTCAATTTTTCTTAACCATGTTTCTCCTATTTCTATAATTGATAAAGGGTTTAATCGTGTGATTTTTATGGAAAAACAAGGTTCGCAAACAACGGTCGTGTGGAATCCGGCGAAAGATTTAGCTGAAATGAGTCCGGAACAATATAAAACATTCGTTTGCGTTGAACCTTCTAATGTCGGAGAATATTGTGTTTGCTTAAAACCTCATGAGAAACACAAAATATCTGCAACAATTAAAGTTCAATCTCTGAAATAATTTTATTTTGTAGGTCAATAATTGTTTCTAATTGAATATTAATTTCAGCTATCCCATAACAATTTTACAAAAGTTAGTGTTGTTTATCGGCCAAATATGAGGATATTTGAGCATTAGAAAGTTTTAATCCTCTAGTTTGAGCCCTTGAAATTTGGGGATTCTGTCGTATGTTATTTCCATTCCTCAGTGCTATAATTAAATCTTTTGCATCAGTTGATAGTTGTTTTTTTGCAGCTTTAATATGTTGTTTTAAACGGTTATAGCGTGAGATAACCATTGCCCTACGTTGAGGATTTAAACGCCAATTCTGTCTTTGCGGTTGCTGCAATGATGATTGAGGCTTCAAGCTAGAAGTCATCTTGTAATATATATTTTTAACAGCTTTCTTAAATAATTGAGCAGGAAAATCAATTGCTTTTTTTACAAGATTAAAAGTCCTATTCGTTTTAGATACTTTTTTCAAAGATGGCTTCGTAGATATCCGCGCATTAAGTCTTTGTGGATTTCCCTTCACAAAATTATTTTTCTGGGATGACAACATATGTTCTTGGCTTTTCTGTCGTGCAGAAGGTCCTGAAGACAAGGTTTTAGGTGTATTTTGATTTTTAGCAAATATATCATCTAGAGCACTAAAAACAAGATCTTGTCCCCGTAAACGTTGGTTGTTTTGATTATTTTGGTGATTTTGTTTTTGAAATTCCCGAAAAGTATCAAGAAGGTTTGTATAATTTTGAAATTGCCCAAGACTAATAGGATTCTGCGGATTTTTTGATATGTTTTTATCAACTGTTTCTTTGAAATGTTGGGCTAATTTGGCATTGATTTTGCTGAGTTGTTGATATAATTGATCACATTGTTGCAAATCAACTTCTTTTGCAGTTACAATTCCATCAGCAATTAATTTTCCATCCAAATCATTAATACGCGAAGGTTTATCTCTACGAATATATGGAGCAGCAATTTTTTTCAATTCCTCTATTTCTTCAGGCGTTTGAGCGCGAGGACAATAAATAACAATGGAATCATTACGGTCATACCAGTTTGTTGGGCGACAAGTCTTGTAATGCATGCCATGTTTTGTTGCAAAATCATCTAGCTTTTGAATAAACTCTTTATCAGGAATTGCATTAATCGCATAGCGATGGTCTATTTTTCCTTTGATAAAATTACGCGGAGCACGATAAATCCAACTACTAGTGGTTTCGTTAATAATATCAATAGAATTGCTGCTTTGTTGCAAATAATTCGCAAAACGAGCTCCCTTTGCAGTAAATTGCCTGCTTCTACTATTATCAGTATACATTCCATATGCGGTACGATCATAGTTTGCAAGTTTTTTTGCTTCATAGAGGCACTTTATTGCAGAATTTAACGCACCTAAATTGCCCATTGAGGAATAATCTGGTGGATTTTTTTGGAGTTGCATAATTTTAGTTTTAATATATTCATCATCAATAATGCGCCCCTTTCGAGTTGTGTTAGCCAAAAGGCGAGCACTTCCTAGTAAAGAAATTTTATCAAAGAAAATTTCTTCATCAGAACGATTAAAATTAGCACTTTTTGCCATTGCATCATAAGCGGAAAAAAGTTTTTTTTCTTCAGAAGACAAATTCTCAAATAAATTCATAATTAATCTCTCTCGCCTACATAATTAAGCAATATAAATTATTTATAACATATTAATTAAAAAAAATCAACAAAAATCTATGAATTGTACAATCTTTGTATTCGCATTACGCAAAGGTAAACAATTACAACAAAACCATATTAATGCCGATGATAATGGCAGTAAATGAGATGAGCTTTTTGATAACTTCTTGTCTGGTTAAGTTTTCTTTGAAGCTGTTTCCGAAGATTTTATAAAGCACAAACCCTAACAAAAGCGTAAAAATACTCTGTGATGAGCCTATTGATTTTACGGCTAATACAGGTAAATGAGCTAAAGCTATTGTTCCAGCTAAAGTTCCGCCTTGGTTTAGAATTTCATTAGATAAAAAGAGTTTTATTCTCTTTTTATACTGTGGAAAGGTGTTTACAATATCCGTTCTATATTGAGGAAGAAGTAACAGAGATAAACAAATTGATGTTGCAAAAAGTGAACCCCAAAATAAAACGGTTACAAAGTCAACGCTCTGCAGAGAATATTTGGACAATACCGAAGACAGGGATAATAAAACGGAGACGACCAACATCAAGAAGAACGCGATATTAATTTTTAATTTCTTGATATCAAAATTAAGCAAAAAAGTGGAAAGTAAAATAATTCCGAAACCACAATATTGAGTTAAGCTCAGTTTTTCATTTACAATAAAATAAGCCAATACCGGAACGGCAATTTTACCTAAAGAGAATAATGCTACAACAATCGAAGTATCAATATTACGGAGCGCATGATAATAAGGAATTTGATAACAAACTTCGATTAATGAGATGATAAATAATATTGCTAAAATTTCTAATGGCGGAATAATCGGGGTTCCGAAGAAAAATAAAAACGGAATGATAATGATGTTGCTGATTGTGGCATAAAATACAAGTGAAGGTACTTTCTTAAAAATATTATTAGAAAAATGCGCATCTACAATACAAGACAAAGCGTGTAAAAGTGGCGTTAAAAAGGCAATCAGAACGTACATATCAAATCCTTAATCTTTGTTTTACAAGGAAATATAATATTTTATTTAATTTTATATTAAGAGTTTGATGTTTCATAAAAATTAGTTTTTTACCTCTACAAATATAAATCCACATTTACGAGCTTAAATATAAAAAACGGTGCGTAACCAAAGCAATTATCGAATTAATGAATATGAGGATTTTAAGACTTGAGTAGGAAAATTGAAAACAATATTTTTTGTCTATTTTTGTGTTAACTTACTTCTAAAATTTTGATATATTTTTTTCATTAAAAGCATTATTGTGTACAATTATTGAGTAATCAAAAACGTGTTTCATGATATGCTTTTTTGTATTTTAAAATATGTTTAACCCCAAATAAAAAAAATATGAAAAAATTAAAAATTTTAACTTCTAATCTAGAGATTAAAGTTGCTCAAATGCCAGTAACTTCAGAATTCAAAGCAGTAAAACTTAGTTATGAACAAGCGATGGCTTTTGATCATCATGTAACAAGTTTTGACGAGCTTATTGCTCGTCATGGGGCTTCTCGTCTGCTTAAACCTAACGAGCATTATGAAGGATATATTGCTCTTCCTTATTCTTGGGGAAGAGTTGATGTTATCCACCTTGCAGGAGCCGTTCAAAAAGTTGACCCTAATGCGGCAAAATACTTTTGGGACGAAAACAAAAAGGCTAAGCTTGTTCGTGAAGGCAAGTGTTGGTATGTGCAATGGCAAAACTCTGATGGCTCTACTTACCCTGGAAAGTTCAATTATGTGTGGACTTTTAATGGGTGTCACTTTACAAAAACAATTATTGACTTGCAAGAAGCAGGTTATCTGCCTTCGGATATTGATGCCGAAGGAACAGATAAAATCCTTAAAGACAAGTTGGTTTCTGCGTTGTGCGGAAACAAAATTGTCGAAGTTAGCGACAATGAGGATTTGATTCTCAAAGCGTATCTTGGAGAATACTCTTATTATAATAGTTTTTTTAAAGAGGTACAGTAACGAATCTCACACAGAACAGCATCTTAAAAGGTGCTGTTTTTTTTGCAATCTTCTTAGTATAAAATACATACAAAAGAAGCAACTTTAATGGTACGTTCTTAAAATTGGTGTGCGTGCCTCAAGCAATTATCGGGCTAATTCTTATGATGATTTTAAGAAAATAAGAAGAAAAATTAAAAAAACATAATTTTATCTAATTGAAAAAGGTCATGATCCAAACACAACGGTTCGAGTTTGGGTGAATGAGAGTTGGAGCTGTCCTCCAGAGTATTGTGACTGTTCTCATTATGAAACCAGAACTTTGCTGGACATTAGTTCGAGTCCAGCAGTGAAAAAACTCTTGAGATCCTATGGAGCTAAAACTATTAAGGAAATTAGGGAAGAAGAGGCCGCAATAGAGAAAGCTCGTCATGATGCAGAAGTAGCCAAAATAATGCGCCAAGATGCCATTCGTGAGGCTGAAAAAAAAGCTAAAGAAGAGGCAGATATGCAAAAGGTTGAAGCCTTTTTAGCATCTAAAAAAGCCTAAAGTATAGAAAAAGCACCGCTTGAAAAATGCGGTGTTTTTTTTCATTTGTAAAGATATCAATATAATATCTACTAATCCAAACAATTAACAAATTCTCTTATATATCTTTTAACGCTAAAGCTATACAATAAATAAAAGTCCGATAATTTCGCAAAATTTGCCAATTTCAAAATCCTCAAAATCGGACTCGTTCAAAGTCTTAGAATACATACAAAAAAGCACTGAAAATGTGTCTCTTTATCTACTTACGCATAGGTTGAGTTTTTACCGCTCCAATTTGATGAATAACACGACAATACAATTACATCAGATTCTTTTGAATGGTTATAACACATTGTAAATAGGTATTATTATGTTTTAAGCTCTGCAAAATTTTGCAAAAGTTGTATCCCATTACTCCATAAACAACCCGTGGATAACCGGATTTGATAAAAGTAATAAAACCTATGCAAAATAAAACGGTTCTATCCATGGGTTAAAAAATGAGATGTTTAAAATAACTTATTGTCATTGATGTTAAGAGGTGTGTTACTCAAAAAACAGCCATCCATAAGTAAATATAGATAAGGGAAGATTATGTAAGTAACAGAGAAATCGGAAAGAGAATTATTTAGTAAATTGAATAGGGTTAAAACTAAACTCTTTAACTGCATTAGTAACATAATATGGCTAAAAAAGCCTTTGTCATCTTTATTTCTATAATTTGCTATAAATACAAATTTTTTATGTGTTATTGTCTTTGTTGTTGATTTAAATTTATATTTATTCTGCTGTTTATGATTGTTTGTTCGGCCTGTTTTATGCGATTTTGATATCTTTTAATAACTTCAGCAGGTAATTGAGGTAGGTTTTTATCAGAAAGTTTTGCTGCATTAGTAAATCTTTCTCCAGTTTTATAGTTAAATGCAACATATTCTCCATTTTCTCTATCTACAACAAATTTTGATATTGGGGTTCCATCTTTTTGTTTTTTTTCAAAAACAAAACAATTTTCATGTTCTCCTACTTTTTCTTGTTTAATGGAAATGACGCTATCATTTTCTGTTATTTCAATTCCATTCCGCATTTCTGCTTTTACGAAAGCTTTATTTAGAGCTGTTCTTTGGTTGTTTTTTATTTGTCTTAATACATCTTCTGGTAAAGGAGCAAAATTCAAATCAGGATTATTGCTATATATTTTTTCCGGCTTTCCTCCTTGATAAAGATATGTTCCCGTAGATTTATTATATTGCAGACTAAATGTGCATTTTTTATCTTTATCAAAACCTTCTATATTTAACAAATTAGGATTCTTGGAATCTATTGAGTAATTGGCATTTTCTGTATTTTTTATCTCTATTAAAGATATTTTTGCATCGACAGATTGAGTAAATGGAACTTTTATGCCTTTTTCTAAAACAGATTGAGTACTTTGTTGTTTATTTTTATTCAAATTAAGATTTATATTTTTTTGTTGTGGATTTGGATTTTTTAAAACTTTCATACTATCCAAAATGTCTTTATAAATAGTAAATTCACCAAGACTTAATGGGTGATTCTTTGTCGTGTTATTTAATATATCTGTTAAATTATGTGCCAATCTAGGATATATACCTTTTGCTTCTTCTATTAAATTTTGAATGTCAGCACGACTTTTTTCTGTAGCATAGTGTAAACCATCTTCTAATTTTTCCCCATCTAAAAGACTATTGCCGTTAGTTCTTACATATGGTTTTATTAATGAAGAGAGTATTTTTTTTTGTTCCTCTATTCTTTCATCAGAAGTGTAAATAACTATTGTATCTGGCCTTGAATATGCTTCTCTTTGTGATTCGGCACATTTATATTGGCAATTATATTCTAAAGCAAATTTATCAAGTTTTTCAAATAAATTAGAATTAGGGTCTACATTTAAGATAAAACGATGCAAGTCTTTTTTAGGATTATAGTTCGGAGATGTTTTGTACACCCAGCCTGATGCCACCAAACCATCGCCGAGAGAAATTTTTAAACCATTTTCTTTAGCTTTCCAATTTTCAATAAGATTATAATATTCTCTATCCCCCATTTTCTTTTCATTATCAACATTTCGACGATTTCCATACATTCCTCTTGCCAGAAAAAATAATGAAACTCCCCCATTTTTTCCAGCTTGTTTTTGCAAGTTTTCTTCTATATTTTTTGCAAAATTTTTTTTCCCTTTTTCATCGATATAGTCAGAAAATAATTCTATTTTTCTTACTAATATTTCTTCTGGAGACAAGTTTAAATTGTTTTTCTTTAAAAGATCATCAAACCTATCCAAATAAGCCTCTATTTCCGGGGTGATACCTTTAAATGCGGGGAAATCTTGATAATTCATGGCTTTATCCTTATTATTCCATTTGGACTTTTATGATATATGTAATAACATATATAATAAAAAAATACAACCCATAAGTTATCATTTAATGTTTTGATATCTGTCATTAGTTTACACTTTCAATGAGTTTATTTGATACCAAAAACATTTTAAAACGTCTTAATGCTTGTCTAACTGAAGTATGGCTTCTTTTACCATAACTTGATTTTTTACCGTTAATTTCATATTCAGGTAAAATTACAGATATGTTTGCAACTAAATGTGACAGAGTATAGCCTTCTTTACGGCAAAGTCGTTCAATTCTTCCTTGATAATCAAAAGCGGTGGTAGGTCTGTAATTATTATTTAACAACCAATTTTCAAATTCCTTCAACATAGCAAATCTCCTTATAAACGAACAATTTCAGTCATAACAGCACAACCTCTGGCTTTTTCAATGGCACAGGCATCCATTGCTTCTCTTAAGGTGTAATAGATTGTTGGCATTAACACACTATTGACTTTGATTTGATACATAGCATTTCTCCTTTATAAATAGTTGTTTTACTCATTAACTATTTATATCATGCCGTGTATTTTCTAATTCGGGAGCCCCTTATTTTATACTTTCTGGTAACATTTTACTACGATTAAATTTTTTTGTTTCCTGTTTTACATATTTATTCAATCCCGACATATAATTATTATGACTGATACATTTAATGAAATAAAAGAAGAATTAAAGATTTATTATCCCGATTTTACGGATGATGAATTAACTGAAATGACTAACAAATTAATCCGTTTTTTCTATTTAGGAGCAAAGGCGGTTTATCATGTAAAGCAATCTGAAAAACAATTAACGGACATCAACGACACCAAATCAACTTGAATATTCCCAACCTCTGTAAATTTCAGCAGAGGTTATTTTTTTAACTTCGTGACGTTAACGACAATAACTTTTTATAACCTCGTTCCAATTGGGAATTAGGTTAACATTTTGAAATATCAGTAATTTGTTAGTGAAAAAATTGCAAGAATCTGAAAATAAATGCGTACTTTCCCAAAATAACACGACATAATAACATTATCGGACTAATTTTGAGGAGTAATATCATGTCTAAAAAGAATAAATATCAAAATATTGCAGATGAAGAATGTAAACAAGCCGTTATATTTGCTCGAGTTTCATCGGAAGAACAAAAGAAAGGAGCTTCCATTGATGCACAACTTAAAACGGTTATTGATTATTGTAACAATCACAAATTTAAGATTCTAGATAAATTCTCTATTGTTGAAAGTTCAACGCGAGGTGGGCGTTTAAAATTTTATGAAATGCTTGAGTTTGTAAAATCTCAAAAACACAAAACCGCTATTGTTGTAAATTGTGTCGATAGATTGCAACGAGGATATAAGGAATGTGTTGAATTAGACGATTTGCGTAAACAAGGCAGAATAGAAATACATTTTTATAAAGAAGGTTTCTATTTGCATAGAGATAGTAATTCATCTGATATTTTACGTTGGGATATGGGAATTTTATCCGCTAAGATGTATGTAGGTGCTTTAAGAGACAATGTTTTACGCAGTCAAGAATATAAAAGAGAAGCAGGACAATGGCAATCTTGCGCTCCGGTCGGTTATTTAAATATATCCAAAACCAAAACGACTCCGGCAGACATTGTGATTGATGAAGAGAGAGCCCCTAAGGTTAAAAGACTTTTCGAAGAATATGCCAAAGGCGGACGAACCTTGCAAGATATTACCAATCTAGCCAGAACCTTAGGATTATCTTCAAAAATGTGTCGTGTAAATAAAACAATTAGTCGAGCTCAAGTTCAAAACATACTGAAAAATACTTTTTACATTGGATATTTTACGCAAAAAGGCAAAGTTTACAAACATCCTTATCCTTTATTTATAGATAAAGAATTGTTTCAAATTGTCCAAGATACTATGGAAGGAAGAAAACGAGCACCAAGTAAATTATATTATGGTGATAAACAATATATTTTTACAGGTTTAGTCAGATGTGGTTGTTGTGGTAGTTTAATGACTTGTGAAACTAAAGTAAAAGACGATAAACATTCTTACAATTATTTAAAATGTAACAAATTACGTTCCAAATGTTCACAAAAACCAATCAATGAAGCAAAAATCTTACAACAGCTTGAAAAAGAATTGTCATTACCTATTAACATTAGTGACACTATGTTAAAAAATATTAAGTCAGAAGTAAAAAAGCAACTCAAAGCCGAAAATATCAATACAGCCAATCTCAAACGAGACATTACCATTAAATTAAATGAGCTTGATGAAGAAGCAAAAAACTTATTCCGTGGCTATATGAGAGGTAAATGCGATGAAAAAATGTATAATGAATTAAAAACTGAAATTGAAATGGAAAAAGAAAAACTACAAAAAGATATGGATAGATACCTTGAGATTGATGCTGAAACTGATGAAATACTAGCAAATATCGCGGAAATAGCTGCAAATGTAGGAAAATTCTTAAAAAGTCCGATTATTTCTGAAAAAAGAGACATTTTGAAATTAATATTATCGGACTGCAAAACTGAAGGAAAAAATATAGCGTTTTCAATAGTTAAGCCATTCGATGAACTACTAAAAACGCCTGAAACTGATAAATGGTGCCGCCAGCAAGAATCGGACTTGCGACCCCGTCATTACCAATGACGTGCTCTACCACTGAGCTATGGCGGCTCAATTCTTTGTGAAGATACTCATTCTCTTCTTAAAAATCAAGTCTTTTTTTTATTTTGTGAATCTTTTATCTTTTTCTAAGAATCTTATCGCTTTTTTAATTTTATTGGTATATCTTCTTCTTATTAATTTTATTTGGGTTTTATCTTATGACTAATGAAAAAAAATCTGTAAAAAAACGCAGCGAAATTCGTTTTGAAAAAGAAGCTAAGGCTTTGCTAAAAAATCTTGAGAAAAGAAAAAAACAAAAAATGGCCCGTGAAAAATTAAAAGCAGAAAAATTAAAACAAAATTGTTCTGAAAATTAGAAATTTTAACCTTTAAGGAAGTTTGATTATGGATAAGATTAAAATTATCGGCGGAAAACAGCTCAATGGAAAAATTTATATCAGCGGTGCAAAAAATGCTGCTCTCCCTTTAATTTGCGCGTCTTTACTTACTGATGAAACAATTACCTTAACGAATATGCCTATCTTATCTGACATTAAAGCCATGAACGCCTTATTGCAGCAGTTAGGTACGCAAATTGATGAATTTGATGATTTTGTTGACCAACATCCTACCAAAACTTATTCTTATCGTACAAAAAAGTTAACCAGCCTTATTGCTCCCTACGATTATGTAAGAAAAATGAGAGCTTCTTATTATGTTCTCGGACCTTTATTGGCTCGTGAAAAACATATTGAACTCTCGCTTCCGGGGGGATGCGCTATCGGGGCAAGGCCAATGGATATTCATCTTTCGGCTCTTGAACAAATGGGAGTTAATATTGAAATTAAAAACGGTTATGTTCATGCTGATGCTCCTAACGGTCTTCAAGGTGCGCATATTATTTTCCGTTTTGCTTCCGTCGGTGCTACTTGCAACATTCTTATGGCCGCCACTCTTGCTAAGGGAACAACAAAAATTGAAAACGCCGCAAAAGAACCTGAAATCGGTGATTTAATTGATCTCCTCAATGATATGGGTGCTAAAATTTCCGGTAAAGGAACTTCTATTTTAACCATTGAAGGTGTTTCCAAACTCCATGGGGCAACACACAAAGTTATTGCCGATAGAATCGAAGCCGGTTCTTATGCCGTTGCCGCGGCAATTACCCGTGGACGAATCGAACTTATCAATGCTGACGCTTCAACACTGCAAACTCCTCTTAATGTTTTACGAAATATGGGAGTCAAAATTGAGGAAAATGAAAATTCAATTACTGTTGATGCACGAAATTGTGAATTAGTCGGACAAGATATCATGACTGATGTCTATCCCGGTTTTCCTACAGATTTACAAGCACAATTCTTGGCTCTTATGTTAACTGCCCGCGGCGCGGCTATGATTTCTGAAACCATCTTTGAAAACCGTTTTATGCATGTGCCAGAATTATTGCGTATGGGCGCTAACATCAATGTACACGGTCATGCCTCTGCTATTGTTCGCGGTGTTGATAAACTATATGGTGCTCCGGTTATGGCTACAGATTTACGGGCTTCTTTCGCTCTAATTCTTGCCGGTTTGGCGGCTGAAGGCGAAACTATCGTTAATCGTGTCTATCATTTAGATCGAGGATATGAACGCTTGGAAGAAAAACTTAAAGCCGTCGGTGCTGATATTTGTCGAATTAAAGAACCTGATTAATTAAGGATTTTTTATGCAAGATAATAATTCTATTGATTCTAATGAAGCTTCCCTTTTAGAAGCTCTGGCTTTGCAAGACAAAACTTCTTCTGTCGAAGACTTTATTGCTTATGCCGGAAAAGAAAAACCCCAAGATGAAACAACTGCTTCTAAAGACGATGTTATTACGGCTCTTAAAACCGTTTCTGACCCTGAAATTATGATTAATGTCTATGACATGGGACTTATTTATAAATTAGATATTGCGGATAACGGTGATGTTTTTATTGATATGACCCTTACCGCTCCAACCTGTCCTGTTGCCGGTGTACTTCCGCAGCAAGTTGCCGATGCTGTTTCTTTAGTCGAAGGAACAGGAAAAGTTCAGGTTAAAGTTGTCTGGGAACCGGCTTGGTCTTTAGATAAAATTTCTGATGATGCTCGTGCTTTGATGGATTTGTTTTAAGAGGTTTATGATGAATAGCTCTCAAAACATATTTGTTTTAGAAAAGAAAAAATTTTCTCACTCTTCTTGCTGCACTTATATTCTTCCCAATATCTCCGCCGAAGAAATTGACAAATTGGATTATCTTCCTCAAATTTGCCTTCCTGAAGCAACATTTACTCCCAAAAAAGGTCTGCCCACTATTGGAGTTATTTTAGCCTTAGAAAGTGGATTTTATTCTATTGATGAACCCTATGTACTTGCTTTGCTTCAAGCAGGAGCTAACATTAAATTTATTACTTATAAAAATGTTGAAACGCAACTGTCCGATATTGATGGCGTTCTGCTTATCGGAGGTTTCTTCCCGACACCGAATAACTGGTATGTTCATCCATCCCAAGAAGCACAACCGCCTTTACCTCCGCGTACGTTAGCTTATCTTTCCATCCTTGATTGGGCTTATCGTCATAAAATGCCGATTTTCGGTGTATGCGGCGGAATGCAAATGATGTCCGGCTTCCTTGGCGCAAAATTAATGTTTCTTGAAAAAGATTTCGGATACACTCCCTTTCAACACAAAGGCATTAATGCTAATGATTATGCTCACCCCATTATCATTAATTCTAATTCCTTACTTTTTGATGTTGCTAAAATTAATCATATTACCGTAAATTCCGTTCATAGCGAAGCCGTTGCTTCCGTTCCTCATGATAAAATTAAAATTTCAGCTCAAACAGAGGACGGAATTATTGAAGCTATTGAATTTATCAATTATCCGGCTTTTGCTCTCGGTGTCCAATGGCATCCGGAAAGAATGGCTGTTCAAGGTGAAATCTTTTCAAAAAATTTATATAAACGTTTTGTTCTTGAAGCTCATAAATTTTATCAAACTAAGGTATTTGACAACTCTCCTTTTTAAGTTATACTGCTTACTAAATTGAACGGGTGTATATCATGAATATTGAAGAATTAGAAGAAAATTTTGATTGCCTTGATGATTGGGAAGACAAGTACCGCTATATTATTGAACTTGGCGAAAAACTGGCTCCTTTATCTCCGGAATTGCACACTCCTGAATGGAAAGTAAAAGGTTGTCAATCTCAAGTTTGGCTTGTTCCTAAAATAACCGAATCTAAAAATGGAAAAATTTTAGATTTTTTTGGAGATAGTGATGCGGTTATTGTAAAAGGAATTATTGCTATCGTTCTCATTATTTATTCTTCAAAATCTCCACAAGAAATATTAAAAATTAATATTGAAGATATTTTTAACAAAATAGGATTGCAGGAACATTTGAGTCCTAATCGGAGAAATGGCTTGTTCTCTATGGTTGAAAAAATTAAATCTTATGCACGGGAGATGATTGAATAAATGAATATTCACGAATACCAAGCTAAAAAAATTTTAAGTCGTTTCGGTGTACTCATTCCTGAAGGTCGTATCGCCTATACGCCAAATGAAGCTAAGAATGCCGCAATTTCCGTCTTTCCGCGCGGGCCTTGGATGCTTAAAGCCCAAATTCAGTCAGGAGCACGCGAAAAAGGTCATTTTATTGAAGAAACTGCTGGCAAGGGTGGTGGTATTCGACTTATAAAAAAACGCAGAGAAATTATTAAAGCAGCAAAACAGATGTTGGGAGCTACTTTATGCACCCCTCAAACCGGTCCTAAAGGGAAGCCTGTCGGTCGTATTTATGTCGAAGCCTTTGTAAAAGTTAAAAAGAAATTTTATGCCGCTATGATTATTGATCGTGTAATTCCGGCTCTTACTTTGTTAATTTGCGAACCGGATGAAAAGGGAATTCTTGATGTTGCCGTACACCATCCTGATAAAATTTTAAAATTAAACTTAAATCTTGAAAAAGGGGCTCGAAAAACACAAATCGAAAAAGCACGCAAATTTCTTAATCTTCCTGAAAGAAGTTTTCCTTATTTACGTAATCTTATTAGTGGTATGCATAAAGCATTTATTAGTTGCGATGCAACAATGATTGAAATTAATCCTGCCGGTGTGACGAGATGGGGAAGAATTGTTGCTTTAGATGCCAAAATGTCTTTTGATAATAATGCCCTTTACAGACAACCCAATATCGCCGTTCTGCAAGATGAATACGAATCTGAAGAACGAGAAATCAAAGCGGCAAAATTCGGTTTTAAATATAGCGATTTTGACGGTGGAAGTATCGGCTGTATTGTTAATGGCGATGGTATTGCTTTAGCTGCCATGGATTTAATTCGAAAAAACGGGATGGATACAACTTGTTTTCTTAATGTCAAAGGTGGTGTTGATAAAGATAAAATTGCCGCTGGTATAAAAATTATTATGACTAATCCTCGGGTTGAAGGTATCTTAATTAACATTCTTGGTGGCTTTTTGAGATGTAATTTATTAGCCGAAGGTATCGTTTCTGCGGCCTCTGAAGTCGGTCTTAATGTTCCTCTTGTCGTACGTTTTGAAGGAACAAACAAAGAAGAAGCAACCGAAATTTTACAAACTTCAAAACTTCCTATTATTATTGCCGATAATATGGAGGATTCCGTTGACAAATTAATCGCGGCAGTCAAGGAGACTGATTAAATGTCTATTTTAGTTAACAAAAATACCCGTGTCCTTGTTCAAGGTATTACCGGAACTCAAGCGTCCTTTCATGTAAGACGTTCTGTTGATTATGGTACAAATGTCGTGGCTGGAGTTACCCCTGGGAAAGGGGGAATTTCGTATATGGATATTCCTGTTTTTAATACTGTTTCAGAAGCTGTTAAAGAAACTCAAGCGAATGCATCTGTTATGTTTGTTCCGGCTAAAGCTGTTAAAAGTGCCTTAAAAGATGCCGTTGATGCCGGTCTTGAACTGGTCGTATGTATCGCTGACGGGGTTCCTATTAAAGATATGATGGAAATAAGACATATTTTAAGTGGAACTCCTACAAAATTTATCGGCCCTAATACTCCCGGAATTATTACTCCCGGAGAAGCTCGACTGGGAATTTTTCCTGAAAATATTCTACAAAAAGGAAAAGTCGGTATCATTTCTCGATCTTCCACCTTAACTTATGAAGCGGTTTTGGAAACTAATCGCGCTCATCAGGGGCAATCTACAGTTATCGGCTTGGGCGATGATATGGTTATCGGTATGGATTTTATTCCGCCATTGGAAATGTTTATGAATGATTCTGAAACAGAAGCTGTTGTCATTATTGGACAGCTTGATGGTGCTTTTGAAGAAATGTGCGCAAAATATTATGCTGATTTATCTTATAAAAAGCCTGTTATTAGTTTTGTCGCCGGAAATGCTATTCCTTTCGGACATAAAATGGGTTATGCCGGTGATGTTATCGCTCAAGGAAAAGTAACCGCAGAAGATAAAAAAGACGCTATGAAACAAGCTGGCATGATTGTCGTTGATGATATTAATGATATTCATAAAAAGTTACTTGATATTTTTAATGGAAATGACTGATTTTCTTAATAAAATATTGGATTTTTTCTTGCCCCCGCGCTGTAAAATTTGCGGGAAAGTTATTTCTGACAATAATGGTTTATGCCCTGAGTGTTTTCAGCAGATTTCTTTTATCTCAACACCTTATTGTGCCAAATGTGGTCGTCCTTTTTTTGAGGCTCCTCACAATCATAATCTCCTTTGCGGTTGTTGTGCTCATGAAAAAAAATCTCTTTTTCGCATGAACCGTGCTGCCGTTTGTTATGATGATGCTTCTAAAAACTTATTACTTGGGTTAAAATTTTTTGATAAAACCGACAATGTTCCCCTACTTGCAAAATGGTTAAAGTTGGGAGGGCAAGATATTTTTAATGCCGGAGTTGATTTAATCATTCCTACCCCTCTGCATTATTTGCGTTTGGTAAAAAGGCATTATAATCAATCAGCCCTTTTAGCTCATGAATTATCCAAATTAACAGGTATTGAGGTTAATTATTCCGCTTTAATTCGTTCTCGCTACACCAAGCCTCAAGTCAGCTTTTCCGGTAAAGCTCGAATTAAAAATGTAAAAAATGCTTTTTATGTTAAGCATCCTCAAGATGTTTGCGGTAAACGAATTCTCTTAATTGATGATGTAATGACTACCGGCTCTACCCTTAAAGAATGCGCTCTCGTTTTGAAAAAAGCCGGTGCAAAATCAGTTGATTCTTTAACAGTTGCCCGCACTTTTAAAGATTAAATTTTAGAAAAACTTTTTCGCCTTTTCTATTGACGACACAAGTATATCAATATCTTCATGATTTGTATATAATCCGATACTTGCTCTGGCGACGCTCTCATACCCGAAGCGATGAACCAACGGTTCGGCACAATGATGTCCCGTACGAATGGCAACCCCTTCTTTACTTAGAATAAATGCCAAGTCTTGAGGATGAATTCCATCGACAACAAAAGAAAAAACACCACCCTTTTCTGTTGCTGTTCCTATTTGCTTTAACCCTTTTACGGTATTTAAGGCTTGAGTTGTATATTTTACCAGTTCTTGTTCGTGTTCTATTATATTTTTTTGACCCAATGTCATCATATATTCTAAAGCGGCACCTAATCCAATTGCTTCAATAAAAGCCGGTGTACCGGCTTCAAATCTTGCCGGAGGTTCGTCAAATGTTGTTTTTTCATAAGTCACATTATCAACCATTTCTCCGCCTAATTGATAAGGAGGCATTTCGTTTAAAATTTCTGATTTTCCATACAACACGCCTATTCCTGTCGGACCGTATGTTTTATGTCCCGAAAAAGCCAAAAAATCACAATCCATATCTTGAACATCTATATTTCCGTGAACCGCAAATTGACACGCATCGACCAGAACCAAAGACTTATTTTTGTGAGCGGCTTCTGCTATTTTTTTTATCGGGAAAATTGTTCCTAATACATTTGACATTGCCGTAACAGCAACCAATTTTGTCTTTTTACTCAACTGTCCAAAAAATTCATTCCATAGAAAACTTCCGTCATCGGCAACTTTAAAAATTTTCAACGTAAATCCAAGTTCATCCCTTAAAACTTGCCATGTTACCAAATTTGCATGATGTTCAGCTTCCGAGATTAAAACTTCGTCTCCGACTTTTAAATTCTTTCTTCCCCAAGTCGATGCGACTAAATTAATTGATTCTGTTGCGTTTCTTGTAAATACGACTTCATTCGAAGATGCGGCGTTGATAAAACGTTGTACCGTTTTTCGGGATTGCTCATAGGCAAACGTCATATATTCTGATAAGTAATAAGCCCCTCTGTGGACATTGGCATATTGTTCCGTCATGGCTTTTATCATTTTATCCATAACACATTGCGGCTTTTGTGCCGATGCGGCCGTATCCAAAAAGGTATTTCTTTTCCCCTCTATATGTCTTTGTAAAATCGGGAAATCTTTTCTTATTTCTTCAACGCTATACACCATTTTGCTCCTATTTACTCACCCTTAGCCATTCCCTTATCTGTTCATTATCTATTTGTGAAAATAAATCTTCTAAATAAGCTTCTATCAATATTTGTTTTGCCGTATCCTCATCTATTCCTCGCGAACGCATATAAAACAGTTGTTCGGCATCAAGCTCTCCACTGGCGGCTCCATGCGAACATTTTACATCATCAGCATAGATTTCTAATTCCGGCTTACAATCTATTTCGGCTCTATCACTCAATAGCAGGGCTTTATGTAACTGGTGTCCTTCTGTTTTAACCGCGTCAGGGGCTATATGAATTTTTCCTTGAAAAACACCTTTTGCATCACCGCCGACTATACCTTTTACTAGTTGATTGGAGCATGTTTCCGGAGATAAATGTTCTATATCCGTCGTCGTATCAATCGTTGCCCAACCATTCATTAAATATGCCGCGTTTACTTCTGCCTTGGCCTTTTCCTCCGTTAACTGCACTTTTGTTTCGTTTCTTGCTAAATTAGCCCCTTTTTGCATACAAAAGCTCTTATATTCGCCCCCTTCTTTGACCTTTACTTGCGACAAAGCTATGTGGACGGCTTTAAATGCTTCTTCTTGCAATTTGTAATGTTTTATTTTGGCGTTTCTTCCAATATAAATTTCATTTACGATATTGGCAAAATACCGTGATTTTTCTATCCCACTATACTTATATACTTCAAGAAACTCTAAAGACGAATCTTTTTCGGCAACAATTACGTTTCTTATATTGTAATATAAATTTTCATGGCAAGAATGTGTATGATTGATAAGAATTATCGGCTTGTCTAATTTTATTCCTTTATCAATATGAATAAATACACCTTCTTCAATATATGCCGTATTTAAAGCGGCAAACGGATAGTTATTTATATCGACTATTTTTCCTAGATAATGCTTGATTTCATCATTATAAATTATTGCTTCCGGTAATGATTGAATAAAAACCCCTTTGGGTAATTCACTATGATTATGTTGCAATTTCCCGTTATAAAAATTAATTTCATACCCTTCTATCGGAATATTTTTTATCTCTCGATGGTGGCAAGCGTCTTTTTTTTCTTCTTCTTCACACGAACAATGGTTGCATTCTTCCGTATCTTCGTTTTCGTACATTACAAAATCATCTGTTTGCAAATCTCTTGGACGTGTATATTTCCATGCTTCTGTTTTTGCGGTCGGAAGCCCTTGAGTCATAAAGGCTTCCTTTCCTTTTTCCCGTAGGGCTTCCAGCCATGGAATATTATCTCCGAATAATTTTATTTCTTGTAATAAACCGCTCATGTTACTTCTCTTTCACAAACTGAGCATAACCTGTTTTTTCCAATTCTAACGCTAATTCTTTTCCGCCAGATTGTACAATATGTCCATCGGCAAAAACATGTACATAATCGGGAACAATATAATTTAAAAGGCGCTGATAATGCGTAATTACAAGCATGGCATTGTGTTCATTATGTTCAGCATTTACACCATCTGCGACGACTTTTAACGCGTCGATATCCAACCCCGAATCCGCTTCATCTAAAATAGCAAATGTTGGTTTTAAAATAGAAAGTTGTAAAGTTTCCAAGCGTTTTTTCTCGCCCCCTGAAAAGCCGACATTTATTGGCCTTTTTAGCATATCATTCGATATTCCCAGCTTTTTTCCTTCTTCCCGAACCATTTTGATAAAGTCCATTGTATCCAATTCTGGAAGATTTTGATGCTTTCTTACGGCATTTACAGAATGCTTTAAAAATGTTGTAACCGGAACTCCCGGTATTTCAACCGGATATTGCATAATTAAAAATAAACCTTCGCGAGCGCGCTCTTCCGTTGACATTTTTAAGAGATTTTTGCCTTTAAAAAGAACCTTTCCTGAGGTTACTTCATAACCTTGCTTTCCGCTTAAAACGTATGATAATGTTGATTTTCCGGCTCCATTGGGTCCCATTAAGGCATGTATTTCGCCTTCGTTAATCGTTAGATTGAAACCTTTTATTATTTCTTTATCTGCAACTTTTGCGCATAAATCCTCTATTTCCAATAACGGCGTTTTACTCATTTTATTCTGCTTTCTTCCATTGATTTAAACGCTCTTCAATTTGAAGAAGTTTCTTTTGTTTATACTCTATAACTTCTTGTTCTATTTTATAATTGGCTTTTAATTGTTCCAACATAATTTCAACATCTGCTGTTTCTTCAATAATCTCAGAAATATTGTCTTTATGACGATTGATATTTTTTAATATTTCTTTTGTTAGTTCAGACATTTCTTCTATTACCATGAGCATTTGAGCGGTTTCTCCCCATGTTTCCAAAGCTCTTTTACATATCGGATGTACCATGTTAACCTACACTTCCTTCTAAACTAATGTTAATTAATTTTGCAGCTTCTATGGCGAATTCTAACGGGAGATGCTGCATAACCTCTTTACAAAAACCATTGACGATTAAACTTACTGCCGTTTCTTCATCTATGCCTCTTTGCAAACAATAAAATAATTGTTCCTCACTGATTTTTGAGGTTGTGGCTTCGTGTTCTATTCTTGCTGTTCTATTACGATTTTCTATGTATGGGACTGTATGCGAGCCACATTTATTTCCAATCAACAAACTGTCGCATTGTGAATAATTTCTTGCATTTTGCGCTTGCGGGCTTACCTTAACCAATCCTCGATATGTCTGATTGGAATATCCGGCTGAAATGCCTTTGGATATTATTTTTGAACTCGTATTTTTGCCAATATGTATCATTTTGGTACCGGTATCGGCTTGTTGATAATTATTGGTAAGGGCAACCGAATAAAATTCTCCAACAGAATTATCTCCTTGAAGAATGCAAGACGGATATTTCCATGTAACCGCAGAACCTGTTTCCACTTGGGTCCAAGATACTTTGGAATTTTCTCCACGGCAAGCCGCTCTTTTGGTTACAAAGTTGTAAACACCACCTTTTCCTTCTTTATCACCGGGATACCAATTTTGCACCGTCGAATATTTTACTTCTGCATTTTTTAAAATTACTATTTCCACTATTGCCGCATGGAGTTGATTTTCATCTCTTTGCGGTGCTGTACAGCCTTCAAGATAGGAGACGTAACTCTCTTCATCGGCAATAATCAATGTGCGTTCAAATTGCCCCGTATTTCTTGCATTAATACGAAAATATGTAGATAATTCCATCGGACATTTTATGCCTTTTGGAATATAAACAAATGAGCCATCCGTAAAAACAGCCGAATTTAGACATGCAAAAAAATTATCCGTATAGGGAACTACCGATCCGAGATATTTTTTTACTAAATCCGGATATTGTTTTATCGCTTCTGATATTGAACAAAAAATTATCCCTTGCTCTGCTAATTTTGCGCGGTAGGTCGTTGCTACCGAAACCGAATCGAAAACAGCATCTACGGCAACTATTCCTGCCAAAGCCTCTTGTTCTTTTAAGGGGATACCTAATTTTTCGTATGTTGACAATAATTCCGGATCTACCTCGTCAAGATTTTTTGGGGCGGCTTTTTGTTTTGGAGCCGAATAATAATATAAATCTTGGTAATCTATTTTATCATATTGTAATTTTGCCCAAGTCGGCTCTTCCATTTTTTGCCAGAAACGAAATGCTTGCAAACGCCAGTTCAAAAGCCAATCCGGCTCTTGTTTCTTTTGCGAGATTTGCTTAATAATATCCTCATTTAAACCTTTAGCAACCGTATCTGAAGCTATTTCCGTTACAAATCCGTATTTATATTTGTCGCCGCTTTCATCTATTATATTCGGCGTCTTCTGAATATCTGGCATATTTTCTCTCTAATAAACTCTTTTCTCTGCCTAAAAATACGTTTTTTTATTCTAAAAAGCAACTTTTATTTAATGAATATTTAAAATCCGATGCTATACTCTTCTTAACTTAACCTCACAAAGGAAACTTCAATGTCGCTTTTTGTCTGTATTTTTGGTATTCTCTTGCTCTCCGCTTATATCATTTATCTTCAATATGATATACGCAAGCTCCGAAAAAGTTTTAAAGAACTTCTACAAGAAAGCCGTATGCAAACTCCTACAGAAAAAAGAAATATTCAAAATATCTATTTTCATTTAAATGACAAATTTTCTATTATTTATATAAATAATACCGCTTGTACCTTTTTTGAAACAACTCAAGACCAAATTTTAAATCAATCCGCATTAGGGACAATTTTTGAAAATTCTCCTGCTAATCTTGCTTATTTAAATGCTTGTTTGAACCGCTTGCAAAAACATCCTGAAACCATTAATAACGAAATTATCGTTACTCCGAACGCAGACAAAAAAATTTTGATGAAAATTCGAATCCGTCCTATTCTCAATGAAATTTTGAATTGTACTGGTATGAGTATTATTTTAAGCGATATTTCAGAAACAAAAAAATTACAAAACAGACTTCTTAACATTAAAGGACAGGATATTCTTAACAGTAAAATTCTAAATGAAACAGCTCTGTTTCAAAAATTTGAAAAAGAGTTTAATCGCTGCAACCGTTATAATAAAAACTTTTCTTTAGTTGTTTTGGAACTTAAAGATATTTATGATTTTATATGTAAAGGTATAAATTTTGAAACCGGCGATAAATTAATTATTCAAGCAGGAAAACTATGTTGCCAAAATACTTATACTAAGAAAATTGTCGGTCGCTTCAATAAAACAAAATTTGCTATACTCCTTCCTAATGAACCTCGTGACACCGCTGCAAATTTTGCTCAAAATCTGTATTACCCCTTACTTAAAACAATACAATCTTTTGGCGTTGACCGTTATAATGCCGAAATGTTTGTTATTTCTTATACCAACCGCAAAAATTTTAATGAAACGCCAGATACTCTTTTAGGACGTATTAACCGCCACATTTCTTTGGCTCTTAAAACTCGCTCTTATGGAATTAAATCATCTGATAAAGAAGGTTAATCATTTTTCGTAAACAAATCTTAACCTTATATCTTCTATAATAAAATTATGGATTAATTTTGAGGAATAGATGTTTCGAAAATTCATATTTTTGTTGTTCGTCTTTCTTAGTGCCTGTTCTTATAATTCCGGAAGAATCAGGTTGCTGAATTATGACCTGAGAACAGAACTTTTCGGCGATATTCCCTCTTCAATTATCGTCAGTAAAGGTGATACTCTATATAGTATATCTCGTCGTTATAATGTTCCTTTACGCGATTTAATTACTGTTAATCAGTTAACTCCCCCCTATACCCTTGCCGTCGGTCAATCTCTAAGTATTCCTACGGCAAAATATCATATTGTTGCCAAAGGCGACACCCTTTATAATATTTCAAAACGTTATAATATTGATTTAACTACTTTAAGTCGTCTAAATAACCTATCCCCCCCCTACACACTCTCTATCGGACAAAAACTTGCCTTACCAGCAACGATAAGTTCTTCTCGAAATATGTATGCCGATACCGATGACGAAGTTTGGTTACCCCAAAAATCCACAAAGGTTACTTCCTCAAAAAAATCTACCGTAAAAAAGGCACAAACGAAGGCAAAAAAAACTGTTTCGTCCTCGAAAACAACAACTGTCAAAAAAAGAACAACAAAATTTGCATGGCCTGTGAAAGGAACTGTTATTTCTAAATTCGGCACCATCGGTAAAGGTCGCAATAATGACGGCATTAACATAAAAGCCTCGAAAGGAACTGCTGTCAAAGCGGCTGATAAAGGAACCGTTGTTTATTCTGGTAATGAATTAAAAGGTTTTGGAAATTTAATTCTAATTCGTCATTCTGACGGATGGATTACTGCTTATGCTCACAACCAAAAACTCCTTGTCAAAAAAGGGCAAAAAGTCGTGCGCGGAGAAAAAATAGCCACTGTCGGCGATACCGGAGGCGTTAACGAACCTCAATTGCATTTTGAAGTTCGTGCCGGGAAAAAACCTGTTAACCCACTAACTTATCTCCCCTAAAACGCATAAGAAACATTCTCTTTCTTAAACAATTTGTTAACAAGTTTGCTCTTTTGTTATTGTTATCCTTAAATAATCGTGTATATTGCTATAAAGAATTTTTTTAAGGAGAGTATTTAATATGTTTATTAATGATGCTTTGGCTCAAACTTCCGCTACTGCTGCACAACAAGGTTCCGTTTTTGCAACAGTTGTTCAGTTGGCTCTTATTTTTTTAATTTTTTATTTATTGCTGATTCGTCCGCAACAAAAACGAATTAAACAGCATGAAGCCTTGCTTGCTGCCATAAAAAAAGGTGATCAAGTTATCACCGGAGGCGGTATTTTTGCAAAAGTTATTAATGCAGATAATCCTTTGGAATTAACTGTTGAAATTGCTCCTAATTTAGAAGTTCGTGTTAGCAGAGCGTCTATTCGCGATGTCATTTTGCCTGAAACTACTCTTAATGTTTCTGGAAATATTGAAAAAAACAAAGCCGCTAACTCTAACAAGAAAAATAAAAAATAATTTAAAGGCATGTCGTCATGTATAAATTATCAAAATCTCGTATTTTAATTATTCTCGCTATTTGCTTAATTGGCGTCTTTTTTGCTGTTCCGAATCTTATTCGTGATAACAAAAATTTACCTTCTTGGTGGCAGCCCGTTAATTTAGGTCTTGATTTGCAAGGTGGCTCTAATCTCCTACTCCAAGTTCAAGTCGATGATGTTATCAAAGAAAGAATGGCTAATGTTGAAGATTCTATGCGGCAAATTTTGAGAGAAAATAAAATTCGATACACAAATTTATCTGCTCAAGATAATTTTGTCCGTGTGAAAATTGACAATCAACTTTCTAAAGATAAAGCTCGCTCGTTGTTTCAAAAAATCGACGATGGTATTGTTGTTGAAACGGATGAAGACGGTTTTTTAGTCATTTCTTATTCTGATGTTGCCATCAATCAACTCAAACTTAAAATCGTTGACCAATCTATTGAAATTGTCAGACGTCGTATTGATGAACTTGGAACAAAAGAGCCTGTTATTCAAAGGCAAGGTACCGATAGAATCGTTGTTCAACTTCCCGGTTTGCAAAATCCTGAAGAAGTTAAATATTTACTTGGAAAAACAGCAAAATTATCGTTTCACCTTGTTGATAGCCGCTCAAATGCCGCAGATGCCCGCAGAGGAAAATTAAGCAGCTCTTCTCGTTTAATTAATTCGGCTGAAGGCGGAACTTATGTTATTAAAAGAAAACCTGTTGTCGGCGGAGAAAATCTTGTCGATGCTAATGTTTCTTTTCAAGAAGGAAGTCCTGTTGTCAGCTTTAAGTTTGACTCAATCGGTGGTAAAAAATTTGGCGAAGCCACAAAAAACAACATTGGAGAACAGCTTGCCATTGTCCTAGATAATGAAGTTTTATCAGCTCCAACCATCCAAACAGCAATTACCGGAGGAAGCGGTGTTATTACAGGAAATTACACAACAGAATCGGCTAATGAGTTAGCTATGCTCTTGCGTTCCGGTGCTTTACCTGCTCCTTTGGAAGTGTTGGAAGAACGTACTGTTGGTGCCGGACTCGGAGCTGATTCTATTTCAGAAGGTGTTACAGCTTCAATTATCGGATTTATTGCAATTGTTGTCTTTATGGTTTTAGCATATGGTTTATTTGGTATTTTTACAACTATTACCGTCTTTATGAATCTATTCTTAATGCTTGGAGCTTTAAGCCTTATGGGGGCAACGTTAACCTTACCCGGAATTGCCGGTATTATCTTAACTATTGGTATGGCCGTTGATGCGAATGTTCTCATTTTTGAAAGGATGCGCGAAGAAGTTAAAGCAGGAAGAACCCCTAAAGACGCCGCTGAAGCTGGATTTACTGAAGCATGGGCAACAATTGTTGATTCAAATTTGACAACTCTTGTGGCTGCTTTTGTCTTGTTCTATTTTGGTACTGGTCCGGTTAGAGGTTTTGCCGTTACTTTAGCAATTGGTATTGCAACGTCTATGTTTACTTCCGTTACGGTAACAAGACTTATCATAGCGGCATGGATAGCTCGCTATAAACCGAAGAAACTTCCTATTTAGTATTAAGGATAAAAGAAATGAAACTTTTTAGTTGGGTAACAAAAGATACAACAATTGATTTTATGAAAACACGTAATTTTGGTTATGCTCTTTCCATTATCATGGTTGTCTTGTCTTGTATTTGTTTTTCTATCAAGGGTTTTAATTACGGAATCGATTTTTCCGGTGGTATTTTGATGGAAATTAAAGCTAATCAGCCTATTGATATTGAAGCAATGCGTAAAACTCTAAATCACATTGAACTTGATGAAATTAATTTACAAACACTTGGTGAAATCGGCGATGAAGTTATGATTCGTGCTCAAGCAAAGAATATGAACGAAAAAGAACAAATGGCCGTTATCAATAAAATTAAATCGACATTAGGTTCTGATTATGAATATCGTAGAGTTGAATTAGTCGGACCTCAAGTCGGTGATGAATTAAAAATCGACGGAATTGTGGCTTCTGTTATTGCGGTTTTGGCAATTACTTTATACATTTGGTTCCGTTTTGAATGGCAATTCGCTTTAGGTGCCATGATTGGTTTGATTCATGACATTATTACAACACTTGGTGTCTTGTCATTATTTGATTTTGACTTTAGTTTAACAACCGTTGCCGCTATTTTAACTTTAGCCGGTTATTCAGTCAACGATACTGTCGTTACTTATGACAGGATTCGTGAAAACTTAAGAAAATTCAAAAAAATGAATCAATATGATTTATTAAATAAAAGTATTAATGACATTTTCTCTCGAACAATTTTGACGGGATTAACAACGTTGCTTGCTGCCTTAGCTTTATTTGTTTTTGGCGGCGATACCTTACGTAGCTTTTCTTTCGTCATTGTATGGGGTGTAATTATCGGAACTTATTCATCAATATATGTTTCGGCTACCTTCTTAGATTTATTTGATTTAAGAAAACGTCCTGACGAAAAAGCCATTAATCCTTTTGGAAACGTAGAATAAAAAAAAGGAGTGTTTATCACTCCTTTTTTTATGTCCTTCTTTTTATTCTTTTCTGAAATTTGTGTTTGACTTTTTATTTTATTTTTGATAGTATGACTCCTAGGAGAAAAATGGAGAGGAAGTTCTTTATTTCCGAAGGAGGATATTATGATGAAATATTGGCATTTTTGTTTTTTATCGACAACAAGTTGTTTGCTCTTGTTGTCCGATAACCTCCAAGCCGCTGTTTTATTATCTTCTCTTTCTAAATCGAGCCACTATCACTCACACATCCACACTTTATCACACCTCGATTTGTCTCGTTTTTCTCCAAATCTTTTTCTGGAGCTGACTGATAAGCAATCTTATCAAACTGTTTCTGTATGTTTTATTACCGATACAAGGAATTGTTCGGAAGACAGGTTTGGTAATCTTGAAAGCCCTAACGGAGGAAATGGCGGCGGGGGAAAACCTGATGACCACGGCACTCCTGAGGAACTTTGTAAACAAGCTGGTTATACCAACACGCCTTGTTCCGATGGAAGCTCCCCTACCTCTTATTGCCCTTATGACAGTTCTTATCATTCCGATTGTGAATGTTCTTCCGAATATAATCAAGTTTGTGATACGGCTCTTGGAGAACAAGGTGTTGGGAATCCTTGCGGCGGCAAATATAAAGAATGTTGTAATCTCTGTTCTGATTATAAATATACATCTATTCCCTCGGGTTATGTGAACAACGGTGAATGTCAATCTTGTGATGGTAAAAAATACAAAATCAAATGCGACCCACAAAAATATGTTTTAGCACCAACCTGTGGAACCTTAGGCGGCTATGGTAATACTTGTACCGATGACGGAGGAACTTACTATGCTGAATGTAAATGTCCCAATAATTATGAATGGAGTTCCTCGCAAAAGAAATGCGTTTGTGCCACTTCTTTCAAATATTCTTGCTCCGGTACGGGCTATTCGGGAGGAGATGGAAATTCTTGCGACAACAAATATTCAAAATGTAAATGTGCGAGTGGTTTTACATGGAACGCTTCACAAGGAGCTTGTGTTTGTCCCGGCTTTGATTTCTGTACGCTAAGCCAAGATTGTTCCGTTTTGGGTTATGCCCAACAAAGCTGTGAGGGAAAATCTGTAAAATGTCCGTTCAATACCAATTATGTTTATTGCCTCGATTAGAAAGGAGAAAAGAAATGAGAAAATTTACTTTATTAACTTCGGTTTTATTAACGGCTCCTTTTGCTATGGGCAATGTTTCAGCACAATGCGTTGCGACACAAGATTGTGCAAGTTTAGGCTATACGGAAACATCATGTGAAAACGGCGGTATTAAATGCCCGTTTGGCAATACATGGGCATGTAAAAGTGAAAGCTGCGACCGAGGAGAAAATAATCCCGATTGTACTTACGGTTCTATTTATTATAATGACGGAACCTGTATAAAAGAGTTTGTATCGGGACGAATTCCTATCGGAGTTGTCGTTTATATGGATACCGTAGATAATCAAAAATGGATAATGGCATTAGACAATGCGGCAAGCTATGTAAAATGGTCACCGGAATATGTCGATATACCGGAAATAACGAATTATACAATAGAGAGAACGGCGGTAAGTGATTTGAAGAGTTGCGAAAATACGGAAGCGATGCTCGCTTTAGGAGTAGGTACATATCATCCTGCGGCGGCGGCAGCCAAGTATTATGCACCAGCGGGAGCGGGAAGTACCAAAGGGAAATGGTGTTTGCCGTCAGCGGGTATCTGGAATATGGTAAATAATCATCGAACGGAAATAGACGCAGCGATTTCACGGGTAAGAGGAACCTCATTAGGGTCTTCATCATATTATTGGTCGTCGTCTGAGTGTTCTTCCCAGTATGCTTGGAGGTGGAGTTCCTCGGGGGTGTTCCATAGCTACAGTAAGGACGACTACGGCTACAGCGGCTACAGTGTTCGCCCGGTGCTCGCTATTTAATTTTCCTATACAAAACTACCTCTCTTGGCGGAGAGGTAGTTTTCTTCTGTCTTTTTGATAACTTTTTTTATCTTATAAGTGGTTTGTATTTAATGGCATGAGGATTACATGCATCCTCTCCTAAACGGCGTTTTTTATCCTTTTCATATTCTTCAAAATTTCCCTCAAACCAAACGACATGGCTATCGCCTTCATAAGCTATAATATGTGTTGCCAATCTATCTAAGAACCATCTATCGTGTGATGTAACTAAGACACAACCCGGATATTCCATAATTCCTTCTTCTAATGAACGAAGTGTATCAACATCCAAATCGTTAGTCGGTTCATCTAATAAAATCACATTTGCTCCTTTTTTAAGCATTTTAGCCAAGTGAACACGATTCCTTTCTCCGCCGGAAAGTTGTCCGACTTTCTTTTGCTGGTCGCCTCCTTTAAAATTAAATTGTCCAACATAAGCTCGCGAAGGCATTTCTTTTTTTCCTAGCTGAATTATATCCAAACCATCGGAAATTTCTTCCCAAACATTTTTATTCGGATTTAATTCATCTCGCGTTTGATCGACATAGCCTAAATCAACAGTTTCTCCTATTCTTATTTCTCCGGAATCCGGCTGTTCTTGTCCCGTTATCATACGGAACAGCGTAGTTTTTCCGGCTCCGTTTGGTCCAATTATTCCGACTATTGCTCCCTTGGGAATCTTAAACGATAAATCATCAATTAATAATTTATCTCCATACCCTTTACTTATATGATTTGCCTCAATAACCAAATCTCCTAATCTGTCCGTCATCGGAATATTAATATGTGCTTGGGTAATCTTGTCTTTTGTTGCGGCGGACAATAACTCATCATAAGCATTTATTCTTGCTTTAGACTTTGCTTGTCTTGCTTTAGGATTTTTTCTAATCCATTCTAACTCATTTGCTAAAGTTCTTTGTCTTGCACTTTCTTCTTTTTCTTCTTGCTCTAAACGTTTTTGTTTTTGTTCAAGCCAAGAACTGTAATTTCCTTCATATGGAATTCCTTGACCACGGTCTAATTCCAAAATCCACCCTGTTACATTATCCAAGAAATAACGGTCGTGAGTTACCATAACAACTGTTCCTTTATAATCTTGGAGATGTTTTTCCAACCATGCAACAGATTCGGCATCTAAGTGGTTTGTCGGTTCATCTAAAAGCAACATATCCGGCTTTTGTAACAATAAACGACATAAGGCAACACGGCGTTTTTCTCCTCCCGATAATTTCGTTACATCGGCATCGCTTGGAGGGCAACGCAAAGCATCCATGGCTATTTGTATTGTTCGTTCAATATTCCAACCATCGCAAGCATCTATTTTCTCTTGAAGTGCCGCCTGTTCCTCTATTAATGCATTCATTTCATCATCTGTCATAGGCTCTGCAAACTTCATCGAAACTTCTTCATATCTTTTAAGCAAATCTCGAACTTCTCCCATACCATCCATAACGTTTTCCATAACGTTTTTATTAGGATCTAATTTTGGTTCTTGTTCCAAATATCCGACGCGAACTCCTTCAGCAGCCCATGCCTCACCGTTAAAATCTTTATCTACTCCTGCCATTATTTTTAACAATGTTGATTTTCCGGCTCCGTTTACACCTAAAACCCCTATTTTTGCTCCGGGGAGAAATGATAAGGTTATTCCTTTAAAAAGCTCTTTTCCATTTGGAAAAACCTTGGTTAAATTTTGCATAACATAGACATACTGGTAGGACGCCATGTCTTCTTACTCCTTCTCTTTGCTTGTGTTGTCTTAATTTGATGTGCAGTATAACGAATTCTTTTTAACTTGCAATCTTTTTAGTTCTCTTTATTTTTTACGCTTGATATGCCTTACACCGCTATCATCAATCGCATTATTTTGGACTTCCGGAATCGGAGCTACTTCTTGAACTCCGCTCACTTGTGTTATACTGTCTTTTGAGGCTGAAACTTCCGGAACATATATGGTTTGAATATCTCCTTCATTTTCACTTGCTTGTATCTTTAATTCCGGAACTTTCTGATTGCCTCTCCCCTGATAAATAGCTTTTAAATCATCTCTTATTTTGGTATTCTTTTTATATATTTGTGAGGCATCGTACGGCTCTCTTGGTGTAATTACTTCGCCATCCGGCATTTTTATTGTTCCATCGGCATAAAGAGTAGCATCAAAAATTTTTTGAGAATTAAAACGCCTATTGATTTCTCCACATTCATAAAATCCATCATATTGTTTGGAAACATAGGAATTTGCCTTTTCTTCATTATAGGCATACATGCCTTGTGCTTGAAGTTCGTTATTGGGTGCTTTTGATATCAGAATCGCCCTTGCCAGTAATTCAAATGTATCGTACTTTGAAGCACCACATGCCAGACCTTGCCCTGCAACAGAACCTAGAGCCCTGACTTCTTCTAAATAAGGCATTTGTGCTTCTACTCTCTCAGCACCGACACATAACATAAGAGCAACTATTTTTAATATTCCCTTTTTCATTCCTTTCTCTCCTCTTCTTCCCTTTGATTATATTATTCTCTTAAGAAATAGCAAGTTTTTTACTCATTTTCGAAAAATATGGTTGACAAACTCTATCTTTTGGCTTATTTTGCGGGCAAATAGTTTGTAAAGGAATTGATATGAAAGTTTATAGCTCTTTAAAATCTAAAAAAGTTCGTGATAAAGACTGCAAAGTTGTTCGTCGTAAAGGTCGCGTATATATCATTAACAAGAAAAACCCCAAGATGAAAGCTCGTCAAGGTTAATTCTTTGTTGTTGGTTTTTGAAAATTTCTAAAGCTCGCTGTTTTTATGCGAGCTTTTTTGTTATTTCATTTTATTTATTTTTAAAGCTCCTTATTTCTAAGGAGCTTTTCTTTATTTATTTTTCTTTCGGAATATATACCGTATGTAGCATATTGGTTCGACCTTTCTTTCCTAACGGAAAACCTGCGGTAATAATAATATGCTCTCCGGGTTTGGCAAAACCATTCTCTACGGCTACTTTTATTGCAATTTCTTCTATCTTATCAAAACTCTTGAAACTTGCTTTATTTATGTAGCTTTTAGCACCCCAAACAATTCCTAAACGACGAGCAACTATGATATCCGGTGTTATTGCCAATATGGGCAAATTTGGTCTTTCACGAGCTGTTAATAATGTTGTTAAACCTGATGAGGTATAAGTAACAATACACGCAACTTTTTGCAATACACTTGATATATCACTGGCAGCAAAAGTTATCGAATCGGATTCTCCAACACAGCACGGATGAACGCGAGAGCTTTCCATTAATTTATAAAAAAGTGGATCTGCTTCTACTTCCGTAATAATATCTCTCATCATCTTTACTGCTTCTACCGGATATTTACCGGCAGCACTCTCAGCGGACAACATTACCGTATCTGCACCATCATAAACAGCTGTTGCAACATCCGAGGCTTCTGCTCGGGTTGGGCTGGGGTTGTTAATCATCGATTCAAGCATTTGAGTGGCTATAATTACCGGCTTTGCTTTTCTACGGCATGCCGATACTATCTTCTTTTGCAAAACCGGAACGGTTTGTATCGGGCATTCTACTCCCAAATCTCCTCTGGCTACCATTATTCCATCCGAAAGTTCAATTATTTCATCTAACTCATTAATGGCATTGGGTTTTTCCAGTTTTGATATAATCCAGGCCTTGTCTCCGACTAACTTTTTAGCCATACGAACATCGTCGGCTTTTTGCACAAAGGATAGGCATATCCAATCAAACCCTAACTTCAGCGCAAATTTTAAATCTTCTTCATCCTTTGGCGTAATCGCTGATATCGGCAAGGTAATATTGGGTAAATTTACACCTTTATGGCTGGATAATTCTCCGCCAACAACAACTGTTGTCCATATGTTGTTTTTGTCGGCTTTATCAACATGGAGACGAATATTACCGTCATTTAACAACAACTCATCGCCGGCTTTTACTGCGGCAAAAATTTCCGGATGCGGCAATGTTACTCTTGTTTCGTCACCAAGTTCTGAACGCATATCAAATTTAAATGCTTGGCGCTCTTTTAATATTACCTTCCCTTCTTTGAATTCCCCTACTCTTAATTTCGGTCCTTGCATATCCGCTATTAACGTTATGTGTCTTCCTTTTTCTTCCGATAGCTTTCGAACTATTTCATAACGCGCTTTATGTTCCGCATGCGTTCCGTGACTAAAATTAAAACGAAAAGCATCGGCTCCCGAATCTATCAACTTTTCAATTACTTCTTTAGATGCTGATGAGGGGCCTATCGTTGCTAATATATGTGTTTTTGTATTTTTAGGCATCGTTTTTCCTTTAACTTGTTTACCTACTTTTTTGGTCAGTTTATCTCAAAATATATTAACAAGCTATTAGCTTCAAGCACATATCCCATAAAATTTATTGCTTGTAAATTAATTTGACTTTTGTTAAATTTCTACCATTGTTTCAAATATGTTAAGGAGAGAAATTATGACTGATGTTGGAGGAATTGATAGTTCTCGTTTGGCTTCTTTGATTGAAAGAATCGAACATCTTGAAGAAGAAAAAGCCGCTATTGCTTCAGATATCCGCGATATTTTTGCTGAAGCTAAAGGTGCCGGCTTTGATGTAAAAATTATGAGAGCTATTCTTAAATTACGCAAAATGAATGCTGCTGACCGTGATGAGCAAGAAATTTTGCTTGAAACTTATCGTAAAGCTCTTGATATTTAATCCACTTTAACTATTTACTTTGCTCTTTCCGAATAGGATTTTTCTTATTCGGATTTTTTATATGCTTATATTCCCCAACGCGTGTATCTCGGAAACTTTATATAATTACAACCTTTTTCTCCGAATCGCTCGCAAGTTGGCGAAACAAAGCTCATTTCCATATCTAACACATGATAAAAAAGATAATCTTGCCTCTTTATTTTTAAAAATAGCGGCATCATGGTTGTTTCTTTTTCAACCTCTTTATACGTTGTTTTCCTATTTATTGAAATATCCTGCCTTAAAATAGGAAGGCATAAAAGCAAATCATCATCTTTTTCATAGTTTGTACAGGAAAGCGCATGCTCCGTTTTATCGTAAATTAAAGTGAAAGAATCGTGTTGAGACTTTTCTTTATCGTTTTTTATATTCTTTATTTCTATATTTCCTTGAAAAATATTTCCGGCTTGCGGGTGGGGATTTACCCAGACTCCATATAAACCCGTGCATGAACTATATTGCCATAATCCTAACATAAAAATTATGCCTGCCAATCCCGTTCCTATTACCTTTTTCATCTCTTCTCCTTACAACTTAAAAATAATTCCTACCACCGCTGCAATTACGATATAAAATATCGGACTTTTTTTGTAAAATCTTATACTTAATGCAAAAATCGCAAAAATCAGTAAACTCGTATAATCCACTAACGATATTTTGGCTATTTCCACTCCTGCCATAATTATTAACGCTATTACTGCCGGACGAATCCCTGATAAAATATTTTGCACATAGGGGTTATCGCTAAATTTTTTTAACAATTTAGATATCAGCATAATTATAATTAATGACGGACAAACCAATCCAAAAGTTGCCGATATTGCCCCTAATATTCCTCCCGCTTTATATCCGGCGAAGGTCGCCATGTTTACGCCTAAAGGACCGGGGGTTGATTCCGATATGGCTATCATATCGGCTAACTCTGATGCCGTAAACCATGGATATTGCTCGGCCAAATCAAATAAAAACGGTATCGTTACCAAGCCTCCGCCTATGGCAAACAAACCGACTTTAAAAAATTCATAAAATAATAATAAATATATCATTTTGCTCCCCTTTTAAGATTTAAGATTAACCCTAAAATTGATGCTCCGATGACAATTAATATTGCTGATATATTTAAGAAAAATATTCCGCTTAGTGCTAATATAAAAATTATGTATCCTTGATACCCTTTTACCCCCTTTTTCCACATATCTATCAGCGTATTCAATATCAATGCTGCTACGACTATTCTTATACCCGAAAATCCCTGCTTCAAATATTCATTATGCATAAATTGTGAGAGAATCGCCGCTATCAAACTAATAATTATCATTGAAGGCATGATTATTGCCAATGTTGCTAAAAATCCTCCTATTTTTCCGTAGAGCTTGGTTCCTATAAAAGTTGCAACATTTACCGATATAATTCCCGGTGTGCATTGACCTATCGAATAATAATCCATTAACTCTTCATCCGTAGCCCATTTATGACGCCGTACTATCTCATCTTGAAGTAGCGGCAACATCGCATAGCCTCCGCCGAAGGTAAAGAGACCTATTTTGAAAAAAGTTACAAAAAGTTGTCCCATTTTTTCTTTTCCTCTGTTTATTTTCAAATCTGCTGTTATATTATTATCATAATTATCAGAGTCAAAATGTTTTCAGAGGTTAGTATGATTATTTCGGTTCCTAAAGAATTAAAAAACGGTGAAACCCGTGTTGCCCTCACCCCTGATACGGTTAAAAAATATAAAAATCTCGGTTTTTCCGTTTGCATCGAATCGGGCGCCGGAGATTTATCCGGATTTAATGATGAGGCTTATGCTAATGTCGGTGCGACCATTCTTCGTTCCCCTGAAGAAATTTATAATTCGGGTAATATTCTGCTTAAAATTTGGGCACCCTTGCCTCAGGAATTTTCTTTTCTTCATCCACAACAAACACTTCTTGCAAACTGTCAAAATTTAATGGAACTTAACGCTCTTGCCGAACGCAAAATTACGTGTTTTGCCTTAAATTTACTCCCACGGATATCCAGAGCGCAGAGTATGGATATTCTTTCCTCGCAAAGTAATCTTTCCGGCTATTATGCTGTTGTGCAAGCTATTAATCTTTTACCTCGTGCCGTTCCTTTAATGATGACTGCGGCCGGAACAGTTTCTCCGGCTCGTGTTTTGGTACTCGGTGTCGGAGTTGCCGGCTTACAGGCAATTGCTACCGCCAAAAGACTAGGTGCCATTGTTTATGCTTCCGATGTTCGCTCTCAAGTGAAAGAACAAGTCGAATCCTTGGGAGCTAAATTTTTACAAATCGATTCTAATGATAACTTTGAGACTTCTTCCGGCTATGCGGCCGAAACATCAGAATCTTATCAAGAAAAACAAAATTTTGCCGTTATGGAACAACTAAAAAAAACAGACATTCTTATTACGACAGCCCTTATTGCCGGAAAAAAAGCTCCCCTCTTGGTTACAAAAAAAATGCTTGATAATATGCCTTGCGGTAGCGTGGTTATTGACATGGCCTCGGAAAACGGCGGAAATGTGGAAGGCTCACAAGATAATCTCGTCATTGACTACAAGGGTATAAAAATTCTTGGCAACAGCAATTTAGCGGCTAAAGTTCCTTATTCCTCAAGTACATTATTTGCAAATAATCTTTATAATTTTATTGCATCTCAATATTCAACCGAGAAACAAAATATTATATTTAATTTTGAAGATGAGCTTATCAGAAAAACTTGTCTTATCAAAGAAGGAGAAATTTTATGATAGATATCTGGGCCTTATCAACTATTCTTTTATTAGCCTGTTTTATTGGTTATTTTGTGGTTTGGGGTGTTTCTCCGGCTCTCCATTCCCCATTGATGAGCGTTTCCAATGCTATCTCCGGCATCGTCATTATCGGTGCTTTAATCACCGCAGGTGTGCCCTATGACGGACTTTCAAAAAATTTAGGACTTTTTGCCGTGTTTTTGGCTTCAATTAATATTTTTGGCGGATTTGCCGTTTCTCAACGTATGTTGCTCATGTTTAAAAAGAAAAAGAAAACCAATGAGGAAAAGGAATAATCATGACTAATAATATCTTAATGAGCGCTTATCTCATCTCTACCATTTTATTTATTCTCTCTATCCGAAGTCTAGCTCATCCCGAAACTGCTCGAAAAGGAAACGTTTTAGGTATTATCGGCATGCTTATCGCCGTCTTGGCAACGCTGTTTTCTCCTTATGTTTCCGACTACCTTTCCGTTCTCTTTGTTATTCTTCTCGGTGGCGCTATCGGTTCCTTTTTTGCTCTTCGTGTCAAAATGACGGCTTTGCCGCAAATGATTGCTGCTTTTAACGGCTTGGGTGGTCTTTCTTCCGTATGCATTTCTTTGGCTGAAATCGTTGCCGGTTCCGATATGTTGCTCGAAAATGCTCTCGGCTTAATCATCGGAGCAATTGCTTTTTCGGGGTCTTTTGTCGCTTTTGCAAAACTGCAGGGTATTCTTCCTCCTAAATCTATCGTTTTTCCACTACAAAACTTTTTTAATTTTATCTTGACTATTTTCGCTATCTGTTTATGTGCTTATTTCGTTATCGGGAAAGACATTAATATTTTCTATGCTTTGGCACTGCTTTCTTTAATACTCGGATTACTCCTTGTCCTTCCTATCGGAGGTGCTGATATGCCCGTTATTATTTCCGTGCTAAATGCTTATTCCGGTTGGGCTGCCGTCGGAATCGGATTTTCCGTCAATAATATCCTGTTAATTATTGTTGGTTCGATTGTCGGTGCTAGCGGTGCTATCCTCTCTTATATTATGACCAAAGCAATGAATCGTTCTCTTCTTAATGTTATGTTTGGCGGATTAGGTAAGAATAATCATGCCTCTAACGTTAACGACTCTTTGCAAAAAACACCGAAATCAATAATGCCACAAGATGCCGCATACCTTATGGAAAATGCTCATAAAATTATTATTGTTCCCGGTTATGGCATGGCTGTTGCTCAAGCCCAACATATTTTAAAAACAATGGTTGATGATCTTCATAAAAAATTTGATGTCGAAGTTAAATTTGCAATCCACCCTGTGGCTGGAAGAATGCCCGGACATATGAATGTTCTTTTAGCTGAAGCAAATGTTCCTTACGAAGATGTCTTTGAAATGAATGATATTAACCGTGAATTTTCAACGGCAGATGTTGCTTTTGTCATTGGAGCAAATGATGTTACAAACCCCATCGCTAAAACAGATGCCTCTTCTCCTATTTATGGAATGCCTATTCTTGAAGTTGAAAAAGCAAAAACGGTCTTTTTTGTAAAACGTTCTCTCGCCTCTGGGTATTCCGGCGTAGAAAATCCATTATTTTTTGCCGATAATACTTTTATGATTTACGGAGACGCTAAAAAAGTTACTGAAGATATTGTCAGCGTTCTGGAAAGAGATTAATCCTTTCTCTTTTCTAAAATATCAATATCTGATGGATAATTAACATCAAGAATCAGTTTTTCACTACCAGCGTTGATTAGTGTCATGTAATCTTCATGTTCGGCAAAAACGGTTCTTATTCCTGAATTCTCAGGAACTAAGTCTGCTATTTCAAACAAACTTCTGCTCCACAGTATCGGATTTCGTTTTACGCCTTTGAAGTTGGTAACGACGACTCGTTTCTCTTCCTGTGCGTCAAAAGCTTCTATCATTTTATTTATATGCTTTGTTGTAACATTAGGCATATCTGCCGGAAGCAATATAGCACCTTGACATATGTTCGGCACTAAACTCAATCCTAAATTAATTGATGTCTTAATTCCTTGTCGGTAATTGGGATTATAAATAACGTTCACATCAATATTTTCTAAATATTCTTCAACTTCTTCATGTTGATGACCGGTTATTACAAAAACAGGAGCTGCTTTTGAAGCTATGGCCGCCTTAACACTATCCATAAAGAGAGGTTCGCCATTCTCTTTTGTTATTAGCAACTTATTCCTTTTGGTACGGCTTGATACTCCTGCGGCTAAAATTACAACGGCCACTTTGGCTTCCTCGCTATCGGTCTTTTCATCTCCATGATTTTGAAGCAGCAATCTTTCATTCTTATCTAATTCATAATTCTTAGATAAAATTATATTTTGCTTATTTATATAATCCGTCGGTATCAGCTTTTCATTAATAATACTTTTGATTATCATTTCATCAACCAAAGAACAATCTTCCCTATAATAATTGTATGGAAGATTAATCACGCGGCTTTTTCGTTTTTCTCCGACAAACATATCCGACATATTTATTTGTGCCGTTTGACAACAGATAAATTCATCAACATAACTTTTCATCGCTTGGGGAATTACATCTGCTTCCCCTCCGGTTCTGATACTTGATATAATAAAAATAACTTCATTACCTTGATTTTCAGCTTGTTGAATTGCATCTCCGATGGCTTGAGAATTGTAGTCTGCTTCGTATTCTTCCGAAAACTCTAAATTTAAACGGCTTAAATGTTTTACTAGTTGTTTTACTTGTTTCGTAAAGTAAGAATTTTCTTCTTTGTTTGTATAAAATCTTGCATAAATCAATGCCGCCTTATATTGTTTTTCCGGCATTACCGTCATCAGGGCAAAATTTCCGGATAAATTTAATTTTATTTCATCTATTTTACTTTGAGACACAAATGGAGGAAGTATTTCTAATATTCCAATAATATCTCCGGCTTTTACGTTGCTATAAGGCGAAATCGTATTTAAGACAAAAATATTCGACATCTTGTTAAATTTTGCTATTCTGTTTTCTTCTACTCGGAATATACCATCTTCCAAAGCTGCAAATTTTAATGTTCCCTCTTCATCTAAAATATATGAAACATTACTGCCCGATAATTTTGTTCCGATTATCTCTAATGCTAAATTGCTACTGATATCCCCTTCTTGCAGTGACATTCCCGATATTACATCAATGCCTAATTCTTTCCATTCCTTTATATCATTCGCATTTAATTTATACCCTTTAGGATAAATTTCTCCCTGTAGCTTTATTGTTTCAGACAGGACTATTCCATCTGCTTCCTCTATTTTAAATTCTTGAATCATAGCTTCTTCCTCTTTGATTTCTTTCACTATAACATAGAGTACTTAATGGAAAATAAATAAATATTTTTTCTATAAAAAAAGGGAGATTTGCATCTCCCTTTTTGAATACCATAACGAATTAACGTTTCGAGAATTGGTAAGAACGACGAGCTTTGGCTTTACCGTATTTTTTACGTTCAACAACACGGTCATCACGTGTTAAGAAGCCAGCTTTCTTCAATACTGATCTTAATTCTGGTTCGTATTCGTTCAAAGCAATAGAAATACCATGTTTAATTGCTCCTGCTTGACCGGATAAGCCACCGCCTTTTACGGTACAAACAACGTCAAACTCATTTACACGATTGGTAATTTCGAATGGTTGATTGATAACCATCTTTAATACCGGACGGGCAAAATATTGATCAATAGATTTATCATTGATGGTGATATTGCCTTTTCCCGGTTTAATCCATACGCGTGCAACGGCGTCTTTTCTTTTTCCGGTTGCATAGGAACGACCCAATTTGTCTTTGTTTGCTTTGCGTACTTTTACTTCAGTTGTACTTGTTGCCGCTTTGATATCTTGTAATGATTCGATTTTTTCAGCCATTATAATGCGCTCCTTTTATTCTTTTCGTTCATAGACGCAATATCCAATACTTCCGGATTTTGTGCTGCATGCGGATTTTCAGAGCCAGCATAAACTCTCAATTTGCTCATCTGTTTGCGACCCAACGGATTACGAGAAATCATGCGTTCTACAGCCTTTTCGATTACTCTTTCAGGGAAACGGCCTGCCAAAATCTTGCCGGCAGTTGTTTCTTTAATTCCACCAATCCAACCGGTGTGCTTGAAATATTTTTTATCTGTTAATTTCTTTCCGGTTAATTTTACTTTATCGGCATTGATAACAACGACATAGTCGCCACAGTCCAAGTTTGGAACAAATGATGGTTTGTGTTTACCGCGGAGAATCTTTGCTACTTGAGCAGCTAAACGTCCGAGAACAACACCTTCAGCATCTACGACATACCATTTTCTTTCAATGTCAGATGGTTTTGTTGCATATGTGTTCATTGTAATTCACTCTTTTGTTAGTTATTAAATTCTTCATAACTATACACAAGATTTTTCTCATGTCAACATAAAAAGATAAATATTTTCAATATATTATCTTGCGGTATTTTAATACCACTTCTTAAGTCTATGTTTTTCTTTGTTTTACTCTATGATATTTTTATACTTTTTATTTCATACAGCTTTTCTAAGGCTTGTTTGGGTGTTAAATCGTCCGGAATAATACCGTCAAGAAGCTCTAAAAGCGGCTTGTATTTCTCTGCCTCGTTACTATCTTCTTTATCGACATGGTGTGCAGCCGCAAACAGAGGTAAATCATCAACTAACTGCGAAATGTTATTTGATTTTCCATCATTTTCTAAGAATTTTAATACTTCTTCGGCGCGCTTAATTACCGAAATGGGCAAACCGGCCAACTTGGCGACATGAATTCCGTAACTTCTGTCTGCGGCTCCATCAATTACCTCATGCAAAAATATAACATTTCCTTTGTATTCTTTTATTTTCATACAATGAAGCGACATCTTGGACAGTTTATTTACTAAGGTGGTTAATTCGTGATAATGCGTTGCAAATAAAGCACGGCATTTGTTTATTTCATGTAAATGTTCAACAACGGCCCAAGCTATTGACAGCCCATCAAAAGTTGCCGTTCCCCTTCCAATCTCATCCAAAATTACAAAAGATCGTTCGTCTGCTTGATTTAAGATGCTGGCGGTTTCAACCATTTCAACCATAAAAGTTGAACGTCCCCTTGCCAAATCATCTGAGGCTCCAACACGGGAGAATAATTTGTTTATCACGCCGATATGTGCTGATTTACAAGGAACATATGACCCCATTTGCGCCATAATGGCAATAATGGCATTTTGCCTTAAAAATGTTGATTTACCCGCCATATTGGGTCCGGTAATCAGCCATATCAGCGATGTTTCTTCTCCTAACCGACAATTATTTCCGACAAATGCGCTAGCATGCTCTTTTTCTATAGCCGCTTCGACAACCGGGTGGCGTCCCTCTTGTATATCAAATATAAGAGAATCATCCACCTCCGGACGACAATAATTTTTTTCTACCGCTAATTCCGCTAAAGCTGCCCCAACGTCTAATTCGGCAAGAGATTTTGCCGTACGAGAAATGTCTTGTGCTTCTACAATAACCTCACGAACCAAATTGTTATATAGGTCAAGCTCCATTGCCAAAGCCTTGTCTGCCGCTCCGCGTATTTTATTTTCTAACTCTGTTAATTCAACTGTGGTGAAACGTGCCGCATTTAATACGGATTGTCTATGGATGAATTTTTTGTTCTCTAGCATTTCTGCTGCGTATTTGCTTTGAACCTCTATGAAATATCCAATCACATTATTAAATTTGATTTTTAGATTACTTATGCCGGTTTCTTCTGCATATTTTACCTGAAGTCCGGCAATTACCTTATGACTATCTTCTTTTAAATTTTTTATTTCATCCAAACCACTGTGATAGCCCTCTCGGATAAAACCACCGTCTCGAGAAAGTAAGGGTAAGTCATCCGCCAAAGCATTTTTTAAATCACTGACCAAGTTATTATGGTACCCCAGTCTTTTAACAATTTGCGATAGGGCTTCTGGCGGTGTGATTAATATTTCATTTTGATATACTCCGGCCGAGCTTAATAAAAGAGTTCTTATTGCCGGAATAACATCCAACGCATCTCGTATTGCCGCCAAATCACGAGGTCCACCTCTTCCCAAACTTAGTCGATTAATTGCCCTTTCAACATCAGGACAATGACGTAACAATTCTCTGAAATCTCTACGAATTTGCGGGTTATTTATGAAAAATTCTATAACATCAAGTCTTTTATTGATTTCTTCAATATCCAACAATGGGGTGGATATTCTTGATGCCAACAAACGTCCTGCTGCTCCGGTTATTGTTCTATCCATTGTATGCAACAAAGAACTGTTTTTATCTTGTCCCGTCGCCTCTAAAAGTTCCAAACTTCGTCTCGTTGCACCGTCTATTTCCATTACCTTATTTTCATATATTTTTATCGGCGTTTCAATTCGCGGTAATTTTCCTTTTTGAGTGTTTTCTATGTAATCTATTAAAATTCCGGCGGCCGTTATTTCAACTCTTTCAAAATTTCCGTAAGAATCCAATGTGGAAACCTTAAATGTATCTAACAAACGTTTTTTGGCGTTTTCCGAATTAAAACGGGCTTGTGGCAAAACGGTTAGTTTTTCTTTATATTCATTAAATAATGTAAATAAATTCGGGTTTTGAATGTAATTGTCCGAAACGATTATCTCAACCGGCATTAATCTTGCTAAACTGGAACTTAATACATTTATTTCTTCTTGTCCTTTTAGAGCAATGGTCTGTGTGTAAAAATCTCCGGTTGATACATCTATCCATGCTAAACCTAAATTTTCATTTTGTTTATTTATAGCCAGCATAAAATTATTTTTTTTCGAATCGAGCAGATTATCTTCCGTTAATGTTCCTGGAGTTACCAAACGAATAACGTCCCTTTTTACTACGGCTTTATATCCTCTTTTTTTGGCCTCTTTCGGATCTTCCATTTGTTCACAAATGGCAACTTTATATCCTTGTCGAATTAAACGAGCCAGATAACTTTCATAAGCATGAAAAGGAACTCCGCACATCGGAACATCCTCTCCATCAAATTGACCTCGCTTGGTTAAGGCTATATCTAATGCTTTGGAGGCTGTAATCGCATCATCAAAAAACATTTCATAAAAATCACCCATTCGGTAAAATAAGAGGTAATCTTTATGCTGTTGTTTTATTTCTTGATATTGCGCCATCATCGGCGTTAGTGCGGTATTCTTATTATCTTTCTCTGTCATTTTACCCTAAAAATTTAATTCTATTTAAACTTCTTGATATCATAATCTATTTTATTATCGAGTCCAGATGTTTTTCTTTTATGGTGTATTTTATGTTTAAACGTCATTACTCCCTTTTTGATATTGAGAAAAGCAACAAATTTGTTGATCGAATTATTTTTCTGTCGTTGCCTTCCGCGTTGGTTTTTATTCTCCTCGCCGTGTTCAATTTTATTTCCCCTTTATCGGCAATCGTATCGTATGCCGTTATTTTAATTTTTAATACTATTTTGCTCTTTCCTATTACTTTTGAACTACAACAACTTCGAAAATATATTTCTTCTCTTGCTCAAGGCGAATCCGTGGATGGGCAGAATATTCAACTTTCTGAAAAAGAAACAAAAGAAATTGTGGAAGCCGTTAACGCTATGCATCGTTTTTGGGCTCAAAAAGCTGATAATCTTGAAGCACAATCTATTTCTGATGCCGCAGTATTAGACACTTTGCCTGACCCAATCATGATGATTGACCGCTCCGGAAATATTTTAGGTGCTAACTTATCTTCCCGCACTTTATGGGGCGATAATATTACAGACTTAAACGTTGAAAATTTATTTGATTCAAATATCTTTATTGATGCCGTGTCAAAAGTCTTAAAAAAAGAAAGTGAAGCAGAAAACCTTATCTTTTATGTAAAAGACCCCGTTAATCAAAAACTTTATGCCCATATCAAACAACTTCCCTGGCAATCTAAAGGACGAGCTGTCGCCGTTATTTCTTTTTATGATTTAACAAAGGCTATGAAAATAGAAAAAATGCAGTCTGATTTTGTTGCTAATGCCAGCCATGAATTACGTACCCCCTTAGCAATTATTTCCGGCTTTATTGAAACGTTACTTACTTCAGCTAAAGGTGATGAAGCCGCTCAAGAGCATTTCCTAAAAATCATGCAAGATCAAGCCGTTTATATGTCTGAACTCATTGAAAATCTTCTCTCTCTCTCCAAAATTGAACTCACTCAAGATCAACGCCCCGATGGTAAGGTCAATATTGCAAAAATTATTGAAGATGTACAAAATGCACTTTCTTTAAAAGCGGCTGAACGTGAAATAACTATAAAAACAGATGTTGAATCTGGTATTGGTATTATTACTGCTGATGAACACCAAGTAAAACAGGTCATTCAAAATTTAACTGATAATGCCATAAAATACGGTTTGAGCAATAGCGATATCACTATCAAGGCTTATCTTTCAGATTCAATCCCCGGTTCTAAAAGCACTCATGTAGCCACAGGAAAAGCTGTCGCCATATCCATAAACAATAAAGGGCCTAAAATTTCTGCAGAAAATATGGCGCGCCTTACCGAACGTTTTTACCGTATGCAAGAACATAAAGACTTAAACATCAGAGGTTCCGGACTTGGATTATCTATTGCAAAACAAATCATTATTCGCCATAGAGGTAATCTTACCGTTACTTCCACTTCTTTCGGTGGAACAACTTTTACAATCTACCTACCCTGTGAACAAAATTCTCAATAAAAAGAACTTATATATTTTACCGCAGTTTGGTAATTATGCGAATTTAACATTCCTATTAAATGTTGATAAATAAAAACCCCATCCCAACCACGACTGTTAAAAGCCAGAATTGTCCCAATCATCCATAAATTTGCTCCCGGTAAAAACATTATGCAAAATTTATATCCAACTTTAGGCAAATCTGTTTGCTTTTCATGAATTTGCGAAACAACCGTATCAATATGATAACCGACAAAATATCCCAGTATGCCGTTTAAAAACAAATTCATCGGGGCAAAATGTGTATAAACCCATATCCCTATCATACAAAAAAAGCAAAATAACGGAAAAAAATATGGAGCAATGGTAATCAACCAATTTCCTTTTCCCTTAAACTCCATATGTCCTCCGCTGTTATCTCCTTCTACTCTTATTTTGGTAACTTTGTGTAAAGTTAGTAGTGCAAAAAAGGCATGCGTACATTCATGAGCAATGATTTGTATGTTGCTTCTGACACTTGCATCCGACATATTTCTTGAAATAAAAAATACGGCAATTCCTCCTGCTAATGCAATGTATTTCCATGTCATTAGCTGAAAATAATAAAAAGATTGAACATATGCCGGTAATGAAACAAGCATATAAATGGCTATCGGCCATTTCCACAACTCAACAAAACGATCAATCAATATTCTCATTTTTTCTCCATTCTTTATTGGAAGTTAACCGAAAAAAAACCTTTTTGCATCTATTATGATGAAAATATTAACAATACTTTGGAGTTATCTACTATGCCAAGTGAAGATTTTGAAACTTTTGATTTTGTTGTGAACGATGAAGATGAAGTAATGTTGCTTCTTTATGAACGCGACGGTGAACCCAACCAACCGGCATTCAAAATTAATCCCGCTGAACACGCGGCTCTTCTTCGTAGAAACGATAATGATATTATTGAGCTTACTGATATCGGACAGGATATTTTTGATAGTCTTGCTGAAGCGGATAAACTCTTAGTTTGCGAGCTAAGTCGTACTGAAAATGATGACGAAACTGAAATTGCAAATGCTTATGAAGCGGAAATTATTGACTAACCCCTACTTACTACTTTAATTTCTTATTAATTTTCTTTTGCTATAATGCCTATAAATTAGGTCGTTTTTCCTCGTCAAAAAGACTTGAACTTTTGTTTTTTGTGTGTTAAACGTTTGGTATCGTCAAGATTGCGAGTTATATCATGATTATTGATGGAAACAATAAAAAGCAACGTAGTATTTTAACAAATAAATGTTTTTATCAGACAACAGCTCAAATTATGCATGATTTTGAGGAAAAAGGTTATGCGAATTCTGCTGATGAAACCGCAAAAGTTATTGCCGCTTATCACGATATTGTAAAGAAGAAAGCTCGTAACAATTTTAATCCTGATTACAATGAGGCTTTTAAAAAAATTGATTCCGCCATCGAATCTTTAGCTCATAAAGTTTTTTATGATTGTGATAAGAAGAGTTTTGATTATGCGTATCATTCTTTTGAAGAATTTGACCACATTAATGCTATTGTCGGACGGCAACGTTTGAAAAAAAATAAACCTTCTCTATAATTGTCCTGTTTTTTACCCATACTCAATTTGTTTCATTGCTTTTTTTACAAATTCGCTTTATTAATATCTTATTGTTAATTTTATTTAAGGATATGCCATGACGAAAATATCACTTATAGGCTGTGGTCGTTGGGGAACTTTTTTAGGTTGGTATGCTGCTAAATATTGCGGATATGACGTAGATATGTATGACATTCCTAAGTCTCCAAACTTTATTGAATTACGTGATACACGTAAAAATTCATATCTGGCTTTACTTGATAATATGTATTTATTTGATAATTTATGCGCTGTTCTTAAAAATGATTTTATCATAATTTCTATCGGGTGCCAATATTTTAGAGGACTTTGCAAGGAACTAAATCAGTTTGATTTAAACGGAAAAACCTTTTTGCTTGCCATGAAAGGTTTGGAAGAGCCTTCTGCTAAGTATATGCACCAAATTATGCGTGAAGAAATTAAGCAGGATATCCATATCGCTGTTCTTGCCGGCCCCGGTCATGTGCAAGATTATACAAAAGGTGTTCCATCTTGCGTTGTTGTTGATTCTGATGAAAATAATATTAAAGACAAAGTTATCAAAATGCTTTCAAGTGATTTAATTCGATTTTATTACGGAGCTGATCTTATTGGAAATCAAATTGGTGCAGCACTCAAAAACGTTATCGGTCTGGCTGCCGGTATTTTGGATGGACTTGAGTGGTATGGCCTTAAAGGGGCTTTGATGGCTCGCGCTCCTATTGAAGTCGGTCGTTTTATTCAATTTTTTGGTGGAAATCCTCGTACGGCTTATGGTCTAGCTCATTTAGGTGATTATGAAGCCACTCTCTTTTCAAAGTATAGCCACAACCGAACTTTTGGTGAAAAATTTGCTAAAAGAGAAGATTTTGGAAAACTTGCTGAAGGTGTTCCGACACTAAAAGCTGTAAAACTTATTGCTGATAAAGAGAATATTGATATGCCTATTTGTCAGGCTTTGTATAAAATTATTTATGACAAAGAAGATATTAAATCAACAATTCGTCAGATGTTTACACGAAATATAAAACAAGAATTTGAAGATTGGCAATAGTTTATGAAAAAATTTTGTTCTTATCTTACGGCTACATGGTTTGGATTGGGCTTCTCTCCTAAAGCGTCCGGAACTTGCGGTTCTTTGGGAGCGTTGCCCTTTGTTTATTTGATTTTCGCTTATTCTTCTCGCGAAGTTTTATTTATCGCTAGTATCGCTCTATTTTTCCTTGGAGTTGCCGCAACCAATTTTATTATCAAATCTTCGGAAGATAAGGATCCTTCTCTTGTCGTTATTGATGAAGTCGTCGGACAAATGCTTACCTTTTCTTTAGTATGGCATTCTCTTACTGATTGGAAAATTTACGTCCTCGGTTTTATTTTATTCCGTTTTTTTGATATCTACAAAATGGGGCCAGTAAAATTTTTTGATTCCCGTATCCATAATGCTTGGGGCGTTATGCTTGATGATGTCTTTGCCGGAATTTTAGCTGCTATCTGTCTCTATCTTGTTAATTTTTATCTTTTTTAATAAGAAACTTCTTTTATTGTGAGATTAGGAAATAAATAATCTGCTACTTTATATGATTGTGGACTTTTTTGTGTTACGCAAAAATTTCTTGAGGAATCTTTTCCTAATTTTTCTTCTATTTCAGGATGTTTTTTTAAATAATCCTGTAATTTTTCTCCTATAAATTCGTCTTGAGATATAACCTTGGTTTTTTGAGGTAAAATATGACGGCAATAATTTTTAATCAATGGGTAATGCGTACATCCTAATATTAAGCTGTCTATCTCAGAAAAAGCTGATAAATAGTCTTCTATGAGATTGTCCATATATTCATAATTATTGTTTTCTATTAAAGGAACGAGTTGAGGTGTTGCTAACTCTTGAACTTTTATATGCGGAGAGAGTTTTTTTAATTCTGTTTGATATATATGTGATTTTATCGTCGCTGATGTGGCAATAACTCCCACTTTTGAAACTTCGTCCTCCACTGCCTTTTCTACCGTGGGGATAACGACTCCTAAAACTTTTACATGCGGTGCATATTCCGGAATAAACTTTTGCTGAATATATCTCAAGGCTATTGATGTTGCTGTATTGCATGCAATAATAATTAATTTACAATTTTGAGAAATTAAATATTTCAGCGAATCCAATGTGTATTTTAAAATACGACCCGATGTTTTCTCTCCGTAGGGTAAATGTTTTGTGTCTCCTAAATAAAAATAATCATATTCAGGAAGTCTTTCTATCAGCGATTTTGTAATAACCAAACCGCCTAAGCCTGAATCAAACACTCCAATTTTCATAACAAACAACCTTTACTTTCAGCACAAAAAAAGAACAAAACTAGAACTTTTTCCTTGACTCTTATTTTTGCTTCTTTATTATAAGAACAAAAATAGAACACAAAAGGAGAACACTCATGAATAAATTTAATATCATTATTTATTTCACATTATTTTTTAATTGCTCTTCTTTTTTTTAACGAATATTACATGCTTCTTTTATAAAATATAATTAAGATTTTTTATAATTTAGCATCCACTGGGATTTATTGACAAAAATTTCCAAATATGGTATCTTCTTATTATAAAAAGTTTTAATACCTTATCTGTTTTAGGAGTATAGAATATGGAAAAGAAGAATGACAGTACTGTTTTTGAAATTTCTCCTGCAAAAGCAAAATACATTGTAAAGGATAATTTCTATTTCAACAACTATAATAAAGATAGTGAATTTGCCGCACTTCCTCCCAATCTTCAACGCGCTATAAATCGTGAAGCTGAATTTCATGTGAAGACACTTGCTCAAACAAAAGGGTTTTCAGATATTCTTACTGCCGACAATAATAAAGAAGCTCAAAAACTGCACAATACTTTATGCGAATACATGGCTCATGTTGGAAATTTGGAAGAAGCTAAAAATCCTCATAATCCCAATAATAAATTTGCAATTTTATTAAAAAAAGATAGTGATGAAATTTTTAAACAAAACTTTGAAGCTACCCTCAAAGATGCTGAAACCGCAGCCGTAAAAGATGAACATAATCTTCATCCAACATCTCGACGTGCAAAACATTATAATGAAGATATTGAACAACACGAGAAAAAAGGAATCCGTAAAGACGCATCAACCGTATTACAAAATTTATATGCACATTTAACAAAGCATCTTCGATAATTTTATTTTCAAATGCTTAACTTATATGTTTATTTTTTTGAAAAAACCTCACAAAAGTGAGGTTTTTTGTTTTAAAAATCTTTTCAATCTTTTTTCTGCCCTAAATATTTCCACAAAGCACATGCATGGACAGACTGAATAATCTTTCCGTCATTTAACAGATTTTTGATGTCAGCTTCTGTCATAAGATGAGCACTCAAATCTTCTCCCTCATCTAAATGTGGTTTTGAAACAAGCTCAACATCCTCTGCTATAAAATTATATACCCAATTATTATTTGTACTTGGATTTGAAGAAAGTCGTAAATTTTGTCTCCAGATACCTTTTCCATATCCCGTTTCTTCTAAAAGCTCTCTTTGAGCGGCCTGCAGCGGCGTTTCTCCTTTATCCACACAACCTCCGCATAATTCAAAATTTGTCAGTCCTATCGCATGGCGATACTGCTTTATCATAACAAACTTTTTATCTTTGGTAATCGCAATGGTATTTACCCAATCTGGATACTCCAATACAAAATAGTGAGGAATAATTTTCCTATTCGGAAGTTCAATTTTTTCCTCTTTTACAGTCAACCATGGATATTTAAATAAATACCGACTGTCTAAAATTTTTGCTTTTGCTTCTTTTTCTTCCATAAGACAACACTTTTAATAATAATTTTTCTTATTTGTAACAAAGAATATCACAAGAGTAAAGATATTCTTTTTAAAGAGCAAAAAAATTGCTTGCATTTCAAAAAAAAATAAGCTAGTAATTTTTGTTGTCGGGTGTGTAGCTCAGGTGGTTAGAGCGCTACGTTGACATCGTAGAGGTCGATAGTTCGAGTCTATTCACTCCCACCAATTTAACTAAGGCTTTTGGTATTCTATATTCCAAAAGCCTTTTTTAATCTGCTATTATACTTGCTGTGCTTTTCGAATCCTTAATTTTCTATAATTCCTAGCCATTTTTATTCTAATATTATATTGAATTTTGTTACTTTTTTGTATATGTAATTAATTATTAAAACTTTAATCTTTTTTAGCTATAATATTAGTTGTTTAATTATTTAACACATTAAGGATATGTTCTTGTCTGATAAAAAGTTAGATTTTGACGTTGATTATACAAAGTTAAAAATATTTGAAGAATATAATTGCAAAGATATTCTTTACCCTTTGGTATTGTCTTCTCCTCACAGCGGACAAACTTTTCCTCAAGAATTCTTGAATACCGTATCAATGAATCTTGATGACTTACGAAGCAATGAAGACTCTTTTGTTGACGAACTTATTTTGCCTGCTTCTAATAAGGGTATTCCTCTTATTTCTATGAATATTTCTCGCGCTTTTGTTGATGTTAACCGCGATAAAATCGAAATTGATCCGAATATGTATTATAATTATCCTAACAATACGGATATTCAAAACGGAATCCGTTGTCGGGTTGGCTTAGGTGTCATTCATCGTATTAATGCAAAGCGTGAAAACATTTATGATGGACTCTTAAATTATTTTGAGGTACAGAATCGTATCCTTAATGTTTATGACGTCTATCATAAAAGATTACAACAACTCATTGATAAAGCCCTAAAAAAGTTTGGCTTCTGTTTTCTTTTGGATTGCCATTCCATGCCGTCAAAAATATGCTCCGTCATGCAAGAAAGTAAGCCCATTGATTTTTGCCTAGGAACTCTTTTTGAACAAAGCTGCCCCTCACAAATATCTGATTTTATGAAAAACTCTCTCGAAAAACATGATTACAAGGTTGTTTCAAACTGTCCCTATTCCGGTGCTTTTATTACTTTTAACTATTGTCAACCTCGCAAAAATATTTATACCATGCAAATTGAAATGAATCGCCAAATTTATATGGATGAAAATGTGCATAAAAAAAATAAACTTTTTCAATCAACTAGCCTTAATTTAAGCCAATCCATTGAAGCCCTTGCTAAATTTTTACTGGATTTAAAAAAATAAATGTGCTATAGCTTTCTTGTTTTGTTAACATTTGGTTAAATTTTAACCGGTGTTTTTTTGAACAGGTTGGGAATTTTATTTTAAATTTTGTGACACCAACCATTTGGGAAAACAACCTCAAGATTTATATTATCTTGTTTTATGAGTTTGCCGTTAAGCAATTTGAAATAAGTATCGTCTTAGGGATTTTTGTGGCAGTCTTGAGGATTAGAGGGATGCGTTTTTCGTATCAAAAAATTTAGATGTTATTTTTATTATTGCTGATGTTGATTCAGCCGGTTCAGGCAAAGACTTATTCCGGAGTTAGTGATACTCTTGTTTGTCAAACGGCTGCTTTGAAATATGAGCATCAATATCAAATTAAAGAACATTTGCTTACAACTATTACAAATGTCGAAACTGGTCGTTGGAATAACGTCAAAAAACAAACTTTAGCTTGGCCGTGGACGATTAATGCTCAAGGTAAAGGGCACTTTTTTAAAACTAAAGCCGAAGCTGTTAAAGCTGTAAAGAATTTACAAGCTAAAGGTGTTAAAAGTATTGATGTCGGTTGTATGCAAATTAACCTCAAATATCATGGTAAAAATTTTGCTTCTGTTGAAGATGCTTTAGATCCTTATAAAAATGTGGAATATGGAGCGAAATTTTTAAAAAAATTATACAAACAAAAGGGTAATGATTGGTTTAAGGCTGCCATGGCCTACCATTCAAGTGTTTTGAAAAAAGCATTAAAGTATAAAAAGAAACTTGATGTTGCTTATGCAAAAGTAAAAAAACTTAATAACCAAAAACCTTTTGCTTCTTCAAAACAAGCCAAAATTGCTCAAGCTGATAACGCTCAAAAAGCTCAGGCTTGGCGTGAACAAAAACTAGCCGAGTATCGACAAGGGAAAATAAATTAATTGCTTTGTTTGTGAATCTTTGTTAAGAAGCATTTGTTATGAATAAAGTAATTAAAAATATTGGACTTTATTGGCAACCTCTTGGTGGGAATAATGTTGATCAAATTAGCGGTCATTGTTATTGTTACAGAGATGTTGTAAAAGAAGGACATCGTAAGGTTACAACGACGATTCTTGTTGATTTAGGAAAATTTGATAATCATAGAGCTTTAGGTATTAAAAATTCTTCTGCAGCTGTTCCTGATATTCGAAATATCTTAGCTGATAAAGAAAATTATCCTAAAGCTCTTTTTTTGACACACTCACATCCTGATCATTTAAATGGAATCGTACATTATCTCAAGGCTGGTTACTCCCTTCCCACTCTGTATGCAGGAAAGTACACTTTTATGATCCTTTATGATCTTTTGAAAGAATACAACTTTCCTCAAAAATTATGGCCTAAGTTTAATGTAATCGAAGATGGAAATATTTTCCGTTTTGGTTCTTTCGAAATCGAAATATTAGCATCTTCTCATACTTGTTTTGATAGCTTTGGTTTTCTTATTAAAACTCCAAATGCTACTGTTTACCATTCAGGAGACATGAAACTTGATCAAACGACTTATTTTCGAAAGCCGACAAATATCCAAAGGCTCAAACAACTTGCTTCTCAAATAGATGTCGTTATCGCTGACTTCTATGGTGTTTATTCTGATGGATTTGCCGTAAAAGAAGTTGATACCTTAAAATGTCTCTGTTCACTTATTTCAAAAAGTAAAAAACACAAAATTTTTCTTCCAGTATATCCAACTCATCCTGAAATGTATATTACTGCTTTTCTGGCCGCTCTTAAACTGCGGAAAAATGTTGTCTTTTATGGAAATACAGATTTTTTCTCTTATCTTAAAATGATTGTCGAGTACGGTATTTCTTTTGAACAAATGGCAAATGGAAAAATAAAAGTTTCTTATTCTCATAATGCTGATATCATTGATAAATTAGATAATGATTATGTTGTCATCGGAACTTTTAATCATATCCCTGACGTCTTTAATGCTTGTGAAAAAGATTCTTATGGAATTATTACTGCAAAAACTTTTTTTAATCCCCTAAAAGGACAGTTAAATCTTAAAAATATTAAATTTGCAACAGTTGAAGATTTTCCTGAATTACAAGGTTATGGACATGGATTTTTTGGAGATTATGAAAAATTAAATGTCATTCTAAACAAAAAACCCATATTTATTCCGACACATTGTCCTGTTTATATGATTGACGACATTCGAAATTTGGCAACTTATGTTGGGATGAATTTAATTCATCTGACTCCTCAAAATAATCAAATATACAAAATAAAAAAGAAGAAAATTGATTTAATTTATGACGCTCCTGCAAAATGGATGATTGTGATTTATAATAATGATGATTTTGCTTATATGACAGAAGTTTTTCAAAAACCAACTTCAGGTCACGGTTTTTTGAAACGGACAATCAGTCGCAGGCGATGTCAAAATCGCTTCAAATCCTATTTACAAAAAAGAATCAATGAAAATAAAAAATTATTGAAATAAAAATTAAATCTTTGTATGTTTTCTTTAATTACTTTTCTTATTATGGATATATTACCTTTACTTGTAGAATGGGAAGATGGTAGTGTATCGGATATTAAAAGATTTGACGTAAAACCTTTATTTCTTGTTCTTTTTGGTATTCAAAAAATTCCTCTTTCGCCTTTTTTAACTGATAATGCACCTTCGCTTGAAGAATGGGTATCTCAGAATTCTGATTGTCATATTACCTTTGGGGATTTATTTGACTATTATTGGAAAATTTCTTTTACCTTAAAAGAATTAGGTTTAGAAGATATTTATGTCTTTTCTCATACTAATAGTTCCATTCTAAATGATCAACATAATTAAAGTCTTAGTTAAAATTATTGCTAAGGCTTTATTTTAATGTCAATATTTTACATCCATATCTATATTTAAGAAAAGAAATGAAAGAATATAATAATATATTTTTTAAACTTAATAATTCTCCCTTTCGTCGTAAATTTAAATTATCTGCCAAGGATAAGCAATATATTACAAACAAAGGGCTTGAAACCATTCAAAACCATGCCAAAGATTTTATTCAAAAGCGTATTGCGCCTGCATTTATCGAAAATGATGGTAAACAAACTCCAATGCGTGGACATCCCGTATTTATCGCGCAGCACGCAACGGCTTGTTGTTGCCGTGGATGTATTTATAAGTGGCATCATATTCCTATTAATAAAACTCTAACAGATGTAGAACAAGCCTATTTGGTTGATATTATTATGACTTGGATAAAACACGAAATATCAAGATAAAATGTTTATTTTAATCAATATACAAAACCTGATTATCCCCACTAAGGCAATGTTGTGTTACAGTACCGTTTGATTTTGAAACAACGGCAAAGCATTGTTTATTTTCAGAAACATTATTGCCGTAATATGTTTGCGAAGAAGCAATGGCTGAACCGGCTACAAAACCTATTATTCCCGAAGCAACTGCAACTAAAGGTTCTTTCATATGAGTATGATGCCTTGCATGAACAATAACAGGTGATGGTTTATGCCATACTATTGGATTAGGATGATGAAATGGTTTTGCCCATGCTGGGGTACATAAAATTGATAATAAAGCAACACCGATAACGAATTTTTTCATAATTAACTCCTTTTTTAATATCTAAATATTATAACGCAACGTGCGGTGTGAAGGTTCACAAAAAAAGTCATAAAGGCGCTAAAATCATAACATAAAAAAAAGTTGAAGGTATTTGTATGCTTCTACATTTGAAATTCTTAATATTCCTACATCATTTAGTAATTAATTCTGTTGAACACATTCATGGATAAGACTTTTCATAGTTGCGACAGCAAAACATTGCAGGAATCAGTCTAAAGCGAGCGCAACGGAGCAAGAGGAAGATTTGAATTAGGATTAAATAAGAGGCAATTCCGGAGGGATAATTTTTCCAAAGGGGGCAGTAGATAAGATTTGGATAAATAGGTAGATTAGGCAAAAAAAAAGCCCCTGAGCTGAGCAAAGGGGCAATAAAGTAAAGCTAGACAAGAAGTATATGGTGTTTAGAAGATCTGGCAGCGACCGACTCTCCCGTGTCTTAAGACAAAGTACCATAGGCGCTAAAGGGTTTAACGAC
>CALXPL010000007.1 GCA_944390275.1 uncultured Alphaproteobacteria bacterium
GCTTGTCCGACACTTCAAGTTCCAAATAAAAAATGTCCTTATAATGCTTCTTATTATGACAAGTGCGTTTGTCAATCCGGCTTAGTTACTTGCTCTTCTCCGCAAATCGGCGTCGGAACATCTTGCGACGGGAAATATCAATCTTGTCAATGTCCGAGTGCTTACAAATCTTGTGATTGTGGCGGGGCTGTCGGAGCAACTTCTTGCACTATTAACGGACAAACTACTTATTCAAGTTGTAAAATATGTTGTGATAATTCATGTCCGAGTGGTTACTCTCTAACAAAACCTGGCGGGTGTTATGCTGCTTCGCAAAATGATTGTGGCAACACTTGTTACAAGTCTCAAGAATGTTGTGATAATCGTTGCGAGAATCATAAAAATATTTCGTGTTATTCAGGAGAAAACAAAAGAGCTAATGGACAGGATGGATGTGGAAATATATGTTATGAATGTTGCTATACAGTTCAAGAATATATTGAATATGGTAACGGATGTTCTTGTGTCGAAAATGGAGATGGCAGTTGTACTTTATATTATAATTATACAAGAAATTATTCCTGGGGAGGATCAGAATCATATTCGGATACGAGTACGCACAGTGATTGTTCTGCATGTGAAAGAGCAAGTTATTACATTAATTGTACGGGAAGCTATATTCAAAACACAACAACATGCAATGGAATAACAACAAGCAATTCAGATTATTTTAATTAAGAAATTGTAAAGTAAAAGAAAGAGGACTTTATAAAAAAAAGTTCTTTTTTAATTTTAAATAAAATGGCACGCTTTTTGCATTAAATAAGAAAGATAGTTTGCAAAAGAAGGATTTTGTTATGGAAATAAAAGATATAAATGCTTTAACAAACATGGTAAAAGGCAAGACGGCTTCAGTTTCGACAGCGGAAAAGAATAAAGAAGGTCAATCTGCGGCAGGGCTGGAGTTTATCAATTTATTAAATAATAAGAGCTTTATAAAAGTATCCTCAACAATGGAAAATGATGCCAAAACTTTATCTGTGCAAAAAGCGGATAAAAATAATCAAAATGACACCCAAGAAGTTTCCACAACAAAAGAAAAAAAATCTTCAGAGATTGCTAAAAAAGAGCCGGAAGAGAAAAAAGAATACAAGACGGAAGAGCGCGAAGAAATAAACCCTCAAGAAGAAGGTGTCGATAAAACAGCGGTAGAAAATAAAGGAAAAGAGGAAAAAACGCAAACATCCGATAAAAATAAGAATATAGAAGAAAGCACTCCGATAGAAAATAAAGAATTGCCGACACAAGAGATGAATGAAGAGAACGGAGAGAATGTTGTTTATGGTGAGGTCATAGCTCTTCCTATTTTAGAACAAATGGGAGCCGTAACGGTTTATAATGCAGAAACAGATAGTTATAATGTTATGACCGGAGAAGAAATTGTGTCATTAATTCAAAGCGAAGGAAATGTAAGCGCAGTTTTGAGTAGTGATGGAAAATCAGATATAACATTAGTTTCAAACGAGAATATTTTTCAAAATACAAACGAAACTGGACAGATAAAAGCACAAACAAGCGCAGTTCCGGCAGAGATTATGCAAGGAATGACAGAGGTCGAAGGAACAGAAATTTTGCCGGAAACGGACAATATGTTAACAGCAGACAATAAGTCAGATAAGAAGCTCACAAAAAATAGTCAAGAAAATATTAATCAAGGCGTAGAAAAAGCTCCGGAACTGATAGAAGAAGCATCAAAACTCGGTGAAGTAATCGGTGAAGGTAAAAAGGCGGAAGTTAAGGTTAAAGTTCAGGAGGAAAGTTTTTCCTATTCAGGAGCTAAAGAAGATATTTCCGCATTAAAAGTTTTGCAAGCGGCAGAGCATGTTGAAGGACAAGGAATAAAAAATGCCGGAGAACAAGCCGCGGAAGAAATTATTCAACCGACAACAGAAAAAAATAATTCTCAAACACAAATACCGCAAACAAATATCTGGGGAAATACAGCAACGATACAGCAGCCGACAGCAAATAACAGCAATACTTCGGCAGAGATAAGTGCAATATCGGGTAAAGGAGGAGATGCCTCAACATATAATGCCGGTTCATTATTATCCTCAGAAGTTTCACAATTATCCAAGACACAGGCCCGAACAGATATAGAAAACAAGACAAGTTTGAAAGATGTGTATAAAGGGCTCGGAAAAGAAGCCGTAGAACAAATAAAAGTAAACATTACGAAATCAGCGGTCAAAGGAGTTGACACGATACAAGTTCAATTAAAGCCGGAAGAATTGGGGCATATTGAAATAAAAATGCAATTAGCAAAAGATGGTAAATTACAAGCGCACATAATTTCGAGTCGTGCGGATACCATGGAAATGTTGCAAAAAGAAATTCCGGCATTAGAAAAAGCCTTTAATGAAGCCGGATTTGAAACAGACAGCAACAGTTTTAGTTTTAGTTATCGAGAAGATGCCCAGTCAAGACAAGAAAATAATGCCGAAAGCAATTTAAGAGATTTCATAGGAAATATATTAGATAATGAAAAGACGGCAGAAGGCTTAAATGAAGAAGCGATGGGCTATAATCAAATCTGGGACGGGACATCCGCCCTAAATATAAGAGTGTAAAGGAGAAAAGTCATGTCTGATGTAAATTCAATTAATGGATATACCCAAACAGGAACATCCTCCACCAGTTCAGCATCACAAACCTTGTCAGCAGATATGAACACATTTTTAACATTGCTGACGACACAGTTAAAGTACCAAGATCCGATGGATCCGATGGATACGGCAGAATTTACGAATCAATTAGTACAATACTCAAGTGTTGAGCAAGCCATTCAAACCAACTCAAAATTAGATACACTTTTAAGTATGAGCATGAGCAATTTAGGAGCTCAAGCCGTATCCTATATAGGTAAGACGGCTCAAGTATTGGGAGATGTCATGCCGTTACAAGACGGACAAGCAAAAGCGGCATATACATTGGATAAAGATGTTTTATCAGCCGTTATAACGGTTAAAGATATGTCGGGTAAGATAGTTTATTCAGAGTCGGTTGATACAAGTGCAGGGACGCATGAATTTAACTGGGATGGGAAAGATTCGAATGGCATTCAACTAGAAGACGGAGCCTATCAAATAGCGGTAAGTACGACTGTTGCCAGTGGAGAAACAGAAGCAAATGTTGTAACAACGATATTTGGCAAAGTAACCGGTGTTGCCAGTGATAGTAACGGGGTTTACATCGGATTAGGAGATGCGGTAACAGCAAACTTAAGTGATATCTTAACAGTACGTTATGATGATTATTTTGATAAGAACCCAGGTTCGGGGAATACAGAAGAAAGTACACCAGAAGGTGAAGAAGATGGAAGCGATAGTATTGCTTCGGAAGTAACAGAAGCTATATCAAATGTTGCAAAAACGGCTATGGCCGCAGCAACAATCGGATTATTATAATTAAGAGATTAGGAGAAAGACAATGAGTATTTTTGGAGCAATGCAATCGGGAATATCAGGATTAGCCGCCCAATCGACAGCGATGGGAGCGATTTCTGATAATATTGCCAACGTAAATACCATCGGTTATAAAAACAACACAACCTCATTCCAAACCTTGGTAACGAAACAAACATCAAGTAGCCGTTATTCTCCGGGAGGAGTTCAGCCGGTTAGCAAACAAGGGATTAATGTTCAGGGGTTGTTATCTTCAGTATCCTCCTCAACGGCATGTGCTGTAAGCGGCAATGGTTACTTTGTCGTAAATCAGGCAGCAAATCCGGGAGAAGGAGATTTATGGGCCTATACCAGAGCCGGAGATTTTAATGTCGATGATAATGGTTATTTGGTTAATACCGGAGGTTTTTATGCCCAAGGTTGGTCTTTGTTGCCATGGGATGGAAATCCACAGGCAGCAGTTGTAAATATCAATGGTATAGATTATATGAAGGCATACTATGATAGTGCAGGAAACACAATTTACATAAATGATAATATCATAGATAACCGAAATTTAAAACCGATAAATTTAGCAACGATAGGAGGGACGGCAACCCCGACACAACAAATAAAGTTTGGAGCCAACTTACCGAGTACAGACAGTATAGGAACGACACAAAAGGTTTCGGCATTAATTTATGACAGTTTAGGAAATGCCAGCAATTTAAGTTTAAACTTTACAAAAACAAGTTCAAATGGTTGGGATATGTCATCAACAGTTCCAAGCGGAGCAGCAAACTCAATTTTGTATGGCAATAGCAATAGTCTAGATGCAACGCCGGATGTTTATGCTGCGGCAGGTCAATTAGAGTTTACGGCGATTCCGCAAAATGGTTCGACGATTTCGATAACAGATGCCGGAACGAGAGAAACTTACACCTTTGAATTTACGAATAATCCGGGAGGGGTACAACCGGGGAATATTGCGGTTGATATAGCAACGGGAATTATCTCGGTTGAAGATTTTACCAATGCGTTTGTAACGGCAATAAAAGCGAATGTTCCGTCAGCCAATCGTTTTAGCGCATCGGGAAGCACAGTCTCAATAGTTCAATCGACGGCAGGTTCTGGTTTAACGATAGATGCCAGCAAGACATTATCATGTGTTCAAAGTGCATGTAATCCAAGAGAAGATAATGGTATTCCGACAGGTATATTTGAAGTGCCGCAAATAGATAATGATATAAAAAATGCGGCAAGATTAGATTTTACCTCAACAACAGCCGCCGATTATGTCGGTAAGAGTATCGTTATTGATGGTAAAACCTATACATTTACCAATGGTACGGTAGCCGGAGGCGATGAAATTACCGTTGATATCAAAGATGCGATAAGCGCAGCCAATGTTGATAATGTACAACTTGTAAGTATATTAGGTTTAGCCATTAAACAAAATGCCACAGAGCCGGATAGATTTGTTGCCAGCGGTATGAGTTTGGAGGTCCTTCCGTCAGCAACAGGTGGAGACATTACAATTAATACGGAAGAATTGGATACGGCAATAGAAGGTGTTGCACGCGACAAAAATACAGGTTGGGTATCCGTACAAGATACAGAAATCACCTTAGGTAGTGAATTTGACGTAGGTGACCACCAAGTAGAGCAAGGTTCCTTAGTTCCGGCGGTACGTTTTAATTCAGATGGCACGCCAAAATATTTCAACGTTGACCAATTAGCCATTCAATGGGCAAACGGAGCAGAGAATATGGACGGTACGGCCGGTAATGGAACAATGATTACCTTGGATATGGGAAAAGCCGGAACGAATGAAGGTTTAACGAATTTATCAGGTGATTTTAATACGAGTTATATTCGTCAGGATGGAGCAAAATTCGGAAGTTATTCAGGAGTTCAAATTGATGAGAGCGGAGTAGTAACAGCTCTGTTTGATAACGGAGAGACACGGCCGATAGCGATTTTACCGTTAGCCACATTTGCTAATCCGAATGGAATGGAAGCATTAACGGGAAATGCATGGATTGAAACGGATAGCTCAGGGCAAGCCTTGCTAAAGAGAGCAGGGACGAACGGAGCCGGAGAAATATCTTCAAATGCTCTGGAATCCTCCACGGTTGATTTGGCAACAGAGTTTTCAAACATGATTGTTACCCAAAGAGCCTATTCGGCGGCCACCAAGATAATAACGACGGCAGATGAAATGCTTGATGAATTGACCCGCATGACATAGTCAGGTAGCAGGAACGGCAAAATAACCCAAAGGCCATAAAAATAAAGGTCTTTGGGTTAAGCTGTTAATATGTGTGAAAATATTGTTCGCTTTACAAAAAAAGTATTATAAAAGAGGAAGAGGGGAAAATAAGTTTAATTTAAATAGATATAGATTGGGGAATCTATGAATAATTTTGTGCAAAGCATCAAAAATTTATCGCCGGGCAGGTTAATAGCACTTGCATCGGTTGTCTTGTTTTTAATAAGTTTTTTTGTGTATATTGCAACACAAATGCATTCCACGGAATATGAAATTTTATATACGGACTTAGATTTAGAAGATGCAAAGCAAATAGTAACAAAACTAGAAACAGAAAATATCAAATACAAATTGACCAATAATGGAACGGAAATACGAGTACCGAAAGAATTGGTCAATAAGATGCGGGTAGAAACGGCAGAATTGGCCTTAAGTTCAAAAGGTTCCAATGTTGGTTACGAAATATTTGATAACAGTGATGCCTTAGGTTCGACTAATTTCATTCAAAATGTTAATCTGATAAGAGCCTTAGAAGGAGAACTGGCACGGACGATTCGGAGTGTTGATAATGTAAAAAGTGCCAGAGTTCACATTGTTTTGCCGAAGAGAGAAATGTTTTCAAAAGAAGAACAACTACCCTCGGCATCGGTAATAATTCGAACGGAAAAGGGAAAGTTAAGCCCCAAGAGTGTTTTGGCAATACAGAAATTAATAGCCGCAGCAATTCCGAAATTAGATGTGAAGAATGTGGCTATTGTTGATAATTATGGCAACTTATTAACCGAGAATTATGAAGATGAAAACACATTAACGGCGGCACGCAATGAATTGATGCGCCAAGAACAAGAACAAAAGATGGCGCAAGATATACAGAATTTGCTGGAAAAGACGGTAGGACTAGGCAAAGTAAGAGCTCAAGTCAATATAGACATGGATTTTGATCAAGTTGTTACGAATGAAGAAATATATGATCCCGACGGACAAGTAGTTCGTTCACAAGCAACAATGAATGATGATTCGGCAAGTACGGATCAAAACGGCACGGTAACGGTAGCGCAAAATATACCAAATGGAGACATGAACAGTCAGGAAACCGGAAATTACAGCCGCAACAGCAAATCAGAAGAAACGATAAATTACGAAATATCCAAGACCGTAAGAAATAAGATAAAAAATACGGGAACGATACGTCGTTTAACGGTGGCGGTAATGGTTGACGGTTCATACATAAAGAATGAAGAAGGAAAATATGAGTACCAACCGCGTAATACAGAAGAGATGAAACAATTAGAAGAATTGGTAAAATCGGCTGTTGGTTATGATTCGGATAGAGGAGATGTTGTCGAAGTAGCCAATTTGAAATTTGTTTCATTTGAACCGGAAGAAGAAGCAAAACCGGAAACCTTAATAATGGGCTTTACGAAAGAAGAACTGATGCGTATGGCAGAAGGAGTTGGCGTGGCAATTGTAGCAATTCTAGTAATATTATTAGTAATCCGTCCTTTGATTAATAATGCGTTTGATATATCAAATACAGCCAATGGAGATACGAAATTGTTAGGCGATAATCCCGATGATGATAATTTGTTATTGTCAAATTTCTTAAGCAATGACAATGAAGAAGTAGAAGAATTAATAAATATGAATAAGATAGATGGTCGCATAAAGGTATCATCGTTAAAGAAGATTAATGATACGATTGAGAAGAATCCGGATGCGGCAGTCAATATAATCAGATCATGGTTATATCAGAATGATAACAATTAAGGTAGATGGCAATGAAACAAAACATAATAGATGATTACAACCTGATATCAGGTCAGCAAAAAGCAGCAATATTAATGATGTCGCTAGAAGAAGACAAAGCCGCTTCAATATTTTCGCTGATGGATGATGAAGAGATAAAAGAGTTATCTGTTATCATGGCCAGTTTAGGAAAGGTAAATTCCAATGTTGTTGAGCAATTATTTGCGGAATTCAACGAAAAGTTATCGAGTGCAAGTAGTTTAGTCGGAACATACGAGTCGACAGAAAGGTTACTCTCGAAGACTTTGGATAAAGACAGAGTAGCGAATATTATGGAAGAGATACGCGGTCCGGCCGGTCGTACGATGTGGGATAAATTAGGTAATGTAAATGAACATGTATTAGCCAATTATTTAAAGAATGAATATCCTCAAACGATAGCCGTAATTTTATCAAAAATAAGACCGGAACATGCCGCGAAGGTAATAGCATTATTACCGGAAAATTTTGCGATGGAAATAGTGATGAGAATGTTGCGGATGGATTCGGTTCAAAAAGAGGTATTGGATGGGTTGGAAAAGACATTGAGAAAAGAATTTATGAGCAACTTGTCTAAATCGACCAGAAGAGATTCGCATGAATTGATAGCGGACATCTTTAATTCGTTAGATAGAGGAACGGAAACAAGGTTTATGGATGCCCTGGAAGATAGGAATCCTGAATCGGCAGAGCGCGTAAAATCATTGATGTTTACGTTTGAAGATTTGGTAAGAGTAGATTCGCAAGGTATTCAAGTATTGCTGAGGAATATAGATAAAGATAAATTAGCGGTAGCATTGAAAGGTGCTTCGGAAACAATCAGGACGTTGTTTTTCAATAACATGTCGTCAAGAGCCGGTAAGATTATTAAAGAAGATATGGAAGCAATGGGTCCGGTACGTTTGCGAGATGTTGAAGAGGCACAACAATATATTGTTAATGCGACGAAAGAGTTGTCAAATTCCGGAGAACTTGTCATTAGTGAAGGTAAAGACAGCGACGAGATGGTCTATTAAGGAGTATAAGAAAAGATGGGCGAATATCAAAAGTTTCTGTTTGATAATTTCGTATTAAAAGAAGATACTCAGGAAGAGAGAGAAATAACCGTACCGGAAACGGACACAGCGTTACAAGTTCCGGAAGAGGCAGACAACACGGAAGGAGAAGAGAAAACAGAAAACAGAGAAGAAGAGGCAGAAGATAAAACGGAGAATACAGAAGAAGTAATTGAGGCATCCGAAGAACAAACGGAAGAGAAGGATGTTAAGAAAGAAGAAATTATTCCGATAATACAAGGTTATACGGAAGAAGAAGTAACACAGAAAACAGCAGAAGCGGAAGCAAGAGGCTATCAAAGAGGACAAGAAGAAGCGCAAAGTGCACAGGAGCAAAAAGAAGCATTACTTGTTAAAGAAATAGCATCAAAACTATCAGAACTTTACGAAGAAAGAAGAGAATTAGAAGAAAAAATAAAAGAAGATTTTTGTCGGATGTCTGAGGTTTTGTTAAAGAAATTCATTCCGCTTATACAAAAGAGCATGGCAGAACAGCTTATAAACAAATTTATAAGTGATAATTTTCATAAGTTTGTTAAGGAACCGAAGTTATCATTTTATTTTAATCCGGAGATGATAACGAAGGTTCAGGAAATAATAGGAAAGATGGCACATAAGACAGATTTTGAAGGAAAAATAACCTTGCATAAAGATGAAACATTGGCACCGGAGGATTGTCGAATAGAATGGGAAAACGGAGGAGTAGAAAGAAATAGCCAGAAGATGAGGGAACAAGCGGAAGCTATTATGGAAATAAAAGATACAAGCATGGAGAAACAAGCATGAGCGATAATTTGAATTTAGATGAAATGAATGAGAATCAGGTTTCTGAGGATGAACCAGTATTAAGAAAAGAGAATGATATAGATAATTTTGACATACCGAGTTCGGTAGCAGATTTAGAGCCGGTTTATGACATACCGGTCAAAGTATCGGCAATATTAGGTAAGGCGCATATGACAGTTAGTCAATTACTATCATTGAACAAAGGAGCAATAATAGAATTAGATAGAAAGGTTGGGGAAGCAATAGATATCTATGTGAATAATAATTTGGTTGCACGCGGAGAGGTTGTTGTCGTCGATAATAAGTTAGGAATAACGATGACGGAAGTTGTAAAATCCGTAAATAAATAAAAGAGGCTTAAGAGATGGAGTTGCTAATAGTCGGGACATTGGAAGGACAAATCGGAGCAGCGAGTAAAATCGCTTTTGAGCAAGGAGGACATGTATCTTTAGCGGAAGATATAGCACCGGCATTGGAAATATTGCGTTCCGGCAAAGCCATAGAATTGGTAATGATAGATGTTAAATTGGATGTATATCGCTTTATCCAACAATTAGAACAAGAAAGAATAAATGTTTTGGTTGTGGCATGCGGAGTAGCTAATGATACCAGTTTAGCGGTAAAAGCAATCAAGGCCGGTGCCAAAGAATACATACCATTACCACCGGATGCCGAATTAATCGGAGCGGTATTAGCCGCAGCAACTCGAGAAAATCATGCCTTAATTTACGGAGATAAGAAGACGGAAAATGTATTAAAACTCGCCAAGCAAATTGCGCCATCGGAAGCCAATGTTTTGTTAACAGGGGAGTCGGGTACAGGAAAAGAAATATTTTCACGATTTATTCATGACAATTCGAAGAGAGCAAATAAGAAATTTGTTGCTGTAAACTGTGCGGCGATACCGGAAACATTATTGGAATCAGAATTATTTGGGTATGAAAAGGGAGCCTTTACGGGAGCGGTAGCACGGAGAATAGGGAAATTTGAAGAAGCCAGCGACGGAACATTGTTGTTGGATGAAATCTCCGAAATGGATATTAAAATACAATCAAAATTATTAAGAGCGATTCAAGAAAAAGAAATAGATAGAATAGGAGGAAAAGCTCCGATAAAAGTCAACACAAGGATAATAGCAACTTCGAACCGTAACTTGTCGGAAGCCGTAAAGAATGGAACATTTCGACAAGATTTGTACTATCGTTTGAATGTTGTTAATATCAATATCCCGCCATTGAGAGAAAGACCGGATGATATCGTGGTATTGGCAAAACATTTTGTAAAAAAATATTCGGAATTGAATGAACTTCCGATGAAAGAATTGAGTGTACAAGCTGAAGAAAAATTAAAAAACTATTTATGGCCGGGAAATGTGCGAGAATTGGAAAATACAATACACCGAGCAGTTTTGATGAGTGTTGATGACAAAATAGGCGAAGAGAGTATTCTATTGAATGACGAAGGTTCGATTATAAAGAAGCCGGAAGTCGGAGAAGAAATGAGCGGCGGAGAATTTGTCGGCCGTACGGTAGCGACTATGGAAAGAAATTTAATTATAGATACCTTAAAGCATACGTTAGGGAACAGAACAATTGCGGCCAATATATTAGGTATATCGATTCGTACATTAAGGAACAAATTAAAACAATATGAAGAAGAGGGCTACAAGGTACCGGAAGCATAGAAGAATTAAGGAAAAATAGATGGCAAAGAAAGCGCAAACGACAAGTGGTATATTTAGCGGTAAGACGTTAAAAGACATGTTGATATCTTCAACCAAAAGAGGAGATATCTTTTTTGCGTTAAGTATCATAGTTATGCTGGTAATCTTGATAATGCCGATGCCGGCATGGATGTTGGATATAGCTTTAGCGTTTTCGATAACGATTTCCTGTTTGGTATTGATGACGGCGATATTTATAGAAAAGCCGAATGAGTTTAATGCATTTCCGTTGGTATTATTGATTACCACAATGTACCGACTGTCGCTCAATTTAGCATCGACCCGATTGATATTGGCAGATGGTTATAAAGGACCGGATGCCGCCGGAGAAGTCATTAAGGCATTTGGCGGATTTATCATGGGAAATAATTTTGTTATTGGTGTAATTGTTTTTGCCATATTAGTTATCGTAAATTTTGTGGTTATTACCAAAGGTTCGGGCAGAATAGCGGAAGTAGCAGCACGTTTTGCGTTGGATGCGATGCCTGGAAAACAAATGGCCATAGATGCAGATTTATCCTCAGGCTTGATAACGGAAGATGAAGCAAGAGCCCGTCGAGAAGATTTATCAAAAGAGAGTTCCTTTTACGGAGCCATGGACGGTGCTTCGAAATTTGTACGAGGCGATGCGATAGCGGGTTTGATAATCACGTTTATAAATGTGATAGCAGGAATTATCATTGGTATGGTTCAAAACGGGATGAGTTTTTCGGCAGCAGCAGAAACTTATACGCGTCTGACGGTAGGAGATGGTTTGGTAGCACAAGTTCCGGCTTTAATTATATCGGTTTCTGCCGGTATTTTGGTATCAAAAGCCGGAATGACGGATGCAACGGATAAAGTTTTGTTTGCCCAAGTATCGAACTATCCGAAAGCCTTGGGGATGAGTTCATTCTTGGCCTTATGTTTGGGAATGTTACCGGGTACGCCGGCCATGCCGTTTTTCTTGTTAGCCGGTTTGACGGGAGCAACAGCTTATTATTTGAACAAACAACATCAAATTATTCAACAAAGACAGGCAGAATTAAAGGAACAAGAACAAAAACAAGGCAAATTGGCAAAACCATCGGACGAGCCAATATCCAATGCTTTGAAAATAGACTTGATACGGTTGGAAATCGGTTATGGTCTTTTGCCGTTGGTCAATGAAGAAACGAATAGAAAATTAACGGATCAAATTAAAGCCTTAAGGCGTTCCTTAGCCATGGAATTGGGTTTTGTCATGCCTTCAATCCGCATACAAGATAATATGCAGTTGGAACCAAATGAGTATAACATATATATCAAGGAAGTAAAATCGGGAAAAGGTGAGTTGCGTCCGACCCAGTTATTGGTAATGGATCCGCACGGAGAACAAATTAATTTGCCCGGAGAGAATACGTTTGAACCGACATTTGGCTTAAAAGCGATGTGGATAGACCCGTCATATCGTGAAGAAGCGATGTTCAGGGGTTATACGGTAGTTGATCCGGCGACGGTAGTAACGACGCATATTACCGAGTTAGTCAAAGACAATATGCCGGAATTATTATCTTATGCCGAAACCTTAAAGCTGTTGGATGAATTAGATAAAGAACAACAAAAGCTGATAAAAGAATTGATACCGAACAAGGTGAGTGTTGGAGCCGTACAAAGAGTTCTGCAAAATTTGTTGCAAGAAAGGGTATCAATAAGAGATTTGCCGACAATATTAGAAGGGATATCGGAAGCGGTAGCTTCGACGAGAAGTTTAATGATGATAACCGAGCATGTCCGTTCAAGATTAGCGCGTCAGTTATCGAATGCCAATACGAATGAACTGGGAATTATTCCGTTAGTAACCTTATCACCGGAATGGGAACAAGCATTTGCCGAGTCGATAGTCGGAGAGGGAGATGACCGTCAGTTAGCGATGGCGCCGTCAGCATTACAAGCATTTATATCAAAAGTAAGAACGACATTGGAAGATTTAGCCATTAAAGGAGAAACGGGAGTTTTACTGACAAGTCCGTCGATACGACCATTTGTCCGTTCAATCATTGAGAGATTTCGTCCGATGACGGTAGTAATGTCGCAAAATGAAATTTATCCCAAAGCCAAAATCAAGACGGTAGCGCAAATATAAGGAAAGAATAGATGCGTCTGAAGGCAATAATAGCAGCAAGTATGAGTGAAGCTTTTCTGAAGGTTCATGAAGAACTGGGAGATGAAGCGGTAATTGTTCAAACCGAGGAATTACCGGATGGTATGTTTCGTTTAACGGCAGCGGTAGAGGATGAAAATATAAATTATGAAGAAAAAGTCAGAACAGAAAAAGCGCAAGAGTTTAATGATAAGAGAATAAGAGAAAGTTTGGACTATCACGGAGTAATAGAAGTTGTAAAAAATAAAATATTATCTCAAATTCGACAGCTTTATCAAAATGAGGGAATAAACCAAGAAGAGCGTCTGCTTGAAGAAAGTCTCGGTAGAATATATCAGTTTAAGAACTTACAGCATGACGGGAATAAAATAAAATTATTCATGGGGGTTCCGGGAAGCGGCAAATCGACAGCCATAGCCAAATATGCGGCAAAAGGAAAATTTGATAATTATAGCAGTTGCATCATCAGTACAGACAATGTAAGAGCCGGAGCGAACAGCCAATTAAAAGCCTATGCGGATATATTGGGAGTTCCGTTTTTATATGTAAAAGAAGCGGAAGAGCTAGAGGCAATAATTTTAGAAAAAGAAAAACAATATGATTATATATTAATAGACACACCGGGAATAAATCCGTTTATAGAAGCAGAGGTAAAGCGTTTGCGCAATCTGACGGAAAAGGTTGAGGCCGACAAAATATTGACAATGGATGCGGGGAAGAATTCGTATGAAGCTGTAGAAATAGCCGATATATTTTGCTCGGTAGGAGCAACATTTATATTGCCGACACGCATGGATTTAACAAGAAGGATAGGGGCAATTTTGTCAGTTGCAGGCTGTACAGGCTTAATTTTTTGTGCAGCGAGTGTTAGTGCAAAGATAGCTAAAGGAATGGCGGAAGTGGACAGTCCGTCCCTCACAAGAATAATATTGACGTAAGGAAAAAGTAATGGAAAACGCAACACAAGATACATTACAAGTAATGCCGCGAGGGAGAACGCCGCGCACAGCACAAAAAGGAAGGAATATGATTTCCGTCGCCTCAGGAAAAGGCGGAGTAGGGAAGACATGGTTTACGATTACTTTAGCGCAAGCCTTGAGTGCCTTTAAGCAAAAGACATTGCTTTTTGATGGAGATTTAGGATTAGCCAATGTTGATATTCAACTGGGTCTCATGGTCAAATATGACATAGGTAGTGTAATCAATGGAGGTATGACATTAAATCAAGTTGTCAATTATTATGACAAAGGAAGGTTTGATATTATTGCCGGCAGGTCTGGTTCGGCAGGCTTGGCATCCATGCCGATAGGAAGATTGCAGCTTCTCGGAGAAGATTTAAGCGTCTTGGCAACGAATTATGATAAAGTCATATTAGATATGGGAGCCGGAGTAGAAAAGCCGGTAAGAATATTGTCGGGTTTTGCGGAAAAAATCATTGTAATTTGTACGGAGGAACCAACATCATTAACTGACGCTTATGCTTTTATAAAATTAATGAGTATGCAGTACCCGAAGTGTCTAATAAATATAGTGGTAAATCAGGCAAATTCAATCAAGGAAGGACAGCGCACTTACGAAACGATGGCAAAGGCCTGCCGTAATTTTTTGAATATTAATCCTCCTTTGTTAGGAATTATCAGAAGGGATACGCGCGTACGCGATTCGATAAGGAATCAAGTTCCGTTAATCAGTCGTTATCCGACATCGGAAGCCGCAGAAGATGTTGTATCCATAGCAAAGAAGTTAATTTTAGATGACTAACCAAATACAAAGCATCAATATTTCAGACTTACTAACCCAACTGCGCAATCAGATGATAAGCGGGGTTATGGAAGGACTTGAAGGAAGTTTAAGTCAATTAGCGATAAATGAAATTTTGAGCATAGAGATAGAAAGTGGTCAAAATCCAAGTAATAACGGTTTTGTTACAGGGACAATGAACGGCAATAACGGAGCAGAACAAGGAGTTCCGGTTAAGTTAAAAATAGATATTCCGGTACTTCCTGAAGACGGAAGGATAGAGGTAAAAGTAACGGCAAAACAAGATAATGGGATTTCATTTGTTGTAACGGGAATAAATGATAAAAAGCCGGAAGTATTTTTACAAGAAGTTCAAACCCAATTAAGAGCCTCTAATTCCGGAAAGGAAACGTTTGAACAAGCGGTGCAAATTCGTTTAAGCGGAAACGCGGAAAATATAAAAAATATGCAAGTGACAGAGTTGCCGCCAAATTTAAAGAATATACTTCAACAAGTTGAACAAGAAGTAGGTAAGATAATAAAAATAGAGGGAAGTGTTATCCAAAAAGCCAATGAGTTTTTGCCGGAAAACATAAAAAGTGCAATAGGACAGATAATTGAGCAAATTCCGCAAGAAAAAAGAGAAAATTTCGGAATACAGCTTGTCAAAGAAATTCGCTTGCAAGTACCGGAAGAACAATTAGCTCCGCAAAAAGCCGAAGAGATAGTACAAACATTTGTAAAAGCATTTGAAGAAGTCGGTAAAAAAATACTTCCGCAACTGGGAGACAAATTTCAAGAAATTCAAAAATTTATGGAAGAAAATAAAGGACTTCCGTTTCAAGAAGTGGAACAGAATTCCAAAATAACCTTAAGAGAACTCTTACAACCCTTAGATTCGGTTATTGAAAAAAATTTAGTTGGAATAAGTCGGGCAACAGGGCTAGAAGCAAAAGAAAATTTGTTATATGCCATTTTACAGCCTTTAAGAGAAAACAAGGATAGCTTTCAAATAATTCCTGAGATAATCAAAAAACTTCCCGAGCCACAAGAAAAAAATTTTCTTTCAAATGTAATAAACTATGTCAAAGCCGCGAAAGATAATGACATTAAGCAATGGTTAGGGGAGGAAATAATTTCGAAACTAACGGATAGCAAGGGAATAAAGCAAGAAGTCGCTGTAAAATTGCAAAATTACATGAATAATGCAGTTCATGAAGAGGGCGGTTGGAAGTTAATTGAAGTTCCGATTTTGAGTGGCGAAAATATTTCCCATATACGCATGGCGATAAAGCAACAAGAGGAAGAAGAAAAGAAAAAGAAACAACAATACAAAGAAAGCGGGACAAGATTTGTTGTCGATACAACCTTTACGATGTTAGGTAAACTTCAATTTGACGGCATGTCTTTTGAGCAAAATAAAAATTTTGATTTAATCATTCGCACGGAAAAAGTCATTCCGCAAGATATAAATGCCATGATAAAACAGATTTTTAACGAAACATTATTATCCTATAATTATAAAGGAAGTATCAGTATAAGAGATAAGGAAAGTTTTATCCATCCATGGCATAAAAAAGAGGAAGAAACAACATCAACAGGGATATTGGTATGAGCAAGACACAAACCTATTCAACCGACCCGCTAGGATATTATAAAATATTAAAAAGTTCAGAAGATGCGGATGAAAGAGCGTTAAAAATCAATTATCGCGAACAAGCCAAGGAATGGCATCCGGATCATAATTCCTCCCCGCAAGCAATGGAGAATTTTCAAAAAATTTCCGTGGCTTATGATATATTAAGTGATGAGAAAAAACGTCTGATATACGATTTGGCGGCACGGTCGCATAGTATTGAAAATTTTCCGGATATATTTTCATTAAAGATTTTGACGGATATGTCAGGAAAAAATGAAGCAAATGTAAGATGTTTTAAGATAGGACAAGTCCGAGGGCGAGGCTGGGGATATAAGTATAATCAGGAAGTTTATATTTGCAACAATGAAGAAGCCAAAAAAATCATTTTCAAAAATTCGCTGTTAAATAATTTACTCGGCTGGTTGAGTATAAAAGGGTTTAAGAAAAATCTGGAAGTAATCAAACAAAATTATCAAGAAACGCGTCCAAACAGTTATGAAAACTTGCGATTGTTAATCCATAATAGTTTGGCATATGCGCAAGAACATTTATATGCGGAAGCCTACTTATCAGCGGTGCAGGCGAGAGAATATGCCGATGGCAAGACCAAAGAATTATTGGAAAGATTCATCAGAGAGTTGCCGGAAGTCAAAGTAAATTTATTGCCAGCATGGAATGATGATGAATTACGACACATACAATTATATGTTCCGTTGAGTTTAGGAGGAATAATTTTATTAAGTTTGCTTTGGTTTGGAGCAAACAAACTCAATTTGCTCCCCCAACCTCAAGCTGATAAAATAGAGTATTATCAAGAAGTCAGACATTGGCGAGGAAATAAGGGAGTAGATGATGTCGTTGTCGCAAAGATAATTGATATACGATCGGATAGTAACAGCATGAATATGTTATATCATGTAAAATCAGGATATAGCGTTAAAGTGATGTATGGTCCGTCAGATGATTTTGATATTTTGACGGTATTAAAGAATGAAGCGACGGTAAGAGTAACGGGAGTAAGTCCGGATAAGGAATGGTATCGCATTACGTTGGATAATGGCGATATGGGATTTGTTCATAGTAAAGATTTATCAGAGGGCATAGGAGCTCCCGTTCCGCAGAATAGTCAAGTTTATACAGGAAAATAAGAAAAAAGAGGATATAAGAAATATCCTCTTTTGTTATAATTAAGGAACACAACGAGGTTTACATGATTCTGGAATATAGCAAGTTTCTCCTCCAGGTAATGCTTTATTGTGATGTGCATTATAATAAGCCTCACATTCACTGGAAGTATTAAATTTTTCAGTATGATTACTTCCTGGGATACTAGAACTTCCAACAATAATAAAGCCAACCCCTTTATATCCATCAGAAGCTAAACATTCTGTATTAGATCTACAAGTTACATAATATAATTTAGCATAGCTATTGTAATAACACTTATCACAAGTTTCTGTTCGTTTGATTGTTCCATAGTGTTTGTACTCCCTGGGGCTTCGGTAACACCATTTAGAACCTTGTTCAGCGCAGTCACAAAATTCTTTATATTTCTCGGCTTGGTCGCCCCAAATATTTTCATATTGTCCGGGATTACCCGTAACTAAGGTAGGACTTTGGCACATATATTTGTGAACGTGTTTAATGCATTCATCACCGATTTTGTCATAACCACTTTGACAACTTCCTGTTTTATAATACTTATTAGAACAAGATTCATAACTACAAACATATCCGGTTGGACAAGTAGAATATGTTCCCTTATTAGGGCAGACACAAGAATTACCTTCAAGATTATAACCAGTCTGACAACTGTATAAGCAATATTTTCCGGTACAATTTTCATAAGAGCAGTTTCCATGAGCCGGACAAGAGGCAAGGGAACAAGAATAATAACAATGTTCGGTACAAGTTTTAGAGGAAGCGTTCCAATCATAACCGGAAGCACAACCATCGACTTTATAATATTTACCGGAACAAGCCTCATAGACGCATTTATATCCGGTAGGGCAAGAAGAGAGGTTACCTTTATTCGGACAAGTACAAGTTTTAGCTTCAGCATCCCAAACATAACTGTCTTGACAACCATCGACTTTATAATATTTACCGGAACAAGCCTCATAGACGCATTTATAACCTTTAGGACAAGAATCAAGAGTACCCAAATTCGGACAAGTACAAGTTTTAGCTTCAGCATCCCAGACATAACTGTCTTGACAACCATCGACTTTATAATATTTACCGGAACATTCTTCATATTCACATTTATAGCCTTTGGGACAAGAATCAAGAGTACCTAAATTCGGACAGTAATCATCATTTCCGGGGCAGAACCAATAGTTCCCGAAAGGACATTGTAAACACCCGCCGATATTTGTGGGATAAGTATATCCGAGAGTTTGGCAATTAGAGTTAACGCAATCCTCGGCATAACAATCTATTCCGAAAGGAGTAGCAAATAAGACGGTACTTAATAAAATTATTCTTCTCATTTTTTCTCTCCTTTCTGATTAAAATTGTATAACGGCACGGACAGGCAGATAACTGGTTCGCACTTCCTCAGATCTATGAATTGTATATTCACTGAGTATCCAAGTTGGAATATAACCATTCCCAGTAGTAGGGTGTGATGACGTCCAATATTCAGCGGCAGGTAACGAAAAACCATTTTTTACAAATGCACTATAAAAAGCTGAAAAGTTGCTACCTCTTGCAGCCCATTCCATGAGTCCAGAAGTTGGTAAACACCATTTTCCTTTAGTTTCTTCCGCCCCTTTGGGAGCATAATTATAAGCAGCGTAAGCCGCAGGGAAAAAAGTACCGGTTTCGATAATTTTTCCTGTATTTTCACAGCTAAGTACCGCATCATTAGTACCGCTGGTAAGAGTAGGCGTCACGTATAATTTTGATGACCACTGTACAGAAGAAGCAACATCTTCCAAAGCCAAAGCAAAACCACAATCACCGGATTTGAAGATAACAATACCAATCGGAGTTTTTCCGCTAAGTTTAATATAAGAACAAGTTCCATCACTATTTAAGATATTACCGATAGCGCAATTTTTAGCCAAACCGGAACAAGATCCCCAAGCGATAGTAGGTTTTTGGCATTTCCCATCCACCCATTGTTCTCCGTCTTCACAATCTTTGGGGCAATACCATAAATTACCGGTAGGGCATTTGACTCCTCCGTTAATACAAGAAGTTTTTGTATATCCCATAGATTGGCAATTTAAAATATCAAAGCATTGAGCATGAGCTTGAGAAAAGGAGAAAGAGGAAGCAAACAAGATTGAACTGCATAAAAGAAAATTTCTCATGTTATTTCTCCTTTCTACTTCAAGCAATAAATGTAGGTTGTATCGAACGGGCATTTTAAGGATTTTCCGGAACAAGTTTGACGGCTGTAACCTAAGGACGAGCAACTTCGGTTAAGAGAGCACCAGTCCAATCCGTTGCAAGTACAAGCTCCTTGAGAGGCATTCCATACATAACCGCTGGCACATTTGCATTTAGCAAATTTATTATCACAAGAATTTCCATCCCCGCCGGCATATCCGGTTCCCGTGCAGTAATAACGATAAGAAGTTGAACAAATACATTTTTTTAAGGCCTCATCCCAAACGGAATTAGCGGGGCATTTACAAGATTTATAATAAGTTCCGGTATCATCGGTACAGGTAGCGCCGGATCCGCCTTGAGAACCGCAAACAGCGGCAGAAACATAAAGCTGAGTATCACAACGGACTTTATATTTTTTACCGTCGCAAGATAGACATTCACCGATATTGATATAACCGGAAGGGACGGAAGTGTATTTATAATCAGAACAAAGATTGCAGCATTCTTTATATTTACCGTCGCAAGATTGTCCCACCCCTTTAAGACCATCGGAGCTGTTGCAAGATTTATTATAGTCAGAAGCACAAAGACATTTTGAATGATAAGAAGAATCATAAGGACAATAATTAGAAGGTTTGCTTCCTTCAGGACAAGGAGTATTTGTATAACCAGCATCTTGACAAAGTTCTTGAGGTGTACCATGGTCATCAGGTTTTCCGTTACCGCCGCTAGGGGTTTCAAGATTACCGAATTTATCACCCGAGCATTCTCCGGCATCGGTAATAAAGCAGACGGAAGCAAAATTCACACCGTTAACATGAATATCATCAAAAAGTCGTGATGATAAACGTGTATCATCAAGATTTATATATATGTGTGTGCGATATGTGTGGTGTGAATAGATACTTGACTTAGGAACGTCATAATCTATATTAGCAAATGAACACGACAAATTCATACCGTTAGCCATATAAGCAACAGCAGAAAGTAAAGCCACTCTTGAAATACTTTTCATGACATCCTCCACGCTCATCATCACGACTCTACTATATCACATAAATTGTGTGTATGCAATAGAAAATTTTAAGCCCCAAGAAGAAAAAGGACAGAAAAAAACTCCCTAAAGAATAGGGAGTTTAAGAGAATAAGATAAATAACTTACCTTATTTTTCAGGAGTAGAAACAACAGGATCATTAATTTCTTTACCATCTAAAGAATACTTTTTAACAGTTGCTTTTTTATACAATTCGCCAAAAGTATCTCCGATAGCTTGTTGAGTTAACAAACCTTTGAGTTGAGGTTCCATTTGTTTTTGAGGCAAAGGTTTTGCATCACGAATATCTTCGACTAAAATGACATGATAACCGAATTGGGTTTTAACGGGTTCTTTAGAATATTGACCTTTTTTCAAAGCAAAAGCGGCTTCACCGAATTCCGGTACCATCATTTGTTTTGTAAAATATCCCAAATCGGCGGGTTCTTTAGAATAAGATTTCGCTAAATCATCAAATTTTTCACCTTTTTTCAGCTTAGCAATAACTTCTTTAGCTTTAGTTTCGGAATCGACAAGAATATGTTTTGCTTTAATTTCTTTTTGCCCTTTAAATTCTTTTTTATATTGTTTATACAAATCATCAATTTTGTCTTGAGTAACTTGTTTTTCAACTTTCTTTTCTAAAAAGATTTTGCGAGCGATTTCTTCTTTGGCATTTTGAACTTGTTTTTTATACTCAGGTAAATTTGTAATATTTTCGGCTTCAGCAGCTTGATAGAGCAGTTTACCGTTTACATAGACATCGAGAGCCTTAGCATAAAAGTCATCAAAATTGACACGACTTTTAATTTCAGGATTATCATTATAACCTTCTCTCATTTCTTTAACGGTAATTTCTTCACCGTTTACGACAGCGGCAACACCGTCATTACCTTCGGCGCGAGCGTTAAAAGGATTAAAGACGAGCAAAGACAAAGCCGCAGCAGCTAATAAATTATGACGCATCTATACCTCCATAAAAATTAATTCTAATAAAATATAAAAGAAAAAGGGAAAATTTCCAAGACAAATTTTAAGAAGTTTATAAATCTGTGCAAAGTCTTGACTTTAAGACGGATACAAACTAAATGTAGAATAATTGAAATAAAAGAATAGGTAAAATAAGAATGCTTGGAAAGATTGCAAAGACCATATTTGGCAGTGCTAATGACAGATTTATAAAGAGACAATACAAGATTGTCCAAAAAATAAATTCATTGGAAGAAGAAATATCAAAATTAACGGATGAAGAATTAAGAGGCAAGACTGAAGAATTCAGAACCCGCATAAAAGAGGGTGATACCTTAGATGATATTTTACCGGAAGCCTTTGCCGTCGTTCGAGAAGCAGCGAAAAGGACATTGGGACAAAGACATTATGATGTCCAGTTAATCGGAGGCATAGTGCTGCATAAAGGTATGATAGCCGAAATGAAAACCGGTGAAGGAAAGACCTTGGTTGAAACGCTTCCGGCCTATTTAAATGCCTTAGAAGGCAAAGGCGTTCACATTGTAACGGTAAATGATTATTTGGCACAACGCGATGCGGAATGGATGGGGCAAATTTTCCGCTTTTTAGGATTGACAGTCGGATATATCGTTCATGGAAAAAATGACAATGAACGTCGTGATGCTTATAATTGTGATATTACTTATGCGACCAATAATGAATTAGGCTTTGACTATTTAAGAGACAACATGAAGTTTAGTCGAGCTGAGATGGTACAAAGAGCCTTTAATTATGCCATAGTGGATGAAGTCGATTCGATATTGATAGATGAAGCAAGAACGCCTTTAATTATTTCGGGAGCGGCGGAAGATTCTTCAGAAAAATATATATCGGTCAATCGGATAATTCCCCAACTTGTTGCGGCAGATTATGAAAAAGATGAAAAAGCGCGCACAGTTGTTTTGACAGAAGCAGGCATGTCGCATGTTGAAGATTTATTAAAAGAAGTCGGGTTGATAAAGGACGGGTCATTATATGATTTGGCAAATGTCACACTTGTTCATCATGTAAACCAAGCCCTTCGAGCTCATAAAATGTTTACGAAAGATGTCGATTACATTGTAAAAGACGGCAAGGTTATGATAATTGACGAGTTTACGGGAAGAATGATGGAAGGCCGACGTTATTCGGATGGCTTACACCAAGCCTTAGAAGCCAAAGAAGGAGTTGAAATACAATCCGAGAATCAAACATTAGCCTCCATTACATTCCAAAATTATTTCCGTATCTATCCGAAATTAGCCGGTATGACGGGAACGGCAATGACCGAGGAGGCGGAATTTAATGATATTTATAATTTGACCTGTATAGAAATTCCGACCAATCGTCCGGTTCAAAGAAAAGACGAACATGATGAAATTTATCGTACGGCAAAAGAAAAATATGATGCCATAATCAATACCATAATTGATTGTCATCGTCGTGGACAACCGATTTTGGTCGGTACCACATCAATAGAAAAATCGGAATTGGTAGCGGATTTATTGAAAAAACGTTCAAGCATACATTTTGAAGTATTAAATGCCCGCCATCACGAACGCGAAGCGGCAATTGTTGCTCAAGCCGGAGTCCCGGGTGCCGTAACGATAGCAACCAATATGGCCGGTCGCGGAACGGATATCCAATTGGGTGGTAATTTGGACATGCGCTTAAAGTCTGTTTTGAAAGGCGATGAAAGCGAAGCCGAAGTCGAAAAGATAAAAGAGAAACTCAAAGCCGAGATAGCCGAGGGTAAAGAAAAGGCATTAGCGGCAGGGGGATTATATGTTTTAGGAACGGAAAGACACGAAAGCCGCCGTATTGATAATCAGTTGCGTGGACGTTCGGGACGTCAAGGTGACCCCGGAACATCAAAGTTCTTTTTATCGTTGGAAGATGACTTAATGCGAATTTTTGGTTCGGAGCGCATGAGTTCAATGTTGCAAAGATTAGGACTTCCTGAAGGAGAGGCCTTAGTCCATCCGTGGATAAGCCGCGCTATTGAAAAGGCACAGCAGAAAGTTGAAGAACGCAACTTTGATATTCGTAAAAACTTGTTGAAATACGACAATGTTATGAATGACCAAAGAAAAGTCATTTACGAACAAAGAAAAGAGTTAATGTCAGCGAACGATGTTTCGGACACGATTAATGAAATGCGTGATGAATATATTGAAGATATTGTATCATCTTATATTCCGCATGGAATGAGCCCGGCAGAATGGCCGTTAACGGAATTAAAAAATGAATTAATTCGAGTTACCGGACTTGAGCTTCCGTTAGAAGAATGGTCAAAAGAAGAAAAAATGGATGCGGATGAAATTTCAAGCAGAATAGTAGAAACAGTAGCCGAAAGCATCAAGGTTAAGAATAGCGGCGTTCCAGATGATTTAATGAATATGGTAGAAAAAAGCATATTGCTTCAAGTCTTGGATCAACTATGGAAAGACCACATAGCCGCATTGGATCAAATGCGCCATACCATAGTTTTGCGAGCTTACGGCCAAAAAGACCCGTTAAATGAATACAAAAAAGAAGCCTTTAATATGTTCTCCAATATGTTGGATATGTTAAGGGAAAAAGTAACATTTTTAATTTGTCGCGCGCAGATTCAGATGGGAGATGCCGACACGCTTCAAAATCAGGAAGTAAGACATAAAAATGTTCAGGAAATTCATGAAACGCCGGAAGGTTTGTTAAAGTCAGAAGCACCAAGAGAGTCGGTTGTGGAAAAGCAGTCTCCGTTTATGTATAATACGGCAGAATTTGACAAAGACCGTCCGGAAACATGGGGAAAAATATCACGCAACGATCCTTGCCCGTGCGGCAGTGGCTTAAAATATAAACATTGCCACGGAAAAATATAGGAAAAGCGGTAGAGTAAATTTATAAAAAAACTCTGTTATCTCCAAACTTCACAAAGAAGCAAGATAGTAACAGAGTTTTTTTTATAAAATCAAGAAGTACTTAACTCCAAGAATGTTCAATTTTTACAACGGGAGTGTCATCATCACGAAAACGAGTAATTCGTGCTAAATTTTTTGGCAAGGGAGACAAAGAAAGTACTGCTTTTTCTTCCACAATGACTAAGTTGCCGGTTTCAGAGATGAAATAACTCTCGACATGAGGATCATAAAACAAATCGACCAGTTGACCAACTTCTAAAGTTCCGGAACTTGTTTTTTCCGAAGAAGGTAAAGCCTTTTGATAGGAGTAATCCATAATTCGGAAAATTTTTCCATTCACGGAGAATTCTTTAATATCGACAATAACAGGTTTTTTATTGTCTCCGGTAGGGCTAAGCAGAACGATAGACGCTTGTTCTTCCGGACGGAGCAAGTCAAAGAAATTAGCACCCAAGACAGTTTTATAAAGAAGAATTTCTCCTTTGACGGAGAAGGCTATGGCTGTTTGTGATACAGCCTCGATAGTTGCCGTTGTTTCTTCCAGTTTAATACCTAAACGGTTACATTCGCTCTCTTCAGGAATAAGTGAGAGAATTCCGTCAGAATTAAAGCCGATAATTTCAAAATCGTACTCTTCTCCGATAACAAAATCGGTAATTTCATAGGGAACGTTAGATTGATACACAATGCCAAGCCCTCCTTGACGGAGTTCGACAAGAACCTTATAACAATCAACGGATTTTACAATAGCCGGATAAACTTCACTTACCATAAACATTTCTTTGTAAAAATCATATTTTTTCATAATTAAAAAAATAATAGTGGAACAATAATTTAAATATCGGAATTAAAATAACAGTTTTGTAGAAAAAAAGCAAGATATTTTTGTCTAAAATTAAAGATATTGAATTTGCTTTCTTTTTTGTTTTTGTAAATCGAAAATTCGTTTTTGCAAGTCATCAAGTTTTAGTTTAAGAGAATTTGAGGGATTTGCTTTGAGAGCGTTATCGGTTTGTCGTTCAGCGGTATCAAGATCACCATTAGAGAAACTAAATTCTGCGGCAGCATAATTAGCATTGGCAATATCATTTTTTAAGCCGTAAGCGCGGGAAAGAAGCAACCAAGCAAATGAATCTTGTCTCAGAATTAACGATTGATTGAGAAGGTTGATAATTTTTTGAATATCATTCGCATTTGGAGAATTTTCAATCATTGCTTGAGCGAGGTTAATTTGAAAGAGAGCAGAGTCGGGCAGTAAGTCATAAGCGATTTGATATTCTTCTACAGCCTTTGAAAGGTTACCTGTTTCCATAAAAATTTGTGCTTTAAGTTCGTGGAAAAAAGGATTTTTTGGGTAGTTTTGAAGAAGGATATCTATGTTTTTTAGGGCAAGATTAATATTCAGCAGGCGAAAGTAAGCAATACTCCGCGCATAATAAGCCGGAACAGAAGTATCCGTTATCGGAAATTGTTTAAGTATTTTTTCAGGTGGTTGTAAAAAGGCTTGAAGTTTAGCTTTGATAAGTTCAAATTTATTTTCGAGTTCGGAATTAAGTAAGGGATAAGGGGATTTCTCCGCCGCTTGAGAAAGAAAAGTAATTCGTTCGGAAGTAACCGGATGCGTTCGAAGGTAAGTGTTTTCTTCAATTCCTTCCATAATATTTTGTTGTTGAATTTTTTTCATGAAATCACGAATACCTGCCGGAGATTGTTTAGTTTTATTCAAGAGTTGTACGGCAGCTTCATCGGCACTTCGTTCTTCTTGAATTTGATAAGCAGACATATTATGAAGAGCCGAGCTACTGGTTCCGAGCAATACGGCCATTCCGACATCGGCACGACCGGTTGCAGCCCCTAAGATACCGGCAGCAACCATAGAGGCAAGGGAAGCCTGTTGCAAAGATTGCATTTTAATTTTTTGCCGAATAATATGCCCCCCTTGAATATGTCCTGTTTCATGAGCCAACACACCGACAATCTGATTGGCATTATCCGCATTCATAAGTGTACCGGTATGAACAAACATAATATTTCCGTCTCCGACAAAAGCATTAAGGGAATTATCGTCAACGAGAAAGACGTTATTTCGAGAAAAGGCGATACCGGCACTTTGATATAAAGGTTTAAGTATATCGGCTAAAAATTGTTCGGTTTCTTCATCGCTAATTAAACGGAGAGTTTCGGCATGAGAAGAAAACGGAAGCAAAAAAACTGGTAATGAACAAAAAATCCATACCAGTTTTTTGCATAATTTAAAAACGAATGATGTAAGGATTAGCTGATAAGTTTTCTCCACCATGTTGATTTTTTATTATCTTTTTCATCATTAGCATTTTCAACAATATCTTCATGACTGTTGTACAAAATAACAGGTTCGCTGTGAGTGGAAGCGGATTCGTTTTTGTTCGTTGTGTTGTCATGATTGTTTTGAGTTTCTCTGTTATTATGAGCAGAACGTTTATTTCTGTTATTACGTCTATCATAACGATTACGTTTATCGCGACGAATTCTCTGTTGATTATTTTCCTCTGTATCTTCTTGAGAAGAAACATCATCACAAATTTCTTCATCATTATCCTCAGAGATAACCTCATCGTTTATTTCTTCCTCAGCAAACATTTCATGAAATTCAGGAATTTTTTCTTCTTTAACGGCGGGTTTTGTATTTTTAATTTTTTCTAAACGAAATTCTTCAACATTTTTTATAGAGTTGTCAGCACTAATAATGACAGAAAGGTTATAGCGTTTTTCCAAATCAACGATAGCCTGTCGTTTTTGGTTAAGCAAATAGACGGCCACATCTGAAGGAACAAAAACATTCAACGTAGAAGTTTTATTTTTGATACCTTCTTCTTCAATTGTTCTTAAAATGAGGACACAGCTAGATTCAATAGTACGAACCATCCCTTTCCCGTGGCAGTAAGGACAAACTTTATAATTACTTTCCATGAAAGAAGAATGCATACGCTGTCTGGAAATTTCGAGTAAACCGAAACAACTCATTTTAGCAATTTGAACACGAGCACGATCATCTTTCATAGCTTCTTTCATACGTTTTTCGATAGCGAGATTATTTTTCGGGTCTTCCATATCAATAAAATCGACAACGACCAAACCGGCTAAATTACGCATTCTGAGTTGGCGTGCAATTTCATCAGCAGCTTCAAGATTTGTTTTAAGAGCAGTTTCTTCCAAATCTTTTTCTTTTGTTGCACGACCGGAGTTAACATCAATTGATACGAGAGCTTCCGTAGGATTAATAACGAGATAACCGCCGGATTCGAGTTGAACATTCGTATCATGGAGTTTATCAAGTTGTGATTCGACTTGAAAACGTTGGAAGAGAGGAATATCGTTTTTGCGCGTCGATTTAATTTTTTTCAAATTTTGAGGAGCTAAAATTTTCATAAAATTACGAGCAGATTTAAATGCTTCGGCGCCATCAACAATAATTTCGGACACATCTTTTGAGAACATATCACGAAGGGCTCGTTTAATTAAATTACCTTCTTCATGGATGAGCGCGGGAGCTTTGCTTTTCAAAGCTGCGATACGGATATTATTCCATGTACGAATAAGATAATTATAGTCGCGTACGATATCGGATTTTGTTTTATCTTCACCGGCAGTACGAACAATCATGGACATATCGGCTGTCAAAGGAAGTTCTTTAACAATAGCCTTCAATCTTTTTCTATCAGTAACGTTTGTAATTTTGCGAGAAACCCCACCGCTTTTGATACGATTCGGCATCAAGACGCAATAACGACCGGCAAGAGAAAGATAAGTTGTTAATGCTGCGCCTTTATTTCCACGTTCTTCCTTAACAACTTGAACCAAAAGCATTTGTCCTTCTTTAATAACGTCTTGAATAGAGGAACGATGATAGAGTTTTCTGACTTTAAGAAGTTTTCTTTGCAGTTCAAAATCATTTTCAATATCCTCATCATCGTCGTCTTCCTCGGAAGAAGAAATATCTTCATCAGAAGGTTTCGTATCTAAAGATTTTTCGGAAGTATCAAAATCGGAAGATTGGGAAAGACCGACTTCCTCTTCGACATCACAATCTTCATCGGAAACGTCCTCGGAAACAGAAGGGTCTGGTGTTGAAGTTTCAGCAAGGACTTTAAGATTTTTATTTCTCTGGTGAGAAGATTTTTTTCTGCGAAAACGACGTCTTGGTTTTGAAGAAACATTATCAGAAGTTTCATCAGAAACAGTAATTTCTGAAGTATCGGAATTTTTTAAAGACATGTCATCAAAATTTTCGTCAGGATTCGACTCTTTATCGTCAAGAGAAGGTGAGTTATTGAAATTTTGTTCATCAGATATGTCAACATCAGATACGGAAGCAGAAGAAGATTCGCTCGTTTGAGAGGATGAATCAACATCATTTAGAGTATTCTCATGAGGAATTTCATTTTGTGAAGGTAAGTCTGAAGAGGCAACGGGATTATCTTCAGAAAAAAGAGTATCAGAGTTAGATTGCGTTTCAGCATTTCGTTCGGCAGCTTCTTCTTCGGCTTTAAGTCTTTCTGCGCGACGTAAGGCTTTTTCGGCACGGATTCTTTCGCGCTCGGCTTCACGTTCTTTTATAGCAATTTTTTTTGCTTCAATATAATCATCGACTTCTTTATCAACTTCATCAAGAGTTTCTTGAGAAACGTAGTAATAATCGGGATGAATTTCGCTAAAAGCAAGAAAGCCGTGTCTGTTTCCGCCATAATCGACAAAAGCTGCTTGTAGGGATGGTTCGACACGCATAACTTTAGCTAAATAAATATTTCCTTTAATTTGTTTACGACTTGTTGTTTCAAATTCAACATCTTCAATTTTATTTCCGTTGATGATAACGACGCGTGTTTCTTCGGGTTGAGTATCATCAATAAGCATTCTTTTTACCATAATAAACTCCTTTCCGATTCTCAAAATAAAGTTTTGAGAATGGTATCAAAACAATCATATAGAAGGTAATATTCTGAGAAAAATTTAAATGAGTCGTCAACCCAGAGACACACAAGAACAAGTTTCCTAATTGTAAAGAGATAAATTGAGGAAACAAAAACTTTAAATTTTTCATTTTAGGCTTAATTATTTCTTGCTTATTTAGTGCCTAAAATGTAAGAATACACCCCTAAAAAACTTTCATAAACTGTTGCATGTAGAGAATGCATAACAACTTCGACGCATCACAATAAAGTGTAAAGATAAAAACTTTATAAATTTGGTCGATAAACATACCAGCTTCTATGCATACAACAAGGATAGCATATACAATTTGATTTAAAACACAACATCATTTTACACAAATGCATAAATTTTTTTTATTAAGAGAATGGTAAGAAGTAGGGGATATAATTAAAAAGATAAAAGAATGCGAGTAACAGCAAGCAGATACACAAAAGGGATAGAAACAGGGATGAAAAGAGCCAAAAATATATTTTGGACAGTAATTATGGTGCTTATCATGATGATAAGCAGTGTTTCTGCTGGTCAAATAAAATCGATGAGGATAGGTCAGGGAATAGGAAGTGTTCGTATAGTTTTTGATGCTGACAGTGAATTTGAATATAAGGCATTTTTATTATCTGCGCCGTCACGTTTAGTGGTTGATGTTTATGATGTAAATGTAAATCAGAATATAGAAAGACAAATTTCCAAAAATAATTTAATTAGTTCCACACGACTAGGTGTTCTTGGCGAAAACGGAAAGAGAATAGTTTTTGATTTGGAAAAACCGGTTGTTATAAAGAAAGCCTTTATGTTAGCGCCGCAGAGTAATTTTGGATGGCGTTTTGTCGTGGATATAGCGATAGCCTCAGAGCGTGAGTTTAAGTCAAAAGTAGGTACAGAATACGCTTTTACCAGTAGTGATAACGGCGGAAAAAAGAAAAGTTCGAGCACAAAAACAAGCAAAGCCAAAAGCAATTCAAATAAAAAATATGTGATAGTATTAGACCCCGGACATGGCGGAAAAGATCCGGGAGCAATAGGGTATTCGGGAGTCTATGAAAAGAATATTACGTTAGCTATGGGCAAAGAGTTAAAAGCCCAACTGGAAAAGAGCGGAAAATATAAAGTTTATTTAACCAGAAGTACGGATAAATTTATTCCGTTACGCGATAGAGTAAAAATAGCCAGAAAATATAATGCTGATTTGTTTTTATCGATTCATGCGGATAGTGCCAAGAACAGGGATGCAAAAGGTTTGTCGGTTTATACCTTGTCTGAAACGGCATCAGATAAGGAAGCAGCGGCTTTGGCCGAAAGAGAAAATAAAGCGGATGTTATCGCTGGTTTGAACTTGGTTGAACATTCAAGAGAAGTATCGGACATATTAATAAATCTAGCACAAAGAGAAAGTATGAACCGCTCTTCGGAATTTGCCGGTTTCATGGTTCAAGAAATGAAAAATTCGGTACAGATGGTTTCCAATACGCATCGTTTTGCCGGTTTTGCGGTTTTGAAAGCCCCCGATGTTCCGTCGGTATTGCTGGAAATGGGCTATCTTTCCAATCGTCAGGAAGAAAGATTATTAAAACAACAAACGTATCGCCGTAAATTAGTTTTAGCAACGCAAAGAGCAATAGACAGTTATTTTGAAAATATGAAACATGCTTCCGTATTTTAAGGATAAGGACAGGGAAAGATATTTAATAAAAGGTAAAAAACTTTTGCAATTTATTTTAATTGTACTAAATTGATAAAAAAGTCATTATATCTTTTATGGAAATATCTTATGTTTAAAACATTGACCACGCTGTTAAGCGCAGCATTCTTTTTTGCTGTAATAGGAATTATAGGATTACTTATCGGTTATTGGAAAATATCACAAGATTTACCGGATTATCACCAATTATCAGATTATGCACCACCGGTAACCACGCGTTTATACGCCGGAGATGGTCAGTTATTAATGGAATACGCGGCTCAAAAAAGGTTGTTTGTACCGGAAAATCAAATTCCGGACAAAGTTAAAAATGCTTTTATAGCGGCGGAAGATAAAAATTTTTACAATCATTCGGGAATAGATTTTATAGGGATTGCTCGTGCTGTCTTAGTAAATTTAAAGAATTTTGGTAGTGGACGTCGTCCGTCTGGAGCTTCGACAATTACCCAACAAGTTGCCAAAAACTTTTTCTTAAGTTCGGAAGTATCAATATTAAGAAAAATAAAAGAAGCAATTTTGTCGGTAAGAATGGAACAGGCATTTACCAAAGAACACATCTTGGAATTATACTTAAATGAGATTTATTTAGGCAACAGAGCCTATGGTGTGGCAGCGGCAGCTTTGAATTATTTTGGAAAGCCGTTGAATGAATTGGAACTGGAAGAGATAGCTTACTTGGCCGCCTTACCGAAAGGTCCGAATAATTACAATCCCAAAACAAAATATGACAACGCAATAGCAAGAAGAAATTGGGTTTTAGGCAGAATGCAGGAAGACGGTTATATATCTGAGGAAGAAGCAGAAATAGCCAAAGCCAAGCCGTTAAAAGTAGTCGATAGAAGCGGAGAATTTGTAAAAAACGCGGACTACTTCAGCGAAGAAGTTCGCCGTGAAATACAAAAGAAATTTGGAGAAGATGCATTATACGAAGGCGGTTTGATAGTTCGAACGACATTAGATCCTCATCTTCAAGACATCGCAACGAGAGTATTTCGTGAAGAGATAAAAAATTATGATATTCGTCACGGTTATCGCGGTCCGATAAGTCATTGGGATGGTGCCTCGACATATAATGAAAAATTAGAAAAAGCCGAATATCCTCAAGGATCAGAAAAAGATTGGGAAATAGCTGTTGTCACCGGAGTAAATGACAAAGAAGCGGTAATAAGAACAAAATCGGGAGCTTTGGGAAGTATTCCTTATGAATTGGTAAAATGGGCACGCAAGAATTTGCCGGAGCAAAGAATAGGTAACACCCCGAAAAACGTTAAAGAAGTTTTGCAAGAGGGTGATGTTATTTTGGTAGAAAAAATAAGTCCGGCGGAAGCAAAGAAAAAGAAAGTTACCACAGATTCATACTATTTAAGACAAATTCCCAATGTCAACGGAGGGTTAATAGCCATGGATCCGCATACGGGTAAGGTTTTGGCAATAGTAGGGGGGTATGATTTCAAACTTTCACAGTTTAATCGTGTTATTCAAGCTCGCCGCCAAACCGGCTCGTCATTTAAGCCGATAGTTTATTTAACGGCATTGGAAAACGGCTATTCTCCAACGGATTTAATTTTGGATGCGCCGTTTGTTTTAGACCAAGGCCCCGGATTGCCGAAATGGAAACCTGTTAATTATTCGCGAAATTTTTCAGGGTTAACCACCTTGAGGCAAGGAGTGGAAAAGTCAAAGAATTTGATGACGGTAAGATTAGCTCAAGAAGTTGGTATGGATAAAGTAGCCGCGGAAGCGAAAAAGCTGGGGGTTAATAACAATCTTCCGGAATTGTTGTCCATGTCTTTAGGAGCGGGGGATACACGTTTGATAGATTTATCATCAGCTTATGCGGTAATGGTAAATGGCGGCAAGAAAGTAACTCCGTATTTTATTGAAAGAATACAAGATAGAAATGGTAAGACCATATACAAACATGATAAACGCGTCTGCCAAGATTGTAAGGCAACGGAATGGAACAATCAAGACATACCGGAACTAGCTTCAAATCAAGAACAAATTGTCGATAAATATGCTGCCTATCAAATGACCAGTATATTAGAAGGTGTCGCCATCAGAGGAACAGCCGCAAGATTAAGAGCGTTAAAGAAACATCTTGCCGGTAAAACGGGAACATCAAATGATAGTAAAGATGCGTGGTTTATAGGTTTTTCACCGGACTTAGTTGTTGGAACTTATGTCGGATTTGATGAACCGAGAAGTTTAGGTTCAAGAGAAACAGGTTCATCAGCCGCATTACCGATTTTTTATAGTTTCATGCAAGAAGCCTTAGCCGATAAAGCCGACATTCCGTTCCGAATTCCGGAAGGAATGAGATTGATGCGCGTTAATTACAATACGGGAAAACCGGCAACGCCGCAAGATAAATCCGTTATCGTAGAGGCTTTGCAGCCGGATTTTGACTTTGACCGAATGCGTCAAAAAGTAATCGGCGGCGGAGAAGATAGTGAAGAAGAAGGGGATAAAATTTTCTATGGAGAAGATAATACCGACTTTCAATTAGGAACACAATATTAGAAGGAATAGCCATGAGAGCCGAAATAGAAGAAATAAGTATAAGAATTGAGCAATCATTAGCATTGCTGAGGAGGTCTCTTTGACTATGAAAATTCACTTCTTCGTATTGAGGAATTAAATGCCTTAACACAAGATGAAAAATTATGGCAAGATGCCGCGAAAGCGAAAAAACTCATGAGTGAAAAAACGCGATTGGAAGAGGCGATATCTCATTATAATCAGTTGGAAAAGACACAAAGCGAATTAAAAGAATTGGCTGAATTAGCGGATTCAGAAAATGATGAAATGTTGCTCCAAGATATCATGACACAATTTCAAGATTTAGAAAAAGAGGCAAAGAGAGGAGAGTTAGAAGCCCTCTTGTCGGGAGAGGTCGATGCCAATGACGCCTACTTGGAAGTCCATGCGGGAAGTGGAGGTACGGAAGCTCAAGATTGGGCGGAAATGCTCTTAAGAATGTACACACGTTGGGCAGAGAGCCATAATTATAAGGTTGAATATATTGAAGAAACGGAAGGCGATGTTGCCGGAATAAAGTCCGTTACCATAAAGATAAGCGGACATAATGCTTATGGCTGGTTAAAGTCAGAAACGGGGGTTCATCGTTTGGTAAGAATATCACCGTTTGACAGTGCGGGACGAAGACATACGAGTTTTGCGTCCATAGGTGTTTATCCGGTAATTGACGATGAGATAGAAATTAACATAAATGAAGCCGATTGCAGGATAGATACTTACCGTTCATCGGGAGCCGGTGGACAACATATTAATAAAACCGATTCGGCAGTAAGAATCACGCATATTCCGACGGGAATAGTTGTTCAATGTCAAACGCAGCGTTCTCAATTTCAAAATAGAGAGAGTGCATGGAAAATGTTAAAGTCCCGTTTGTATGAAATAGAGTTGAAAAAGCGCGAAGAAAAAGAACAAAACATGAGAGATGCGCAAAGTGACATCGGTTGGGGATATCAAATACGTTCTTATGTTTTGCAACCCTATAAGATGGTAAAAGATTTAAGAACAGAAGTTGAAACCTCGGATTGCAAAGCGGTTCTAGATGGTGATATCGATTTGTTTTTGTCTGCGGCATTGGCAAGCAAGGTAGGGCAATCATGCGAAGTTGGATAAAGAGAATGCTCATAAGTTTATTGGTGCTTTATATTATTTTTTGCGGAAGTGTTTATTTTTTTCCGGAGTATTTTTTTTATAAGCCGTCATCGGAAAAATCGGATATAAACAAAGCACGAGAGGGTGGATTTTTAGCGGAAGAAGTAAATTATTACGCATCGGACGGAACGGAAGAATTAGCATGGTTTGTAAAGCCCCGAAACGATAAAAAGGTAATTTTATTTTTTCATGGCAACGCACATAATTTAGAAAGTTTTTATTATAAACTTTTACCATTTGCAGAAGACGGTTATGGAATTTTTATGCCGGAATACCGAGGTTTTGGAGGACAGACAGGTAAAATTACCCAAAAGAATTTAGAGCAAGACGCCTTAGCGGCAATTCATTATTTGCGAGGACAAGGCTATAAGAATGAGAATATCATTGTTTATGGATTATCCTTGGGTTCACACATGGCCATAAACACCGTTTATGAACTTCAAAGCAAAGGCGATTTTGCGGGATTGGTTTTGGAAGTTCCGTTTAACAATATTGTTGAAACCGCCAAAGCAGTAGTAAAATTTCCGTTTCCTTACGATTTAATCATCAAGGACAAATATGAAAATCGAGAGATGATAGGAAAAATTAACACACCGATTTTGATACAAGGGGGAAGACAAGATAAATTAGTTCCGGTAAAGTTGGCTGAAGATTTATATAAATATGCGCAAGAGCCGAAAAAGATTGAGATTTATGAGGACGGAACGCATAATGGATTGTATCGATTAGAAAATTATAACAGTATAAAAAAATGGCTGGAAGAAAATAAATGAAAAAGGTATCGAATAAAAAATATCGAGCATATAAGATACTAGATTATTTGGGAGTCTTTTTTCTGACGATTCTCATGCTGTTTTTATGGCAATTATACAAAGGCCCGATATCTGTTCCTTATTTAAAACCCTACATCATTAAAGCCTTAAACAGTGATGATTCGACCTATCAAGTCAGCGTCGATTCGGTAAACATAGAATTGGTACGTTCAATTCAACCGATAAAAATTATTGCGAATAATATTGTATTTAAGAAAGCGGATGACAGTTTTATCGTCAATGCTCCCCGCACATCATTATCATTTAGTATTCGCGCCTTATTACGAGGAATAATCGCCCCCAGCGCCATAGAGGTCGATTCTCCGAATATATATGTTTTTACCAACTATGGAATAGAAAGCGGGAAAATAAATGAAATTAATAAGAAAAAGTTAGAATATTATTTTCGCTCTGCGGAAGATTTTTTGGAAAGATTTAATTCCGATGATAAATATTATGCGGAAAGTTACATTAATCGTATAATAGTCAACAATGCCTCGGTAGAGTTTCATGAAGTAGATTTAGGACGTAAATGGGTAATGCCGGATGTTAATTATACATTTGAAAGAAATTTTGCCAATATCAGTACGGATATAAATGCATTAGTTAAGATAAAAGATAAAGTTTCCTCAGCCGGTTTAAATCTGACCTACCAAAATTATAATGATATGATGCAAATCAAGACTTATTTCAGCGATGTTATTCCGTCAGAATTAATAGGAAGTTTTTTAGAAGATGAAGTTAATCAAAAACTTTATAAGGTAAATCTTCCGATAAGCGGAGAATTACAAGCAAATATAGATTTTAAAGAAGTATTGAAATACAAAGATAAAATAGCGGATAATATCGATAAAGTCGTCAAAAAAGTTGATTTCAAAATTGAAGGCGGACAAGGTAATATCATGTTTAATTCGGACGAAAGGATGAAATATGATATAAGTTCTTTTAATTTGCAGGGAAACATAATCGGAGGAATAGATAAAGTAGTAATCAAGAATGCCGATTTTGATTTAAATGGATTAAAGACAAAGATAGGATTTGAAACCAAAGGGTTTAAGAAATATTTTTTAGAGAATTCGTTAAAAGATTTAGAGATAAAAGTAAGTGCTTGGATAAAAGAAGTAAAGTTTGATGATTTATCCAAATATTGGCCGCGTTATATAGTCGAGAGTGCTTGGTATTGGTGTAAGACGAGTTTATTTGTTGGCAAGGCGGAGAATGCAATATTTGAGTTTGATTTCGGTTATGATAAGAAACAAAAAGATATAGTTTTATCAAAATTAGATGGCAAAGTAGAAGTAAAAGATGCGGAAGTAAATTACTTGGCAGACATGCCGAATATAAAGAATGCTTACGGGCAAGCCTATTTCAGTTCGGATGAAATAAAAGTGGATATAGATAAAGGGTTATCGGAAGGAGTAATTTTAACGGGAGGCTCTGTCCGCTTATATGATTTGAATAAAGCCAAAAGTTATGCGGACATCAAGTTGCAAATGGAATCAAGCGTAAAAGATGCGTTAAGATTAATTGATAATCCGCCGCTAAATTTTGTAAAAGACATGAACATACCCGCCGATAAATTAAGCGGAAATGCGGTAACGGATTTAGGCTTAAAGTTTGAATTAAAAGACAATTTGGGACCGAAAGATGTTAATGCCGATGTAAAAGTCGTTTTGAGTGATGTAACAATGACAAACATAGTACAAGAGAAAAATATTACATCAAAAAAATTAGACCTTTTGGTTACGAATAATAATTTAAGATTATCGGGAGAAGCGGTTTTTGATGAAATACCGATAAAGTTGGTATGGGATGAAAACTTTAATAATAAGCAAAACAAATCAAATTATGAAATATCATTCCGCTACAATGATGAAATAAAGAAAAAATTGGGAATAGATATTGATATCTTAAATCCGCCATATATAGAAGGCTATGCGGAAGTAAAGTCAATAGTTTCCGTCAGTTCGGATAATAAAGTGCAAGTTAATGTCGATGCGGATATTACGAATGCGTCCATAGATTACTCCTTTTTAGGCTTTCGTAAATTGCAAGGAGCGACAGGAAATATTAAGACAGAATTATCTTTTGCCGATAACAAATTAGTGTCAGTTCCGTTTTTTGCTTTATCGAAATATGATTTTAATTTGAAAGGCAAAATCAGTCTGGATAAGAAGGGAAAACCGCAAGTGATAGATATTTATGAAATATCGGGACCCAAAACGAATGCGAAAGCCAAGATAGATTTTTCAGAAGTTAATAAAAGTCCGAAAATTGATATTAATGTGTCAGGAATGGAGTATGATTTAAGTGAGTTTTTTGCACGCAGAGAAAGCGACAAGAAGGAATTGTTTAAGAAACCCTTGGCCGAAGTCGAAAAAGATGAACAAGATGCGTTGGAACAAGTAACGAATACGGATATAAATATAGCCGTAAACAAACTATGGACAAACCCCAATGTACCGATAAGTAATTTTGCCGGAGTAGCAAAATTAAGGAATGGTATAGGGGTTTATGAAGTTCACATGATAGGCAACTACGGTAATAGTAAGCAAGTAAAACTGAAAGCAGATTATGTTCCGAAACCCAATAATGAGTTTTATTTATCAATAGACAGTAACAATGCAGGCAGTACATTAAAGGTTTTGCGCATTTATGAGAATATGAGCGGAGGCAATTTAAAGATAGAAGCGAAAAGGAATGCGGATAAAGAATTTGTTGGACACGCTTCTATAAGAGATTTCAATATTCATAATACGCCTGTTTTAGCAAAATTGTTGACGGTTTCATCATTGACGGGGATGGTCGATATGTTAACAGGTGAGGGTATTGCTTTTTCTCATTTTGATGCTCCGTTTGAGTATAAAGATAAAGTATTATCAGTCAAAGATAGTAAAGCCTTTGGCAATGTACTCGGGATTACGATAAATGGTTCATATGATGTAAGGAGTGAAGCATTAAAGGGAGACGGTGTTATAGCACCAGCGTATAGTATTAATAGCTTTTTAGGAAAAATACCGGTAGTAGGCAATTTGTTAGCCGGAAAGGATGGAACGGTATTTGCGGCAAATTATACGGTTTCGGGAACAATAAATGATCCGCAAGTGAGTATAAATCCCTTATCGCTGCTTAGTCCGAGTTCCTTAAAAGATTTATTTTCGAATTTGTTTGGAAATCAAGATGAGTAGAGAGATTAGGATAGGATTGGATTTTCATGGGGTAATAAACAGCAATCCGGATTATTTTAAAGCATTTACACAAGAGGCGATAGGGCGAGGATGGAAGATATATATAATAACCGGAGGTCCCTATGAAAAAGTAGCAACATATTTAAGAGAACATAAGATAGAATACAATCATTTATTTGCCATATTTGATTATTATCAGGAACAAGGTTTAGCAGAAATACGAGCAGACGGAGAATTCAAGATAGAAAAGGCCTTATGGGATAAAACCAAAGCGACATATTGTCGAGAACATAAGATAGATATTCATATCGATGATAGTAAAGAATATAAGAAGAGTTTCAGTACGCCTTATTGTCGTTATGATGCAACGACACATGAATGCTTTTTAGATGTAGAGCATAAATTAGATTTATCCAAATCCATATCGGCAACACTAGATAAGATTGAAAAATTTTTAAAGGAATAATTTACGATATATTAAGAAAAGAGCATTAAAATGCGCCCGTAATTGGAAGAAACAGGGCAAAAAAACAATATGTGTGAAATAACGGAAGAAATAGCGCATATTAATGGCATACCGAAAAAACTGGTAGTTTTTTTGCATGGCTATATAGATTGTGCGCAAACGGTAGATAAGATAATCAGTCCGAAGTTTGGTTTACTTGAAAATTATGCCATACATATTCCACAAGCCCCTCTAGTTTGTGAAATACACGAAAAAAAAAGACAGTGGTATTCGATGCATCAATTTGATCCGAATGATGAGCGCAAGACGGTTGCGACACTAGAGGAATGTATTCAGATATATGAGAAGATGAAACTGGGGTTAGAAAGTGCTTATCACTATTTGCGTGCGTATATAGACAATTTGCTCAATGAGTATCAACTAGACTTAAAAGATTTGTATTTGTGTGGATTTTCACAAGGAGCAATGTTGGCTTTATATACATCGCTTATGTTGGAAGAAAAAATTGGAGGCTGTGTTAGTTTTAGTGGTATAGTTGTTCCGGAAAAGTGGTTATTAAAACACCATAAAAGCAGTCCAAAGGTTCTCCTCCTTCATGGGGATAAAGATAATTTAGTTCGTTTTTGTTCAATGGAGCATAGTAAAAAAGTATTAGAAACGATGGGATGTCAAGTTACAAATAAGACAGTCAAAGGCGAGCAACATCGCATTACAGATTCGGGCCTAGAAGATGCTCTAAAATTTATTTCTGAAACTACAAAAAAGGGAGAGGATTAAACAATCCGCCGTTTTTAAGATAATCGTTTTCTTCGCGATTTATCTGAAGAGTGCTATATTGACCAAAATTTCTCTCAAAGATTTCCCCATAATTACCGATTTTAGCCAAAGCCATTTTAACCCAGTCGGGACGAAGACCAAACTGGTTCCATAATTTAGGATTAGCCCCAAGAAGATTTCTTTGAGAAGAATTTTTCAAGCCGATTTGCACCTTGATATTTTGAGAATTAATGCCATACATTTCCGCTAACTGAAGTGAGTTAATAATCCAACGAGCGATAGATTGAAATTTAGGATTATCGCGAGCGACCAAGACATAAACAGGTTTAAGAGCTAAGTAGTCGGGAATAATTTTGACATCAGGATTGTCTTGAAAATGTTTTTCCCAGACACCTTGTAAATAGATTTTATTACCGGTAAGCATTTGGCATCTGTTTAAGAGGAATGCTTGTTTTGCGCGTAATTCGGAATTAAAGGTAAGCATTTTTAAATTGAGGTCATGCTTATTGCTGAATTCTTCGACATTATTTGCGTCATTTGAGCCGGCAACAACACAGACCATTGCATTTTTGTAATCTTCCAGAGAATTAGATTGAGAAATTTGTCGAGCAAGAAAAATTTGTTTGTCATAATAGAGAACAGCGGCAGGGACGGCTTTTCCGCGAGCTTCTGCAGAAGCAGCCAAAGTTTGTCCTCCGAGCATAACATCGACTTGTCCGGTAGTTAGAGCATTTCCGGCTTGATCAGCACGGACATCAACCATTTGAAACTTATTAGTATCGCCCAAAATAGCGGCGGCAAATGCTTTACAAATATCGACATCAAAACCTTTCCACATACCGTTTTCATCTTGAGAAGCAAAGGCGGGGGCATCGAGATTTGTACCACACAAAACTTTTCCGCGAGAATTAATATAACGCAATCCGGCATCGGGGTTGATAGCAAGAGCGTTATGTGTAAGAAAAAAGCAACTAAAGAGCAATGTCGAAAGAATAAGTTTCATTTTATTAACCAATTTGTGTTAAACTAAAATAAATTAAGCACATAATAAGGCATTTTTTTATGAAAAGTAAGTATTTTTTACAAGTTATCATATTTTGTTTTGCAGTTTTTTTTACAACGACGGCAAAAGCCGAACTTTTAAATTCTAAAGAGGCAAGAGAATGGGCGGAAGCTAAAGGAGAACAACTGTTACAAGCCTTTTCGGTTCAAAATATTTCAACGAAATATGCACTTTTAGATGAGCTTTTTTTAAATTATGTTGATTTAGATTATGTTGGACAATTTGTGGTTGGAAAATATTGGAAGGTAATGACACAAGAGCAACAACTTGAGTATCGAGAGTTATTTCGTCGTTATGCGTTAGGAGCCTATAAGAGTTTTCCGTTAGCATTTAATTACAAAATAAATTTTCAAATATTAAAAGCCTACGTAAACGGAAGTAATGCGGACGTAACGGCGCAACTTCATTTTGAAGGATTGCCGGAGAATGATGCTTTACAGAATATCTTATTGGGATTTAAGTTGCACAAAGGGTTAGATGGAATAAAGATTCGCGATTTAATCTTGGGAGAGAGTAGTCTGATATTGTCCTATCGCCAAAAGTTTTACCAAATGATAGCGGCAGATGATGGGGAAATAGAGTGGTTTTTAGAAGATTTTCGCATTCAAATAGAGGCGATGGAAAGGACAAATGAACTTCGCGAAGAAGGGGAATATCCCTATTAAGATTAAAATGTAAAAAAAGGTTGAATTTATAAGGCAAAACATCTATTATCCACAATAGTTTTTTTTTATGCTGAAGTGAGATAATAAAATGAGCAATATAAAAGTAAGATTCGCCCCCAGTCCGACAGGGTTTATGCACATAGGGAATACGCGCACGGCGTTATTTAATTGGTTGCTGTCAATAAAGTTAGGCGGCAAGTTCATGTTAAGAATAGATGATACGGACACCTTACGTTCAAAAGCGGAATATGAAGCGGCGATAAGAGATGCGTTAGAATGGTTAGGAATAAGCTGGAGCGAGGAGGCTCGCCAATCCGCACGAGTTGAAAGGTATAAAGAAGTAACAGAAAAGTTAAAATCCGAGGGAAGAATATATGCCTGCTATGAAACGCCTGAAGAATTGGAATTCATGCGTAAAAGACTATTGAATAAAGGGCTTCCTCCGATTTATGACAGACAAGCTCTAAAGTTAACTCAAGAACAAAAAAGCAAATATGAAGCAGAGGGAAGGCGTCCGCACTACCGTTTTAAGCTAACGGACGGAGATATTGTTTGGAACGATTTAGTTCGAGGCGAGTGCCGTTATTCGGAAAAGAATTTAAGCGATCCGATAATAATAAGAGAAGACGGCAGCTTTTTGTATCACTTGCCGTCAGTAATAGATGATGCGGATTTTGGAATTACGCACATTGTACGAGGAGAAGATCACGTTACCAATACGGCAGCACAAATTCAAATGTTTGAAGCAGTAGGCGGAAAGATACCGACATTTGCTCATCTTCCGCTTTTGACGGGAAAAGAAGGAAAATTATCAAAACGATTAGGCAGCCTTGGCGTTAAAGAACTGCGAGCCGAAGGAGTCGAACCTATGGCGATATGTTCTTTCTTGGCCAAATTAGGAACATCGGATTCGATAGAACCTTATTATAGCTTTGAAGATTTGGCAGCGACATTAGATTTTGGTAAAATAGGTCGAGCCCAACCAAAGTTTGATGAAGAAGAATTAAAGCATTTTAATCTTCATGTTGTTCACGCTATGCCCTATTCGGTAGTTAAACAACGTTGTCAGGTAAGCGAAGAATTTTGGAATGCTGTTCGTGGCAATTTGGAAAAAGTTTCGGATATTGAAACATGGTCGGAAGTATGCAACGGAGAAATTACTCCGGTCATTGAAGATAAAGAGCTTTGCGAGCAAAGCGCAGAGTTATTGCCACCGGAACCATGGAATGAAAATACATTTAATGAATGGCTGACAGCCGTTAAAGCGGCTAGCGGAAAGAAAGGCAAAGAATTATTTCATCCGCTGAGAAAAGCCTTAACAGGTTTAGAAAATGGTCCGGAATTAAAGATATTATTGCCGTTTATCGGTAGAACAAAAGCCGCAAAGAGATTAAAAGGTGAAAAAGCCTAAAAGGACAAGGAGAGAAAAACAATGGTCGAGATATATTTGAACAACACATTGACACGTCGGAAAGAAAAGTTTACCCCGATAGATTCGTCTAATGTTCGGATGTATGTCTGTGGCCCGACAGTATATGATAAAGCTCATTTAGGCAATGCCAAGACACCGGTTTTATTTGATGTTTTGTACCGTCTTTTATGTCATGTTTACGGCAAAGAACACGTTACTTATGTTTCAAATATTACGGATGTTGATGATAAAATACTCAACAAACATAAAGAGACCGGAAAACCGATTAGAGAAATAACGCAAGAAACTTATGACTGGTATATTGAGGATATGAAGAAATTAAATGTTCTTGATCCGAATTACCGCCCGCGAGCAACGGAATATATCAATGAAATGATAGAATTAGTCAAAAGGCTTCTGGCAAACGGTCACGCTTATGAAGCGGCAGGTCATGTTTTATTCTCGGTAGATTCGATGCCGAATTATGGCTATTTGTCAGGCAGAAGCATGAAAGAAATGTTAGCGGGAGCGCGCATAGAAGTAGCGGATTATAAGAAAAATCCGGCGGATTTTGTTCTGTGGAAGCCCTCAGATGCCGATCAACCGGGATGGAACAGTCCTTGGGGATACGGAAGACCGGGCTGGCATTTGGAATGTTCGGCAATGAGTTCAAAATTGCTTGGCAATGATTTTGATATCCACGGCGGTGGTTCGGATTTGATTTTCCCCCATCATGAAAATGAATGCGCACAATCTTGCTGTGCTTATGAGGGTTCAAAATTTGCACATTATTGGGTTCATGGCGGAATGCTGATGGTTGACGGTGTAAAGATGTCTAAATCATTAGGAAATTTCTTTACCGTTGACGAGATATTGGCAAAAGTACCGGCAGAAGCCTTAAGATTACTGTTTTTAACAACGCATTATCACCAACCGTTTAATTTTACCATGGAAGGTTTGACCAATGCCAAATTAACTTTGGATAAATTTTATAATGCGTTAAGAAATGTCAAGGAAGTTGAAGTTAAAGCCGTTGAGCCGGATGAAAGAGTCGTCCAAGCCTTAGCGGATGATTTGAATACGCCGTTAGCCTTGTCTTATTTGCATGAGATTGTCAATAATCTAAATAAAGCGCAAACGGAAGAAGAAAAGATACGTTGCAAATCCTTGTTGTTAAGCAGTGCATCAATGCTTGGTTTATTGTTTCAAGATGCAGAGGCATGGTTTAAAGGTGAAGCAAAAGCGGATGGTTTAACGGAAGAAGCAATAGAAACGCAAATCAAAGCTCGTGCAGAAGCCAAGAAGAACAAAGACTATGCTTTAGCGGATAAAATCCGCAATGAGTTAAAAGAGCAGGGAATTGTTTTGGAAGACACGCCACAAGGCACGACATGGAAAAGGCTGTAAGAACATGGAAGAGTATGAACAACAAGTCTTAGAATGCCATAAGGCGATGGAGGTGGCGGTTTCCGAGCCGTATAGTGTTAATTTGCTGGAATTAAGACAACGTCTTTTACATGAAGAAATGAAAGAATTAGATGTTGAATTTAACTCTTTAATTGAAGAATTGCAAAAGACAGGCAAGACCACTCATGAGACAAGAGTAAGAATGTTAAAAGAACTGGCAGATTTGCAGTATGTATTAAGCGGGATGGTGGTTGCGTTGGGGCTACCGATGCAAGAGGCATTTAAGCGTGTACATCAAAGCAATATGTCCAAGTTGGTTGATGGAAAGCCCTTAAAGCGTGCTGATGGAAAATTTTTAAAGGGTCCGAATTACAAGCCGCCGTTTCTTGATGATTTATTGGAGTAAAAAAAACACCTCTGATATAGGAAAATTCAGAGGTGAAATTCGGAAAGAAACATCAAGAGCAATATGATATTAAATTTTCATTACTGGGCGAACGTAATAATAAGAGCTATCCCAATATGTTTTGCTAAGTTGAGCCAAATAACAGTTAGGACTAGAATTATCAAATACCCAAGCATATTCTGCATCTACTTCTGACGATGACCAAAAATTTGTAAGAGTTGGAGGACATAACGAAATAGAACTTGTCTTTGAAAATCCAACGTTAATATCACTGGCATATTTAATTGCTGTTCCCCAAATACCCGCTGATGGCAAACACCATTTTCCTTTGGTATTTTCTGCTCCCTCAGGGGCATAATTCTTGGCTGCCGCTGCCGCAGGATATTTCGATTCGCCTAAGGCTAACATGGCTTCTGTATTCTCGCAACTGTTCAAATCACTTCCCGCAGTAAGAGATGATTCAAAATTTGTAATACCAGGAACATCAACCCTTTCCGTTGACCATTTACCAGCACTTAAATAAGATAAGGCCATAATCCATTTTTCATGTGTAATTACATCATCATAAACAACAATTCCGATAGGAATACGTCCTGAAACTAATTCTTTTATGCAAGTCCCATCATGATAATAAATAGAACCGTAGGTACAATCGGGGTTGTCAGATCCAAAATTGCAGCTTTCAGTTTTACAAGCCCATTTATCGCCAAACGGACATTTGATGCCGCCGTTTTCACAAGAGGTTTCAGTATAACCTAAACTTGCACAGTCTTGTGTCGCAACGCATTGTGCCAAAACATTGCCCACCGCAAAAGGAGCCGTTAATAAAACCGAAGTCAATAAAGTAAATTTTCTCATTTCTTTTCTCCTTTCTAATCGAGGCAATAAACATAATTGGTATTGAACGGACATTTTACGGATGAGCCTTCACAGCTTTGTTGCGCATAGCCCAAAGCCGAACAATCTTGACTTAACGTGCAGAAATCAAAGCCGGAACAAACACATGCCCCTTGCGAAGCATTCCATGTAAAACCGTTTGCACATTTACATTTAGCATATTTGTTGTCGCAAGAATTCCCATCTCCTCCCGAATACCCCGTGCCGGAGCAGGAATATTTGAAAGAAGTGGCACAAACACATTTCTTTTGCGAGGAACTCCATTCATAATTATTGGGACAGTTGCATTGAGTGTAAGAAGTGCCGTAATCATCGGAACAGGTACTTCCGCTTCCGCCTTGTGTGCCACAAGATGAGCCGGAAACATATTTTTGCGGGTCGCATTTAATTTTATATTTTTTGCCGTTGCACGATTGACATTCGCCGTTGCTCACATAACCCGACGGAATAGAGGTATATTTATAATCAGAACAGAGATTACAACATTCTTTATATTTACCGCCGCAGGAAGTCCCGACACCTTTCTCTCCAATAGACGTACCGCAAACTTGATTATATTCGGAAGAACATTCACAATCGGAATGATAAGAACTGTCATAAGGACAATAAGAAGACGGCTTACTACCTTCAGGACAAGGTGTATTGGTATAACCGGCTTGTTTACAAAGTTCTTCGGGTGTCCCGTGGTCATCAGGTTTTCCCCCGCCGCCATTTCCTCCGTTAGGGCTTTCAAGATTACCAAACCTGTCTTCCGAACAATTCCTAGTATCGGTAATAAAACACACCGAAGCGACTTTTTGTTCTTCTCCCGAACTGCTTAAATCATCAAAAAGGCGTGATGATAAATCAAGTCTTTGAAGAGTATGGCGTATGTGTGTGTGATGTGTGTGTAAAGTTTGGATGCCAGACTTTGGGGCGGATAAAGGTATTTGTTCCGACGCATAAGTTAAATTTCCATTGTCAACAAATAAGCTGACAGCAGACAGTAATATGGTTTTTGAAATACTGTTCATCACATCCCCCTTGTTTATCATCACGACTCTAATATAACATATTCTTTCGCTGTTTGCAATGCATATTTTTGATAAACATAGAGAAAAAAGACATAAAAAAACCTCCCGAAAGGGAGGTTAAGAAAATGAAGATACTTAAAATCGAAAATAAATAAAGGGATTATAAGTACTTGCCGCAAGGGAAATCGTTGATAAGAAGAACAGAATGAAAAGCCAAATATTAATCGCAGAGCGAAGCACTTTTCTTTCATATTTAACATTAAGTATATTCCGCATTAAAGGTAGTGACAAAGCAAATCCCACCAATAAAGCAATCAAAAACTTATAATTCAAGCCATAATCAAAATTAGGAAGGTTATGGTTATCAATAATCCCAAACATAACTTGAATATACTCACAAGCATAAGTAACGGTCGGTGAACGAAAGATAACCATTCCCAAACCAACGGCTAAAAGAGCATAAATATGGCGAAAGACAAGAAAATACCATTTTTTTATTTCATCTTTTCCCCATCCAAGAGCTTTTTCGATAACAATAAACAAAGCGTTCCAAGCACCCCAAGTAAAATAAACCCAACTTGCGCCATGCCAAATACCCGTAGCCAAAAAAACAAGAATTAAATTGAGATAAGTTCTCTTTTTTCCTTTACGGTTGCCGCCTAAAGGAATGTAAAGATATTGTTTAAACCAGGTTGAGAGGGAGATATGCCATCTCTGCCAAAATTCTCCGATTGATTTTGAAATGTAGGGATAATTAAAGTTTTCCATAAATTTAAATCCAAACATTAACCCCAAACCGATAGCCATATCCGAATAGCCGCTAAAATCATAATAAAGTTGCAAGATATATGCTAAAGCGCCAATCCAGGCAATTCCTTGACTGAGGAGTTCGGTATCTTGAGCAAATACCTTATCGGCGACAACGGCTAAAGTATTCGCAAGCAAGACCTTTTTAGCCAATCCCATGATAAAGCGTTTGAAACCGATAATAACATTTTCAAATTTAACTTTACGATTATCAATTTGATCGCAAACATCGTGATATTTGACAATAGGTCCGGCAACTAACTGAGGAAATAACACGATATATAAAGCAAGTTTGTAAATATCTTTTTGAGCTTTGACTTCACGACGATAGACATCAATCAGATAAGACATGGCTTGAAAAGTATAAAAAGAAATACCGATAGGCATAATCACATCAATAAAGTCAAAGTTGGTATTGAAAAGATTGTTAGCATTATCAACGATAAAGTTGAAATATTTGAAATAAATCAAGAAACCGAGGTTGACACAAATTGTTGCGACTAAAATAAGTTTTCTCTTTTTGCGGTTAAAAAAGCGAGCCATTTCGATAGCCCCGACATAATTGACAAGGATAGTCAAAATCATAATAGCCAAATAACGAGGTTCACCCCAAGCATAAAAGAGGATACTTGCGATAAGTAAAACATAGTTACGAATTTCTTTTTTCGAAAGCCCATAGATAGTAATAACCAAGGGCATAAAGACAAATAAAAAGGTCATAGAACTAAAAAGCATGCTTAAATCTCCGGAGCATTGAGAACTTTTAAGCGGTCAAGAAGACGCTCTGTCGTTTGAATAATAAAGATATCAGGTTTTTGATTTAAAATGTCCTCTGCCATAAACGAGACATCGAAATCACGTCCGTATCCGGTATAGATATGTTGAAAGATACCAAAACTTTCGGCCATATACCAATTCATTCGCAAGGTAAAACTATCGCCATAGATAACGGCATTAAGTTTTTTTGATTTATCACTATTGATGAAATCAAAAGTTTCAATACGACGCTCATCATCAAGGAAAGTGTGGGTAACGGAAGTTTTGGGATTTTTGACATTAAAGACATCATAAATCAAATCTTCTTTTGGGAAAGTATCATAAGCATTGACACCGAGAGCAGAGGCGATATCGACATCGGCTTCAAGTTTAGGAACAATATTAAAATCAGATTCTTTCATAATATAAAGGGAAGGAAAATCTTGTTTAATACGTTTCATAAGTTTCGTATAAGCGACAAAAGCCCCGCGGTGATTCCAATGAGTTCCTGTTTTATAATAAAGGATATGATCTTTTTTGGCTTTCATGAGTTCATCATAAGCATAGACGACGGGTACATTAACATTATGACGAATATAATCATAAGTTTGTTGAATGCGTGAAAGTTCTTGTACTTTATCATAACCCTCGGGATAATATTCAGGGTAAATGCGTTCTTTGTCAGGATTTATCAGCACATAAAATTTGATTCCGTTTTTCTGAGCCCATTTATTGACAGTTTCAAGATTTTGTTTTATTTCGGCTAATTCTTCCTCGGAGTAAAGATTTTTATTTTGAAAAGTTTCAACGGAATTCCAACGTTTTGTAAACAGCCAGTTTTCTTTTCCGGCCATGGCGGTAGCATTTTTAAGATTACGGTCAATGAGACGTGAAATTTTGCTATGAATATTAATAAAGAAGTCGCGATTATTAAAGTGATCGTTGAACCAACTTTCAAAGTCGCGTCCGTAATTGAAATTAATTTTTCCGTTTTCGATTAACGGTTTATATTTTGCGAGATTGCGGTTTTCCTGAACGGAAACAAGCTCATGATTAATATGGGAGGCCGGATAATACATAAAGGCGAGGACGCAGACGACAAAGACAATATCAATACGCGAATTTTTTTCGATAATTTTGAATTGAGCAAGATAGTTAACGATTTTATACATGGCAAAAAAGCCCAAGGACAAGAAAATAACAAACATTTTCCAGTCAAAACTGTTCCAACCTTCGGGACAATAAAAGCGATAGGCCCAAACGAGAATAAGGCAGGTTAGTAGTATGGTGATAATTAAACGTTTCATAATATATCCGAAAAAAATTAATAAGGCGAATAAACAAGACAGTTTTAAATAATCTGAGGCGAGATGTCAATTAACTTTAGAGAGTTATTCTTTAGAGTTTGTTAACCAGATTGGAATATAAAACAAGAGGGAAACAACAGAATAAGGAATGCAACATGAAAAAAGGTTTGCTTATGGCAGTAGCCGCCGGCTGTCTTTGTGCAACGCAGGCTAGCGCAAAAATATGGCATCCGTATGTCGGTGTCGATTATGTTTATAATGATGCAAAATACGATTCGCCTTATGATAAACAATTGGCGGAAAAGTTTAATTCATTTTCAGGAAGCGTTGGTATAAAGGTTACAACGAATTTAGCGGTCGAAGCGTTTTATCAGCAGTCCATGGATGAAAATAGAACAGGTTACAGCACCTATTTAATTAATGATGGCGTCGATTCTTCCGTAAAGATTAAAGGTTACGGTGTTGATTTGGTAAGCGACATGATAAATTTGGATAAAATTGAAGTGTTGACATCACTAGGTATTGCGCAATATACAGCCGATGTTAATCGCAATTACTATTACGGCGGAAAGATGATGAACATCAAAGATACCTATGATGGTACGGGAATTCGTTTTGGTCTGGGTGCTCAGGTAAATATTACGGACAGCATTGGTGTAAGAGCGATGGCTCGATATGTTTTAACTGATGTTGAAGCCTTAAAAGATATGAAAGAAGTAACCGTAGGTTTAAGATATACATTTTAAAATTATAAAGGAAAAAAACCGGCAGAAATGCCGGCTTTTTTTTGTGTGGCAAAAATATAAAACAATGACGTAGGATAAAAAAATACATATTTTTCACAAAAAGAAATATATGCTTGCAATTTTATTTAGATAAGTTACAATGCGCGCATAATAAATTTAGGCGCAAAAATATAAAAATAAGTCGTAAAAATAGTAAAGAAGGTGGCGACTTGTTTCTTTTGTATGGATAAAGGGAAGGCTGTAAAGAAATATGAAAACGATAGTCGTAACGGGAGGAACCGGATTTTTAGGTTCCAATTTATGTGCGAGATTGATAAGAGAAGGAAATAAAGTTATCTGTGTCGATAATAACTATACGGGGCGTATGTCTAATATTGAAACTATCCTTAACAACCCGAATTTTAAGTTTATAGAACATGACATAATAAATCCCTTAAAATTGGATGAAAAAATAGATCAAATATATAATTTAGCATGCCCGGCATCACCTCCGGCATATCAAGGCAAGGCGGCTATTCGTACAACAAAAACCTGCGTTTTTGGTGCGATAAACATGCTGGAATTGGCTAAAAAAAATCAAGCTACGATTCTGCAAGCCTCAACATCCGAAGTCTATGGAGAACCTCTGGTTCATCCTCAAGTGGAAACCTACCGCGGCAATGTAAATCCCAATGGCATAAGAGCTTGCTATGATGAAGGAAAACGTTGTGCCGAGAGTTTATTTTTTGACTATTGGCGTGAAGAAGGTGTTGATATAAAAGTCATAAGAATTTTCAACACATATGGACCAAACATGGATCCCAAAGATGGTCGAGTTGTCAGCAATTTTGTCTGCCAAGCCTTAAAAGGTGAGGATATTACGATATATGGTGATGGATCGCAAACACGTTCTTTTTGCTATGTTGACGATTTAATAGAAGCCATGATAAGAATGATGAATTCTCCGAAAGATTTTACCGGACCGGTAAATACAGGAAATCCGGGAGAATTTACGGTTAAGGAATTGGCCGAGAAGGTCATTGCGAAGATAGGCGGCACTTCCAAGGTTGTTTATAAAGATTTGCCCAAAGATGATCCGACACAAAGACGTCCGGATATTACCTTGGCAAAAAGCAAATTAGGTTGGGAACCAAAAATACAATTAGATGAAGGTTTGGATAAAACAATAGCATATTTTAAAACACAAATAGGAGCTTAAAATGAAAATAGGAATTATCGGTACAGGATATGTCGGACTGCCGACGGGAGTAGGCTTGGCAGAGCTGGGAAACGAAGTTATCTGTATTGATAGAGAGCAAAGCAAAATAGACCGTTTAAAAGCAGGAAAAATCACTTTATTTGAAGAAGGTTTGGAAGAGCTCTTTGAAAAGAATGTCAAAGAAGGCCGCATTAAATTTACGACCTCGATGAAAGAAGGTGTCGAACATGCCGATTTGGTAATAATTGCCGTAGGAACGCCTCCGCATCCTGTAACGAAGGAAGCAGACATGAAATATATTCATGCCGCAGCAACCGAATTGGCAGAATATTTAAAGGATTATACGGTCGTAGCAACAAAATCAACAGTTCCTGTCGGAACGGGAGATGATGTCGAAACCTTGATACGCAAGAAAAATCCGCAAGCAGATTTTGATGTTGTATCTTTGCCGGAATTCTTAAGAGAAGGCTTTGCCGTTCACGACTTTTTCCATCCGGACAGAATAGTTGTTGGAGCTAATAGTGAAAAAGCCGCGAATGTTATAAAAGAATTATATAAACCCTTTGAGGGCAAAACAAATATGTTATTTGTGAAGAGACGTTCTTCCGAAACAATCAAATATGCATCAAATGCCTTTTTGGCAATTAAAATTCATTATATTAACGAAATGGCCAATTTCTGTGAAAAAGCAGGAGCCGACATTTATGAAGTAGCCAAAGGTATGGGTTTGGATAGCCGAATTGGTAATAAGTTTTTAAACCCCGGACCGGGATACGGTGGAAGTTGTTTTCCGAAAGATACTAATGCCATGGCTTATATGGGACGTCGCAGCGGAGTTGATTTAAGTTTAATTGAAGCTGCGATAAAAGGCAATGACGCGCGTAAAGTTGAAATGGCAGAAAGAATTCTCGATTCGGTAAAAGACATTGATAATGCGGCAATCGGAGTTCTGGGATTAGCTTTCAAGGGCGGAACGGATGATTGCCGTGAAAGTCCGGCAATGCAAATAATTTGCGAGTTGATTAACAAAGATGCTCAAATTAAGGCCTATGACCCGAAAGCAATGGAAAATGCCAAGTTATTGGTAGGCGACAAAATTTCTTACGCAACGGATATGTATGATGCCGCAAGAGCTGCCGATGTCTTGGTTATCTTGACCGAATGGGAAGATTTCAGAGGATTAGATTTGGTTCGCTTAAAGGGGATGATGAGACACCCGCGAATTGTCGATTTAAGAGATATGTTTGATCCAGAAGAAGTCCGTAGCTTAGGTTTTGAATATTCCTGCATAGGGAGATAAAAATGAAAAATATACTTGTCATGGGGGGAGCCGGCTATATCGGTTCCCATACGGTAAAACATTTGATGCAACAGGGGTATAATTGTATTGTTGCCGACAATTTAATATATGGACATAAAGAAGCCGTGCTTACACCGCATTTTGAAAAAGCGGATTTACTGGATAAGGCTTCCTTAAATGCAGTTTTTGATAAGTATGAGATAGATGCGGTAATTCATTTTGCCGCATTTGCTTATGTCGGAGAGAGTGTTGAAAAGCCGCAAAAATATTATGAGAACAATGTTGTCGGAACATTGAATCTGTTGGATGTTATGTTGGCTCATAATGTAAAGAAAATAGTCTTTTCGAGTACTTGTGCCACCTATGGCGAACCGGTTTATGTTCCGATTAATGAAGAACATCCGCAACATCCGATAAATCCTTATGGCCGCACCAAATTGATGATTGAAGAAATATTCCAAGATTATGAGCGAGCCTACGGATTAAAGCACATAGCATTAAGATATTTTAATGCAGCTGGCTGTTCAAAAGATGGAGAAATCGGAGAAAGCCATACTCCGGAAACACATCTAATTCCGCTGGTATTAAAAGCCATTAAAGGCGAAAGAAAAGATATCAAAGTTTTCGGAACAGATTATGACACACCGGATGGAACTTGTATTCGCGATTATATTCACGTTGAAGATTTAGCGCAGGCGCATAGATTAGCCGTTGAAAAATTAGATGAATACAGCGGTTGTATAAATCTGGGCACGGGCATAGGAACATCGGTAAAAGAAATCATAACTGCGGCCGAAAAAGTCAGCGGTAAAAAATGTCCGGTAGAATATAGTGAGCGTCGCGCTGGAGATCCGGCAAAACTCTATGCCGCCAATGAAAAAGCGAAAAAGATTTTAGGATGGAAGCCGGAATATACGAATATTGAAGAAATAATTAGAACGGCATGGAATTGGGAATTAAATAAAAGGTTTTAAGAATGAAAAAAGTAAAAAATCTTATCGTTGGATGTGGTTTGTCCGGAATTGTTCTTGCTGAAAGATTAGCAGAAGATAAGAATGAAAGCGTATTGATAGTTGACAAGCGCGCTCATGTCGGCGGCAACATATACGATTATAAAGATAAAAACGGAATAACCATTCACCAATATGGACCTCATGTTTTTCATACGAACAATAAGGAAGTATGGGATTATTTAAGCCGTTTTACGGGGTGGCATAATTTTATGTATCGCGTAAAAGCGGTTTTAGATGGAAGGGAAGTAAACATTCCGTTTAATTTAGATAGTCTTCATAAAGTATTTCCTCCAAAATTAGCCGAGAAGTTAGAAAATAAACTAATAGAAAAATTTGGGTTTAACGTAAAAGTTCCGATATTGGAATTGAGAAAGTCTCAGGATTCTGATTTAGAATTTTTGGCTCAGTACGTTTATGAAAAAGTTTTTCTCGGTTATACGGTAAAGCAATGGGGTGTAAAACCGGAAGATTTAGATGCTTCCGTAAGCGGACGTGTTCCGGTTTACGTTAGTCGTGATGACCGTTATTTTCAGGACAAATACCAAGCCATACCGGAAGACGGCTACACAAAGATGGTAGAAAGAATTATTAATCATCCCAATATTGAAGTCCGTTTAAATACGGAATTTTCGCAAATAAAAGATGAGATAGAATATGAGAGATTGATATACAGCGGTCCGATAGACGAATATTTTGATTACAAATTCGGAGAGCTCCCATATCGCAGTCTTGATTTGCAGTTTAGAGAATATAATAAGCCGTATTATCAAAGCGGCCCACAAATAAATTATCCGGAAAATTATGATTTTACGCGAAGTGTAGAATATAAATATTATCTGGATGAGAATTCCGAAAAGACGGTCGTTTCTTTTGAATATCCGGAAGCCTTTGTTCAAGGTAAAAATGAACGCTACTATCCGATTCCTGATTCTGCCAATCAAGAATTATACAATAAATATTTAAACGAAGCCGAAAAAAATCCGAATATTTATTTTGTCGGAAGGTTAGGGGATTATAAATATTATAACATGGATCAAACCGTAGCCCGAGCTTTGGAATTGTATAAAAAGATAAAGTAGAGTTACAAAAAAGAAAAGAATAGAACAGCCCCAAAGGGCTGTTTATTTTTTTAAACATATCACACATAAAAGTAAGGGTTGTCAAAAATAAAAACTAGAGATTGTGTATAAGTAAAAATAAAAAAAATAAGGAAATCAATAGATTGAGAGGTTAAAGACAAAAGATAGTAAAACAAAAATAAATTAGCTTGCCTAAACCAAAATTTCATTTATGATGTGTAAAAAATAAAACTAGGTTTAAAATATACATTAGGAAAATAAATGAAAAAAATAATGGTTACGGGGTGTGCCGGTTTTATAGGATCAAGCCTGACGGATAAATTATTATCAGAAGGAAAAGAAGTTATAGGAATAGATAACTTTAATGATTACTATGATGTAAAAATAAAAGAAGCTAATATTTTTCAAGCACAACAAAATCCACATTTTAAATTATATAGAGTAGATATAGAAAACAAAGAAGACTTAGAAAAAGTATTTAAGAACGAAGAGATAGAAAGCATTGTTCATCTTGCGGCAAGAGCCGGAGTAAGACCCTCAATAGAACATCCTTTAGAATATATAAAAACCAACATATTGGGTACCGGAAATATTTTAGAATTGATGAAACAATATGGCATCAAAAAGTTAGTATTTGCCTCATCAAGTTCTGTTTATGGAAATTGTCAGGAAGAAAAGTTTCGCGAAGATATAAAGGTATCCAAGCCGATATCACCTTACGCGGCCACAAAATTATCTTGCGAAGGATTGTGTTATACATACAGTCATTTATATCAAATGCAAGTAATTTGCTTAAGATTTTTTACGGTATATGGCCCGCGTCAAAGACCGGATTTAGCGATTAACAAATTTTCACGATTAATCGAGGCCGGAGAGAAAATACCGATGTATGGTGATGGCAGTAGTATGAGAGATTATACATACATAGACGATATTTTACAAGGAATAGAGGGCGCCATCAATTATAATCAGACAAACTATGAAATCATCAACATAGGAGGAGGCTCTCCAATAAGTTTAAGAACAATGATAGAGACATTGGAAGAAGTAATAGGGAAGCCTGCTCAGATAGAAGAATTGCCAATGCAAGCCGGAGATGTCAACAAGACGGTTTCGGATATAAGTAAAGCCCGATTACTTTTAGGATATAAGCCGAGTACGACATTTAAAAGCGGCATAGAACAATATAGGAAATGGAGAAAGAGTCATGTCAACTAATCCCAGTGTTAAAATATTAGTAGGCTATCACAAAAAAGATAAATTATTAAAAGATGAAATATTAGTACCGATACATCTAGGTAGAGCATTGGCAACAGAAGCATCTAAAGACGGAGAGATGAGTCAAGAAGACTATCAATGGATGTTAGAAAACATGATAGGAGACGATACAGGAGAAAATATATCTCATCTGAATAGAATATTCAATGAAATGACAGGTATCTACTGGGCATGGAAAAATTATGATAAATTAGGCAATCCAGATTACATTGGTTTTATGCATTATCGAAGATTATTTATATTTGATATGAGTATTTTAGAACAGCAAGTTGATAATGAGAATGGATGTTATAAAGTAAGAGGATGGAATGATGTCAATATTGATTCTTATAAGAATTCTATAAGCAGCATATTAAAAAAAGATACTGTTTGTGATATAATGATACCCCAAGCAAGAAAACAAGATATTAGTGTTAAAACACAATTTTTAGAATCTCATCCTCATTTGGAAAATAATTTAAATATATTGCTAAAAATATTAGATGAAAATAAACAATATAAAGACATTAGTCAGAAATATTTTGAGGGAAAAGAGCAATATTGTTATAATATGTTTATAATGAAAAGAGAAGAATTCTTTCATTATTCGGATTTTATATTTAATATATTATTTAACTTATATCATCAGGTTACAAAGCTTCCAGAGTTCGACAAATATAATGTAAATGACTTACGGTCAGTTGCTTTCTTGAGTGAAAGGTTAAGTGGTATATATTTCAAATCTCAAATACACAAGTATAAAAATGATTATAAAGAACTTCCTATAGCATTTATAGAAAGTACTCAAGAAACTGTCATGCCATATTATTCTGAAAATAATATTCCAATTGTAATGACAACAGATGAAAATTTTGTTCCTTATGTAGCTGTCACAATACAGTCGATAGTAAAGAATTCTTCAAGCAAAAATAATTATGACATTGTAGTTTTGCATGATGGAATATCCGAAATTTCTAAAAAGCGTTTATTAGAAGTGATACAAGCAAAAAATAATTTTATTATACGATATATAGATATTCGTCCATATATAGAAAATTATACTTTAAAAAGTCGATTAAGACACATCAGTAAAGCAACATTTTATCGTTATGTAATACCAGATGTAATGCCACAATATAAAAAGGCAGTATATTTAGATACAGATACAGTTGTTTTAAAGGATATCGCAAGTTTATACAACCAGAATATAGAAGGTTTTTATTTTGGAGCATGTCATGATGTGATAATTATGCAAAATATTGAGTTGGGAAAAAATAAACTCGATTATTTTGAAAATATAGTAAACATAAAAAATCCGTATGATTATTATTTTCAAGCAGGAGTACTGTTATTTAATATAGAATTAATGAGACAAGATAATATTGTTAAAAGTATGTTGGAAACAGCACAAGAAGGGATTTATATCTATTCTGGTCAGGATCCAATGAATAAAGTTTGTTGGAAAAAAACAAAATTTATATCCTATGAATGGAATTTTACAAATTTTATTGTTGAAGAAGGAAGTATTCAAAAAATTCCGAATAAATATTACGAAATGTATATTCAGACATCTTCTTCTCCAGCCATAATTCATTATGCTTCACATATCAAACCTTGGAATACTCCTAATTCGTATAAAGCTTCAGAATGGTGGAAGTATGCAAAGGAAACGCAATATTATGAAGAAATAATATATAAGAATGCTACTAAACGCATCATTCAAAAAGTAAATGAAAATATCGACATAGAAATAATAAAGGAAGCATTTCATTATGGTAAAAGTAAGATAAAATACTGGCGATATAAAATTTTATCAAAGCTCACATGGGGTAAGAAGAAAAAAAGATATCGCCAAAAAAGAATAGAACTAAAACATAAATTACGCCAGATAAGAAAGTTTTTAAAAATATAAAAGATATAAATAGAATATGTAATTTTCAAATAGGCAATCAGAGAGTTAGAGACATATTAATGAAGGACAAAAATATTAAAATAAATTATATTACGAAAGGAACAATAAATACAGGTTCAACAAGGTTACGAGTAATTAAGGTATCAGATATTTTAAAACATCGTAGCTTAAAGATTTTAATAAATGGCGATATTAAAAATTCTCACATTGTAATACTACAAAAAAGTTATCCTGTAAGTTTTTTATTTCAAAAATTTATAGAGTGTCGATTAGCAAATAAATATATAGTATTTGATATAGATGATTTTTTTCCGGAATTTTTACCTTTTGTAAAGTACTCAGATTGTGTGATTGTTTCAACAAATACTCTAAAGGATGTTTTAGCCCATTTAAATAGTAATATATTTGTTGTTGAAAATCCTATCGATATATTAAAAGAAAGAGATGTAAAAACTCAATTTTCAGAAGATATTAAAGTTTGTTGGTTCGGATATCATGTGAACAGCTATATTTTGAATAAGAAAAAGATTAATGATGTTACAATTATATCTGATAAAGGCGATATTCTATGGAACGAAGATACAATAGATGAAAATATACAAAAGTTTGATTTATGTGTTATTCCTCAAGAAAAAAATATACATACTTTATGCAAAACGCATTGTCGGATGTTAAAATGTTTGTATTTAGGAGTTCCTGTTTTGGTATCAGACATGCCTGAATATATTGAATTAGCGGAAATTGTTCACTATCCAAAAGAATTTATCTTAAAAGATACTGATGATTGGAACGAAACAATAAAGAAAATAAAAAATAATCAGTTAAAATTATCATTTGATTTTTTGCAATGTCGAAAAATTTTATTAGAAAAATTTAATGCAGAAGTAATAGCTGAAAAATACTTTAATACTGTATATAATAATTATATAAAAAATCATACAAGTGCAAGTAAAAATACGTTAACAACGAAATTGTTAAGAGATTTTCAGTTAATAAATAATACAAAAAGACAAGCAAAAAAATACAAAAACACATATAGATTAAAGTACATTTTTTCTTTTGGCAAAAAACGAGAAATATACAAACAACTATACTGTTTTTTTAAACAGCAGTTAAAACAGTCAAGAAATAGAGCCAAAGCGATACAATAAAGAAGCGATAAAGCCGGAAAGGGCTCAACTTTTAACCAAGCATCTTTTTGAGATATTTTGCCGTATAGCTTTGTTTTACTTTGGCGACCTCTTCGGGCATTCCTGAAGCCACAATTCGCCCACCGCCTTCGCCGCCTTCTGGTCCGATATCAATAATATAATCGGCAGTTTTAATGACATCGAGGTTATGCTCAATAACGATAACGGTATTACCTTGTTCAACCAAAGTATGTAACACTTTGAGCAAACGGTTAATATCTTCAAAATGCAAACCGGTCGTCGGTTCGTCAAGAACATAAAGAGTGCGACCGGTAGCACGTTTTGAAAGTTCTTTAGATAGCTTAATACGTTGAGCTTCGCCTCCCGAGAGAGTTGTAGCTTGTTGTCCAAGGTGGATGTAGTCCAAACCAACTTGTTTGAGTAAAGATAAGCGATTTTTAATAGAAGGAATAGCATCAAAAAATTTATAGGCCTCATCAACGGTCATATCAAGAACATCAGCGATTGATTTGTCTTTATATTTTATTTCCAAAGTTTCACGATTAAAACGCTTTCCGTGACATTCATCACATTCGACATAAACATCAGGGAGAAAATGCATTTCAATTTTGGTAACACCATCACCTTTACAGGCTTCACAACGCCCTCCGGCAATATTAAAAGAAAAGCGTCCGGCAGCGTATCCTCGAGCTTTTGCTTCGGGCAGGGCGGCAAACCAATCACGAATATTTGTAAACAAGCCGGTATAAGTTGCCGGATTTGAACGAGGTGTTCTTCCGATAGGAGATTGGTCAATATCAATCATTTTATCAATATTTTCAATCCCTTTAAGTTCAGCATAAATTCCGGTAGGTTCGCGACTTCCGTTTAATTCTTTGTTGATTGCTTTACAGAGAGTTTCAAGAATAAGAGAAGATTTTCCCCCTCCGGATACTCCGGTAACACAGGTAAATGTTCCGAGCGGAATTTTAACATTGACATTTTTCAGATTGTTCGTTTTAGCGCCTTTAAGTTCAATAAATTTGCCATTCCCTTTACGGCGTTTTTTAGGAACTTCAATTTTTTTATTACCGTTAAGATATTGAGCCGTCAAACTATTAGGATTTTTAAGCACATCGTCAACGGTACCGCAAGCTGTAACATGTCCTCCGTTATCTCCGGCTCCGGGGCCCATATCGACAAGATAATCAGCCGCCCGAATAGCATCTTCATCATGTTCGACAACAATAACACTGTTTCCGATATCACGAAGGTGAGTGAGCGTTTCAAGTAATTTGTCATTATCTCGTTGATGTAAACCGATAGAAGGTTCATCAAGCACATAGAGCACTCCGGTTAAGCCTGAACCGATTTGAGAAGCTAAGCGGATGCGTTGAGCTTCTCCGCCCGAAAGTGTACCGGATTGACGAGAAAGGGTAAGATAATTAAGACCGACATTATTCAGAAATTGCAAACGATCAATAATCTCTTTTAGAATTTTGTGAGCAATTTCAGCTTTTTTGGGAGGTAGTGTTTCTTCCACACCCTGAAACCAAGTTAAAGCAGAGCTAATGGATAAATCGCAGGCCTCCATGATATCCAACCCGTTTATTTTAACGGCAAGGGCTTCAGGTTTAAGACGCTTTCCATGACAAAATTCGCACGGAGCGGCAGATTGATATTTAGAAAATTCTTCACGTATCCAAGAAGATTCGGTTTCCAAAAAGCGTCGTTCCATATTAGGGATAACGCCTTCAAAAGGCTTGTCGGAAACGAAGCGAGAATAATACATGGGCACGCAAACATTTCCCGAACCGTAAAGGATAACTTTTTTAGCTTCTTCGGGTAAATCTTTCCAAGGAGTATGAACATCGATACGTAAAAAATCAGCCAAAGAATTCAGAGTTTGGGTATAAAAAGCGGAATGTCCGGTATTCCAAGGAGCAATAGCCCCTTGTTGGAGAGAAAGATTTTCGTTAGGGATAACAAGTTTGGGGTCCATATAAAGTTTTGCCCCGATACCATCGCAATGTGGACAAGCTCCGAAAACATTATTAAAGGAAAAAAGACGAGGTTCAATTTCTTCAATAGTAAAGCCGGAAACGGGACAAGCAAATTTTGAAGAAAAGATAGTTTTTTCGTGCGTTTCATAATTTTCGACATATAGGATACCGTCGCTAATTTTCAAAGCCGTTTCGACGGATTGTGTTAAACGCTCTTGAATTTCAGGTTTAATAGCCAAGCGATCAACAACGACTTCAATATCATGTTTAAGAGTTTTTGATAGAGCAGGAACGTCATCGAGATTGTAGATTTCACCATCGACTTTAACACGTTGGTAACCCTGTTTTTGCAGAGATTCGAATTCTTTTTTGAATTCACCTTTTTTTCCGCGAGCAATGGGAGCAAGAAGAAGAATTTTGGTAGCCGGAGGCATGGCAAGGATTCGATCAACCATTTGGGATACGGTTTGCGCTTCGATAGGAAGTCCGGTTGCCGGAGAATAAGGGGTACCGGCACGAGCCCAAAGCAAGCGCATATAGTCATAAATTTCGGTAACGGTACCGACGGTTGAACGAGGATTGTGAGAAGTTGTTTTCTGTTCAATAGAAATAGCCGGAGAGAGACCTTCAATCGAGTCGACATCTGGTTTTTTCATAAGTTCGAGAAATTGGCGGGCATAAGCGGAAAGGCTTTCGACATAACGCCTTTGCCCTTCAGCATAAATAGTGTCGAAGGCGAGGGACGATTTTCCGGAACCGGAAAGACCTGTAATAACGGTAAGTTTATTTTTTGGAAGGGTGATGTCGATATTTTTTAGGTTATGCTCACGCGCGCCTTTAATTTCAATAAAATCATGTGCCATTTTAATCTCCTGAAAGGAATATAGTATAAAAGAACAAAAATGCAACAAAAAAAGGTAATGCGAAAAGCATTACCTTGATAAGAATTAAGAAAGAATTATTTTTTGACATAGCTGATTTCTTTGTCATAGATAATAATTTCTTTACCGTTTTTCATACCGGTAGTTTTCGTTTCCTGATACCAAACATAATCAGGATGTTCAGGCAACATAGGCACGTAATTTCCGTCTTCATTTTTGAACATATCCAAATCATCAAGGATAATCGGGTTAACGTTACTAGGTTCCACGATTTTTTCCTCAATAATTTTAATACTGCGATAGCGTAAAATCCCTTTGATGGCAATAGTCAATCTATTGTCTATTGTTTCATCATAATCAGGAGGAGTAACGACCCATTCAAGAACGAGTTTATGTTGCCCATCGATTTTAGGATTTTTACTGATAAGTTCGATTTCTGTTTGCACCAAATCGACTTTCCATGCAGATAAATCTTTGTTAGGATGTTCCGAGTTTGAGACGGCAATTTCTTTTACGGCGTTAGCATTGGCATAACGCAAAAAGTTTTTAAATTTCATACAATTATAGAATTAAATTAATAATAAAGAAACATGAAAAAGAATATAGGCCTTGTCGAAAATTTTGTCAATACATATTTTTAAGAGAAAACTTGCAATTTATAAGAGAATAATGTAAACTCAAAAGGCTAAAGATAAAGGAATAGAAAAACAAAATCACAAAGAATGAAGAAAAAAATAAGAAATAGTATTATTGGATTAATGTTTATTTTAAGCCCGATAAAAAGTGAAGCCTTAAATATTGCGGTAATAGCACCGCAGGAAGGGGTGTATCAAAAGTTTGGACAAGAAATAATATCAGGAGTACAAACGGCGGTAAATCATATTAATGCCAGCGGAGGCTTAAGAGGGGAAAAAATAAATTTAATTACGGTAGATGACCAGTGCGATAATAATATTGCCATATCCACAGCACAAATGTTGGCTGTCAATATATCCGAAGCAGATAAGGTGGCCTTGGTGATAGGTCCGTATTGTTCAAATTTGTTGAAAGAAGTAACGGATATATATGGCAGAGCGAAAATTTTTGAGATTATTCCGATAGCGGTAAATAGTAAATTATTCACGGATAAACCGGAAGGTTTAGTTACATTAGCGGGTTATACCGAGCAGCAAAGTGCCGATTTTTATCAATATTATAAGCAGCGTTTTTCAGGAGAAAAGGTAGCTCTGATATACGATAGTAATGATAGAGATACAATAGACATGGCAGCAGCGTTGCAGCAAGAATTTCAAAAGAACGGCAAATTAGATTTATTACAAGCCTATAGTTATGCTTCATTTGAGGATATTGAAGCCATGGCGGAAGAAGTATTAAAAGATAAACAGCATATTGCCTATATATTAGGCAATTCAGAACAAACGGCAGAGATAGCCTCAGAATTGAAAGAAGAAAAGAAGGACTTTATAATCTTTACAAACAAATATGTCGCCCAAGAGGATTATGATAAAATAATGGGAAGGCAAGCAGATGATATGTATTATTTTGGATTACCTTCATTAAAAGACAACCCGGATTTTGCGGGGACATTGGTTCATTTAAGACTGGCAGGAGTAGAGCCGGAAGGATTGGGCGTTTACGGCTATTCGGCAGTAAAGTTATGGGAAGAACTGGTAAAGGGGGCAGATTCTTTTGAATACGAAGAATTGGCAGCGGAATTAAAAAAAGGCAAGATAAGAACGACATGGGGAGAAGTAGAATTCAAGGACGGAGCTCCGGCAGATTCATTAAATTTCAGTATATACAAAAGGAATAACGGACAATATACACAAGTCTATTAATAAATATTTTAATCTAAAAAAAAGTGATTATACTAGGTGCAACATTAACAAAGATAAGGTAAAAAGAAATGGCAGGAAGTATAAATAAAGTGATTTTGGTCGGCAACTTGGGAGCAGACCCGAAAGTCAGCAATACACAAAGCGGCACAAAGATTGTTAATTTGAGTGTAGCCACAACGGACACATGGAAAGACAAAACGTCTGGAGAAAGAAAAGACAGAACGGAATGGCACCGCGTTGTCATTTTCAATCCGCAATTAGCCGACATAGCGGAAAGATATCTCCGTAAAGGTTCAAAAGTTTATATTGAAGGACAGTTACAAACACGAAAATGGGAAGACAATAACGGTTCTGAAAGATATACCACCGAAATAGTTTTACAAAATTTCAGCGGCAATTTAACGCTTTTGGATGGTAAAGGAGACGGCGTTCCGGCGGGAGGCAATGATGTCTTTTCAGGTTCACCGACAGGAGGAGGCTGGGATAGCAGTTCGGCAGCCCCGTCAGCGGATTTGGATGATGATATACCGTTTTAAGAAAAAAGAAGGAAGCACTCTGAGGAGTGCTTTTTTTGTAAGAGATTATTGACAAAAAAAGAAAATGTGCTATAAAAAAGCAAGCAAACAATTATTGTATCACATTTAAATTAATTATTATGGGACTGAGAAAATTATTAGAACAAGCAAAGACAAAAGACAAGATAAACAAGTGTCCGATGTCTGATTATGATGAAGCAATACTGTTCAAGATTCTAAAAGATGCCTATTTTGACAATATCGGATTTTGGGTTTTTGACTTTCGTCCGTATCAAGAGGATAAAAAGGTTAATCTGAAAAATGTTGAGATTTTTGTAGATTTGTATATTCAAGCACAACATTTGGAAAAATCACTGTTATTAGGCTCTCCACGGCCGCATTTTATAGGGAAGATTGAAAATCTTCCAGAATTAAAACAATTCGGATTATCGGATTATTGGATAGAAATAAGCTGCCAAGACAGTAAAAATCTAGATGTTGATGTTTTAACATTATTGCCACAATTTATCGTAGGTTCACAGACGTTAAGTGATGAGCGATTTGTCAGAACATTTGATATATACCATTTCTTCATGAAGGTCGGAGAACAAAAGGAGAAGCAAGGCAAAGATTTTCTCCCGATGTTAAGATTGTTCAAAACAACGGCGCAAGAATTATCAGATCTTGAAGAAGAGAAACATTATGAAGTTATTACGGCAGACGAAAACCTCTATAAGTATCTTCGCAGAGAAAGAGGGGAAAGTGAAAATTTCGTAACTTTTTTAAGAGATATACCGAGATTTTCACAAATACAATATGAAATAGGCGACTTTATAAGCCAAGATAACGGAATTTATAAAGACGTTAAAAAAGCGGTTATTGAAGGTCAAGAAGTATATGTTGCACCTGTTGAAACACCTCAAGCCGGAGATATCATAAAAGGAATTATGCTGGGAGAGGATCTCTATTTAAATCTTTTGTACGAGGGACAACAAACTCTTTTTTATAAAGCAGAGAAACCACTCAGCGCAGAAGAGAAAAAGGTTCTTCATTTGCTTTGGGAAGATTTTTATGATGTTATGGAGAAACATCAAAAGAAAATTGATAGTCAACTCCACAAATTAGGAATGCAATCACCACGAAAGCAATTAGAGGAAGAAAATAAAACATTGGTTATTAGTCGGAATGCGGATTATTTTCAACCTTTTGAGAATCAAAAAGATAAAGGTGTTATTTCCAAGACAGAAATAGTGAATACAGGCGTAAGCAAAGAAATTCTGCAAAGGTTCGCTTTCATGATGGTTGGTACGGAATTGAACGGTTATTTCTTCAACAAGAAATAAAGAAAACACGGTACGGCTCCCGAAGAATTTTGCTTAAAAGCGAAATGAAACAGGAGCCGTTTTTTTTGCCCGTAGAGCGCAAGGACGTTAACGAATTAGAAAACAAAAAAAAGGGAAATCAATTTTAAGGCGGTTTTTTTGAGCATAGAGAGCAAATCGTGTTTATAAGTCGGTAAAAAAGCTGGTTAAAGCGAAGAGAAGTTGTTATATTAGGAGCAGTTTAGCAGATAATGAAAAGGAAAAAGATGACAGAAGAAACAGAAGAAATAAGCTCTCCGGTTAATGCGGAAGGAATAATGCCGGTAGAAATTTCGGAAGAAATGCGACGTTCTTATTTAGATTATGCCATGAGCGTAATTGTCGCAAGAGCGTTGCCGGATGTTCGCGATGGATTGAAACCGGTTCACCGCCGTATTATTTATGGCATGTATGAAAACGGTTATGATTATAATAAACCTTATAGAAAATCGGCACGTATCGTCGGAGACGTTATGGGTAAATATCACCCCCACGGCGATGCCGCCATATATGAATCCATGGTTCGCATGGCTCAACCCTTTTCAATGCGTTTGCCATTGGTTGATGGTCAAGGAAACTTCGGTTCAATGGACGGAGACAGCGCGGCAGCCATGCGTTATACGGAAGCCCGTTTAGAAAAAGTAGCCCATGCGTTAATTGAAGATATTGATAAAGATACGGTTGATTTTGTACCGAACTATGATGAAACCTTGCAAGAGCCATCGGTTTTACCGGCAAGATACCCCAATTTATTGGTAAACGGTGCCAATGGTATTGCCGTTGGTATGGCAACGAATATTCCGCCGCACAATTTGGGAGAAGTTCTTGATGCGTGCTGTGCTTATATTGATAATCCGGAAATAAGCATAGATGACTTAATAAATATTGTTCCGGGACCTGATTTCCCAACCGGAGGATTGATTTTAGGTTACGGCGGAGCAAAGTCAGCATATTATACGGGTCGCGGTTCGGTAATGATGCGAGCCAAATGCTCGATAGAAGAGCTAAGAAAAGATAAAGAAGCGATAATCGTTCATGAAATTCCGTATCAGGTTAACAAGGCGGCTATGATAAGCAAGATAGCCGAATTGGTAAAAGATAAAAAGATAGATGGAATATCAGAAATTCGCGATGAATCAGACCGCCATGGTGTTCGTGTTGTTATAGAAATCAAAAGAGATTTCCAACCGGATGTTATTTTAAACCAGCTCTATAAATTTACACCGTTACAAACCAGCTTTGGAATGAATATGTTGGCAATCAACGGCGGTCGTCCGATGATGATGAATTTAAAAGACATCATATCGGCCTTTGTCAATTTTAGAGAAGAGGTAATTCGTCGCCGTACCATATATGAATTAAACAAAGCGCGTGATAGAGCGCATATATTGGTAGGATTGGCAATCGCTGTTGAAAATCTTGATCCGGTAATTGAATTAATCCGCACTTCACCCAGCCCTCAAGAAGCCAAAGATGCATTATTATCCAAGGCATGGCCGGCAGGAGAGGTTGAAGCATTGGTACAGTTGATAGATGAACCGGATAGAAAAGTAGAAAACGGTTATTATCATTTATCGGAAGACCAAGCCCGTGCAATATTAGATTTAAAATTGCAAAGATTGACCGGCTTGGAGAGAGACAAAATTCATCAAGAATTATACGGTTTAGGTGATGAAATTAAAGAATGTCTTTCAATTTTGGCTTCACGCGAAAAATTATTTGGCATAATGAGAGATGAATTCATAGCCATAAAAGATGAATATGCAACACCACGCCGTACAAAAATTGAAGATATAGAATATGATACGGACATTGAATCTTTGATTCAAAGAGAAGAAATGGTTGTTACGGTAACCGAAGCCGGATATATCAAGCGCGTTCCGTTAAACGCTTACAAAGCACAGAAGCGCGGCGGTAAAGGTAAGGCGGGAATGGCAACCAAGGAAGAAGATTTCGTAACACGTTTGTTTGTTGCTTCAACACACACACCTGTTTTGTTCTTTTCTTCTAAAGGTCAAGTTTATAAAATGAAAGTTTATAAACTTCCGTTAGGTTCACCAACCTCGAAAGGCAAACCGTTTATTAATTTGTTACCATTAAGCGATGGCGAAAACATTACAACCATTATGAAACTTCCAGAGAATGAGGAAGAGTGCAACAATATGTCCATAATGTTTGCGACCTCACAAGGAAATGTTCGCCGTAACTCTTTGATGGATTTTGTAAACGTACAATCCAACGGTAAGATAGCGATGAAATTGGATGAGGGTGACAAATTGGTAAATGTCCGCATTTGTACGGAAGCAGAAGACGTCATGCTTGCGGCCAAGAGCGGAAAATGCATTCGTTTTCCTGTAACGGAAGTAAGAATGTTTGTTGGTCGAAACTCGACAGGTGTAAGAGGAATTAAGTTGGCTTCGGGAGATGAAGTTATTTCTATGTCGATATTAAACCATAGTGATGCCACATCAGAAGAAAGAGACGAGTACGGACGCGTTGTTTCAGCCATGAAGAGAATACAAGCGGAAAGAGGCGATGATACACCGGTCAAATTTGAAGAATGCGGAGTAGAATTAAGCGTCTTGACGGCTGAAAAATATGCAGAAATGAAAGCCAACGAGCAATTTATCCTTTCAGTCACCTCAACAGGTTATGGCAAGCGCACCTCGGCCTATGAATATCGAATCACGGGTAGGGGAGGTCAAGGAATAGCCAATATGGAGATGTCGGCAAGAAATAAAGAGATAGTCAGTTCGTTCCCGATAGAAGATGACAATCAGTTAATGATGGTAACGGACGGAGGCAAATTAATCCGCATGCCGGTAGGCGACATACGCATAGCCGGAAGAAAGACCCAAGGGGTTATTCTTTTCCGCACGGCAGAGAACGAGCGAGTAGTTTCGGTAACGAAGCTGGAAGCGGATGCCGGAGATGACGAGGAATTGGAAGAAGAAACCGGTTCTGAAGTCTTAGGCGATAGTGCGGTAGATAATGATGATTTGGTATCGGATGAAGTAACCGAGCCAAGCGTTGATCAAGCAGATTAACGAACTCAAAAATAAAAAAACGAGGAAAAAATCCTCGTTTTTTTTGTTGCAAATTTTGTCGAATATGGTAAAGTAAAACGAAATTTTTATATTATTAATCAAAATAAATTATTATGAAAACAATTACGCATGAAAAAGACGCTTACAAAAAATTTAAAACAGTAGCAAATTTGATTAATGGGCAAGTTTATGCCAAGAGTATGAAATGCAAAAGTTATTGCGGAGATTTTCTTGTCGGAAAAAACTACAATTTATGGGTTGCGGAAAGTTTGGATATTGATACAAAGCAGACCATGCTCTGTGTAATGATAATAGGAGACAAAATCAATGTTGTCTATGAACTTCCGGAATATATTTTTGAAGACGTAAGCCGAGCAGAAGATGTGAAGGGTTTTACCGATGAAGAGGGTAAGAAGTATATCAGGATCGAAAGCAAGTATGATAAAGATATAATTTTCAAAGATGAAGATTATATCAGATATGAACTGGCATGGGTTATAACGCATTGTTTGTATTTCAAAAAAGGAGAAGTCAACATTCGTTTTGAAGAAGGAACAGCCTATTTAAGCGGAAAAGTTATACAAGGCAATGAAGCTGAGTTATTCCGGTTGGCATGTATGGAAGAGCTAGGATGGACAATTAACTTTGCCATAGAGTAATAAAAGCGTCACAAAAGCAAAGATTCAACAAGAAGAATCTTTGCTTTTTTATATTGCAAATTTTGTCGAATATGGTAATGTGAAGCGAAATTACATTATTATTAATTAAAATAGATTATTATGAAAAGAGTAAATTTTTCAGAAAAAGGAGTAAGCAAAGAGTATAAAAACTCTAAGTTTATCGAATTAATTGGCAAGCCGACTTTTCGTCGTCTTATCTGTTGCGAGAGTTGGGGGGCAATTAATGGTGTCGGAGAAGACATTTTTGTTAAAGGGCAAAGCTACGACATCTGGATATGCAATGTCTATAAAAAGAAGGAAGGTACCTTTGCTCATTATGTAGCTGTTCCCAAAATTATTGAGGAAAAGGGACATACCGAAAAATATCGTTATATTCTGCCGCAAACGATATTTGGAAAGATTGATGATCGGGAAGAAGCAATTACAACACAGATAGAAGTAAACAAGCCGAAATTAGTTGTCAAGGATGAGCATATAGAGGAGTTGGAAACGGAAATTTGCAAGGAAAAATTTAAGTTAATTCCAGATTTCAATAATAGTTTTTTGCTCATTCCATCGTGGTATTTAAACAAAGAAGAGGTAGAACAATACATCAAAGCAAAAGATGTTGAAGTTTTTTCTTCATCCACGGACAAGAAAACAAAATCAGCGGCTTATTGGTTAAAGTTATATCCACATCTTCCGCAGAAATATATGTTGATACCAAGAATATTCGGAACATCAACAAAAAATATGTTTATCGCATGGGAGATAAGGAGAAAGATGAACAAAAAAACGACATTAGCAACTTACTTCAATATCTATAACGGATGTGAGGATTGCAATTGGCAAGATTTGGATATTCAATATCCGCTAGGCAACAACCAAAAGCAAGCTCAAGTAAAAAGGTTATATGTCCGGTATAGCAAGAAAAAAATTAATGTAAGTTTCAAAAGAATCTGAAAAGAAGCGAAACCCACAAGGAACATCTTGTGGGTTTTGCTTTATGAGAAAAGGAATTTTGTAAGGCTTGCAAATCAAAAAATATGACTTTATATTAAAAAAAGTAAGTTGAGGAGAAAAAGAATGAAATTATATATATTTCGGCACGGGCAGACAGAGGGAAACCGTTTGCAAATATGTCAGACGGCGGATTTTGAGTTGAATGAGGAAGGAATAAAGCAAGCAGAACGTTTAAGAGATGATTTGGCCAAGATAAATTTGCCGATAATTTATGCCAGTCCGTTTAAGAGAGCCGAAATGACAGGAAGAATAGTTGCTTCTGCACACAAGACACCGGTAGAAATACGAGAAGGATTGGAAGAAATGCGCTTTGGTCAGGCGGAAGGCATGCTTGAAGCCGAAATGCCCAAAAAGTTTGGCGAAGAATTGTATCAACAACTGATAAATGTTCCCGAACCGCATTGGGACAGCAAAATACCGGAAGGAGAGAGCAAGAGGGAAGCCTTAGAGAGATTTAAGCGTAGTCTGGATAAGATAAAAAAGATATGTCCCTATGACACAGCCGGAGTCGCAAGTCATGGACACATTATGAGAATTTTTTATTATGACCATTTTAAAGAAGATAAAAAATTTGAGAATTGTGAATATTTTGAACTAGAAATATAGGAGAGCAAAATGCCCTTTGTAACCATAGACACAAACGTTAAAGTAAACGTAACCGATACGATGTTGGAAGAAGTAACGGATATCATAGTAAAAACGCTGCATAAGCCGGAAAATGCCGTTACGGTAAAAATCAATACGGGAGTAGTCATGGCTTTTGGCGGCAGCAGTAAGCCCCCTGGAGCATTGATTGAAGTAAAATCAATAGGCTACGGTAACAAGAAAGAAGAATTAGCTCAACAATTTTTGGATTTTGCTCAAACGTATTTTAATGCGGAAGGGCAATTTGTCGGGATTCACTTTGTTGATATGAAAGCGAATGATGTGTCTCATAATGGAGTGTTAATGGGATAAAAAAGAAGTTGACATTTTTGTCTAAAAGGAGTAAAAAAGCAAAGATAGTAAATATAATTAAAATTTATAATTATGGAAAAAATTAATTTTTCAGCCAAAGAATGGCAGTGTGCAGAAAAAGTGTTAAATGAATTTTCTTACCATACGGACTGCCTCCGCAATGGTCAGTTAACCGTGGAACCAAAATATATTGTTTGCATGGATGACGACGCAAGCTCGGCATTTTATGCGGCAAAAGTCTATTTTGCCTGTAAAAAACAATATAAACATGAACCGTTGGTTCTATGTGTCGGCGGAAAAGGGATGCTGTCAAAATATCTGAATTATGACGGCTGTTCCGAAGGAGAAAAATTGGCGCATGTTTGTCGCCGATTAGGTGTAAAAAGAGTAATGGTTTTGGACAAAGGCAACAATACGGGAGCCAATGTTAAAGAAATCATTGAAAACACGGAAAAGGGAGCCCCGATAATTTTTTGCCCGACCAAACGTTTAAGTTTACGTTTGGAACGCACGGTAAAATTCAGTACGACACAATTTCCCGGAACAGAACCGTTGAACGCATGGTTCTATGTCGCACCGGAAACATTGGAAGATATGTTGCAAGCGCACAACGGCAAGGGACTGGCCGGAGGGTTAGCCTTGTTGTCGGAGTTAGCTTCGATTTATGAAAGGTTGCGGAGATACAAAAACATCTTTAATGCACCTTTGGAAAAGAAGCCCTCACAAGAGGGAGTAGAAGCCGCGGCATATCTGGAAAAACACTATCCGATAAAAATAAAACGCTTACCTTTATCTGCGCCGATACAATTTGTTAAAATGTATTGGGCGGTGATGACAGGGAAGAAAGCCGTTCAAGAAGACTTGGAAAAACATGTCGAAGAATGGCAAACCCGCGTTGAAGAAGGATTGTAAAAATAAAAAAAAGGTTGGATTATTATCCAACCTCTTTTTTTTGAGGTTAATTTGCAGAAACCAAACCATGGCTAAAGGCATAGATAGCCCAAAGAGCAATAATAACAAAAAGCCAAGCAAGTTTCTTTTCATCTTGAGAAAAGACAGGTTGGTCAGGAGCATTTTGTTTTCGTGCTTTAATAAAGACAGGAATGCCTAAAGCTAAAATAATGACCGCCAACATGGAATATTTAAGTCCGGCAGCATAGATTAGCCAAACAGCATAAGCCGAGCCGGCAATAGCTGTAAATAAAGCGATAGAACGTGAGGTTTCTGATTTCTGAGGATATTCGCCGTCTGTGCAGAGTTTCCATAAATAAATGCAAGACATTAAATAAGCCGGTAAGACCATAACGCTGGTAATGTTAAGCATAACTGACCAAGCGTTATTGGCAAAATAAACCAGGAACATACAAATTTGCATGGCGAAGCTGGTAATCCATAAGGAAGCGGAAGGCGAACCGACAGCATTTTCTTTCATGAATAATTTAGGAAAAGTACCGTTTTGAGCGGCAGCAAAAGGGATTTGAGCGGTTACAATAGTCCAAGCCAACCAACTACTTAAGACGGCAATAAGCAAGCCGATATTCATCAACCAAGCACCTTTTTTACCGATAATAAGTTCTAAGATACCAACGGTTGAAGGGTTAGCAATATTTTTGAGTTCGTCTTGATGCATATATCCGTAAGGAAGCATAGAGAGAAGGGCATAGATGATAAGACAAGAGATAAAGCCGAGAAAAGTAGCTTTACCGATATCTTTATAATCTTTAGCTTTGTCAGAGAGAACGACAGCGCCTTCAATACCGATAAAGGCCCAGAGTGTAACCATCATCGTACTTTTGATTTGAGTTCCGAGACTGCCTAAACTAGCCAAAGTTTTCGTAGATTCCCCCCAAAAGTCAAAATCAAATTTATCGGAATTAAAGACCACAGCCATAATTAAAATAAAAAGAAAGAGGGGAACAATTTTCAAGATAGTACCGATAAGATTAACGATACTAGCTTGCTGAACACCTTTAAGGATCATAAAATTAAATCCCCAAATAATAACGGAACCGCCGATAATTGAAGCAAAATTATTCCCACCGGCAAAATAGGGAGGAAAGAAATAATTAAGAGCATCCATTGTGATAACGGCATAACTGACATTACCGAAGACTTGGCAGAGCCAATAAGACCAACCGATAGTAAAACCGGCATAAGCCCCAAAACCGGCACGGCTGTATGAGTAAATACCGGTAGTTAAATCAGGTTTCGTTAAAGAGAGAACCGAAAAAGTTTTGACAATAAAATAAATACCGATACCGGTAATGACCCAAGAGAGGAGAACGGCACCGGCAGAAGCACCGGCAGCCATATTTTGAGGCAAGCTGTAAATACCGCCGCCTAACATAGAGCTGACGACGATACAAGCCAAAGCGAAAACGCCTAGGCCTTTTTTGTTGGATTGAGAATTATTTTTTTGCATGATAAATTCCTGAAAAGAAAGCCCCGAAAGGAGATTCGGGGCTAGAGAGATTACAAAGAAGCCGGAGCGGCATGTTCAAAATTTAAGAAACCCATAGCGGTTAAGCAATAACCGAATTGTTCAGTAATATTGATGTAATTATGCCACATTTGGAATTCGGAATGTTGTTCAACACCGCGTAGTTCAAGTTCATGACGCAAAGATTTGCGGAGCCACATTTCAGAATGACCTTTAGCAATTTCATCATCAATATGAGTATCAAAGTATTCAACATATTCAGCCGCCCAACCGCCGATAAGTTCGCCTTTTTTATTTTTTCCCCAGCAAACGCCGATACCAGTAGCAATAGCTTTGTGGTCATCACGACTTGCTCCGTTAGCCGCCATAATGACTTCCAGTACGGCACCATGTTTGAATTGTTTTACGATTTTGTCATTGAGAGGAACGATTTTACCGAAAAGTTCTTTAGGCAAAACAGAAGTATAAGGAACAATGTTAAAGTTTTCGATACGGGCTTGCAACAAGGCAGAATCATAACAAAAAGTTTCAAAAGGTTGAGGAGGGATACCTTCATTAGCTTGTCCGGCACCGCCGGTAATAAAAGCAAAAGTAGGATAACGAACACCTTGAGTAGTCATAATATTTCTCCCTAAAATGTTAAAAAATAAAAATTACTACTTTGATTTAATCATTTAAGAATTGATTTCAGGCGGAAGAAATATCCACAGCAAAATATTTTTTTTGAAAAGAGTAGAAATTTTGAAGAATTAGAATACATTATAAGAAAAGAATTAAAGTAAAGGAAAAAGAAATGCAGCCGAATAAAAAAATTATGACCGGATTATTAAGTATTCTGTTAATAACAGGATGCCTTGAGAATGACAAAAACGCGACCAAAGAAACTGAAGGACTAAAAGTTCAGGCATTAAGGGTTGAAGCGAAAGATATTCCTTTAGATTTAGAATATTCAGCAAGAGCGCAAGGTTATAAACAAACACAAGTAAGAGCGCAAGTCGGCGGCATATTGTTAAAAAGACATTATAAAGAAGGCTCGCGAGTAAATGCCGGAGATGTATTGTTTGAAATAGATCCGGCACCGTATAAAGTAGCGCTATCCCAAGCCAAAGCTCATTTAGCGGAAGCCGAAGCCGAATACCAATCAGCACAGAGCGATTGGAAGAGAATTTCTACATTATACAAACAAAAAGTCGTTAGTGAAAAATCCAGAGATGATGCACAATCGGCATTAAATATGACAAAAGCAGCCGTTCAAGTAGCTCAAGCACAAGTAGAAAAAGCCGAGTTGGATTTAGGATATACAACGGTAACGGCCCCAATAAGCGGCATAACCAGTTTGGAAGATCAATCAGAGGGAAGTTTAATTTCGGTAAATGGCGATGCGGGATTGTTAACGAGCATAACGCAGGTTGACCCGATTTATGTAATATTTAATGCTTCGGAAAGCGAGATTCTTTCATTAACAACGATGAATGATAAAGGCATGATAGCTAATCCGGCTAAAGGCAAAGCGATTACGGCAAAAGTGAAATTAAGTAATGACAGTTATTATCCGTTAAACGGAAAAATTAATTTTATTAATCCGACAATAGATGAAAATACGGGAACAATAAAACTTCGTGCGGTATTTCCAAATCCAGAGGGAAGATTACGTCCCGGACAATTTTTGCGTTTAGTAATGGAGGGCTTGATAAGAAAAGATGCGATAGTCGTACCTGAAGATGCGGTTATGCAAGGAGCAAAAGGACCTTTTGTTTATAAAATAAGTGATAAAGGAACAGTAGAAATAGCGAATATAAAAACCGGATTTACAACACAAGAAGAAGGTTGGGTTGTTGATGAAGGATTAAAAGACGGAGATTTAGTAATTATTTCGGATTTAATGAAAATAAGACAAGGCATTCCGGTAAAAGCGGAAATCGTCAATGAACCGAAAAAAGAAGAAATTTTCGATGCCGACGTATAAAGAATAATCACCATAAGTCATAGGAAAGACAAATGTTTTCAAAATTTTTTATTGAAAGACCCATATTCGCCACGGTAGTATCCTTGATTATTGTATTGTCAGGGCTTGTTTCCATGCAAGCCTTGCCTGTTGAACAATATCCGGATATCGTTCCGACAGAAATACAAATATCAGCAACCTATCCCGGAGCTACGGCAGAAGTTTTGGCAGATACGGTGGCCGCACCGATAGAACAAGAAGTAAACGGTGTGAAAAACATGATATATATGTACTCCAATTCAACATCAAGCGGTTATTTGACGATAGGTGTCGTCTTTGATATTGGTACGGATCCGGATCAAGCAACGATAGATGTAAATAACAAAGTTCAAATGGCAACGCCGCAGCTACCGTCAGAAGTAACCAAAAACGGGGTAACAGTCGAACAAAAGTCGAATTCAATATTGCAAGTAGTCACGATGAAGTCGGATTCGGAAAGATATGATACGGTTTATGTATCAAATTATGCATTGTTGAATGTTTTGGATGAAATTAAAAGAATAAAGGGCGTTGGTAGTGCTTCGCTTTTTGCTTCGCAAGACTATTCGATGAGAATATGGCTCAGTCCGGATAAATTGGCTGATTACGATTTGACGCCGCAAGATGTGATAAGTGCAATACAAGAACAAAATTCACAATTTGCTGCAGGGCAGTTTGGTCAAGAACCGATGGAAGAAGCGCAAACCTATACCTATTCGGTCAACACAAAAGGACGTTTAGTCAGTGCTGAAGAGTTTGGTAAGATAATTTTGAAAACAGATAATCAAGGGGGACTATTACTGTTAAGAGATGTTGCGCGCATTGAGTTGGGCGCGCAAGATTATAGTGTACGTTCAAAATTTAACGGCAAAGATGCGGTCGCATTTGCAATATATTTGCAACCGGGAGCTAATGCTTTGGAAACGGCGGAGTTGGTAAAAGCCAAGATGGAAGAATTATCAAAAAGTTTTCCGGAAGGCATAAGTTATGAAATTCCTTACGATACGACATTGTTCGTAACGGTTTCGATAAAAGAAGTAATTCATACATTTTTTGAAGCCGTTGTGTTGGTTGTATTGGTTGTTTATTTGTTCTTACAAAGTTTTCGAGCAACAATGATACCGATATTAGCGGTTCCGGTTTCGATTATCGGAGCATTTGCGGGAATGTATGTTTTAGGTTTTTCCATAAATTTATTAACCTTATTTGGATTGATATTAGCCATAGGAATTGTGGTTGATGATGCCATAATTGTTTTGGAAAATGTCGAAAGATTGATGAGTGAGGAAGGTCTATCTCCGAAAGAAGCGGCGATTAAGGCAATGCAGGAAGTATCAGGTCCGGTTATTGCCGTAGCCCTGGTATTGTCTTCGGTATTTTTGCCGATTGCTTTTTTAGGAGGTATGACCGGAGTAATGTACAAACAATTTTCGGTAACGATAGCCGTATCCGTTGTTTTATCGGCATTAGTTGCTTTAAGTTTGACTCCATCATTATGTGCCTTAATTTTGAAAAAAGAGCATATTGTAAAAAAGAAGCATAATTTTTTCAGCTGGTTTGATACTTTTTTTGATAAGGTAACGGAAATTTATGCATCATTAGTCTTGGTTTTATTAAAATACCGCAAGACGGCATTACTCTGCTTTGCCGGAGTAATATTAGGAATTATATATTTATTAAAGATAATTCCGACCAGTTTGGTTCCGAATGAAGATATGGGAAGTTTGTTAATGTCCTATGATATGCCGCCGGCATCATCCTTATCAAGGACAACAACATTTACGGATAAAATAGCCGGAGAGGTCAAAGATAATCCCAATGTCGAAAATATCATTACGATAAATGGCTATAATATATTATCTTCAAGTCAAAATACCTATTCGGCAGTAAGTTTCATTACCTTACAAGATTGGGATAAGAGAAAAGAAAAAGACCAATCAGCCACATCCTTGTCGCAAATTTTTACAGGGATAGGGATGAGCGGAGCAAAAGGAATAGGTTATTCATTCAGTATGCCGCCCATAATGGGTTTGAGCATGACCGGAGGAATTGAGGGCTACATTCAAAACCGCGTAGGAAAAAGTCCGCAAGAATTAATGGATAAGACAAATGAATTTATAATACGAGCACAACAAGAACCGGCTTTGAAAAATGTCAAAACAACGTTTTCGGTAAATACACCGCAATACAGAATAGACTTAGACCGCGTAAAAGCCAGTACGTTAGATATTCCGATAAACGCAGTTTATGCGGTAATGCAAGCGACATTTGGAAGTTTGTATGTCAATGATTTTACCTATTTAGGTAGAAATTTCCGAGTTAGTTTGCAGTCAGAATCAAAATTCAGACGCTCACCGGATGATTTAAGATATGTCTATGTAAAATCAAATAACGGAAGTTTAGTTCCTTTGTCAACATTGATAAAGGTTGAAAGGATTAACGGACCGGAATTAATAAATCGCTTTAACATTTTCCCTGCGGCAAAAGTATTGGCAGATCCTGCTCCGGGATATAGTTCGGGACAAGCCATAGACGCTATGGAAAAAGTAGCAGAAGAAGTATTGGGCGAAGATTATTCATTATCATGGACAGGTTCGGCTTATCAAGAAAAACTGGCCGGAGGAGCATCAACACAAGCCTTTGTGTTTGGATTGATAATGATATTCTTGATTTTATCGGCACAATATGAAAAATGGTCATTACCGTTTGTCGTTATATTGGCGGTTCCTTTTGGTGTTTTTGGAGCATTATTGGCGACATGGTTAAGAGGATTAGATAATGATTTGTACTTTCAAATCGGATTAGTAACCTTGATAGGACTTTCAGCTAAGAATGCCATTTTGATAGTTGAGTTTGCTGTCATGAAAGTCAAAGAAGGATTGACTTACGCGGATGCAGCGGTAGAAGCGGCTAAGTTAAGATTTCGTCCGATAGTTATGACATCCTTAGCTTTCACGTTTGGCGTATTGCCCTTGGCTATAAGTACGGGAGCAGGAGCAAATTGTCGTCATTCAATAGGAACGGGAATGATAGGCGGAATGTTGTTGTCAACATTCGTTTCGACAATATTTGTGCCAATGATATTTGCTCTGGTAGGAGAAATTTTTGATGAAGAAAATATCATCAGAAGAAAGATACGGAAAAGAGCAATTAAACGTGGACGTCCGTTATTAAAAGACGTACGGCGATAAAAAAAGAAAACCGATAAAGAAAATTTATCGGTTTTTTTGTTGAATTTAATAAAGATGATTAAGATAAGTCAAAGAAGATATAAAAAAACAACCCATATCCATAAAGAAAAGAATAGGGTTGTTTTTTTCAAACTGTAAGATTTAAGCAATATCGGCAATAACTTCGAGACTGATTATTTCATCAGGGTTAGAAACTTCGCCGTTATTTCCCGTTCCTTTTTTAATAGTATCGACATATTCCATTCCTGAAGTAACTTCACCCCATACGGTATATTGTCCGTTTAACCAATCACAGTCGGCAAAGCAAATAAAAAATTGACTGTCAGCAGAATCAGGAAGCATAGAACGAGCCATAGATACAGTACCTCTTTTGTGAGGGTGTTTATTAAATTCGGCTTTAAGTTTTTTACCGGAACCGCCGGTTCCATTTCCGTAAGGACAACCTGTTTGAGCCATAAATCCGTCAATAACGCGGTGGAATTTTAATCCGTTATAAAATCCGGCACGTACCAACTCTTTAATTCGAGCGACGTGGTTTGGAGCAATATCCGGCAACATTTCAATAACGACTTCTCCGTCTTTTAGTTTGAGCAAAAGAGCATTTTCAGCATCTTTAACTTTATAAGAATGTTTTATCTTCTTTGCACGAGTCTGAGAGACGGAAAGTTTTTTTGTATCAGCGGATTTCAGGCTTTTCGTTTCGCTTTTTCCCAAAGATTTTGTTTGAGATTTTGCGAGTTTTGGAGTTTTTTCTTTTTTTTCATCAACAATTTTTTTAACGGCTTTCATAAGACATAATCTCCATAAATTAAAGTTTACCTATAAAATAATATAGGTATTGAAATTTAAAAATACACTAATAAGAGAGAGAAAATTATTTTTTTCTTTCGGGTTTGATTCCGGTTAGGATAAAATCAACTCTTTCTTCGGGAGAAAGGCGTTTAGGATAATATTTATCAACTTTTTTCAAAACTTTACCCAAGCCGATTCCGTTAGCAATCTGTACAGCCAAACCGGGGCGAGCATTAAGTTCAAGCATCATCGGTCCTTTGTCGGCATCAAGGACAATATCGGCACCGAGATATCCTAAACCGGTCATTTCATAAGCCTTTGCTCCGATTAAGAGATGTTCGCGCCAAAAAGGAACTTCTATTTTAGATAAATCGGCACCGGTATCCGGATGATGAGTAATAGGCATATTGCGCATAACGGCTTTAAGGGTACGTCCGGTTTTAACATCAAGCCCGACCCCGACAGCTCCTTGGTGAAGATTGGCACGTCCGCCTGAAGCAGCTGTAGCCAAACGAGTCATAGCCATAACGGGATAGCCTTTATAGACAATAACGCGTACGTCAGGAATACCTTGATAGCTATAATTATCAAAGATATGGCTGAAATTGACCATTTCTTCAATCACGGCAGTATCATATTGACCACCTAAACTATACAATCCGCTGAGGGTGTTAGAAATATGTTGATAAATTTCTTTATAAGAAAGAATCCGTCCGGAAGGAGTTGTAAAGGTATTTAAGTCATGAGATTTTATCACAAGGACACCTTTTCCGCCGCTTCCGTGAGCGGGTTTAATAACGAAGGAATTCCAGTCTTTAACCAGCTCTAAAAGTTTGTTAACTTCGTGTTGGTATTCGATAATTCCGATGAGGCGAGGGGTATTAATCCCATATTGCAGAGCCAAGGCTTTAGTCTGTACTTTATCATCGACCAAGGGATAAAGGTTACGTTTGTTAAGTTTGGCAATAAATTTAAAATTACGGCTATTCATACCGAGAATACCGGCATTACGGAGTTCGGCGGGAGAAGCAAAATATTTTGACAGCCATTGAAACATATTCAAAAACATCCTTATTTAACAAGAGGGCGAAAACGTTTTAATTCCGTTAAGCGGTAGCCGGTATAAGTTCCCAAGAGCATAACAAGGAACAAAATAACCAGATTCAACTCGTTAAAAGCAAACATAATATAACGAATGGTTTCGTTGCAAATAATAAAATAAGTAAGGATAGCGGCAATCATACTGAATAAAATTTGTCTTCCGGCATTAAAAGGACCTTCTTCTTCCCAAGTAATGGAAGCGCGCTCAATAACCCAAGCCATAATAATGATAGGGAAGGAAGCAGCGGAAGCGGTAATATTTGTATTGAAGTGGTAACCATAAACAGTCATAGCCTGAATGATGAGAATGACACAAATAACCACGGCGGATATTCTCGGAACGAGGAGCAGGTTCAGTTTTGAGAAGAGCGTACGAATCAGCAAACCGATAGAAATAATAATAGCAAAACAAATGAGTCCGGGGATAAGACCTGTTTTCACCAAAGCCATAGCCAAGAGCATAGGAGTAAAAGTACCCATCGTTTGTAAACCGATAACATTACGGATAAGAGCGATAACCAGAATAGCCAGAGGGAAAATCATGAGCCATTTTATTGTATTTTGTTCATTAACGGGTAAGTTATAGATAGAATTTTCAAAATTTTTGCTGTCATCGGCAATTTTTGCACGTTTTCCGGCTAAGTCGAAAGAAGTTGTAACCGATTTGAGAACGGAGAATTTAACGGAAGAATCAAAGCCGCCTTCAAGGTCGAGCAAAGAATTTCCGCCGCGTTGAAAGATAATAAAGTCAGCCGGCAAACCGATTTGACCGGTAGTAAGATTATACAATTTCCAACGGTTGCCGATATAGGCTTCTAACATGAGGTCGGGAGCAAAAGATTTTTTATCTTCAGCCAATTTAATACCGCGAGCCAAACGAGAAGGAATCCCTTTATAAGAGAGCAAACGTTCGATTGTCTCGGCAACGATTTTCGGTGTTTTTTTCATGGGTAAAAAAGCAACGACGGTTGGTTCGGGTGGAACTTGATTAAACAAGCGAATAAGTTGTTGCGGTAAGTCGCCTTGAAATTTTTTAGCAAGTTCGAGAAGTTCGTTAGCGATTGCTTCGGTTTGTTCGCTGTAAACAGGTTTTTCGGGAGTTGGAGGAAGAGGGGCTTCAACTTTTCCTTTAGCCGATTCGTTATCAAAAAGGAGAATACGATAATAGACGTTTTGCAAACCATCGCGAGGTTGAGAAGTTAAGATGAGTCTTCCGTTTTCTTTAGAAGATTTATACCCAGCAGCCACAATATCTTCATCAAGAATTTTATAATCATCGCTGCTGACGGGAGTAGCCAAAGAGATTTTGACGGGAGAACCATCCGCTTCATATTGAATATTAGCTTCAATAGTCCAGACATTAGTTTTGTCTTTTGGAGCGAAAGAAAACCCCCAGTAGCGGACTTTATAATAAGCGGAATAAGCGGCATAAGCAACAGAGAACAAGAGCATCAAAGAAATGATAAAACGTACGGTACATAATCTTTTAAGTCTGTAAAGCATAAGAGAGACCTTATATAAAATTAGTTAAGAGTGTTGGAAAGCGAAGTATCGACGATAGCGCGTCCGGTTAAGATATTTCGACCGATAAGGGCTTGGTATTCAAATTTTTCGCGGTCAGCGAGGTTAAAACGGACACCGGTAATAATTTCTTTTCCGAATTTGACTTCCATATCGACGGCATAACGCTTTTCATGTTCATTAATGCGTTTAATATCAACGACTTTTTGGATTTTCTTTTCAAAATGGTGCATTTCACCGTTTTCGCGATTAACAAGGTCAAAAGCGACCCATTTTTCTCCGTCGCGCTCGAATTTTTTAATATTTTTGGCATCAATGGACGACATTTCGGCACCGGTATCAATGCGAGCTTGAAAAGGTGTCTTCATTGGAAGAAAATAGATAGGTTCGGTTTCACCGATAATGCCTAAAGAGTGTCGAGGAGTTTTTTTAACTTCGACAGCGGGGACGATTTCGGGGCGCACGGTCTGCTGAGTTGAGCAGGCAGAGAGAAAGGCAAAAGAAAACATTGCAAAAAACATATAAATATATTTCATTTTTTTCAATTCTTTAATAACTTGTTAAACAAATTCTAAGTAATTTAGAAACAAATTCATAGAAATGTAAAGTTAAATTTGTTTCTCCTGTGAACAGGAGTTGATAACTTATGTTGTAAAAGGTACTTGAAGGAATGAACATAAAAGAGGCAGAGAGGAAAGCAAAGATAGCAAGGATACGCATGTATAGAAAAATAAGACAGATAAAAGCGTATCGACGAAAAGTTGAAATAAATGCACTCGCGGCGAAGATGTTGACCTATATAAGCATACCGGCATTTGCGGCATGCACACCGTTAACCGCGGCAGAAAATACATTAACGGATGGAAGTTTAGGATTTACGACATCACATGATTTGAAGACATATTCCATGATGTTGACACTTATGGGAAAATATGATGTGAAGACGGCGGTACAAGATATTGTTCAGAAAGATAACGAAGAATTTTTACAAGCATTGCATGAACAGTATAATGATATAAAGAGTAAAGGAGCGGGAAGACGAGCCTATGTTCAGAGTTTGTTTGGCAATATAAACTATTGTAACATGGCGGTTATAAGAGTTTTGAAACAAACAAGTTCGGATTATATGAATCAATTTTTGGAAGAAATGGAAAATCCGGCACTATGTTCGGCATTTGTAAGTTATGTGCAAAAAAACTATCCGGATTGTATTCGTTATGAAAGAAATTTGAGTACGGATAAATTGCATAAAGGAGATATTGTCGTAACCCAAGTTCCGAGAGGAAGGACGGCAAGAGGAAATACCGCTACGGGAAATCATACCGTAACGTATGAAGGAGAAAAGTTTTTGAGTTTTAACTCGGAAAGCAAGTATGATGTGAGCGGAAAAGGCTATATAATTAGTATGAATAAAATTCGCGAAAAGGCCTTGGAAGAAAAAATAAAGGGGATGAGCAAACAAGAAACGGTTTCTTATTTAGTAGGTCTGTATGCCAAGAAAGATAATAAGACACAAGAAAAAGTAACGAGTAACGACCAATATAAGATTGCTCAAGTAGCGTTAAGACAACGGGCAAGATAAAAAAATATTTGACAAATCTTTGTCCAAGATGTAGGTTTCAACTAATTAAGTATCATTATGTTTAACATTATAATTCTTTAAGCTATGGACAAACAGAAAGTTATGGAAAATTTATTTCCGGATTATGTCGAAACCATCCGTTCTCGCAACCTTCAACCTTATAAGGGGACGATAATATTGCCTTGCCGCCACCGTGTTGAACATTGCCTGATAATTTCGATACATGAACTTCTTCATTTGGTGTATGAAGAAGCCAGCGAAGAAAAGCACAGTTATGTGTATCGTGGCGAGCAAGTCATAGCGGAACAGTAAAAGAAGAAACAGGATTTTTCCGAGAGAAGGAAAATCCTGTTTTTTTGTTATCCGGCCAAATAAGTGCGCACGGCATCATCTTGTTCAAATAAATAAAGTAAAATACGAAGAGCTTGCCCGCGAGGGGTTGTTAAAGAGCAATCGGTTTCGACAATCATTTTGGCATCTTTGTTTGCGGTATAGAGCAAGTCTTTATGCAAGCTCATATCGGCAATTTTAAATTCGCTGAAACCGGATTGTCGGTTACCGAGCAATTCACCGCCACCGCGAAGTTCAAGGTCTTTTTCGGCAATTTCAAAACCATCTTCGGTTTTACGCATAATGTCCAAACGCGAGCGAGAAGTATCCGAGAGGGGATAGCCATACAAGAGCAGGCAGTTAGAGGCTTGAAAACCGCGTTTGATACGTCCGCGGAGTTGGTGGAGTTGCGCCAGACCGAAACGTTCGGCTTGTTCAATAATCATCAGGGTTGCTTCAGGGACATTAACACCGACTTCAATAACGGTAGTTGCGACTAATAAAGTAATTTCACCGGATTTGAATTTTTCCATAATAGCATCTTTTTCGGTTTCTTTCATACGCCCATGTACCATGCCGACTTTATTTCCGAATAATTTTTGTAAGGATTGGAATCTTTCTTCGGCAGCGGCTAAATCAGTTTTTTCAGATTCTTCGACCAAAGGACAAACCCAATAAGCACGGCATCCGCTGTCAAGTTTTCGTTTAAGTCCGGCAACAACATCTTGAAGTTTAGAGAGGGGCAGGACGCGTGTATCGACAGGTTTACGGCCGGCAGGAACTTCATCAATTTTTGAATATTCCATATCTCCGTAAGCCGTAAGGACGAGGGTTCTGGGAATAGGGGTTGCGGTCATCACCAGAATATCGGCATTATTGCCTTTATTCGAAAGGGCTAATCTCTGTTGAACACCGAAACGATGTTGTTCATCAACAACAATACAAGCTAAATCCTTAAAAGCAACATCATCAACAAACAGAGCGTGTGTTCCGATAAGAATATCGATTTTTCCGTCTGCCAAATCTTCAAGAATAAGTTTTCGAGATTTTCCTTTGACACGACCGGTGAGAAGTTCGGCTCGGACTTCCAGTTTATCACACAAAGGCTTAATGGTTTCGAGATGTTGTTTGGCAAGAATTTCCGTAGGAGCCATAATAGCGGCTTGAGCTCCGCATTCAACGGCATTAAGCATGGTAAGCAAAGCGACGATTGTTTTTCCGGAGCCGACATCTCCTTGTAAGAGACGGAGCATTTTATAGGATGATTCCATATCGGCTGAAATTTCATCTAAAACTCTTTTCTGAGCATTTGTTAAAGAAAAGGGAAGATCAGCAAGAACCTTCTGACGTAAATGACCGTCGCCTTTAAGCGATCTGCCGACTTGTTTTCTTACTTTTTGACGCACCAGAGCCAAAGCCAACTGATTAGCCAAAAGCTCATCATAAGCGAGCCGCTTTTTATGAAGAGAATTCGGTTCAATATCGGCAAGAGATTTCGGAAAATGGGCTTGAAGCAAAGCCGAACGGAAGGAAGGAAAGTTATGAGTTTTTTGAAAATTAGGTTCCAACCATTCGGGAAAATCAGGCACACGAGCCAAAGCCTCACGAGCTAATTTTCCAAGCATTTTGTTTGAAACACCGGCAGTAAGAGGATAAACGGGTTCAATTCCGATAATTTTTTGAGCATCTTCGGGACGAACGATATAATCGGGATGTGTCATTTGTTTCATCCCGTTAAAAGATTCGATTTTTCCGCTAATAAAACGAGTTGCTCCAACGGGAAGGTTTTTGGCAATAGAGTCGCCATACACTTTAAAAAAGTTAATAATCATTTGTCCGCTGTCATCTTCGACCAGAATACGATAAGGTTGTTTTTTTGTTTTCTGAGGGAAATGTTCAACGACACGAACCGAAAGCGAAGCGATTTTTCCTTCTTGAGCTTGAGCGATGGTCGGAATATAAGTCCTGTCAATTAAAGAATAGGGAAGGTGCCATAAAATATCAACGGTTTTCGGACCACAGAGTTTAATAATTAATTTTTCAAATTTTGAGCCAATACCTTTAAGGGAGGCAATATCCGTAAACAAAGGAAACAAAATCTGCGGGCGCATAAATAAAAACTTTCACGAAATGATTAAAGAAAACAGTTGCTATTGCGAGATATTGTATATATTTTAGAAAGAGATGTAAACAACAAAGAATCAAGATAATGAACAGAGAACTTGCCCAACGAGAAAATTATACGATTTCTTCGGTAGCAGACGGCAGTGAAGCCTTTTTATTAAAACAAATTGCCGAAGAATTACGTCAATCAAAACAAAACAACAATAGCCAAGACATATTATATATAGCCAGCGATGGAATATCTTTGGAAAAGACGGCAGAAGTTTTGTCACGTTTGGCACCGGAAATTCAAATATTAAAATTTCCGGCATGGGATACGGTTCCGTATGATCGAGTATCCCCGAATGTTAATATAATAGCGGAAAGAATAGCGGCATTGGCCGAGTTGTCCGAAAATCCGCAAAGCAAAGAGCCGCGTATTGTTATTTCAAGCGTGGGAGCTGTGTTGCAAAAATTGCCGCCCAAGAAAATCTTTTTAAATGCGGTAAGGGAAATTAAAGTTGGCGGAAAATTGGATTTCAATAATTTTCAACATTATGCGGTTATCAACGGCTATAATCGAGTTGAGCAGGTTTACGAACCGGGAGAATACGCAATTCGAGGAGATATAATTGATATCTATCCGGTCGGAACCAAAGAACCGTTAAGAATAGATTTGTTTGATGATGAAGTTGAAAAAATAAGAACATTCGACGTGATGTCGCAGCGAACCACGGGAGAATTGTCAAGTTATTGTTTTCAAGTCATGAACGAAGTTGTTATAGACAATAACACAATAAAAAATTTCCGTACGAAGTATCGCGAAACCTTCGGAGCAGATTGTCAAAAGGATGAGTTATACGAAGCCATATCTTCGGGGCAGAAATACATGGGGATGGAACAATGGCTTCCTCTGTTTTATGAAGATGAACTTCCGGATATATTCGCATATATGCCGCAAGCCAAAATAATTGTCGGTAAAAATGTCAGCGATGCGGCACAAGCCAAAGCCGATAGCATATTTGACTATTATCAGGCACGTATGGAGGCACTGAAAATAAAATCGGATACGGAAGTCGATACCTACCGTCCGCTTAATCCGGATAGGCTTTATATCAATAACCAAGAATTTGCCGAAAAACTAAAACAAAAGGGCGCGATTTATTTTAGCGGTTTAAGTACACCGAGCGGAGCCGATACGTTGAATGTCGGAATTGTTCCGGGTCGAGATTTTGCTCATGCTAAAAATATAAATGCCTCAGAGGTTTATAGCGAATTAAAAGCGTATTTACATGAAAATCAAAAATTAAAAAGAATAATCGGGTGTTATAGCGAGGGTTCGCGCGAAAGACTTTTTTCACTGATGAGCGAACACGACATAAACGATATAACATTTGCGGAAAGTTGGAAAGAGGCGGAAGAAAAAGCACGTCATAAAAAAGTAGTTATGATGTTGTTAAACATTACGCATGGATTTCGGAGTCTTAACGAAAAACAAGGTGGTCTTTGCCTAATCAGTGAGCAAGATATTTTAGGAGAAAGACAACAACACCGTAGCAAAAAAGTAAGTTCAAAAGATTTCATAGCCGATATAGGCTCTCTGAATATCGGAGAATTAGTTGTTCATATCGAACATGGTATCGGAAAATTTTTAGGTTTGGAAAACATCATGGCGGGAGGAGCTCCGCATGATTGTCTGAAAATATTATATGCCAATGATTCAAAACTTTTTGTTCCGGTTGAAAATATAGATGTCTTGTCACGTTATGGGAAAGAAGATGAGAATATAGCTTTGGATACCTTAGGCGGAGCGGCATGGCAAGCCAAGAAAGCTCGGGTAAAAGAAAAAATAAGGGAAATAGCTTATCAGTTAATTAAAATAGCGGCGGAAAGACAATTAAAGAAAGCCGAAAATTTTGTTCCGCCGGAAGGCTTGTATGATGAATTTTGCTCAAAATTTCCCTATACGGAGACAGAGGATCAACTTCATGCCATATCCGATGTCTTAGCCGATTTAAATGCCGGAATACCAATGGACAGACTTGTCTGCGGCGATGTTGGATTCGGAAAAACGGAAGTGGCGTTAAGAGCTGCATTTAGCGTTGCGGCCTCGGGAGCGCAAGTAGCATTGATAGTGCCGACAACACTTTTGGCAAGACAACATTATTATAATTTCAAACAAAGATTAGAAGGTTTTCCGATAAATGTAAAAATGTTATCGCGATTTGTCACTCCCAAAGAGAGCAAAGAAGTAAAAGCGGGATTAGAAAACGGCAGTGTCGATATTGTTATCGGCACGCACGCGCTGTTGGCAAAAGATTTGAAGTTTTCTAATTTAGGATTGTTGATAATTGATGAGGAACAACGCTTTGGTGTTGCTCATAAAGAAAAATTAAAAGCCTTAAAGTCATCGGTTCATGTCTTGACACTTACGGCAACTCCGATACCGAGAACATTACAGCTTTCGTTAACGGGAGTAAAACAGTTGAGCGTCATAGCAACTCCGCCAGTTGACCGATTGGCGGCTCGAACATTTGTTATGCCGTTTGATAAGGTAATGATAAAAGAAGCGATATATCGAGAAAAATTCAGAAATGGTCAGACATTTTTTGTTTGCCCGCGTGTTTCGGATATATTTGGTGTTGAAAAGGAGTTGCGGGAGTTAGTTCCGGATATTAAAATTTTGGTTGCGCACGGACAAATGCCGACAAGTAAGTTGGAAGATGTTATGAATGATTTTGCCGATGGTAAAGGAGATTTATTGCTATCGACAACGATAATCGAGTCGGGAATTGATATGCCGACGGTAAATACGATGATTGTTTATCGCGCGGATATGTTTGGTTTGGCACAATTATACCAATTAAGGGGTCGCATAGGTCGTTCAAAGGTAAGAGGATATTGTTATTTTACGGTTCCCAAGCAAAAACATTTAAATCCGGTGGCGGAAAGACGCTTAAGCATATTACAAGCCTTAGATACGTTGGGAGCAGGTTTTTCCTTGGCCAGTCATGATATGGATATTCGAGGTTCAGGTAATGTATTGGGAGAGGAACAATCAGGGCATATTAAAGACGTCGGTATAGCGTTGTATCAGCATATGCTTGAAGAAGAAATCATGCGCATAAAGTCAGGAGAAGTAGAAACAAGCGAAGATACGGGAGTTCAAGAATGGTCTCCGCAAATCAGTACGGGAATACCGATTATGATACCGGAAGATTATGTTCGCGATTTAGGAGTAAGGCTAGGATTATACAAGCGTATCGGCGATATAAAAGACAAAGAGTCGTTGTTAGACATGAGAGAAGAGTTGATAGATCGTTTTGGTAAGATACCGGAAGCGGTAGAAAATTTGTTGAAGACGGTAGAAATCAAACAACTTTGTTATAAGGCAAATATAGAAAAAATAGATGCAGGCAGCAAAGGAGCGTTAATCGGGTTTCATAACAACAAGTTTAGCAATCCCGAGGCATTGCTGGATTATATAGCAAGGCAAGGAGGAAGTATAAAAATACGACCGGATCAAAAAATATTGGTGGAGCGCAATATGGAGAATTATGGAACGCGAATAGAAACGGTAAAGAAAGTGGTTGAAAAATTAGTTTCAATGGTGGGGTAATATGGCAGAAGAAATAATATCGTGCAAACTTCCGTTTTTTAATTTGATAGCGAATTTGCTTTATAACAATAACTTGCATGAAGAAGCGATTGCGATAAAGAATGTCTGGAAAAAGGGAAGCAATTTATATTTTAATGTATATTTTTACAATTCGCATCAAAGTCGAATATTGGATAGCAGTTATTTTCATGATATTTATGATTTGGATACAGACAGATATTATAAGGATATGGAAGTATTTTATTTAGATTTTATCAGTATTCAAAAATTACATAAAGAACAATCGATGCAAGAAAGCAAAGCGGAGCGGATAGAAAACAGTTATAATTATTTGGAAAGCCTGCGTTCAGAAATTACAATATTAGCATTTTTTGCGCGATTAACCAAAAGATTTCAGAGTATAAAGAACAATGTCATATCGGATTATATAAAAAGGCGTCAACCCAAGTATGTAACAATGAGTGAGCAATATGTTGATGCTTATGTTAAATCAATACTTCCGAGCAAGGATTTATTTTATGAAGCATTACATAATTTAAAATACAAGAGTGCGAAAGAGATAGAAGATTTAGTTTACGAGGCAGTTAAAATAAGTGTAAGTGATGGAACAATACATTATGATGAAAAAATCTACTTGGCAGAATTATTGCAAAGATTACGAGATGAAGGAATTGAGCCGAGTATAGAATTTTAAGAATCAAAAAAGCCCGAAAAGATTTCGGGCTTTGAGAATAAATCAAACATTATTACATGGATGGGGAATTATTTGAGAAAGGCATATAAGTACCGACGCCCCCGAAATAGCGTTCAAAAAACCCTGGGGTATTACCAAGAGTTTGAGTTTCATCGGTACTAACGGCGACAGTTTTACCGTTTTCACGATTTAAGCGTTGAATTTCCTCAACTTTATTTTCTTCATTAAAACGAATGATAAGAATATCACGTTGAATTTCTTCAGGTTTAAAGAAAGCAATACGTTTTACTTCGGCAGACATATAAATCCACACATTACGGTCTAAGGAGACGACGTTAGAAGGAGCCCCGAGGTTAGAAAAGACATCTTCTTTCGATTGACCGAGCTGAACTTTATCGATTCTTTCATTAGAAGGCATATTTCCGTTGTAAGAAGTAAACCAATCTTTTGCGCATGAAGTTGTTGAAAGAACGAGAATAAAAGCGAGTAAGCATACTTTCTTTATTGACATAATGACAGTAACCTCTTAATTAATAAACAAAAAAGACTATAACATAAGGAAAAAATTAATGCAAAATTTTTTTTCATATCGCCTGCAAGTAGATAGATTACCTCAGCAAGAGCAACATTATCGGTTAAGAGCGGATAAGGAAGATTGTGCAAAGATACGAGAAATATTAAAAGTACCGGCGGTAAAATCTTTTTCATCGGATATAAACTTAAAGTTCAACCAAAAGGAACATAGAATAAGGTTATGGGGAAGGGTAGAAGCCGAGTTAGAATTGGAGAGCGTCATCAGTTTAGAGCTTTTTGATAAGAAGTATGAGACAGATTTTGAGTTAGAGTATGATACGGAAGCAACGTTAAAGAGTCAGCGTCAAGAGGAAGAAGAGTTAAGTATAGAGGATAATATACCGGACGTTGTTATAAATGGAACGATAGATTTAGCGGATATTTCGATAGAGCAAATAGCGTTAATCATGGAAGATTACCCGCGAAAAGAAGGAGAGAGATTCGAGTTTCGCTCAGAATTTAAAGAGGAAGAAAATCGCAAAAATCCCTTTGAAGTACTTAAAAAATTGAAATAAATGAAAATAAAACTTGCAAAAAAAGAAAATATTGGATAAAAAGACAGCTAGCAAATAAAAGCAACGTCATTTTAAGGGTTGATTTTTAAAATCAAATCCGTTAATAATGTCGGAAGAAAAGTAATATTAATAACCAAGAGTATAAGAAAATGGCTACACCAAAGAAGAAAGTATCAAAGTCTCGTCGCGACATGCGCCGCTCCCATCAAGCATTAGAGAGCAATTCTTATATGGAATGCCCAAATTGCGGAGAGTTGAAGAGACCACATCATGTATGCCCGAAATGCGGACAATATGATAAGCGTGAAGTTGTTGCACAAAAGACAACCAACGAATAATAAAAACACAAAATAATGGAGCAGGTTTTGTCAAATAATCTGGTAATATCCATAGACGCGATGGGGGGAGATAATTCCCCTCGAGTCGTTATAGAAGGGCTTGCAATAGCCGCACAAAAGAATGCCGATGCAAGATTTCTGTTATACGGAGATGAGCAACAAGTTAAGGCGTTACTGAAAAATTATCCCACCTTGTCGAAAGTATGCGAAGTAAGGCACGCAAGCGAAGTTGTTCATAATGAAGATAAGCCCTCGGCAGTTATTCGCAATCGCAATACCAGTATGTTCATGGCCATAAATGCGGTTAAACAGGGGGAAGCTCAAGCAGTAGTTTCCGCCGGAAATACCGGAGCATTAATGGCAATATCAAAATTAACGCTCAAGACCATACAAAAAATACATCGTCCTGCGATAGTAACGATAATGCCGCATCGCACAGGTAAATATGTAATGTTGGATTTAGGAGCGAATACGGAATGTAATTCACTAAATTTGTCAGAATTTGCCTTAATGGGAAACATATTTGCAAAACATGCTTTAGGCATTTCTCGTCCTCGCGTAGCTCTTTTAAATATCGGAGCCGAGGAAATGAAGGGCAAAGAAGAGATACATGAAGCCGCCAAGATAATTCGCAAAGCAAAATTAGATATAGATTTTATCGGATATATAGAACCGCATGAGATTCCGGAAGGAAAAGCCGATGTAATTGTAACAGACGGTTTTACGGGAAATATAGCCTTGAAGTCAATAGAAGGGACAGCAAAATTAGTCGTAAGATTAATGAAAGATGCGGTAAAAAAATCTTTTATAGCAAAGTTTGGCTTGCCATTCATGTTTGGTGTCGGAATGAATATCAAAAAGACGATGGATCCGCGTTTATATAACGGAGCGATGTTAGTCGGATTAAACGGATTAACAGTAAAGAGTCACGGCGGAACGGATGCCCTAGGCTATTCCGTTGCCGTAGGCAATGCCATAAACCTAGTTCGTCAACAATTTGTTCCGAGTATCAAGGAAGAATTGGAAACGGTTGACTTAGATTCATTATCAGAGGAAATATTATATGACTCATATTAGATCAGCAATAGTCGGTTGGGGACATTATCTGCCGAAAAAAGTATTAAGCAATGATGATTTATCCAAAATGGTTGAGACCAGCGATGAATGGATAAGTACGCGAACGGGGATCAAGACGCGTCATATAGTAGAAGAAGAGTTAACCTCAGATTTAGCGTATAATGCTGCGAAAATGGCATTATCGAGAGCCAATATGACGGCAGAAGAGGTAGATTTGATAGTGGTAGCCTCGGTTACACCGGATAATACCACACCGTCGGTCGCTACAAAATTAGCCAATAGATTGGGGGTTAAAGTAGGAACAATAGCTTATGATATATTAGCGGCATGTTCCGGATTCGTTTATGCCTTAACTCAAGCGGATAACATGATAAGATTGGGACAGGTAAAGACAGCCGTAGTAATCGGAGCGGAAAGTTTATCAAAAATAGTAGATTGGACGGATAGAAACACCTGTGTATTGTTTGGAGACGGAGCCGGAGCTGTTGTTTTAAAAGCCGTTGAAGGAGAAGGAAAAAATACGGATACGGGAATATTAGCCACAAAACTATATGCTGACGGCAGTCATTATGAAGATTTGAAGACGGATGGAGGAGTGAGCAGCACTCAAAACGCGGGACATGTATTTATGGATGGCAAGGAAGTATTTAAATATGCGATAGGTTCCTTGAGTCAAGCGGCAGAAACGGTTATTGAAATGGGAGGCTATAAGAATTCGGATATAGATTGGTTGATACCTCACCAAGCCAATATCAGAATTATCTCAAATGTTGGAGAAAAATTAGGTTTGCCTGAAGAAAAAGTTATTGTAGCGGTAGATCACCATGGAAATACGTCAGCAGCTTCAATACCCTTAGCGTTTTCAGAAAACATGGAAAGCGGCAAAATAAAGAAAGGCGATTTAGTTGTATTTAGTGCCATGGGAGCCGGATTTACGTGGGGAGCATCCTTAATTCGCCTCTAAACAAAATAAAAAAATAAGTGTTTAATAACCATCATAATGGACTTGTCATTATGGTGGTTATGTTATAAAAAACGAAAGAAAGTAAAAAACAGAAGGAAAAAGAAATGAAGACTATAACCAGATCAGATGTAGCTGAAACGATATATGAAGAAATAGGATTATCAAGAAAAGATTCTGCCGATATATTAGACATGATACTAGAAGAGATAACAAAAGAATTGGTAAGTGGACACGATGTAAAATTATCTTCTTTTGGTACGTTTTCATTAAGGAACAAGAAAGCACGCATCGGACGCAATCCGAAGACAGGTGTATCAGCGGAGATATCACCGCGTCGAGTTATATCATTCAAACCCTCACAAGTAATGAGAAAAACCATAAACGCGTAGGAGCATAAAGCAGTTGGGAGGAAAAAATGGTTGTCAATAAATCGAAATCAGCATTTCGGACGATAGCCGAAGTCGCTGATGAGTTAGATGTGGCAACACATGTGCTTCGTTTTTGGGAAACAAAATTTCCCCAAATAAAGCCGATGAAGAGGAGCGGCGGGAGAAGATATTATCGACCGGATGATGTAGCCTTAGTCCGCAAGATAAGAGATTTGCTCTATGAAAAGAGATATACGATAGAGGGGGTTCAAAAAGTTATCAAAGAAAAGGGACTTAAGTCTTTTCTCGGGGAAGAGATAATGCCTGATTTTTTTGAAACGAGAGAAGATATTGAGTTAAATGAAGAAATTCGGCTTTTTTTAGAAAATATAACAAATGAACTTCACTCTATAAAAAAAGAATTAAAGAAAATTATAGAAGAGAATGAAGAGCAAGCATAAAAAGATAGGGCAGTAAGATGGATATAAAAAGAACACATAAGAAAAAAGTAATAGCAATCATAATTTTAAGTATTGTGTGTTTAGGTTTATATTTTTTACAAAAGAGTCCTGAAAAGACCGTAAAAAGAATAATTGAGGAAGAGGCAATATTACCGGCAGCATTTTATTATCAACAGACGCAAGGGGTAAAGAATTTTTGCCAAGAAAATGATTTTGAATTACAAAGTTATCCGGAAGTATATAAAAAACATTTTTCAGAACAATATGCAGAGATTTCGGAAATATACCAGAAAAAATATGGCATTGATTTAGCCACAATAATTAAAGAGTATGAGCGTCAACAAGGAGAAAAAATCAAACAAGTAATGGAGAAAGAGTTTTCGCGCATACGGGCATTTTTGTTGCATCACATGGTAAGAGTAAATATTACGGATGAAGAAACTGGTTCGGATAGCGAATGGAAACCGGAGTACGATAATATATTGAGTTATAAAGAAATCTGCCAAGAGCTTGATAACAGTAAGGGCGACGAAAAGTTTTTCAGTATATTTGAAAATGAAATCAACACATTTATAGAATTACAAAAAGAAGATTGAAATAGAAATATAAAAAGGAACGGAAGAACGCTCCTTTTTATATTTGTAAAAATTTCGGGATAAAACTTTGCGAGTAAATGCAAATTTCAAGGAGTATTTTTTTAGTAGCAAGTTCCGGTTACACAGCTTGTTGTTGTATCATCTGTTCCACAAAAAGCTCCAATAGGAAGAGCTTCACATGCCGACATTGTACTTGCAGCGGCAACGTTTCCATTAAGGTAATCAGCACCAGTAGATGAACCTTGAGAAACTCCATCAATATAAATAGTTTCGGTTCTAAATCTAACATAAGGTGTTGATTCTGCCCCTGAAAAACCCCAGGATCCATTCATAAAATTTTTATAATGAGAACATGAACAAGTAATTACTCTTCTTTTTTCAGTACATGTTTTATTGCAACATCCTTTATTTGCTACCCATGAATATCCGCTTTTTGTACAAGCGCAGCTTTTATATTTTCCTTCACAAGCTGCTCCTGACGGACTTTGCATATATCCTGTGCAGGTATATTTATAAGAACTATCACATTGACTTTCGGGACAGAACCAATAGTTTCCGAAAGGACATTGCAAGCAATTGCCTTTATTGGAGGTTGCCGTATAACCCAACTCCTGACAGCTAGTTGTCGCACAATCGGCGGCATAACTCTCTATTCCCAAAGGAGTTGCGAACAAGACTGTACTTAATAAAATTACTTTTCTCATCTCTCTTTTCCTTTTTTTGCATCATGTGTTAGTCATTACATTTAGTATGACATCTGGCTTGACCTATTGTTGATGGATAAATTGTTCCTGAATCTGAGCTTGTAACATGAGGATCATCATATGTTATCCTGTTTTATTCGGGGCAAAATTTCTTATATTCTATGAATTCTCCCATAGCTGCAGGAGGTTTTTTACAGCTTGATGTTGTACCAAAACCTGTTGACGCATAGTCAAGTTGCACATTAGAAGCAGTTCCTGCATCTACCCATGGGTCTGAAGGACCATTACGTTTTTTTAGTGTACATGAGGTTCCATAAATGTATTTACCGTCACAATATATTCCTGTACAATATGCCTGTGTAACGGCAACATCTGTTTTAAGACGATAACAGGTAACACCATAACATGTGGTGCTTGGTTTTGAGCTGCAACCTGTCTCTTCTTCAACATAATACGAAGGACAACACTTAATATTGGAAGAACCACTACCGGAAGAACTTCCTCCGGAGCCACTACCAGAACCTGCAAGACATAGTCCTTGTGAAGCATTCCAAACATAGTTGTTTGAACAATTACATTTTTGATATTTACCGTTACACGCTGTTCCTGACGGACTTTGCATAT
>CALXPL010000008.1 GCA_944390275.1 uncultured Alphaproteobacteria bacterium
AAAGGTATTTGCGTTGAAGCAAAAGTTAAACTTCCGCTATCAACACATAAGCCGACAGCAGACAAAAGTATCGCCTTGGAAATACAGTTCATCACATCCTCCTTTACTTATCATCACGACTCTACTCTAACATATTTGTTGCAACATGTAAATACCTAATTTTGTTAAAAAAGGAGAAAATCGACAAAGTAAAATTTATATAATCGTTGATAACGTGTTTATTCGGCTTGTGTTTTTTTTCTGCCGTTCTATAATTATCTCAGTTTTTCTTTATGAGGTCTATGATGAATTTTATTGAAACCGATATTGCCGATGTCTTTGTGCTTGAACCCAAAGTCTTTAAGGATGACAGAGGCTATTTCTTTGAAGCTTATAATAAAACCGAGTTCGAAAATCACGGCTTGTTTTATGATTTTGTGCAGGATAATCAATCGAAATCTTCTTATGGCGTTATTCGCGGACTGCATTTTCAAAAAGGAGAATTTGCTCAGGCAAAACTCGTACGCGTCTTGCAAGGAACCGTTCTCGATGTTGCCGTCGATTTGAGAAAATCTTCTCCGACTTTCGGGAAATATGTCGCGGTTGAACTTTCTCAGGAAAATAATCGTATGCTGCTCATTCCGCGCGGGTTTGCTCACGGCTTCTCCGTTCTTTCTCAAACGGCCGTCTTTACTTATAAATGTGATAATTTTTATCACAAAGAAGCTGAAGGCGGAATTCGTTTCGATGACCCCGATTTGAATATTGATTGGCGGGTTAATCCTAATCAGGCCGTTCTCTCGGACAAAGATAAACTGTTGCCTTTCCTTGAGGAGTTTGAATCATGTTTTTAGTGACCGGTGCCAACGGACAGTTGGGTAATGAATTGCGTTTGCTGCTCGATGAAAAAACAGCTCTCTTTACCGATTATAATACTTTGGATATTACCGATGAAAAACAAGTCCGTTCCTTCTTTGCTCAAAATCAAATCAATTTGATTGTGAATTGCGCCGCTTATACGGCTGTCGATAAAGCGGAGTCCGATGAAGAGAAAGCTTATGAAATTAATGCTCTCGGACCTCTTAATTTGGCGCAAACCGGTGTTCCCGTTCTCCATGTCTCTACCGATTATGTCTTTGACGGTTCCTCCGTGGTGCCTTATCATGAAAATGACGCTCCTAACCCTCAAACCGTTTATGGACGCACGAAATTAGCCGGTGAGAAAAATTTATTCGAAAATGCCGATACCGCTTTGGTCATTCGTACCGCTTGGCTCTATTCTTCTTTCGGGAATAATTTTGTAAAAACTATGATGCGCCTCGGTAAAGAACGTGATGAACTTAATGTCGTCTTTGATCAGGTCGGTACTCCGACTTATGCTCGCGATTTGGCTCAGGCTATTGTTCAGATTATTCCGCAAATTAAACCCAATATGAAAGAAATTTATCATTTCTCTAATGAAGGTGTTTGCTCGTGGTATGATTTTGCCGTCAAAATTATGGAGAAAGCGAACCTCGCTTGCAAAGTTAAACCGATTGAAAGCAAGGATTATCCTACTCCGGCCATGCGGCCTCATTATTCGGTGTTGAATAAAGCCAAAATTAAAAAGGATTTCGGCATAGAAATTAATCATTGGGAGAAAAGTTTAGACGCTTGTTGCGCAAAACTTTTGTAATTTTCTTTGCGAGGGTGCTCAAAATATATCGCAGTTCGGTGTCGGGGCGGTGCGGTTCGCAGTTCGGTGTCGGGGCGGTGCGGTTCGCAGTTCGGTGTCGGGCAGCGTGAGTTTGCGGTTGTGCAAACAGATGAAATTGAAATGTTTTTATTTAATTATATAGGCTAACTTATTGTTGCCTCTTCTTTTTGGGAGTTGTTGTTATGGCGAGAATTTTAGTCGTCGGCGGTGTGGGGTATATCGGGTCTCATGTCGTTTCCCTCTTAATGGAAGCCGGTCATGAAGTTACCGTCTTCGATAATCTTTCTACCGGTTTACAAGCGAACCTCTTTTCCGAAAATCGTCTTATCGTTGGCGATATTTGTAAAGAAATCGATATTTTTTCCGCTATGGAAGGACAAGATGCCGTGATGCATTTTGCCGCGAAAAAAGCCGTTGCGGAATCTATGGAAAATCCGGCTAAATATGCCCGTAATAATCTTATCGGTACCCTGAACCTCCTTAATGCCATGGATCATCACGGTGTGAAATATATCGTCTTCTCGTCTTCTGCCGCAGTCTATGGTATGCCCGATGTTTCGGTCGTCGATGAAAATACTCCCGTTAATCCTATTAATTTCTATGGCTTTACCAAAGCTGAAATCGAAAAATGTTTGCAGTGGTATGACCGCTTGTGTGATATTAAATTTGTGGCTTTACGCTATTTTAATGCCGTCGGTTATGATATGAACAGACGTTCTCGCGGGCATGAAGCTAATCCTCAAAACCTGTTGCCGATTATTATTGAAGTCGCTGAAGGAAAACGTGAAAAACTTAAAATCTTCGGTGATGATTATCCAACTCCCGACGGAACGTGTATTCGCGATTATGTTCATGTCTGCGATTTGGCGCAAGCCCATTTGCTGGCTTTGGATAAATTGATGAACGGTATGGACTCCCAAATCCTTAATCTTGGTACCGAAAAAGGTACTTCCGTGAAGGAAATGGTTACCGCTGTTGAAGAAGTTTTGGGCAAGAAACTTAATGTCGAAATCGCTCCGCGGCGGGAAGGCGACCCTGCTTGTCTTATCGCTTCTGCCGAAAAAGCGCGGAAAATTCTCGGCTGGAAACCGCAAATTACCGATTTGCACCAAATTGTCAAATCCGCCTTACCCGAAGATTTGTGAGATTTTGCAGAGAGGAGGGGAGGAGCGATAGGCTTGCCTTACCCGAAGATTTGTGAGGTTTTGCAAAGAGGAGAGAGAGCGTGGGGCTTTATAAATCTATCCTACCGACTGCGGTATTGATTAACTTTTGCCATACTGTATCCTTTATTATGAATATGTTTAACCTCAGGTGTATCCTTATTCTTGCTCTTTTGAATTCCCGTATTTTCAATAAGAGAATTTTCCATATATTCTTGTAACCCGTAAGCATGCACCTCAAACGGCAGCATGGTATAAAGGTCTTTATAATTCTTGCCTTGCTTATTATTATCTTCATTGTCATAAGCAAGAAGATTAGCCGCACTGCTCTGAAAAATCCTGTCAACAAGTGCATCTCCAAAACTTTGAACATCTTGCCGATAATGTGTCCCTTCATGAAAAGGAACCGAAACTGCAAAAAAATTGTCGCAATCTTGCAGTCTATCCGTATTAAAGCTGATTATACCTTCATGATAATTCGCCGCATTTATATGCACGTCTTCGGGATAACCTAATTTGACTAATCGTTCGCGTTCTTGCGCTTCGGTATAAAACTCAAGTTTAGGCGCATCGCCATATACATATTCAAAAATTTTAAGCGATTGTTTTATCACTTCTTTTTTATCATCTAAACTCGTATCCCGCCAATTTTTTAACTTTGGGCTTATCTCCGGAGAATTTGCCACCAAAGAAGCATAACGAGCGGCTTGCTCTTTTTCTTTTTGCCAAAAACTCTGAGGAAAATCTAAATTAAACAAACAGGCGCGGATATTTTCTTCATTGTTACGGCAGATATCGTCAACATCTTCCTTCGTTTGGTTACGCGGAAATAAAAGTTCCAAATATTCAACTTTATTCTCCATAGGCAGCTTGGATATTTCATCAGGAGACATCGCGTTATACTTATTAAGTTGCTGTTGCTTGAGCTTTTTTCGGGCTTGATAAAGCGGCATACTTTGCTTCGCGATTTTATTAAATTCATCCAAAGAAATATTTGTCATCTTATTTTCAATAAGAATTTTCGCAACCCGCTTGTTATCTTTGATTGTATAAGGTACAAACCGAACTTTTTCATCATCTAAGAAGAACTTGCAATTTTCAATCAATGTTTCAAAATCTTCAACTTTCATTTGAACCCCTAATAATATAGCTCTATTAGGTATATTTTATATCATTTTCTTATGATAGACAAGAAAAATAAGATATTCTCTTCTTTCCGCCTCTCTTGTCTGGCCGAATCCTTTTCTTCATCTTCTTCTTATTTTTCTTGTGGCTTATTTCTGTTTTTGCCTTGAATTCTTGCGAAAAGTTATTACCTTATGGATAACTTGGTAGGTATCTTTTTGAAAGGGCTTGTTTATGAACAGTTATTTGCTCAGAAGGTTGTTTCCGTTCTATTCCGTCGCTCTCCTGGCAGAGTTGATTTTTACCGCCTTTAGTATGTTGGCTACGAACGCTCCTTTGGATGTAACTTTCTTTGCTATCGTCAAAACTTTCGGTGTCTTAATCTTGACGACTACTTCCGCTTTCTTGGTCTTGATGCTCCCCTTCGTCTTCTATTTGTTCCTCTTGCCTCAAAAATATCAAAACTCTAAACTCGATAAAATCGTCTCTTATTTGTTCTATTTTATCTTTTTGGCAAGTACACTCGGTGAAGAAATGATTTCCGCTTATTTCTGGCAAAGCCAAAATCTGCCCGTCAGTCTTGCCGTCTTTCGCCATACCTTTAGCGATGTTAATGTTTTGTTGGCGGAGTTCTTTGCCTCTTCTTATGTTATTCTTATGTGTTTGGGGGCTTTGATTATTCTTGCCGCACTCATGTTTTATACCGCTCGCTTTACTTTAACAACCGTGCCGGCTCCCAAATGGTTTAACCGCTTGTTCCAAACTCTGGTCTATGCTATCGTTTGTGTCATGACTTATCTGAATATTAATCCCGAGACTTTAAGCGTTAGCGCCGTGGCGGCTAATAATCAGCTCTCTGAAGAAGGAACTTATCTCGTGATTAAAGAAAGCGTCGATACTTATACCGATTTGGATTTTTCAAAACCCGAACCCGCTGGTGCTGTTTCAACATCTCAACCTAATGAGTAATTTTTATGCCGGTTATTGTCAAAAATTCTTTGCTCGCTTGTCTTGCTTTGGGGCTTGTGCTTGCTCTGGAGCATTTTTCTAATCTTGATGTTTGGTTGCAAAACTTTTTCTATGTTCCCGATAAACATCAATGGCTTATTAATCCGCAATTACACAAAGCTCTTGCCCCTTTCTTTTATAACGGACCGAAAGTCTTTTATGCTTTGACTTGTGTCGCCTTGCTCGTCGCTCTTTGCTCTTCTTATAAGTTTACGCAAATCAGACCTTATATCCCTAATATCTTGGTGTTGCTCTTGAGCCTTATTCTTGTGCCTACCGTCGTCGCAAGTGCCAAATATTTTACTAATGTCTATTGCCCTTATCAGCTCAATATCTATAACGGTTTGTTTCCTTTTGTGCGTGTTTTGGACTCTTATCCCGCTGATTTTGTGCAAATTAAAGAAGGTCGCTGTTTCCCTGCCGGTCATGCTACCGTCGGTTTTGCCTTTATGGCCTTGTATTATTTCTTTGAGAAAAAGTCTTATCGTATCTCTGGCTTGATTTTCGGAGTGGTGTTGGGGGGAATTGCCGCCTTTTATCAAATGTTGCGCGGGCAGCACTTCCTTTCCCATTCCTTGTTTAGCCTAGTGGCTTCTTTCTTGCTGATTATGCTCATTAATTTTCTTGTGCGGCGTTTTTTCTGCCGAAAACTTTAATATTAGGGTTTACTTTCTTGTCTTATCCTGCTATTTCTGTTGTCGTTGAATTTGATTGTATTTAATTTTTTTTGAAATTTGAGGTTTTGATGATGTCTCCGGCTTTTGGTGTAATTAAAAAGAATTTTTTTGGAGCTTTGCGGCAGAGAATTGCCAGACGACGACTCTCTCTGAAAAAGTCTTTTCGCCATGAACTCTATCGCAAATCAATTCACCTCAGCTCTTTGTGGATTCCGGCTCTCGTCTATTTCGCTCATACCGGAATTTCTATTACTTTGTTCTCTTTCCTCCTCTTTGCCGATGGTTTGATTGAATATGGCAATTTTAAAAAATGGAAATGGGCAAGACGTACTTTCGGGGCGATGTTCTACAAAACTTTGCGTAGCCGTGAAATGAAAAAAGACAGATTTCAAGTCTCCGGCTCAATGTATGTTTTTGCCGCCGCTATCATCTGTACCATGCTCTTTGCAAAACCCGTTGCCGCTATTGCTCTTACAATTATGCTGACTTCCGATGCTTGTGCCGCGCTCTTCGGTAAGGCTTTCGGTACGCGAAAACTCTATAAAAGCAAATCTTTGGAAGGAACAACCGCCTTCTTTATCAGCGCGTTGGTTATCATGATGTTGTTTAATCCGCTCTATCCCGTTACTTATGCCAGTATTCTTGCCGCCGCGGTGGCTACCTTTGCCGAGATGTTTGAAGATAAAATCGAAATCGATGATAATTTGTCCGTGCCGCTCTTTGTCGGGGTGATTTTGTCTTTGCTTAATTGATTTTTTTGCGCTATAATATTTTATCGAACCGCTCTGAAGTCTTAAGAATCTGTGTCGATAACGCTTCTGATTTTAACTCTTGTTCGGGAGATTGCTCATGAATACAAAACCTGTTGTCGTCGGATTTGGGGAAGTTTTGTGGGATTTGCTTCCTGACGGAAAACGTATCGGCGGGGCTCCGATTAATCTTATTTATAATACCGCAAAACTCGGGGCTAAGGCTTATGCCATCTCGGCTGTCGGCGATGATGAACTCGGTGTCGAAATTTTGAATATCCTTAAAAGACATTCTCTGAAAGCTCTAATCGAGAAATTGCCGTATCCGACCGGAACCGTGGCCGTGAAGTTGCAAAACGGTACGCCTTCTTATGAAATTGTTCCTCATGTCGCTTGGGATTATATTCCGTTAACTCCCGCTCAGACTAAAATTTTGAAAACAGCCGATGCTTTTTGTTTCGGGACTTTGGCTTGTCGAAATACCGTGTCTAAAGAAACGCTGTTTGCTTTGTTGCATCAACTGCCTAGTGCTTGTGTGAAGTTTTTTGATATTAATTTGCGCTTCCCGTTCTATTCTAAAGCCTTGATTCGCAATTTGCTCGACTTTGCCGATATCTTGAAAATCAATGACGAAGAGTTGCTTGTCTTGCGTGATTTGTTTGGCTATCAGGGGTCTGATGAAGAAATGTGCCATGATTTAATGCAAAAATATGGCTTGAAATATCTTATCTTAACCGCCGGAGCTAAGTTTAGCGTGATTTATGGCGAAGATGAGGTTTCTTATCTCGAAACGCCGTTGGTGCCGGTGGTTGATACTATCGGGGCAGGGGACGCTTTTTCCGGTGCTTTTCTCTATGCTTTGTTGCAGGGCAAGTCTTTGGTCGAGGCTCATCATCTGGCGGCAGACAGAGCGGCTTTGGTTTGTCAGATTTCCGGTGCTTGGCTCAAAAAATAATCGATTGGCACTTGGCTAAAAATATAATCTTTCTAGCTTGGCTTAAAAAATAACCTTTCCATGCTTGCTTCAAAATAACCTTTCCATGCATGCTTCAAAATAACCTTAAACGGGGAGGTTATCTTTTGGGGCGGTTAAAGGCTTTTGCCGGCTATTCTTTGCGCTCCTTTATGCCTTTGATGCGCTCTATGTTGAAACTTCGCAGTTCGTTGCGTTCCAGACAATAAGCCAACAAATTCTCTCCGCGGATGCTTTGCCCGATGATAAATCTTTTGCTTTGGCTGCCGTTTTGCTTTTGGTAGAGTATTTCCAGTTTGCTCTTGCGGCGGATGCCTTCTTGCAGGAGGCTTATTTTGTTAAAATGGGATAAATCTTCTTGCTTGTCTAAGTCTTTATAGCGATTTAGAAACTCAATTATGCGGAAATCGGTTAATATGTCTTTGGCTTTAATCGGACGGGTGAGCTCTATGCCATCTAAGGATGTGCAACGGCTTAAGGCAACATATAATTGTCCGGCTGAAAAGGCGCCGCGCCCCATGTCTATTTCAATATGCGAAAAGGTTTTGCCCTGACTCTTGTGTATGGTGATGGCCCAAGCCAAGCGAAACGGAAATTGTGTGAACGAACCTACCGATTCCGATGTGATGTGTTCGCCTTCTTTTTTATAACGGAAAATCTCCCATGTGTAGGGTTGAACACGAACCAGCTTTTGGTTCTCGTTTAAGCGGATTTTTACCAGATTTGTCCCTTGCGCGTCTTGGCTGATGTCTTCAATTTTGCCGACGGTGCCGTTGACCCAGCGGTTTTTGGCATCGTTGTTTAAAAACATGATTTGTGAGCCGACTTTAAACTCCAGTATTTCTTGGGTCGGGTAATATTCTTTGGTGAAAACACCTTCTATTTCCGCCGTGGCTCGGTGCAAAGGACTCGAAAGTTCCGCCAGCCTTTGACTGTTGATGGTGTCCGCTTGTTGGTTGGTCGGGGTGAAACTTATGCTGAAACCTTTGGTTCTTTCGACTTGGTCTCGGCTTTTGATGTGGCTGTTTAATTTGATGATGTCTTCCGTACGCGCTTGGTTGGAACGTATGCGGTTTAATAATTCTATGAAGTCTTTATCTTTTTGGCGGTAGATATGTTGTAATTCAACTATTTTTAATTCAATCTCCGAAAAAACTTTGGCATCAAAAAAATAGGGAGAGCGATATTCACTCTCAAAAATTTCCGCTTCCTCTTTGCCGACAACCGGCGGAAGTTGATACATATCTCCGACAAATACCATTTGTACTCCGCCAAAGGTTTTGTTGGGTTGCGGACCGTAGATTTTTAAAAAGGCATTGATGCAGTCCAATAAATCGGCTCGCAACATCGATACTTCATCTATGAAAATGGTTTGTAAATGACGGAATATTCCTAAACTGCGCGGGCGGACTTCCAAATTTTCTATCTTCGATACCGTTACGTTTATCGGAAAATTAAAAAAACGGTGTATCGTTTGACCTTTGACATTTAAGGCCGCTACTCCCGTCGGGGCTATAATGACTAAGTCTTTCGGACAATGACGGTAACAATAGTCCAATAATGTCGATTTGCCCGTTCCCGCTTTCCCCGTAATGAATAAATGCGCGTCGCTCTTGTCAATTATTTCTAAGGCTTGGCGGAATTCCGAATTTATTTCTACCTCGCTTGTCATTGCCTCTTGTAAATCTGTTTTTTCTTATATATATTATTTCTAAAATCTATTATAACAGGTATTTTTTTATGATTAAAGAAGATTTAGAACAACGGCTGATAACTATTGAAACTTCTCTCGCTTGTCTTGAAAAAACTTTTGATGAGCTTAATCAGGTCGTGATTGAACAAGCAAAATTAATCGATTTGCTCTTGAAACAAAATCAATTTATTCTCAATAATTTGGAACAGGATGTCGTTAAACCTCTCAGCGAGGAAACGCCTCCGCCCCATTATTAATGCGAAAGGTCTTCTCTATGGATGAAACCGCTTTATTTAAATTAACTCACGGATTGTATGTCCTCGGTGCGCAGGATAAAAATAATTCTCAACGCTTGGTCGGTAGTATCGTTGATGCCGTTATGCAAGTGGCTAATAAACCCCTTGTCATCGCTTTGTCTTGTCATAATCGTAGCTACACAAAGTCGTGTATCGAAACGAATGGTCGTTTTTCTTTGTCCGTGATTTGTAAAAATGTTAACCCTTTCGTGATTGGAAATTTTGGTTTTCAATCCAGCGAAAAAGTTGATAAATGGAATCATGTTGATTATATTCTTAAAAACGATTTGCCCTATCTTAAAGAAAATTTAGCTATGCTTGAGGCTAGGGTTGTGCAAAAAGTCGTTTATGAGAGTAATACCTTGTTTTTGGCAGAACTCGTTGCTTGTTCTAACCAAAATGACGGGGTGCCCTTAACCTATAATGATTATCGCGATTATTTTAAAAACGATGTCATTAAGGCTTTTACACAATTTAAACAAAAAGGAGAATAAGATGTCTGATAAAAATGATGAAAAATGGGTTTGCACGGTTTGTGATTATGTTTATGACGGCGATACTCCCTTCGAAGAACTCCCTGATGATTGGGCTTGTCCGGTTTGCGGCGTCGGTAAGGATATGTTTGTAAAGAAATAATGGCGTGCCTTGCCCCAAACATGAACAATGTTTTCGGGCTTGTCGGCATGACGAAAAAATGAGCGCGGTTTTGTCCTTTGGAGATTTCCGTGCTCTTTTTTATATCCACGGAGCACAAAAAAATGCCTCTTGTGAAAGAGAGTCGTTTTTTTAGCGTAAAAGTTTCTTTTGTGAAAAGGGGTGGTTTTTAGCGCAAAAATTTCTTTTGTGAAAAGGGGCGGTTTTTACTGCCCCATATCTTTTTCTTTGATTACAAATGTTCCGATTCTACTACCGGCTTCGTTTTCTAAGACGAACCATTCGCCGTCAAAGCAATATTCTTTTTCCTCATCACATCCTTTTAATATGTAGCGAACAACATAATTTTTCATTCTTTTTAAAAAATCATTATAATAAGAACATTCAAGCGTTACAAACATCGGGGTGTTTTCCAGCATTTTACATTTTTCAACAACTTCTTTATCGTATAAATCAAGATAGGTAAGTGAGGTTGGGGTTAAAAATGTTGTTCTTGCATTTTTTGATACCGGAGATAATTTTTTATAGAACAGGGGGTTCACAAATTTGTCTTTGGGGGAGTCTTCAGATTTTGAAGGAATGATATAAGTAAGTGTTTCATCAAAATATTTATATGGTTTAATCTTTTGATAGACCAGCCATCCCCCTTCATCTAAGCAAAGATTTTCTTTTGTGCAGGGTTTTAGGGTATAGGTGAAAACTTGCGTTTCTTCTTTTTCATTTTTGTAGTTGTATTTAAAACATTCTAAACTCACCGTATCCATTTGGTTGTTGATGAGCTTACAGGTGTAATTATATTTATAACTTTCACTGGAAAACATATAAATACTGGTCGGAGTTAATTGTACTTCAAAATGTGCGTGTGAAGCGGAAATCATTTTTTCATAAAAGACCGGATTAACAAACTTTTCTTCCGGTTGTTGTTCTGTTAAATGGCAGCCGCTTACCAGTAATACGAGGCTTGTTCCTAGTATCGAAATCTTGTTCATTTCCTTGTCCTTTTTCTTGGCTCTTTCTTTGATAAATTTAACCCCAATTCTTCAATATTTAGTTAAATTGTGCAGAATCTACTATCATGTGTTTTTGTTGCAACAAAACAATATATCGAAATGGTATTTTATTCTTGATTTTAAATTGTCATTTTGGTATTATAATTTTGTCTTTTCAAAAAATTCTTAGTGAGAAAATTTTTGAAATTATTTGAGTTCATTTGTTATGGAGGTTTTTTTTATGAGTTTCTATTCACCTTATAAATCATTGCTTGGTTATTCTCGTGGAGAAGGTAATCGTGATAGTTATGATGTCGATCATAGCGGATTTACGACTCGTGATGAAGTGGCTTATCAAATAGCTCGACAAAAGCGTGAAAATCAAGCTATTCAAAATTTTAATAATCATGGAATAACGAAGAATTATCCTCTGCAAGGAGCAAATTTTTGGGGAAAACCTGATAATAATTATGGTTTTGGTGTTTCTGATATTTCTTAAAATATTGAAAACGTTCTTAATCAACCTTTTAATCTCATGGAGCAAAATCAAAATATAAATTCGATTTTTAATCCCCAACGTATCGGAAATGATGCTCGTGCTTATCGTATGGCTCAAAATCAACCGTCTTATAGGGCTGATGATGTGGATAATTCTTTATTAAATAATTTTTCTGAAGATGAATTGCTCGAAAGGATGATGCCGGTAATAAGAGATATGGAGAAACCTCTTGATCATATTTATATTGATACAACATGGAATAAAACGACAGGAGCCGGTGCTAATGTTGATGATTGGAATATCTTTAACCGAATAAACTGGGAAATAGACGGACGTTTGGCTACGGAAGAAGAAAAACGTGCTGTGTTTGATATATTTCAAAATGAAATCAATCAAGGTCTTAAAAATAAAGATGCTAAAGGTAATGTTATAAAAAACAATAAAAAAGCAAGTTCATATCTTGATTATAGTCAATTTCGATTAGCAACAGGTGAAATAGATAGATTGCTCCGTAACCATATAACAGAAGATATAAAATATCTTAAGAAAGAATTTCCTGATTTTGCTTCTTATCCTCCCGAATTACAAAATGTGTTATTGGATATTAAGTTTAATACCGGAAATGTATCTCAAGAAAATTGGCCTAAGCTCAGAAAAGCCATTGCCGAGAAAAACTTGTTTGGTGATGAAGGTATTCTCCAAAATGTTCATCGTAAAGATGTTGATCTAAAACGGAATAATTGGGCAGAACAACAAATTCGAAACATTAAATCGTGGTAGCCATAAAGGGGCGGTTTTTACTGCCCCATATCTTTTTTATCTATAACAAATGTTCCGATAGCACTACCTGATTCATTTTCTAAAACCCGCCAAGCTCCTCCATAACAATATCTGGTTTTATCATCGCAACCCTGTAAGACATAACGAACGATGTAATTTTTCATTCTTTTTAAAAAATCATTATAATAAGAACATTCAAGCGTTATAAACATCGGGGTGTTTTCCAGCATTTTACATTTTTCAACAACTTCTTTATCGTATAAATCAAGGTAGGTAAGTGAGGTTGGGGTTAAAAATGTTGTTCTTGCATTTTTTGATACCGGAGATAATTTTTTATAGAACAAGGGGTTCACAAATTTGTCTTTGGGGGCGTCTTCAGATTTTGAAGGAATGATATAAGTAAGTGTTTCATCAAAATATTTATATGGTTTAATCTTTTGATAAACCAGCCATCCCCCTTCATCTAAGCAAAGATTTTCTTTTGTGCAGGGTTTTAGGGTATAGGTGAAAACTTGTGTTTCTTCTTTTTCATTTTTGTAGTTGTATTTAAAACATTCTAAACTCACCGTATCCATTTGATTGTTGATGAGCTTACAGGTGTAATTATATTTATAACTTTCACTGGAAAACATATAAATACTTGTCGGAGTTAATTGTACTTCAAAATGTGCGTATGAAGCGGAAATCATTTTTTCATAAAAGACCGGATTAACAAACTTTTCTTCCGGTTGTTGCTCTGTTAAATGACAGCCGCTCACTAGTAATGCGAGGCTTGTTCCTAGTATCGAAATCTTGTTCATTTCCTTGTCCTTTTTCTTGGCTCTTTCTTTGATAAATTTAACCCCAATTCTTCAATATTTAGTTAAATTGTGCAGAATCTACTATCATGTGTTTTTGTTGCAACAAAATAATATACCAATTTGATGTAGCAATTATTGACTTTTTAATACCGTTTTGGTATAAAATAAGTGCGTTACCTTCTTTTAACGCTGATTTGGAGCTTCTCTTATGTTGGATTATAACGGTTTTATTAAATTACATCGCCGTATTCTCGATTGGGAATGGTATCGCGATATTCCGGTTCGGGTTTTGTTTGAACATCTTATCTTGAAGGCTAATTATAAAAATCTGCGGTTTTGCGGTGAAAATATTCAACGAGGTGAGTTGGCGACTTCCCGTCGTTCGCTTGCCGCGGAAACCGGTTTGAGCGAACAACAGGTGCGTACCGCTCTTGATAAACTTCGGGGGACCGGTGAAATCTCTTCGCAGGCAAAAGGTAAATTTACGCTCATTCGCATTAATAATTATGCCTTTTTTCAAAACGGAGATGATTTTCCTTTGCCGCCAACCCAGACGGAATTCGTCGGCGATGTCTTACGTCCTTGCGAGTCCTCTCTTAAGGCAAAATCTGAATCTTCTCCTTTAAAACCAGAGGCTAACCCTTTGATAACCCGAAAGCAACCACAAGTGAAAAAAGAAAGAAATATTATTTTACCCCAAGATATATCTTGCGATATATCTTCCCCAAAGGGGAAAAATGCTAAAAAATCGCTCAAATTTTCTTGGGAAAATTCAAAAGGGGGAAAGGGCGGTGCGGAGAATGTGTCGGATGTCGCTCGGGAGAGTGAGGTTATGCCGTGGGGTGCGGAGTGTGTGCCGGATGTTGCTCGGGAGAGCGGGGCGGTGTCTTGGGGTGCGGAGAATGTGCCGAAGCCTAAGCCCGAAAAATCCCCTGTTTTTGCGCGGAAACGTTTTTCTCCGCCATCTCTTGACGAAGTGGCTCTTTATTGCGCGGAACGAAATAATCAGGTTAATCCCGAAAAATGGTATGATTATTATTCTGCCAATGGGTGGAAAGTCGGAAAAAATTCTATGAAAGACTGGAAAGCCGCCGTTCGTCTTTGGGAAAATCAACTTAATTCTTCAGCCTTTCCCTCAGCCTTTTCCTCAGCAATCAGCCCTCATGACGATGTTCAGAAATGTGCCGATGATATTGAACGAAAGTATGGACTTGAGGCGCGAAAACGTTTCTTAAAAGGTTTAATCAATTCTCACGGCGTTACGTAAAATCTTTATTTCTCACTTAAAGACTTGTTCTTTAAGGTCTTGAAACTCTTGGAGCTTTTTCTTGGTCTTGTTTTTTTATCATTAGGGAGTGTTACTGTGAATAATACGGATAAATTACAAAAAAAATTGGCTTTTGCCGCTAAGGTGATGCGGTGTTTGCCTGAGGTCGCCTCAAAAGGTTATATTTCGGTGTGGCCCGATATAATCTATTCACCCGAGGAATTGTTGGAGCAAGCACCGGCTCTCAAAAAGTTTAAAGCAACCGGTCAGGATATTGCAAAAATGGATAAAATTTTGGAGTGGCTCCGTCCTCTTGATTCTTTTGAAACAAAATTGGTTTGGAAAAGAGCCAATAGTGTTCCTTGGAAAGTTATTTCCCGCGATTTTCATTCTGACAGAACAACTTTGTGGCGGAAATATCAATGCGCTTTGGTCAAAGCCTTGTCGCATGTGCCTTCTCAAGACAGAGATTTTTTGGAGGAAGACGATGACTAGCTTGCAACCCGAGATTTTTTTGAAGAAACCAATGACGAGCTTGCAACCCGAGATTTTAGGGGGCGAAAACAGATTTGAAATTTCTTTTAATGTGATTGTTGCTCTTTTTAGAGGAGAAAAAAATGCCGCTTAATGGTCGTAATTATAATTTTGCTAAAGAAGTTTTGAAAACTCAAGATCCCGTGCAGGCGGCTCTTAATGTCGGTTATGCCCCTCAGAACGCTGCCGCTCATGCCGAAAAATTAATGCGTCATCCGTTGGTTTTGAAACGAATTAAACAACTTAAAGAGTTGCAAACAGCTCACGAAAATCAACAAATTTCTTCAGAGCCAAAGGAGGAGGTTTTCTCGGAAGTAACGGGGAATACGGAGGAGGAGGTTTCTTCGAAGCCAAAGGCGGAGGAAAAGTCGGAGACTTTTTCAAATGCAAAGTCGGCAAAATATCTCAACCAAACGATGGAGAAATTGCAACAAATTGTTGATGTTTCGTTGGATTCCGGAAAACCCTCCGCCGCGGTCTCCGCCGTGATGGCCATGGCGAAACTTTCCGGTTTGACCGATAAAAATGATGAACCGGCTCAACGCTTGACCGTGATTTTGAAAACTTATGATTGGGAAGGAATGGAAAATTATGATGAACAAACAAATCTTGATTCCGAATGAGTGGAACCCGCGTCCTTATCAACGTCCTTTGTGGAAAGCTCTTAACAACGGGACAAAACGCGCGGTTGCCGTGTGGCATCGTCGTGCCGGAAAAGACAGCCTTTCGCTTAATTGGACGGCTAAAGCCATGCTGCAAAGAGTTGGGGTGTATTGGCATATGCTGCCGTTGAACACTCAAGCGCGGAAAGTCGTTTGGGATGCTATTGATAAACAAGGACGACGTATTATTGATCAGGTCTTTCCCGTGCCTTTGCGAAAATCGGTGAATGCTTCCGAAATGAAAATTGAACTCTGGAACGGGAGTATTTGGCAATGCGTCGGTTCGGATAATTATAACAATTTGGTCGGGGCTAATCCCGTCGGGGTGGTCTTTTCCGAATATTCTCTTGCCGACCCCGAGGCTTGGGATTATTTGCGGCCGATTTTGGCGGAAAATGACGGTTGGGCTTTGTTTATTTATACACCGCGCGGTAAAAATCATGGCTATAAACTCTTTAATACCGCTAAAAATGCCGGTTGGTTCGTGCAGAAGTTGACGGTCGATGATACGCAGGCTATCCCTTTGGAGGCTATTGAAAACGAACGAAAATCCGGTATGAGCGAAAGCAAAATTCAGCAGGAATTTTATTGCTCCTTTGAAGCCCTTGATGATGAAGACAATAAATTGTTTAATTATGCCAAAGTCAAAGAAGCAACCAAACCCAAAATCGATGCTTGTGATTCTCCGCTGATTATCGGGGTTGATATTGCCCGCCGCGGTAATGACAAAACCGTCTTTTGTTTTCGTCGGGGGAGGTGGTGTTCAAAATTTATCGAACTTAAAGGTTATGACAGTGTGGAAGTCGCTGACCGCCTGACCGCCCTGATTCAAGAATATTATCCGACACGCGTCTTTTTGGATTTGGGAAATTCCGGTGCCGGTGTCTATGATATTTTGGCGGCTCGCGGATATAGCGAAATTGTTAAAGGTGTTAATTTTGGCGGAAAAGCCATCAAATCCGACCGCTATTTTAATAAACGCGCGGAAATGTACGGTGAGGCTTGTCGCTGGCTCTCTTCTAATCTGCCCGTGCAAATTCCCAATGATGACGATTTCTTAAACGAACTCTTTGCCGTGCGCTTGGGAAATGATGAATATGGCCGCTTGAAACTGGAGAAAAAAGAAATTATTCGCGAAGAATTGGGACGTTCTCCCGATAAAGCCGATGCCTTTGTGCTGACTTTTGCCGAACCCGTCTATGACCGCGGAAAACCCAAATGCTTCGGAAACGGAAATCTGACTTGGGAAGAATTGTTCCGTGATGCCGAAAGACGTGATGATTCTTGGTAGTAAAACGCTACTCGGCTGGACATCTACCTGTATGGACATCTAGTGTTTGTGCTTGACAATAGTCTTCTGTTAATTTTTCTGCGCATACTTCGTGCTGCGAACATTTTACTTTTATGTGCGTCTCGTTCCAACTCGTTGTTCCAATGATACATGAACATGACGCGTCATAGAGTACACCTATAGGATACTGACTATCTCCAGAATCACCCAAATAACATGCCGAGTATGAACAAATGGCCTCTCCCAAATCATTATTCGATGAGCTTCCTCCCGATGAGCTTCCTCCTGATGGCATGTCCGTACACTTGTATAATGTTCCGTTACACCCAGTACAACTTTCATATTCTTGGCACGTTCCATGTTGTTGTAATATTTTCAACTGGTCTTGCGTGTAGGAATATCCTATGCATAAATTACAACAGATTTGTCCGTTAAACTTATATTCCTTATCATCACAGCCACATAATTGATATTTGTTTCCGCAACTTTCACCCAAAGGTTGTTCATGATTTCCGGTACAAGTGTATTTGTAATAACTAGGACAATTGCAAACTGTTCTTGTTCCGCCGCAGCCGTTCGAGCCTGTCGTCGTTCCGTATTGGCAATTCGTTTCATCACTTAATGGTGTGCAATCTTTGCAAACTGTTCTTGTTCCGCCGCAGCCGTTCGAGCCTGTCGTCGTTCCATATTGGCAATTCGTTTCATCACTTAATGGTGTGCAATCCTTACAAATTGTTGCGGTGCCGCCGCAGCCGTTATCAACAGTTTGAGTTCCATATTGACAATTTGTTTGATTGCTGATGGGGGTACAATCTTTACAGACATTTCTTGTTCCGCCGCAACCGTCCGAACCTAAAACATATCCATAGCGACAATTTGTTTCATTCGTGAGCGGTGTGCAATTCTTACAAACATTTCTTGTTCCACCACAGCCATCGGAACCTAAAACATATCCATAGCGACAATTCGTTTCATTTGTGAGCGGTGTGCAGGCTTTACAAACCGTTCTTGTTCCGCCGCAACCATCCGAACTTGTCGTTGTCCCGTACTGGCAACCGCTTTCATCACTTAACGGCGTACAACAAGATTGATATTTTCCGTCGCAAGATGTTCCAACTCCGACTTTCGGAGAAGGGCAACTGACTAAATCCGATTGACACACACATTTGTCATAGTAAGATGAATCATAAGGACATTTTTCATGTGGTGTTTGAAGAGCTGGGCAATCCCCTGTCAAAGAATAACCAACATCCTCGCAAAGTTCTTCAGGTGTTCCGTGGTCATCGGGAATTTCGCCGCCCCCGCTTCCACCTTCGGGAGTTTCAAGATTACCGAATTTATCTCCGGAGCAATTCCCCGCATCGGTTATAAAACATACTTTCGCGACTTTTTGTTCTTCTCCAGAAATCATCAAATCATCAAAAAGTCGTGATGATAAATCAAGTCTTTGAAGAGTATGGCGTAAGTATGTGTGATGTGTGTGTAAAGTTTGGATGCCAGACTTTGGGACGGATAAAGGTATTTGTTCCGACGCATAAGTTAAATTTCCATTGTCAACAAATAAGCTGACAGCAGACAGTAATATGGTTTTTGAAATACTGTTCATCACATCCCCCTTGTTTATCATCACGACTCTAATATAACATATTTGTTGCAACATGTAAATACCTAATTTTGCAAGGAAAGAAGAAAAAAGACAAAGTGGCGTCTTGTGAAAAAGTTTATGAGAGAAATAATCTTAATGTGAATTTGTTTCCTATCTATCTTTTTTATCCTCGTGTTGCTTTCTCTCTTGTCTTTTTCATCTTCTCATATTATATTTTTTGTAATCTTTTTTGGAGGGAGTGTTTTTTTATGACTGATTCGAAAAAATTTGCCGTCGTCCTCTCCGGTTGCGGCGTCTTTGACGGCTCTGAAATCCACGAAGCCGTCTCCTTGCTTACCGCTATCGATAAAGCATCTTGCTCTTATCAATGCTTTGCTCCGAATAGTTGGCAGGCAAAAACTATTGACCACTTTACCGGTCAGGCTTCTGCTGTCGCCGGTGATGACGATAATCGCAATGTCTTGGCGGAATCGGCACGTATCGCTCGCGGTAATATTCTCCCACTCTCGCAATTCAATCCGCTAAATTTTGATGTTCTCGCTTTCCCAGGAGGTATGGGCGCCGCTCTCAACCTTAGCAATTTTGCCGAAAAAGGTCCTCTTTGCGATATTCATAAAGAAGTCGAACAAGCTATTTCCGGTAGCTATAATAATCATCTGATTATTGCCGCTATGTGTATCGCTCCCGTCTTGCTTGCACGCGTCTTGGGGAAATATCATGTCAAAATTACTCTCGGTAATGATAAAAATTTAGCACAAGGTATTCAAAAAACCGGTGCTATACACGAAAATCACGATGTTCTCGGCGTCTGTCTTGATGAAAAAAATCGTGTCGTTACGACTCCCGCTTATATGTTGGCAAAACGTATCTCCGATGTCGCTATCGGTGCCGAAAATCTTGTGCGCGCTTGCTTGAATCTTGATTAAAATGAAAATTCATTCTTTGTGAATGTTTTTTCGAATAAGGGTGATAAATGTTTATTTGCTTTTGTTAGGAGTTCTTCTTATGGCGGAAATGCCGGTCAGTGATAAATTCTTTCCGATGCTCATTAAATGTTATATTCGTTTGATGGTCGTCGTGCGCTGTATCCAAAATGAAGCTGACGGAAAAGACTATGTCCCCGTGCCCGTGAAATTTAAAATTGCTCGCGACTATTATCAACAAATGATAAATTCCGAAATCGATTCTCCTTTCTTTGGCTTGACTCTCGCTTATGATGATAATGCCGAAATCTTAACCGTTACTCCCGATGATTTTGTCTTGCAATGGTACACAAATAAAATTATGCGCGAGGTCGCTCTTAAACAAGCCGAGGATTTTAAAGTCCGCTATTCCAACTTTATTACCTTGCTGCCTTAATCCTCTTTTTTATACAAAAACTCCGTGAATTCTCTTTAATCCACGGAGTTTCTTCTTTCTACGCTTTTTCTTCCAGATACTCTCTGATATCTTCTGTTTGTAAAAGGTAATTCGTTAAGTAATTCGGAATATTTTGGTTGTCTCGAAAAAGCTGTAATTTTGAGCAATAATTCAACAGAAAATTCTTGTCTATTTGTAAAGTGTGGAAAATAGAGAATCCTTGCAATCTCTTGTGTTCCAGCAGTTCCTTGTCGGCTCGATAGGTATTGTGCCAATTACATAATAATGCGTCTAAATAATAGGCTATTTGACTGTTGTAGCCATTTATTTGATGCAATTTCATGCTTTTTATATAAGTTATGGCACTGAAAAAACCTTTGATGCCTCTTAATGATTCTTCAAGCTCTATCGGATCTTTTAAGGTCATGATATCCCATGGTTGAACATAAAATGTGTCTCTCATTTGTTCAAGAATATAAAGTAAGTCTAAAAGAAGCGAGAACTTCTTTTGTTCTTCTTCCGTCTTGGGGGCGGCTTTCTTTATCAAACAGCCGGCACAGGTTCTTAACCACAGGTTTTTATAGCGGTCGATGCTTTGGGGCAAATCTTTGGTCAGAGGATAGTGCCGGATAAAAAAGTTTAGCTCTTTTCGGAATATCTCCTCTTGTGCCTGCCTTTCTTGTAACAAATCTTTTAATCTTTGCGGATAGTGGTCTTCATCTAAATCCATGATTACGGTCTTATCAATCACGATTTTGATTTCGTAGCCAAGACGATAGTGTATCTCAATTGATGATTTATAGCCTAACCACCATTTTTTTAGCAGCTTTTCTATGTCAATATCGGAATAAGGTAGGCGTATTGAATTTTTATTCGAAAAGCTCTTTCCCAGAAAAAAGATTTCTTGATAGTCTTTTTCTTTTTTAAATTTTCTGATGTTCAGTGTTTCTACATAATGTTCCATAATTATATTATTTTTTTATGATTAATAATAATGTTTGGTTACAATGATATATTTTTTTTCTTTTTTTGCAATAAAAAAACTCCGAGACTTGGGAGGTCAGGGAGTTTGGGAGGTTAAAAATTTACCTTTACTTTTTGTTTTGTGATTGAAGATAATTTTTGATGTCTTCCGACGTAATCGCTTCTTCAAAAATGTAGTTCGGAAATATTTCTTGTTTGTAGAGCTGTAAGTGTTGACTCTTGTGCATGAGGTAGAGATAGTCCACTTCTAAGCAAGAAAATATTCCTGACAAACTGTAAATTTCATTATTAATTAAAGTAAGGTCTTTTTGGTGTTGTTGATACAAGGCTGAAATTAAATAACACAGATAATTTTGAATTATTGCGTTATAGCCTTGCTTCTCTTGGAATTTGTTTTGTGTGAGAATTTTTCTGCTTAAAACCCTTTGCAGCATTTGGTTCGTTTTTATGTCAACAAATGCCGTCGTATTTAATGGAACTTTTCTTAGTTTTTCAACAGCGCATAAAATGTCTGCATATAAAGATAATCTTTTTTGTTGCTCTGCTGTCGAACCTTGTCCGTATTTCCAGAGAATAGTTCCGAGGTAAGTTTTGAGCCATATGTCTTTAATGTCATAGTTATCTATGCTTTGTTGATGTGAGCACGGATAAGTTCGAATGTATTGTTCCAGAAAGTTAAACAAACTTTTTTTCTCTTCACTGTGCTGTCTTATCAATTCTTTTAATTCAGTCGAATAATCTTCTTCATGAAGAATTCCTATGATTTGACCTTTTACACATAATTTTATTGGGTAAGGGCCAAAAGAATGTAATTCTATTTTCGCTTTCCTTCTAAATAAACCTCGCGGAAAAAGAAAACTTAAATCTTTTGAACAATGATTGAGCCGGATGGATTGTAATTTGTGACGGCTCGGTTTCTTGAAAAAAATCTCTTGATAATTTGAACCGGAAACAATATGACTGACTTGTAAAAATTCTACGCTTTCTAAATAATTTTCCATAATTATAATGTTTTAATTGTTTATAATAATATATTATCCGCTCGTAAGATAATATTTCTTCTGTTTTTGTCAAGAAAATTCTTCTTTTGCCGATTATCTTGCTATGTAAAATTCAAAAAAAAATCCCGAATTCGCTTTGAGCCGGCTTTGTGCCTCTCTAAGGGAATTTCGGGATTTCTTTTCTTTACTCCTTATTGATTATCGGGAAGAAAATGTTCTTTGATGTCTTCCAGTATAATCAAGATGTTTTCTACATTGTTTCTTTTATCTACCAAGAGAACACGTTTCTTTTCTTCCGTCTTTTCTTCTTCAGCCGCTTGTTCTAGGCTTTCTTTGCTCCAACATTCATGGAGTATGTCTTCCGGTAGGGCATATTTGTTCATTCCTATCGCTTGCAAAGACTGATTTATTGCTTCACGCGATTTCGCTATTTGACGAAGTTCAAAGTATTCCGGAATCCGGACATTGTTCATTTTGCAATAAACTTGGCACTCTTCATAGGTTAAACTCTTTTCCGGAAATGTTAAACGCAAATATAAATTGGCGTTAATATATATTCCGGCTTCTTGGTCGTAAACCGTTGTGCGGGACGCATATCCGTTCTTGAGCAAAAAGTCTCCCGCTTGCGGAAAATATCCTGTTTGCTTGCTTTGCTCATAACAGTGAATTTGATCTTCATACACATTCAATTTATTGAGAATTTGCTGATAAATTGTTTTGTGCGTTCCGCTATCTTTCTGTCTTGTGCAATACATTATCTGTGGAGGCGTCGATTCTACTTTGACACAACCACGGACGAATTTTTTGTATTCGGGTTCCTTTATGGTTCCGTCTTCGTCAACGTACGAGACCTGATTATGCTCATCTTCTTCTGCCCAATATTCTTGGTAAAAAGCTAGTAACGGATATCCTATGGCGGATAATGAAGCATTGATGGCTTCATTATGTGTCATCATATTCGCTCTTGCTTCGGCATTGGGAAGCACAGTTCCGCGATTGCGGCAGAAATTTTTAGCGCGGCTAAAGCTGGTTTTACCTTTGATGCGTTCGTATCCCGTCAGGTAATAGCTCGGACTGGCAAATACTCCATCGGCTGTCATCCCTGAAATCAATTTCGGAAAATGCGTGCCGTTGGTATAGTGGAAATCTCCCGGTTGAATTGTGTTTAAGTATTCGTACAATTCATTTAAGTCTATGGCATTAGCGGTGATAACCTCTAAAAGTGCCTCTTTTTGTTGTTCTGTCATAATTATAATTTTTTATGCGCTTATACTTCTTTTGTCTTTATAATGAAATAATCCGTCTTCTCCTCTTTGATAGATGTAGGATACATATACGGTATCTCGATAATCAAGAGACAGAATTTGTGTTTCCTCTATGATGAGTTCTGATGAACCGGCGTTGTGGCAAATTGTAACATTATTCGGTAAAACGGTTACAAGATATATCGTGCCGTCTTTAATTTGATAGAGTTTGTTCTCTGTTCTTACCAGTTCATCCGCGTAAAAACGTATGTTTTCTTTTATGCTCAAGTAATGAATTTGTAAATCTTTATTGCGATAAAAATTTATGTCTTCATCCTCGCTTTGCAGAAAATCAATTCCGTTCCAATTTAACAGTAAAACCAATTTAACCGGTTCGTAAAATTCCGAAGTCCGTTTATAGAGGTTCTTGTGCTTATATAATAAGTACTTGCCCCCGATAAGTTCATATTCAGGTGCCTGGTAACTTGCGCGTGGCTCAATTAAAACACAACGACGTTTCTCTGTTTGTGTTTTTTCATTAAGACTTTCTTCACACCATACCTGATTTAAAATATCTTCAGGAAGAGAAAATACTTTCATGCCGATACGGTTTAAGGATTTGTTTATTTCTCCTACTGCTAATTTTAAACGTATGAGTTGGTATAAACTCGGTATGGGGTGATCAATACTGTTGTAGTAGGCTTTGGCTTCAGAAGCTGTCAGCGTTTGGGTCGAAAGCTGCAATGACAACCATATGTCTTTGTCAATCAGTATGCCCGTTTCTTGGTTGAAAACCGTGTAACGACTGATGCTTCCGTCTTTTAACAAGTAATCACCTTGATAAGGTGAGGGGACTAATAGTCCGCTTTCCACTTTCTTTGTATCATAGCAAACCATTTGCTCTAATACATCTTTTTTTGCTAATTTCATAATTATACGTTTTTTGGTGTTAATAATAAATGTTCCCATAATAATTAATGGTTGTTCTTCTCTTATATCCCTTTCGGATAAATGTCAACCTCTTTTGTCAAATTCATTTCCTTTTCTGTTTGACTTTTTGTCGCCTTGTTGCTACTATGCCCCCAATTTCTTATAATTATTATTCATTATTTAATTCTTATTTTTATGGAAAATTTTATTTTTTTTAAAGAAGCTGTCTTTGGGTTGTTCGTGCTTAACATTCTGTGGTTCTTTGCTAATCTCTACTTGTCGGTTGCTTTGAAAAACAAACGCAGAAAACTCAATGCTCCTTTGTCTGCGGAAAAAAAGGTTGTTCCCGAACAAAATTCTTCTCCTGCCGGAAAGGTTAGCCGCGTTTCTTCTCAAAAAACTCTTGACGAAATTGATAATGTTGCTCTGTTGCGTTCCGAGGTGTTGCCTTTCGACGTTAATCTTGCCGAAAACGTTAGGGTTGCTCATACCGAAAACTGTTCCGAAAATCTCACTACGGCTTCTTGTGCCTGTGAGGCGGATGATATTCCTGTTGTCGAAGCGGAAGTCGTTTTCGAAACAAAAACAGAAGGCGAAACCGCTGAAGCCGTCTCTGAAACGAAGTATGTTCACAAAGTTTAGACCGAGGGAAATAATCTTTCCGATTTTTCTGATGAAAACACCGACCTTTCCAAAACGGATTATGTTTCCGTGGTCGTCAAGTTTTAGATGTTGTTTGAATGTTTTTTTGAACAGAGGACACGTTCCTCTGTTTTTTTTGTGCCGAAAATTTATTTCTGAAACTATGGGAAAATGATAACTGCTTGAAAAAGTCTTTGCTTCATGTTATGCTTATTTATTACTTTGTTATGGGCTTTATTTTGAGGCTTCTTGATGAACAACTATCAAACTCTTGAAACTTATTTGCCGGAAATGTCCGAACTGCGCAAAGAATATAATCAATTTATCAATGATAATAAAATGCAAAAATCAGAAGATGATAAGTTATTTGATTATTTTTTGCTCATACGTCATGCTTATCAAAAACATGATTTTAACTACTGCTTTGCTAAACCCGATTTTAATATCCTCTTGGATAATCCCAAAAATTATCAGACTATCAAAGAAGTGCTTGACGCCGTCAATACGCTTCTTGCTCATAAATTGCGTTACCGTGAAATGAATGACAAAATTAACGGCTTTCCCTCTGTTGTGTTGAAAGAACTTGAGGATTTTCCCAATAAAGAAGGTTATGATATTAATCACCAAGATTATTGGACTTGGAAAAAATTTCCGGCTTTTGATAAAACTATGGAATTTCGTCATCTGGGAAAAAAATTTGTTCGTTATGCCCTTAATGTGAAACCTAATGTCGGGATTTTCAAAAAACTTGATGCCGCGTGCGATAAAAATGGGGCACTTGCTTATAAAGTGGCTTCTCAAAACGGCTATAATTATCGTAAAGACCCCATTATTATTTATGGAATCGCCGATGATAAAGAAAAAATGTTGTCTGATTTATCGGCTTTCGTTCCTTTGTACAAGCGCGGTGATGTTTATGATATGCTCGGTTATGAAAATTTGAATAACGGGGTTTATTTTGCCGAGGAAATTCGTCCCGAAAATATGCTTTCCTTGATGAATGATATTGCAACTCCCGAAGAAAAAGGTGTCTATACTCAACCCCTTGAAGATGATTTTGAACAAATTGAACGGGAATTCGATTTCGAAAAGAATTTGAAAAAACAAAATACTTTGCGCGGAACGTTGCTGCATTTGCTCTATCGCAACAGATATAATCCCGAAATCTCTGCGGCTCAATTTCAGGCTTATAAAATGATGGTGGCTTTGTGTCATGCGAAACAAAAAACTTTGCCGGTTAACAAGAGAGCCGTTGTTGAGGCAAATTCCGAGTATGAATTATAGAGGAGGTCGATGCCGGAAGGAAAAGGTTAGGGCGGGGCAAATCCAACGCTTCCATCCACAAAAAAATCCCACTCTTTCGAGCAGGATTTTTTTATTGGTGAGCGCGTCGGGATTGTCTTCGACAGCTTCGCTGCTCATTCCTGCGTCCTCGCTCGCTTCGCTCACCGACATACTTCCGTCTGTCATCTCGTCCTTGTCGAACCCTCTCTCTCGGGTTCAAATCCAACGCTTCCATCCACAAAAAAATCCCACTCTTTCGAGCAGGATTTTTTTATTGGTGAGCGCGTCGGGATTCGAACCCGAGACCCTTTGATTAAAAGTCAAATGCTCTACCGACTGAGCTACGCACCCTTAATCTTGTCGCTTCGTTCGCGTCAACGTGTGTGTTATAAAAGATTATTTTCTTATAGTCAATATAAAAATATCTTTTTTTTTCTTATTTTTTTATTTTTGTAATTTATTTATTAATAATTATGTGTTATTATCTCTATCAGATTTGTTAATTAATATTTTTATAGGTGCTTGTTATGGTCGATAATCCTAATCAAACTGAAGATCAATATGATATTCTCCAAAATGCTAAAGGCGAAATCTTAATTATTATCCAATATCGTGCCGGTGGTCCCGAAAATCCCCGCCTCGTCTATGATGGCGGTGATCACGCTCTCCTCTATCGTAGCCGCGAAAGCGCCGTTATGCTCGAGGAAATCGATGAACGCGCTCGTAAACCTTTGCGCGCCGTCTCCGAAATCTTAATGGTCGAATTGGAAAATGATGACGTCGCTCGCGAATATCGAGTCCCCGTCCGTAATGTCAAAAATCTTGATTCCCTTTTTAAATAAGTTTTCCTTCTTCCTTTCGAGCCGTATCTCCTTGATTCGGCTCTCTTTTTTTTCAAAAATCTTCCCATCCCTTAAAACTCCTTGCCGCTCTTCCATCCCTTAAAACTCCTTGCCCTCTCGCGAATCGTATCCGCGACTCCTTTGTTAACCTCCCGAGTCGCTTCCCTAATTCCCTCACTTTACCTTAATATTCTTTTCCCGTTTCCCTCTTTTATACCCTATTTGCTATGTGGAAAATTTTTTTCCTCTACTTGAATGATATTTCCCTTGTTGTATTATGTATCAAATCTTTCTTCTCCTTCGGTGAGGTGTTATGTTTAATCAGCTCGTGGCGGCCTTAATCCCTTTGGGACTCTTGGCTTTCCTTTTTCAAAAAAATCGTATGCAACGTACTTGGGCCGCTTTGCTCTTTGTTGCTTTCTTTTCCGTCGTCGCCTTTTCTATCGCTTCTTTCGGCTTCGAAAGCAATCCTAAACCCTTTATCTGGAAATGGATCGTCTCCCCCGTGATTAATGTCAACCTTGTCTTGAAATATTCTCCTGATTTGGATGGCGTCGCCGCTGCCTTGTTCCTTGCCGTCGGTGTGGCTCTCTTTTATAATAGCTTCTGCTTCTTTGAAAAAGAACGCTTGAAAGTCGCCGGTTTGGCAATCTTCTTGTTGGTGATGATGATTGTTCTTATTTCTGCTCAAAATATGATGCAGCTCTTGGTCGCCGCTTGCTTTATTGATGTCTTGGCCTTCTATCTCATTAATGATATGCCGGCAAAACAAAAATTTGTCTTCTTTAATCTCTTGGCCGATATGCTCCTTATGACCGCTTTGGCTCTCTTTTGGATTAAGTCTTCTTCCCTTAATTTTAATGCTTTGCCTCTTTTTGCTAAAAATAATCCTTATGCTTCTATCGTCGCCGCTTTCCTTATTCTGGCTGCTATGATGAAATCAGGACTCTTCCTCTTCCATGATGCTTTCCTTAATCTTAAAAATTTGTCCTTCCAACGTAATATGCTCTTGATTACCTCCGCGACTCCTTTGGCCGGGGCTTTTATCTTGTATAAATTTATGCCCTTGATGGTTGCTTTGAAATGGACTGAACCTCTTATCTTCTTTGCCGCTCTCTTTACTATCTTATGGGCTTTGGTCGGTACTTTAATCGTTAATAATATGCATGTCCGTATCTTGTATTTTAATATGTGTGTTTATGGTCTCTTGTTCGCTTGTTTGGCTGCCCAATACAAAACCTTTCTTACTTTCTTGCCCGCCGCTTTGATGTGCTCCCTCGTTACAACTATTATCTTAGTTTTGCCCGTAATCGCCGCCTCAAATGATGCTTTTCTTTCTCATTACGGGGCTTTCTTTAATAAAATGAAATTTACCGCTTGCCTCTCCTTAATCGCTCTCTGTCTTGAAATTCCCGTCTGGTATCATTTCGTTACACTTAATCTTAATCTTTGGATTATCATCGCTTTGGCTTTGCGACTCATCGTCTTGGCTCATATCTTGGGATGTATCTATTTGGGGAAAAAAGTCGCTGATGATAAAGTTTGGTCCTTGCTCCGTAATCCTCATCTCTTCTATTTAATCCCCTTAATCCTACTCTCCGCGGCTTTGCTCATCTTTAATACCGATGCTTTCTCTTGCTATGCCGCAGCATTTACGGGCATCATCTGCTTGGTCTTTATCTCTCGGCCCTTCCGTTTCTTGAATCCTTGTCTTTCAAACTCTTTTATTCAAAATGCTCAACCCGTGATGAAATTTTATTATTTCTTGTTGGTCTTGCCTTTAACGGTTATGGGACGCGTCTTGTGGATACTTATTGATTTCTTGCTCATTGAACGAACTTTGTTATATGCTTTGCAAAGAATCGTGTCCCTTTTGGTGTGTTGTTCCCAAAAAATTCATGCTCAACTTAAAATTGGCGGCGTCGCTTTCGTCTTGTGCGGAATCGCTGTCTTGTTGCTGTCTTTCTTTGCTAAGGAGTGGTAATGTGTGCGTCTTCTCTTGTCCTGATTGGCTTCCTTTCCTTTTAACGGAGGACTCTTATGAATCCTAATCTGCCTTATTTGCTCTTAATTGCCCTTATCCCTCTCGTCGGTGCCGCTTTCGTCTTGTGTGGAACCGAAAATACTAAAAAATTTATCCCAAATGCTTGGGCCGTCGCTATCTTGACTATCGTAACCGATTTAATCTTAATCTTGCGCGCTTTCTACCATATTAAAACCGGTTATGGTAATATGCAGCTTTCCGAAACTTATGTCTGGTGGGAAATGCCCAGAATCGAACTCACTTTCGCCGTCGATAGCTTCTCTCTCTTGCTCTTGCTCGGCGTCTTCTTGGCTGTCTTGGTCGGAATGTGGTTCGAAAAAAATTATCATGACACTTGTAAACCTCGCATCGTCTTCGCTCTCTTCTTCCTTACATCTCTGTCCGGTTTCTTTATGGCCGCTGATGTCTTCTCTTTCTTTATCTTCTTCCTGATTATGCTCTTGCCCCTCTTTATGCTCATCGGTTTGTCCGGTGATATTAAAAAACAAGCCGCTATCTTCCGATTCATGCTCTATAACCTCTTTGGCGCTATGCTCCTCTTTGCTGCCGTCATCATCCTCTATAATCATCAAAATCATTCTATCTTGCTCGGTGATGTCAGCTCCGTCAAACTGCGTGAAAAAGGCGAAATTACTCTTTGGCTTACTATCTTTGTCGCTTTCCTCTCTCGTATCCCCATCTGGCCCTTCCATTATTGGATTGCTTCCGTTAATGCCGCTTTGAAAAATCCTCTCGTCTTTGTGGTCGCTAACTTAATGCCTTTGACCGGTATTTACGGATTTATCCGCTTTTGGCCAAATACCGTCCCCGATACCGCCGCTTTTTGCTTGTATTTCCTCGAAATTATCGGCGTTATCAGTATGTTCTTTATTGCTCTCATCGGTGTCATTAATAAAGATATTAATTATAAAATCTTCGCTTTCGTGACCGTCTATTATATCTTTTTCCTTTTGGGTATCTTTTTACCTACCGACCAATTTATCCTTAATCTCGGCTTCTCTCTCTTCGCTTTCTTGCTTATCTTTGCCGCTATCGCCTCTCTTACCGCTTATGTCGAAAATGCTTTGGAGCGCGAAAATCTTAAACCTCTCGGTATCTTTTCTTATATGCCTCGCGTGTCCTTGTGTCTGGCTGTGTTTATTTTAGCTGCCGTCGGGTTGCCGCTTTCCGCTATGTTCGTGAATAATTTTGTCGTCTTTGCCGCTTTGCTTGACTATAATATCATTTCGGCTCTCTTGGCTCTGGTCGCTTTGTCTTTGGCTGCTATGTCCTTGTTACGCGAATTCTTCTTGCGAAAATCTCCCGCTCCTTATCCCGCTGATACAGCGCGTTGCTTGGATATTGCTCCTCCTGATTTGTGCTTTTTCTTATCCGCTGCCGCAGTGTTGATTTTGTCTTTCTTTAATCCTTTATGGTTTTTGAGAGGGTAATATGTTCCTTGCTTCTGCTAATCTTTATTCTTTTCTTCCCGAATTATGCTTGGCTTTGGCTCTGATTGTCCAAATCTTGGCTTTCTTCTTTCGTAAAAATGTTACTCCTAAGACTTTTTATACTATTGCAAAATTTGCTTTGTTTGCTTCTTCTCTTACCGCTTTCCTCTTCTATAATCAGGATTTCGGAAACTCTTTTACGAATAATGAATATACAACTTTGTTTAAGCTCATTATGTATTTGTGGGCTTGGGCTTGCTTCTATCTCTCCTTAAAGTGGTTCCTTTCTCAAGATAAAATAAGTTTCCGCTTCTATGCCTTGGCTTTGCTCATCTTAATCGCTTTTTCTTTCGCTCTTTCCGTTAATAATCTGTGGTTCTTGTGGGCCTTGCTCGAAACCGCTTTCCTCTTGTTGGTTCTCTTGTTGAAAACTAACGCTGATGAGGAGGGAAACTTAACGGCTATGACTTTCTTTTATTCCTCTTTGCCTTTCTCTTTGTGCGCCGCTTGGGGAATCTTCTATCTCTCGCAACTTGCCGGTGGGGCTGACTATTCTCTTGTCGCCGCCGCTTTGAAAAATTCTTCAATGAATTTTTACTTGTTTATGGCTTGCTCTGCTTTGCTCGTCAATATGCTCTTTAAAATCGGTTTGGCTCCTTTCCATTTCTTAATGCCCAAAATCGTCTCCTCTCCTTGTTTGCCCGTAAGCTCCTTCATTTCCTTCATTCCTGTCTTCGCTTATTATGCTATTTTAATCAAAATGGCTGTCAAAGTCTTTGCTCCCGTCTTTGTGCATTTTCAAGAACCTCTCCTCATCTTTGCCGTCTTGTCCATGATTATCGGGGTGGCAGGGGCTAATAGTGAAACAAATTTACGACGTATCTTTGCTTATGTCGCTTTGTTCAATTTAGGTATCGTCTTCTCGGAATTGGCTTTCTTTGATGTACGACGCCTCTATGGCAGCTTTATTTATCTTATCTCTTATATGTTGGCTTTGTCCGGTGTCTATACTCTCTTTTATGCTTTGAAATCTAAAGGTGATTATCTTAATAATCTTAAGGATATTTCCGGTATCTCTCTTGCAAAACCTTTAATCGCCGCCGCTATGCTCTTATGCCTTATTTCTATGCTCGGTTTGCCTCCGATGATGGGGTTCCTCGGCTTGTTCTCTCTCTTAAACGGTTTGGCCGCTTTGCGTGAATACTGGTTGGTCGCCGTTATCCTTGCCGGTAAACTCTTTATGGCTTATGCTTATCTCAAAGTGATTAAAGTGGTTTATTTTGATGCGAAATCCATAACCTTGGATCGTGTCGATAAAGGTATTTATCTTTGCTTGTTCGTCAATATTATTTTAACAACCGCCGCGGCCTTTAATCCGCGCTTCTTCTTGGCTATCTTGCGTAATTTTTTGAATTAATTTGGGCTGAGGTTATTTATGCTGTTACTTAACGATTCTTTTCTGCTTGATTGGCATTGGCTCGATTTTGATGAACTCGAAAGTACAAACACTTCGGCTCTGAATTATGCGCAAAAACTCGTCCCTTATCAAAAAACCGTGATTACCGCCCTTAAACAAACAGCCGGTAAAGGGCGACGCGGGCATGCTTGGCAAGGCTTGGACGGGAATTTGTTCTTCTCCCTTATCTTGAATGAAAAATTGGAAAATTTAAGCAAATTCGTCTTGTTGTCTTCACTTGTTTTGTTATTAACTATCAAAGAGTTATCTAAAAATATTAATTTAAAACTTCAACTAAAGTGGCCGAATGATGTCTTTGTAAATAATGCTAAAATTTCCGGTATCCTCTTTGAAAAAGGCGAGGGGGATATTCTTATTGCCGGTATCGGTGTCAATATCGTTCACGCACCCTCTCTCCCCGAGGCAGCTTATAATGCGACTTCTCTTAAAAATGTGGGAATTTTGACTGACCGTATTACTTTTTTAAAAAACTATCTTGAATTTTGGGAGAAAACAAGAGATACTTGGGTAAAGAACGGTTTTGAACCTTTAAAAAATCTTTGGCTCGAAAATGCTATGGGCTTAAATGAAGAGGTCTGTGTAACCGACGGAAATAAAATGATAAAAGGAATATTCTCCGGTGTCAGCGATGACGGAGCTTTGTTGCTCGATACTTCTCATGAAATCGTTAAAATTTTTGCCGGTGATGTTTCCTTTTTTTCGAAAGATATTGTAAAATGAGTTTTTTGGATGATGACGGTCTGTATTTCTTACCTATCGGCGGTGCCGATGATATTGGTATGAATATGTTTCTTTATGCTTGCAACGGAAAATTTATTCTGGTCGATTGCGGCTATACTTTCTTAAATGATGATTACCCCGGAATGGATCTTGCTTTTGCTTATTCCGATATTATCGAAAATTATGCCGACCGTTTCGAAGCCGTCTTTATTACGCATGCTCACGAAGACCATTTCGGTGCCGTTGCGCATATCTTGCCTAAACTGCAATGTCCCGTCTATGCCATGGATTTTACTTTGGGGTTGGTGCGCGAACGTTTGGCCGAATTTCATCTCGATACGCAAGTGAATTTGATTTCCGTTTCACAAACTAAATTTGTGGAAACACCTAATTTTACCGTCGAGTTCGTTCCCATGGTTCATTCCGTGCCTGAAACTTGTGCTCTTGCCCTTAAAACAAAGTTCGGTCGTGTCGTTCATGCTACCGATTGGCGGTTTGATGACGGTAAAACCGCTATCCTTTCTCCTGATGTTTCTGCTTTGGAACGTTTGGGAAAAGACGGTGTGGATATGCTCGTTTGTGATTCGACAAATGTGATGGTCGATAAACCTCAATTCTCCGAATTTGATGTGCGGCAAAGCCTTATTCAGCTCGTTCCTCATTATCATAACGGCTTGGTGGCAACTTGTTTTGCTTCAAATCTTGTCCGTTTGGAGAGTTTGGTTCTCGCCGCTTATGAAGCCGGAAGAACTCCCGTCTTGGTGGGACGCACCTTGCTCAAAAATTTTAAAATCGCTCGCGATTGCGGTTATTTTCAAAATCTGCCCAAGGTTTATGACATTAATGAAGCGAAAGATATTCCTTCCGATAAGGCTTTGTATATTTGTACCGGTTCTCAAGGAAATTATCGTTCCGCGCTTAGTTCTATTGTTAAAGGCGAACACAAAGATGTAAAACTGGCTAAGGGTGATGCTATTATCTTTTCTTCAAAAATTATCCCAGGAAATGAAGATAAAATCGAACGTATGCAGGAAAATCTTATGGAGCAGGGGGTCGATGTCGTACGTGAAGAAGAATTCCTTGTCCATACTTCCGGTCATGCCAATCGCAGCGATTTGCAACAAATTTATAAAATCTTGAAGCCGAAAATCGTTATGCCGGTGCATGGCGATAAACGTTTTATTCGTGAGCACCGTCGTTTTGCTTATGCTTGCGGGATTCCTCAAGTCGAAACCGCTAAAAACGGCGATTTGTTCCGTTTGTGCGAGGGGCATCTTGACTTTGTCGAAAATGTTCCGGTCGATATTATGGCCGTTGATAGACGGCGGGCTATTCCGCTTAATGCGCAAGTCGTACGCAACCGCAAACGTATTGCTTATAATTGCAGCGTGTTTATCAGCGTCTTTTTCGGGGAAAACTGGGAGCTTAAAGACTTGCAAATCTCTTCAATCGATATTCTTGATGAACCGCAGTTTTCGGAGCTTGCCGAAACCATTAAAACCGATATGACGGCGCAAATTCCCGAAGAAGTTAAATCACTCAATTATAACGCTAATCAAATCGCGGATTTTATTAAAAGCCGAATTCGTCGCAAAATTCTTGCCGCTACCGATATTAAACCCGTGGTGTTCTTTCATATGTTCAAGGAATAATCTATTACCGATATTAAACCCGTGGTGTTCTTTCATATGTTTAAGGAATAATCTATTACCGATATTAAACCCGTGTCGTCCCTTCATATGTTCAAGGTGGAATCTTTCTTCTTCTTGAATTTTTAACCTTTTTATGCTATTCTATCCTTAAGGTTAGTAAGGCGCATGGGTGCGATTATGGAAGAGGAAAAAGACAAACAAGACGATAAAGAACAAAATTCTGAGAAAAAAGTGTTTTCTACGGAAGAATTTCTTAATGTCTTTTTGACAAATACCGATATTCAAAATGAAGTTAATGCAACCGAATTACAGCAAGGTGATGCTTCCATTGACGATGTGATAAAGGGAAATCAACGCTTTTCCGAGGCTCTCAATCGTGCCGAACAAAAACTTGATTCTCACCAGATGGATGATTTAACTCGTGAAGCGCGCTTGCGTATTTCGCGTGTCGCGGTGTCAAATCGAAAAAAGAAATCTTCAAAAAATGATGATGAAGAAAATGAGCAAGATTCTGAGGATAATCGTTCAAAAAATCGCTGGAAACGTAAAAAAACAAAAGCAAAAAAGCCTAAAAAACGTTTTTGGGATAGGTTTAAACGCAAAGGTGCGAAAACTGCCGGTAAAGATATCGGTAAAGCTGCCGGAAAAAAAGTTGCGCGTAAATCGCTTGTGAAGGGAACAACAAAAACCGTTTTGAAAAAAATCCCCGGAGTTAGTGCCGTTGCCGGTTTGGCTTTTGGGGTAGGGCGGCTTATGGATGGCGACTACGTTGGGGCTGCCGGAGAAGTGGCTTCCGGTGTTGCCGGATGTTTCCCCGGTATCGGAACAGGTATCAGTTGCGCCGTGGATGCCGCTCTTATTGCTAAAGATGTGGCGGCTCCGCAAACAGATGATGTTGCCGCTTCTGACGGGGAAGCAGAACAAAGCGTTTCTCAAGAGGAAAATTCTTCCAAAAAATCGCTTTCTCGTGAAGAATATAATTTGTTAATGACCAAGCGCGGGATTCTTGATAACAAAGCTCCGGCTCCGGTTAAGCAAACGCAAATTAATCAGCAAATGTTGCAAACATCTCAACAACTCGGTGGAAACGGGATGTAAACTCGGTGGAAACGGGGTGGCTCGGGAAACGGGGCGGCTCGGAAAACGGGTGCGGTGAGCTAATCTCTTTATTCGTTGCTTTGTTTCGTTAGCTCGTTTTGTAGGTATTTTAATATGTAAACCCTTATCGCACTTGATAAATTCTCTTGTTCACGCGTGCTGTCGATTTCCGTAATTAAGCCACTTAAACTCTTTTGCTCTTTTTGAGCGATTTTTTTGAAGATTTCGTAAAATTCTTCTTCCAGCGTAATGCTCGTTTGATGACGGCCGGCAATGATTACCGATATCTTTTTCATCTCTTCCCTTGCTTATTCCTTTTTGCCGTGCTTATTTCTTTTTGCGGAAAGCGTCAATTGAAACAACCGTGGCCGGACCGCTTGCCGCTTGCTTCTCTTCTTCCTCTTGTATTTCTTCCGCAAAGTCAGCCTCCCTTTCGCCTTTGTCTTTTAACAAAAGGTTATCGACATGAAAACTTAAGCCGAATTTTGCGTGCGGGTCGGCAAAATAACTTATTGAGGCAAACGGAATGACTAAGGTTTGCAATATTCCTCCAAAACTTAAATCTATGCTGAAGGAATGATTATGAACTTCAAGATTGGAATATTGATGTTGAATGACTATGGTCATTTCTTCCGGATATTGTTGGGAGAGATATTCCGAAATTTGAACTCCGGGGTAATCTGTGCGAAAGGTTATATAAAAATGATTCTCTCCGGGGAGACCTTGCTCTTCCGCTATCCTTAAAGCCTCGATAACGACATTCTTTAATGATTTTTCTATCAGTTTGTCGTAATTGATTTCGCTTAAAAATTCCATCCCTCTATCCTTTGTCTTCTATCCTCTTTCATAAAAAAGCGGGCCTTCTGTTGCTGGGCGGCCCTTGCCCCACTCTTAACTAACCATGGTTAAAAGAATTTGCGTTTGTCGCCTTGCCTTATGCAGCTACAGCAACAGGTGCTACGTTATTATCGTTAGCATTTATTTTAATTTGAACCGATAACGGTGGTATCTCACCGAACACAGCATACATATCTTTACTGCATACAGTCTAACCTAACTCACCCCCTCATATAAAACCCATTCTATGGTAAATTTCGGCGTCGAATGCTGATTTTTTCTCGGTCATGTACTCACTTGTACACTCCCTTCGCAAAAATCCTTTTCTTCGAGTACTTTACTCATATAATGGCTTTTCTAATTCTTTATTTCCCATTCTATGGTAAATTTCGGCGTCGAATGCTGATTTTTTCTCGGTCATGTCCTTATTTGTACACTCCCTTCGCAAAAATCCTTTTCTTCGAGTACTTTACTCATATAATGGCTTTTCTAATTCTTTATTTCCCATTCTATGGTAAATTTCGGCGTCGAATGCTGATTTTTTCTCGGTCATGTCCTTATTTGTACACTCCCTTCGCAAAAATCCTTTTCTTCGAGTACTTTACTCATATAATGGCTTTTCTAATTCTTTATTTCCCATTCTATGGTAAATTTCGGCGTCGAATGCTGATTTTTTCTCGGTCATGTACTCACTTGTACACTTTCTTCGCAAAAATCTTTAATCTTTTGGTGGAGGTGCCGGGTACTGCCCCCGGGTCCTGAATACCTATTTCATACAGCCTCTAGTGTCGTAGTCGGTTGCCCGACATCTTTCATTATATCTTCTCCTTTTTTATTTGCAAGTTAAAAAACGTTGCAAAACTTTTAACTTGTCGTTGTGAATCCTTTCCGTTGCTGCTATCTTGCCGAAAAGGAGTTTTGTGTTATGACTAAAGTTGCTGTTTGGTGCCGCCATCAGGGCGATAATGTTATCGGTATCGGACCCAATATCCCGTGGCATATCCCTTCCGATTTTAAACGTTTCCGCCGTATTACTCAAGGGCAAAATCTGATTGCCGGTCAGACAACTTATGAAAGTTTTCCGAATCGTACCCTCCCTAATCGTAAAATCTTTATCCTTACCCTTAATCCGGATTATCAACCTTCGGATAATCAAAATCATTTTGTGGTAACCGATATTAATTCTTTTCAAGATTGTGATGGCGATTTTTATATTGCCGGAGGGGCTTCCATCTATAAAGCCTTTATGACCGGTACCGAAAAACTTAGACCCGATATTATTGTCGATAGTATGTATGTCGGGGAACTTAATCCACAACTCCAAGGTAAAAAAATCGACATAACCCCTTGTATTGAGGCGATGAAAACTCATTATCGCCAAATCTCGCAAACTTATGAAAAAGACAATGTTTTGACTTCGGTTTGGGTGCTGAAAAATCAATTCATTGACCAAAATGTTTTGAAACATCTTATTAATTCTATTGAAGCAGAGGACTGATTTTATGCAACAATATCTTGATTTACTCCGTGATGTCTTGGAAAACGGCGTCGATAAAATGGATAGAACCGGTGTCGGTACCCGTTCCCTCTTCGGAAGACAAATGCGCTTTGACTTAAATAAGGGTTTTCCTCTGTTGACAACCAAAAAAGTGCATCTCAAAAGCATTATTTATGAACTCTTGTGGTTCCTTAAAGGCGGTACTAATGTTAAATATTTACAAGAAAACGGCGTACGTATTTGGAACGAGTGGGCCGATGAAAACGGTAATCTCGGTCCTGTATATGGTTCTCAATGGCGTAATTGGAACGGTGAGGGGATTGACCAAATTAATCAAGTTATCGAATCTTTGAAACATAATCCCAATGACAGACGTATGATTGTTTCGGCTTGGAATGTGGCTAAAATTCCCGAAATGCGCTTGCCCCCTTGTCATATGATGTTTCAGTTCTATGTCGCAAATGACAAACTCTCTTGTATGCTCTATCAACGCAGTTGCGATATGTTCCTCGGTGTGCCGTTTAATATTGCTTCTTATGCTTTGTTAACTATGATGATGGCTCAAGTTTGCGGATTAAAACTCGGTGAGTTTGTGCATACTCTCGGAGATACGCATATCTATCATAACCACTTTGAACAAGTTCGCGAACAGGTAACACGGACTCCTTTGCCATTGCCACAGATGAAGCTTAATCCCGAGATTCGTAATATTGATGATTTTACTTATGAAGACTTTACTCTCGAAAATTATCAATCTTATGGAAAACTGGAAGGAAAAGTTGCCGTTTAGCCTTTTCGCCCTGTCTTGCAACTTTGTTTGTTGTCCGTGGCTTTAAAATCAAAAACACCTGAGTCCTTGCGCGGAAGTCAGGTGTTTCTTTCGGTACGGAATACTTAATTTTTCTTGGGAGCATAGATAACGGTATTGGATTTTTCTTTTCGTTCAAGGGAAACTCCTTTGATGGAAATAAATTCAGGAAGACGAAATATTGTGCAGTCGTTGGCTTTGACATAATAATGCAAGCCGCTTTCCATGTCGCAATAGACAACAACTTCATCAATGCGATCCAATACCTCGTTGCAACGAAGACCTTGGATTATCCACATCGGATAAACATTGCCGTTGTTAAAAAATTTCATGTTCCTTTTGAATTTGATACCGGCTTCTTGAACTTCATCTTCGTTTAGCTCAATGCCCCATTTTTTTGCTGCTGTCAAAAGAAGTTCTTGCGCGTTCTTTTGATTCAGATACTTGCTTGAAAATCCTTTTGGTAATTTCATAGGCATTCATTTTTGAGGGTTAATAATAAATATACTTATAATTTTTCAGCTTCTCTTTATTCTGTTTTTGTAAATTTGTCAATGTTTTTATGACTCGCTTGCTTTTGAAATTAATATGTTGTTTCGAAGATATTAGATAATTATCTTTTACGGATAATTGATTATTTATTTTTATATATTTATCCCCTTGAAAATTTTTCTTCTCAAGGGGATAACATTTTCTTGTTTAGAAGTTCATTTTTGAACAAACATTTGGGTCTGTATTTTGAATAATATAACCTTCCCACCCTGATGGGGCGTTATATCTGTTCAAAAATGATAGAGGTTTATTGGTGTTGAAGGTAATTGTATGAAATCCCTCAAACCTATTATAGCCCGAATAACTTTGCCAAGCGATAGGAAGTTGATGATACCACTCTGTTCCTGGCCAGTTACAGATGTTGACAGCGGTGTTTTCCTCTACGGCATAAATTGTCGGCGTTTCATAGGAATTACTATACTGTGTCGGATAATCTTTTATATTTAATGTCGCTCCGCTGTATAAGAAAATATCTCCATAGGCACCATCGTCTAAGCTACCGATGTTCATTATACCACCATTTTTTATATTCACTGTTCCTGTATAACAATCATCATCACATGTAAAGTTTACTTTTCCGCCATCTATTGTATATGTTCCGGCAGATGAATAAGAATCTGAAATATGAATGTTTATATTTCCGGTTAAAACACATCCTCTTCCGTAGCAGTAAAAAATATTGCCCCTGTCAGAAAACTCGTCGCATACTTCATGATAAGGCGAGTTAGCTCGGCCGGGATATCCCGGTTCTTGTAAAGTAATATTAAGACTGTCTATTTTAAATTGTGAGAGAAAAAGTGATTCTTTAATATTCATTTTAAATGTTAATGTATGATTGTTTCCCAATAGCGTAATTGTATTTGTTCTCGATTTATTAAATAATGGTAAGTTTCCACAGTACATATCTTGATTAATGCTAATTGTGTCTCCGTTATTCGCATTCCTAATTTTTTTGGCTAAATCGTAACATGCTTGATCTGCGTCAACACATAAATTTAAGCCATTACTTTGATATGCCCCGCCATTGAACATTATTACGTTATCAATACTGCCATCTCCGCTATCCAGTATCTGAACAAAATCTTTGATTCCCGGACATAAATCTTTACTCGCGGCATAAGTTGCATTACTTGTTTTATAAATTTGTGCATCATTAGAAAATAAGAGTGCCTTGCAATCGGTATATTTTCCTCCGCACGTGTCCCATGATTTGCAATGCGCATATTGTGAAGATGGGCAATTGGATTCATCATATTTATAACTTGCCGAGCATTGAGAATTACAGGTTTGCGTTGAGGCATCCCAATCGTAACCGGTTGTGCATCCGGTTTTACAATAACGTTTTGAGCATTCTTCATAGCGGCAGGTAAAAGGAGAGGGGCAGGTTGTTAAGGAACATTCGTTTGCACAGGATAGTAAACATTTTCCCGTAGCTGCATCCCAAGAATAACCTTCTGCGCAGATACAGGCTTTATATTTTCCATCACAAGGTTCTCCATCGCCTCTGGCATAACCTGTTCCGGTACAGGTATATTTAAATGCTGATGAACAAACACATTTTAAAGCTGTTGCACTCCATTCATAGTTCAGTGGACATTTACATTCTCTAAAATAAGTTCCGCCATCATCCGTACAGCTATTCCCGTAACCGCCATAAACACCACATATGTTAGAATTGATAAGATAAGTTTTGTTATCGCATTTAATTTGATAGCGTTTTCCATCACAAGAATCACATTCTCCGATACTAATGTACCCAGAGGGAACAGAAGGATAAGGATAATCAGAGCAGAGGTTGCAACATTCTTTATATTTTCCATTGCAAGCCTCACCAACCCCTTTCTGATCAGTTCCATTACATAATTCGCTATAGTCGTCATTACAATCACAACGTTCGTAATAACGGTTATCCGAAGGACAGGGATTAGCTAAATGTTGTCCGGTAGGGCAAGAGGTTTTTGTATAACCGGCATCTTCACATTGTTCGGGTATCGTATCATAATCAGGGTCATTTCCGTTTGGAGTTCCGCCGCCATTTCCGCCTCCGGGAGTTTCTGTATTTCCGAATTTATCTCCGGAGCAATTCCCCGTATCGGTTATAAAACACACTGAAGCGACTTTTTGCTCTTCTCCAGAAATCATCAAATCATCAAAAAGGCGTGATGATAAGTGCGCTTTGTGCAAGTCGTTATTTATGTATGTGTGATGTGTATTGTATGAATTGATACTTGACTTTGGGATGCCTTCAAGTTGTTTTGCAAATGAACATGACAAATCTGTACCGTTAACAAAGCAGCTAACAGCAGATAGTAATACCACTCTTGAAATACTATTCATGACATCCTCCACACTTATCACCACGACTCTAATATAACATATTCTTACGTAGTATGCAATACATAATTTTGTTTTGGGGGGATAAAATCGACAAAGATGAGAAGTGTAGAGATATTGAGCCGGAAAAGTTACAAGGAAATTTTCGGTATCTGATGATAAATAGTGATGTGTAAAAATAAGCGAAAAGCTAAGAGAGTCTTATCAAATTTGTTGAATCGTTTGAGTGATTATGGTAAAATGCTTTTATTATTTTGGGAGGGCAACTTTGGACAATAAACTTGAAAAGACTTATCATTTCATGGAAGAATATTTTATTTCTCGTGATATTCTTTCTTCTTCTTGTGATAATCCAAAACTTTTTTTATGAAATGCTTTTTCGCAAAAGATAGTTCTTTTGAAGATTATTTTTTTCTTTTGAAAAATGTACAAAAAAAACACCCGCGGCATTCTTCATGTGGCGGGTGTTTAACATTGTGTTTTTCAATAGAACCGGTGGTTACTTCTTCTTAGCGGTTGGGGTGTTCTTTACGGGAAGGTAATGGAAAATTCCGTTGATTGCTGTTTCTTTGTATTGCCGACCGTTGATTTCAATAACGTCGGCATGTGTGAACAGGCAATCATTTGCCTGAACTTCCACACACTTGCCACCGGAAACTTCGCGGATGAAAACTTCTTCTTTGTTAATGTTGCTAGCCCAGACTAAATAAGGAATTCCTTTCTTGAAGGTTTCTGTCTTGATGTTTTCTTTCCTTTTGCCGGAAGCGTTGTGGTTTAAGACAACTGTATAAATCCGTTCGAAAGGTTTCTTTGTCTTGTTAGCAACATAGTCAGCTGAAAGTTTTTCACACGCGATTTTTACATTTTTACACATAGTTTTTAGGTATTATGCAAACAATGCATGATTGTTTGCGGTTAATAATATAAATAAATTATAATCTCATTGGCTCATAAACTACCTTATAAAATACCTCTTGTCAAGTATAAAAATAAAAAATTTGTCTATTTTTTTTATAAAAAATTTTTAAAGTTTACTTTTTTTTGAGATTGCTTTGTCCTTTTTCTTCTTATTCATCAAAAATATACATTGCAAAAGGTGAAAGAATATGTTATATTAGAGTCGTGATGATAAGTAAAGGAGGATGTGATGAACTGTATTTCTAAGGCGATACTTTTGTCTGCTGTCGGCTTATGTGTTGATAGCGGAAGTTTAACTTTTGCTTCAACGCAAATACCTTTATCCATCCCGAAAAAGTCTGGCATTTCCACTCTACACATACATCACACATACATACGCCATACTATTCAAAGACTTAACTTATCATCACGCCTTTTTGATGATTTACGGATTTCGGGAGAAGAACAAAAAGTTGCTTCGGTATGTTTCATAACCGATACGCGCAAATGTTCGGTTGATAAATTTGATAATACAGACGAGCCGGAGAACGGAAACGGAGCTCCGGGGAGCGGAAGCGGCGAAACTCCGGAAACTCCCGAATACAAAACTCCCGAAGAAGTTTGTCAAGATGCCGGTTATGGTCAAACGCCTTGCCCCGAAGGGTCTTCTCCTATTCCTTGTCCGGTTGCCCCCAACTATTTTGCCTGTTCTTGCGATAAAAAGTTCAGTCAAAAATGTCAGGCTCCGAATTATGGGGTTGGAGAATCTTGCGGCGGAAAATACCAAAAATGTGAAGAAGACCTTGACCGTGCTTGCAAAGAAGAAAACGGAAATTATGTTACAAGTTGTCCGAGCGGTTGGCAGATGAGCGATACAAAATGTTCTTTTGATCCCAGCTACGGACTTTGTTGCAATTTGTGCAACGGCTACACCTATAATGATGAAAAAGATATTCCCGAAGGTTATGTCAAAGGCGAAACTTGTGTGAATTGCGATAATGAACCATGGTTTAAGTTAGCTCCCAATCCTTGCGACGGATTTTATGATTGCAGCTTAACAGCCCCTGAAATCGGCGCAAATTCTTGCTTGTCGGGAACGGTTACCAAATATGATAATTGCAAACCTTGTCCTAACTTGGGGATTTATGCAACTTGTCCAACCGGATATAAATGCGAATATGAGAGATGTAGTGGAAAATATTATAAAGTTGACGGTTGTCAAGACGGTTTCGATTGGAATGCCGCTGCCAAAACTTGTACTTGTGCCAATAAAGGAACTTATTCTTCTTGTCCGACCGGATATAAATGTGAAAAAGAAAAATGCAGTAAAAAATATTACAAAGTCGATGGCTGCGCTTCCGGTTACGATTGGGATGCTTATTATAAAACTTGTACCGAACATTGTTATTACGAAGCGAATTTAGATTCTTGTCCGGCAAACGGTAATTGTTGGTATGAATCTTGTTCCGGTAAATATTCTTTATCAAGTTGTAAATCGGATTATAAAGTGCAAGGAGATGAATGTGTTTGTCCCAATAAATGTTCTCTATCTTCTTGTCCGGAAGGAGGTGTTTGTGATAGAGAATCTTGTTCCGGTAAATATTGTGTAACAAGGTGTAATTATGGCTATGATTTTGTTAACAATACTTGTGAAAAACATAAGCACACTTTCCCGTCTTCTTGTCCTTCCGGTTATATTGCCGAAAATAAATGGGGCGATTATGCCAGATTTACACATCCACAATGTACAAAGTGTTGGGATTTTGATAAATCACGTACTTGTTATGCGGCTCCGCGTTCAGGAAAATGTCCGATTACCGGTACAAAAGTTCGATTTTATGATCAGTGTTCAAGCTATTGTACTCCTATGGGAATGGGGGGCGTAAGAGTCGGTTATGTTGCTGATATGCACTATATGGATGGTTGTCAAACAGATAAAGGATTCTTTTCTCATAGCGGAACCACATATAGTTCAAGTATTTATCCGACTGAAGCGGAATGTTTGGCAAAGGCTTGTGCAACGGAATTTGAGGTTCACCAAGAGGTTTTGAGTACATTTCCTTGTACGGAATATTATGACTGTCGAAACGGGATTTAGCCTTTCGTGTCTTTATCCTCTTTCTTCCTCTGAATAAGTATCCTATTTATACACATGAAACGGCGGGGGTGTTGCTTTTTACCCCCGCTTCCGTTATAACTTATGGCGGTTAGGAGTTGTTTTATGATGATATTTTCAAAGTTTGAACGTATGACCGCTTGGCGCTATTTGCGCGCAAAACGTAAAGAAGGCTTTATTTCCGTTATTACCGGATTTGCCGTGGTCGGAATCGCTCTCGGTGTTGCGACCTTGATTATCGTGATGTCTGTCATGAACGGTTTTCGCGAGGAGCTACTCTCTCGAATCCTCGGAATTAACGGTCATATCGGTATCGTTTCTACCGTCGGTTTGCCTTTTGATAATTATAAACAAGCCGTAAAGGATATTCAGGAAATCGAAAGTGTTAAACTCGTTATCCCGCAAATCGAAAAACAACTGCTCGCTTCTTCCGGTCGGACTTCCGAAGGAGCCATGGTGCGTGGTATTGCTAAAGAAGATATTGTGCGCAAACCCGTGCTTGCTCAAGGTTTTAAAGGCTCTGATTTAGATGCTTTTGAGGGAAATGTCGTTATTGTCGGCAATCGTTTTGCGCAGAAAATGGGGCTGGTCGTCGGCTCGGATTTAACTCTTATCTCTCCTAACGGTAAAATTACTGCTTTTGGTACCGTGCCGCGTATCAAATCTTATAAAGTTATCGGTACTTTTGATGTCGGTATGTATGAATATGATGCAAATTATATCTTTATGCCCTTGAAAACCGCTCAAACCTATTTCGGACTCGGTGATGCCGTGTCACAACTTGATGTTACTCTTCGTGATGATACTATGCTCAAGCCCGTGCGCAAAGCTATTGAAGACAGCGTTGGTGCCGCTGCTTATGTCTATGATTGGAAACAATCGAATTCCGCTTTCTTTAACGCTATCGATGTTGAGCGAAATGTCATGTTTATTGTCTTGACTTTGATTATTTTGGTTGCCGCTTTCAATATTATTACCGGCTTGATTATGTTGGTGAAAGATAAAGCCCGTGATGTGGCCGTGTTGCGGACAATGGGGGCGTCAAAAGCCATGATTATGCGCATCTTCTTTATTGACGGTGCGGTTATCGGAATTATCGGAACAGTGGTCGGTTTGGCTCTCGGGTTGCTCTTTTGTGATAATATTGAGGCTATTCGTCAACTCTTGCAGTCCATTTCCGGTCAGGATTTGTTCTCTGCCGAAATCTATTTCTTATCGCAACTTCCGGCTAAGGTTAATGTGACCGAAGTTACGGCGGTGGTGCTTATGGCTTTAATCTTGTCTTTCTTGGCAACCCTTTATCCGGCTTATCGCGCCGCTAAGTTTGACCCCGTGGAGGCTTTGCGCTATGAATAAATTTAATACCGTTATGCAACTGAAAAATATCAGCCGTAAGTTTAAACAAGGCTCGCAAAGTCTTGAAGTTCTTAAAAATGTTGATTTGTCCTTGAAGTCCGGTGAAATCGTTGCGCTTATCGGTCCCAGCGGTTCGGGAAAGTCAACTTTGCTCCAGATTGCCGGTTTGCTCGACAAACCTTCAAGCGGTGAAATTATTCTTAATGAAAAAAAATGTTCAAAACTCGATGATTTGGCACGAACCGAGCTCCGCCGAGATTTTGTCGGCTTTGTGTATCAATATCATAATCTTTTGCCCGACTTTAATGCTTTGGAAAATGTTATGCTGCCTATGCTTATTGCCGGTGCCAATCCGAAAGCGGCGGCTGAACGTGCCGAGTTTCTGCTCTCGTTAATGAAAATGGATAAACGCTTGAAACACCGTCCCAGCGAAATGTCCGGTGGTGAACAGCAAAGAGTGGCTATTGCCCGCGCTTTGGCTAATGAACCGAAACTCCTTTTGGCTGATGAACCGACGGGAAATCTTGACCCGAGAACTTCTGAAACCGTGTTTAACGAACTTTTGCAAGTGGTGCGCGAAACCGGGTTGGCGGCTTTGGTGGCTACGCATAATTTTGATTTGGCTGAAAGAATGGATCGTAAAGTCAGCTTGGAGGAGGGGCGTTTGGTTGAGTTGTCCTCTTTGGCTTCGCTTCCCTCCGGTTTGTCTCATAATTCTTCAAAAAAAGTTAATTTTTATTAGGAGGCTTGATGGTAAAATTTAAAAATGTTTGGTTGTGTGGAATGGGTTTTGTTTTGGCCACGTCAACTTTGGCTCAGGCTAAGTATAAAGTACCTGATGATGTGAAAAGTTTTGGTACTAAAAAAAGCAACTATGTCTTTTATAATCAAGATGCCGATAAAGACGGTAAACTCACTTTGGAAGAATTTAAAAATCAAGTCGAAACGCGTGATGTGAAACAGCGCAACCGCTATTTGAAGAAAAAAGGTCTTTATCTTTCTCCCGAAGAACAATTTAAGGCGATGGATACCGATAATGACGGAAAAATTACTCCCGAAGATTTAGCCAAATTTTATGATGAGCAAAGTGCGAAAATGAATAAGTAATGATCATGTTGTGCTTTTTTGTCTAAAATATTGACAAGAAGTTTTTTTTGTGCTAATCAGCAGCTAGTTCTTTATTTTTATGTATTACTTTTTATTTGAATATCATTATGGAAGCGAAAAAATTATCAAAAGAAAAATTGGAAGAAGTTAAAAAGGCTATAAGTCAAGCTAATGCAAAACGTGCCGAAGAGAAAAAACAAAAACAACTGCTTGAAAAACGTATTCAAGAGATTACGGAGTTCGGCGTTAGAATTGACAATAGATATTTTGCTTCGGATTTGAAATTTGCTGTGGAACATGGTATCTCTTTGCCGCTTCGCAATATTCAGGCGGTGTTGACAGCTCTTGCCGAAAATAAAATTTCCGCTACTCCCGAAACTATCAAAATGCTGTTGTTTACACGTTCTCTCGGTTTGGATTTGGGACATTGTTTTGCTCAGCTTGCCGATTGTGTTGCCCGTGGGGTGATTCCTGAAGAAATGCTTAAATACAGAATTTCAAGAGATTCTCGTAAAATCCTTTCCGGTGTGGTTGTTGCCGCGGTCTTGGATAAAAAAATTTCCGAGGATTTGTTTGAGTTCCTCTTACAGGGCAAAAAAATTACTTTTGTTACACCGAGTGATTATTCTCCTGTGGTAAAAGCCTGTATCGAAGGAAAGTTGTCTTTGCGCGTTCTTGACTATCTGATTGCAAACAAGTCTTCTTTTTGTATTGAAGACTGGAAAATGATGTATGAAAGTGGAATTGACTTTTTGGTTCAGGCTTATTTGCGGGAATTCTATCCCGAAATCGAAGTCGATTTTTAATTTCTTGTAACGCTTAAATAAAGCGGGAGTGAAAACTTTGTTGTTTTTCTCCCGCTTTTGTATTTTTAAAGTTGGTTCTTTTCAATGCTTTATTTCTTGAATCTTTTTGCGCTTTTAGGCACTTTTTTTGTAAGAAAATACTTGAATCTTTTTTCAAATCAGTGTATATCTCAGTTCGATCTTCGGGCGAATCTGTGCGTATGGCATGCCAGATCGCTTTGAATGCATCCTAATTTATAACTTTAAGAAAGGAAGCAAAATGCCTAAATTGAAAACAAAAAGTGCCGCTAAAAAACGCTTCGGCGTTACCGGTAGCGGTAAACTTAAAAGAAATTTTGCCTACAAAAGACACTTGCTCTTTAATAAAGGTACAAAAATGAAAAGACAAGCTCGCGGTACAACCTTGGTCAACGAGGCTGACGTTAAAATTGTTAAACAATTTATGCCATATATTTAAGGAGGAAGTTTAGATGTCTCGTGTTAAAAGAGGTTTGACAGCTCACGCTCGTCACAAGAAAATTCTCTCTATGGCTAAAGGTTATAGAGGTCGTAATAAAAACGTTTTCAGAGTCGCTCTTGAAAAAGTTGAAAAAGGTTTACAATACGCTTATCGCGACAGAAGAACGAAAAAGAGAAGTTTCCGCGCTTTGTGGATTCAAAGAATTAATGCTGCCGCACGTTTGAACGATATGACTTATTCTCGATTTATGAGCGGGCTTATCAAAGCCGGCATCGAACTCGACCGAAAAGTCCTTGCTGATATCGCTTTGAAAGAGCCTGCTCATTTTGCTAAGCTCGTTGAAGCTGCAAAAAATGCTTTGAGCAAATAAACTTCTTGTCCTTTCTTCCCCTTTGCGGAAGATTTACAACGAAGTTTTATATCAGAGTTTGAAATCTATCTAAAAGAGTTAGCCTTGAGTGCTGTTTCGGGTTAACTCTTTTGTGTTTTAAATATTCTTTCTTTACAAATTCTTATGGCTTATTATTCCTCTATCGGTTTAATATTTTATGCCGAGTAATAAAAAAACGACATGATGAAATTTTATTCCTTATTTTCCAAAATGCGGAAAGGCTGCTTTTGCTTAATTCGTGGTGCTTACGTCGCGGTCGGAAAGGGGCTTGAGTTGCGGTCGGGAAGGTAAGCGTTGCGTGCCGTGTCGTGTTTTTCTTGCTTGCTATTATTATTTTTAATTTACTAATCAATTCAGGTGAAAAAATGGAAAATTTACAAGTTATGAAATCAGATATGCTTAACGAGGTGTCCTCAGTTCAAAATATGAAGGCTTGGGATGAACTTCGTGTCGCTTTGCTCGGTAAAAAAGGTAAAATTACCGAGATGCTTAAAGCTCTCTCCGCTTTGCCTTTGGAGGAAAAAATTGCTCGAGGTAAAGAGTTAAATGTCTTAAAATCTGACATCGAAAAGGCTTTGGAAGACAAACGTAATCAGTTGGCTGAGGCTGAACTTAATGCCAAATTGCAAGCCGAAAAAATTGATGTCACTTTGCCTGTTCGCCCCGAAAATCAAGGGCGTATTCACCCCGTGTCTAAAATTTATGAGGAAATTGTTGCTATTTTCGGTCAAATGGGGTTCGAAGTCGCGGAAGGTCCGGATATCGAAGATCAATTTCATAACTTTAATGCCTTGAATATGCCGGCAAATCACCCCGCTCGGCAAATGCAGGATACATTCTATATCCCTAATCCTAAAAGTGCTGATTTTGATGATTCTTTTGTTGTAAGAACACATACTTCTCCCGTACAAATCCGTACTATGGAAAATAAAAAACCTCCTATTCGCATTATTGCTCCGGGGAGAACTTATCGTTCCGATTATGACGCAACCCATACTCCCATGTTCCATCAGGTCGAAGGCTTGGTGATTGATAAAAATATTACTTTCGCTCATCTTAAAGGTTGTCTGTATGATTTTGTTAAGGCCTTTTTTGAACTTGATGATGTGCCGGTGCGTTATCGTCCTTCTTATTTTCCGTTTACCGAACCTTCTGCCGAAATGGATATCGGTTGTTTGAAGTCTAAATCCGAACTTAAAATCGGAGCCGGTACCGATTGGCTCGAAATTCTCGGTTGCGGTATGGTGCATCCTAAAGTCTTGCAAGCCGGCGGTATTGACCCTAATGAATATCAAGGCTTTGCTTTTGGTGTCGGTATCGACCGTTTGGCTATGCTTAAATATGGTATTCCCGATTTGAGAACTTTCTTTGAATCTGATGTTCGTTGGTTGAAACATTATGGTTTTAATCCTTTGGACTTTTCTTCTATGACCGGTGGTCTTAGCAATAATGGAGGTGCTGCACGATGAAATTTACTCTCTCTTGGTTAAAAGAACATTTGGATACTCAGGCTTCTGTATCCGAAATCGAAGAGACTTTAACGAAAATCGGTCTTGAAGTTGAGGAAGTTTTTAATCCGGCTTCTCAACTCAACGGTTTTATTACCGCAAAAGTTCAAAAATGCTCGATGCATCCTGATTCTGACCACTTGCATCTTCTTGAGGTTTCTACGGGAACTGAAATTTTGCAAATTGTTTGCGGTGCTCCGAATTGTCATGAAAATATGGTTGGTATTCTCGCTCCCGTCGGTACGCTTATCCCTGCTTTTAACGAAGTCTTGAAAGTCGGTAAAATTCGCGGTGTCGAAAGTTTTGGGATGATGTGTTCTGAAAAAGAACTCGGTATTGGTGAAGATCATACCGGTATTATCTCTTTGCCCGAAGATACTAAAATCGGGGTGCCGGCTGCCGAAGTCTTGACTATTGACCCCGTGTTCGAAATTTCTATCACGCCTAATCGTGCCGAATGTCTTGGTGTGCGCGGTATTGCTCGCGATTTGGCTGCCGCTGGTTTGGGAAAACTGAAACCCTTAAATATCAAAAAAATTGAGGGAAATTTTCCTTCTCCCATTCAGGTTAAAATCCTTGATAAAAACGCTTGTCCCGTCTATGTCGGCCGCTATATTAAAGGTGTGGACAATAAAGCTCAAACTCCAAAATGGATGAAAGACCGCTTGACGGCGATTGGCTTGCGTCCTATCTCTCCTTTGGTCGATGTTACCAATTATATTAACTATGATTTGGCTCGTCCGCTCCATGTCTTTGATGCCGATAAACTTAAAGGCGATGTTGTTATTCGCATGGCTCATGACGGAGAAAAATTTGTTTCGCTTGAAGATAAGGAATATACCCTTGATGACAAGTCTTTGGGAATTTGTGATGATGAGGGAGTTCAATGTCTTGGCGGTATTATGGGTGGTGCGCAAAAAGGTTGTTCCGAAAATACTCTTAATGTTTTTGTGGAATGTGCGCTCTTTAATCCGACGGTGATTGCTCGTACCGGCCGCAAATTTCAAATCGATTCCGACTCTCGTTATCGTTATGAACGTTGGGTTGACCCGATGTCTAATAAACTCGGTTCGGATTATGCCGTGCAGTTGATTACCGAAATCTGCGGCGGGCAGGTGGCCGAGGCGGTGCAAGACGGTGAAGAAAATTTTCAACCGAATGCGGCTTATATTCGTCCTGCTCGTTTGAAAGATTTTGTCGGTATTGATGTGCCCAAAGGTAAAATTATTGAAATTCTCAATAATCTCGGTTTTGCAACTTCTGATGAAGGCGATAAAATTAAAGCCGTTTCTCCTACTTGGCGCGGGGATATTGAAGGCGAACATGATTTGATTGAAGAAGTGGTACGTATGATTGGTTTGGATGAAATTCCGGCTGAAACACTCCCTCATGATAAATTTCCTAAGCAAGTTCTTTCTCCGGCTCAACAACGTGTGTTGACCGTTAAACATGAATTGGCGGCTCGCGGTATGCTCGAAACCGTTACTTGGAGTTTTACTGATTCTCAACTCGCGCAGATGTTTCGTCAATCGGCAGAGGCGATTTTGTTGTTTAATCCGATTGCTTCCGATTTAAATGAAATGCGTCCTTCGTTGTTGCCGAATTTGTTGTTGGCGGTTAAAAATAATGCGGCTCGCGGTTATACGAATGTTTCTTTGTTTGAAGTCGGACCGGCTTTTTATGGTCGTGAACCCGGAGAACAACATGTTGTTGCTGCTGGTGTGCGTGCCGGTGCTACCGCGAAAAAAACATGGCTCGGTGATGTGCGTCCTTATGACGTGTTTGATGCTAAAGCTGATGCTCTGGCCGCTATTGCCGCGGCTAACGGCCCTTGGGAAAATGCACAAATTACAACCGATGCTCCGGCTTATTATCATCCGGGAAGAAGCGGAGCTTTGCGCTTGGGTAAAAATGTCTTGGCTTATTTTGGTGAGCTGCATCCCGCTGTTTTGAAAAAAGCCGGAATTAAACAACGTCTTGTTGCTTTTGAGGTTAATCTCTCGAATATTCCGTTGCCTCGTGATGCGGCTTCAAAAGCGCGTAAAAAGTTGGAGCTTTCGGCTTTCCAACCCGTGGATAAAGATTTGGCCTTTATTGTCGATAAATCCGTCAGTGCGATTAATGTCGTTTCTGCCGCGAAAAATGCCGATCGTGAACATATTACCGATGTTCGTGTGTTTGATGTTTATGAAGGGGAAAATCTGCCCGAAGGCAAAAAATCTGTGGCGCTTGCCGTTACTTTCCAACCGACAAATGCGACTTTTACCGATAAGGAATTGGAAAATCTTATGGCAAAAGTTGAAGTCGAAGTTTCGAAAAAATGTGCGGCAACTTTGCGCGATAAATAGTTCTTGTGCCTCTCCCTTTGTTCTTATTTTGAATGATGGGAGAGGGGCTGCTCTTCCTTTTGAGAGAGGTTGGTTCTTGAGAGAGGACGCTTTTCCTTTTGAGAGAGAGTGGTTCTTGAGCAAAAGAAAAAATAAGTAATTACAAAAAAGGGAACTTTTGTTCCCTTTTTTGTGTCCTTGAATATAAATGTATCTATGCTCTTTAATATACACATGGTCCGCAATCTGAGCTTGAAACATACGGGTCATCATATGTTGCGGCCGCTCTTTCACACTCTTCAAGTGTTGCATATCTTGTATTTCCGTAAGATTGACCATATTCACAACTTATCCCAATAACTTCTTTCAGTTGTCCGCTGGAATTTTGGCACATATTGTAATTATGGTCATCAGTTATATAATATCCACGCAAGGTAACTCTATCATCATATTCGCAATGAACATTTGAGTCATAGCCGACTGATCTTCCATTTGAACATACATAAATTGTTTCTCCACATATTGAAAAACGTTCTGAATAATAGCTTCCGCCACAGCCTGTTTCACTTGTATATTGATACTCTCTAGAAGGATAAGGTATCCTATCGGTGCAAGTATCGGAACCGGAAGAACCACTACCGGAATCACTACCAGAACCGGTGTTTGTACCACATTTGTACATACGGTTTCCGGTACAATTATCCAAACAAGCAAAAACATTTGAAGAACCACATTGTGATACTGCTTGTTCATAAGTTAATGTATAACCCGTACACAATGACGTACAAGCAAGACATAGTCCTTGTGAAGCATTCCAAACATAGTTATTTGAACAATCACATTCTTGATATTTGCCGTTACAAGCTGCTCCTGACGGACTTTGCATATATCCCGTACAAGTATATTGATAAGAACTATCACATTGACTCTCTGGACAGAACCAATAGTTTCCGAAAGGACATTGTAAGCAATCGCCTTTATTTGAGGTTGCCGTATAGCCTAATGTTTGACAACTTGTTGTCGCACAATCAGCGGCATAACTCTCTATTCCCAAAGGAGTTGCGAACAAGACTGTACTTAATAAAATTATTCTTCTCATCTCTATTCTCCTTTTTTTGCATCATGCATTAGTCAAGACATTTAGTATGACATCTGGCTTGACCAAATGTTGATGGGTAAACTGATCCTGAACCTGTGCACTCCGAAGAATTTTCATTTAGAGCATTTTGACATTCACTTTCGTGAGCATAACGTCCTAAAGAGGTTGTTATATGCCAATCTGGTGTAGAAAGGGAAATTCCTTGTTCACAAACATAATGTTTCGTTTGAGTTAAACGATATTGTCCCCCTATAGAATTACAAGAGCAACTCGTTGTATAATTGGCTTTATGTTCAACTTTATTTTGACAAGTATATCCCGATCCGGAACCACTGCCTGAGCCGCTACCGGAACCACTGCCAGAACCGGTGTTTGTACCACATTTGTACATACGGTTTCCGGTACAATTATCCAAACAAGCAAAAGCATTTGAAGAACCACATTTTGATACTGCTTGTTCATAAGTTAATGTATAACCCGTACACAATGACGTACAAGCAAGACATAGTCCTTGTGTAGAATTCCAAACATAGTTATTTGAACAATTACATTTTTGATATTTACCGTTACACGCTGTTCCTGACGGACTTTGCATATATCCCGTACAAGTATATTGATAAGAACTATCACATTGACTTTCCGGGCAATACCAATAATTTCCTGTCGGGCATTTTACACCGCCTTTTGTACATGAAGTTTTGGTGTAACCTAATGCTT
>CALXPL010000009.1 GCA_944390275.1 uncultured Alphaproteobacteria bacterium
GGAACGGAACAAGTTTGCGTTAAATTTTCATCACAAACACATTCTTTATAATAGGTATTATCGGAAGGACACGGATTAACGGGATGTTTTCCGGCAATGCAAGATGTAACGGTATAACCGGCATTGCGACATTGTTCGGGTATGGTTTCATATTCGGGAATATCCCCGCCATTTCCATTCGGAGTTCCGCCGCCGTTTCCTCCGGTTGGACTTTCGAGATTACCGAATTTATCTCCCGAGCAATTTCCGGCATCGGTTATAAAACACACCGAAGCAACTTTAACCCCATTCTCCGTTCTTTCATCAAAAAGGCGTGATGATAAGAATCTTTCAAGAGTTTGGTATTTATATGTGTGATGTGATTGGTGTGTTGGAATACCTGACTCGGATGACACAAAAAGCGAATTTTCAACATTCGCATAAGACAAAACGGGACACACGGACATATAAGCCGTTGCCGACAGTAAAACCACGCGAGAAACACTCTTCATGACATCCTCCACTCTTATCACCACGACTCTAATATAACATATTTTTTCACTGTTTGCAATCACTATTTTTAATGAATAAGAAGAAAAAGGACATAAAAAAACCTCCCGAAGGAGGTTATGTTATGGAACGTCTTAACCAAATTTTCATGACAGAACGAACCTTCTTGTTTTTTTGCACGAAAGGGAAAAAATAAAAAGAAAGATGGAAATAACAAGACAAAGTTTAACGCGACAAAATTATTAATTTTGATTCCAAAAGGATTTCGTAAACAAAGCCAATACGGTGAGAACTTCCAAACGTCCGAGGAGCATAGCAAAAGACAAGACATATTTAGCATAATCAGATAAAGAACTATAATTACCGGCAGGACCGATAAGATTACCAATTCCAGGTCCCGAATTTGTAATGCAAGCCACAACTGCACTAAGAGAGATTTCTAAATCATAACCTCCGACCGCAACAAAACAGGTTAAAATCAAGATACTCAAAAGAAAGACAATAAAGAATAAGAAAACAGAAGACACAATAGTATAATCAATATTGTCGCGCCCAATTTTTACAGGCATAATACGATTCGGTTCCGTAGCAACGACCAAAGAACGTTTTATATAAGCCCAAACGACTTGCCAACGAAAGATTTTAATTGAACCGGAAGTAGATCCGGTACATCCACCGGTTAAAGCAAATAAAACAAAGAAAGCACCCACCCAACTTCCCCATTTCATATAATCGGTAGAGGCAAATCCCGTTGAGGTAACAATAGATATAATATTAAAGCTGGAATAGCGCAAAGCACTTCCAAAATCATAAATTCCCTTAAAAGTAAGATAAAGAGACATCAACAAAATATAACAAAAGAGAATTTTGAAAAAAGCTTTAATCTGAGACAATACATAGGAACTGATATCTTTGCGTTGAATAAGCATCACATAAAATGTCATCGGTAAAGAACCAAGTATCATTGCCGCCATAACAACCAATTCCACATTAAGGCTGTTAAAGTAACCGATAGAAGAATTTTTCGTAGAAAGACCTCCTGTGGCAATAGAAGCCATGGCATGATTAACGGCATCGAACCAATTCATACCGACAGCATAAAGAGCCAAAATACTCAGGACTGTCAACAAAATATAAACAAACATAATCCGCTTGGCAATATAGCTAAATTTAGGCATAAATTTTTCATTATTATCGGAATTTTCGCGTTGAAACATATGCATTCCACCGATTCCCAAGAAAGGGAGCATTGCCGCAGCAAAAATAACAATTCCGACGCCACCTAAGCAATTAAGTATGGAACGCCAAAGCAAGACAGATTTAGGTAAAGATTCGACATCAGCAAAGATTGTCGCTCCGGTAGTACTCAAACCGGAAGTAGCTTCAAACAAAGCATCGCTAAAACGATCGACGACACCGGTAACCATAAAAGGCAAAGCACCTAAAAGCATAGCAGACAACCAACTAGCCAAAGTGAGAAGATAACCTTGTTGCAAGGTTATCTTGTTAATTTCTCCGCGATTAGCCAAGAACAAAGACATACCGATAAAAAGAGCCACTAAAGCAGAAGAAAGGAACGGCGACCAATTCTGATTATCAACCACAATATCCACACCGGCAGGAAAGAGCATAGCAAAGCCAAGAATACTAATGAGAAAACCATTAATCATAAAAACAGGTTGCCACATAAAGCGATACTCCACAAAGTTAAGCCAAGAACAAGAGATTACAAAGCAACGTTAAGAGAATAACCTTTAATAACCAACTGTTTATTCAAATTAACATTATCAACATAACAAATAGCCGTAGCAACATGTTGCTCAGTATAAGCAATAATTTGACAAACAGCATTTTTACCATCATAATTTTTGAGTAAATAGGCACGTCCTGCGGCACCATCAGGACTTTTAGGATCGGCATAGATTCCAAATAGGATAAGATAAGTACCGTTAACATCAAGAGTATTCACGTCATACACCGTAATTTTTCCGGACAAGGATTGAGGTTTTTCAAGATAAATAAGCCCACGAACATCTCTATTATAACTATTGTCTGGTTTTTTAGTGAGTTCGGGAGGATTATTTTCAATAGAAATAGCGGGAGCGACCTTACGCTTTTGAACAATTTTGATTGTAGCTTCTTCAAAATTTTCCGTTTCATCATGGAAAACAGGAACAACAATATCAGAAGCATCATCTTGCTGTTGAACATTAACAGCGACAGGAACTTGAGAGGCTTGACCAAAAGCCTGACGCTTTGATTTTTGAGCACGATTATCTAAAGAATCCACTAATTTATCAACACCTTTTTCAGCAAAAGGGCTTTTAATAAAATCGACATTAATATCGCTTTTTTTCCAAAAACGAACGACACTATCAGCGACATAAGAATAACCGCTTTTAATTTTTTCCCAATACCAAGCCGGTACGGTAAGAGGTTTTATACCGCAAAAGGTAGGAATCAAAAAAAGTGCTAATAAAATAAGAACAAAAGCGAGAGGCTTACGCAAAGGAAAGCTCAAACGCAAAGCCCACTTAAAAAGAAAGCTGACGATTTTGTTACGATTTTTATAAAAATCTTCCCTTTTGCGAAATCTCATAATTACTCCTGACAACCATATTTAAGTTTAAGTTCGGTCAATTTCTCTGGTGTAATACGCTCGAACAGCGGCTCTCCGACATTAAATTTATGACCGGCTTTTAGATAATTCAATTCATGAGAGACATTAAAATCTTTCAAACTAGGCATATCTTTTTGGGTCAAGTTAAGACGAGCCAACATTTCCTGAGAAATTTTCGGCATAATTGGAGCGCTTAAGATAGCAAAGATACGAATTAAATTGATACAAGCGCGCAAGATAGCAGCGGCACGTTGAGGATTTTCCTTAATAACCGTCCAAGGTTCGGTTGTTGAAATATAGTTATTACCCTCGACCCAAATAGCACGTAACTCATTCATAGCCTTACGAATTTCCATATTTTCCATATAGCACAGATAATTATTGACTTTTTCTTGCAAATTCTCCGCCAAATCGGTTTCGACTTGAGAATATTCTCCCCCATCGGGAATTTCGGCTGAAAATTTCGAAGCCGTCATTTTCAAGACACGAGAAACAAAATTTCCCAACACACCGTTTAAGTCTTTATTGACCATAGCGGCAAAAGAATCAAAGGTAAAGCTGGCATCAGAGGATTCGGGAGCATTAGCCATAAGCCAATAGCGCCAATAATCGGCAGGAAATTCCTCGACAGCTTTATCAGCGAAGACTCCGCGTTTTTCGGATTTAGAAAATTTTCCGCCTTCAAAAGTCAGATAACTCAAGCCTTTCAAATAATCGACGAAGGTCCAATTTTCACCGGTACCCAAGAGCATCGCGGGAAAGAAAATAGCATGGAAAGGAACATTATCTTTTCCCATAAATTCGACATAACGAACATCTTTGGCATCAAGCCACCAATCTTTCCAGTTTCTTTCATCAGGTTTTTGGTCAGCCCATTGTTTTGTAATACCGATATAGCCGATAGGAGCATCGAACCAAACATAGAAGACTTTATCTTCATAACCTTTTTTGTTAACGGGGAATCCCCATTTCAAATCACGAGTAATGCAACGTTCCTGCAAGCCTTCTTTGAGCCATTTTTGCGCGATGGAATAAGCGACATCGGGCCAATAAGGTTCTTTTGAAGCCACCCACTCGGATAATTGTTTTTCGATTTTAGGCAAATTCAAGAAGAGATGCTTTGTTTCGCGCACTTCAAGATTTGTTGAACCGGAAATTGTGCTTCGAGGATTAATCAAATCGGTAGGTTCAAGCACTTTGGTACAATTTTCGCATTGATCGCCGCGAGCTTTTTCATAACCGCAATAAGGGCAAGTACCGGTAATATAGCGGTCAGCCAAGAAGCGACCGTCATCAACGGAATAGACTTGTTTAATGGTTTTTTCCTCAATAAAGCCGTTTTTATCTAATTGTTCAAAGATATGATAAGTAATTTCTTTGTTTTCATCACTAGAAGTACGACCGAAACAATCGAAAGAGAGCTCAAAATCGGCATAAGTTTTGACATGTTGCGCATGATATTTATCACAATATTCTTCAACGGACAAACCTTCATTGAGAGCGCCGACTTCGGAAGTTGTACCATGTTCATCGGTACCGGCGATATAAAGGACTTCATGTCCCATCATTCGCATAAAGCGCGCATAGACGTCGGAAGGCAGTAAGCAGCCGACCATGTGTCCCAAATGAGGAACACCGTTAATATACGGCAATGCAGAAGTAATCAAGATTTTGGACATAAAGTTAATCTCCCCATAAACAAATTCATAAAAAAACAGGAGTAGTTTACAACATTTTGTAAATTTCACAAGGGGAAAAAACAAATTTTACAATTCCTATCCCCAGATTCTTTTATAAAAAAGCAAAAGGTTTCCGACACAAGTCGAAAACCTTTTTGTTAATTTTACAAAGAGACCACAGGACGAGTCCAAAAAAGTCCTTCTGATAAGTAGCGATAAAAATCATGATTTTTCATATTACAAGTCCAAGCTCGTTTTGACTTTTTACCGACCACCCAATAACGTTCATCAAATTTAAGAGCTTGCCCTCCGAGATATACGAACAAGCGGTTGAGCCTATCCACAATATCTTTTCCGCATTGAACAAGCTTCATCCAAAAATCTCGACCTCCGGGAGTAGCAATTTTTCCCTGATAATTGAGTTTAGCGCAAAATTGCATAGCCGCATCATGTGTCATACAAAACGGAGGTTCATTAAGTCCGATAAGATAGTTATCAAAATAGACCCCGATTGGATGTTTTCCCTCAAGAGGCATTTTTGAAACGACATCACCTTCATAAACAACAGAAAAATAAAAGTTTCCGTTTTCATCAAAGACACCGTTCAAGAGATTAACTAGAAAGAGATTCTGAGCATTCATAATAGTATTTTAAATAATTAGACATTAAAAAACAGCATAGCTTATTTTAGACAAAAGTCAACAAAAAAAACTTATAAGAAATAGCGGTTATTGCATGATTTTTTAAGTTTTTCCGAAAACGCGGTCGCAAATTCATTATACTCTTGAGTATTCATATTTTTAGCGCGAACGGGACAAATACGAAGGCAGCGAAAACAAGAAAGACAAGAATTATTTATAGTTTTACAATCATCGGCAATAGCATGAACCGGACAAAATTTCACACAAAGTCCGCAATGGATACAAGCATCGGAAGTTAAAGGACGAAATTTTCCGCCCTGCCCACCTTCACGATACGGACGCTTCCCCGGAATTTGAGACTGAAGGCGAGAAGGATTATTCAGAGCTTTTTTAGCAAACTCAGCACTTTCAGCTAAATCGAGTTCATTAGGACGATCTGTTTGAATTGTTCCGTAGGTATGTCTTCCGACCAAAGCGGCAGCCCCTTTAACAACAAAACCGCTATTTTCGGCCCAATCGGCAAGTTCGAGCAAAGCATCGTCAAAATCGCGGTTACCAAAAGTGACGACACAAAGACAAGGAGTATTTTGCCCTCTAAATTTTTTAAGTCTTTCAGCCGCAACGCAGGGAATTCTCCCCACATAAACCGGAGTACCGAACACAACCACATCATCCGCAGAAAAAACGATATCTTCATCGGGAGCATGAACGGTAATATCAGAAACCTCAACATTTTCCCCAAGAGAATGAGCCATAGCTTCCACACATTTTCGAGTGTTTCCTGTTGGAGAAAAGAACACCGCATGAATTTTAGTTTTCATATATTTTCCTTAAAAACATTGAATTACAGGCCTTTTGACCATAACAAAAATAGCATAAATTTATTAAATCTTAGTTTAAAAAACAAAAAAACATCTTCGCATCGTTCTCCGCCATTAAGACACAAAAAAAAGCCTGCTCATCAAGAGCAGACTTTATAATTGGCGGAGAGGCAGAGATTCGAACTCTGGGAGGGCTCGCACCCTCGACGGTTTTCAAGACCGCTGCATTAAACCACTCTGCCACCTCTCCACAAAATAGTTTATCATAAGCATTATTTCGCTTACAGATAGCTTTTACTCAAATATTATCAAAAGGTCAAGAGATTTTTTTATAAAATTGCACATTTTTTATTTAAAAAGAAAAAAGGCAGAGAAAACTCTCTGCCTAAAAAAATTTTTACGACGATGTGCTCATTTTACAACGACGCACACACCGTTTTTTCAAGTTCTTCAACCACTTCGGCATAGTCCTGTGGCTTTGATAATAACTCCAACAGACGATGTCCGACTTTCAAAGTCAGCTTGTAATCATCCTCATCCATACCGGATTTTGCTATCGCCGTATTACGAGGATACTCAGCATTCAAATTAACGACATCGAGAACACCGGCACGACGTTTGGGCAATACATCAACAAACGCGAAATGTTCATCGGAAAGCATTTTTTCCCAATTATCTGCTTGTCGCACAATCCATTTGCTGTAAGAAACGTCATTTTTTCTGTTCAAGAGAGAGAAGACATTTTCATAATGCGTTACAATATGGACATGCCGCCATTGTTTTTCGTTTGCCTGCTTAACAATATCCTCATAAACCTGGCGTTGCTTTTCCTTATCGGAGCCGAAAGGAGCGTTCAGTCTTTCATCTTTGATAATTTTCACTTTATTCGTTCCCAACAGCGAAGCAAAAATACGGGCTGTTGCCTCAGCTCTTCTTGATGTTGAAGTATAAATAGCATCAAGAGATTTTGCCTGTCTTTCCAACAAAGGACAAAGAGCGACTGTATCAGCGATACCAACTGGAGAAATAGGATACTTTGAAGCCGGTTCATAAAGAGCATGACGACCGACGGTTAAATAAACTGTTGCCATAATTATTTAAAAATTAATAAAACAAAAAAATTATAATCACGAAAACACTATAAAGCCTGATTGACAAAATTGTCAACATTTATTTTTTACTGATAAATTTACAATTTTTAATATAATAGCGCCAAGGCTTATCTTTATATTCTTCAGCATAATCAATCCCGACCCGAGGCACGGCAACATATTCGAAAGTTTCATCACGGGGCGAAAGCCAAATTTTCTCACCGAGCAAATCCGCCCCGTTAAGATTTCTGTCAATATTCAGAGCCTGACACAATTTTCCGGGACCTGTGGTTAAATTCAAAATTTTATCACAATGGCGAAACTCTTTCATTTTTTCAATTCCGCAAACCGGTTCCAAACTACGAATAAGCAATGCATTAGCTTCATTTTGAGAACCGACGACCACATTAAATTGATGATACATTCCATAAACAAAAAAGACATAAGCCACCCCTCCCTCATCAAACATAACGGCATTACGTTTGGTTTTGCGATTCAGATAAGCATGACAGGCTTTGTCTTCAGCTCCGACATAGACCTCTAATTCGGTAATTTTTCCGACTAAAACCGTACCATCATCGAGTCGGCGACACAAATAAGCCCCTAAGACGACATCAAGAGCCACCTCAAAAGGATTTTTCAAATAAGCGGATTTCGCAATTTTCTGACTTATATCCATAGCAATTCCGAGAAAAAACACCATACAAAAAAAGTACCCTAAAAAGGATACTTTACTTTGTGTTAAAATAAACCTAACTAGAGGAGTTGAAGATTTCCAGCAGTTATTTTACCTTTTTCTGTGATTAGTTCATAAGAAACCTTTGCATTTTCATTCAAAGTTTTCAGTCCGGCTTGTTTTACCGCAGTGATATGAACAAACACATCATTACCCCCTTCATCCGGTTGAATAAAGCCATAACCTTTTCTTCCGTTAAACCATTTCACAGTACCTGTAGCCATTTTATAAAATCCTTAAAAAACAAATTAAAAAAACATCATCTTAATCCAAAGCATCAAGAAGATGGAACGATTATAGCTCCCAACCGTTCAAAGGATATTTTAGGACAAATAAAATAAATGGCAAGCAAAATAAAAATTAATTTACAAGAGTTGGGAATATTTTGGTCAATTAACGTTCAAAAAGTTTAGCAACCTGATTAAGTTTCAGTTCAACATAAGTCGGCCGACCGTGATTACATTGACCGGAATGTTCGGTATGTTCCATTTCGCGCAAGAGATGGTTCATTTCTTCTATGGTTAATTTTCTTCCGGCACGCACGGAACCGTGACAAGCGATTGTTGCACAAATAAGATGCAACTTTTCGGACAAAGAATATTCTTTGCCCCACTCGGCCATTTCTTCCGCTAAATCTTGCACCAGTTTTTTAACATCACAATCCCCCAACAAAGCGGGAATTTCGCGAACAACAACGGCTGAAGGACCGAACTCCTCTAGAACAAGCCCAAGTTTTTTCAAATTTTCAGAGGCTTCAACAACACGAACTTTATCACTCATCGCCATTTCAACCACTTCAGGAATAAGCAAAATCTGCGTGGCAATCCGTTGTTCATTCATGAGGCTTTGCTTTAACTTTTCCATAACAATACGTTCATGAGCGGCATGTTGGTCAACAAGAACAATACTGTCTTCATTTTGAGCAATAATATAAGTATCATGGAATTGCGCTTTAGCCAAACCGAGATACCCAACTTTATCAGCCGTTAAATTTTCATAGTCATTGATTGAAGCAACAGATTGTTTTTCATCAATTTTTACGGAATAAGCGCGTTCGAGTTCAGGCAAAACGGCTTGACGTTTCGGAGCGGAATAAGCCCTCTGATAAAGCTGTGAATGATTGGGAGATATCGGCTCAGACACCCCCATTTCTCTTAAAGTTAATGTTTCTGTTTTATTCGCGACTTCATTCGTTTGATTTTTAACAAAAATTTCAGCAATATTACTTGCTTCAAGAGAACGGTTTGCTCCATTATCAAGAGCATAGCGAATGGCACTAACCAACAAGCCTCTTACTAAGGTATTGTCATAAAACCGCACTTCAGCTTTTGTCGGATGAACATTAACATCAACATAAGCGGGATCAATATCAAAAAACAACGCACACAAAGGATAACGATTGGAAGCCAAAACATCTTGATAAGCCCCTTTTATCGCCCCGAGAAGCAGTTTATCACGTACCGGTCGATTGTTAACAAACAAATATTGACTGAGCGAATTAGCCTTATTCAATGTTGGCAAAGAAACAAAGCCACTGATGCGTAAATTTTCGCGTTGAGCATCAATAGGCAAAGAATTTTCACCGAATTCACGTCCCATAATCTCGGACAATCGCTGCAAGCGAGCCCCGAAAAGTTCTCCCTGACAAGAGTTAAGAGCCAATTTTTTCCGACCATCAATCGTCAAATAAAAGGACACGGAAGGATTAGCCATGGCAATACGGTTCATCATATCCACACATTGCGCGCTTTCAGATTGCGAACTTTTCAAAAACTTCAAACGAGCCGGAGTTGCATAAAACAAATCACGAACTTCAATTCGCGTTCCCAAAGGATAAGCCGTGGGTTCGGGGGGTGATTTTTCTCCGCCGCTAACCTCAATTTTCCAAGCATTATCTCCGTCTTTGGTTCGTGATGTTATCACAAGACGAGCCACAGAAGCTATGGAAGGCAAGGCTTCACCGCGAAAGCCCAAGTAATTGATGTTGAATAAATTATCATCGGGAAGTTTTGAGGTAGCATGACGTTCAACTGCCAAGCTCAATTCTTCGGGAGACATTCCTTTACCGTTATCGGTAACCGTGATTAAACTTTTACCGCCGTCAACCAGAACAACCTCGATTGAGGTTGCTCCGGCATCAATTGAATTTTCAACCAACTCTTTTATAACGGAAGAAGGTCTCTCAATAACCTCCCCCGCAGCAATTTGGTTGACCAGATTTGACGGCAGTATTCTTATCGGCATTTTTCTATTTTCTCAAACTTCTAATTGTTTTAATTAAAGTATTTGTTGAAGAATCATGCTTTAAGTCATAGATATTATTTTGCAATTCGGGCAAAATGTTCAAAGCCATTTGTTTTCCGAGTTCAACACCCATTTGATCAAAGGAATCAATATTCCAAATAATTCCTTGAACAAAAACTTTGTGTTCATACAAAGCCACCAAAGCCCCTAGAGTGTAAGGGTCAACTTTTTTCAACAACAAGAAATTTGAAGGACGATTACCGGAAAAGCTCTTAAATTTCTTTAAGAAATTAATCTCTTCCTTTGATTTTCCGGCTTTTTTCAGTTCTTCGGCAGCTTCTTTTTCGGTTTTTCCCTTCATCAAAGCCTCACCCTGAGCCAAAACATTTGCCAACAAAATTTCATGATGATCACCGATTTCATTATGAGAAATCGCAGGAATAATAAAGTCGCAGGGGACGGTTTCCGTACCTTGATGGATTAGCTGGAAGAAGGAATGTTGAACATTTGTTCCCGCACCGCCAAACAAGACCGGACCGGTAGCATATTTGATATATTCGCCGTTAACATCAACAAATTTTCCGTTAGATTCCATATCCAACTGTTGCAAATAAGCCGGAAGATATTGCAAATATTGGTCATAAGGAATAACGGCATAACGATGAATTCCCATAAAGTTATTATACCAGATTCCGAGCATAGCCAAAATGACAGGCATATTTTGTTCAAAAGGAGCGGTTTGAAAATGTTTATCCATAGCGGACGCGCCTTCGAGCATTTTTTCAAAATTATCCATTCCGACGGCAATAGCGATAGACAAACCGATAGCCGACCACATAGAATAACGACCGCCGACAAAATCCCAAAATTCAAACATATTTTCAGGATTAATACCGAATTCTTTAACTTTTTGCGTATTGGTTGATAAAGCAACAAAATGTTTCGCCACGGCAGGTTCACCCAAAGCATCGACTAACCATTTACGACAAGTTTTGGCATTGGTAAGGGTTTCTATGGTTGTGAATGTCTTTGAAGCCACAATAAACAACGTCGTCTCGGGGTCGAGTTTCTCTAAAACTTCGGCACAAGCCGTTCCGTCAATATTAGAAATAAAGGAACAATGAATTCCTTTCATCCAATATTTTTTAAGAGCTTCCGTTGCCATAAACGGCCCCAAATCAGACCCGCCGATACCGATATTAACGATATTGGTCAATTTTTTGCCGGTATGACCTTTAAATTTGCCGTAACGAACATCTTCGGAAAACTTTTTCATTTTTGCAAAGACGGCATTAATCTCGGGCATAATATCTTTCCCATCGACCATAATCGGATGATTATCACGATTTCGCAAAGCAGTATGCAACACGGCTCTGTTTTCGGTAATATTGATTTTATCACCACGGAACATCGCTTTAATTTTATCTTCCAAACGTCTTTCTTTAGCCAAATTCATAAGCAAAGCCATGGTTTTGTCGGTAACACGGTTTTTTGAATAATCCAAAAGCAGCGTATCATCGAGTTTGACTGAGAATTTGAGACCTCTATCGGCATCATGAGCGAACATATCGCGCATTTGCATTTTGCGAATATGTTTATAGTGTCCTTCAAGTTTTTTCCACGCTTTAGATTTATTTACCGTTCTTTCAAACATCATTAATCCTCCACAACATTAATCGACCCGATACTGGTCCATATCAAATTATCTTTTCCGAAATATTTTTGTGCCGCATTATTAACATCATCAAAACTGACGGCATTAACATAGGCGTTTCTTTTTTGCAAGAAATCAATACCTAAATTTTCCTTTTGCATAGCCACAAGCATAGAAGCAATATCCGCAAGAGAAGCAAAACGCAGATTATAGGAAGCAATCATATAATTTTTGGCCTGATTAAATTCCTCTTTTGTCACACCCTGCCCCATATTTTGCCATTGTGTCAGCACAATATCTTGTAATTCTTTATATTTATCAGGGGTAGTTGAAAAGCCGCCTTTAATTAAATCGGCTTTATCTTGAATAAACAAATAAGAACCAACCCCATAAGTTAAGGCCTTATCTTCACGCGCGGCTTTTGAAACACGAGAATTCAACCCCGAACCGCCGAAAATTTGGTTTGCAATATACAAGGGATAAAAATCGGGATGATTACGAGCCACACCTTGAGCCGTAAACAGAGCGACGACTTGCGGCAAATTTCCTTGAACATTTTTTTCATGTCCATCAAAATAAAGTTTGGCATCAGCCACATAAGGTTGAGATTTTGTTTTTTCAGGCAAAGAGCCAAACACCTTATCCAGCAATTTCTCGGCATCTTGACGCGAAATATCACCGGCTATTCCGACAATAAGATTTTGCTTAGCTAGATTATTCTGCACAAAATTTTGTAATTGTTCTTTACCGATATTTTTAATATCCGCCTTTTTACCGATAGGATTTCGGGCATAAGGATGATTTTGATACAAATCTTGAGCCCATACCAAATTCAACAAGCTCTGCGGATATTCGGTTTGGCGGTCGATAGCCAAAAGCATCTGACGACGCACGCGTTGAATATCGTTTCGATTAAAAGAAGCCTCCGTCAAAACGGATTTTAATAAGTCCGTAGCAATTTTTTGATTATTTTTCAGCGTCAACAAACTTCCGTAAAAATCATCGACATCGGCCCCAAAAGAAATTTGAATGGCTTTATCATCGACAATTTCTTTAAATTTTTCGGCATCAAAACTTTCCGTACCCTCGGTCAAGAGCGCGGCCGCCATATTAGAAATTCCGAATTGTCCGTTTTCATCATAAGCCGTTCCGGAATTTCTAAACAAAAAGCTCATACTGATAATCGGATTGGTATGATCTTCAAAATAATAAGCCTTAATTCCCTCACGAGATGTAATTTCCACTACCGGAACCGAAAAACCTTCGGCTTTCAAAGAAGAATTCTCAACAAGTTTTTGCGGATGAAACACCATGACATCGCAATAAGTTTTATAACCGAGCCACCCGATAGCCAAACACAATCCGATAGCCAAAACGGCCTTAAAAAAACCGCCTGATGATTTTTTCTTGTGATAAATTCTGCGAGCCATTATAAATCTCCTGTTTCGGGACTAAGAATCCCCTGCACATTAATACTTTGCAAGAGCAACTTTGCCGCTTTTTTAACATCACTTAAATTGACGTTATTAATTCCGGCATCATAATTTTGAATATCCTCAACGCTCATTCCGGCAGCCGCAAGCGAACCGACAATATTTCCGGCATCACGAGGATCATCTTTCAAATAAATCAAACCGGCTAAAATTCTGTTTTTGGCAGCTTTAAGTTTTTCATTATTCAACTGACGCAAGGCATCATTCAAAGCCTCATTAACTTTCTGAGCAAATTCATGAGAATTGACACCTTTCTTAGGAACGGCCGTCAACGTAAATGTGCCGTAACTGCGTGCCGCCATATCATAAGAAGCCGAAACCGAAAGAGCTTCTTCATCTTCCAAAACGAGTTTTTTATAGAGTTCTGAAGTTTCTCCGCCTCCCAGATATTTGGCTAAAACATCATAGGCAAAAGCCAATCTTTTATCTTGTTGAAAAGAAGGAACAAGGAAACGACGCACATAGCGTTTTGAATTTATCTGTGGCAGTTTCATTTCAAAACTTGTCTGTGAAAACTTGTTAAGAACCGGAAAATCGGTTTTCGAAGCAACCTCGCTTTTTTCAATATCGCCATAATACTTTTGCGCCAAATCACGAGCCGTTGCATAGTCAATGGCACCGGATAATATTAACACGGCATTATTAGGAGCGTAATAATTTTTATAAAAATCGACCACATCTTGTTGTTGCAAAGAAAGGATTTCTTCTGCAGAACCTGTAATCGGACGCGCATAAGGATGTTCCTGCCACAAATTACGCGCTAATGTTTCGGAAAAATAAGCTGTCGGCTGATTTTCGACAACCTGTTTGCGCTCTTGATAAACAATATTTCTCTCTTTTTCAAAATTTTCGGGAGTAATTTGCAAATTTTTCATACGGTCGGCTTCCAAAAACATCGCCAACTCCAAACGGCTGATATCGACAAATTCATGATATGCCGTAAAATCTTGAGAAGTAAAAGCATTAAAACTTGCGCCATTATCTTGAATAATTTGATTAAATTCACCGTCTTTTACATCTTCCGTACCACGAAACATAAGATGTTCCAACAAATGCGCTGTACCGCCTTTACCGAGTTTTTCATCCACACTTCCGGCTTTATACCAAACCATGTGTTGCACAACGGGAGCCTTTTCATTGGGAATAACAATAACTTGCAAACCATTATCCAAATAAAACTCTTCCATATCAAACAATTTGGCCCAAGCGGAAGATATCGCAAACACACCGCTTCCCCAAACGGCAAACAGGGAAAGAGAGATTTTTTTCAACAATTTATTCATAAAGCGTCCTCATTTCCGAAGTAATTTGTTCACGAATACCGTCATGATTTTGTTGAGCTCCGATAGCACTCATAAAACGACGTTCTCCATCGCTCAAACCGGCCCATTTATTGCTTTGTTCTTTGAGATTTTCCTGAGAACTTTGTTCCACAACGGGACGCAAATCATATTCGGGAGGCAAAGACAGCGGAGCGCGAGACATAACCATAAATTCATTGGGAGATTCTTTAACCAATCCCAAATCTTTTTTGGTAACGCCGCAACCGCTTAACAACGTGCATCCCAAGAATAGAAGAGCCGAATAATTAACGATTTTCATGAATTTTCTCCGCAAAATTTTGAGAATTATTTTTAGTTTTTTGCCAAATACTCTGAGCAATAATGAGGAAAGCTCCGATACAAATAAAAGAATCAGCCAAATTAAAAGCCGGCCAATGATACTCTCCGACATGAACATCTAAGAAATCGAACACGGCACCCAAACGGACTCTGTCAAAGACATTTCCTAAAGCTCCCCCGATAATGCACCCTAAAGAAAATTGCACAAAAGAATTTTTTTCATGAGAGAGCCACCATAACAAGTAACCGACAATACCTAAAGCTAAAAGCGACAAACATATCACGCCCCATATTCCCCAATTATTGAACATGGAGAAGCTGACACCGGTATTCCAGGCACGAACAAAATTAAAATAATCCGACACGATAAGAACAGCGCGGTTAGCCAGTAAATCATGCATAACATAGAGTTTACTTAATTGATCGGCAATAAAAACGCCTAAAGCGACACAAAGACCGAATAACACCTTATTCTCCTTACAAAACAAAATTGAAGTTTATTATAGGCGTTTTTCGCAAGATAGAAAGCACGATTTTGCACATATCCAGAAATTTTGACTTTCTGTGGATAACTCGGCAGATTTTTTCAACTTAAAAGAGAAAGAGTTTCGCAAGTCCTAAAAAGATGAAATAACCTCCGGAATCGGTAAGCGCAATCAGAAAGACACCGGAAGACACAGCCGGATCGACCTTAAATTTATTAAGGGTTAAAGGAATGAGGATACCCGCCAAGCTGGCAATACAAAGATTGCACAACATAGCGATGGCAATAATAAGACTCATTTGTTGATAATCCGGAAACAGCAGCCAAGTAACCAAAGCAATTAAACCGGCAAAGAGCATTCCGTTAAGAAAGCCGACCATAAATTCCTTAAAAATCATGCGTAACGTGTTCCGTGAGGTTAATTCTTTGGTAGCCAAAGCACGCACCACCACCGCCAGAGTCTGATTTCCGGTTGTTCCGCCCATTGAGGCGACAATCGGCATCAAGACGGCCAAAATGGAAATTTGTGCAATAATATCTTGGAATCCTTTGACAACGGAGGAAGCCATAACCGTTGCCGCAAGATTCGTTAACAACCACGGGATTCGCGATTTAAAAATATCTTTTACGGATTTATAGACATCACCTTCTTCAGCACCGGAAAGATGCATAATATCTTCGGAAGCCTCTTCGTGAACAATGTCAACAATATCATCAATATTAATCACCCCGACCAAATGCCCTTTATTATCAACAACCACGGCAGACATCCAGCCATATTCACGAAACATATGAGCAACTTCTTCCTGATCGGTATAAGCCTCAATCGGCACGATTTCACCGTCCATAATCACGCTTAAGTTTTGATTGGCTTTAGCACGAAGCAATTTATCCAAAGTAATTTCACCGACGGGTCTCATTTTTTCATCGGTAATAAAGATGGTATAGAACTCATCGGGCAAATCATCGTCATTGAGCAAAAAGTTTTTAGCTTCTTTAACGGTCCAATTTTCGGGCATATGCACAAAATCGCGGGACATAATACGTCCGGCAGAATCTTCGGGATAATGGAGAGAAGATTTGACTTGATGTTTTAATTGAGGGTCTAATTGGCTGATAATATTTTTTTGTTCATCATCATCCATATGCTCCAACAATTCGACGGCATCATCGGAATCCAACTCATTAACGATATTAACGATTTGGTTTTCATCAAGAGTTTCAATAACCTGCTCTTGAACAACTTCGTTTAACTCGGGAAAAACGCTTGGGTCAATATGCCCGTCTAAATATTCGATTAACTTTTTGCGTTCATCAACATCTAAGACTTCGATTAATTTCGCCAAATCATATTCATCAAGTCCCTCAACGATTTTGCGTACATGAGATTTATCGTTTTCTTCCAAGCCGATAAGAACGGAGTTGACAATTTTTGGCCCCAAGCCGAGAATTTGCTGTTCTTGGAAATTTTTAAGATTGGATTTTTGCTTCTTTTTATATTTCTTAGGAGTAGGTTTACGTGTTTTAATACTTTTTTTCATAACAAATCCCCTCCTCTCGCAATCAAAGAAAAACTACCTTGTTTTACCTTTATTTTCAAAATAGGCACAAGGCAAAAATAAAAATATACACAGAAATACGACCAAAAGGAAAAAAAATCAAGATTAATAAAAAAAACACTTGATTTATTTGTATAAGTAGATTAAAAAATTTTGTGATGCGGCCATGGCGGAATTGGTAGACGCGTAACGTTGAGGTCGTTATGAGCCCTGCTCGTGGAAGTTCAAGTCTTCTTGGCCGCACCATTTATGAAAATGCACCGATTAAGGTGCTTTTTTTGTATATACGCCCATTATTTCTCCTAATTTCCACATGACAATACGATATTTTTATGTTATTATGACTAAGAATTAAATTAAGGAGCAAAGAAATGACTGTATATAAATCAGATAATATGGAATGGACTGATAAAGATGAGCAAATAACAGTTCAAAAAGTTTCAGAGATGATTGCCTCCCCCAAAAGTAATATTCAAAAACATAGAGATACCTTTTGTGATGTTTATGATATAACAATGGGAGAAGAAAAAGCTAAAATCATTAATATCAAAACAGAAGAAAATCAATCAGGAAGTTGGAAAATTTTTGCAGGAAAATTTGAACAACAAGGTATTGGTCCTTTTGTTGATAACTCTGAGTTTGATAAAAATTTCAGTAATGGAAAAGGTATTAGACATTCAATAAATAATAAAATAGCGGCACAACTGGCTTTAAAAACACATACTCAAGGAATAAACCGATAGTTTCTTATTAAGTTAAAAATAAAGAAAAATCACTTAAAGAAGTGGTATTCTCTATGTGCTACACCAAATATTAGAACAATAAAAAGTAAAAAAGAAAACAAAAAAAGCACCGATTTTCGGTGCTTTTTAAGAATGAAACAAAACAAAAGGAAATACTAGATAGTCATTTGTAAAATTTCTTTATAAGCCTTAATCGCCGTATCACGAAAAGACACAACGGTATTCAGAGTATGTTCGGCATTTGAAATCGCCATAACGACATCTTGAAAATCAGCTTTTCCGGCAATACCGGCAATTGTCATATTTTCGGCATGTTTTGTAGTTTCCGCAGCTGAATCGATGGCTGTTTTAACCATACTTCCAAAATCAGTAGCCGGTTTTGCCGCCACACCTTTAGAAGCATCGAGTTGTCCGACATTACTGATACGACCCAAAGCCTGTTGATAAGCATTCATAGCACTGGATATATCATTAATCATAGAAATTCCCCTTTAACAAAAACATTATTTCAAAATATCTAAAATTTTCGAATTCATTTCGCGTGATGTCTGTACGACACTGAGATTAGCCTCATAAGAACGTTGAGCTTCTTTCATGTCCATCATTTCGATAAGCGGATTAACGTTTGGCATGGACACATAACCTTGAGCATCGGCAGCGGGATGGTTCGGGTCATATTTTTTTACAAAAGGAGATTCGTCCTTAACAACTTTTCCGACTTTCACCATATCGGCACCGGTTTCTTTATCGACATATTGCTTAAAGGTAACGACTTGCCGACGATAAGGTTCCCCACCCTCGACAGGAGAAACAGATTCGGCATTAGCCATATTTTCGGCAATAACTTTCAGACGTTGAGCCTGAGCCTTCATACCGGAAAAAGCAATATCTGCACTTGTCGATAAATCACCAATCATACATCATCTCCCGCTTAAGCATTAATTTTTGTATTTGCGGTTTCGAGCATTGTTTTAAAAGAAGAATAGATTGTAACCAAGCGGTTATAATCGCCTTTCACTTTGTTTACCTGATTAAGCTGATCTTCCAAGACCACGCCGTTACCATCAATACTTAAAGGATTTTGAGGTTTAGGAGTATAAACTTTATAAGAACCGTAACGAGAAGACAAACCGGACATATGCATAGGATTCGTAAGGGTCAAAGGCAAAGCCGCGGCTTTCAATTCATCGGAAAAATTAGGTCTTTCAACTTCTTTAGGAAGATACCCCGGAGTATTTGCGTTAGCAACATTAGTTGCCAACACTTTCTGCCGTTCGGTAAGATAAGAACGCTCTTTGTTAATCATATTAAAAAGCGTAAGATTTTCTAAATCCATAAAACTTCCCCCTAAAATAGTCCACGAGTCTGATGCATTCCCCAATGCAAAATCCTTGCCAAAATTGAAGACAAAGCATATACTAAGAATAGACTGTCATCTCATAACAAGGAAGAGCTCATGTCTGAAGCAGATGATAACGCAAATAAAAAGAAAAACAACGAGGAAGAAAAGTTTTCCCCAGCTTATGCGGTTGCCTTAGGATACGAGGCGGCAAAAGACAATGCGCCTCGGGTTTTAGCCAAAGGACAAGGGCACATCGCGGAAAAAATAATTCAAATAGCGATAGATGAAGGGATAGAGATTCGCCAAGATGCGGATTTGGTCGAGATATTGAAAGCAGTCAACATTGATGAGGAAATACCGGTAGAAGCCTTTGCCGCGGTAGCGGAAATCATCTCTTATTTATACCGAGCCAACGGCAAATTAAAAGAAGCGCAAGAAAAGGGATAAATAAAAAAAGCCGCAGTTTTGCGGCTTTAAATAAAGATAAAACATTTCATGATAAACATTTAACCGAAAAAGGCATTGTCATCGGCCAAAGCCAAAGTTCCGTATTTGCAAAAGAATTTATAGGAAACTTCCCGAAACGCACCGGAAAACAACTCCACAAGCAAGAGATTTTTTTGTTTAGCACTTGTTTTCGAAGCCACCAACCAATAACGATTATTTTGCAAACAAACCGGAAGAGGATGACGATACGGAGAGGTATATTCATCTATTCCTCTTTCTTTCAACAGAGCTTGTGCTTCAGTTTCCGTAACATAAAGACCGACGCGGCAAATAAATTTCACACCGTTAAAATACCAAAAGCGTTTATTTGCAGGTTGCAGGAGCGGCATACGCCAAGGCTCAGTAAAAAAGATACGAAGATTGTCTCGGTTTCCCAGAAAAACGAAAGGATTTTCGGAAAAAGAATGTTCGACACGCATAAAAACACCTTTTTCCTCAGAAATTTCCAAATAGTAACCAAAATATTTGTCATAGAGAGCCGGGAAAAGACATTTTTGTTGCAAACAAGCCTGAAAAAGCTCTGGACTAAGAGCAAACAGAGCATAAGCAAGCATATATTTCCGAGGACAATTGCTCCAAGCTGAAGGGAAATTAAAGTTATGGATTTCCAGTACCAAATTTTTCCAATAATCAAAATAGATTAAAAAGGAACCCTTCGGAAAAGATCCGTCATTTTTCCAAACAAAAGGCTCAACCTCTCCTTCGCCAAAAGTTGCTTCCATTTGCGTTAAGGACAAAGCAATGTGAACAACATCTTTAGACAAGCGATGCTTAAAATTCAAACACAACAAAATTTCATTTTGGCAGAAACTTTTTCGAAAAAACGGAACAAAACTAAGAAAGATATAATCTTCCATGTTTTCACCACAAAGCGTCGTTGCAAAGTTGATTAAAAAATCGACTTTTTCTCTTGTATCAAAAAATGCAATCATAAAAAAAGAATTATAGATTAATAATAAGACATATCAAAAAAAGCTATAATTCTGTTTAGACAAAAAGTCAAGTTAGATTTTTTGGAGAAGAGCAACAAAAAAACCGTCGGTAGAAGTAACCAAAGGAGAGAAATGAGCAAGATAAGGATTAGAGAAAGGATAAGGAGTTTGAATGATTTGTTGCCAAATTTTTGATAAATCGATAAGTTTCACATCCTCATGACGAGAAAGAAAAGCATTGATGACATCATCATTTTCATCTTTGAGAATGGAACAGGTAAAATAAGCAATTTTTCCGCCTTTTTTGGTATGGGTATAAGCGGTTTCAAGAATTTGCGTTTGTGTTTTCGAGAGTTGACAGAGCGTTTCGGGAGTTAAACGAAATTTAGCATCGGGAGAACGTCTCCATGTTCCGCTCCCCGAACAAGGGGCATCAACCACAAACAAATCAAAATCCGTATCGACAAGCGAGGAAAGGAAGTCAAAAGTACGAGCATTCAAACGAGCGGCACGACTTTTCAGAGCTTCCAAACGATGAGGATTAATGTCATGAACAAAAATCCGCCCTTGATTTTTCATAAGATAAGCCATGGTCAGAGATTTTCCCCCTGCCCCCGCGCAATAATCAATAATTTTCAAATTCGGCTGAGGCTGTGCCAACAACACGGCTAGTTGCGAGGCTTCATCTTGGACATCAAAATCACCGTCATGATAAGCGGAACAATTATTAAGGTTAACTCGTTCCGTAGAACGCAAGCCGATGGGAGAATAAGGTGTCGGCGCAAAAAAAAGTCCTTCTTTTTGCAGAGAGCGAATAAGATTTTCGCGAGAATCGACATTAATACGAAAATCGGCTGTTGCGGGTTGGTTAAGAGATTTGAGTAAGTCAAGGTTAGCAATTTTATCAAAAAGCCATTTCGGACATTCGGCTTCAACATCAAGAGGATAAGGATTATCTTTTAAAGTTTTGAGCCAAGATTTTTCTTGTTTGGAAAGAGGAGCCAAAGCATAATCATCACCGGTAAAAATTAAATCCAAATCATCATCTTTAAGAGCAACAATCATCAATTTGCGTACATCATCAGAACCGGCATCAAATTCCAAACGACGACGATGGCGAAGAATATCCCATACTTTTTCAGTAATAAAACGTCTGTCTTTCGAACCAATATACTTCCGTTGGCGCATATAATCATTAATCAGATTATCTGCAGGAAGTTTATCCGCAAAAATTTGTTCCAAAAGTTCAAAAACAGCTTTATAACGTGCCGGATTTTGCATAAAGACCTCGATAAAAAATTTTTTCAATAAGGTACAAAAAGGGGAAAGATTTGTAAAGTTAAATTTTTCACAAAAAAAAACGGCTTGAACACAAAGTTCAAACCGTTAAACATTAAATAGCCATCATAATATTTCCGATAGCTATCAGGGCAACATAATTTTTGGTATTATCAAAATCACCGCAATAATAATTTTTGGTATAAATCCACCAAATACGCGGATATTGGCGATGATAAAATCCCTGAAAGACAATTTTTCCGCTAAAAGGCAAATAAGAATAACACACATTTGCTTCATCAAGAAAGAACCAAGCCGGTGTACGAACTTTTCTGCCATAAACAGAAGGTACCGATACCAAACCAATCCAAATTTTTAAAGGACCATTATCTCGAATTTGCTTCCAAAGAGCAAGGACATCTTTTTTTCGGATAATATTCAAATTAAGTAAATGAACATCCGAGACATCAAATTCTGTTTTAAAATTTGTTACCATATACGTTAATAATTAAAAGTTAATAATACAATTTTCCAGAAAGTTTAGTCTATGAAAAAAAAGATGTCAAACCTTTTTAGCCGATAGCACAAACATTTTCAACCAAGACGCTCGGAGAAATTGCATTTTTATAGCAAAAGAGAGAATCATTGGCGATGTCAGAAATTGCGAACAGCAAATCATAAATATTACCGGAAAGCGTAAAGGGATTAAGCGGATGAGATAATTTTCCGTTTTCAATAAGATTTCCTTCCGCCGCAAAAGAGAAATCACCGGAAGCAAGGCTCAATCCGACATGAGTTCCTTGTAAGGAAGTAACGAAGACACCCTCACCGGCTTTTTGATATAAGTCATCAAGAGAAGATTGACCGGCTTGCAAAGTCAAATTAAAGACTTTTGTTTTCAGGCCACCGGCAGCATTTCCCGTTGATTGACGTTGATATTGATGAGCCATACTGAGATTATAAAGCATATTTGTTAAGATACCGTTCTCGATAAGATTTTTCGGATTTGTCGGTACTCCTTCGGCATCATAGGCGGCGGTTGACATTCCGTAATCAAGCCACGGATTATCGGTAAGGGTTACACAATCCGCCGCAACTTTTTGACCGAGACAATCCGTAAATTTACAATATTTTTTCTCGGCTTCATAAGCCCCGAAAATAGGTGCGATAAGCAACAAAAAGTCCGCAAAAACACGATTTTCAAAAACGACATTTGTCTTTCCGTGAGGAGCCGGCAGTCCTCCGATTTTTGCCAAAACACGTTTTGCCGCTTTATCAACGAGAGTTTCGGGAGAAAAATCTTCGGTTTTATCAAAAAAGACCATATCACCGGCAATTTTGAACAAATCGCCGTCTTTAACGCGTAAAGACAAACCGGCAGCGGCAATATTTTTTTGAGAAGAGAGATTAAGCCCCAAAGAATTTTTCAAAAGAGATTTACGTTGAATTTGATAAGCAAAAGCCGACATAACTTTTTCAATTTGGGGATATTTTTCATAAGCCAAGCTCTCAGCCTTTTTAAGATAATCGGCAAGATTAAGACGATTAAAACGTTGCATATCGGAAACAAAAGGCTGAACGTCATGATAATTAGCATTTCCGCCAAAGAGAAAAAACTCCTCATCAATTTCTTGAGTTTTAAGATTTTCCAAAGCTTCAAAAATGAGCAAATCAACCATTTCCGGTTCAAAATTATCCGTAGAAACGACGGCACGTTTACCGTTTTGAATAACCGAAAATTCTAAATAAGAAGAATTTTCCATATTATTTTTCAAAACACATTGGTCTTGGAGTTGAATTTCAAAATTATTTTCATCAGACAAAGCAATTTGGAACAGAGTTAAGCTGTTTTGTTTTGCTTTTTTCTCCAAAAGAGTAACAAAATCATCAGCAAGCATTATTTTTGTCCTCCCACGGTAATTTCAGAAATTTTAACGGTTGGCATTCCGTGGCTGACGGGAATAAGACCGGATACGGAACCACAAACGGAAGCACCTTTAGCTAATTTAAAATCAGTACCGACCATAACGATTTTTTGTAAAATATCCTCACTTTTTCCAATCAATTTAACTCCTTTGAGCGGTTTGGTAATTTTTCCGTTTTCAATTTTATAGGCTCGTTTAGCCGAAAAATTAAAAGCGCTTGTCGCCGGATTAACCGAACCACCCGTAAAATCAGCAACATAGACACCGTTTTTTACCGAAGCAATAATTTCTTCGGGAGTATTTTTTCCCGCCAACAGAAGCGTATTGCTCATACGCGAAGTCGGAGCAAACGTATAATCATGCCGCCGTGAACAACCATTTGGTTTTTCTCCCATGAGTTTTGCATGGAACCTATCTATAAGATAGTTTTTCAAAACCCCGTTTTCAATCAAAAGATTTCGCTGTGGAGCATTTCCTTCATCATCAACATTAAAAGACCCCCAACTATCAACCATAGTCGCATCATCAACAAGGGTAACATTCTCGTGAGCAATTTTTTGCCCTTTACGACCGGAAAAGAGAGAATTATTTTTAGCCACATGAGTTGCTTCCAAGGAATGACCGATAGCTTCATGAAACAACACGGCTCCGCGATCTGCCGCAATGACGACGGGCATTTTTCCGGCCGGACACGGCTCGGCACAGAGCATATCCACGGAAGTTTCAACCAAATTTTCAAAATCTTGGCCATAATCGGTATTCAAATAGAAATCGGCACTTTTTTGAGCTCCACGCGAGAAATAACCGTCAAAGCGATTGTTTCCGTCTTCGGCAAAAGGTTTTACCAAAAAATAGTTATAAAGCTGTTTATCTTCGCACCACAAACCTTCGGAATTGGCAATAAGGATATTTCGTGATTTTTCAACCGCGGAGGCATCAACCATAGCAATTTTGTTTGATTTTGCAGCTATCGCAAGTGAAGAACGCCGTAAGAAATCGATTTTATCATTTTTGGAAGAGGCAAAAGCGCAAAATGAATTTTTACAAATACTTTCAGGGAGTTGTTCTGAAAAGTTGATGTTTTGCCTTAACTTATTTTCACTCAAAATTTCTTTGACTTTATCCAAAAGAGAGAAGATATTTTGTTCCGAACAGTTGTTGGTCGAGAGATAAACAAAAAAATCATCTTTAAAAATACGAATACCGATACCGGAACAAAATTCGCTGCTTATACTTCGTACTTGAGCTTTAGTCAGAAAAATGCCTTGACGCTTTGATTTCTCATAAAATATTTCAGCAAAATCGCCACCGATTTCACAAGATTTCATAAGAATTTTCGCAACAAAATTTTTATCAAGCATAAAGAAATATCCTTTTAAAAACAAAAAGATAAAATCACAGACTAATGTTAAGAATTAACTTTAGATTTACGAAAACCGAGAGCCACTAAATATTCTTCGGGAGAACCTTGGCGACTGGCATCAGGCTTGGCATGAACAACCTTTTCAAAATTCTTTTTAACATCATTAAGCAAAGTCGCTTCCATACCACCCTTAAACACTTTGGCAATAAAGATACCGCCTTCGGCTAAAACATCTTTGGCAAAATCATAAGCAATTTCCACCAAAGCAATAGTACGCAAATGGTCAGTTTGCTGATGACCGATAGTATTTGCCGCCATGTCGCTCATCACAATATCGGCTTCTCCATCAAGCAGTTCTTTTAATCGGTCAGCGGCTTCAGGCTCGGTAAAATCTTGTTGAATAAGCGTGGCACCGAGCACCGGTTCGGTTTCCAAAATATCGACCCCGACAACTTTACCCTGCCCTTTATTGCGCATAACTGCCACTTGTGTCCAACCACCGGGAGCACAACCTAAATCCACAATACGTTTGCCTTTACCCAAGAAATGGAATTTTTCATCGAGTTGGATTAACTTAAAAGCGGCACGGGAACGAAAACCTAAGCGATGAGCTTCGGCAACATAAGGATCATTAAGTTGGCGTTGCAGCCATTTTGCCGAAGACTTGCTGCGAGATTTCGCTGTTTTCACACGCACGGCAAGAGATTTTCGACCACGAACTTCTTTAGCTGATTTTGTGAGTCTTGCCATTTTCTTTTACCTGTTCCGCATTATATTTTTCAATCAATTCTTCAACAATACCGTCTTTGGCACTTTTGAGAGAAGCCACAAGTTCATCAGCTTCCAAACCGTCAAAAATTTCTTTAAACATAACCAAAGCGGCGACAAACATTTTGGCGCGTTTTTCACCGATACAAGGATTTTTAGCCATTTCTTCAACGGATTGTGTTTTAAGTTTATCAAGAACGGCATTAATATCTTTGCGTTTAAATTTCAAACCGTCGCATTTCATGCGGTCATAAGTTTCATGATTTTTAATAATAGCGGCTAAACGTAAAGGAGTGCTAGAAGTAGCAACAAAACAAACATCTTGTTTTAAGTCATCATAATAAGTTGTTCTTTTAAATCCGTCAACCCAACGCTTAACATCTTCACGAAAGCGAGAAGCGTTAATTTCATTATAAGTTTCCAACTTAAAAGCATCGGAAGCCGTAATTGAGCCCCAAGGAATAGAAACGGAAGCCACCATTTGCGGACTATCTTCATTAGTAGCCAAGGTAATTTCGGTAGAACCGCCGCCTAAATCGACAATAACGACATAGGGTTTATTTTTTTTACGCACATGAGAGATAGCCCCTTTGAGGTTTAAGCGAGCCTCTTCTTTGGCATCAACCACTTCAACATGAATACCGTATTTTTCATAAACTTTTTGTAAAAAGTCGCCGGCATTTTTAGCGGAACGGCAGGCTTCGGTAGCGATTGCCCGCAGTTTGACAATGGCATATTTATCCATAATTCGTTTGTATTGTTGAAAACAATCAAGTCCGCGAGCAATAGCATCGGGAGTTAATTTCATTTCACTTTGCAAACCTTCACCCAAACGCGTCGGAATAGAATCCTGATAAACGGTTTGCCCATTTTGATTAACAATTAGGAGCCGGCAAGAATTCGTGCCTAAATCAATAGAAGCAAAATATTTATTTGTCATTTCGGTTACCTTTTTGAAAATGATGAGAATTAGGATGAAAATTTTTATTAAATTTTGCTGAATTACGGTTATGATATTTTTTCTGAACTTTATTGGGATATTTTTGATTACGATGCATCAAATCGAGCAAAATTCCTTCACGAATACCACGGTCAGCCACGGTAATTTCGGAGATGGGCCAAAAAGAACATAGAGCTTCAATAATAGCACATCCCGAGAGGGTTAAATCAGCTTTTTGCGCACCGATACAAGGATGTTTTTTCCGCCCGTCATCACCCAAGATTTTAATTTTGTTGATAGCTCTGTCAATATCGCGTTTTGAAATAGAGATACCGTCAACGGCGGAACGATTATAGCGAGTAAGGTTGAGGTGGACGGCACCGAGAACGGTAACGGTACCGGAAGTACCGATGACTTGAATTTCCTGATTTTTAATTGCCTCAAAGATATGATACTTGTCGTCAAATTCTTTCAAGATTTTGTGAGTACGTTCAATAATAGAGTTATAAGCCAAATCGGTCATATCTTTAGCGGGAAAGGCCTCTGATATGGTAACCACGCCGTAAGGAAGAGAAACAAAACCTTCAATAAAAGTTTTTCCGGAATTGGTAATACGAGCCAAAGAGATTTCGGTAGAACCGCCGCCGATATCAAAGACCAAAGTACGTTTGATACAACGATTAAGCAAAGGGATACATCCGACAACGGCAAGACGAGCTTCTTCTTTAGAAGAAATGATTTCAATATTCAGACCGGTTTCTTTTTTGACCAGAGTCAAGAAATCGCCGCAATTTTTGGCACGGCGACAAGCCGCGGTAGCCACCAAACGCATTTGATGGATTGGAGCATATTCATTAATGACTCCGGCACAAATTTTAAGAGCGGTAAGCGTACGTCGGATAGCTTGTCGAGAGAGTTCGTTATTATTAATAATTCCCTCCCCCAAACGCGTAACCTTAGAAAAAGTTTCAATGACTTGAAAAGAAGTCGGTGTAGGAGAAGCGATAACCAAGCGGCAAGAAGTTGTCCCCAAATCGATAGCAGCATAGACGGGACGAGCTTGCTCATCATTTACCCGAGCAAGCCCCGTTCTTGATTTATCAACATTTACCAAAAAATTATTTTTCATCACTCCCATTAAACTTTACTTCTAATCATCAGGATAAAGCTCCTGACGAACTTGCTGTCTTAATTCATCAATACACACCAAGCCACGTTTTTTATCCATATAATACCAATAGACCCAACCATTGCAAGCGGGAGCATTTTGAGCAGCGGCGCCGACTTGATGGATAGACCCTTCGGTCGTTTCGCTTTTAACAGTACCATCGGAACGCACGGCGGCACAATGTTTTTTCGCGGCATCATACAAGATGTCCCCCGGATTAAGAAGCCCGCGTTCCACAACGGCACCGAACGGGATACGAGGTTGACGTTTTTTCGAGCTAAACTCAAGACAAAGTTCATTTTCCACGGGTTCGACATCATCAATACGTTTTTGAGCACCTTCGACATAGAGTTGTTCTTTTTCGATACCGATAAAATTACGACCGATTTTTTTAGCCACGGCACCGGTTGTTCCCGTACCAAAGAACGGATCCAAGACGACATCACCGACTTTAGAAGAAGAGAGAATGACGCGATAAAGCAAAGCCTCGGGTTTCTGAGTAGGATGAAGTTTATTACCGTCTTCACCTTTCAAGCGTTCTTTACCGGTACAAAGAGAGATTTGCCAATCGCTGCGCATTTGCATATCTTCGTTAAGAGCCTTCATAGCTTCATAATTAAAAGTATATTTAGATTTAGGATTTTTAGCCGCCCAAATTAAAGTTTCGTGAGCATTGGTAAAACGTGTTCCTTTAAAATTAGGCATCGGGTTTGTTTTATTCCAGATAATATCATTTAAAATCCAGAAGCCCAAATCTTGTAAGATATAGCCGACACGAAAGATATTATGATAAGACCCGATAACCCAAATAGTCCCGTCTTCTTTCAAGATACGACGAGCAGCTTTCATCCATTTACGGGTATAAGCATCATAATCGGCAAGGCTGTCGAAACTGTCCCATTCTTCATAAACACCGCTGACATGAGTATTATCGGGACGAGTCAAGGCTTCACCGAGTTGCAAATTATAAGGAGGGTCAGCAAAAATCAAATCGACGGAATTTTCTTCCATTTGATTCATAATTTTAACACAATCATCATTAATAATCGTATTTAAGATTTTTTTCGTTTTAATACTGCTGCTCATAATTATTAAACCACTTTTCTAAGGTTGTTTCAATGTTGCTAGTATGCGCAAATAAAGTTATAAATTTATTAACGCAGAGAAAAAAAACCGACGCGTTACAAAAACGGCGCAAATAGAATCTGTTAGGTATTGAAAAAGGAATCATTTTTTCAAAAACTCCTGAATTGGGCGATAAGAAAGACGATGTACCTTTTCAACCACGCCGTGCAATTTCAAACCATCAATATGTTTTTTGGTGCCATATCCGGCATTTTTTTCAAAGCCGTAAAACGGATAAAGAGTAGCCAATTTTTGCATATAATGATCGCGATAAACTTTAGCCACGATAGACGCTGCGGCAATAGAATAAGACCGAGCATCACCTTTGACCAGAGTCGCGGAAGGCACGGGAAAATTTTTAGGATTCTGATTACCGTCAATAAGGGCATGAGCGGGTTTAATTTTAAGATTATCAACCGCTCGTTTCATTGCCAAGAAAGTTGCTTGCAAGATATTCAGAGAGTCGATTTCAGCCACGGAAGCCTCAGCTACGGAAAGACAAATTTTTCCGAGTTTTTCTTGTTCATAGAGAAGCTGGTAAAGTTTCTCTCGTTTTGCCGGAGTCAGTTTTTTAGAGTCATTAAGATTACTCAAGAGCTCGGCAGGAAGATTTTTATCAAGCACCACGGCAGCGGCAGCCACCACGGGACCGGCCCAAGGTCCCCGCCCTGCTTCATCAATACCGGCCACCAAGCCGTTATATTTATTTTCTTCATCAAAATCGGGCATAAAAGCACCTCTATCATAAGTTTAATTAGTCTTTTCGTTGCGAAAAACGGCAACCGCAATAAGTCTGCGCATAAAGGTTCAAATCTTTTATCAAGAAAGTGCGACGGTCTTGCATCCCGTTTTTCCGACCTTCGATTTGCACATAAGGCACCCCGGTTTCGGCACTTGCTTTTTCGGCGGCTTGATTGACCTGCGCAAGATTTTTATAGCGCGACACCCCCAACACCGAAGCCACAGCGGTAAAACCGTTTTCTTTAGCAAACTGCATAACGCGTTTTAAGCGAAAGAAGAAACAAAGGCTGCATCTTTTACCGCGTTCAGGTTCATTTTCCAAGCCTTTAACGGCTTCTTCCCAATTTTGATTATCATAAGGCAATTCCACAAACGGAATATTATAAATTTGACAAACATGTTTATTTTCGGCACATCTTTTAAGATATTCCGCTTCCGGATAGATATTCGGATTATAAAAAGCAACGGTTGCATCAAGATTTTCCTGAGCCAGTTTTTCGATAACGGCACAAGAACAAGGGGCGCAACAAGATAACAACAAAATTTTTTCGTTCATTATTTCTCCTTTTCAACGAAGCAAGATACATCAAAGTAAAGAAAAACACAAGAAAAAAGCGCATAAAAAGTGAAATTTTTAGACAAATATTTACAATATTTTAAATTTATGATAATATAAGAGGAGAAGAAAAGGAGAAAAAAGGATGAAATATGAGCAAGACGGGAATGTATTCGTAGGTCAAAATGGGGAATTATTTGTTTTAAAGAACTATCAGAAGATAAGAGAGAAGGACTATGAATTAAGCAAAGTCTTGCTGTTTCCAACAAAATTTCCGGAACTGGATATAGAAGCCACCAAAGTTTTATCACAAGAAGTCCCTCCCCGTCATATTAATATTGACAAAGATGAATACATAAATGAGCTCAACAAACCATTTCCGAACATTAAAATCGGTTCAGACAAAGTTCTGTTAAACAATTTTCCGGAAATCAGCGATGCCTTTATATCCGAGTTTGCGCAAAAAGCCGGTTTACAATTTCGCCGTGAGGATGTTTACAACCATGCACAATTCAATGAAAAAACACAAAAAATTGATTATCTTAATGAAAAGGGACAAGAAGTTGAAATTCCTTCCGTTGGCTCCTTTATAGACAATGAAATTACGATAGTAAATGAAATAATATCCTTAAACAAAGAAGACTATAAGACGGCACAAAAGAACGAAGCCGCCATAAAAGCGTTAGAGGCAGCGGAACCGGAATTAACCTATTGGGAAGCCAAAGAAAAAATTTTTTCACAACTTAGCCTAAAAGAACAAAAGCTGTATGACGTCTATGAGAGAGGCAAGAACAAAGAACATGAAATTAAAAAGACACTTTTACATGAAATAAAGCATTTCAAAAACAATTTTCTGTTAGAAAGCCGCCAATATAAAGATGACTATAAGAACTTGAGTATAAAAAATTTGTTCAACCGCTGTATAGATGATGAAAGAAGCGCAACATTTGAAGAAATGCTGTACGAAGTAAACACTTACTTAGAACAAGGAAAAGACGATGATTATTCCATGTTTAGCCAAGAGTCAAAATTCATAGTCAAAAAGTTGAAAAGCATCAACAATCAAGAAGAGAAAAGCACCGAAGCCAAGAGAGAAGAAATAATAAAAATTTTAACCAATAGTGCCAAATTAATGAGTCTCAACTACATCCAATGGACAAAGCATTTGGAGGAATATGCGGAAGAATTTAACAACATTGTCCGAGAAGATGTTGAAAAAATGCCTTATTTAAGAGAGACGGAAACCGCAAATGAAGAATACTTCAAGCAACGTTCAATAATTTATTCATACCGAGTTTACAATCCGGAAACAAAGAAGTATGAATATCAAGATTTATCAAAAATGCTTTACAGCCAAAACAATGGAAAATCAGAAAAAGTAGATGTGAGAACTCATCCGGAAGCATTAGCGGACTATATAAATGTTGATAAAAGATTTCAAAAAGAGATAAATGACATCAACAAAATATTAAAATTAAAAAGAGTAAGAGAGAGTCTTTCCTATAAGAAATTTGATAAAGGGATATTGTATCAAGGTAAAAAATTATCCAAACAATGGTTCCGTAAGAGTTATGCAAGTCAAAAAGCGGAATACCTCAAAAAAGAAGTCTATTCAAAGGTACAAGATTTATTAGCCAAAGAAGAAAGATAAAAAAGAATAAAAAAGTGCAAAAAAATAAAAATAAGACTTGACTAAGCCAAAAGATTATCCTATTTTTCAAGACGAGTTACGAAGGGCCCTTAGCTCAGTTGGTTAGAGCAGGCCGCTCATAACGGTCTGGTCGTTGGTTCGAGTCCATCAGGGCCCACCATAAAAAAAAGCTCCCGAGTGGAGCTTTTTTTTATGGTTGATTAAGAGAGAATTCTCGAACCAACGACGGTCGTTGGGCTCGCAGGAACAAAAAATGTTTGGGGAACATTTTTTGCCGAGAGCTATAGCAGCGGTTAGATGCCGACCCCGTTGCTCATTATAAATACAATTCAAATGATGTGTACGAGTTACAATTTTAATAACGCTTTAAAAAAGAAGCAGAGAAATTTCTCTGCTTCTTTTTTTATATCTGTGTTGCAATTTCCAACGAAAGCAAATTTAGACTATTCGTACAGATTTGATTTTAATTGTTGTATAATGTGAATAGTTTCATCTCTCTTTGTTAAAGATTTACTGATATTTTTCAAAAGTTTCGTTTTCTTAGGATGGTATTGAAGAAAATTATCGCCCATTTCTTGAATTTTAGGTAAAGAAATTTCCTTTAATTGTTGATTGTATCGCAGAAAATTCTCGCCGACATAGGCAACTTCCGGTAAAGAAATTTGAGTAAGATTTTTATTTTCATAAAGAAAATTCTCACCGATATCAGTAACTTTGGGTAAAGAAATTTGTGCTATAATATTATTACAACAAAGGAAATCATCACCAATTTTTGTAACTTTGGGAAAAGAAATCTGACGTAAGTTTTCATTATAATACCCAAAACCATCCCCAATTTCCATAACTTGAGGTAAAGAAATAACGGATAAGTTTTCATTATAATACCCAAAACCATCCCCAATTTCCATAACTTGAGGTAAAGAAATAACGGATAAGTTTTTATTGTTACTAAGGAAATTATTTCCAATAACAGAAACCTTTGGCAAAGAAATTTGAGAGATATTTTCATTTTCTGAAAGAAACTTATCCCCAATTTCTGTAACTTCCGGTAAAGAAACTTGAACTAAATCTTTATTATTACAAAGAAAATTATTTCCAATTTCTGTAACTTTCGGCAAAGAAATCTGACGTAAGTTTTTATTATAATAACCAAAACAATCACCAATTTCTGTAACCTGGGGCAAAGATATTTGCTTGAAATCAATATTACAATGAAGAAAATTATTTCCAATACTCGTAACTTCAGGTAAAGAGATTTGGACTAAACCTTTATTGTTAAAAAGGAAATCATCTCCAATAGCAGTAACCTTAGGCAAGGAAATCTGAGATATAATTTTATTTTCAAAAAGGAAGCCCTTGTCAATCGAATCAACTTGAGGTAAAGAAATATGGGATAATTTCTCGTTGTTATGAAGAAAACAAGCTCCAATTTGCTGAACATTAGGCAAAGAGATTTCCTCTAACACAGAATTGCGGCGAAGAAAATCGCTACCGATTTTTTTCACTTTAGGCAAAGACACATGAGTTAAATTATTGTTAGAGGCAAGAAAAGAATCTTGTATAATTTCAATTTTGGGTAAAGAAACCTCTGAGAGCAGAGCATTCCAAGGCAAGAACTCATTGCCGACTTGAAGAACATTCGGCAAAGAAATTTCGGTAATTTGATTGTTGGAAAAAAGAAAATTATCACCAATTTTTTCGACTTGAGGCAAGGAAACTCTTTTTAAATTTTTACCCCAAGAAAGAAATTGATGATCGATATTTTTTACTTTAGGCAAAGAAATACCTTCCAAAAATCTGGCATCATGAAGGAATCTACTTCCAATAGAAATCACATTCGACAAAGAAACATCAGATAATTCATTATTATATTGTAAAAAATTATCATCAATTTTTTTCACATTATCAAAATGTAAGGACTTAATCTTGCCATGGTCAAGTTCAAGAATGGTTTTTCCATCGGCTTGCAAACATTTATTGCCTTGTTCATTGACGGTAATTTGCAATTTTTTATCTTTGATTTCTTCTTGCAAAGCAGCGATAAAACCGTTTTCTAGCTCGCTAGGATTTTTAATGCTTTTATCTTGCAGATTTAAGATAAAATAATCAAGCATTAATTCTTTTTGCTTATCTATCTCATGAATGTTTCCATCCTCAACATAACAATTTTCTGAAAAATAAACGTTATTGATTTCATAATTGCAATTCACAATTTGATTATCTATAAGAACAAAATTTTCCGGTAAATGAACCTTTTGACTGGAGAAATCGACATGATAATGGTGTTTTAAGGCATCAGATAACCCCGAAATGATATTATCGGGATTGCTGTTAAAAGTATTATCAGGATTTTCAACCGTATGGTTATAACGATTTTTTATCGAAATAAAACCGCCGGATTTTAACATTTGAATTTGTAAAACGCTTGTTCCGTATTCATCTTCGCGTTTCGGATGGGGAAAATTCTCGCGTTTAATATCTTGAACATTTTTCTTAATGGCAACAACGATATGATAGTTTTTATAACGGTTAGGGTCGTGAAAGGTGCAAAGCTCCTCCCCTTTGGCATAAAATTGCTTCGGCCAGTTTTGTTTTTCCAACGTGTCGGCATAATAAGCGGTATATCCGGCTTTAGATAATAACTCGAGAGGGTGTTGATGAACGGCATGTTCTTCTATTTTGACATTTTTAAGCGACACCAGATAATTCATAAGCGGCTCGACTTCTCGTCCGGCAAATTTCACAATTTTATCCAAATCCGGAATATCAAAAATTCCATTATCATAAGCACGAATAGCTTTGGCAAAATGTTCGCCGTTCTGCTTTTTGATAATGTCAAACATTGTTTTCATATTTCTCAGCTCCATATTTTGTCATTTTGTCATAAAATAACACAAAATAGAAAAAATGTAAAGAGATAATTTCTACATGAAAAATCATCAAGATTACTATTGACAAAGAAAGAAAAAGGGCATAAAGAAAAGCACAATTAAATATAATTTTGCATATTATGGTGTGGTTATTCGAATTTCGATTAACATAGAGATTATTAACAAGAGTATTAACCTAAAAACAAACGGCTATGTGTACGTTAATTACAATTGCTGTAAATGGTGTTATTGTTTTCGTATTATAAGACACAGTCTTAACACCAAGACATAACACACTTGTTGATATCTGACAAACAAGAGAGAACTCTTGTCTTAATCAAAAGAGATTGCCCTTTTCAAAGGAGACAATCTCTTTTTTTTACCTAAAAGGATTTTTGTCCATTTTCCACATTGACATAAAATCAAAAAAAATATGATAACCTAAACAAGATAAAATATTATTTATATATTAATTGAAAACTCAATAAGTAAGGATAAAAAAGAAAGAAAAAAGTTATTGAAAGAGTATAAGCAATACCGCCCAACATCTATACTAAGTATAGAGGAACCAAAATTAAGATAAATTTTTCCGTTCAAGTATTTCCCCAGAGATTGAGATTTCCTAAAAAAAGAAAGTACGAAGAGAGGCGAAAGTCGGTAAATCGCGCTTAAAATTATGGCAAAGATGATATTCATTGCTGCTATTGTTGCCGTTGCAATCATCTCATTGATTGTATTTATTTATAAAAGAATGAATAAATACAATCCTCAAAGAGAAGATTCCGGCACAGTAACCTTTCTGGCGGGTGTTTTCCTTGCAGGAATGGGGATTGTGGCATTTTGGGTGTTTGGATTTTCCGACAAGGAAATTCAAGCGCAATATGCCTTTCTTTTTGCCGGAATGGCGGCAACGGTAGCCCTAGCCGCCAAAGGCATCCATTACTTAAGATACCGCAACATGTATTAAAAGTAAGGAAAAAAACTTTTTTTTGCAGCTCCGTTTTCGGAGCTGTTTTTTTATATTCGTTTCAACAAAATTAATAGGATTTTAAAAGAAAGGCAATAAAATGTAAGGAAAAGAATTACCATAAAGAAAAATTCATGACAAACATCACAGAAATCAAGGAACAACTTTCATTATTAAAACAAGAAGCCTACATCAAGCAGGAACAAAACACACTTCCTACAAAAATTGAATCCACGATAGGTTTTCTAAATAATTGCGCTGTTTCGTTACGTTTTGTCCTTAGCGAAAAAGAAAATATACTATTTGCTGTTTTATCGGTTGTAATCATCAGCCTTGTTTACTTTTTCGGAATTCAAATTTTAGATTGGATACCGGAAGATATAATGGCCGATAGCTCAAACAACAAAGATAATATTCTATTAGACGTAATTATTACAATCTGGTCATTTCTTTGTGTTGGAATAGCCGCCTACCCTCTGGGAATTTTGACAGCCTGTATGGGAGCCTCATATTTACTTCGTTTTACGGGAAACACATCAAGCATAGTTGAATGCATAAAGATAGCAATGCCGCGCGCAGGAACAATCGGTATTTTCAGTTGGATAGACGGATGGTGGACATTTGTGAGAATTTTGGAACGCTTGCCGAAAAAAAATGACCGTACCCCCCTCACAACAAAATTACGCAACGAAGCCATCTATCAAACATGGAAAGCAGCATCTTTAGGCTTTATTCCGGCACTTATCTGCGGTAGGAGTTTAAGTGAAGCCTGCCAAGATTCACTCTCACTCTTAAGCAAGCGATTTTCAATACTCGTCAAACTTCGCATTGGATATTCTATAATATGTTGGATTGTCGGCATTGGTACCTATATCGGCATTCACTACTTATTATTTTATCTTCCTCTCAATCACCAAATTCACCCTTTTTACTTTGTAGTAGGACTTCCGATAAGTATTGCTTTAATTATCATAATGGTTATATTTCGTCCGTTATATATCATAGCGGCATGCCGAATTTATGCTTTTTATATACGAGAGAAGAATATTCCGATAAGATTACCCCAGCCGAGTTCAAAATTTTTCAGTTCTTTGGTTGCTTTTGGAATTTTGGTTTTAATTGTGGGAACACTTTATCTATACCACAATGAGTTAGGAGAATATTTGTTTCCACTCATAAGAAACAGCAAATAAAAAAAATTTAAAAAAAATATTGACAAAATTAGAATTAGTGATATACCGATGAGGTATTTTTTATTATTAACTTAAAACTTTATCATTATGGCTATTAAGAATCAAAAAAGACCGAACATGAAGAAAGAAAAGGGTTCATTTAGAAAGAGTCTCTCCGAACAAACAGAGTATCAAAAAGCCCGTCAGGAACAACGCGCTCGTAGGAAGAAGACAGGAAACTATGGAGTATGCTAACTTTCGCCGGTCTCAAATGATTTAATCAATCGCAACAGTCTGACTTTCTTTTTTTTCAAAAAAAGATCCCGTCAGACTGTTTTTTTTATTTCTCAAAAAATTTTTCTTTAACACAACCGCATGACGAATCCGCGAAAGGAAGAGAAGCCACAAAAAAACGGCTGTTGCAAAAACAACAGTCGTTAAAAAAACAGAAAGAAAAGACTAGCGTTTTTTGTCGTTATGAGAATGATACAAGAATAAAAATTTATTATTTTGATTACCTAAATCTTTTTGTTTTTGCAAATAAGAATTACGTTCATCACCATCCGGAAGAGAAGAAACCAAACGTCCATAAATTTTATTAAACAAGATATTACGAACATTCGCCGGCATACGAGCTTTCTGAGCTTCCTGAAGGGCTTTACGATAATAAGAAACATCCTTTGTTTTATCGGCAATAGCAATCAAAGCCTCACATCTGTCGCTTTTTTCAAGAAAATTCATAGCAACGGCTTCTTTCAACTCTTTCCATTCATTGAGTTGACCAAATTTAAGATAGATAACCGCCATTTTTTTCAAAGCATTTTTCTTACCGGTTTTATCGCCATGATGATAAGCACCGGTCAAATATTGCAAACTTTTTTGAGCGGCTTTATAAGTATCGTTGTTTTCGGAACAAAAGCCGATAATTTTGGTTCTATCCATATACAAATCAGCCAAAGCGGTATTAATTTTATACAAATTGTTACGTGTTTGTTTTTTTCGTAAAGCACGTTGATAAGCCCGCACAATCATTTTCTGATATTTTTCCTCGGGGAGCCGGCTTTGACAATAAGAGATTAAGCGATAATCACTTGTTTTTTCCAACACTTTTAACAAATATTGGATTTCTTCTTTAGAATCTTTTTTAACGGCGCCATATTTTTCATAATCGGCATTTAACTTCCGATAAAGTTTAGAAGAAATGAAGTCAATAACGGCTTTTCCTTCATTATCGAGCAACCCTTCTTGAGCAGTTTCCATACTATCAATCAAAGAAGAAGCTTTATAACTGTTAAAGTTTGGAAGGTCATGAACCAAATACAACTCGGCATCATTAACGGCTTCAACAAATTGCAAAGTAGGTTTCAAATCCTCAACATTTTCGAGACGTTTTTTAACATATTCAAACATATTTGTATCGGCATTATCGCCTTCAACGGTTTTAATATAAAGCAAATCTTGTTCAGAAAAGAAGCAAGCCTCTTTCAAACTGTCATAGGCATCGACGGGACGTTCATCCAAAGTTTTTAAAATAACATCTTCCAACAAGTTGTGTACACGAACGATATAAGCTTTTTCAAGAACTTCTTTACGATTAAGGACGGGATCCAATTGAGCACTTTTCGCAATAGCTTCCAAATATTCGGGATAATAAGTTTCAAGGTCTTGCTTAACCATTTTGGCAAACATTTCATCATCGAGCGGCAGCGGATGAGTGAGAATAATTTTATCATCAACCATATCAGTATCCAGTTCTAAAAAAACATAATTAAAATTTACGAAACTATAAAAAAATATCCAAAAATTGTCAACCCAAATTTGACTCAAACGACAAAAAAGGAAAGAAAAGACACAAAAGAAGAAGGCAGAATAATTTTTTACTTAAAAAAATTGAGAAAATATGTTATAAATAACAAAAAGAGCAACAAGAGAAGAGTCAAAAAAATGTCAAATCCCTATGCAGAAGTATTCTACAACGAGTTTAAAAAACAGTTTATAAACAGCAAACACGCACAAGAAAATGCCCAAACGCCGCGCAAGATTGAAAGTTTTGTAAAAGATTTGAATAACTTTTTGAGCAAAGCCGCACCGGAAAAGAATTTAAAGATAGATACAACGGGATATAAGATAGAAGCAAAAGAATTTGCCAACTACGTTTTAAGTTTACGCGCCAACATGATTGCTCATAGTAAGGATATAAAAGAGATAAAGGAAAAGGATTCACGCTCAAAAGAGATTATTGAATTTTTAGATAAAGTGAAAGACTTCTGCATAAACAGCTCAAGTAAATTATATGAAGATTTTGACTATGACTGTTTTCAGCTAAACAAGAACTCGCAAGAATTAGAATTATGCGAAGATTTACCGAATACAAACAGCAAGAGTCTGTATTTTTTTGGAGTAAACCGCAGCAATCGCGACAATCTGAAAGATATAAATTATTACTTTAAGCATGCCACCAAAGATTTGTTTCAAGACAAAATTTTTGCCGATACGGATATTTATTCGGTCAGCATGCCGACCTGTTTTCCTGAAGAAATAGCCGGTTCTTCCATTTTGAAAACCATAACGGAACCGGAAAGATTCAATGATGCGGAGAAATATTTTGTTGAAGAATATTGGAGCGGCTACGTCGGCAAGGATTTAGAATTTGACGACGAAGGCAAAGTTGTGGGAGGGAAAAAATTTGCCCCGCAGCTTTTAAAGAAAAGAATGCAAAACCTCAAAATATTCAGCTATTGTGCCGGAGCGGCAAATGCGCACCGTTGTCTAAAAGCCTTAAAAAACATTGCCTTACAAATTTATGATAAACCAACGGTTGAAGAAGCATGGAAGAATATAGATGTTGTATCCTACGCCTTCCCGCTTGAATCCGAAAAGATTGATTATAAAAATACGGCAATCATGTGCAATGATAAGAATCCCGACAATCCTGAGAGTGTAATTTTAACAAATTTTCCAAGTCAATACAAAGAATTACGATTAAGCAAGCAAGATAAAGGTTCAATAAAAATAAAAAACCAAAATAATTGCAAATACATCGCTCTTGAACTTCCAAAAGATGTTCCGATTTTTGACCATAACGGTCAACAAATTTCCAGACATATTAATAACCGCAACGGACATCGCTTGCAAAACGCAACAGCGAAAAACATCTATTCCCATAATTACGAAGTTTTAAGCTATATAATGGAGAGCATATTGAAGCAGGAAGAAATCAACGATAAAAAACTGCAACAAATCGCCAATAGTGTTAATATTCCGCAACAAGAAAAAGAACGGTAATAGAACCAAGATTTACATTGCAAAATTCTTAAACTCCGCTAAGCTGTAAAAAAGAAAAACGCAAAAGCAAAGAAGGAGGAAGAATGCAAGTTGTCATAATTGGTGGCGGAGCCGGAGGCTCAAGCTGTGCCGCTCGTTTAAGAAGATTAGATGAAAAAGCGGAAATTATCGTTTTAGAACAAAGTGAGGAAACCTCGATTGCAAGTTGCGGCCTTCCCTACTATGTCGGAAATGTTATACAAGACCGTAACAATATGCAGGTTGCTTCACCGCAGATGTTCAAAAGTTTATTTAACATAGACGTACGCTTAAACAGCAAAGTTGATTCAATCAATACAAAAGAAAAAAGCGTTCGCTTAGCCAACGGTGAAAACATAAATTATGATAAACTCGTCTTGGCTACGGGAACACTTCCGTTCATTCCCGAAACACAAGGCTTGCAAAACATTGCTTCTTTCACACTCAAGAGCTTGGCAGATGCGGATAAAATAAAAAGTTACATCGAAAAGAATAAAATAAGCTCAGCATTGGTTGTCGGCGGCGGTTTTATCGGTGTTGAAGTTGCCGAAAATCTGCGGCATCTGGGCTTAGAAACATCGTTGTTAGAGCTTGCCGATCAGGTTCTTCCGCCATTAGACAAGGACATGGTCATTCAAATTCACCAAGAAATGCGCCATAACCAAATCAAATTGTACTTAAAAGACAGCATAAAAGAAGTCACAAACAACCAAGAAATAATCTTAAATTCGGGCAAAAAGATTAAGGCGGAAATGATAATTATGGCCGTCGGCATAAAACCCAATACCGATTTAGCCAAAGAAAGCGGAATAGCCTTAACCGAGCGCGGTTTAATCAAAACCAATGAATTCATGCAAACCAATATTTCAGATATTTATGCCTGTGGAGATAATGTAGCGGTTAAAGATTTCGTTTCCGAACAAGAAACCATGATAGCGTTAGCCGGACCGGCCAATCGTCAAGGACGATGCATTGCCGACCACATTTGCGGCAACGCCCCCTACCCTTATCAAGGGACACAAGGCACCGGTATCGTCAAAGTCTTTACGTTAACGGCGGCCTTTACGGGAAACAATGAAAAGCAACTGCAAAGAAGCGGAATAGCTTATGAAAAGATGCTGATACAAGCCAATTCCCATGCTGGTTATTATCCGGACGCTCAAGCCTTGACATTAAAAGTTTTATATCAAAAGGATGGAAAAATCCTCGGAGCGCAAGCCGTCGGCAAACAAGGTGTCGATAAAAGAATAGATGTCATAGCCAGCATAATGCGCTTGCACGGCACAACAAAGGACTTGCGCGATGCGGAATTATGCTATGCTCCACCCTATTCGAGTGCCAAAGATCCGGTTAACTTAATCGGCATGGCGATTGAAAACATAAGACAAGGGCTCGTAAAACCTTATTTCGGAACAGATTTTACCGACATGACGGTTCTTGATGTCCGCCCCGCCAAAGTTTATGAACAAGCACATATTTCGGGAGCCGTTAACATTCCGGCCGCACAAATTCGTCAAAGAAAAGATGAATTACCAAAAGACAAACCACTGATGGTTCATTGTTTTAAGGGTTACACCAGTTATGTCGTCTGCCGCATTTTAAGTCAGGAAGGATTTAAGGAAATCTACAGCTATGCGGGCGGTTGGCAACAATACCAACAAGAAGAAGCCGAAAAGAAGGCAAAAGAAGAAGATTAAGGAAGAAGAATAAAAAAATACCGTTCTCCTTTCGGAAAACGGTATTTTGAAAAAAAACATTATTCAGCGAAAAAACAACCTTCTTGCAAAACCACTTTTTCAGCTTTAGAGGATAATTTATAAAGAGAATAATCTATTTTTTTACTATCCGCTTTGGTATAAAGAAAAAGTTTTTCTTCCCGAGAAGGATTAGTCCAACCGAGGAAACGATTTTGTTCCTGCACGTTTTGGCTTTTCAGAGGCAAAGAAACATGAGTAAACACGAACTCACGCAGAATGATACCGCTACGTTTCTTTTTATTTCCGTCAACAGTAACAAAATTTACTGTTTTTTTACAAGAAACATAGAGAGTATTTCCGTTCCAATCAAAAGCAAAGGGAGCATTTTGACTGAAAGCAATTTTTTCTTGAGAGGAAACATCGGTAGCGAGCACGGGTTCAAAAGCATTACCGGATTCTCGACACATACACAAAGTAATGATAACCACAAGAAGAATGAGAACAAAAGCTCCCACATGAGATTTGTTAAAAAAGTAGCGTTTTTTTCGCATAGTAAAAAATAATTAAAGTTAATAATAAAATGAATTACCCAAGACATAACACAAAGAAAAGAGAATGTCCAGAGTCAAAAAAAGCAGCTTAAAGCTGCTTTTTTATAAAACCTATTTTTTTAACTTATCAACGGCAATGACCGGACGAAACAAGGCTTCGGCAGGAAGATTTTTATCCGTAAAACGGAATTTTCCGTTTTCAATCCACCAACAAACAATTTGATTTTTATTTTTCCCCCAATGCTTTTCGGAAAGCTCAAACGGCTGCGCACGCATTTGTTTTAATTGCTCGCTCATTTTCTCCAAATCACCCGATTTCCAGAGTTCTTTCCAAATTTTTATATCAATCATCTTGGTATAAAGTCGTTTAGTATTAACCTCTTCTGTGTGATGAAGAGCAATATACCAGTGAGATTTTGGAGCTTTTTCGGGAAAACGTTTATCAACAAAATACCCGCGTAAGAAAATCAAATTTTTTACGACAATACCGATAGGTTCAGCCTCATCACGTTGATTACGAGAAATTTTACCATCATCGAAGCACACCGGAAAGGTATAATAATCACCTTCATAATTTTCCGTTTGAATTTGAGAAGAGTTCGCAACAGTTTTTTGTTCTTTCTTTTTCGGCACCAAAGTATAGCCGAATTCCGCAGCCAATTCTTCAAAAGTAAAGAAATGATCGGCTATCATGTCTTTAATAAGCAAAAAAATTGTTTTTTTATTCATAATTATAAGGTTTAAAAAAATTAATAAATAAAAATAATAAAAATTCGCATACAAAATATCACGCTTTGTCAAAAGGTCAAGAAATAAATAGAACCCCAAAAAGAATAATTTTATTTTCAAAAAAAACAAATATCTTTGTCTTTTTTCTTCTTTCCTTGCAAAATTAATTATTTACATGTTGCAACAAATATGTTATATTAGAGTCGTGATGATAAACAAGGGGGATGTGATGAACAGTATTTCAAAAACCATATTACTGTCTGCTGTCAGCTTATTTGTTGACAATGGAAATTTAACTTATGCGTCGGAACAAATACCTTTATCCGTCCCAAAGTCTGTCATCCAAACTTTACACACACATCACACACATACGCCATACTCTTCAAAGACTTGACTTATCATCACACCTTTTTGATGATTTAAGCAGTTCGGGAGAAGAACAAAAAGTCGCGAAAGTATGTTTTATAACGGACACCAGAGAATGTGCGCATGACAAGTTTAGCAATTTGGAAACACCGGACGGAGGTATTCCCGATGACCACGGAACACCTAAAGAACTTTGCGAAAAAGCCGGTTATCCTTTAACGGGAAGCTGTCCGACTTTGCAAGTTCCCAATCGCCGTTGTCCTTATGATTCTAACTACTATGATAAATGTGTTTGTTCATCTTCATTGGTAAGTTGCCCCTAGCCCAAAGTAGGTGTTGGAAGTTCTTGCGGCGGAAAATATCAATCTTGTCAATGTCCAAGCAATTATAAATCTTGTGATTGTGGCGGAGCTGTTGGTGCTTCTTCTTGTACCATTAACGGCAGAACTATTTATTCAAGTTGTAAGGCTTGTTGTGATGACACTTGCGCAAGCGGATATTCAAAGACCAAGCCGAGCGGTTGTTATGATACAAAAACCACCGGCTGCGGAAATACCTGTTACAAAGCAAAAGAATGTGCGCCGCAATGGGGAACATGTACCGGATTAGTTCAAAATTGCTCAATTGGTGATATTTTAAATAGTGATGGGACGTGCTCAACAAGTAAAGTCAGCGGCAAAACCCCTATCGGTGTCGTTGTCTATAAATCCGGTAATTGCGGAGAAGCCTTAGCATTAGAAGACGTCGGAAGAGATGTATGGAGCAGAAATTCCAATACAATTCCGAATTTAACTTATTATAAGAACATTAAAGACGCCGTAAATGACTTTAATAGTTGCGGAAACACAAATACAATTGTTTCAACCCTTTATTCTCAAACATATTATCCAAGTGCATACCTTGCCGCTAATTATAGCACAACCGGCACCAAAGCGGGAGATTGGTGTCTTCCGGCATATGGAATTTTAAACTCTTATGCTCAAAATAAAGCTGCTGTTGATGCGGGATTTAATAAAGCCAGCAGCTCTGTTCCTTCCTTATACGCGGTATGGTCATCAACGGCATCTTCTGAAACATGGGCTTGGGGTTTTAAGGTAAAAGAAGGATATAACTCAAATGCCACAACAGCTAATAAATTTAATATAGTTCCTTCCATCAAATTTTAACCGAAGCCTTTCTCAAAGAAAACAGGTGTTTTTACACAAAAGCACCTGTTTTTAATAAGTTAGGCATACATCTTTTGATTATAGATTAAGTTTTATTGAAATCACCAAGTAGAAGAAGCATTGCAAAACAACGCAACAAAAAAAAGCCTGCAAAAGCAGGCTGTTAGAGCAATTCTTTCCCTTTAAACATTAACTATCAAGGAAGGAGCGTAATTTTTTCGAACGACTTGGGTGCTTTAACTTGCGCAAAGCCTTCGCTTCAATTTGACGAATACGTTCACGCGTAACGTTAAATTGTTGTCCGACTTCTTCCAAAGTATGATCCGTATTCATTCCGATACCAAAACGCATACGCAAAACACGTTCCTCACGCGGCGTTAAGGAAGAGAGAATTCTTGTGCAAGTTTCCTTAAGATTAGAATGAATAGCGGAATCAAGCGGTTGCAAAGCACTGTCATCGGCAATAAAATCGCCCAAAGAAGAATCTTCTTCATCACCGACCGGAGCTTCAAGAGAAACCGGTTCTTTGGCAATCTTCATAACTTTACGAACTTTATCCAAAGGCATGGACAAACGTTTTGCCACTTCTTCGGGAGTTGGTTCTCTTCCCATTTCGGTTAACATCTGACGAGAAGTGCGAACAAGTTTGTTAATGGTTTCAATCATATGAACCGGAATACGAATGGTACGAGCTTGATCGGCAATAGAACGCGTAATAGCTTGACGTATCCACCAAGTCGCATAAGTTGAAAACTTATAACCGCGGCGATATTCAAATTTATCAACGGCTTTCATCAAACCGATATTACCTTCTTGAATAAGGTCAAGAAATTGCAAACCGCGATTTGTATATTTTTTAGCAATAGAAATCACCAAACGCAAATTAGCTTCAATCATTTCTTTTTTAGCTCTGTCGGCCTCACGTTCACCTTTTTTAATCGTATCGACCATACGACGATATTCATTAATCGGCAAACCGCATTCCGTTGCCATCTGGGCAATAGAATCACGCAAATCGACGATTTCGTTTTTATATTTTTCAACAAAGGCTTTCCAATGTTTATCAGTTTTTTTAGAAATTTTTTCAAGCCATTTCGGGTCAAGTTCAGACAACTGATAAGCATCAAGGAAATCTTCGCGTTTTACTTTGCAAGAGAGAGCATAACGCAGGAGTTTACCTTCCAATCCCATCAAACGTTTATTTAATTCATTGAGTTGTTCAACTAATTGTTCGATACGAGTTGCATTCAAATGAATGGAGCTCATTAACTCAACCAAATCTTTTTTGACAAGGATATAATTTTTCTCAACGGAAGGAGCAACTTTTTTACCGGAAATAAGGGCATCAATACGTTGGCATTGAATTTTTTTCAAATCATCGTAATAGCTGGAAATTTTAGTTAAGATTTCCAATACAGGTTGCATAAGAGCTTCTTCCATAGCCGAGACCGAAGCGGAAGCACGACCGACACCGCCATCATCGTCATCGTCATCGGAAGTTTCTTCTTCATCGCTATTTTCCATATCGGAAGCCACATCATCATCTTCTTCATCTTCATCGACGGCATCATCGAGTTCAATATCATCGTCTAAATCTTCATCAAGATCATCAAGATTATCTTTATCTTCAAGTTCTTTGGCGACTTTATCCAAATCATCGACCTGAGTATCGAGATCGTCATATTCAAGAGCTTCAGCATCATCGCCATACATCATTTCCAAATCGACGATATCACGGAGTTGCATTTTTCCATCGACAAGATCGTCACGCCAACCGGCAATAGCTTTAAGGGTCATCGGACTTTCGCACAAACCGTCGATCATAACGGTTTTACCGGCTTCGATACGTTTTGCGATAGCAATTTCGCCTTCACGTGAGAGGAGTTCAACGCTTCCCATTTCTTTCAGATACATACGTACGGGATCATCGGAACGACCTAAATCTTTTTCATCGAAATTTCCGCTTTCGTCATAATCTTCGACTTCAACCTCATCATCGATATCAACATTATCCGTATCACTTTCAGATAAGATGCTAATACCGAGATCAGAAATTTCGGTCATAATATCTTCAATTTGTTCAGAAGATTCACGCTCGGAAGGAATTGCTTTATTAAGTTCTTCGACTGTAATATATCCGCGTGCTTTACCTTTATCAATAAGACGTTTCACCGCACTCCCCAAAGAATCAATCAAGGGAGCATCGGCATTACTACCGTCATAATAGTCTTGATTATCAATATCTGACATAACGTTCCTTAAAAATCGATTTTTACCAAAAACAAGCGTCATCAGACAGACGCTTAAAAAAAGCTAGCAAGGAAGATTTAATAACTTTGGAAGAATTTGTCAACCCATGGTTTAAAAAAACGAAACAAAAAAGCGAAGGCGTTAAAAAATATCGAAGAAAAACAATAAGTTGCTAAAAAGCTGTTTCGGCATTTTGACAACTATTCAAGAGTGTTTGCTTCTCATTTTTCAAAGATTGGTAGCGTTCATAGACATCATCGGGAAACGACTCGGCAGATTCGATAAGGACAAGACATTCTTTTATCTCATCATCAAGTTGTTTAAGTTGGACTTCAAGAATTTTGGTATCGATTTCGCGGCGGAGTTGATTAATCATCGGTTTTTGTACCAGAAACATTTTCAACTCCCAAAGAGAAGACACAATTTTAGAAACTTGACGTTCCATCAGCATTTCTTGTAATTTATCCGAAGTCAAATTTTCGGCATCTTCGGCACATTCAAAGGCATCGCACAAAGCATTCCACAGATTTTGCAAATCTTGGTTAGGCATGGAGAACATAGAAATTTTTTCTTCATATTCGGGAATAAGTTCGGGACAATAGATAAGAGCGGCCAACACAAATTTCACAACGAGTTCGTTAAGATTGATTTTCGGACGCACGGTTTCGATTGTCAGATTTTGTGCGGGATATTTTTGAAAATTATAAGATTTTTTCACAAAAGGAGTATAATTTTTTTTGGCATAAGACTGTTTCCAACTTCCGCGCCCCAATTCATTATAAATGCGTTGACGCATATCATTAAGATAATAAGCGCGGACTTGTTCATTTGTAATTTTTGCCACTTCATCCAAAATATTTTTTTCGACAAGAGCCTTTTGCTCCGGTGTTTGTAAAGGCGCGTTTTCGGTATTTTTCCGCCACAACAAATCGACTAAAGGGGTTGTATTTTCAAGATAAGCCTCAAAAGCATCATGTCCTTTATCTTTTAAGAACTCATCGGGATCTTGCTTATCAGGTAAAAAGACATATTGCAAAGAATAACCGGCTTTAAGAATAGGCAAAGCCCGATCCACGGAACGGATAGCGGCTTTAATACCGGCACCGTCGCCGTCAAAGCACAAAGTCGGCACCGGACAAATCTTCCAAGCCTCGGCAATTTGGTCTTCGGTCAAAGCTGTTCCCAAAGGAGCGACGGCATATTCGAAACCGTATTTAGATAAAGCGATAACATCCATATACCCCTCACAGACAATAATTTTGCGAGCTTCATAGGCTTTATCGCGGGCATTGTTAAGATTATAAAGGACATGACGTTTGTTAAAAATCGGAGTTTCGGGAGAATTAAGATATTTCGGTTGACTACCGTCCATCACCCTTCCCCCGAAAGCAATCGGACGATTGTTTTTATCAAAAATCGGGATAATCACGCGATCACGAAAGAAATCAAAGACTCGACCGTTGCTTTTTTCGGATAAAGCCGCCAAGCCGAGCTGAATCATATCATGTTCACTAACGCCTTTTCCGGCAAGGAATGCTTTTAAACCGTTATTATTGGGAGCATAGCCCAAACGGAATTTGCTGATAATATCATCATGAAAACCGCGATTATAGAGATAATCAAGAGCCGCACGTCCACCGGTCAAGCGTAAATTTTTTTCAAAGAATTTGACGGCCAATTCCATAATTTCATAAAGATTTTTGCGTTCTTCGGCTTTTTCGTGATTTTCATGTGAGAGTTGCGGCATGGGCAAACCGGCTTTATCGGCCAATTTTTTGAGAGCATCCAAAAAAGGCAAGCCGTTAGCTTCCATTTCAAATTTAACGATATCGCCATGAGCTCCGCAACCGAAGCAGTGATAAAATCCTTTGGCTTCATTAACGGTAAAAGACGGTGTTTTTTCATTATGAAAAGGACAACAAGCCTGATATTCACGACCTTTTCGCACCAATTTGACTTTTGCTCCGACCACATCGACAATCGAAACTCTCGCGCGCAATTCTTCAATAAATTTTTGCAAATCAGCCATAAATGCAACACATCCGTCAGCAAATTAAAAACAAGAAACAAGATAAACTTTCTCGTTTACGGAGAAAGTTTATCTTATAAGCAAAAACAAAGGCTAAGACAACAAGGTCTTAACCAAAGCATTAACTTTTCCAAAATCCATCTGACCGGTATATTTTGCTTTGAGTTCACCCATAACCTTACCCATATCTTTCATGGAAGCGGCACCGGTAGCACTAATAGCGGCTTTAACGGCATTTTGAATTTCGTCATCATTCATTTGTTTCGGCAAAAAGGTTTCAATAACCGTAATTTCGGCTTGTTCTTTATCAGCCAAATCCTGACGATTTCCTTGCAAATACATGGAAATTGAATCGCGTCTTTGCTTAACCATATTCTGCAACATAGCGAGCAAATCGGTTTCCGAAGCCTCTTTCAAGCCTTTACCGCGAGCATCAACATCTTTTTCTTTCATTCCGGCAATCATCAAACGAATGGCACCGACACGTTGTGTATCATGAGCCAACATAGATTCTTTAAGTGCTTTTTGTAAATCTTCTCTTAACATAAACAGACCTCCTAAGAAATATGATTGTTTTGAGGATAACCACAAGGAAAAAAAATTGCAACAGAATTATCAACATCAATCAAAAAGAAAAGGCTTGCAATAATGAAAAATAATGATATAGTTACGAATATGCGTTAAAAATTCAGTAAGCTGTGAGCAAAATAAATTGCTCGCAGTTTAATTTTTCTAACTTTTTTATAAGAAACAGTAGCCTGAAACTGCAAAGTTTGGGCTTTAAATTTTGATAAGAAGGAGGCAAATCATGGAAAAGTTTCCGTTAACAAAAAGAGGCTATACGGATTTGGAAGCTGAATTAAAAAGATTAAAGGGAGTAGATCGTCCAAACATCATCGCGGCGATTGCGGAAGCACGCTCACACGGCGATTTGTCAGAAAATGCGGAATATTCGGCGGCTAAAGAAAAGCAAAGTTTTATTGAAGGACGGATTCAAGAATTAGAAGCCGTTATCAGCCGTGCCCAAGTGATTGACCCGAGTCAAATCAAAGGCGATATCATTCGTTTCGGAGCAACGGTTGTTGTTGCGGATGAAGACAGCAATGAAGAAAAAGAATATCAAATTGTCGGAGATTATGAAGCCGACATAGAAAAGAACAGAATTTCATTATCATCACCCTTAGCCAAAGCCCTCATCGGCAAGGAAGTCGGCGACATAGCCGAATACATGGCTCCGGGCGGAAAGAAATCATTTGAAATATTGGAAGTCATTTACCAATAAAATATTGTGTATAGAACAAAACCGGTATGGAAAAATACCGGTTTTTATTTAGAATAAGAAGAATCAAAAAAACAAAATAAGATAACAAGGAAAAGAATATGGCAGAATACAGCACCAAAGTCCTGATAATCGGTTCGGGGCCGGCCGGATACACGGCAGGCATTTACGCGGCAAGAAGCGGATTAAATCCGATAATCGTTGCCGGCCCGCAAATAGGCGGACAATTAACCATCACGACCGAAATAGAGAATTTTCCGGGTTTTCCAACCCCGATATACGGCAGTGAATTGATGAATAACATGAAACAACAAGCCGAGAATGTCGGAGTAACCATTCACGAAGACATTATCACGGAACTTGATGCCCAACAAAGACCCTTTGTTTTATGCACGGAAAACGGTAATTGTTATAAAGCCGACAGCATCATTATTGCCACAGGGGCTTCGGCACGTTGGTTAGGTTTGGAAAGTGAAGCCAAATTCCGAGGATTCGGAGTATCGGGATGTGCCACCTGTGACGGATTTTTCTATCGTGGTAAAGAAGTCGCCGTAATCGGCGGAGGCAATACGGCTGTTGATGAAGCTATTTATTTAACCAATTTTGCCAGCAAAGTTACCTTAATTCACCGCCGCGACAGCCTGCGTGCCGATAAAACACTTCAGGAACGTCTTTTTGCCAATCCGAAAATTGAGGTTATCTGGGACAGCGTTGTTACGGAATTTGTCGGCAGTTATGAACCTTTGAGTCTCACGGGATTAAAAGTAAAGAATATTAAGACCGATGAAATCATTAATTTATCGGTATCGGGAGCCTTTATCGCCATCGGACACCACCCGAATTCCGATTTATTCAAAGGAATTTTAGAAACGGATGCGGAAGGCTATATCATTACCAAACCGAATAGCTGTGCCACCAACATTGCCGGAATATTTGCAGCCGGAGACATAAAAGACCCGCAATTCCGCCAAGCAATCGTAGCGGCAGGTTCAGGCTGTATCGCCAGCCTTGAAGCGGAAAAATACCTCGCTAGCCTAAATAAATAAAAAACAATTATTTTCAATTCCTAAAATTCTTCTTTATTAAGTTAAAGAAGAATTTTTTTTACATATTCGCTTGTCATCAACTTCCAACAAAAATCTTAATTTCCAAACAAAATAAAATTCCATTTGTTTCCCCTTTGTCATTTTTCTTCTTTCCTTGCAAAATTAGGTATTTACATGTTGCAACAAATATGTTATAGTAGAGTCGTGATGATAAGAAGGAGGATGTGATGAAGAGTATATCAAAGATACTATTACTGTCTGCTGTCGGCTTATGTGTTGAGAGCGGAAATTTAGCTTATGCGTCTTTTGAGGCAGCTTCATTACACCTCAAGTCTGGCATTCCCACTTTACACACACATCACACATACTTACGCCATACTCAGGAAATACTCAACTTATCATCACACCTTTTTGATAAAAGAACAGATAAGGGTGTGAAAATTGCTTCGGTATGTTTCATAACCGATGCTGGAAATTGTTCGGGAAATGATTTCGGCAACTCCGAAACTCCCAATAACGACACTTCCGAACCTCCGGAATATAAAACTCCGGAAGAAGCCTGTCTTGAAGCCGGTTATGGTCAAACACCCTGCCCTGAAGGCTCTTCTCCTATTCCTTGTCCGGTAGCTCCAAACTATTTTGCTTGTTCTTGTGCCGACAAATTCAATCAAGAATGTAAAGCTCCTTATTATGGGGTTGGAGAATCTTGCGGCGGTAAATATGAAAAATGTGAAGAAGACCTTGACCGTGCTTGCAAAGAAGAAAACGGAAATTATGTTACAAGTTGCCCAAGCGGTTGGCAGATGAGCGATACAAAATGTTCTTTTGATCCCAGCTACGGACTTTGTTGCAATTTGTGCAACGGCTA
>CALXPL010000010.1 GCA_944390275.1 uncultured Alphaproteobacteria bacterium
GTAATTATTGGGGCAGTTGCATTTTTGATAATAAGTTCCGCTATCATCGGAACAGGTACTTCCGCTTCCGCCTTGAGAACCACAAGATGAGCCGGAAACATATTTTTGCGGGTCGCATTTAATCTTGTATTTTTTACCACTACATGATTGACATTCGCCGTTGCTTACATATCCCGATGGAATAGAGGTATATTTATAGGCGGAGCAAAGATTACAACATTCTTTATATTTGCCGTCGCAGGCAACTCCGGAACCTTGTTCATCAGCTCCGTTACAAAGTTTGTTATATTCGGGAAGACATTTACAGGTATGATAAGAGCTGTCATAAGGACAATAGCTTTCGATTGTACTTCCTGTCGGACAGGGTGTGTTTGTAAAACCGGCATCTTGACACAACTCTTGCGGTGTTCCGTGGTCATCGGGCTTTCCACCACCCCCGCCACCACCCGGTGTTTCCAAATTACCGAATTTATCTCCCGAGCAATTTCCGGCATCGGTGATAAAACACACCGAAGCAACTTTAATTCCATTTTCTGTTCTTTCATCAAAAATTCGTGATGATAAGTCAAGTCTTTGAAGAGTATGGCGTATGTATGTGTGATGTGTGTGTAAAGTAGGGATGCCAGACTTGAGGGGTGAAGAATCATCCTCAAAAGAAGCATAAGTTACATTTCCGCAGTCAACAAATAAGCTGACGGCAGACAATAAGAGTACTTTTGAAAATTGTTTCATCACATCCTCCTTGCTTATCATCACGACTCTAATATAACATATTTGTTATAATTTTGCAATGCATATTTTTGATAAGCATAGAGAAAAAAGACAAAGGGGAAAATCATTTTGTTTGTTTGAAACAAAAAAAACACGGAGTTGTGTTCCCCGTGTTTTCTTTTCTTTGGTTATGTTTCTTTTATCCAACGGAATGTCCGTTTTTTCCGTCTTCAGAAACATAACTCTGTCTTCTTTTGTTCGGTCTTCTGGCGAAGTAAATGCCGACAGGGGTGGCTATCCCGCTACAAGTCAGAATATAAATAATAATTTCATAAATTACGCCTTGTTTATTTTTTATGAAATCTATTTCTGTTTGCAGTCGTTTGACACTGTTTGTTTCAAACAAATATCTTAGGAGGCCTTTTTCAATGACCGCATAAGTTTTGTTGATTTGTGGAGCCTCCAGAGTGTTTAACGATTTTTTGTAGCCTAGTTTCCACACCTTGTTGTTGATGATGGCGGTATTGTTTTCAAATTTGGAAAGTGTGCCATAATCACACAACTCAACGTTTGATGATGTGAAAGAGAGCTGTCCTAATTTTTCCGGAAAACTTCGGTTCAATAACAACAGTATGGTCGGAATACTTATTAAGATTATACACAAAATCAGTGTATTTACTTCGCGACTGATTCTGCAATTGAGTTCTTGTTTCCTTAAGATTTCTGCAAGCAGTTTTATAATATATCCCAAGAAAGCTACCATTACCGTAATGATGGTGAGAGCTAATATGCTGCTGTCATCATTTAGGGCTTTTATGTCTTCTTTTTTGGCTTTGCTGACATAAAAATTGCTCCCCGAGGCATAAATATATGCCTCTTCTCCATCAACGGTTATCTCGTTGTCAAGAATAAAATCTTTTGTGCCATTTTGGGTTTGATATTCCAAACCGTTAATGGTGGCTGATTTTTCACTGATTGCTGTTAATTCGCCTTTAGCCACGACTTCATGGTTTTGGCAAGAGGTGAACACGAAGGTAACGACCACACTTAATAAAAATAATAATTTTTTCATAATGCTATTTTTTTTTAATTAATAATATGTGAATTGTCTTGATTTTATAGTTAATTTTGTCAAAAGTCAAGTATTATATTCGAATTTGACAAAAATATATGCCGCGAAGGCTTATTCTGCACTTCGTAATTATGTTTATCTAAAATAAATTTTTTAATAAAATAAGTTGCATTTTTATATAATATCAGTATCCTTTATTTAATTTGTTTCATTTTATGATTATTGGCGTTATCTTAAAGGATTGTTTATGCTGTTTAATGAGTTACAAAATATTATACGGGAGAAATCATCCTCTTGCCGTTTTGAGGTCGCTTCTCATAATTTGGAAACTATTATCTTTTCTTTATCAAAATCGGAACTTTTACCTCTTGTTGTTCAAATCGGTTCTATCCCCGAATGTATTATTCATGATTCTACCGAAGAAAAGTTATATACAAAAGTTTCTGATATCATATTGGCAAAATGTTTTTATGAACTTAATATGAAAGCTCTTGTCCTTCATGAACGAGCCAATAGTGCTGATGTCTTTGCACAAAGTAAATTTCATAATTATTCTTTAATTGCTGATGCTAAAGCCTTATCTTGATATTCGTGATTTTAAGAATTCTTTTGCTGAATTTAAATGTGATATTATAACGAGAGGTCATAATGAAATAAATTATTGGAAAGAAAAAATAAATACTATAAATAATTATTCTCGAGAACAAGCAATTCATGAGTTGCTTTCAGCTTTGAAATTAAATGAAAAAAATTAATACAATTGGTAAATATATCAGATATTTGGAAACATTATAATGCAGGATAATATATACTTTGGTGATTGTCGCACACTTATTAAAAATATTCAAAATGAAACTATCGATTTAATCCTTAGCGATATTCCTTACGGTATTTCTTTTGAAAATTGGGATATCTTGCATGATAATACTAATTCGGCTTTGTTAGGTTCTAGTCCTGCACAAGAAAAAATCGGTAATGTCTTTAAAAGCCGCGGCAAACCTCTTAACGGATGGGCAGAAAGTGATAAAAAAATTCCTTTGGAATATTACAATTGGGTCTTGTCTTGGGCTCCGGATTGGTATCGCGTCCTTAAACCTGCCGCGAGTGTCTTCGTGTTTGCCGGTAGAAGATTGGCTCATCGTTGTATTGCCGCTTTCGAAGATTGCGGGTTTATCTATAAAGATATGATTGGGTGGAATAAAATGAAAGCTGCTCATCGAGCTCAACATATTTCTTGTGTCTATCAAAGACGGGGGGATGATATTTCGGCTAAAAAATGGGAAAATTGGAAATTGGGTAATTTACGTCCTGTCTTTGAGCCTATTCTTTGGTTTATGAAACCTTACAAAATTGGCGGAACTTTGGCTGATAATGTCTTAACTTATTCTCTTGGGGCTTATAATGAAAAAGTCCTTCGTAAATATAATCAGGAATCAAACAATTTGTTTAATATTGTCGCGCAAAAAACAGATACGGGGTTACATCCTACTCAAAAACCTCTGTCCTTGATGTCTTTGTTGATTGAACTTACAACTCTTGAAAATCAGGTCGTTTTAGATCCTTTTGCCGGAAGTGGTACGACTTTGATTGCTGCTTTAAATTTAAATAGACATTATTTGGGTTTTGAAAATAATGAACAATATTATAATATTGCGCGAAAAAGATTGGAAACAGAACTCAAATCTTTAAATAATAGTTTGTTTTCTTGTGATAACTTATCGGTTATATAAAATCAAGGCACGGGCTTATACCTCGTGCCTTGCTTGTTTCTATCAACCTTAACTCATATACTTTTAAGGTTTCGTCGGTTTCGGCATGACGATATCCGGTGCCGCCCGACCTTTGAATTTCGACTTCTCTCCTACTGCCGGAAATGGTAATTCCCAACGGACATTCTCTTTGACTATCCTTGCCGGCATGCCCGCTAATACGCAGTTGTCTTGTAAGCAACTCTTATTAATTAACGCTCCGCGTCCTAATATCAAGTTATTTCCTAGCTCAACATTCTTTAAAACAACAACACTATGCGCTACCCATATTCTTTTGCCTAATTTAATTTGATGCGCTCTGTTTAACGGTTCGTCTCCGTCTATCGCATATATCGGGTGTCCGTCCGTGTTGTATAAAACCGTATCATAAGAGAAGATACAGTCTTCACCGACTATTATTGAACTGTCTTCTTCAAAACAGGTTATCGCCGTGTTCATAAAGGTTACTCGATTGCCTATGTCGAGTAATATATTCTTCTTTCCTCCGAAACTCTCAAAATCTAAACTGATGTAGATATGTATGTCATCGCCAAAATTTAATGTGCTGTCTTGCGCGTATAAGGTCAAACTGCAATGCGTGTGGCAATAAAAATTTTTGCCTAAGTGAACTTTGTTATTGTTCCCTTGTATCCTTAAACTGAATTTCCCGCGGCAGATAAAGTGTTCGTCTATTTCTACCGTGTTGTTATCTCCTTCTATACTTATCAGCGCATTCTTGCAATAATAACCTTTCGGTAGTTTTATAATATTATTCTTCCCTTTATCTCTAATTCTTAATTGTTTTAACAATTTTTTCCAAAATAATGACATTTTTCTATCCTTTACTTTCTTTATATTTTATAAAACCTTTGTTTAAACGCTTTCCGCCATGGGCGGTATAATATTAATAACGATAAGCCTTTTACCCAAAAGCGATGCCCTAAATCCGCTAACATTCTTTTCGTTTGTCCGCGGCTATGCAAGCCTTTAAAAATTTTATCGCAGGCTTCTGCCGTTAGGGGAATTTTACCCTTTACTTTAGGATCGACTGTCCGTAATTTATACTTGATTATATGGGGTGATATTTCCTCTTTTTCAACTTCTCCTTTTCCTTTAGTTTTGTCATTTTCCAAATAAATAAAATCGATTTTCTTACCGTATTTTGCCATAATCTTTTCGCTGTATTTCAACAATTCTTCATTGCTGACTTTTACTTCATGCGATAACCATAAAAGCAAAATATTCTTTTCTGTTTTAAGTTTCTCATCAAAACGTTTAATGCGGCGGTCATATTTTGCTTTAATTTCCGGAAAAGATTCATCCAATGTTTTTCCTTTCGGAAAATCATGATAAAATTCAAATTTATCTCGCTTGTTTACAAAATCTATCATTTTCGGATTCAGATAATCTTTCTCTGGCGGGCGGGGAATAAACTCTAAATCTTCTTTATTCAAAAAGTTTTCAAAATCATTCAAAATGTATTCCATGCGTGTTTTATAATCACACAGGGTTATCCAGTCAAAAGGACCGGCATAACTGCGTAAATGGTACTTGGCCATGTAGCGTGCGCAGGTGCAATCATAACCTAAGCTATAGACGATATCGTAAACTTTCTTTTCCATTTTTCCTTCTTTACTTATAATATCTTTTTATGCTTCATGAAATTTATGATAGACGGATCGTTGACAACACAGCCGACTTCTCGCAACAACGGCAATTTGTCAAACGCAAACTTTTCGCTATAAGCATCGGCTAACTTTCCTTGTGAATAATATTTTTCGTACCATAAACGCCATTCCGAACCTATCCCCTTTTGCGGGTGGTCTTTTACGCTGGCATAACCTTTGACCACCTTGTGTTCAAAATGTTTATAATTGCGAATATAATAATGATATAAACGAATGTTCGAAGGTGAAACAATATCGGGATTCTTTATTTTAACTCCGTGATTCCCGTCCAAAATGTGAATATACCCCTTAGTTTGGTGAATGACTTTAGGCATGGGGTGGGTGTCAATATAATGCGGGTTGCTTATGCCTAAGGCCGCCGCTTCATATTTCGGAAGAAGACGCGTTACAAAACTGCAAGTTTGAAAATAATCTTCATCAGGAGAAACGGGAGGAACAAAATTGCGAAAATAGAGATTTAAGACATTGGCTTTTCCGCATTGAGCTATATCATATTTTAAATCTTCCGATTGTGCGTACCAAAATTCATCGGCATCGGAATTAATAATCCAGTCGGCATGATATTTTTTGATAGCAATTTCAACCATGCGATGAACCCAAACACCGTGCATATGTGTCGGACAGGGCTCATCAATAATTTCCAGCACAATACCTTTCTTTTTATATTCTTCTAATATTTCTCTTGTCCCGTCCGTTGAGTTATTATCGGTTACAATATAACCGTCTATGCCCATGTGATGATGAAACAAAAGGTGTCTTTCTATAATTTCTATCTCATCTTTGCAGACTAATGTCATGATGAGTTTTTTCTTCTTATATGCTTGTTGTTCTTCTTCCGCTAATTTTTGTTTTTGTTGTTCCTTAAATTTGCGTCTGAGTTTTTTCGTCGGGAGTAATTTACTGACAAAATTTATCATGCTCTCGTTCATGGGACAGCCTTTCTTTAATTTTTTATGGTAGCAATGTTAAAATATTTTGTTTTTTTTTACAAGTCTTGCTCATTACTTGTTCACAAAACACTTATTAAAGTTGAATAAAAGTGTTTCCGCTTTATAATCCTTTTATCTTGTTAATCTTTTTATGTGAGGTTGTTGTGCCGAAAGTTACCGTTGTTATGCCGGTTTATAATACAAATCCGGAATTTTTACGTCAGACAATTGACTCTATTTTAAATCAGAGTTTTCGTGATTTTGAATTTTTAATCATCAACGACGCCTCAACCACCAACGTTAAGGATGTTATTTTATCCTACAATGATAACCGCATTGTTTATGTCGAAAATGAGCAAAATCTCGGAATTTCCAAAACATCAAACAAAGCTCTTCAATTGGCAAAAGGACAGTATATCGCCCGTCAAGATCATGATGATATATCCGAACCAGACCGTTTGCTTAAACAAGTTCGTATCCTTGATGAAAACCCTGAAATCGGGGTGTGCGGCTGTTTCTTTAAAGTTTTTCCCAAGATTCAAAAAGTCAAACTCCCTGTTAAAGATGAAGCCATTAAAATTCGCATGATTACCGAAGGAGCGGGGATTTGTCATCCGGCTTCCCTCTTTCGCAAAAATCTCTTAACCGATAACAAAATTATCTATCATGACGAATATCGTTATGCCGAAGATTATCAATTATGGATTGACCTTTTGGATAAAACAAAATTTTACAATATTCCCGAATATCTTTTCCGTTATCGTTGGTTTGGCGGTAATGCCTCAATTACGGCGGCGGATAAACAAGCCGAAAGTGCTTTTAAAATTCGCTTGAATGCTTTTCGCAAAATCTTACCCAACCTTGATGACAAGATGATTAATCTTTTGGCTCAAGTCTATAAAAATAAAAAATTCCGCTTATCGAAAGATGACTTTGCCCAACTCTTTCCGGCATTAAAACAAGGTCATCAACAGGCTTCCGAAAAATGGATTAAAATTGCCGTGCGCAAAATCTTTTCACGCGTTCTTAAACAAACACAAGGCAGTAATTTGGTATTTCGTATAAAGAACAAGCTCAAATTTTTCTAAAAAAGGAAGAAAGGAACGGAAATCCGTTCCCTTCTTCTTGCATCATGCATTAGTCAATACATCTATAGTGACATCTGGCTCTACCAATTGTTGATGGGTAAATTGATCCTGAACCTGTGCACTCCGAAGAATTTTCATTTAGAGCATTTTGACATTTACTTTCGACAAGATATCTTCCTAAAGAGGTTCGTGTATGCCAATCTGGTGTAGAAGGGGAAATTCCTGTTTCACAAACATAATGTCTCATTTGAATTAAACTATATTGCCCCCCTACAGTATCACAAAAGCAACTCGTTGTATAATTGGCTTTAACTTCAACTGTATTTTGACAAGTATTTCCCGATCCGGAACCACTGGACGAACCGCTGCTACCGGAAGAAGAACATCCCGAGCCGCCGCATTTTGTATCACAAGGTTGAAGCGTTCCGTCTTTACAGCAATCTCCATGACAAGTACTATGAACGGGGCACCAGTCGGAGGAACTTGAATCGCAACATGATTTTGATTTATAACACATTGTTCCGCACTCTGTTCGACTTGTATTATAACAACCTCCGGGGTTTGTTTTAGAATAACCGCTTGGGCAAGTATCACTGCAACAAGATTTACAGCTTGAATAAGTTGTTTGTCCGTTAATGGTACAAGAAGTTGCCCCGACAGCTCCGCCGCAATCACAAGATTTGTAAGCACTTGGACATTGACATGATTGATATTTTCCGTCGCAAGAACTTCCCACCCCAATTTGCGGAGAAGAGCAAGTAACTAAGCCGGATTGACAAACGCACTTATCATAATAAGAAGCATTATAAGGACATTTTTTATTTGGAACTTGAAGTGTCGGACAAGCGGCTGTTTGGGTATAACCGGCATTACGGCAAGCCTTATCATCATCTCTTTGACAAGAAGCATATTTTCCATCACAAGACACCCCGACACCATAATAAGGAACGGAACAAGTTTGCGTTAAATTTTCATCACAAACACATTCTTTATAATAGGTATTATCGGAAGGACACGGATTGATAGGATGTTGTCCAGAAGCGCAAGATGTAACGGTATAACCGGCATCACGACATTGTTCAGGAATAGTATCGTATTCGGGAATATCTTCATCATTTCCATTCGGAGTTCCGCCTCCGTTTCCTCCGGTCGGGCTTTCAAGATTACCGAATTTATCACCGGAACAATTCCCCGCATCGGTGATAAAACACACCGAAGCAATTTTTTGCTCTTTACCCGAAATCCGTAAATCATCAAAAAGGCGTGATGATAAGAATCTTTCAAGAGTTTGGTATTTATATGTGTGATGTGATTGGTGTGTTGGAATACCTGACTCGGATGACACAAAAAGCGAATTTTCAACATTCGCATAAGACAAAACGGGACACACGGACATATAAGCCGTTGCCGACAGTAAAACCACGCGAGAAACACTCTTCATGACATCCTCCACTCTTATCACCACGACTCTAATATATCATATTTGTTGCAACATGTAAATACCTAATTTTGATAGAAAAGAAGAAAAAGGACAAAGCCTTTGATTAGAATTTTTTTTGTTGGTTTGAAATAAAAAAAACACGGAGTTGTGTTCTCCGTGTTTTTTACATGCTTCCTTTGCCCTTGCGATGAGCTATCTTATTCTTCAACAGAATGCCCGTTCTTTTCATCTTCGCTTACAATCCCTGAACTCCTGCTCCGGATTCTTTTCTTTTTATCTATTGTTAGGAAATATAATCCTCCCGAAAATCCTATCAGACTCAATAAAGCTATAATCACTTCTTGTGTGGAATAATCTTTTTGGTTTATATAATGAATTTCAGCTCGCAAAACTTTGGGATTCCTGCCTTCAAATAATTCCTTTTTTCCATCAATGGATATTACCGAATATTTTTTGAATCTTGCCAGTTTTTCCTGCGTGTTTATTGCTTTATCTGAACTTATACTCCATGCATTGCTATTTATGGTTTTGGTCTTGCTTTGTATCTTGGTTAGTTCGCCATAATCCATAAATTCTATATGCTGTTGGGTAAAGTTTAAATCACTTAACGCTTCTGGAAAACATTTTCCTAAAAATAAATAAGTACCTGGTATAAATGCTAAGCCGCAGGCCGCTGCTCCTATTATCTTTACGGTTTTTAAATTGTCTTCCCTTTTGTTTACATGGGCCGGTATCAAAACCATTATGCCTAACAAAAGGAATATTCCTTGCAGTACTAATGCGCTGTTTACATTCGTGGTTCTTTTGCTTTCTAATGCATTTATGTCATCTTGGACGGCTTTACTTACATAGAAATTTTCATCCTTCATGTATATGTAGGCCGGCTCTTTGTCAACCGTTATCTTATTGCCTAAGATAAAGTCCGTTGTGCCGTTTTCCGTGCAATAGTTTATTCCGTTTATTTGCGCGGATTTTTCATTGATTGCCGTTAGTTCTCCATGGTCAACAATTTCGTAATTTTCACAAGATGTGAATAGGAACATCATGCTCATCATCCAAAATAATAATTTTTTCATAATTTTATGGTTTAAATTAATAATATGTGAATTGAACTAAATTTATTTTTTTATTTTGTCAAAAGTCAAGCGTGTTTTCGAAAATAACGAAATCCTTTTTGCCGCAAATACCTCTTTAATGCACTTTTAGGAGTTCTTGCCATGAGGTGGTGTATGATTGACTTCGGTGTTCGCGGCGGATGAAGTGCTTTATCTCTTGGCTTAAACTGCCAAATCGTATGGTCTTGGCTCCCAGTTTCTCATTCAAATCATCTACCGCTTGCAACAATTTTTGTTCCCGACACTCATCGGCTTCCGTTTCAAATAAATTGCGCTGACCTGCGCCGCGCTTCCGAATCTCCGTGAGCGTTATGCCCGCACGCTTGTAGTGTTTGCCTTCGCGGTATATTTCTCTTAAACCTTGTTCCATCGCTTTTAAGAATTTTGATGTTAGCGCACTGGCTCGATTCAACCCTATAAAACTTGTGTTTTGATAAAATTCTTCATTCTTGGAAAAGCGATTGGTGCTGAGATAAACAATTATTCCGCCGGCTTCTCCGCCTTGTCGTCTTAGCCTTTGACAGGCACTGTCCGTGAATTCTCCGAGTATCCTTCTTAACTCTTCAAAGGTTTGGACTTCGTGCTCAAAGCTGCGCGAACACATGAGGCTTTGTTGTTCTCCGTTGTGCTCGTGTGCCAAGCATGAAATGCCTTGCAATTCCATGACCGTCTTTTCTAAATTTATGCCAAAGTGGCGGCGGATTAATCCTGCCGGTGCGCGTACCAAATCTTGTGCCGTGAATATGCCCAGAAAATTTAATCGCGGTTTGAGATTCCGTCCAATCCCCCAGACATTCCCGACTTCTACTTCACTTAAAATTTTTGCCGTTGCCTCGGCATTGTGAAAATAACAAACTTTATCCCTTGTCAGCGGTTTGGCTCGCTCTCCCGCAATTTTGCACAGCGTTTTGCTCGGGGCTATGCCTATGGAAACCGAAATGCCGGTTTGTTGTAATATCGTGTTGCGTAAAGATAACGCTTCTTCTACGATGCTCTCCGTTTCTTTTACTTCCGCAAAGGCTTCGTCTATGGAATAAATTTCTAAATTGGGAAAACGCTCCTTGATTAAATTCATGACCCGTTGCGACATGTCTGCGTATAGCTCATAATTTGACGATAAGGCAAGTCCGCCTTGCGCTCTTAAGTCTTCTGCTATTTTGAAATAAGGGCTGCCCATAGCTATTCCCAGCTTTTTGGCTTCGTTGGAACGCGCAACAACACAGCCGTCATTGTTGGAAAGAACTACAACCGCGCGGTTTTGTAAATGCGGTTGAAAGGCTCGCTCGCAGGATACAAAAAAATTATCGCAATCAATTAATATATACATTCTTTTCTTTCCAATGCTTTATCAGGGTAGGGGCTGTTCTTTATGATGAGCTTCCTTTGTGAGTGGTTGTTCTTTATAAGTTGTTTCTTTATGGGGGGGCTTCCTTTGTGAGTGGCTAATCCTTTGCCTGTTCGGTTGGTTCTCCTTGTGGCTTATTTGTTCCTTTCGCTTAATCTAAATGAACGTGTAACGGGTCTAAAGGGCGTATGATGGCGGTTACTACTCCCCAAATGCTGAATTCGTCTTCGGCTTTTATGAAATAACGTTTGGTTTCTTTCCCGTCATGAGCCAATAGAAGAGGGCGGTCTTGGTGGGTTTTGAATTTGCGTACATAAAATTCTTTATTCAATGTGCAGACAACAATGTTGTCCGATTGTGCTTTTATCGCGCGATCAACCAAAAGCAAATCTCCGTCCTTTATGCCGCCGCCAAGCATGGCATTCCCTTCCATGCGGACAAAATATGTGCCGTTGGGGTGGCGGATGAGAAGCTGATTTAAATCTAACCCCGGTTGCGAAAAATCTTGTGCCGGTGAACCAAACGACATGCCTTTTCTCCTTGTTCTCTTTTCTTCCTTTCGTTCCTATTTTGTTCTTTTATTCTTACTCCTTCTTTTACCTCTTTTCAAGAGATTTCTTCTTTTTTGTGCATATCTTATCGGCAAAAAAATGCGGGGAAATTCCCCCGCATTATGGTTTAATTCGATGTTGTCGGATGAAGTGTGCGGTTCTTACGGCCTTTGGGGGTTATTTTCCTTTTAAAAACAGTCGAACATCTTTTATTTTTGATTTTAAAATCTTTTTCTTCTCTTGATAATGGCGTTTTAGTTTTCCAAAAGTTACACTTGCTAAAAACTGGCAACGATAATAATTAAATCGGTTTTTACTGTACTGAGCTATGTTTCTTACGGTGGAGAAATTGGCTAATCTGTCTATGCTGAAAAGAGAAAAATGTTTGAGGTTGGTGTATATAATTTCTTCATAAAATACCGTGTGTCTGGCGTTTTCCCAAAAATAATCAGCTCCTTCTTTTTCCGGATGAGTCCATGCTTTGCTGGTGGATATGTAGTGAATTATTCCCGGATTGTCTTTTAATTTTTGTATCTTGGCTGAATATTCTTTATTTATTGTTACGTCGCATGCCCATGCGTGCCATTGGACGTTCCATTTGAAATCCAGTTTTTGATAGTCATTTCTAAATAAAATATTTAAGGTGCATTGGTCGAGATATTTAAAGCTGTTGACATCTTGCAAAATTTCAAAACATTTCTTGTCAAAATTTATTGCTTTAAGTTTCGTGATGTCCATTATTAAAACACCGGCGTTGAAGTAATCTTCAACTTTCGATAATTTGATTCTTTTAACAACATAATTTTTCCATTCGGGATTTTCTTTCAGGTCTGTAAATCCAAAATAATCCGGACAAGCTCCCAGCGCGCGATTGTGTAAATCTGTTGTGTAGAGTTCGTGTAAATCTTGATTGACGATTAAATCACAATCCAAATATATTACTTTTTGATATTGCTTGAAAATTTGCGGAATAAAAAGGCGCAGGTATGTGGTGTAGGTGTAACGCGGATTGTATTCAATAAAATCTAACTTTTTTATGTATTCTTCCGTCTTTATATATATCAATTTTTTGTTTTTATATTCTTTGAGACTTTTTTCTATTCTTTTTTTGTTTTTCTCGGAAATGCCGTTGTCTAAAATGTTTAAGTCATAAAAATCGTTTTTGTTTGAATTGGCTAAAATTGAGTATAATGTTACGCATAAATAAGGAGCGTATTTGTCATCAGATGCTAAAATTACGGGAATGGTCAGGCTTTCTTTTTTCATTGCGCTTATTCCTTGTGATTTTTTTTGTTTACACCTGTGTTATATTAATTAGAGTTTTCCTATGCGTCAATTAAAATCTTTGGTTTTATTCTTAACAGAGGATAATTCTTATAAAAAATGCGGGGAAATTCCCCCGCATTATGGTTTAATTCGATGTCTTCGGATGAAGTGTGCGGTTCTTACGGCCTTTCGGGCTTCGTAAATCTTGAGATTATTTTCTTTATGGCTTGGCTTATTCTTAAAGGCTTGGTTGCGCTTGGTGGGGGTAATAATTCTTTTATTTCGTCATAAAGATAGGGTTGATAAAAATATTTTTTTGCGAATTTATTGAATTTGTATCTCTTGTTGAGTTTGCCGATTTCTTCTCTTACACAGCTTTGCGCTTCTGGCGTTGTTACTTGTGTATAATGCCAGAGTGCGAATTCACACGCGAAATTGTTAAAACTGCGTTTGATGTCTTGGTTAAAATGCTTTTTGCTCTTTAACTGTTTTTCTAATTCCGTTAAAGCCGTTGCAAAACAACTTGGTGCGTGTTCTAAGCTATGTGATAAGGAGCGTTCATGTTGTCGGTAGGTTATCAATTCTTGTTCCGTATAGGTGATTTTGTCCGCTAAGGCCAGAGCCATATAAACAAATGTCAAATCATTCGAATGTCGTATTTCTTGAAACTTTATTCCTTGTGTCTTGATGAATTCGTGTCTGAAAAGTTTATCCCACGGAAAACCACAGAATATTTGAAAAATATATTTCTGATATTCTTTTTGCGGATTGAATTCTGTTTGATCCTTTATCAAAAATTTTTTTAGTGCCCAAGTAAGTGAGCTTACTTCTTTTTCACTCTGCTTGCGTGAACGGCAGACACAGATATCCGCTTGCCGGTCTTTTGCTGTCTTATACATTGTTTCAAGCAGCTCAGAGGCAAAAATATCATCACTGTCCAGAAAACTTAAGTATTCTCCTCGCGCTTCTGCTAAACCGCGGTTCCGCGCTGCTCCGGCTCCTCGGTTTGTTTGGGTGATGATTTTTATGCGCTTGTCCCTTTGAGCATAGGCTTCCAAAATCTTTAACGAGTTGTCCGTTGAGCCGTCATTCACACCTATTATTTCTATCTCTTTTAAACTCTGATTTCTAATACTTTCCAGACATTCTGCCAGATACAGTTCCGCGTTGTATATCGGTATGATAACGCTGACTTTCGGCATGGTTAATATGGTGGGGGATTTTTTCATGAAACGCTTTCTTTCTTCTTGTTCTTTTATTTTAGTTTATTCTTTATGAGCCTGTTAATTCGTTTCTTTTCTAACTTTAATAATGCGGGGAAATTTCCCCGCATTATTAAAAGGAATAGATTACTTCCATGTATTTTTGCTTATTGTTTTTAGCTGTTCCTTTATCATATCCGTTTGCTTTTCAATCTTGCTTATTTGTTCTGATATCTTGTTGCTTCTATTGCCTTGATTCCTAAGCTGAACGGAAATGCTTTCTTGGAGATTTTGAAGACGCTCCAGTTGCTTCCCTAAAGCTCTGTTATATTGCTTTAATTGTTCTATAAGCTCTTGATGCTTATTAACAAAACTTATTTTAAAGCCGAACAATTTAATTGTTTTTTTACAGCCTTTTTGTTCTATGCAAAATATTTTTGATGCTTTTTTCGGCTTTATTTTTTTTGCTATAACTTTTCTTATTTTCCTTAATTTTTTCAGTACATTCATATTATTCCAGTTTAACGCAAATATGATGTTTTGTAATTCCCACTTGGGATACTGATGATATTGTATTTCAAAGGTTATATAAATAACATCGCCGTTCTTTACATTCATTTCATAGTTGTAAGGCTTGTCGTGCCATACCGAAATTGGAGCGTTTAAAATTTCTTGGTCATTAATTTTTATACTTTTATAATCAATCCAAAACGGAATGCGTTTGTTGTTGAGTTTTTTGTCCGGTGCTTTGAAGGATAAAATCAATTTTCCGCTTTTAATTGCTTTAATTCTTAGTAAATTATTTTTATCGTATCCTTCAACAACTTGTCCTATGCCTTTGGCATTGCTAAACCATGCCGGCTGGCTTATTCTACATGATTTATTGCTTGAAATTTCAATTTTATTGTCTGCTCCTCCTTCGTTCTTTATGTCTAACCGGTATTGTTTTAATTGTGTTAAGACTGTTTTGTGAAGATCATTTTTTTTGCAGTTCTTTTTTATTTTTTTATAATATGTGGTTTTTTTTGCATATGTCCACCATATGTTATCATAATATGTTATGTTATATTGCCAAGGTTTTATTTTGTCAGCATAGTGAATAATAACTGGTGAATTTTTTGCTTTTTCTATTTCTTCTGAGCTATATATTTTTTTGCTAATACAACTTTGCCATAAATTTTTTGTTTCGTATTGTTGCATGAAATTGTATTTTAAGGGTAATGTTTTTATTCTTCCAAAGCAGGCGACATTCAAAACATCTTGGTCAACAGTTTCATAATTGTTTTTTGAGAGTTTTACAAATTTCTCCGTCATCTTATCTTGACGAATTTGTTTTAAATTCATTACCAAAACACCGGCATTAATATAGTGGTCTATATTCGGTAAATTTAGTCTTTGGCAGTGTTTTTGTGGAACAAAATGATAGCCGGCGGCTTTTACTCCGGCGACATAGTTGTTGCCCAAATCAATCGAGTATAATTCACTTAAATCTTGGCATACACATATATCAACATCAAGATATAGGCATTTGTCATAATAATCTGGAAGTATATCCGCTGCTAAAAGACGATAATAAGTTGGTGATGTTATGTGCGATATCATTTGTTTTAAATCTGAAAAAGAATTTTTCATATCTATAAAATGTATATCACAATCATAATTCTCTTTTAATTTCATTATCATTTTTTTGTTCTTGTTGTCAAAGGAACTCGGAACTAAAAGATAATAGTCATAACTTGTGGTTTTTTTGGCGTTTTCAAGCATGGAAAACATTGTTATATACATATAGGGAGCGTAATTATTATCTGCTGATAATATTACCGGTATCGTTTGTGTGCCTGTTATGTATGGTTTTATTTTATTCCATGTCTTACTGTCAATAATTGATGAATTTAAATTTCCTGATGCGTATTCTTGTTTTATTTCTTCTGCAATTTTTTGATTTATCTCTGTCCATGCGTCTTCTTCTACGCGAGATAAATTCCATAAATATGAATTTATCATTTTTGTGTAATATAAAGGATAAAATTTTTCCTTATCCTTTATTTGTGATAATTTGCTTTTTATGAAATGATATTCATTAAAAATACATTCTACCGTTTTTTTACTGTTTACGGATGATAAGCTGTTATCTTGTCTATAATAGTAAAAAGGTATGTTTATATAATATCCTGATTGGGCATTGAATATTACTTGGTAGTAAAATCCTTGGTCTTGAAATGATGCTCCCGGTGTTTCTTGGTATTTTATGGCATATTTGTTAATAAAACTTCTTTTGTATATTCCTGCACAATTTGTTATTGCTCCAACGATTAATCCTATATTGTATAAATCATTTCTAACGCTGTTGTATAAACTTTTGTCTGTTATGCAATTACTGTATTTCTTTTGGTTGTTTTTTGACCACCAAAAATATGTGTCTCCTTTGACAAAATCAACTCCGGTTTCTTGTGCTTTGTTGTATAGTGTTTCGTACATCTTTAAGTCAATAAAATCGTCCGGTTCTACAATCCCTATGTATTCGCCTGTGGCTATTCCTATGCCGCAATTCATTGTTTGCCCATAACCGGCATTGGGTTTATCTATATAAAATATTCTTGAATCTTTTGCCGCATATTCTTTTATGATATCTAATGAGTTATCTGTCGAACCGTCATTCACACATATGATTTCTATTTCTTTTAAACTTTGATTTATAACACTATCTAAACATTCTCTTAAATATTTTTCTGCATTGTATATTGGCAAAATTACCGAAACTTTTGCTTCTGATGGTTTGTATTTTCGTTTGGCATTATCTATACATATTTGCATGATTTCTTGTCTTATATCTTGTATCCTATTTGACGTGATTTCTAATATTGATAACTTAAAATCTTTTTTGATGCGGTTTAATGTTAATTCATAAAGTTTCTGTAACTGTTTTTTTTGTGCATAGACTAAGTTATCTCTTAGACCTTGAAGCAAATCAAAAACCTTTTCTTCCGTCCATTTTAATTTTTGTTGGTTGCATCTATAGACGTAACTGTATTGTGTTATACCGTAGAATTTTTTTGCGGTATTCATTGCTTGGCAAAAAAATGGCGGGTCTTGATATCTTTTATATTCGGGAAAATAAATATTGTTATTTTTTATGAGGCTTGTTTTATAGATGTATCTTTGAAAACCATAGTCAAATTGATAATCTTTATAGTCAATTATTCCATTTTTACTAAAATATTCTTCTGTTTTCTGGCTTTTTGTGGAAATATGATTTTGATTATTATAATATATTAAACCACCTCCACAGATGTTTACCTTTTGTTGTATTGCTGTATCATATAATTTTGATAATATTTCCTTGTCAGGATAATAATCATCCGGATCGACAAAGGATAAAAATTCTCCTCGTGCGACTCTTATTCCAACATTCCGACTATAACCAACTCCATGATTATTTTGATCTATTATCTTAATTCTTGTATCTTTCTTGCCATATCCTTCTATGATATTTAATGAGTTATCTGTTGAACCGTCATTGATACATATTATTTCTATCTCTTTTAATGTTTGATTTATTATACTATCTAAACATTCTTTTAAGTATTCTTCGGCATTGTATATTGGTATGATTATACTTATTTTCGGATTGCTCTTATTTTTTGTTATGTTTGTTCTTTTTATTTCTTTTATTTTCTTTTTCATGATCCTTTATTATCCTTTAATCTTTGCAAATGTTTCAAATGCTCCTAAAATAGTTCTGTTCATATCGTAATAACGATATGCTCCCAGTCGGCCTAGAAAATAGGTGTTTTGTAATGCCTGTGCTTCTTGCTGATACAAATTGTAGATTTTTTGTGTTTCTTGGTTAAGTATCGGATATATTCTTTCATTCTTGCCTTCTTCAAATCCTTCAGGATATTCAAATGATACGATACTTACATTTGAATGCTCTGATAAAAAATATTTATATTCAGCTATGCGCGTGAAGTCGTAGTTTTCGGGATAGTTCACAACAGGGGCATTTTGAAATTTTTCACAAGCAAATTTTTCAATCTTAATATCTAAACTTCTGTATGGGAGTTTTCCGTGTTTATAATTGAAAAATTCTTCTATTGCTCCTGTATAAAATAATCTTTCATAGCTTATTGTGTCTTTTATATCTTCATATCTGGTCTTCAATTTTATTTCAATTAATGGGTTCTCTAAGAGTCTTTCAAACATCTTTGTATAACCATTTCTTGGTATTCCTTGATACTTTTCTTGGAAATAACGACAATCTTTACTTATATAAACCGGAACGGAACCAGTTACCGATGGATCTAACTCTTCTGGGCTTAGTCCCCATTGTTTTAGCGTATAACCCAAAAATACTTTTTCATATATATATTCTGCTAAATAATGTAAATCTTCATCATTGGTTTTTTTGAGTTCTAGTATTGGTACTTTTTTATTGTATCCAAATTCTTGAAGTAATTTTATTTCGATTTTATCGGCTAATGGTTTTGGAAAGACTTTATGAAGTGATATTAGGTTGAAAGGAATAGGTATTTCTATGCCGTCAACTATTCCCAAGACGTTATGCATAAATGGATACCAATCCGTATATTGTGATAAATAATCCCATACTTCTTTTGAATTTGTTCTAAATATGTGAGGTCCATATTTATGTACCGTAATACCACTTGAATCTTTATAATCATAGCAAGTTCCAGCTATGTGTTCCTTACTGTCAATTATTAAAACCGGCTCTTTTAATTCTGTGGCTATTTTATTGGCTATGACTGTTCCTGAAAGACCACAACCTACAACCAGATTTTTTACTTTCTTGTCCATCCTTTTTTATCCTTCTTTATCCTTTACTTAATGAGTTATACTGTTATTACTTGAGGGCGTTTTGCGTCTTTGTGCCGGTTTCATGTGTTTCATGAAGTTGTATAAGGTCATGCGGGTGACGTCTAATTTTGCCGCTATCGCGCTGCGCGTGGCGTGTGCCCTTAGTAATTCCTTTATCTCTTCTTCTTTGCCAGATAAGCGTTTCTTTATCGTTTGTCCTCGCTTGCGCCCTAAGGTCTTTCCTGAGGCTTTCGCTTGTCTTAAACCTGTTTGCGTTTGTTGTGAGTGTAAGTCCTTTTTTATTCTTATCGCTAATTCAAGTCCTTTAATTAAACCTTCATTGATCGATGATGCCGATAAATTATAACCTTCTTTTATGCTGATTATGCCGAGTTGATGCTCTTGGCATAATTTTAATTGCTCTTTTATGCTCTCTAAATCCTTACCGAGACTCTGTATGCTTTCTATGATGATGCCTTGCACATTCGTCTTCTTTTCTGTCGGCTCAAATATTGTATGCAAATTTGTTGATTGGACGACCTTTTTGACCCTGAGTCCCTTTTGTTGCGCATAGCTCCTTATCACGCTTGCGCTCCTTTGCGTTGCTTCTTCTCCTTTGCCGATATCGCTATATCCTATGTACATCTCTTGTTCTTCTTAAACGTCCGTTTATATTACACAGTCGCAAATTACTAAAAGTTTTGTTTCTTGTCAAATAAAACTTCTTTTAATCCAAAGATAATTTAGAGTTTTGCTAATTTGATATAGAAAAGCCACACTTCTTCCTAAACGGACGTTTGTGTATATCTTTTTTCCCTCCTTTTCTTGGAAAGTCTTTCTTAACTTTCTTCTGTTATGCTCTTGCTTATGACGGTGATTAACTTCTTTCTCGGAGGGTCTATGACAAATATTATTCCTAAAAAACTTAAAAAAGGCGATCATGTGCGCATTATTGCTCCTTCTCGCGGGGCTAAAATTATTGGACATGATGTTCGCAAAATTGCTGAAGAACGCTTTAAAAAACTCGGGTTGTCCGTCTCTTATGGCCGATATACAACCGATGATAATTGGGATTTGCTCGGGACTTCTCCCGTGAATGACCGACTCTTTGATCTTAAAGATGCTTTCCATGACCCTGAGGTCGATGCCATCTTTACGATTATCGGCGGGTTTAACTCAAATCAGCTCTTGCCTTTTATCAATTATGAACTGATTGCCCGTTGTCCGAAAATCTTATGCGGTTTCTCCGATATTACCGTCTTGCTTAATGCTATTTATGCAAAATCGCGTCTCGTTACTTTCTTGGGGCCTCATTTCAGTTCTATCGGTATGCTCAAAGGTTGCGATTATACCATTGATAATATGGTAAAAATGCTTATGGAAGACGGGCAAACGACTCTTGAACCTTCTCTGGAATGGAGCGATGATGCTTGGTTTATTGATCAGGAAAATCGTAACTTTATTAAAAACGACGGTTATTGGTGGTTGTCGGAAGGTGAGGGAGAAGGAACGCTCTTGGGCGGTAACCTCGGCTCTTTTAATCTCTTGCTCGGAACGCCTTTTTGCCCAGAATTTGATCGTGATACAATCCTCATGATTGAAGATACTGCCGCTTCCGATATTACCGATTTTATGCGTAATCTTACCGCCCTTATTTATCAAAAAGGTTTCGGAAATGTTCGCGGGTTGCTTATCGGACGTTTCCAAAAAGGTTCTCAAGTTACACGCGAACAACTTGAGTATGTTATTAAATCTCTCGGGATTAATCATATTCCGGTTGTGGCGAACCTCGATTTTGGTCATTCTACGCCGTTAATGACTTTACCGGTTGGCGGAAACGTGGTCATTAAAGATAAAAAAATTACCGTAAAAGTTGGCTAATTTGTTGTAATTGCTATCTTTTCTGTTAACTCCTAATTTGTTGCAACAAAAAATATCGTGTTGCAACAAATTAGGTACTTACATTTTTTTTATTTTTTGGTATAAATTTAAGTATAATGGAAATGAAGTATAACCTTTCATCATAAACCTCCAAATTTCATTATAAAACTCCAAGTTTCATGTTCTTACTCCATATTTTTATTTTGTGGTGAACGGGTTGTATGAATTTCCATTATAAAGAATAGATATTCTGTAAAAATAAGCGAGCTTCGGCTCGCTTTTTTGTTACCTCAATTTTGGGAGTGTGTGTCTTGATTAATTTTAAACCTGTTACCGATCGTGTCGCTATTCGCCTCTTGCCCCAAGAAACGGTTTCAAATGGCGGAATTATCTTGTCCGATGATGCTCTTAAACCGCGTAATGTCGGCGTGGTGGAAGCTATCGGGCCTCTTGTGCGTGCCGATATTAAAGTCGGGGATACCGTGCTCTTTCACTGCTTTGACGATTTGCCGACTTATGACCCTGAGGTCGTGATGGTGCGTGATAATTCTTTGCTTGGGGTCTTTGCCTAATCTCTTTTTTTATTCTTGTCTTTAGGAGTGTGTTATGTCTTTTGATGAATCTGTTAATTTGTCCGAATTGGCTCGCGATTGGGCTAAAAAAATTGATCAGTCCGAAAAAAAATATGATGATTTTTTTCGCCTTGTCAAAGAAACGCGCGATGCTTATAAGGCTCATGCCAAATCCCTTTCGGAAAACTTAAACCTAAAATCGGCCTTTAATATCTTCTGGTCCGGTATCGAAACTCAAAAACCTTTCCTTTATTTTAAACAACCGAAACCCTTTCTTGAGCGCGTCAATAAAATTGCCAATCCTGTTGAAGCCTTGGCTTGTAAAATTTTGGAAAATGCTCTCCAATGGGATTTGCAACAATTCGATTTTGATTCCGTTATCAAATATGCCCGAAATGATTATTTGATTTCCGGTTGCGGTATTTTGTGGGAACGCTATAAGCCTGAGTTTATGCAAATTATGGATGATAACGGGCAATTCTTGGATATTAAATCTTCTGAAAAAGTTGTGTCCGAATATGTCGATCCTTGCAATCTTTTAATCGACACCGATCATGTCGGGGTGTGGGAAGATGTGGTATGGGTGGCGCGGAAACATTTTATGACCCGTAAGCAAGCCGTCGAAAATTTTGGGGTGAAAGCCTGTGCCGGTTCGTGGGATAATAACTCGGACAATGAGGATTTGAAACAGGTTGTTGTTTATGAAATTTGGGATAAAAATGCCAAAAAAGTTTTGTGGCTCTGCAAAAATCCTTCACCGAAATTCTTAAAAATTGAGGATAACCCCTTAAATGTTCACGGATTTTTCCCTTGTCCGAAGCCGATATTTGCGACACAGGCGAATGACTCGCTCATTCCGACACCCGATTATTCTATGATTAAAGCCGATTTAGATGAGCTTAACTCCGTTATCGAAAGAATGCGCTTGACTATGAAGGCTCTTAAAGTTACCGGTGCTTATGATAATGCTTTTTCTAATTTGGCGAATATTCTCAATAAAGATGTTACTTTGTTGGCTCTCTCTGATTTTGACAAACTTAAAGATGCCGGCGGTCTTAAAGGGGTGGTCGATTTTATGCCTATTGAGCAATATGTTACCGCTTTGCAGGCTTTGGCTCAACGTCGTGATGATTTGGTAAAAAATATTTTTGATATTACCGGTGTGTCGGATATTATGCGCGGTAATTCAAATGCCTCCGAAACCGCAACCGCCGTGACCAAAAAAACAAATTTCGGTACGTTGCGTAATCAAGACCGCCAAAATGATATGCAGCGTTTTATTCGCGATATCTATCGTTTGAAAGCCGAGATTATTTGCGAACAGTTTTCTGCTGAAACACTCTTTCTCTTCTTATCTCCCGAAGAAAAAGCCAATTTTCCGCTGGCTCAACAGGCCGTGCAACTGCTTAAATCCGATAAAATGCGCGGCATGTCCTTAAATATTGAAACCGAATGTGTCTTTAATCAACAAGAACAAAATGCTCAAAATCTGGAAGCTGTGCAAACCGTTTCTAAATTGATTAGCGATGCTTTTCAAATCGTGTCGGTGCAACCTTTGCTCTTGCCTTTGTATCGTCAAATGGCGGAAACGGTTATCAGCGGTATGTCGCGTGCGCGTGCTTTTGAACCGGTGTTTGAACAAGTCTTTAATCAGATTCAAAAACAATTGGCGCAACCCAAACAACCTCAAGTGCCGCAACCAACTACCGCGGAACGCTTGCAGGCTGAAAAAATTCAGAAAGATTATGAAATCGAAAAAGAGAAAAATGCTCTTAAAGCCAAAGAACTTGAAATTAAGGCAAAATCTGAATTTTTAAAATCATCTTTAACCGATAAAGAAATGAATTTGCAGGCAAATTTGAAAGCGGTTGATATGGTTAATCAAACGAAAAATTCGCCTTCGTCCTTGAATATTTCAACCGGTTTGGTGAAGCCTTTTGTTTAATGGTGAGGAAAGGGGAACTCATGGCTTATTTTTCAAAACAATTTACTCAAGAAGTGGTGCTTCCTGACGGTACGACCGCTTCTTCTATTCCGCAAATCGAACGGTTTTTGAAGAAAAATCATTGGGCTTTGGCTCAGGACTATTCTGATGAATTTCGAGCTCAAGTGCGTTATCGTCAAGAAAAAAACGAAAGAAAAGAATTGTTCCGGACTTTTCTTAAAAATTATAAACGTTTGATTTGGACACAGAAATAACCGCTTTTGTCGGTGGTCTTTCTTTTTGCTTTGGCTTCGCTTCGGCGGAGTTTTTTTTAACTCTTTTTTACAGGTTTTTACATGGTTAGTGAAACAAGAAAAATTTTAGAGCAGCAATTTGCCGCGGCTCGTGAAAATAACAATGACGAGGCTCGTCTTGACGGTGCAACTCATGCAGAGGCTTTTGCTCCTACGGCTGACGATGTTGTTGAGGAAAATTCTTATTCCGAAAATTCTCTTGCCGATAAGGATGAGGTTGTGCGCGTTTCTTCCGACATTTCCGAAGAAAATCTTTATGACCTGCCTCCGAAATCTTTTAATCCCGAATTGTCTGAAACTTATAAATCTCTTGCTCCCGAAATGAAAAAATATTTGCACGAGAAAGAAAAGAGTTTCTCGCAACTCTGTGATGAAATGCAAAAACGTCGTTGGATTGATGATGTTTTTCAAGCCCGCGCTGACCGTATGTCAAAACGCGGTATCGCTTCTTCCCGCGATTGGATTGAGATGATGGCTAAAGTTGATGATGCCCTGGAGCGCAATCCGTTCTTAACTTTACAGACAATGGCGGATTGTTACGGTTTTAATATCCAGCCCAAAAATTCTGCCGTTCCTTATAATAACGGACAAGCCGCTTTTGCTCAACCTCAAGATAATCTCTTTTGGCAATCCCTGAACGGTAAGATTAAATCGCTTGAAGACGACTATGGCGCTTTTAAGCAGACTTTGTTTGATAATGCCGTTGCCCGTTCCCGCGCTCAGCTCCAGACTTTTATTAATGAACGTGATGATAACGGTAATCTCAAACATCCTTACCTTTCCGAAGTTCAAGGTATTATGCTCAAACTTTTGGAAGGTAAACTCGCTAACGGGTTCGATGAGGCTTATAACCAAGCCGTATGGCTTAAAGATGATGTACGGCAAAAACTCATTTTGGAAAAGTCTCATCAGCAAATCCAAGCGAAATCTCAGGAAGCTCAAAAAGCAAAATCCGCCGGATTTTCTCCCATTGCTAAACCGGCGGAGCTCCCTGATGAAGAATTGACTACGCGTCAACTTCTTGAAAAGAAAATCTATGGTTTTTAATTTTTTTTGAAAGGATTGTGTTTTATGGCTAATCTTAATTACGGTGATGTCTTTACCACAACTTTGGAAGACCGTACCAGACATTTGGCTGATAATGTCAGCAAAAATAATGCTCTTTTGAAACGTTTGCATGATAAAGGTAAAATTCGTACGATTTCCGGCGGTTCTAAAATTTTGGAAGAATTGGAATACGGTGAAGGCGATTTGGTTTGGTACAGCGGGTATGATAATATTGACTATGCTCCGAAACAACTCTTTACCGCTGCGGAATTCGATTTGAAATTATGTGCCGTGCCGGTGGCTATTTCCGGTGAAGATATGCTTAAAAATGCCGGTGATGAACAAATTATCAATTTGTTTGAAAAACGTATCGATAATGCGGTCAAAACTATGAAAAACCAAATGTCTAAAGCTATCTATGGTGATGGTACGGGATCTTCCGGTAAGGAAATCGGCGGTTTGCAGCTCTTGGTCGCCGATGCTCCCGAAACAGGTACTGTCGGCGGTATCAATCGTGCGACTTCCGGTAATGAATTTTGGCGTAATAAAGCGACAAAAGCCGCTGCCGCTCTTTCTACCGATAATATTCGTTCCGCTATGGATGATATGTATATCTCTTTATGCCGCGGTACCGATAAACCCGATATTATCGTTGCCGGCGATAAATTGTATTCTGTTTACGAACAGTCTTTGACCAGTTTGCAACGCTTTACAGACCCGAAATTGGCTGAATCCGGCTTTGCTACTCTTAAATACAAAGGTGCTGATGTCTTCTTTGACGGTGGTCAAGGCGGTAATTGTCCGGAAGATAAAATGTATTTCTTGAACTCTGATTATATCTACTTACGTCCTCATAAAGACCGTGATATGAAAGTTATCGGCGGGGAACGTATGTCGGTTAATCAAGATGCGTTATACAAAATTATCGGTTGGGCCGGTAATATGACTATGTCAAACGCTGCTTTGCAAGGCGTGTTGATTGATAAAACCGAATAGGTTTGCTTTCGGTTTTGTTTTTTGTTGCGGCCGTCATATCAATTTTTTTCTTTATCACAATCTTGTTTTATCGAAACCTTGATATGGCGGCTTTTTGTTGTGGTCTTTTGTTTATGGGATTTTATTATCATGAGTGATTTTGAACTCTTTCAGAGCCTTATCGATGCCTCTAAATCTAACCAAAATAAAGATATGGTGGCTCGCTTCTATGACCGTTCTCTTAAAACTTCTGAAGTTGATGAAAACGGTTTGCCGATTTTTAAAGATGTTTGTTTTATCGAAATTCGTGTTAAAGACAGCCATGATGTTTTTGACCAACCCGCTTCCGAAGATAAGAAAAAACGTTTTCCTATCGAATATAATCGTTATTTGTTGGCAAAAAAACAAATTAAAGACGGCTCACCTCTCGAACAATTCGCTTTTCTTACCGCTGCTGAAATCGACCGCTTGAAATATCGCGGTATCTTTACCGTGGAGGCTTTGGCCGCTTTGGATAAAGAGAAAGCCGCCGACCTTAATTTGAAAAATGAACATGAATTGGCCGTGAGGTTCTTGCAAAATGCTCAAAATAATCTGGCTCTTAACAAGTCTTTGAAAATTGAAGAAGACTTAAAACGTCAGCTTAAAGAAAAAGATAATCGAATTGCCGCACTGCAAAATGAACTTGCAACCGTGCAACAAAAACTTAATGCCCTTAACCAAAAACGTAAGGCAACCGCTTGATTTAACTTCTTTTTAAGGATGCTCCTCCATGTCGAATATTTTGGAAATTTGTCAGGATGCCGCCAGTTTGGTGGCTACGCAAAAACCTCTGGATTTGTTTAATGCAAATTCTCAACAAGAAGCCATTTTTTTAAGTATTGCCAAATCTACTCTGGACAGCTTGCGACGCTATGGAGATTGGCAGGAACTTACCAAAGAAGGCGTCTTGAAAACTCATCGCAACAAATCAACTTATTATATTCAGGATTTTTGTCCCGATTTCTTTGCTCTGCTTAACAATACCGTCTTTATTAAAGATTCTGCCGAAAAAGTTATCGGGGCTCTTTCTCCCGAACAATATATGCGGGAACGTTTTTTTAATCTGCCTTCCGTGTCCTTGAAATTTAAAATTCAAAACGGTCGCTTTGTCTTTTTATCTCAACCGCCCGAGGGGGTGAAAATTGTTTTTAATTATCGTTCCTCCAATATTTGTTATGATCCTACCGATGAGTTTGGGGAAAATCCTGAAAAATCACAAATTACCAAAAATACCGATGTTCCTCTCTTTGATGAATATTTGGTCAAACTCGGTATCGTTTGGCGGTGGTATAAGCGTAACGGTATGCCTTATGAAGAAGAATATAACGAATATATGCAGGAAGTGAAAAAACGCTTTGCCCTCGGCTTGGCTACCAAAGATATTAATTTGGCCGCCAATGCGGCTTCTGCCGATGAACTTAAAGGAGTGATTATCAATGCTGCGTCGTCTTGTTAATCGGGCTAATAAATCCCGCAACTACATCTTATCCGCTCCGCTCGGCGGTCTTAATGCTCGCGATAGTCTGGACTCTATGCCCGAAACCGATGCGATTGTTATGGATAATTATATCCCCGGAGAAACAAAAATTTCTTTACGCAAGGGGTTTTCTCGTTTTGCGCTTATCGGTCAACCGGTGCGGACTTTAGTCGAATTTCGTGCCGAAAACGGTTTAAACCGTTTCTTTGCTTTTGCCGCTAAATCTTTGTGGGATATTACTTCAAATTCACAACCCGTTAATCTCAATAAGTCTTTTATGAGTGATGACTGGCAGACCGTGCAATTTAAAAATCGTCTGTTTGCCGTCAACGGTTATGATAAACCGCAAACTTTTTACATCGACGATAATGGTGATGAAATTTGGCAAGATGCTCAGTTTCAGGGCGATAATCTTATTCCCGAACTCTTGGTTAATGTGACTTCGGCCAAACAAAGACTTTGGTTTGTCGAAAAAGGTTCCATGAAAGCCTGGTATTCCGAAAATGTCAGCGAAGTTATGGGAAATCTCGTTTCTTTTGATTTGACAACCATGGCTCGCGACGGCGGTTATCTCGTGGCCATCGCTTCTTGGACGCAAGACGGAGGGCAGGGTATGGACGACTTGACCGTGTTCTTAACTTCGGAAGGAGAGGCTTTGGTCTATGCCGGAAATAATCCGAATTCCGCTGATGACTGGACGCTGAAAGGTGTCTTTCGTATTGCCAAACCTATCGGTTATCGTTGCACCATGCCTTATCAAGGCGATATTATCGTGATTACCGAAGACGGCTATTTACCTCTTTCAAAGGCTTTGCCTATCGAATGTGCCAATAATTCTCAAATCGCTTTCTCGGATAAAATTCGCGGCTTGGTTCTCTCACGAACACGCAGTAATGCCAATAAATTCGGCTGGCAGGCTCTTCTTTACAGCCGCGGTGGTTATGCCATTTTTAACGTTCCGGTAAATCAGCAGTTCGAACAGCACGTTATCAATACCAACACAGGTGCTTGGTGCCGATTTACCGGTATTCCCGCTTTGTGCTGGGGATTGTATAACGGGCGGGCTTATTTCGGTACCGATGACGGCGTGATGCTTTTTGATGACGGTTATTCCGATAACCATGGCTTTATTGAAGGCGTGGTCGAACAGGCTTACTCTAATCTCGGCTCGCAAAATCTTAAAAAAGTGCAATTGCTTAATCCTCGTACAAAATCGGCAAACCCTTATGCACTTGTGGTTTATACCAATACCGATTTTGCCGAAACAGAGCAGGGCTTTGAGGAAAATATCGGCTATTCCGGTGTGTCAAAATGGAGCAGTCTTTCTCATCCGGCTCAGGCAAAATGGAGCAGTCTTGCTCATCCTTCCGGTGTGAAATGGGCAACCTTACAAGGGTCTATTCGCAGTCAGTGGATTGGAAATTCCGCTACCGGATTTAAATTCAGTCTCGTCTTTAAAACCAAAACACGCGGAAATCTTATCGACTGGTACAATACCGGTATTCGTCTTGAAGACGGTGCGGGTATCCTTTAATCTTTGTTGCTTTTTTTGAAGGAGCAAATTTTATGTCCGAAGTCGAAATCCTTTGTGATGAGTCCTCTCTCTCCGCAATTTGGGCTTGTCAAAATCTGGGAGATTTTTCTCCTCTTGCCGGTGATTATTTTACTTTCGCCTTTTATCGAAACGGAAAAATTATCGCCGCTCTCATCTTTAGCGGTTATCGTTCCAATCTTGATGTGTGGTGGACTATCTATTCCATCGATAAACATTGGTGTACGCGTAACGTGCTGAAAACCGCTTTTCGTACCGCCTTTCATCAACTGAATTGCCGACGCATTAATCTGCTTGTCAGTGCCGATAATGCGAATTCTTTGTCTTTGGTCAAAAGATTGGGCTTTGTTTGTGAAGGGCGTTTGAGGGCTTATCGAGACAAGGGCGAAGATGCTTTGGTCTTTGGTATGCTTAAATCTGAATGTCATTTTTTATAGGAGTGTTTTTTTATGAGTGGAATGTTTGGTGGCAGTGGTTCTCCTACCGCTATGCAAAATTATGCAACTTGGTACGGACTTAATGCCTTAAATAAAATTGATACCTCAACCGTTGATAATGCTAACCAAAATATGGCTCAATATGCTCAAGCCATGAGCCAAAATTTGGGAAATCGTCCCGATTATGTTTATTCGGTCGAGGCTTCCGATGCCGCTCGGCAACGTGCCGAACAGGCTTATTACAATAATATGGTCAACAATCTTCAACCGCAGTTTTCCCAACAACAAGCCGATTTGGAAACGCGTTTGGCTAATCAGGGATTGTCTGTTGGAAGCGAGGCTTATCAACGTGCCATGAATGATTTGACAACACAACAAAACAACGCTTATACCAATGCGGCTAATCAAGCTGTTTTATCCGGTCAAAATGCTTATTCGCAAAGCCTTTCCGATGCGATTAATTCTGCTAATTTTACCAATAACTCGCGAATGTTGCCCGTTAATGAAATTTTGACGCTCTTGTCTAATTCTCCGAGCGAATATGATATCGCGATGGAAAAATACGGTATCTTAAGCAATTATGCCAATACGGCCGCTCAACAACAAGCTCAAAATCAAGCCCTGAAAAATCAATTAATGGCCGGACTGATTAATGCCGGTGCCGGTGCTCTCGGTTCATTTTATGCAAAATAAGGAGGTGTTATGAGTAATAATCGTTTTAACCGTGCTTCGCAAATTGCGGCACAATCTTTTCGAAACAGTGTTGTTCCCGTGACGGCGGCTTTTGATCCTTACGAGGCTTGGCAGGCTTATCAAAAGGCTGCCGAAAAAACACAAAATAATAATCTTGATGAAATTCGTAAACAAATCTTAATGTCGCGCTTGAACACGTCTCCGAAAACTTTTGATTTTGAACGTGAAGCCAATATTTTTGCTTTGCAGAATTTATAACTTTATTGAGGATTTTTTCTATGCCATTTGACGGAAAAGGATATTTTACACGCGTTCACAACTGGGAAGATGACCGAATTAATGATATTGAAATCGTTACCGATCATCATGATGAAGAAGACGACAATTTTGCTCAGGGACTTAATGAGTGTTTATTGCGCGATGGACGTGTGCCGATGAAAGACGATTTTGATGTCGGTAATTTTCAAATCAAAAATTTACGCGAGGCTACTCTCGATGCTGATGCCGTGAATTTGAAACAACTTAAAAATCAAATCGATGAACTTAAAACCGCTTTGTTAACTAATGTCAATAATTCTTTGAAAGTCGGTGATATTAAAGTGTCTTTGCAAACCGATAATCATGATAACTGGCTTTTGTGCGACGGACAGGAAATCAGTCGTGCCGATTATCCCGAACTCTTTAAAATTATCGGTGTCAGTTTTGGGTCCGGTAATGGAACAACCACTTTTAATATTCCCGATTATCGCGGCGCTTTTTTGCGTGGGTTGGGTGGAAATTCCGAAGCCGATTTTGCGACCAAGCAAAATGAATCTTTACCGAATATTACCGGTGAATTCAGTATGGGCGGGGCTACCGGTATCCCCGATGATTCCTATAAAATCGGTGCATTTAAACAAGGTGCTAAAGAGTATGGTTCTACGGTGTGGACAATTTCCGAACGTTGTCATGCCATGGGCTTTGATGCCTCGGCTTCAAACGCTATCTACGCCGGTTCTCACGTTACTCCCGAAAACTATGCCGTTAACTATTTTATTAAAGCTAAAGCGGAGGTATAAATTATGACTTCTAAAATGACTTCTACGGGAATTATTATTACACAAGGCGATACCTTGAATATTCCTCTTCGTTTTGCCGTCAATCAATCGAATGGCAAAATACCCGTCGATATTTCTAATGCCGTTATTCGTATGCAGGTGCGTGCCAATGCCGAAAGCCAACCGCTGATTAATAAAGCTGTTACCGAGCATTATGATCCCGTAAACGGTAAAACCGTACTGCAACTCTCTCCCGAAGATACGAATATTCCCGTCGGTTCTTATTATACCGATATTGAAATTCAGTTTATCGATGGGCAGAAATTTACTTTCTATCCTCCGAAATCAGCCAGTAAGGCTTATTTCAAAGTCGTTGAACAATTTACCAAAGGAGATTAATACCGATGAGTGATGTGATTTATTATGATAATGAAGTTGTCGGCTTGGAAGTGGTGATGAATGAAGTCGATAGCGAAGTCAGTCCCGAGGGATATATTTTTGTACGTAACGGACGAGACGAGATTAAAGGTTATGTCGATGGTATTCTGAAACCCGAACTCAATGATTTTACTCTTCTTAAAGAACAAGAAATTGCTCAAGAAGCCGAGACGGCTCTCTCTAATACTCAATATCAAATTGATGCTTATGTGCAGGAGACAACAAAACCCGATCTCGATGCCTATACGGAAGAAAAAAAACAAGATATTCAAAACTATGCTCAAAATATCAAAGCTGATTTTGATGCCGATGTGCAAGCCGCTGCCGCTTCTGCCCAAGCTGCGAAAACTTCCGAAAATAATGCGAAACTTTCTGAAACAACTGCAAGTCAAACCGTAAACGGTTTTGATGCTCATGCCGCAGAAAAACAAAGTGCTTTTGATACGCATGTCGAAACCCAGATTGCTGCTTTCGATGCCAATGCTTCTCGGCAGGTGCAACAGGCTAATCTGACGATTACTCAACATCAACAATCTTTAGTCGATGCTTTTGATGTTCATGTTACCGAAAAACAAGGCGAGGTCGATGCTTCCGCTCAAGCTGCGAAAACTTCCGAAACTAATGCCAAAAATTCTGAAACGGCTTGTCAGGATGTTTTGCAGCGTTTGGGTACCGTTATCAAAATCAAAGGACGTGTTGACAGTATTGCCGAACTTCCTCTTCAGGATAATCTTGATGGGGATGCTTATTTAGTCGGGGAAAGCGGAAGTGATAATTTTGCCGAATATTTTTGGTTTTCCGACCATTGGGAATTTCTCGGTACAACCGGTACCAAACTTTCTTGGGGAAATATTACCGGAGATATTGAAGCTCAATCCGATTTGCAACAAGCCTTGTCATCTCAAGAAACGGCTTGGTCAAATGATTTATCGGAACATGCTAATAATCATTCTAATCCCCATGCCGTGACCAAAGCTCAAGTCGGATTGGGAAATTGTGATAATACTTCCGATGTTAATAAACCCATATCAACAGCCGTTCAAGCCGCTTTGAACCTTAAAGCAAATCTTGCAAGTCCTGCTTTCAGCGGTACGCCAACCGTTCCAACTCCTGCCGTCAGTAATAACTCAACGCAGGCGATTAATTCGCAATGGTTTAATCAAAAAGTTCAGGTCGTGTCTTCGTTGCCGTCTTCTCCGGATGCAAATATTTTTTATTTTGTTACACAATAGGGAGTATTTCTTATGCCTGATTTATACAAAGGGTCAACTAAAATTAAAAAAGTTTTTAAAGGTTCGACGCAAGTCAAAAAAATTTATAAAGGGTCGCAACTCCTTTATAACTCCTTTGAAGCTCCTCAAATCGACCAACCTACCTTCACATCTAACACAACGAATGGCTTTGTGTTAGATGATGATAGACATAGAGATAATATTTACGTTCTTTTTAACGGTACTTCAAATTATGGTGTCGTTCGCAGCACTTGGAAAGATAAATGGGTATCCATAAAGTACCCTCAACAAGTTGTTTTAGATAAATATATTATCACAAATGAAAACGGCGGTGCCTATAACCAAGAACCGACAGAATGGCGAATTGAAGGGTCAAATAATGGTACAAGTTGGACACAAGTCGATTATCGTAATGTTGATAGACATCCTACGGGTACGGTAACAACCTATACCGTAACAATGACTGAAGAAACAAAATATCAATGGTATCGTATTTATTTCTTGGATGGGTCTATTATGAATTATGATGGGCTAATTCGGAGAATTCAATTCTTTACAAAAGCCGTTAATTAGGAGGAAATCATGAATTGGGAAGCTATTGGTGTGGTTTTGGCTCTTTTCGGCGTCTTCTTTAATTTTTTGCGCTTTGGAAAATGGCAGGGAATTATCGAAACAAAAGTCGGAAATTTAGAGCGGGATTCAACAAACGCTCTGACGAAATTTGATGCTATTAACAAAGCATTGAAAGAAAATAATGAAATTTTGACCGAGGTCAAAGTGAAATTGGAAATGATTTTTACGGACAAAAATGAAAGGAGAAAAAATGCCGGCAAGGGGAATTAGAAACAACAACCCCGGTAATATTCGAAAAGGTGAAAAATGGAAAGGGCTGTCGCCAATTCAAAACGACAGCTCTTTTTGTGTCTTTAAATCTCCTGAGTATGGTATTCGGGCTCTGGTTGTTCTGTTACGCAATTATTATCAAATTTATGAACTTAATACCGTTGCGAAAATTATTAAACGTTATGCTCCTAAAATTGAAAACGATACTTACGCCTATATTGAAAGTGTCAGTCGTGCTTTGGGAGTTTCTCCAAAACGGGAAATCAATCTTTTGAATCCCGAGGTGATGTTCAAATTAATTCAAGCCATTATTTATCATGAAAACGGCTCGCAACCTTATGAGGAAGCTCTGTTACGAAAAGTAATTGCTGAAAATCTCACCGAAGAATGTTCTTGTGGAGGTTGAAATGTGGTTTGTAAATGCTTGTCTTTGGGCGGTTTTAAGGCGATGGTACGGCGGCGGTTTCGATGAGAAATATTCGTGGCTCGGAAATCGCGGATTGCAATCTTTCGTCATGATTTCCGCTCTGTTCTTTACTCTGCTTGATAGCCTGATTTGGTGGCAGGCTTTGCTTCTTGCTTTGTGGATACAGTTTCAATTTTGGAGCCGAGCCGTCGGTGAAATCTTGGATTGCGGTAGAAGTACCGTGCAAAATGCCGAAAGTTATGACCGTTGGTTTCGTATCCCTTTGGATTGGGTCTATGACAAACTCGGAAAACAAAAATATGTCGGGGCTTATGATTGGTGGTACACCGAATTACGTTATTCTTTACCGATGTTGGTGCCGTGTTGGTGCTTGGGTGAGGGGCGTTTCTTAATTATTGGTCTGCTCGCGGCTCCGGTATATTTCTTTTGCTGGTATGTTTTTGAAACTTTTCCGTTTTTGTTTCGTCTTCCTAAATGGGCGGACGAACCGAAAAATTTGGCGGAGTTGCTTTATGGTTTTCTTTTTGGAGCTTTGTTATGGTAAAATTTTTGAAAAATCATAAATTTTATTTTCTGCTTTTGGCGGCAAGCGTGGTGGCGATTGTCGCTTTTGTTTCTCCCGAATATGCCGAAAATGTTGCGCGGGCTTTTCTGCTGCTCTTTACCGGAATTTCGCTATGATGAAACTTTTTTTTCTGGCTTTGGTCATCTTGCTGTGTGGCTTCTCTTATCTCTTGGGGCGCTCACAGGCTGAAACCAAAATCGTTAAGGAACAAATTGAGGTGATTAAGTATGTTGAACAAAAAAAGTCTCAGATTTATTCTCAGCCTGATATTTCTCGCGACACTGCTTTGGAGTTGTTCCGCAACAACATACTCTAATTGCCCGATTTATCCCATCGGTGGTCAAAAAGTGGCTGAAGAATTGCAAAATGTTCCTTATCAAGGGTATGAAAATTTTTGGCATTGGGTCGCACGGCTTGATAAACTTCGTCAAGAGTTGGAACTGTGTAAAAGTTCGCGCCATTAAAAAAAGCCCCTCAATGGGGGATAATGGCGTCTTGCTACGTAGATTTCGCGCTATTGCGCTCAATAACTACGCTTCGGGCACTTGAGTTGTAACATTCGCATCGCTTCGATTAATCTCGCTCGCTCTTTAACAACTCTACGCCGCGCCATTAAAAAAAGCCCCTCAATGGGGCATAATGGCGTCTTGCTTCGTAAATTTCGCGCAGTTGCGCTCAATAACTGCGCTTCGGGCACTTGAGTTGTAACATTCGCATCGCTTCGATTAATCTCGCTCGCTCTTTAACAACTCTACGCCCTAGACGATTGTAAATTCCCAACTCTTTTGTGTTTGTTTTTTCTATTTTTAGCTCCTTCGAGTTGGGCCCCTTTCGCGTCGTAAGGCTCGCGCTTCTTAAAATCGCGCTTGCCAACTATCCGCTCCGAACTACGTTCAAATCGTAAGGTCGCGAACCATTAAAAAAAGCCCCATTGAGGGGCATAATGGCGTCTTGCTTCGTAAATTTCGCGCAGTTGCGCTCAATAACTGCGCTTCGGGCACTTGAGTTGTAACATTCGCATCGCTTCGATTAATCTCGCTCGCTCTTTAACAACTCTACGCCCTAG
>CALXPL010000011.1 GCA_944390275.1 uncultured Alphaproteobacteria bacterium
GCAGATAGTAATACCACTCTTGAAATACTATTCATGACATCCTCCACACTTATCACCACGACTCTAATATAACATATATGTTGCGACATTGCAATCACTATTTTCGTTTTGTGAGGAGAAAAAAGACATAAAAAAACCTCTGTTTCCAGAGGCTTTTTTACGTTGATTACAAATTTATTTATGCGGCTTTAGTGCTCTTCTTTGCGGCAAATTCGTTCATCTTGCTGATGACATAATCTTGAGCTTCCTTCGTCAAGTATGGATGCATCGGAATGCTCAATACCGTCTTGGACAACTTTTCACATACCGGCAATGAACGTGTATTCCATTTTTGATAAGCCGTTTGGGTATTTACCGGACGTGGATAATATGCTCCGCATGGAACGCCACTCTCTCTCAAGAATGTCATCAATTCATCGCGTTCTTCATTGTTAGCACAGGTTACCGTATATAATGCACGGGCTGATTTGCAATTATCCAATACTTTTTGTTTGCCGTAATAATTACTCAACTCATTATTATAACGTTGTGCAATTTTTTCTCTTTCAACCAATTCTTGTTCCAAAACCGTCAATTTCAACAAGAGAACAGCGGCTTGGAAAGAATCCATACGAGCATTTAATCCCATGCGTACGTTATCATAATGGTCTTCCGGACTCATACCGTGAACACGGCATGATACCATTAAATCTCTTTCTGTTTCACTGTTGGTAAATACGGCACCGCCATCTCCGTAACCTCCTAAAGGTTTGGTCGGGTAGAACGAGGTTGAGGTCATATCGGCAATGTTACCTGATCTTACACCTTTATATTCTGAACCATAACCTTGTGCCGAATCGGATAATACCTTCATGCCGTTTGCATGAGCAATGCGTTTGATTTCGTCATAATCACAAGGATTACCGAAAATATCGACAGCGATTACGGCTTTCAAATTTAATTTGCCTTCTTTTTTAACGGCTTCGATTGCTCTTTCCAAATCTTTCGGATCCATATCCCATGTATTCGGGTCAGAATCGACAAATATCGGTGTTGCCCCTAAAATTGCCGGAGCTTCTGCCGAGGCTACAAAGGTAAAAGATGATACAAATACGGCATCACCTTCTTTTACACCCCATGCCATTAACGGCAAAATCAAAGAATCTGTTCCTGAAGAACATGTAACGCAATATTTGCTCTTTGAAAATTCTGCCAATTTTGTATCCAATTCTTTAGTTTCCGGTCCTTGGCAATAACCACCATGATTCAAGATTTTTTCAAATGCTTGTAAAAATTTTTCTTGTCCGATTACTTTTTGTGAACTTTGGACATCAAACAAATTAATTGCACAATCTGGTTTATTCATCTTAGTTCCTCTTTTCTTTTGTTTCAACTGTGAGTGATATTAGGCAATTTTCTTGCGTTTGGCAAAACACAAAACATTTCGACTTTGTAACATTCTTTTCTTATCGTACCGGTACGACATAAGTCGTAATGCGACCTTCTTCTACTTTATGTATTAAATAGCTTAACGGACGCAATGTATCCCTCTCCGGTGTGTTCTTTTTACTGTCCAACAGCGGTTCGCCCCAATTCGTACTAAATCCTGATATTATCGGAACCCCCGATATTTCAGAATGCAACGAGTTATGCAAATGACCACATAAAATTAACTTTATGCTGGACTTATATTTCTTAACAATATTGTTAAATCGTATAAACCATGCTCCGGGGTGCAAATCAAAAAATCCGGATCCCGTCGGTAACGTATATTGATGCAACAATAGAATTACTTGCTGTTTTTCTCCGACCTCATTTAGCTTTTCTATCAGCCAATTTTCCCGTTCTTCATCAAATTCTCCGCCGCCATATCCCGCTTTGTAGGTATCTAAACCAATTATTCTTACAAAATCTTTATCCACAACATATTGAAAATATTTTTCCATCTCCGCTCGCGGATGATTGGGAAGATATGTCTCAACGGCTTTGCTTATATCCCATGAGTTATCGTGATTGCCGCTTATTAATAAATATGGCGCATTTAGTCCGTTCAATATATCAAAACATTCCCGATAATATTCTTTATGCTCTTTCCAGACTATATCTCCGGTTACAACCACATAATCCGCTTTTACTTTTTGCGTGTTTATCGACTCGACAATCCTTTGTAACTTGGCTTGTCCGTCCGTGTCTTCTTTATTGTAATGAATATCTGAAATATGAAATATATACATGCCTTTTTATCCAAAAATAAGGGGATAGTTTTATATATGTCTTGATATTTCTTAATTTTTTATTAATTATTTTAGTTGATTAAGCCGTAAATTTATTTTATGGTATTCGTAACTTTTTATGTATCGGATTGATTAGAAAGGAATCTACTTTGCTTAGAAGGCTTTTATTTGTTGCTCTTACTGTCATTTCTCTTAATGTTGCAAATTCCTCTTTTGCTGCAGCTCAAAGTCAGAACTTTGAACATGAAAATGAAGAAAGTACGCTAGAATCTTATAATCGCGCTATGTTCTCCTTTAATAACGGTTTCAATCATTATGTCCTTATGCCGGTTAGTCGTGGATATCGTGCCATTACCAATCAATTCGTACGTAATCGTATTAATGGTATTATCAAAAATTTGAAAGAACCTATTTCTTTTACGAATTACTTACTTCAGGGCGATTTAAAAAACAGCGGTGTTGTCCTTTCTCGTTTTGTTATCAACTCCACTTTAGGTCTTCTCGGTATGTTTGACGTCGCTAAAGGTTGGGGCTTACATAACGATGTTACTTCTTTTGACGACACTTTTGCTAAATGGTGCATTCCCGATGGTCCTTTTATCGTCTTGCCTTTCTTCGGTCCTTCGACTCCTCGCGCGACAGCCGGTATGGCTCTCGGCTTTGCCGTCGATCCCGTCTATTGGGCTACTTATCATGATGCTAATGTCAGCGCGAAAATCTCTTACAGCTACTCCGCTTTACAAGCCGTCGCTTTGATGGAGCAAAATATGGATATGCTTAATGATCTTGAGAAAAATTCTGTTGACTTCTATGCTACTATGAAATCTGCCTATTTGCAAAACCGTCGAAATAAAGGTTGCTTTAATGATGTAAATTCCTCAAGTAACGTTTCTTATGACTTCGACTTCGATATGGAAGAAGAAGAGGAAACTATCCATCATGAACTTTTAATTAATACAAAAAAAACAAAAAATAAAAAGCCTGAACTCTTGTTGGCTCAATAATAAAATTTTTTCAAGGAGTTTCTTTATATGAAAAAATATCTTATCCTTCTCGCTCTTGTTTGCAGTTTTTCTTTTGCTTCGGCAAATGTTAATGCTGCCGTTGATGCTCAAGGAGCTGAAAATTTTGTGAAAAATGTTACCGCTGACGGTATCGAAAATATTATTAATGCTAATATTCCTCAAGCCGAAAAAGATAAAAGATTTGAAAAATTATTCAATAATGCTCTTGATTTAGATTTTATCGGGCAATTCGTTCTCGGACGCTATTGGAGAACTTCTACCCCTGCTCAAAGAGAAGCCTTTATTGAAGCCTACCGCAAATTAAACGTTCAAACTTGGTCAAAACGTTTTGATGAATTTAAAGGAAGAAACTTCATCTTCACCGGTACTACTCCTTCGAATACAAAAAATCAGATTTTTGTTAACTCCGAAGTCCCTATGGAACAAGGAGCTCCCGCTAAAGTCGTTTGGAGAGTTGAACAAAAAGGAAATTCTTATAAGGTCGTTGATATTATCATTGAAAATGTTAGCTTGGCAATTACCGCTCGTAACGAATATTCCGCATACATTAAAAAAGCTCCGAACGGTGTTGATGATTTAATCAAAGACTTACAGAACAAAACAAAATAACTTAATCTTATTTTATTTAAGAGCGTGCGTGTTTTTTTCTCGCACGCTTTTTTATATTTCTAAAATATTCCTCATCTTTTGCTTTATAACTTTTCCCAATACATCTTTTTTTATTTTACTAAAAAAGGAATTCCGCTGTTGCGAAATTCCTTACTTGTTACCTTAACTTATTCTGGTAATATTCTATTTTTCAAGAATTTTATAAACGGCTTCATAATCCGGATGATTGGTTACTTCTGCGACATATTCTACGTATTTTATAATATTTTTTTCATCAACCACGAAAACGGCTCGTGTTAATAATTCCAACCCCTCGATTAATGTTCCGGTTGCTTTTCCAAAATTATGGGTTTGATAATCGGATAATGTTGTTACGTTTTTAACTCCGGCTCCTCCGCACCAACGGCTTTGGGCAAAAGGTAAATCCATGCTGACGGCATAAATATGAACATCTTTTATTTCGCCCGCCTTCTTATTAAAATTTCTTACTTCCATATCACACACTCCCGTATCAAGCGACGGAACTGTCAAAAATACCTTTTTTCCGGTAAGTTGTTGTGATGAAACTCTTCCCAAATTTATATCCGTTAATGTAAATTCTGGAAAATTATCTCCGACTTTTAGTCGGTTTCCTTGCAAATTTATCGGTTTTCCCATCATGGTAACTGACATATTTTTTCTCCTCTTGTTCGTTTTTTCTTATATAAGAGTTTATCTTCTTTTTTCAATAATATTAATTCAATACTTTTATTATTTCACTCATATGTACTAATTTTATACCTTTTTGGGGTAAAGTTTGCAGCCATTCCTTTAAGGCCTCATAAGTTTTGCTTTTTGGGTGTCCTATGGCTACGGCATAACCGTTTTTCTTAGCTATTCTTTCCACTTGTGCTAACTGCTTTAAAATATACTTTTTATCATTATTATTATCTAAAAAGACATGTCTGTGGGCATAATCAACTCCGTATCTTTTGGCTGTCTTTTCTCCGACGGATTTTGGGGTCGTTTTCGAATCGAGAAAATACAAATCATGTTCTGCCAAAACTTCCATAATATCAGACATTTTTTGTTCGTTCTCGGTAAATTTGCTGCCCATGTGATTGTTTACACCTCTCACCTCCGGAAATTTTTTTAGCATTATCTCAAATTTTTCTTTTAACTCCTCATCACTCATACTCGTTTTCAAACCATCCGGTGCTGTATATAAATCCCTATGCGGTTCCATAGGAACATGTGCCATGATCTCATGTCCTGCTGCTTGCGCCGCTTTAATTTGTTTTTCTAAATGTGGGCCATAGGTTAAAAATGATGAAGTCAATGGAACTTCTAATTTTATTATATCTCGGCTACGACTGACATTAACTCCCATATCATCTATGACTATGGCTATTACCGGTTGTTTGCCAAAATAGAAAGGTTTATGTTTAATCTTTACGTCTATATCCTTGATATTCTTGTGATTGTAATGAATGTCTTTTCCGACTTTTCCATCTTCTATTATATTTTCGGGAAGTTCTTCTTCGTAGAGTTGGTAACTGGCTTCTTCCGCAATATCTTCCATTTCTAAAGCATCAAGCAAATATGCAATATCATCTCTACTCTTATCTTGACCTAGTTCAATATAACCTTCCGGATAAGAATAATTATAACAATTGCTTAAGTCTTCCTTTAAACAAGACTCCACCAATTTAAACTCATGACCACTTAATTGTTCTTGATTTGCTTGTGTTTTTGTTGTTGCTTCTTGTATTATTTCGTCTTCTTGTCTTTCCTCCGTATCATATGTTATTTTCGGCTTGCGCGAAAATATCCACGGGTGGCAGGCATAAAATAAAAACAGCAGCAAAACCGATGCAAAACCTATTCTCCAACCCCAAACATTTGTTTTATTTTGGGGCGAAAATTCTGATTTGTTTGCCTTTTTTTCCGGTTTGGCTGCTGTTTTTTTAGACAAGACCTAGTCCTTTTTACGGAGTGTCGGGAAAGCAATAACGTCTCTTATGGTTTCGGCTCCGGTCAGCAAAATTGCTAAACGGTCTATGCCCATTCCCATACCTCCTGACGGCGGGAAACCATTTTCCAAAGCATTGACAAAATCCTCATCCAACATTTGTGCTTCATCATCTCCGGCTTCTCTATCCGCACACTGAGCTTCGAATCTTTCTCTTTGCTCTAACGGATTTGACAATTCGGAATAAGCACATCCCATTTCCATTCCTGCGATGTAGGCATCAAAATGTTCTACCAAACGCGGATTTTGACGATGTGTCTTGGCCAATGGTGAAATATCTCGAGGCATATCCATAACCAATATCGGTTGTATTAAATTTGCTTCAACTTTTGCATCAAAGACTTCTGATACTACTTTACCCCATGAAATGCAATCCGAGGCATCGACTCCAACCTTTTGCGCCATGGCTTTTGCTTCTTCTAAAGTTTCCGCTTCCATGAAGTCCGCTCCCGTATATTCTTTTACCAACTCAAGCATCGACTTCTTTGCCCATGGTTGTGCCAGATCTATGTCATGTTCTCCGACATGCAACACAGTAGTTCCCAAGACTTTTTCTGCCACATATTTAATCAAATTCGGGATTAATTCTGCCATATCATTATAATCCGCATAGGCTTGATAGGCTTCCAAAGCCGTAAATTCCGGATTGTGGCTCTTATCTATTCCTTCATTTCTAAAATTGCGACCGATTTCAAAAACTCGATCAAACCCGCCGACAACAAGACGCTTTAGATACAATTCCGGAGCTATTCTCAAATACAAATCCATATCCAACGTATTATGATGCGTGATAAACGGCTTGGCATTGGCTCCGCCCATAATCGGGTGCAACATCGGTGTTTCTACTTCCAAAAATCCGTTTTCTTCAAAATAACGACGTATTGCCGAGGTTATACGGCAACGTTTCTTAAAGATTTCTTTTGAATCGTCATTCATAATAAAATCGACATATCTTTGACGATAACGGGCATCAATATCTGTCAATCCATGAAATTTTTCCGGTAATGGCTGCAACGACTTTGCTATGATATCAAATTTTTCTGCCGATACCGATAATTCTCCACGCGGCGTGCGACGAATGTAGCCGCTTACCCCAACGATATCCCCGACATCTAAACTTTTCAATAATGCTAAATCTTCTTCATTCAAATGATTTTTATGGCAGAATACTTGTATTTTTCCGCTGACATCTTTCAAATCTATAAACATTCCGCTGTTGCGAACAGCCATGGCTCTTCCGGCAATCGTTACCCTATCTTGCGTTTCTGCTCCGGCTTCCAAATCTTTATACTTTTCTTGCAAATCCGCTGCGTATGCGTTTGGTTTAAAACAATAAGGATATGGGTTATATCCCTTTTCTTCCAAGGTTCTTAGTTTTGCCAAACGTGAATCTCTGTGTAATGTACTTTCTGATGTCATTTTTCTTTTATTTCCTTATTTTATTTTCTTAATCTTTTCTTTTGACTATACCTCTATCCGTTAATTTTTCAATAAATAATTCTCTTTTTTGTAAAAAACTTCTTTATTTTCTTTAAAATAAACTGTATAATTTCTTGTAAATGTTGGATTTTTAACGGAGGCTCTCTTAATGGCAAAAGATAAAAAACAAGAATCTGATTTATGGACGGATAGACTATGGCATAAGATTAAAACTTTTGCCCCTATTGCCCTATTGGCTTCTTGTTCCTTAAATCTTAATGCCAATAATACCCCGCCAAAATCAGATAGCAATTCTCCTGAAATGGTTACAAATAAAAACAATGCTGCTTCTGATGTAAAAACTGCTAAACTTAATATAAAAAAATTAGCTTATGCCGGAAAATATTATAATGAAATTTGTAACGGTTCTCCCTGTTGGCTCGCTTCGACTTATGAAACACGCGGCGCAGGTCTTAACGGAAAAATAAATTCTGCCGGAACTTGGAATGATAACGGCGGATATCGCGGAATTAACCAATTCAGTCCACAACATGCTCAAAAATATTTGAAATGGCTTGCTGATAAACCTGAATATGCTCAACTCTATCATCAACTTAAAAAAGGTAACCTCGGAAAAGGAAATTGGCAAAATGCCGCCCTTCATTATGAAGACCAAATGACTTTAAGCCAAGAAGACTATATGACTGAAGTTTATAATTCCGATAATTTTAAAGCTGTTCAAGACATTATCAATAAATCTGATGTGAAAGTTAACATAAAAAAACTTCATCCAGCCGTTATTTCCAGTATGCATATGCTTATGGTCGAAATGCCTAGTTCTCGTACTAAAATTGCTAACAAAATTATTGATTTCACAAAAAAACATGATGGAGATGAAAAATCTCTTAATTCCTCTGAGTTTATTGCCCTTTTGGTTAGCTCTCGGAGTAAAGATGTTGCAAAACAAGCAACTATGCTCCTTAATGACTCCTCTATTGCTTGGAAAGAAAATCAATTCAACGCTTTGCTGTCTAAGGTTCAACCCATTCATGATGCTCAGTCGTCTTGGTTTTCTTTACAACGTAGTCAAAAAAACTTATCTCCAAATAATCTTAATAAAAAAATAAAAGCTATTCACGAAAAGAAAATGCGGCTTGCCCCTGATTTTCAAGTTCAAGATAATACGAAAGTTGAACTACCTCGTATTCATGCTTCTTCACATGTTTCTTCCGATATGGTTAAACTTATGAAAAAACTTAAAAGCAAGTCTCGCTAATCTTCTCTTGACATTCTAAAAGAACTAAAGTAGAACAATAATTATTATTAATGTTCTCTTTTGGTTCTGGGAGTATGCCTTATGCTAACCGAAAAACAATATAAATTACTCGTCTTTATCAACAAAGTTCTTAAAGAAACAGGATGTTCCCCTTCCTTTGATGAAATGAAAGAAGCTGTTGGATTAAAGTCAAAATCCGGTATTCATGCTTTAATTTCTGCATTGGAAGAACGAGAATTTATCCGAAAACTTCCTCATAAAGCACGTGCCCTAGAAGTTATTAAAATGCCTAAATTTAAACCAAAAGCAATTCTTGAAGAAGAAAAAAAGCGCGAAATCGCTTTACAAAATAGTGCCGCACAAATTCCTCTTTATGGAAAAATTGCGGCTGGTACTCCTATTGAAGCTATTGCCAATGAAACAGATACCGTTTCCGTTCCTTTTGATATGGTGGCACGTGGACAATATTATGCTTTAACCATTGAGGGAGAATCGATGATTGAAGGCGGAATATTCGACGGAGATACCGTTATCATCAAAAAATCAGATACAGCAAATAATGGTGATATTGTCGTTGCTTTAGTTGATGAAAACGAAGCAACTTTAAAAATTTTCAAACATGAAGGAAATGATATTCTTCTTATTCCCATGAATAAAGATTATCAAACACGCCGTTTTCCGGCAAACCGTGTTCGCGTTCAAGGTATTCTAACCGGTTTACTTCGTTCTTATCATTAGTAATCCGTAATTTGTAACTTTTAACCTCCTTTGAGAGGTTTTTTTTATGTCCTTTTTCTTCTTCATCATCAAAAATATGCATTGCAAACAGAGAAAGAATATGTTATATTAGAGTCGTGATGGTAAGTAAAGGAGGATGTGATGAATAGTATTTCTAAGGCGATACTTTTGTCTGCTATGGGCTTATGTGTCAATAGCGGAAATGTAACTTATGCTTCAATTAAAATACCGGATTCCATCCCAAAGTCTGGCATCAACACTCTACACACACATCACAAACAAATACGCCATACTCTTAAATATCCGAACTTATCATCACGCTTTTTTGATAAAAAAATAGAAAATGGTGTGAAAGTCGCATCGGTGTGTTTTATAACTGATACAGGAGCTTGTTCAGGAGATAAATTCGGAAATGTGGAAACACCGGGTGGAGGTGGTGGAAAGCCCGATGACCACGGAACACCGCAAGAGTTGTGTCAAGATGCCGGATTTACAAACACACCCTGTCCGGCTGGAAGCACAATCGACAGCTATTGTCCTTATGACAGCTCTTATCATACCTGTAAATGTCTTCCCGAATATAACAAATTTTGTAATGGAGCCGATGAACAAGGTTCCGGAGTTGCTTGCGACGGAAAATACAAAGAATGTTGTAATTTATGTTCGGCATATAAATATACCTCTATTCCATCGGGATATGTAAGCAACGGCGAATGTCAATCGTGTAGTGGTAAGAAATACAAGATTAAATGCGACCCACAAAAATATGTTTCTGGCTCATCTTGTGGTTCTCAAGGCGGAAGCGGAAGTACCTGTTCCGATGATTTTGGTACTTATTATCAAAAATGCAACTGCCCCAATAATTACGAATGGAGTGATACCCAAAAGAAATGTGTTTGTTCGACTTCTTTCAAATATTCATGTACAGGCACGGGATATGCCGGAGGAGATGGAAATTCTTGTGATAACAAATATTCAAAATGTAAATGTGCGAGCGGTTATGTTTGGAATGCCTCACAAGGAGCTTGTGTTTGCAACGGATTAGACTGGTGTTCTCTTAATCAGGATTGTACCTCTCTAGGCTATGCCAAACAAAGCTGTTCAGGACAAATTTTAAGATGTCCGTTTGATACAAGTTATGTGTATTGCTTAAATTAAGAAGGAGGCGGGACATGAGAAAATTAACTTTATTAACTTCGGTTTTATTAGCGTCTTCTTTTCAGACGGTCAAT
>CALXPL010000012.1 GCA_944390275.1 uncultured Alphaproteobacteria bacterium
CAAAAAAATCTCCGCGAGCCTTTCGGTTCGAGCCCTGTACTCTTAAAAATCGTGCATAAAAAAACCGCCTTGAAGGCAGTTAAATGGCGGAGAGTACAGGACTCGAACCTGTGCATCGCTATTCACGATGACGGATTAGCAATCCGCTGCATTACCACTCTGCCAACTCTCCATCGTGGTTCGCAAATATATTTAGCGTAAGTTTCCCTTCTCGTCAACAGAAAAATAGAGATGTTTATAATTTTTTTATTGACTTTTTTAGACAAAATAGTAAGGTTTTATTCAAATGTTTAATTATTAAGAAAAGAATTATGAATAAAAAGGTATTATTATGCGCAAGTTTAATAATGATTTTAGGCTTGTGGAGCTGCGGTGTTTGGGAGTTAAAAAAACCAATATCATATTCTCCGAGTTATCAATATAACCCAGAGATAAAATTACCCAAACCACCCTATTACAAAGCGAAATTACCCTTAATTTCCAAAGAGAACGATGAACATTTGGTTGTCCATAAAAGAAGACGCCCAATACCTCAAGAACCGGATGTTTTACCGCCCCTCCTCAACCCTTAAATTAAAGCAACGAGAAAGAACAAAAGCCCTGAATTTTAAAGATTCAGGGCTTTTCGATTTTAAAAACAGATTATTCCAAAATCATAACCAGATAAGTCATAACAATAAATCCGGAAAAAACAGCAAAAGCCGATTTATTTGTTTGCTTATACCCATAAGTTTCAGGTAAGATTTCGTTAATAACCACAAACAACAAAGTACCACCGGCTAAAGCCATTCCAAGCGGAACAATTTTATCACTGATATGCATAGTTAATAACCCCAAAAGAGCACCGACGGGTTGAACCATACCTATCAACAATGCCGTCAATGCGGCACGGATTCGGCTGACGCGAGCCGCCACGAGAGAAATGGCAATAGTCAAACCTTCAGGAATGTTGTGCAAAGCAATTCCAATAACAAGGCTGAAAGGATTGACATAATTTTCCGCCCCAAAAGCAACTCCAACGGCTAAACCTTCGGGAAGTTTATGTAAAGTAATGGCAATAATAAACAACCATGCTTTTTTCAAACTAAGGTGCATCCCATGATGCCCCATATTATTATGTTCATGAGGCAAAATTTCATTCAAGACCCACACCAAAGCCACACCGGCAAAGACGGCAAGACTATACCACAAAGCGGATACCGCCAAACGCGGTGAAAATTGCAAAACACTCGCCATTGAAGGAACAAGCAAAGCGAAGAAAGAAGCCGACAACATGACCCCCGCGGCTAAATTAAGCATAAAGTTAATTTGACCTTGCGAATATTTTTTGCGTACAAAAATTAAGAATCCACCTAAACCGGTAACAATTCCGGCAAAAAGAGAAGCAAGGAATCCTTCCATAAAAACACTCATTATAAAACTCCTTCGCAATAAAATTATTGCAATTTTTTCTTCAAAAGCTCATTAACCAAAACCGGATTAGCTTTTCCGCGGCTGACTTTCATCACCTGTCCGACAAACCACCCGAACAATCCTTGTTTTCCGTTTTTATAAGCGGCAACATTATCGGCGGCATTAGCCAAGACTTCATCGACTAAGGCTTCAATAGCCGAAGTATCGGTAACTTGGCGCAATCCCTTTTCTTCAACGATTTTTTCAGGATTTTCTCCGGTTTCAGCCATAATTTCGAATACATCTTTAGCTGTTTTTCCGTTAATGACTTCTTTGCTGACCAATTCGACCAAACGACCTAAATTTTCAGCGGATACGGGAGAATCTTTAAGTTCTAATTTCTTTTCATTAAGCATGGCAAAGAAATCCCCCATCAACCAGTTAGCCACTTTTTTGGCATCATGTCCATCGGCGGCTTTTTCAAAGAAATCGGCTGTTTCTTTATTTTCACAAATCACGATGGCATCATAAGGTGTTAACCCGAGTTTGTTGACGAAACGTTCTTTTTTCTCATCGGGAAGTTCCGGAATTTCATCTTTAAGTTTTTGAATATAGTCATCAGTTAAGATTAAAGGAGCCAAATCCGGTTCAGGGAAATAGCGATAATCATGAGCAAATTCTTTTTTGCGCATCACCTTAGTATGTCCGGTAGCAGGATCGAATTGACGTGTTTCCTGTACGATTTCACCACCGGATTCATAAACTTCGACATGGCGTCTGGCTTCATTTTCAATAGCTTGCATGACAAATTTGATACTATTGACGTTTTTCATTTCGCAACGCGTACGAAGTTCATCAGTACCCAACGGACGAACAGATACGTTAACATCACAACGCATAGAACCTTCATCCATATTTCCATCACAAGTTCCCAAATAGCGCAAAATGGAGCGCAATTTTTTCAAGAAAGCACCAGCTTCTTCGGGAGCGCGAAAATCAGGTTTCGTAACTATTTCCATCAAACCGACACCGGCTCGGTTTAAATCAATAAAGCTCTTTTTTGGGTCAATATCATGAATAGACTTTCCGGCATCTTGTTCAATATGCATACGTTCAATACCGATTGATTTGACACTTCCGTCGGGCAAATCAATCAAGACTTCCCCCTCCCCGACTATCGGATACTTATATTGGGTAATCTGATAGCCTTGCGGTAAATCAGCATAAAAATAGTTTTTACGCGCAAAATTGGAATATTTATTAATTTTAGCTTTTAAACCGATACCTGTTTTAACGGCTTGGTGGACACATTCACGATTAAGCGTCGGCAACATCCCCGGCATTCCGGCATCGACAAAGGAAACATGTTCATTCGGGTCAGCACCGAATTCGGTTGAAGCACCGCTGTAAATTTTAGATTTAGAAATAATCTGACAATGAATTTCCAAACCGCAAATAACTTCCCATTTTCCTTTAGAAGTTTCAATAACAAAATCCGCCATTCTTTATTTCCTTACAAACTTTACATCATTTTCCAACACATGAGCTGTTTTAAGCACGGTTCCTTCGTCAAAAGCTCTTCCGATAACTTGCAAACCGAGAGGCAAGCCGCGCTGGCTCAACCCCGCCGGAACGCTGATAGCCGGCAATCCGGCCAAACTGATAGATACGGTAAAGACATCATTGAGCCACATATTAATCGGATTTTCTTGCATTGATTTATCACCGATAGGGAAAGCATCAACAGGAGAAGTCGGTGTTAGGATAACATCGCACTTTTCAAAAGCATCAAGAAAGTCTTGACGAATAAGACGGCGGACTTTTTGCGCTTTAAGATAATAAGCATCATAATAACCGGCTGATAAGACATAAGTTCCAATCATAATACGGCGTTTTACTTCCTGTCCAAAACCTTCGGAACGAGTATTAATGTACAATTCATCAAGATGATTTCCGCCAACGCGCAAACCGTAACGAATACCGTCATAACGAGCCAAATTAGAAGAAGCCTCAGCCGGAGCTAAAATATAATAAGTTGCCAAAGCATATTTCGTATGAGGGAGAGAGATGTTGACAATTTCGGCACCACGCGTTTTTAAGATTTCAATACCTTTATCCCAACAACCGGCAGTTTCTTTATTTAATCCTTCGGGGCGATATTCAGACGGAATTCCGATTTTCAAACCGCGAATATCACCGGTTAAAAAGCTTTCAAAATCAGGAACTTCCATCTTGGCAGAAGTTGAATCTTTTTCATCATGACCGCACATTGTTTTCAGCAAGATAGCGCAATCACGAACATCTTGAGCAATTGGTCCGGCTTGGTCTAAAGAGGAAGCGAAAGCAATAATTCCATAACGAGAACAACGACCGTAGGTCGGTTTAATGCCCGTAACGCCGCAAAAAGCGGCAGGTTGACGAATAGAACCGCCGGTATCGGTACCGGTTGCCGCCAAACACATATGAGCAGCGACAGCGGCAGCCGAACCACCGGAAGAACCACCAGCAACAAGATTGGCATCAGAATTATTAGCTTTCCACGGATTAACGACGGGACCGAAATAAGATGTTTCATTACTACCGCCCATAGCAAATTCATCAAGGTTTAATTTACCGAGAATAGAAACACCGGCATCAAGGAGTTTTTGCGTTACGGTAGATTCATATTGAGGGATAAAACCGTCCAGAATATGGGAACAAGCGGTTGTCCGAATTCCTTTGGTACAAAACAAATCTTTAATTCCCATAGGGATACCTTGCAAAGGAGCCGGAGAACCTTGAGCGTATTTTTCATCGGAAACTTTTGCTTGATGCAAAGCAATTTCGGGAGTTTCAAGAACGTAAGCATTAAGATGACGGTTTTCGCTCATTTCATCAAGGAAGGCTTGAGTTAACTCTGTTGCGGAAAACTTTTTATTTTTTAAGCCGGAAAGAGCCTGAGCAAGAGTTAATTTGGTTAAATCTGACATAATTTTTCTTCTTTACAAATTCGGGTTATTCGACAACTTTTGGAACGACAAAATAGCCATATTCGGCATCAGGAGCATTAAAGAGGACAGCCTCTCTTTGATTTCCTGCGGTAACATTATCTTCACGCAAAGGTAAATTAAACTCATTAACCGCTTCCAAGGGTTCGACATTATCTGTATTAACTTCGTTTAATTGTTCAATCCAGTTAAGGATATTGTTAAATTCAATTTTTGCATTATCAATCTTATCCTCATCAATTTTCAAGCGGGACAAGAAAGCAATTCGTTTTACTGTTTCATTATCAATAGCCATTTTTTCTCTCTCAGTGATTAAATTTGAAGGGGGACAAAACCGCCTCATATTTTAAATTTTGTAACATTTTAATATCATTCTCATCAAAGCCCATAGCTTTAAGAGCCTTATTAACAGAAATTTTTTCCCCTTTCCCGATAAGTTCCATTAATTTCTGTTGCAAATCTTTTTCTTTAGGATAATAAACGATTTGATGTTTTAATTGGTAACCATCATTTAATTTTTTATAAAGATAAGCAAGAGCCTCTTGCAAACCGCCGATTTCATCGACCAAAAGATTTTTTTGCGCTTGAGCACCGGTAAAGACCCGTCCGCGAGCTAATTTATCAAGATTTTTCAAAGAGATGTTTCGTTTTTGAGAAACGGTATGTGTAAAATCGCGATAAACATTATCTAAAGAAGCATTAAAAATTTTCAATTCCGTAGGAGTAAAACTCCGATTAGGACTAAGCATACCGGCATTATTACCGAAAGCAACACGCTCCCATTCGACACCAAATTTTTTCCACAAACCGGAAAGCACCATTTTTCCGCCATACACTCCAATAGAAGCCGTAATTGTTGACGGATCAGCGAAAATATAATCACCGGCCATTGCGATATAATATCCTCCCGATGCCGCATAATCTCCCATAGAAACAATAAGTGGAATATTGTATTTTTTCTTAAAATAGAGCAAAGCATTATAAATTTCGGTAGAAGCAGAATAGCTTCCCCCCGGAGAATTAATTCGCAGAACAATTCCTTTAATATTTTTTTCTTTTTCAAGTTTTTTTAAATCATTAATAACAGTATCCGAACCAATTGTTAACTCACCGCTTAAGGGATCAAGATTGCTATATCCGTCAACAATAGTTCCTTCTAAAACCATAAACACAATTTTATCTTTTTCCGTTTCTGAAGATTCCTCTTTAAGTAGTTGAAAATAATTAGAAGCAGCAAAAGTTTTTGCTTTTAAAGATTTTTCCAATTCTGCAATAAAATCCGTTTTGAAAGCAATTTTATCAATCAACTTATGATTCAAGGCGTCTTTAGAAAAAATCGGAGCACGATTAATTAAAGCCTTAACATTTTGTTGAGACAAATTACGGTCTTTTGCAATATCGTCAACAATCTGATTAAAAACATTTTCTCCCAACAGTGTTAGTTCCTGACGATAATACTTGTTCATTTTTGATTGAGTTAAACTATCCGCACCTGTTTTATATTCATAACGAGCCGAAAATTGAGGTTCAATACCTATTTTATTCAAAGTATTGCGAATAAAAGGAATTTCGATACCAAGACCAGTAATACCGACCTCGGAGTTTGGCATTAAAATAATTTCATCACAAGCAGACGCAAGATAATATTCACCGGTACCGCCGCCAAAAGAGCCGAAACCGGAAGAATAGACATACGCTTTTTTTCCTTTTTTTTGAAATTTTTTAATTTCACGACGAAGTTCTTGAAGCTGAGCCAGTCCAAGGCCAGAGTCGCTTATAGAAACAAAAAGAGCAGAAACCCTGTTGTCATGGCGAGCTTTTTGAATAATATTTAAGACATCAAAGAAAGAGATTTGTGGTTGACCATAGAGATTCTGTAACAAATCATCATTTCTGACTTCCGTTAAAGGAGCATCCAAATTCAGAGTTAAAATCATTTTCTCCGGCACGGTAAAATCCGCTTTTCTTTCAGAAGAAAAATAGTGATAAAGCGACCATCCCAACCAGAAAGAAAAGAGACCGACGACAAAGAAAAAATAAATAAATATTTTTTTGAATTGCCTTCCCCACAAGAGCAACTTTTCTTTAAGCTGAGCATCCGAGAAAAGATGAAACATGCGTCCTCCAAGAAATTTACGGCAAAACCGCCGGAAGACGAAACGACCGGCGGTCTGAATTTACAAAGGAAATCAAATTAAAAATCCATCAAAACCTGACCTGATTCGTGAGCATTATCAAGAGATACCATACCGATAGAATGATATCCGCAGTCAACATGTAAAACTTCACCGGTAATAGCGGCACCGAGAGGAGATAAGAGAGCCAAAGCGGCATTACCGACTTCCTCTTGAGTAACATTACGTTTCAAAGGAGCATTCAACTCGTTCCAACGCAAGATTTTACGAAAATCCCCGATACCGGAAGCGGCTAAAGTTTTAATCGGACCGGCAGAGATACCATTAACGCGAACACCTTGCTTCCCCAAATCAACAGCGGCATAGCGAATAGAAGCATCAAGAGCGGCTTTAGCCACACCCATAATATTGTAGTTAGGCAAAGTTCTTTCACCGCCGAGATAGGTCAACGTAACAATAGAGCCGCCTTCATTCATAATCGGAGCGGCGCAACGACATGCTTCAATGAAAGAGTAGCAAGAAATATGCATAGTATTCAAGAAGTTTGGCAGAGTCGTATCGATAGTACGTCCTTTAAGTTCATTTTTATCAGAAAAGGCAATAGCGTGAACCAAGAAATCGATTTTACCCCATTTTTCGCCTAATTCTTTAAAGCAGGCTTCGACGCTTGCACTATCTGTAACATCACATTTAATCAACATAGGAGGGAAAGCCAACTGTTCAGCCAAAGGACGAACTCTTTTTTCCAAGGCTTCACCTTGATAAGAGATAGCGATTTGAGCTCCGTAAGCATTAAGGGCCTGAGCAATACCCCAAGCAATTGATTTATCATTTGCAAGACCCATGATAAGGCCTTTTTTACCTGTCATTAAAGAAGGTGTTGCATTCATAATATTTTCCTTTTCTTTTTTTTAAATCTAGAATAAACTAATTATAAGATTACATATTTATTATAAAATTTCGTTAATATTGTAAACACTTTTTTTTGTGAGTTGGGTATGTTATTGCAAAGAACACTGAAAGAACATTTAAAAACGATAAAAGAATTTATATATTTTTTAACGAGAAGAGCAAGAAACGATACGATATTTCGGGTTTCAGCCTCATTAAGTTATACATCGCTCATAGCGATAGTACCGCTGTTTGCCATAGGATTATCAATATTTTCGGCCTTTCCGGCATTTGAGAACATCCGCGGACAGATACAAGAAATGCTGTTACACAATTTAGCTCCGACGATAGGAAATGAAGTCAATACATATTTTGCCGATTTTCTGAAAGCATCGGCAGGATTAACAACCATAGGAGTTATAAGTATTGTCATTACATCTATTATGTTGTTATCGACCATAGAAAACAGTTTTAATTTTATATTTAGAGTCTCACGTCCACGACACCTAACAACAAAAATTACACTCTATTGGACAGTAATTACTCTCGGCCCATTATTGCTAGGAGCAGCTTTTTCCATCCGTAGTTACTTTTTTGCGCTTTCTGGCTTATCGGAAGATGCACTTAACACCAGTTTTATAATAAGTGCCCTGCTCCCATCTTTAATCACGATATTAGTTTTAATGTTGATATACGTATTTGTACCCAACAAGAAAGTAAGATTACGGAATGCGTTTTGCGGAGCAGTTATCGCCATGATATTATTTTCAATATTAAGAAAAGTTTTCGGAGTAGCGGTATTGGCGAGTGCGACGTACCAAACATTATACGGAGCATTGGCAATAATTCCAATATTTTTAATATGGATGTATTTAGTCTGGGCGGTAGTTATATTCGGAGCGGTCATCACATCGGCTTTAACGGACTATCAAGAAATGGATAAACAAACATTAAAGAAAAGCCTAATTTTGGAAAGGCCCGAAAAAAGAGATTATTTAAAAAACAATCACAACCGAAAAAAACTCTTGCAAAAAGAACAAAAGTAGTACAATATCATTTCATAGGATAATTACGTAAGGAATATTGCGTTTTATCAAAAGAAGTGAATAAATAGATTCGGTAAAAAATATTTGAATAAAGAAAGAACAAAGGAATGGAAAAAGATAAAGCCCTAGATGCGGCACTCAGCCAAATCGAACGAGCCTTTGGAAAAGGTTCGATTATGAGACTCGGTCAACAGTCGAATATAGATATTGAAGCAATTTCGACAGGTTCCTTAGGCATAGACATAGCATTAGGTATCGGCGGTTTGCCCAAAGGTCGAATCATTGAAATATTCGGTCCCGAAAGCTCGGGAAAAACAACATTAGCATTAAGCGTAATAGCGCAATCGCAAAAGAAAGGCGGCACCTGCGCTTTTATTGATGCGGAACACGCATTGGATCCGGCTTATGCAAAAAAAATCGGTGTTGATATCGACAGTTTATTAATATCCCAGCCGGATGCCGGAGAACAAGCTCTTGAAATTGCCGACACCTTAGTCCGTTCGGGAGCTATTGATGTTCTGGTTGTTGACTCGGTAGCCGCTCTTGTTCCGAAAGCCGAATTAGAAGGCGAAATGGGAGATTCACACATGGGCTTGCAGGCACGCTTAATGAGCCAAGCTCTGCGTAAATTAACCTCGACGGTATCCCGTTCAAATACATTAATTATCTTTATTAACCAAATTCGCATGAAAATCGGCGTTATGTTTGGCAATCCCGAAACGACAACCGGTGGTAACGCTTTAAAATTCTATGCTTCGGTTCGTATGGATATACGTCGTACCGGTTCCATCAAAGATAAAGAAGATGTTATCGGCAGTCAAACCCGCGTTAAGATTGTTAAAAACAAAGTTGCGCCTCCGTTTAAAGTTGTTGATTTTGACATTATGTACGGCGAAGGTATTTCAAAAACCGGAGAATTGCTTGATTTAGGTGTTAAAGCCGGTATTGTCGAAAAAGCCGGAGCATGGTTCTCATATAAAGGCGACAAAATCGGCCAAGGTCGTGAAAATGCCAAGATTTTCTTAAAAGAACATCCGGAAATAGCCGATGAAATTGAGAGCAAAATCAGAGCCGATGCCGGACATTTGACAACGGAAATGATTGGTGATGACGAGCCGATGAGTGAAGCCGGTTAATTTTGCAAAAGAGAAGACAAAAACCCAAGTAAAAAAACTTGGGTTTTTTATTTACCTTATTTTATAGCAAAATATGGCTTTACGAGCTAATCAAGACATCGCCAACCACATCTAACTTCTTCATTATAAGGAGGTGTAAACTCAAAAGAAGAACCACTGCATTCCGACATAGACTTCTTAGCTTCTAAACAAGCTTTATAATTGTCATAACTTGTCTTATTGGAATCCATATAATTCCAACTTCCCCCTCTACCCCCATTACAATCACAATAATATTGCTTAGACATTTCTGAAGGACCATGTCCCCCATCAGTAAGACTACAATAACAAGAAGCCGTACAAGTAGATGTAACCGGAGCCGACACAGAACATGTACTTCCGCTTGAAGATCCGCTTCCACTAGAAGAACCGCTTCCGGAACCACTGGACGAACCGCTGCTACCGGAAGAAGAACATCCCGAGCCGCCGCATTTTGTATCACAAGGTTGAA
>CALXPL010000013.1 GCA_944390275.1 uncultured Alphaproteobacteria bacterium
GGCTGTCAAGACGGTTTCGATTGGAATGCCGCGGCCAAAACGTGTACTTGTGACAATAAAGGAACTTACTCTTCTTGTCCGACCGGATATAAATGTGAAAAAGAAAAATGTAGCGGAAAATATTACAAAGTCGATGGCTGCGCTTCCGGTTACGATTGGAACGCTTCCTCTAAAACTTGTACCGAACATTGTTATTACGAAGCAAACTTAGATTCTTGTCCGGCAAATGGTAATTGTTGGTATGAATCTTGTTCGGGTAAATATTCTTTATCAAGTTGTAAAACAAGTTATGTCAGAGAAGGAGATACATGCGTTTGCCCCAACCTTGGAACATACTCATCTTGCCCAAATTATTCCGTTTGTAAAAAAGAAGCATGTTCTGGAAAATACTATATTACAGACTGTGAAGGACGCTATGAATTAGACAGTCAAAAACAACAGTGCACATGTGAACCTTTACCTTTACCGGAACAAGGCACTCCTGAACAACATACCTGTTGGTATGGATTATACCAAGAAAGCGACGGATGTGGCAATAAAAGAACCGTTTGTTCTTCCTCAAATCCTTATCAAAATACAGCCAACATTAAAGCTCTAGAATATGGTAGAAAAGAAAACGCCACATGCGTGAAAAGAAGCTATACCGATGGAAGCACAAAATATCTTTTGAGCTATCAAGGGGAAAAAATCTACTGCTTTCTCTGTCCTGAATATCCTGCTGATTACTACTCATCTTTTTCAACAGATAAAAACGACTCATTTAATACAATGGAAGAATGCGAAGCATTCATTGACACTCAATCTAACGCAGGTTATGTACGACACCGGAGTGGTTATGTTGGAGACTGTACTCGAGAAAAATGTTGGAAAAGAGAAGCGAGTCAATCACCGGAACCAATTCCTGATTTTGCCTCGATGACATATCTCAATACAATAGAATATACCAACCAGAACAATACGATTGAAAGTAGAATAAAAGAGATGAATCAACAATTGGAAGAGCGCACACAATATAAGCCATACTAAATCTCACAATAACCATCAGAGGTATAAATATTGTGGCAGGTTCAGGCTGTATCGCCAACCTTGAAGCGGAAAAATATTTGACCTCATTGAAAAAATAAATTATAGTGAACACGCTTTAGACTAATATACCCTCTTTACACCCGTAAAGAGGGTTTTTTAGAAAAATGTTGCAAAAAGAAAAAAGAATAAGTTGCATAAGTAAAGAAATAAAATAAAATAAAATAAAAAGAAATAAAAGAAAAGAAACGGAAGAACCACATGAATATCAGCAAAAAATTACAAATCTGGGAAAGCGCACAACTCATTAGTTCCGAACAAAAAGAAAAGATTTTAAATTATGAACAAAAACAAAGCCGTCCCCTACTCTATCCGGCTTTTTTGTTTATTAGTGCCTTTTGTATCGGCATAGGTATTCTCTCGCTAATAGCCTACAACTGGGATAAACTTCCCGATTCTCTAAAACTGATAAGTGATTTTATTCTTCTGACAGTATGTGGATTATTAGTTTATAAAACAACAGAGCAAAAGAAAAAAACGATTACGGAAAGCCTAAAAATATTATACGCTCTGCTTCTTTTGAGCAGTATCGGCTTAATCGGACAAATTTATCACCTCGGAGACGACTTAAACGCGGCACTTTTCTTCTGGAGTTTAATCACTTTTCCGCTGGTTTTAAGCTGTAAGAAAGTTATTTTACCGATTATCTGGACATATATATTTTATACAACGGCAGTTATTAAGTTGCTCACAATAGATATAGTAAACCAATATTTTGAGCAAATCGTAGAAATCAGTCCTTTTTGGGTGATATGGATGAATCTGATTCTTTATTTGGGAATAGGACAACTTATTTCACGATTTGACATAAGCAAAAAAATAGCGCAAGCCGTAAAAATATTGTTTGTTATGAACATCATCGGCAGTGTCTTGTTTATGGAAATCTTTATACCGCTAGACAACAGCTATGAGATAACAACAAATCCGGCAGTCAATAAAGCCTTTTGGATTTTATGGCTAATCGGCATAACGGCATGGGGAATTGCGCTGTTTTTAACAAGCAAGACATCAAGAAAGAACAAAGAAATCCCATATTATGTGTTATTAGGCATCATGGGAGTTATCATGATAACCTTAAACCTTATCATGGGCAGAACGAATATCGGAACGGAAATTACCGCCTCACTCCTGAGCTTTAGTGTTTTCCTATTTGTCATATACAAAGGAAACCAAAAAAGGAGTAAAAAATTAATAAATCTCGGTTCATTTTTAATATCCGTAAGATTTTTTATCATTTATATTCAAGTATTCGGGAATATGATGACAACGGGTTTGGGACTAATTTTATCGGGAATAATATTTTATCTAATCGGCAGCAATATTTATAAACTAAGCCACAAAATACATTCACGCCTAGAGGAGAGCAAACATGAATAAAAGCCTCATGAAAACAGCAATAATTCTTCCCTTAATATGTTTAATTTCATGGGTTGTTTTTTTGCAATATCAAATTATGCAAAAAGAAAGTATAAGATTATATGTCAGCGGCTATGACCCGCGCGACATTCTTTCGGGACATTATTTAAGTTTGCAAATTGAGCAAGATAAGAATGGATGTCGCTATGAACGCAAAAGAGATAAAATCATCTGTCAAGGGTACGCTTTCAAACGCGTTTATCAATATTATCTGGAAGAAGAGAAAGGAAAAACACTAGAACGTATGTTAGCAAAGAAAGATCCGACAATGGAATTAGAATTCACGCTTTCGCCCTTTGGTTTACCCCAAATAAAATCCTTTTATATAGACGGACAAGACTGGAAAGAATGGTATAAAGAAGAAACATCAAAAGAAAAAAGCATCAACAATCCAAAATAATTCTTGCAAAGAATCAATAGATAAAATAGAAGAATAGTCAGTGTGAGCGTATGGTGATTCTAAAAGAAAGGAAAAAACCATGTCGTCTCAACCCTTGATAAGTCTTATCATGTGCATAGAGAATGCGGAAAAGAGCATTCAAAAAAGTCTTGAAAATATATTTTCCCAAACACTACAAGAAATAGAATTAATATGTATTAATAACGGCTCGACAGATGACAGCGGAGAAATATTAAGCCGGTATTCCTCAAAAGAGTCGCGTTTATTAAGTCTGACACAAGAAAGACAAAGCCTAGGTATGGCAAGAAACAATGCATTATCTTTAGCACAAGGAAAATATGTGTATTATATAGATGTCAAAGATGGGATTTCTCGAGATTTATTATCGACATTATATCAAATTGCGGAAAAAGAAAATTGTGATATATTATTAAACAGTTACAGTCAAGTTATTAATGAGAATCAAATTAAGATTTTTCCCGTAAACATCAGTGAAATAAGTAAAGAAGGGAAAATAGAGACGAGTCCGGCACCACAAGGAAGGATACCGAACGAAAAATTTTATGCCAGCATATTGATAGAAGACTATCCTCTATGGAATATATTATATCGCCGTGAATTTTTAATTGAGAATCAACTAAAGATACCGGCATTAGGGAGTTGGGAAGACAAAGGCTTTTTGATAAATATAATAAATTCATCTCCGAAAATTTTCAACATAAATTATCCCAAATACATAAGATTTCCGGGACAAGAAGGGAAACGGAAGCATAAAAGTTTTGAAGTATTTAAGATAATTAATTACATAAAAGCGTCGCTACAAAGCCACCCGGAAGATGAGGAGCTAAAGCAAGCGTATCTATATTTTCGCAATCAAATTTTATGTGAAGGGAACAAAGAGCTGAAGAAAGAAGAAAAGAAGCACTATAATCAAGAGGTAAGCAAAATATTAACAAGAAAGGAATACAACGCTTACTTGGAACAAACCGAGGGAGTAAGAATAATCGACTTAAAATATTTAAGAATAAAGATACCCAACAAAAAAGAGTAAGAAGAGGAGATAGAACAACCAAAAAAGATTACTGTTATAAAAAGCATATTTAAGATTGCAAAACAGAAAAATCAAGAATAGTATTCCAAAATAAATACAACGGAATACGAGTAATATCATGGACAAAAAGAAATTAATATCAGTAATCATACCGATATATAATACAGAACAATATCTAAAAGAATGTCTTGATAGTGTTTGCAGTCAAAGTTATAAAGATATAGAAATTATTTGCATTAATGATGGCTCGACGGATAATTCGGAAGAGATAACACGAAGTTATGCGCAACAAGACCAAAGAATAAAGCTCATATCCCAAAAGAATCAAGGATTATCGATTACAAGAAATAACGGAGTTTCTCAAGCGCAAGGGGAATATCTATTCTTTTTAGATTCCGATGACACGATTGAACAAAACGCCATAGAAACATTATATAATCGAGCCAAACGAACGCAAGCCGATATAGTAATTTGTAATTTAAACAAAATATATGATTCTAAGAAAAAAGAAGAGAGTAGTCCATTTTGGAAAAGGATAGATTCCAAGGGCAAAATACATGAGCAAGGAGAAATTCCGATAACATTCCGCCCGTCAAACATTTCAGATTATATATACATCACACCGTGTTACGCGTGGAATAAATTATACAAAACAGAATTTCTAAAAAAGCACGAGATAAGATTTGTTCCTCATATTATATACGAAGACATTATCTATTTGACGGACATAATTTTAAGCAATCCGCAAATGAGTTATTGCAGTGAAGCCTTATATAATTACAGGATGAGGGATGACAGTCTCTGCCACCGAACAGATAAGAAACAGCTAGATATAATCAAAGTATTCAAGATAATAGAAAAGAAATTACAAGGCAGTCAAGAAGGAAAAAAATTAAAGAGCAATTTATATCACATGAAAAAATATCTTTACACATGGATATACGTAAAGATACCGAAAGAACAGAAAGAAGAATATAAAAAGATTGTAAGAAAAGAATTAAGGAGAAAAGATTATAACCGTTTTTTAGAAATAACAGAAAATGTAAAGATAAAAGATTTTTTCTTATTTAAGATAATCAAAAAAAACAAGAAAGCATAAAAAAAGTCTTGCAAAATAAAATAAAGAATGTAAGTTAGAGGGAGTTTGAAGATTCGGGACATAGCTCAGCCTGGTAGAGCGCTTGCTTTGGGAGCAAGATGCCGACGGTTCGAATCCGCCTGTCCCGACCATCAAACAAACAAGGAAGATGCGCCCTTAGCTCAGCAGGATAGAGCAACAGCCTTCTAAGCTGTGGGTCAGACGTTCGAATCGTCTAGGGCGCGCCATTAAAAAAAGCCCCATTGAGGGGCTTTTTTTAATGGCGCGGCGTAGAGTTGTTAAAGAGCGAGCGAGATTAATCGAAGCGATGCGAATGTTACAACTCAAGTGCCCGAAGCGCAGT
>CALXPL010000014.1 GCA_944390275.1 uncultured Alphaproteobacteria bacterium
GGTCTTGGAGAGCCTCTTTATACGGCAGAAAGCTTAAATTCAATATTTTTGAATAAAAAACTTCGAGCTTACCCGAGAAGTCTTGAAAAATCAAAAGAATACTTGAGAAAATCAGGATTTTATTGGGATAAGAAGGGGCACTTAAGAGATAAGGCAGGAAATCACGTTGAATTTAATCTTTTTACCAATGCCGGAAACACGGAGCGTGAGGCAATCGGGGTTATGGTAAAGCAAGATTTGGAAGATTTAGGAATGAAAGTTAATTTCAAACCCATTGAATTTAATACTCTTGTAAACAAGCTTGTAAACACTCTTGATTGGGATATGGTTATAATGGGCTTGACCGGATCTCCTTTAGAGCCGAACGGCGGTAAAAACGTTTGGATGTCTGACGGAACTTTGCATATGTTTAATCAAAGATTAGAGGGTGATGAAAACAGTTCTCGCTTAGATTGGGAAAAGAAAATTGATGAAGTTTACATAAAAGGAGCACTTGCAACTTCATTTGAAGAACGCAAAAAATATTATGATGAATACCAGAGAATTGCTTATGAACAGAAGCCTTTTATTTACATCTATTCACCGATTATAATAACTGCAATCAGAACGAAATTTAAAAATATATTTCCGTCGGGTTTGACAGGAATAACTTATAACATTGAGGAAATTTATATTGACGGAGGGGAAAAATAATGCAAGTATTAATTTATATTTTAAAGAGAATTTTGCAGTCAATTCCTTTGTTGATAATAGTTTCACTGATAAGCTTTTTTATAATAAGGTTATCACCGGTTGATCCTTTGGCAGAATTAAGGCTAAATCCTTCAGTGTCAAAAGAAACACTGCAGAAAGAAACTGAGCGTTTAGGATTGGATAAACCGATTATTGTCCAATACGGCAAATGGGCAAAATCTTTTGTAAAAGGAGATTTAGGCATAACCTCAAACGGAGAGCAGGTTAGCACAAAGTTGAAAGAAAGAATTCCAAATACTCTTCTACTTGCTGTTGTTGTAATTTTTATGACATGGATAGTCGGAGTTCCTTTAGGGGTATTGGCGGCATTGAGGTGGAAATCTAAAACGGATAGGATTTTGACAGTTCTAACAAGTATTGGTATGGCAATTCCGTCGTTCTTTTTTGCGGTTTTACTTCTTTTGTTTGCTGTAAAAACAGGCTGGTTTCCTGTCGGGGGGCTTACGTCCTCCAATTTTTCAGAGATGTCTTTTGGTGGAAAATTTTTAGATTTAGCGCATCATCTTGTTTTGCCTGTAACTGTTTTATTTACGATTTCTCTTGCAGGATTGCAAAGGCAGATGAGAGCAAATTTGCTTGATGTTCTTGATAGTGATTATGTAAAATTTGCAAAAGCTAAGGGGTTATCAGAATTTAAGGTTGTTTATAAGCACGCTCTAAGAAATGCAATAAATCCGATGATTACTTTGTTAGGGTTTGAGTTTGCGGGATTGTTAAGCGGGGCGGCTTTGACGGAATACGTATTTCAATACCCCGGATTAGGGCGTTTGATATTAGAAGCGGTTTTGCGTTCTGACATAAATCTTGTTATGGCATCGTTAATGATGGGTGCTATAATGCTGATTTTAGGTAATTTGATAGCGGATATCCTTCTTATAATTACCGATCCTAGAATAAGGGTTAAGGGAGGTGTTTCATGATAAAAGAGGTTCTGAAACAACTCTGGAAAGATCAATTTGCTCGTCTTGCACTCATTGTTCTTGGCATAATATATTTGTCGTTGTTTTTTGCGGATTTTATAGCACCTTATACGAAGGATTTTTCCGACAGAACAATGGCTTACGTACCGCCTTCAAAGATTTTTACAATAGATGAGAACGGAAAACTTTCAAAACCTTATACATATAATTATCGCAGGGATTTTGACGGTGAAAATTTGAAAATAGTCTATTCACTTGATAGAAGCCAAAAACATTATTTGAAATTTTTTGCGCAAGGTGAGCCTTATAAATTTTTAGGGTTAATCCCAATGAAAAGGCATCTTGTCACAACCGATAGTAATGGCAGATTGTTTTTGTTAGGTGCTGATATTAATGGTCGTGATGTATTTTCAAGGCTATTGTTTGGCGGCAGAATTTCAATGACAATCGGATTTTTGGCATTATTTGTTTTGTTTCCGATAGGACTTTTGTATGGGGGAATTTCAGGATACTTTGGCGGGAAAGTGGATGCAATTATGATGAGGTTTGCAGAAGCTGTAATGTCAATTCCAAGCTTTTACCTTTTGATAATTTTAGCATCTGTCTTGCCATCTGGGATGACAAGTATTCAAAGATTTATGCTGATTGTAATTATCTTAGCGCTTGTCGGTTGGGCAGGATTTGCAAGGGTTGTAAGAGGTATGGTTTTGTCTGTTAAAAATCAAGAATTTGTTCAAGCAGCCCGTTCGATTGGTCAGTCAAGATTAGGAATTATTATAAAGCACATTTTGCCTCAGACGACCAGTTTTGTAATTGTTGCAATGACTTTGTCGGTGCCTTCGTATATTTTATC